>NZ_CADIKI010000013.1 GCF_902859935.1 Paraburkholderia fynbosensis
TTTGTCTTGTCCGCTGCCCAGTTGACCCATCATGACGAATCACTCCCGTCGATCGATGTCTTCCAGGATACCGAACAATCCGCGCGTCGACAGACTTTTTCAACACAATCCCCTTGAGAAAAAACGTCGCGCCAGCCGGAGGTTGAACGGCCGAGAGGGGTCGATCCCGGCCTCTCGTTGCCACTGCGAAAATCACGCCGCTCGCTCAACATACGCAATCACCGATCCACGCACGACGCCGATAGCCACGTTGGTCCCGCCGATGCCCGGCCTTTCTGGCCTAAGATATTTCAAAGGAGATTCGTGCGAGGGGCATCATGAAAGCACTTATCGTTGCTGCGACATTGGCGGCTGGCTGTTCCATCACCTACGCGCAGACTTACCCGCAGGGAGCGCTGGCTGATCAAAGCATGGGGGCCTATAGAGCGCAATTGGAAGCGCAGAAGCAACAGATCGAACTCCAGAACGAACAACTCCAATTACTGAAACAACAGCGCGACCTGGATTTGCTGAGGCAGCAGCGCGAACTGGATTCGCTGAGACAACAGCGCCAATTTGACTTACTCAGACAGAAGCGCTAGATCGCTGTGAGGCGTGGCACACGCCTCAAGATCCGGCTGAGGCGACTCCCGGCGCGATACCGGCATCCCTCATCGGACCGCCGAAAGCTGCAAGCAGTTGATCGAACGTCGCAGGCGCTCGTGCCGGCAGGCCTTTGCTTGCCTCGTGGAATCGAATCGCTCTGCGGTAGGCGGTATCGAGTGCCGAAGAATATTGGTCACTCATCGAAAACGCCTCCTTGAAACAAAGCCTGTCTGGAGCGAACCTGGACCAGGGTATTCGAGAGGCAGGCTGCGCGCCGACGGTATCTCGTGCTCACCTCTCGGATAAAGATAGTTCATACCTCTGTATGTGCACGACGGTGCTGCAACGGCGCTCGCGCGAGACATTGAGCTCAGTCTCGCCGTCCCGGGGACGTGGAGGGGCTGGTCTTGATGCAGTTGAGGTCCTTATCTATAACGAATAGCAGTATATGTCCCAGCGCAAGCAGCATGACGGTGGAGCATGCACGTGGCTTTTTCGAGGCGCACGCATGGACCAGGCAACGGCGGAAGGAACTGGCTTTTTTGTCGGACGAAATGAGGAGCTGCGGCTGGCCGAGGCGTCGCTTTGCAAAGCCGCGCAAGGTCATGGTCGGGTCATGTTACTTGCCGGAGCAGCCGGTATCGGAAAAACGAGGCTAGCGCAGGAGATCGTCGCCGCGGCCGCGCCCTCCAATTTCGTCGTGCATTGGGGACGATGTCTTGAAGAACCCGGTGCGCCTGCATATTGGCCCTGGCGACAGCTTTTCCGCTCGCACACCCAAGGCACCGAAGCGTGCGGCGCGGGTCATCTCACCCCGGCGGACAGATCGGCTATCGGAGCTGCCATTCCTGAGGTTTGCAGCCCTGCCGCGGCGGACGAGCCGCTGCCTCGACAGATAGACACGGCTCAGGCGCGGTTCGAGCTATTCGACGCCATCACGCACTTCTGGTTGCGTGCAGCCCGGCAGCGCCCGATTCTGCTTGTATTCGACGATCTTCACTGCGCGGACCCGACATCGATCCGCCTGCTCGCTTTTCTTTCTGCCCAACTCGTGGACGCACCGCTCGCGGTGCTTGGCACCTACCGCGACACCGACGTTCCCGACGATCATCCTCTGAACGACGCATTTGCGGACCTGTTGCGCACTCCCGGTTTTCGCCGCCTGCATTTGAAAGGCCTCGATTGCGCCGAAGCGGGTCAGTTCGTCTCTTCAGCGAGTGGAACCACAGCGACTCCGCAACTGGTCCGAGCGCTACACGAACGCACCGAGGGCAACCCTCTCTTCCTGCAGGAGACCGTGCGGCTCCTGATGGAACACCGTGAACGCGCTGGCGCCCGCGAGCACGGCGATCCGGTGCTTCTCACGACGATTCCTGAAGGTGTGCGTGATGTGATAGCGGGCCGCGTCCGGCATCTTCCCGAGCGCGCCAGGGGGCTGCTCACGATCGCCGCGTGCATCGGCCGAACCTTCGAAATAGAGTTGTTGATCTGGCTCGCGGGAGGTGATGAAGAGGCCGTGCTATCGAGCCTGGAAGCTGCGCTTCGCGCGAGCCTGCTCGAAGCCACCGCGGATAAGCACACGCTTCGATTCAGTCACGTGCTGATCCGCGACATGCTCTACGACGAATTGCTCGCGGTGCGCCGCGAGCGCTTGCATGGTGCGATCGGCGAATGGCTGGAGGCGCCGGAGCGCGGCAATCCTGCACCCCGCATTGCGCAGCTTGCGCATCATTTCGCGCAGGCGGGTCGCCACGGCGGCGCAGTAAAGGCTTTGACCTATGCGCGTCGCGCCGCCGCCCAGGCCGCGGAATCGTTTGCTTATGAGGAGGCGTCCCGGCTGTATCGGCTCGCTTTGTCCCTGCAAGACCAGTATTTCAGCGAGGACGCGACGCTTCGCTGCGAGTTGCTGTTGACGCTAGGCCGCGCGCAGGCCGATCTAGGTGCAGCGGAGTCGAGTCGCGCCGCGTTTCTCGAAGCGGCCGCCGTCGCGAAACGTCACGCGCTAGCCGGGCAGTTCGCGCGTGCCGCGATCGGCTTCGAACATGCGAACTTCCGCAGCGCTCGCTCAGGCGAGAAGTCTGTCGCGCTGCTCGTGGAAGCGATCAACGCCCACGAGCGAGACGACACTGCCCGCGTCGAATTGCTTGCGTGTCTTTGTCGCGCCTACGTGTATTCGAATCTCGCGGAGGAAGCGCACAGCACCTGGCGCGCCTGCGTGCAGCTCGCACGGCGACTCCGCGAGCCACGTGCGCTTTATCTTGCGCTGACGTCGATTACATCGGCGGGCTATTGGCCGGCTCTGCTGCATGAGCGTCTCGCGGCCGGCAACGAAGCGTGGGCAATCGCCCAATCGTCGAGCGAACTGAACTGGACGCTTGCCGACTTGATGGCATATCGGCTCTGTGATCTCGTTCGGGTCGGCGACATGCCCACGCTGCGCGCGACGCTCGATGCCGATCGCCGCGTTTCGCACGAGATCAACTCGCTTTATCACCAGGCGGTCGGGCTATGTTTCGAAACGCTGCTGTCGATCAATGAGGGCGCGTTCGATCGTGCGGAGCAGCAGGCCGAGGAAGCGCTCGCCATCGGGGGGCGCGTCGTGCACGACGTAGCCTCTACTGCATACGGCATGCAGATGTTCTGTATCCGGCGAGAGCAGGGCCGCCTCAGAGAGGTGTTGCCCGCCTTGCAGTTGATCGTCCGCAAGAGTCCTTCGGCATCGCTGTGGCGGCCCGGCCTCGCGCTGATTTACGCGGAGCTCGGTATGCGGGAAGCCGCGCAAAGTGAGCTGGAGGCGCTGGGCGTCGACGCGATGCCAGCCATGCCGGCGAATGCCGACGCGCTGACGCGCGCGTGTTTCGCCGCGGAGGTTTGTGTTTATCAGGAAGACGCGCCTCGCGCGGCACGTATCTACCGAATGCTGCAGCCGTATCAGGGCACCACGCTCCTGCTGGATATAGGAGGTCCGTGTCTCGGCGCGGCAGACCGGCTGCTCGGAATGTTGTCGACGGTAGAAAAACGCTGGGACGTCGCGCAGAAGCACTTCATTGTTGCCAACGAGATTGACGCGCGCACGGGCGCGAGGGTGTGGCTCGCGCACGGACGTTACTGGTACGCATGGATGCTTCACGTGCGAGGTGCTCCGGAGGACCGGCCACTCGCGCGCGAACTGCTTGAGACTGCCGTCGCCGATGCGAGGACCTTTGGAATGCCGCAGCTCGTTGCGCGAATCGAAGCGCTCAGCGCCGTGCTGGACAGGCTGTCCGACGAGCCTCGCTATCCATGCGGATTGACCAAACGCGAAGTGGAAGTCCTGCGTCTCGTAGCAATTGGCAGAAATAATCGCGACATTGCCCACGTTCTCGAGATCAGCTCCAACACCGTCGCGAATCACATCAGGAGCATCCTCGAAAAGACCTATACGGCGAATCGGACGGAAGCCGCCGCGTTTGCCAGTCATGCCGGTCTGCTTCACACCTGAGCCGGTCCTCAGCGCCCTTGCGAGAGAAAAGCTAGCAGCGCGGTGTTGAATTCCTCTGGCAACTCCACAGGCGACATATGACGGCCGCCCTGGATCAGGATGAGCTTCGATCCGGGAATACACCGGTGCGCGGTATCTGCGGCGATGCGAAAGAACGGCCGTGTGTCGGTGCCGCGCGCGATGGCAACGGGCGGTGCAATCTTGCCGAGCTGGGCGCAGGTGATCGCCGGCGGCGGCGGTGCATTGAGTTGCAAAGGAATTGTCCGCGCGTTCTCCGACAGCACAGTCCGCACTGGAGCGGGGAGCCGATCGAAGGTGCCCGGAGAACCGTTCACCCCATCGACAAACGGGCGCAGTGCTGCCTGTTGATCGCCTCGCTTCGAAGCCGCAAAAGCCGGCCCAAATGCCATTTGTTGATCGGCCAGGATCGCTTTGCGATCGCCGGGGTCAGTGACGAACGTCGTAATGGATGGCTCATACGCAAAAACGCCGTTGACGAGGTCGGGGTGCTGCACGGCCACAAGCAGAGCAATGTCCGCGCCATATGACCAACCCACTAACCTCACGGGTTTCGCATCCAACCCGCGGATAATCGCCGCCAGATCGTCGGCGTGGGTCTGCGCGGAGAACTTTGCGCCGTCGTCCGGCCACGGATCGACACCGAAATAGCGATTCGATGGCGCGATGACCCGGTAACGCGCTGCGACCGCATCACGGGTAGCGTCCCAAGCCCGACGGTCGGCGATGGCGCCGTGGACGAGAATGACCGTATCACCAGCGCCTTGCTGCTCATAAGTCAGGGAGACGCCGTTCACATTGATCTGGCGGATTTGCAATGCGTCGACGTGAGGTTTTGAAGATCCGCATGCGGTGAACAGGGCTGCAGCAATGACGAGCCATACGAGCGAGCGCCAGTTCATGTCGTCTCTCCACGAAAGACCGAGGCATGAAGCATTTATAGGCGAAGGCGCCGTCCGCGGAAATAGTCAATTCTGGTCAGTAAGGCGGCGTTCGGCGCTGCCTCGTCAGCGAGCGGCAAGCAGCCACTCCGGCCTGTGTTCCGTCACTTCAATTATTTCGTCAGCAGGTACGTGCCCCCGACGCGCCGCCTCGCGGATCGCTTCCATGTTGTCTGCTTCGTAGAGGCAATACGTCTTTCGCTTGTCGGCGGTCAGGAAGGAAATCAGCCATTTGACGCCGACTTCATCGTTTATTTCGGTCAGTTCCGCCGCACCCTCGCTCGTAAATTCGAGTTGTTCCGCAAAGTTCCGTTCAATGATGAAGAGGGTCATGACACCTCCGGGTGGTGGCAAAAGGCATGCACGGTGCGCCGTGTTCGCAGTTCAACCGTGACAACGGCTTTGAAACTGCGCGGCGCTCTGGTTGAACGATAAGCACATGAAGTTTAGTCCACGGCAGAAAAACGTCCTACGTCGCCGGCTATGGCCCACCTCACGCATCGCCGCATGGTCATTCCTTGCTATTTCTATATCGGCATGCGGCATCTACAACTGTGTGCATGCGAACACATGGTCCCGGCACTTACCGCGACTCATCCGTCCGCCCAATCGGGAGACACACATGAAGCGAGGCTTGGTTCCCGGAATCATCGTGGCGCTTGTGCTGCGTGCGCCCGTCTCTTCGCTTGCGGACGGCCGGGTCCGGACCGCGAGCATCGAACTGGGCGAGGCAGGAGCCGTACTGGATTTGTGCGCGGCCGACCTCTCGCGCGTCACATGCGCCGCAATTGGTTGTAATGCGCAGCAGGTCGGGTGTACCGACTCGCTGCATCCACAAATTGATGGCGTGGCGTCGCGTCTGGATGACAGCGATGAGCGCCATTTGAAATACAGAGGCGAGCGATGAGCAACGCAATCGTACTGCCAGCTCTGGTTCTTCTGTCGGCAGGTTTCATGGGAGACGCTGCCGCCTACTCCCAGGAAGAAGTGAACATGTTCGACGACGCAGCGAGTCCGACTGTTTACATGGAGAACGCTCCTGCTCGGCCCGAGACCGACACCAGCATTGAGAGCAGTAGCAAATACACACACTCGGCGGATCGGAGCGGAAGTTCCGGTGAAGCGGGACTGCGCAAAGAGAAAACGTCTCATCATTGAATGGCCAGATGCTGGGCACATCGAAAAGCGCGCGTCTTGCATTTACTGCATGGCCATGCGTGAATGCAATCGGGTGGCGATGAAACGACTAATCGTTTCCGTTCTGCCCGGGACACTCGCGACTCAGTGCGCGCTAAGTTAGTGCTGTCGCGTGCGTCGACGCAATAGCCATGTTTCGTCTCGATGAGGAATTCTCATCATTGCTATGAAGGTCATCATCCTTTCGGCGACAATGCACTGTCACTGAAAAGAATACGCTATGCGTCGAGGTCCCAGGTCTCTCCTAACAGCCTTTGTGTAATGCGCCTACGCCTTTTCGTCTCGCCGCCGAGGCCCACACGAAAACTGGAACCGATGTACGAAGACGTTGACGAATAGTGGCAAGGGCCAATCGCGATCCTGCCGGCTCTGAGGAGCCGGCAAGTCACGCGGGGCGGGGCAGCTGGATGGCCGCAAACCTTTCCAAGCCGAAATAGGTGACGCCCCGGATCGACGAGCTGCAATGGACGCCCCCGGGTCTACCACAGCCGGCAGAGGTCGGGCAGTTGCTGACGTTTGCCCACCTGACCAATCTGTCACTTGGACGGCTGTTCCGCTCCATAAGCAGCCACAGGAAGGGCGCCGGCACGAGCGGCCGGTTCGGGTCGGGTGCGGCCCGTCGCAACGAGCAGTACCCGACCGATGCGAGGCGGCCGGTACGTGCTACTACCTACCCCGCCGTGGACGGGGCCCGGCGTTGGCTGCGGCGCATACAACGAGCGCTGTGCGAGACACGTCCGGGGGCGTTTGTGCACTTTCTTGCATAGAATGGGTATTACCACACTGCCAGCGTCGCTGGCAGTATCTGGTCAACATGGCGGGCGGGATTCCCGTTGGAGGAATGTCATGCCGACTTACCAGTACAGGTGCGAGAAGTGCGGTGAAATCTTCGAACATGCCGAGCATCTTGCTGAACATCAAACCGCTCATCCGCCTTGTCCGAAGTGCGGAAACGAGAAGGTTCAGCACATACCCACGCCATTTGTCGCAAGAACGTCCAGAAAGAGTTGAAATCTGTCTGACCGGGTAAAGGCAAAATCCGCCCAACTGCGGTCCGTCGCCTGAATCTTCGCGTCGACATTTCAGCGGCCGCCTTCGCGAGGAGGCGGCCCCACGACAACTTTAAAAGTACAACGGCCCGTCAACCCTCAACTCGTCCAGACAGCAAATGACGAACTACAACTTGCTCATTGCTTTCCTGCGATGCCGGAATCCAAGGCGCCGGGTTGGCGAGACTCGCTGGCGAGATATGTACTGGTCAACGCTTCTGCTTTGCTGCAATTTCATATCATTGAATGGCAATAAGTTCATGTCTCATTGACCTTGGCGATGACAATGCCGCTCACGTTGACAATCGCTGCATCAAAACCGCCACGTCAGATCACCGAACACGCCCTGGTTCTGGTAGCCGCCACCGAACTCGCCGGAATACGACACACGCGCGGACAGATTACGGGTCAATGCCGTCCCGAAGCCTGCCGTCACCACAGCACTGTCTCTCGTGACGGGCACCCCTGCGACGGTGAACGGCATGCTGCCTCTTAATGCGAGGACGGAGGTGGGCGTCGAGTTGCCGTACGCATGACGCCAGCCCAGCGAGCCGCTTGTGACCAGCGTGACGTTCCCCAGCGCGAATGCGGTCGACGCGCGTGCGCCGAGCGTCGAATACGCCATGTTGATCGTGTCGCCGTTTCCGGTTAGCGCAGCCGCATTGCCCTGCTCGCTGAATCCATCGACATGCAGGTTGACATAGGCGAGGTTCGCGAAAGGCTCCACCTTCACGTTATCGACATCGAAGCGATAGCCGACCTCGCCGAACACTTGGGCCGTGCCCGCGTCGTAGCCTGCGTCGAGGTGATCGGCGTAGCCAGCGAAAGCGACCGAGCGGCTCGTGCCGATGCTATGCCATGTATAGCTCGCACCGAGGCGTAATCCGAGCGAGCCCCATTGCGATCCGCCGTACACGCCAAGATGATAGTCGTCGCTCGAACCCGATGAATTGCGCTGGTCCACGTCGAACGTCGAATGGTCGTAGCCGCCAAACACGCCCGCCCGCCAGTTCCCGAAAACGGGCGTATCCGCGCCAACAAACACGCCACCTATCGACTGGCTCACTCGTGCCGCGTTGTCGTTGCCCGAGGTCGAGCCCCATGAGCCGAAGCCGCGCGTCCACACGACTGTGTCTCGCGGGTTGCACGTAGTCTCGCCCGCGCGCGGGGTGACCGGCGCGGTACGGATCGCCGCGTCGCTCGCGCCGACACCGCAGTAGGCATCGCGCAGCCGGTCGATTGCCGCGTCGCGCGTCACGCTACTCTGCTCCAGCAGCACGGTTTTCGCCGATGCATGAATCTCCCCGGACAACTGGTCAAACGCGCCACGCGCGGTGGCATCCGTCTGCAAGTCGCCGATCGCCGCCCGCAGCGCGCTGCCGGCCGGCAGCGAGTCGAGCGCGCCGGCGGTCGCGATCTGATTCGGCGTCAGCGCGGCGTCCGCGAAACGGCGGAACTGTTGCGCACTCAGATACACGTCGTTGGCGTCGTAACTGGTCAAGAGCCGGTAGAACGCCGATATGCCCGTATTGCCAGTAAGTGTGTAGGTTCCGCTGACGCCATCAGTAGCAGTCAGCACGGTATATCGCGCCGTCGGCAACACGACGCCCGAGCTCGGCCCGCTCACGTCGAGAATCGCGCCGTTGGCGAGCGTCGCGTGGCCGTTGACCACGATGCGATCGGAAGCGCTGACTATGTCTGCGAGTTGTACCGCATACATCGAACCTGCCAGTTGCGAGTAAGCGCCATTGACGGTGAGGGTGCCGATCGAACTGCCGGGCGAAACGGTCCCGCCGCCGTTGATCGTCGCGCCCGCCACGCGGCCGGTGCCCGACAACGTCGCGCCGCTTCCGACCGTGACGGCGGAATTGACGAGCGCCCCGTCCACCCGCAGTTCGCCGCCCTGAACGTTCGTGCTGCCGGTGTACATGCTCGTGCCGCTCAACCGTTGGAGCCCGGCGTCAAGAGTCAGTCCTCCGCTGCCCGCGATCGCGCCGCCGAAGTCGCCATTAGCGGCTGTCAGTGTCAGTGTGCGTGTGCCAAGCGCCACGTTGCCGCTTCCTGAAAGGCTGCGAATCGATACGCCGGCGTCCGCGCCAGCGATGTCGAATGTACCGTTGGCCGTCACACCGCTCGACTGGGCGATCGCGCCCGCTCCCACGAGCGCCAGCGTGCCGGCCGAAATCGTGGTGGCTCCGGTGTAGGTGTTCGCCGCGCTCAGCACCAGATTGCCTGCGCCGGTCTTCACGAGGTCCCCGGGCGCGGTGCCGTTGCTGATGGTGCCCGCGAGCGTGCCGGTTAGCCCCGGGTTGACGTTGAACGTCGGGTCGCCCGACAACGTCACTGCATTATTCAACGCGTAGCTGTTGCCAAAGTCGAGTGTGGTGTTGGCCGCCATCGCCAGCGTGCCGGTTCCGATTGCAGTTGCAGTACCGAGACTGAGCGTGCCGCCGTTCAGTGCCGTGCCGCCGCTATACGTGTTTGCTCCGGTTAGCGTCAGCACGCCGTTGCCGACCTTGGCCAGTGCTCCGCTTCCCGAGAGCACGCCGGACCACGTCGCACCGATGCCGTTGGTGTCGATGGTCGACGTCGTGCCGCCGACCAGCGTTGCGTTGACGCCTGCGCTCAACGCAGAGCCCACCACCTGTATCGTTCCGCCGCCGAGATTGAATGCATAGGTCCCGCCGAGATTGTTGTAGTCGCCAAACAGCGAGCTTCCGCCGATCTGCAGCTTGCCACCCGACAGGTTATAGGTGCCGTTGCCCGCCGCCGCGAGATACAGGCTCGACGCGCTGCCGATCGCGAGCGTCCCGCCGGTCTGGTTGATCGTGCCGGTGCCTTCGCCCGCTGTCGACGTGAGGTTCGAGCCGAGGAACAGCGCACCGTTCGCCACGTTGAAGGTGCCACCGCTCAGGTTGAGCGTGCCGCTGCCCGGTGCGCTGCTTCCTGAGTTTCGGCCGAGCGCCACGAAGTCGGTGGCACTGTTGCCGAACGTGACGGTGCCGCCTGACAGGTTGTAGGTGCCGGTGCCGCCCTGGTTGCCGATGTTCAGCGATACCGGCGTGCCCGGCGTACCGAATACGACATTGCCACCGGTTTGTGTAACCGTACCGGTACCGCCAAAGTCGCCGACCTGAAGCGCGGAGTTGATCGCGAGCGTGCCGCCGCTCACGTTCAACGTGCCAGACAAGGTCGATCCGGGAACCTGCGTAGCCAGCGCGTTGCCGAGTCCCAGCGAAAGATAGTCGATCGCGGTGTTGCCGCTGGCGACTGCCAGTCCGCCGCCCACCACAAAAGCAGAGCCGCCCTGAATCCGCGCGCCGTCGATCGTGAACGTCCCTGCGCCGGTCTTGACGAAGATGCCCTGCTGCGTGTCGCTTGCTGTGCCGGTATCGACGATGGTGCCAGAGAATCTGGTGCTCGTGCCGTCGGTGCCAACGACCAGGATGTTCGTGCCGTCGATTACCGTGCCACTACCCGACAGGTTCGGCAGCAGAACGACGCCCGTCGGGACTCCTGGAATCGGAGTTGCAGTGACGCCCGAGATGTCGAACGTACCATTGTTGACCATCCCGCTGGTCGAATTGATGCTGCCGCTGCCCGTCAGTGCCAGCGTGCCAGCAGAGATGCTCGTCATGCCCGTATAGGTGTTCGTATTGGTCAGCGTCAGCGCACCGTTGCCGGCCTTGGCCAGCGATCCGCTGCCCGACAGCACACCGGACCAAGTCGCACCGATGCCGTTGGTGTCGATGGTCGACGTCGTGCCGCCGACCAGCGTTGCGTTGACGCCTGCGCTCAATGCCGAGCCCACCACCTGTATCGTTCCGCCGCCGAGATTGAATGCATAGGTGCCGCCCATATTGTTGTAGTCGCCAAACAGCGAGCTTCCGCCGATCTGCAGCATGCCGCCCGACAGGTTATAGGTGCCGTTACCCGCCGCCGCGAGATACAGGCTCGACGCGCTGCCGATCGCGAGCGTCCCGCCGGTCTGGTTGATCGTGCCGGTGCCCGCGCCGGCCGTCGAGGTGACATTCGAGCCGAGGAACAGCGCGCCGTTCGCCACGTTGAAGGTGCCGCCGCTGAGGTTCAGCGTGCCGGTGCTGGGCGCGTTAGTGCCCGAGTTACGGCCGAGCGTCACGAAATCGGTGGCACTGTTGCCGAACGTGACGGTGCCACCCGACAGGTTGTAGGTGCCGGCGCCGCCCTGATTGCCGATGTTCAGCGACGTCGGCGTGCCCGGCGTGCCGAACACGACGTTGCCCCCGGTCTGCGTGACCGTGCCAGTACCGCGAAAGTCGCCGAGCTGAAGCGCGGAGTTGATCGCGAGCGTGCCGCCGCTCACGTTCAACGTGCCAGACGACGTCGATCCGGGAACAGTTGGGGCATTGCCCAGGCCCAGCGAAAGATAATCGATCGCGGCGTTGCTGCTCGTCACCGCCAGTCCGCCGCCGACCACGAAGGCCGAGCCACCCTGAATACTGGCGCCGTCGAGGGTCAGTATCCCCGCACCAGTCTTGAAGAAGAATCCCGCTCCTCCTGGTGGACCTGAATTGATGATCGCGCCGGAAAAACTGGTGCTTGTGTTGTCGGTACCAACAATCAGCGTATTCGCGCCGTTGTTGATTGCCTCATTTCCGGAGAGGTTGGGTAGAACAGTCGTCGTCTGCGCCGATGTCGAGACTGGTGACAGGCCGATGAGCCATATCGCATGGAGGATGCTGAAACGGTTGAGCCGCTTGTGCCGCGTCGCCAGCGGAGTCGGCAGTTGCCGACGCACGCGGCCAGCACGGGTGTTCGAGGATACCCAGCAATTTGATCTGGCAGCCATGACAGCCCCTCGGTTATACGCCGGTGGGGGCTCGCCAGACCACACGTTGCGAACTCGACTCCGCGTGACCGACCCATCGACCGTGGACTTTTTGATGCAAATCCCCGAACAGCCGTTATCTTAATGGTGGTGCGCGCAGGCGATTGAGATGTCGCCAAGCTTTGCTAAGGGTAGGTAGGATGATTAAATTGTCAAGAATAATAAACTTCGGGAAAGAGCAGGCTTCGCTTGCGATCCTGTCATTTGCTAATCAGAAATGAACGCGAGTCAATGCACTCCGCCAATATGTTTGCATTCGACATAAAAGACAGAAAAATATGATTAAGCATTGCGAGCGCGTCCACCCATGAGTTGGTCGGAGCAAAAGCACAAGCAAGAACGGACCCTCTTCAACGCCAAGGTTTCGCTGCACCGATTCGCAAACAGCTTGTCCGTCCAGCGGCATTAAAATCGAAACCATTCTGTAGCTGACCATTGCCGGTGGCCCATCGCCATACCAGTTGCTCCTACTCAGGGGAGATCACATGCGTGACCGGCGCCTTGAGGCAATCAACCAGTTCTATTGTCGAACGCGGCGGCTAGCCGGCGTTGAAACGATGCTAATTGAGTACGGAAATAAACGGCTGATGCGATATACATCATCGGTCCGCGATCGACCGATAGCTGGTTGGCGCCGTCGTGCGGAAGTCCAAGTGCGCTAGCGATCATGGACTACTTGCATTACCGTCTTATGGCCCCCTGCCAAGGCCGGTTGCTCGAGTCCATGAAACGGCCAACGCCATTCATTTGGCGTCCACGCCAATGGCGGTCATTCGAACGACTGAATGATCTCAGGAAGAGAATTGGGGAAATCATCCCAAGGGTCCACTCCCGACGGGGAAGCGGACGTCCGCGCTATCAGCCTATTTGATCTTTGCCGCAGCGGAAACTTTACGTACTCCCTCTTGCGGGTCTTCATTGGAGTTCATGAAGTTCGTCACGACGTCGGTAATTGCACCTTCGGTGGCCGACGACTGGACATCGCCAAAAGCGAACGACGGAAAGAACGTGTTGGATTTAATTGTGGATTGCTCATCCGCGTATGACTTCTTCGCGCAGGCGTCGAATTTGTCCATGGGGACGTCCTGCCGGACAGGAATGGAGCCTTTGTAGAGACTGAACTGTTCCTGAAAATTGGGAGACATGATCGTGCGGGCAAGCGCAAGTTGTCCAGGCGTCGCTTCTTTTTTGCCGTTCTGCTGGAAGAACACGAACGAGTCTACCGTGTAGGTGAAGGCGTTTGACGTACCAGGTGCAGCGGCGCAGATATAGTCGATGTCGGCTTTCTTGTTCGCATTCGCGAACTCGCCTTTCGCCCAGTCCCCCATGAATTGCATCCCGCCGGATCCGTTGATAACCATCGCGGTCGCAAGATTCCAGTCGCGCCCCGCAGAGCTTTTATCGAAGTAACCCTGAATTTTTCGCGCAATCTGGAATACCTGCAACATCTGGGGCGAAGTGAGTGTTTTCTGGTCGAGATCAATTAAGGCCTTGCGATAAAAATCCGCGCCCTGAGAAAGCACAACCGCCTCCCAGATGGTCATGTCTTGCCAAGGCTGGCCACCACGCGCGACGGGCGTAATGCCGGCAGCACGGAATTTGTCGGCGAGCGCGAAGAACTCTGGCCACGTCGCGGGCGGCTTGCCTCCCACTTTATCGAGGTTGGCTTTGTTGATCCACAGCCAGTTGATCCGATGCACCGAGAATGGCGCGGCCACGTAGTGGCCTTTTGACATCATGGTCTTGTTGATTTGCGCTGGCAATTGGGCTTTCCAGTCGGTAGCGGATTTATCGATATCGACCAGCACCCCCTGATCGGCCCAGTCCTGTATCAGTGGCCCTTTGATCTGTGCAGCCGACGGCGCGTAACCGGACATGACCTGGGTCTTCAACGCCGTCATGGCAGCCGCACCCGCTCCTCCCGCTACGGCGAAGTCTTTCCACTCGTAGCCCTGTTTATTCATGTCGTCCTTGAGCACTCTAATCGCTCTAGATTCGCCGCCCGAGGTCCACCAGTGCAACACAGAAAGTGACTCGGCAGCGCTTGCGACCTCGGCACCTGTAGCGAGCGCGGCTGCGACAATTGCGGCTGACATGAATAATCTTTTCATTGCTGTCTCCGTTAGTTTTCTTTATGAATCGCCAGACAGGCGCACGCCACGATGGCGTGCACCACGAGCGCTTACAGATCGAAACCGAGTTGGGCTTTACCGAGAGGCGTCAGGTCGTTGACGGTAGCCCGCCCGACAAAGTCGACTTCGAAATGATCAGTCGGGAAGTCAGGCGGGCTCTTGCCTTCCAAAAAGCTCGGCAACTGGCGCTTGAGGTACTCGTCGTTTTTGGCACATGCGGGCGCCGAAGGGATATACATCACGTTGCTGTAGCCTGCACCGCGATGCGCGTCTTCCACTGCGTGGATCACGTCGCTGTGCCAGAACACCGTATCGCCCGCTTGCATGTGGGGAATCGATGACAGCGCGTCGAAAAGCGGCGCATGAAATTCCGGCTTGATCGAAAGCGCGCGGCCAGGCATCGCCCCGCACAGGTCGTCGTCTGCAACGTCGTCCTGAAGGGCGCGCAACAGGATATAAGCCATCGAGTTCGCGATAGGCACGAGTTGCAGTGTGCCGTCGCCAGGCCCTTGCGGCGTCAACGCAGTCCACCCCTGAAATGTGCGGAACATCGAACACACTGCGGGCGACGCGATCTCTTCTACGTCCGGCCGGAACGCGGCGTCGAACGGATCGTATCGACGCCAGTTGCCGTCGAACACATGGCGGTACACCTTGCGGAAGTTCCCCTCGATCCACCGCTCGACGGAGCCGCCGTCGCAATGCGCCGACAAGCCCAACGACTCGGAACCAGGCGGCCGTCGACGCAGACGGTCGGCATAAACCGGAACATGCTCAGGATCGAAGTGAACCCGGCCTTCACTTTCGTTGCGCCACAAATGGTTAAGGAATACGCGAGCCGCAGTCAGCGACGGCGCCTGGCGCGCGAGGACTTGCGGCTTTGACCAGTACACGCCGTAAATCTGCGGCTTGCTCGATACGAGCTGGCCAAAGTATTTGTCTTCGGCGCGGGTCTTCAGCCGCGTATCCAGGTCGTTGCGCTCGACATAGTCCGCGATGTCCCGGTCCCAGCCTTCCACCAGAGCGCGGTCGAACACGTTGCGGATCACGCATGCACCGCGCGTTTTAACAAGTTCGATCTGCTCTGCGCTTACGCGCTGCTCCGCGATGTCGGAGAACTGGATTTCAGGGATCACGTTTTCGCCGCGACTGCGTTGCGCGGCGATTCTGCTGGCTTCGGCGCGGATCGCTTCATCCACTTCGGCGAACACTTCACGATAGTTCGGGAGTCGTTCGCGAAGCTCCTGTTTGGCCAGCCGGATGGCTGCCGGTAAATCGTCGATCTTGAGTGCCATGGTCGTCTCCTTATGGTACTGCCATATGCGCAGCATAGGCTGACCATGCGCCCAAAAGTGATACGATCCAGACAATTACTTTGCGATTTTCGCCATGAAACCAGCATACGAACACGTCGAATTTGGCGACGACTGCTCGGTCAGGGTTTACCACCGGCGTCTGCCGCGCATTCCGTTTGAATGGCACCATCATCCCGAGTACGAATTGACGCTGACGCTGAACAGTCACGGCAAGCGCTATATCGGGGATTCAATCGCGAACTATGTGGACGAGGATCTGGTTCTCGTGCCGCCGAATCTTCCGCATACGTGGGCGTCGAACCGTTCAATTGACCCGGCTTCTCCTCAGGTTGCAATCGTGATCTGGTTCAGCGGCGACTGGGCGCGTCGGCTCGCGGATGTCTGCCCGGAATATGCGCCATTGCGTGACCTGTTGCGTAGGGCAGCCTGCGGCCTGGCATTCAGTCCGCAGGTCGGGGCCGCGATGCGCGCACAGGTTCCGAATCTGCTGTCCAGCGCCGCGCGAGAACGTCTTGCTGCTGCGCTGAATGTCTTGTGCATGCTCGCAGTAGTGCCCGGTGATCCGCTTGCATCGCCGACCGCGTTTAGCGACCGGGCAGAGGGGCCTTCAGGCCACGAACCGGAACGTATCAATCGCGTGCTGTCGATGATCGACTTACGTTTCGCTGAACCGCTGCGTCTATCCGAACTGTGCGAGGCTGCCAATGTGTCGGAGCGTTCTCTGGCTCGCTACTTTGAGCAGCACATTGGAGAGAGCGTCGGGCGATACATCGCGCGGGTCAGGATTGGACACGCTTGCCGGATGCTCGCGCACACATTGACTCCGGTTTCCGTTGTTGCAGCCCACTCCGGGTTTCCGAACGTGGCCAACTTCAACCGGCAGTTCAAGGCGTTGAAGCACCTGACGCCCGCGGCTTACCGCAGACAGTTTGCAGCCGGCAATATTGCCGAAGCAGCCTCCAGTTCGCGGATCGACGAACGGTCACCCTCGTTGCAGCGGAATCCGCGACTACCGAAATCGATCGCGTGACTTGGGTAAGCGCCCAAGACGCGGTTCCGCCGCTAACCGGCAAATTCACCGAAAGTCGAATTCGGACCCACGACGTCGGGCCCGAATGCAACAGAGCCGACTTGACCTCGGCTCTGTTGCACACCATCTCCCTGCAGTCGATGCAAAAACAAACGTCCTGTTGCACGCATACTGGCGGCGTCGAACGCCGCCAGTGCCTCGCATGAAAAAAACACGACCGACAAACGACGCCGCGAAACACGGCACGCAAACCAGCCGCGCCGCTCACGCAAGCCGCTCAATCAGCGGGCCGCAACTTCTTGACCTCGGCATCCGACGGCTGCACGCTCGCACCGTCGATATAACGGTACGACGTCATCACGCCCTTGCCGTCCTTCATCCCCGTCACACCGACATACGCGCCCATGGTCGACTGATTGTCCTGCGCGCGATAGCTGATCGGCCCGAACGGCGTCTGCACATTGAGGCCCTTGAACGCGGCGGCGAGCTTGTCGGAGTCGACCGAGCCGGCCTTCTTGATGCCCTCGGCGATCGACATCAGCGCCGAGTAACCCACCACCGATCCGAGCCGCGGATAGTCGTGATATTTGGCCTTATACGCGTCGACGAACTTCTTGTTTGCCGCGGTATCGATCGAATACCACGGGTAGCCCGTGACGATCCAGCCGGTCGGCGCTTCCGCGCCCAGCGGATCGAGATAGTCCGGCTCGCCGGTCAGCAGCGACACCACGCTGCGGTCCTTGAAGAGCCCGCGCGTATTGCCCTCGCGCACGAACTTGCCGAGGTCCGCGCCGAACAGCACGTTGAAGATTGCATCCGGCTTCGCATCGGCGATCGCCTGGGTGACGGCGCCCGCGTCGACGTTGCCGAGCGGCGTCGCCTGTTCGGCGACGAACTGCACGTCGGGCTGCGCGGCGCTCAGCAGCTTCTTGAAAGTCGCCACCGCCGATTGCCCATACTCGTAGTTCGGATAGACCAGCGCCCAGCGCTTCTTCTTCAGTTTGGCCGCTTCCGGCACCAGCATCGCGACCTGCATGTACGTGGACGGACGCAGACGGTACGTGTATTTGTTGCCATCGGCCCAGACGATCTTGTCGGTCAACGGCTCGGCGGCGAGGAAGAAAATCTTCTTCTGCTTCGCGAAGTCGGTCAACGCGAGACCGGTGTTCGACAGGAAGCCGCCGAACAGCAGCTGCACCTGTTCTCGCGCGATCAACTCCTGCGCGACGCGGATCGTGTCGCCGGGATTGCCGTTGTCGTCGCGCGACACGACTTCGAGCTGCTTGCCGAGCACACCGCCCGCCGCGTTCACCTGCTCGAGCGCGAGGTTCCAGCCGTTCTTGTAAGGCCCGAGAAAGGCGGGCTGCGCCTTGTAGCTGTTGATCTCGCCGATCTTGATGGTCTGCTGTGCGCTTGCGCCCAACGCGGCAAGCGAGCACACCGTCGAGACCGTAAGCCGAGAGATCCATCCTGCGCGCGTGGTCATGCGTTTCTCCGTTATCAGTGGAATTGCGTGAATGCTGTTTGTCAGGCGTCCCGGCGCCGGGACAACCCGTGTGTCAATTTGCCTGTGACGTCGCGCGGATGCGGGCCACGCTCGCCGCGACGTCCTGCCATGCCGGCTTGCCGCCCGCGAACTGCCGACGCAGATACGACACGAGTTCGGCGACTTGGGCGTCGTTGAAACTGTCGCGGTAAGCCGGCATCGTACCGAGTTCGGGCCGTGCAGGCGAGCCGATACCGTCGAGGATCACGCGAATCAGATTGTCCGGGCTCGCGCTGTGCAGATTCGTGTTGAGCGCTAGCGACGGATGCGCGCCGAACAGTTGCGGCCCGCTGCCGGTGTGATGACAAGCCGCGCATGCGCCGTCGAAGAGCCGCGCGCCGAGCCCCGCCGGCGCACCCGCGATCGTGCTGGCCTGCTCGACCTGTCGCGCCATCGCGGCCGGATCGGCGTTGGGCTCCAGCGGATTGAGCGACGCCAGATACGCCGCCATCGCGCGGATATCGCTATCGGGTAACGCCGCCAGATCACTGACGACGGGCGCCATCGGCCCCGCCGCGACGCCATGCAACGGCGCGTGACCGAAGCGCAGATAGCTGAACAGTTCGTCCTCGCTCCAGGGCACCGGCGCATTTGACAACGTCGAAAGCGCGGGCGCTTCCCATCCTTCCGCGACCCCGCCGCCCATGAACGCCGCACCGGTTTTCTCGGCGCCGAACGCGTTGCGCGGCGTATGGCAGGCGCTGCAATGGCCGAGGCTATTCACCAGATACGCACCGCGATTCCATTGCGCGCTCTGCGTCGCGCTGGGCGCGAACGTGTTGCGGCCGAGAAAGAGACCGTTCCACGCGGCCATCAGCGGACGCACGCTGAACGGAAACGCGAGCTTCGTTTCCGGCGCGCGGGAACGGACCGGCGTTTGCGACATCAGATAGGCGTAGAGCGCTTTGAGATCGTCGTCGGAAGTGTTCTTGAACGATGTGTAGGGGAACGCCGGATAAAGCCGATGACCGTCGCGGCTGATGCCTTGCCGCATCGCACGAACGAATGCTTCCAGCGACCAGTTGCCGATTCCCGTCAGCCCATCCGGCGTGATGTTGGTGCTGTAGATGGTGCCGAACGGCGTATCGAGCGGCCTGCCGCCGGCGTTCGGCACCCCGTTGTGCGCAGTATGGCAAACCGCGCAATTGCCGAGCGAGGCCAACAATTTGCCGTGCGCGACGAGCTCGGGCGCGAACGCGCTGGCAAGCGGCGGCGTAATCGGCGCGAGCGCGGGCGGCGCAAAAGACATTGCGCCGAGCCAGCCGGCCGCGCCCGCGGCAAACGCGCCGAGAAACCCCAGGCGCCAGCGCTTCCTTTTACGCGCCGCCGCGTCTTCGGCCTGCGCGTCGGCCAGCGCGGCGCGGATCGTCTCCGGCGTGAATGGCGGCCGCCGAAAGCGCACACCGGTCGCGTCGAACAGCGCATTGGCGATGGCCGCCGCGCCAGGCAGCGACGCGGATTCGCCCACGCCCATCGGCGGCTCGCCGTGGCGCGGCATCATCACCACGTCGATCACCGGCACTTCACGGAAGGTCAGGATCGGATACGCGCCCCACTCCTGGCTCGTCACCGCATTCCCGCCGAACGTCACGCGCTCTTTCAGCGCGCGGCTGGTCGCCTGGATCACGTTGCCGTGAATCTGATGAAGCACGCCGTCGGGGTTCACCATCGTGCCGCTGTCCTGGCCGACCACGACACGCGTCACCGCAAGTTCGCCGCTCTTCCGATTGACTTCGACGTCGGCGATCCATGCGGACCATGCCGCGCCGAAACCGGGGAATTTGCTATGCACGTAACGTGCGTACGCGACGCCGCGGCCACGAGCGATGTCGCTGTCTTGCTGAGCTTGCGGTTGAGCTTCTTCTTGCGCGGCGTGGCGAGGCTCCCAGCCGGCCTTGTCGGCGACGGCTTTGAGCAGTTCGATCGCGCGCGGATCGGTCAGATGCTTCAGGCGGAATTCGACCGCATCAACGCCCGCTTGCGCCGCGAGTTCGTCGATGAAAGACTCGTGCGCGAACGTGTTCGGCAATGCGGATACGCCGCGCAGCCACGAGGCCCGCACGATCGGCGGCGTGTCGTCACAGACGATGCGCATGCTCCGGTAGTCGTACGGCGGCACGGCTGTTCGGTCGCCCATCTCGAACACCTGCGGCTGCGCGGGAATCGTGCCGGTGAGCAGCAGCGCCAGCGTAGGCGCGTCGTTCGATGGATAGCGCGTCGCAAAGTCGTAGGCGGCCAACTCGCCTTCCGCGTTCAACGCGCCGCGCACGTCCATCAGTTGCGCGGCGCCTTTCGGCTCCCATGCATGTTCGTCTTCGCGGGAGAGCTGCACGCGCACCGGCGCACCGGTCGCGCGCGAGAGCAGCGCGGCGTCGGCGGCGACATCGTCGGCGCAATTGCGGCCATAGCAGCCCGCCGCGTCCATCCGCACGATCTCGATGTGCGCCTCCTCCATCGACATCAGCAGCGCAAGGTCGGCGCGCAGCGAATGCGGATTCTGTGTGCCCGACCAGACCTTCAACGCGCCGTCGCGATAGTCGGCCACGGCGCACGACGGTCCGATCGACGCATGCATCTGGAACGGCCACACGTAAGTGCGTTCGAGCGTGCGAGCGGGGTCTTGCGCGAGCGCCGCGTCCACGTCGCCGTCGATCACCAGGTCGCGCCGCGTGGCCGGATTCGCGCGCAACGCGGCTTCCACTTCGTCACTCGTCTCCAGCGGCGGCAAACCTTCGACCGCTTTCCACCGCACGTCGAGCCGCTTCACCGCTTGCTGCGCGACTTCCTCGCGCTCCGCGACGATGCCGACAAAGTCGCGAATCACCACCACCTTGACGATGCCGGGCAAGTCGCCGATGGAATCCTCATCGACCTGCAGCAGGCTGTTGCCCATGAAGTCGCCCTGCGCGATGCCCGCATACGGCGGGCGCACCACGCGGCCATGCAGCATGCCAGGCACGCGCACGTCATGCACGAAACTCAGTTCGCCGGTCGCCTTCGCGGGAATATCGATGCGCGGCGCGCTCCTGCCGACGATCCGGTAGTCGTCTGGGGACTTCAACGGCGCATCGGTGGCGAGCATCAGTTCGACGCGCCGCCCTTTGATCAGGTCACCGTATTGAATGTGTTTCGCCGCATCACCGCCGCGCTGAAACACGCGGCCGTCCTGCACCTCCAGTTGCTCGACGCCCACCTTGAAACACGTCGCCGCCTCCGCGAGCAGATATTGACGCGCCTGCGCCGCCGCATGCCGCAGCGGCACCGCTGAAATCTGGATCGTCGCGCTCGCGATCGTCGGCCCCTGGTTCGGCGCTTCGCCGGTGTGGCCGAGCACCATCGACACGCGCGTCAACGGCACATCCAGTTCTTCCGCGACGATCTGCGCGAGCGCGGTGCCGATGCCGGTGCCGAGATCGACGTGACCGTTGAACGCGACCACGCTGCCGTCGTCGCGCACGGCGAGAAACAGGTCCGCTTCGGTCGGCACGAACGACGAGCGCGAGCCCGGCTGACCGATCGCAGCCTTTACCGGCGCTTGCGGCGGCCGCGTGACGATCAGCACGCTCTGCGCGTCATAGAGCTGTTTGCGCGACGGTGGCGCGGCGCGTCGATCGATGCTGAAATCCGGCCCTGTCATGCACGCGCTCCTTCATGCGCGGCGAGCAATTCGGCGGCGCGCTGCACCGCGCGCACGATCTCGACGTGCGTGCCGCAGCGGCACAGGTTGCGCGACAACTCGCGCTGGATCGTCGCGACGCTCGGCCGTGGATCGCGATCGAGCAAGGCCTTGGCCGTCATGATCATGCCGTTCAGGCAATAGCCGCACTGCGCGGCCTGTTCCTCGATGAACGCCTGCTGCACCGGATGCAGCGCGGCGCGCGTGCCCAGTCCTTCGAGCGTCGTGATCTCGCGGCCCACCGCGACCTGCGCGGTGGTCACACAGGCGCGCGTCGGCATGCCGTCGAGCAATACGGTGCACGCGCCGCATTCGCCCAGGCCGCAGCCGAACTTCGGCCCGTTCAGCGCGAGGTCGTTGCGCAGCAGGTAGAGCAGCGGCGTGTCGGCGGCGGCGCTGACCAGATGTGTCGCGCCATTCACCTTCAGCACAAGCGGCGCCGGGCGGTTGATCACGATGCGTGCGCGCTTAGAACACCACCGGCACTTCGGTGGCCGGCGGCGTATTGCGGCTGCGGCGGCAGCGGATCAAACCGTCGATCATCACCATGCCCACGCCCGGAATGTCGCCGAGCTGCACACTTTCGAGCAGCGTATCGGCCGCCGTGTGTTGCGCGCGGTCCATGAACACGAGGTCGGCGGGACGGCCCACTTCGATCAACCCCTGGCGCAGATTGCGTTGCCGCGCGGTGTTGCCGGTCGCGAAGCAGAATGCGATCTCGGCGGGCACGTCGGCGAGGCTCGCAATCAGCGCGATCATTCGCAGGATGCCGAGCGGCTGCACGCCGGACCCGGCGGGGCTGTCCGTGCCGAGAATGATCCGGTGCGGACACTTCAGTTCGATCGCATGACGCGCGGTCAGCAAGGCGATCCGTTCGTTGCCGTTGTGGACGATCTCCAGCGCGCGGCTCGACTGCTCGCACAAATCGCACACATGCCGGTACGACAGCGACGTATGCCCGCCGTTGATGTGGCCGATCACGTCGGCGTCGGCGGCGAGCACCACGTCGCGATCGATCAGCCCCGAGCCTGGAATCGACGGCCCGCCCGTGTGAATCGTGCTTTGAATGCCGTACTTGCGGGCCCACGCGACCATCTGCGCGGCTTCCTCGCCGCCCTTCACGCTGCCGAGTCCGACTTCGCCGAGCAGCTTCACGCCTGCTTCCGACAGCTCCTTGAAGTCCTCTTCGACCATGCCCTTCTCGATCACGGGCGCGCCCGCCATTACCTTCACGCCGCCGCCGACACCCGCGCCGCGCATCCCTTCGAACGACCGTTGCGCAGTGATTGCCAGTGCCTTCACGCCGAGCACATCTTTCGGACGCCCAGGCAAATGCACTTCGCCGGCGGAGATCATGGTTGTCACGCCACCGTTCAAATTCGATTCGATCCAGCCCATCTGATTCTGGCGTGGCGTCCAGTCGCCGAATACCGGATGCACATGCGAGTCGATCAGGCCGGGCGCGACCGTCGTGCCTTTGCAATCGACCGTGGTGCGCGCGCCTTCGAGGTCGCAGTCCTTCTCCTTGCCGAGCGCGACGATCACGCCATCGTCGATCACGAGGGTGTTCGCGTCGAGAATCGGCTGGTCGATATCGCCGGATAACAGCAGCCCGATGTTCGTTACCGCGACCTTGCCCGACAAGCCTGCCAACGTCTCTGCTGCCATTTGCCTCTCCTTTCGCAACGATTGCCCGGCCACGCGGACGTGCCTGACGCACGCGCCGCGCGCCGCTGAATCACACGCTCAGATAAGCGCGCCTGACTGTTTCGTTCCGTGCGAGTTCGCCGATCGTGCCGCTGAAACGGATCTGCCCTTTTTCGAGCACATACGCGCGGTCGCTGACCAGCTCGGCGAAGTGCAGGTTCTGTTCGGACAACAGAATCGACAGCCCTTCGCGTTTGAGTTCGAGAATCATGTTCGCCATCTGCTCGACGATCACGGGCGCCACGCCCTCCGACGGTTCGTCGAGCAGCACCAGATACGGATTTCCCATCAAGGTGCGCGACACGGTCAGCATCTGCTGTTCGCCGCCGCTCATCTGCCCGCCTGGGCGCCGCGGCATTTCGCCGAGATTGGGAAAGAGGCGAAACAGCTTGTCCGGCGTCCATTGCGGCGCGCCTTCGCGCGGCGGCTGACGGCCGGCGTCGAGATTCTCCATCACGGTGAGATCGGCGAATACGCGGCGATCTTCGGGTACGAAGCCCATGCCCATCCGTGCGATCTTGTACGGCGGCAACGCGGCGATGTTCTGCCCGCGAAACGTCACCTCGCCGTGACGGCGCGGCAGCAGGCCCATCACCGCTTTCATCGTCGTCGATTTGCCAGCGCCGTTGCGGCCCATGAGCGCGACGACTTCACCACGGCCGACTTCGAGACCGACATCGAACAGGATATGTGCGCGGCCATAGAACGCATTGAGACCGGAGACTTTCAGCATCGGCTCGCTCATTGCTGTGCTCCCTGTCCTGCTGGTCTCGCCTCGCCGCCCGCCCTGTCATGCAGCGGTGCGTGCGGACGGAAAGTCTTGCCCGTGCCGAAATAGACTTCCTGCACGCGCGGGTCGTTGCGGATCGTGTCGGCATCGCCCTCGGCGATCAGCTTGCCGCGCGCCAGAACGATCATGCGATCGGCGTACGCGAATACAACGTCCATGCTGTGCTCGGTGAACAGAACGCCGATCCTGTGTTCGGTGACGAGCCGTTTGGTGAGCGCCATCAACTCGTTACGCTCCTTCGGCGCCATGCCGGCGGTGGGTTCGTCCATCAGCAGCAGCTTCGGACGGTTGGCCAATGCAATGGCCAGTTCGACACGCTTTACGTCGCCATACGCGAGCACGCCGCACGCGCGATGCGCGTCCGCGCCCATGCCAACCTGCTCGAGCAGCGCGAAGGCTTCGTCGGTGTAACGCGAGCCCGCGGACTTCCATAGGCCGAAGGTTTTGCGTTCGCGCGAAACCAGTGCCGTCTGCACGTTTTCCAGCACGGTCATCGAATTGAAGGTGGCGGCAATCTGGAACGTGCGGCCGACACCGAGCCGCCAGATATCGCGCGGACGCATGCCGACCAGCTCCTGACCATCGAGACGGATCGATCCTGACGACGGTGGCAACTGCCCGTTGACCATGTTGAAACAGGTCGACTTGCCCGCGCCGTTCGGGCCGAGCAGCGCGAGCAGCTGACCGGCTTCGAGATCGAACGAGACGTTGTCGACCGCCTTCAGACCGCCGAACGATCGCGAGAGACCGGAGACGCGCAGCAGGCTCATAGCCCCTCCTTGACCGCAGCTGCGCGTTGCGACGGCTGCGCGGTGCCCGTGTCTGCGGCGTCGGCGCTGTCGTCGCCGAAACGCTCGCGGATGAATCCGACAATTCCCTGCGGAAACGCGATCACCAGCAGCAGGATCGCGATGCCGAGCAACGCCTGCCAGTAGTCGGTTTGCCGCGCGACGGTGTCCTGCAGCCAGGTGAACACGGCCGCGCCGACGATCGGTCCGCTCAGGGTCTGCAAGCCGCCGAGCAGCACCATCACGAGGCCGTCCACCGAACGGCTCACGCTGATCACTTCCGGCGAGATCGTCCCCTTGGAAAACGCGTACAGTGAGCCGGCGAGCCCGCAAAACAGCGACGCGATCACGAACGCCGCCCACTGCACCCGCTTCACGTCGATGCCGATCGCCTCGGCGCGCAACACGGAATCGCGCGACGCGCGCATCGCATAACCCAGTGGCGAGAACAGCATCTTGCGCAGCAACCACACCCCGATCACCGCACAAACGAGCGTCAGATAGTAAAACGCCACTGGAGACGACAACCAGTTCGACGGCCACAAGCCCAGCACACCATTGCTGCCGCCAGTCACATCGTCCCACTGGAACACGACCGACCAGACGATCTGCGCGAACGCGAGCGTCAGCATCGCGAGGTAGACACCCGAGAGGCGCACGCAGAACCAGCCGAACACCAGCGCGCCGCCGACCGCCAATAACGGGCCGAGCAGCAATGCGGCTTCCATCGGCAGATTCAGCACTTTGAGGAACAACGCGGCGCCGTATGCGCCGAGGCCGAAGTAAGCGGCGTGGCCGAACGAATGCATGCCGCCCGGTCCCATGATGAAATGCAGGCTCGTCGCGAACAGCACGGCAATGAGTATCTCGACCAGCAGCACGGGCATGTAGGGAAACGCGTTAGCCGCGAGCGGCGCCAGCACGAGAATCAGCAACACGAGGGCGGCCAGCCATTTGAGCCGCTTGCCCGCCGAACGCAATGGCGTGTCCGGTGCCGCCATGCCGCGCACCACGGCGCTCGCACGGCCCAGCAGACCCCAGGGCCGCACCACCAGCACCACCGCCATCACGACGAATTCGGCCACTAGCGTAAAGCGGCTCAGCGACAAGCCGACGCCGAAGATCGTCACGTGACCAATGCCGATGCACAGCGCCTTGATCTCCGCGATGATCAACGCGGCGACGAACGCGCCCGGAATCGACCCCATCCCGCCCACCACCACCACGACGAACGCATTGCCGATCGTCTCCAGGTCCAGCGACAGATTCGCCGACATGCGCGGCCCTTGCAGCGCGCCACCAAGACCAGCGAGAAACGCGCCGACGAAAAACACGCCGGTAAACAACCACGCCTGATTGATGCCGAGCGCGCCGAGCATCTCGCGATCCTGAGTCGCGGCACGCACCAGCGTGCCCCAGCGCGTGCGCGTCAACGCATACCAGAGCAGCAGCAACACCACGGGTCCGATCACGATCAAGGCGATGTCATAAGTGGGCAGCGGATGACCGAGGAAATCGACCGCGCCGGCCAGATGTGGCGCGCGTGGCCCGAACAGGTCTTCCGGGCCCCACAGCCATAGTGCGGCGTCGCGAAAAATCAGCACCAGCGCGAAGGTGGCGAGCAGGTGGAACAGCTCGGGCGCCTGGTAGATGCGCCGCAAGACGAGCATTTCGACGAGCGCGCCGAGCACCGCGACCACCAGCGCGGCGGCCAGCACCGACAGCCAGAAGCCGGCCGCCGTCTGTCCGAAGCGGCTCGCGATGCTATACGCGACATAGATGCCGAACATATAGAACGAGCCATGCGCAAAATTGACGATGCGCGTCACGCCGAAGATCAGCGACAAACCAGCGGCGACGAGAAACAGCGTCGACGCATCGGCGAGTCCGTTGACCAGCTGTACCAGCAAATTCGAAAACATCGCGACCCTCGGCAGCTCGCCGGACAGCGCGTATGCGGCAAGCGCATACGGCACGACCGGCAGACGTTGCAGCGCATGCGGCCCCATGCGCGCACGCGTCAACGGCATCACACCCGTAGAAAGTCCCCTTCGGGGCCTGCGAAAATAACCGAAAGCAAAACTCAGCGCAAACCGTCCTCGCCTTTGATCTCACTCACCTGCAATCCGCCGATACGCGGCAGCGGCCGGCCCGACGCCGTCACCGCGACCGCCACGACGATTTCGTTGGCGCGCGGCGCGTCCGAGACGCGCGCTTCGATCGCATCGAAATGACTGCGCACGAAGGCGGCGTCCTTGTGGCCAAGCGGCACATCGATGGCGGTGCCGAGCGTGCCCATCTTTTTCGCCGACGGCACCAGCGCCGCGCCCTTCTCTACCGCCACCCGCAGCGGCGCGCCGAGCTTCGGATGCAGAATCGCGGCGGCGTGCTCCAGCTCCCCCGCCTCGCCAACGATGGCGGCCTTGCCATAGCTCTGCGCCTCGCCGGGCGCGATACCGAGCGCTTCGACGCAGCGCTTGCCGAGCAGCGCGCCCAACTCTTCACCGGCTTCGATCAACGCGTCGAGCTTGGCCTCGTAGCGGCCCGCATACGGATTGTCGATCACCGCGATCGCGACCGCGCGACGCGCGGGCGGATCGATTGCCTGGCCCATTTCAATACGTGTTTCGTCCACCTGCACGACCAGCTTGCGAAGCTTGATTGCCATTTCGCTCTCCGAGTTTCGATATTGCGGCGTTTTGCTGTGTGGATGCAATGCTTCAGCGCAAACCGTCCTGGCCCACGATCGCCTCTTTCGCGAGACCGCCGACGCGCGCATGCACGCGCTGCCCGGTGCTCATCACAAGGATGTAGACCAGTTCGTCCGCGGCGGGCGCGCCGGGCACGCGCACTTCGATCGCATCGAAATGGCTGCGCACGTAGCTCGCGTTGACGTGCGTGAGCGGCACGTCGAGCGCGCTGGACGGTGCGCCGACCTTTTTCGTCGACGGCACGATGGCGTTGGTCGGCACGCCGTTCTTCTCCAGCAACTCGCGCATCGCATAGCCGCCGGGCACATGCCACAGCGCGCCATGCTCGAGTTCGCCCCGCGAGCCGACAATCGCGCCCTTGCCGTAACTTTCGATCGACGCATGCGGCACATCCATCGCCGCCAGCAGACGCTGCGCCATATCGAAGCCGATCGGCTTGAGCGCTTCCATCGCGTGCTGGATGTTCGCTTCGTAGCGGCCCGCGAACGGGTTCATCATCACCGCGGCAATCGCGCCGCGTCTGAGCGGCTGCGCAGGCGCGGGGCCGAACTCGTGGAAGGTATCTTCGACGTGCGTCAGCACGCGGCGTATTTCGAACACGGAGCCTCCGTTGTTGTAGGCGCGCGCGACGTGAGCCACGCGCCGGTCTCGAGAATCCCGGCAACGCGCGCCCGCCCTTGCAGGAACAGCGCGGCGCCTTCGATCAAGCCTTGCACTCGCAGACGCTGCGCGGCCTCCACGCCGCGCGCGAGCGCGAGGTCGATCAGCGCCGGCGGCAATGCGGGGACGTCGACGGTGACGAGTTTGTCGCCGAGGTCGCTATTGTCTTTCAGCGACGAAGCAGGACGGCGCACGATTCCCACGTGTGCCGGGCCGTGCGCCAGTTCATCGTCCAGATTCACGGCATTGGCGATCATCGTCGCGGCGGCGTCGGCGGTGGCGGCGTCGCGAGCGAGCACGGTCACGCTGTCGGCGATGCCGAGACTGAAGCTGCGGCCGCGCCAGCCGCTGGTCGCGACGCCGCGCACCGGCAGGCCGGCGTCGAGCGTCAGTTCCGCGTCGAGCGCGTGATCGCGCGAGAGAGGTGCGCCCGAGCAGTTCGCGAGATCGGCGAATACGCCGACGCGGTACTGCTGGCCTTGAGCCAGATAAAGCGCGATGTCGCCGCCGTTGTTGATGAACGCGCGCGCGATGCCTTCGCGTGCAAACGCCGCGATCAGTTCATCGGCGACGCTGCCCGCCACGGCCGCCATCGGCGTGATGTACCGCGCGCGATGAGGATGGCACGCGGACCACATACGGCGCGCAACCGGGCCATGCAATACGGTGTCGTTCAGCGCGTCATCGATGTGTATGGGCTGCCGAAGCAACTTCAATTCGCCGACCAGCTCGGGCAACACGTCGACGAAACGCGCCCAGCACGCCTGATACGCGGCCTGCACCGCCGCGGGCTCGCCGTCCGCGCCGAGGATCAGATCGATCGGGCCATGCTGCCAATGCCAGCGGCGTGCATCGAGCCGGGTGCGGGTGGGGGTCATCGGATGGATCGCGTTCTCGTGTGAGCGGGTTCGTGTGATTCGCGCCGTTAGCCGAGCATCGGCGGCATCGCGGGCGGCCACGGATTGTCGGGATGGCGCGCCAGCGTGCGGCGCGAGAGCGGTGCTCCGTCTGTATGGTACGGCCCGTTCGCGAGAACACTCTCCAATGAGCGCACCGCGTCGAGATGGCCGCCGAGGTCGCGATACGCGTCATACGTCATCGTGAATTCGATCGGCGCGACGATCGCGGGCGTCGGCACCGTGCCGAACGAATGGTCGGGCATGCGCGAGACATCCACCATCACAGTGATGCCGCCGCCAGGCCATACGTACGCCGGGGCGCCGCCACAGGTCACGTTCACCTGCTTCTGTTTAATTGCGCGCGTGAGCAGCACCGGGTTCTCGGTCGCACCCGCGCGCAGACTGCCGCCCGCGCCGCCGAGAAACAGCACGGTGGCGAGCGACGGCTCGCAGTTCTCGCCAATGCGCTCGACCGTGCGGCGCACCGCGTCCGGCATCGGTGCGATGCGCGGCACGAGATCCTCGTCGAGTTCGTACCATTGTGCGTGTTCGCCGGTGGTCGACACCATCAGCAAACGCAGACCCGGTTTTGCAACGGCGGGATCGAAGCCTTCGACGATCGCGAGCGGGTCCTGAATGTCGGTGCCACCCCAGCCCGTGCCGGGATTCGCCACCTGAAAGTAGCGGCCGGGCGTCGATTTGCGTCCGCGAATCTTCAGACCCGAACGTGTCATGCCGAGACATCGGCCCGCCTGGTGTTCGGTGAGCACGCCGGTAATGTGATCGTCCACGACCACCACTTCATCGGCATGACCGAACCATTGCTTCGCGAAGATGCCGATGGTCGCGGAGCCGCAACCTACGCGCATGCGCTGCTCCTCCACACCGTCGACCACCGGCGCCGCGCCCGCGCGAATCAGGAGACTCGCGCCGCCGTCGATACTCAGCTCCACCGCTTGCTTGTTGCCGAGCGCGAGCATCATGTCGCAGGTCACGCGGCCTTCTTTCTTGCTGCCTCCGGTGAGATGGTGCACGCCGCCGAGACTTAGCATCTGCGAGCCGTATTCCGCCGTGCTCACATGGCCGACAATCTCGCCGTGGCAACGCACGTTCGATTGCTCCGGTCCAAGAAAGCGGTCTGTGTCGATCTTCACCTTGAAGCTGCAGTAGCTGAAAATGCCTTCGGTGACGACGGTGATCATATCGACGTCGTCGAGTTTCGAGGCGACGATGAAAGGCGCGGGCTTGTAGTCAGGATAGGTGGACGAAGCGCCGACGCCCGTCACGAACAGCGCCTGTTCGGTGGCAGCATCATGCGCGGCGGGCGATCCGCCAAACTCGACCGCAGCTTCCTGCTTTTGACCCGCTTCGTCAGTGGATGGCGAGCGAGCGAGAAACACGACGGGATCGACGCGAATCAGCCGCCCGTCCGCATTCGCATAACGATCGCACGCGCCGGTGCGTCCTTCGGAGATCTGGCACAGCACCGGGCACGCATTGCATTCGATCTTGTTCGACGCCATGCGCTCGCTGCGCGGCGCCGCCTTCTCGAGCACGGTCGGACCGGGCGTCGACGCGGTTTCGCCATCGACACCGTCCGCACCGAAATCGACCTTCGTATGTTCTGTCATGGCGGGTTCCCATACGACGACATTACAAGCGGTCCTGCCCGGCGACGAATCACCCTTGTTTCAGGGGATTTTCGTGTGACTCGCCTATTTTCATGTTGCGGTCACTCACCGTTCATGTAGTATCTTCTACACCAAACTTGATTGAAATCTACTCGATCAAAATTGAGTGTGCAACGAGTTTCCGGGGGGGGGCGAATGCTGCAATGCGGCATCATCATGCGAATCACGCTTCAATCTACGCCGATGCACGCGAACGCGCAGCACGTGCTTCGGCGGCCAAAGCGGGCTTATGATGGAAATGCGCCGTGTCCGGGGAGCTGGTCTGCACGGCTCGCGCGTAAGCAGTTCGACTGACGCCAACAACGAGATTCGAGACCACCATGAGTCCCACCGCCGCCCGCAAGCCGGGCGCCACCGGCATCCGTGCGAAACAGGCGCAAGACACGCGCGCCAAGATCCTGAAAGCGGCCATCAAGGTGTTCGCGAAACAGGGCTATGCCAGCGGCCGCGTCGAAAGTATTTCGAAGGCTGCGCGCTCGCACGATCGCATGATCTATTACTACTTCGGCAGCAAAGAGCAACTGTTCGTCGAAGTACTGGAAACGATCTACACGCAATTCAACGAAGCGGAAAGCAAACTCGATCTCGATCTGGACGATCCGGTGCACGGCCTCGAACAGATGGTCGAATTCGTCTGGCAGTACTACCTCGATCATCCTGAGTTCGTTACGCTGCTGTCGAGCGAAAACCTGCACCAGGGCAAGCATGCGAAAAAATCGCTGAAGCTCAAGGAAATTTCGGGCTACGCGATTTCCGTCGTGCAAAAGTTATTGGACGCGGGCCATGCGCAAAACGTTTTTCGCGCGGATATCAAAGCGCGCGACGTGTACCTGATGATCGCGTCGCTCGGCTATTTTTATAACGCCAATCAGTACACCCTGGGCGCGTTTCTCGGCGAGCCGTTGATGGAAACAGCGGCGCTCGCGCATTGGCGCGAAGTTATCAAGGATACGGTGTTGCGGGCGGTATCGTCCCGTTGATGCCACTTACGACAAGACGCACAGGTCGGCAGAACTCGTCGTAGGTTTAGCTGGAAGTGCCCGCAGGATTTGTCTGCGTCAGCAAATTGCCTGACGCATCCGAGGTCACATTGCTCCGCATATAAGAGGTGGGAAGTGACCACCATTAAGCGCGCCGATGAACGGCGCGCGTTTCTCACCACGACATGACAATCCGCTTTACGACTTCACGTCGCCCGCGGCCGCTGCGTCATCCTCGCGGAACAATTTGTCCGCGAGGTGGAACGCCGAATTGGCTGCCGGCACGCCGCAATAGATCGCGGTTTGCAGCAGCACTTCCTTGATCTGCTCGCGCGTGACGCCATTATTCTTCGCGGCGCGCAGGTGCAGCGCGAGTTCTTCGCTGCGATTGAGCGCGACCATCATTGCGATGGTCAGCAGGCTGCGCGTATGACGCGGCAAGCCGTCACGCGTCCAGATTTCGCCCCACGCATAGCGGGTGATGAAATTCTGGAACTCCTCGGTCAGCTCGGTGCGGTTCGCAAGCGAGCGATCGACGTGCGCGCTGCCCAACACCGCGCGACGTACGCCGAGTCCGGCTTCGTAGCGGTCTTCGTCGTTCATTTGGTCTCCGTCAGGAAGTCGAGCACGGTCTTCGTGAAAGCGTCGGCCTTCTCGATGTTTGAAATATGCGAGGCGTTCAGTTCGACATAACGCGCCCCCGGGATCGACTGCGCGAGTTCGCGGCCTTGCGCGGGCGTCGCGGCCAGATCGTGCGTGCCGCTGATCACCAGCGTCGGCACCTTGATGCCGGCCGTTTCAGGGCGCAGATCGGTTGCGTCGATCGCATCGCAATTCGATGCATAGCCCTCTTTGTCCGTATGCACGAACACGTCGCGGATCATCGCCAGCACGACCGGTTCGCGGTCGAAATAGTCGGCCGTGAACCAGCGCGGCAGCACCGCGTCAGCCAGCGCGAGCATGCCTTCGCTGCGAGCCTTCGCGGCGCGCGGCACCCAGACTTCCGGCGAACCGATGCGCGCGGCCGTGTTGCAGAGCACGACACGTTCGAAGCGGTCGCCGTGACGCGCGGCCAATGCCACGCCGGTCAGGCCGCCCATCGACAGTCCGCAGAAATTCGCGCGGGCGATTTTCAGCGTATCCATCAGGCCGAGCACGTCGCCGGTCAACTGGTCGATCGTGTACGGACCCTTCGGCGCTTCCGAATGGCCGTGACCGCGCGTGTCGTAGCGCAGCACGCGGAAATGTTTGGACAGCGCCGCGACTTGCGGCGTCCACATGGACAGATCGCTGCCGAGCGAATTCGACAACACGATCCACGGCGCGTTGCCGTGACGGTCGCCGTCGATTCGATAGTGAAGCTCGGTGCCGTTGACTGCGGCGTAGGGCATGCCGGTTACTCCTTGGAATGGGCGCGCTCAGCGCGCGAGGTGTGAAGTGCCAGCGCGGCGTCCACATAAGCGTGCGCCTGGCCGACGTATTGAGCGGGGTCGAGCAGCTGCTTCAGGCGCTCGAGCGGAAGATGTGCGGTGACGGCGGCGTCGGCGGCGAGCACCTCGAAGAGCGTCTGCCCGTCGCGGATCGCGGCCTTCGATGCGCGTTCGACCAGATGATGCGCGTCGAGCCGGCCGATGTTGTCGCCGAGCGCAAGCATCACGGCCTCGCCGAGAATCAGGCCGTGCGTGACGTCGAGATTCGCGGCGAGGCGCGGCACGTTCACGTTCAACCCGGCCGCGATCTGCTGGATATTGGCGAGCGCCCCGCCCGCGAGGCGCGCGAGGTCCGGCAGCGCGTCCCACTCGGCTTGCCAGCCGCCGAGCGCGCGCTCGTGTTCCTGGACCATGCCGGCGAACACCGTGGCGACCAGCCCCGGCGCGCGCGTGGCAGCGGTCAGCACGGCCGCGCAACCGACCGGATTGCGTTTGTGCGGCATCGTCGACGAACCGCCTTTGCCGGCCGCGGCGGGCTCGGCGAGTTCGTCGATTTCGGTTTGCATCTGCAGCGAGATGTCTCGCGCTATCTTGCCGAGCGTGCCGATCAGCATGCCGAACAACGACGCGGTTTCGGCAATGCGGTCGCGCTGCGTGTGCCACGGCAAAGTGGGGACTGCCAGGCCGAGCTCTTTCGCGAGCGACTGCGTGACTTGCGGCGCGGCATCGCGCAGACTCGCGAGCGTGCCCGCCGCGCCGCCGAATTGCAGCACCAGCACGCGAGCACGCAGCGCGTCGAGCCGCTCGCGATGACGCAGCAGCGCGTCGAGCCATTGCGCGAATTTCAGGCCGAGCGTGATGGGCAGCGCCTGTTGCAACCAGGTGCGGCCGATCATCGGCGTCGCGCGATGCGCCGCCGCGAGTGTCGCCACGGCGTCGCAGGTGACTTGCAGACCATTGTCGAGCAGATCGAAGGTGTCGCGCAATTGCAGCACCGTCGCCGTGTCGATGATGTCCTGGCTCGTCGCGCCCCAGTGCACGTATTTCGATGCCTCGGCGTCGGCCGCCTTGACGCGCGCGGTGAGCTGTTTGACGAGCGGAATGGCGAGGTTGCCGCCGAGCGCGGCGTCGCGCGCAAGCGCGTCGGCGTCGAGCTGGTCGGCCTGGCAGGCCGCTTCGATCGCGGCCACGGCGGATTGGGGAATCACCCGGTGCGCGGCCGATGCGCGCGCGAGCGCCGCTTCCACGTCGAGCATTCGTTGCAGCGTCGCACGCGGTGCCCATATGTCGTTCATCGGCTGTGTGCCGCAAAGAAGGCCGGTTAGACGGGCGCTGGAGTCGAGCATGATGACGTCGAGAGTCGAGGGAATCGGGAATGAAGATTTGGCGCGGCTTGCCGAACGCGCCGCGACACGCTGCGTTGGACGCAAGCGTCGAGTCGAGGCTCAACGCGACACATACCGCTCAGCGCCGCATGCACTGTAGACAACCTGGCGCACGCAGCGTTGCGGCGTATTGTGCGCCAAACGCGGCCGACATGTCGTTCAGGTTGGCAGGCCGGCGGGGATGAGGCTCATGACTCATCCTCACCTGGCGTCACCCTGAGACGCCGTGCGCCGCGTCGAGCCGGTGCGTTGCCACTCGCTCACCGTGGTGGCGCGCAGACAGCTCAAGGCGCACAACGCCCACGCGTTCGCGTCAGGCCGCGCGAGCCGCTTGCGTGCCGTCGATCAGCGGCACGCCGGTCAGCTTGTGCAGCGCATCGAAATCGATGTCCGAGAAGATCTCGCGCACCACGAGCCCCTGCTCGGTGACGTCGATCATCGCGAGGTCAGTGTAGATGCGGTCGACGCAAGCCACACCCGTCACCGGATACGTGCACTCGGCGGCGATCTTGCTTTCGCCCTGCTTGGTGAGGTGCTCCATCATCACGTAGACCTGCTTCGCGCCGATCGCCAGATCCATCGCGCCGCCGACCGCGGGAATCGCATCGGGCGCGCCGGTGTGCCAGTTCGCCAAGTCGCCCTTGGCCGACACCTGGAAGGCGCCGAGCACGCAGAAGTCCAGATGGCCGCCGCGCATCATCGCGAACGAATCCGCGTGATGGAAGTAAGCGCCGCCCGTGAGCAGCGTGACGTGCTGCTTGCCGGCGTTGATCAGTTCGTCGTCTTCCTCGCCCTTGGCGGGCGCGGGGCCCATGCCGAGCAGGCCGTTTTCGCTGTGCAGGAAGATTTCCTTGTCGGCGCCGAGGTGGTTGGCCACCAGCGTCGGCACGCCGATGCCGAGGTTCACGTAAGCGCCTTCGGGGATGTCCAGCGCAACGCGCTTGGCCATTTCATCGCGGGTCAGTTTTTTCATGTCGGGTCTCCGGTTCAGGCGGCAGCGTCGTGAGGATTGGGCATCGGCGCGTGTGCCGCTTGCGGCACTTCAATCACGCGTTGCACGAAAATGCCCGGCGTCACGATGTTTTCCGGGTCGAGCGCGCCGAGCGGCACCACTTGCGACACCTGCACGATCGCGGTTTTGGCCGCGCTCGCCATGATCGGGCCGAAGTTGCGCGCGGTCTTGCGATAGACCAGGTTGCCCCAGCGGTCGCCCTTATACGCCTTGATCAGCGCGAAGTCCGCATGCAACGGCGACTCCAGCACGTAATGCTTGCCGTCGATCAGACGGGTTTCCTTGCCTTCGGCGAGCTTGGTGCCGTAAGCGGTGGGCGTGAAGAAACCGCCGATGCCCGCGCCCGCCGCACGGATGCGTTCCGCGAGGTTGCCTTGCGGCACCAGTTCGAGTTCGATCTCTCCGGCGCGATACAGCGCGTCGAACACGTACGAGTCGGTCTGGCGCGGGAACGAGCAAATGATCTTGCGCACGCGCTTCGCCTTGAGCAGCGCCGCGAGGCCGATGTCACCGTTGCCCGCATTGTTGTTGACGATGGTGAGATCGCGCGCGCCCTGCTCGATGAGCGCATCGATCAGCTCCGACGGCATGCCGGCCGTGCCGAAGCCGCCGATCATGACGGTCGCGCCGTCGTGGACGTCGGCGACGGCCGATTGAAGTGACTCGAAAATCTTGTTGATCATGTCGAATTTCCTTTTGGGGCGCTGCGTGCCGCCGAGCTGGCCGCCTTGGAATGGCAGGGCTTGCGGGACGGTCTCCGGGCCAATGCGGGCGGCGGCTCGCCGATAGGACTGCGGGCTGGCGCCTTGGGTTGATTCACTGTCGATTTGTTCGTTATATGAACATGGATTCGTTTAGCGAACGCTCAGGCGATTATGGTTGTCCTTCGGGCGGCTTGTCAAGGCAGGGAAATCCCCTTAATCATAGGTTCTTGTCCGCGATATGGGCGGGTTCATTGCACTCGGCGAGGCATCGCACGGGCAAGGCGCAAGCTCACGGTCGCCCCTCGTCGCGCCGCCGGGCGCAGAGCCAAAAGCAAAATCGCACTATCCTCCAAGGCGATTTTTCAACTACCCTTTATGCCAAAGGCAGATAGCCGCCCGCAAGCGCCACTCCCAGCACCACACGCCCATAAAAGCATGTCCGAGACACATCTGGATTTGAACCTGATCCCCTATCTGGTCGCGATGGAAGACGCCCGCAACGTGAGCCGCGCCGCCGAGCAACTCGGCGTCAGCCAGCCGCGCGTGAGCACCGCGCTGGGCCGCCTGCGCGAATACTTCGACGACCCGCTGTTCGTGCGCACGTCCAAAGGCATGGAGCCCACGCCGCGCGCGCTCGCGATCCTGCCCGCCGCGCGCGACGCGCTGCTGCGCATCGAGAAAGGCATGCTCGACGTGCAGGAGTTCGATCCCGCCACCAGCACCCACACCTTTTCGATCGCGCTGTCCGACGTCGGCGAAATCGTCTTCCTGCCGCGGCTTCTGCAACTGTTCGCCGAACGCGCGCCGTCCGCGAATCTGCGCTCGGTGACGCTGTCGCCCTCGCAGGTGGAACGCGGGCTCGAATCGGGCGACGTCGATCTCGCGGTCGGCTATTTCCCGGATCTGGCCGGCAATAACTTCTTTCAGCAACGGCTCTTCACCCACCGGTTCATCTGCCTGATGCGCTCGGGCCATCCGCTTTCGAAAGCGCCGCTCACGCTCGCCCAATACGTGGCGTCGGGCCATGCGGTCGTACGCGCCGAGGGCCGCAGCCAGGAAGTCCTCGAACAGTACCTGGAGAAGAAGCGCATCAAGCGCCGTGCGGTGCTCGAAACGCCGCACTTCATGAGCCTGCCGTTCATCCTCGCGCGCAGCGATCTGCTCGCGACGGTGCCGCACGCGATCGGCTTCGCGTATGTGTCCGAGCATGCGTCGATCACGCTGGTCGAGCCGCCGCTGCCGTTGCCGCGCTTCGATCTGCGCCAGCACTGGCATCGCAAGTTTCATAACGATCCGCGCTTGAGCTGGCTGCGCGGCGTGGTCGCCGAACTGTTCAACGACGCGATGGACGAGTGGCCGAAGTGAAGCGCTCCCGCAGCAACCGTGCTTAGGGCCTGCTTCGCGGCAACGGCGGTCGCTGGCGACGCGCCCCGACAGCGAAAGGGACATCGGCACGACTGAACGCGAAACATGGAACAATGGCCGCACTCATTGACCCCGCGCGCCCGTGAGCGTCGACGCGCGATCCCGGAGGAGCAACGCATGACCAGCAGCAACGAAAACAAGACCCAATCCGCAGTGGAACGCCCGAGCCGCGACGAGGCGGAAGCCGCCGTGCGCGTGCTGTTGCGCTGGGCCGGCGACGATCCGCAACGCGAAGGCCTGCTCGACACCCCGGCGCGTGTAGTGCGCTCCTATGAGGAGTTCTACGCGGGCTACCAGGTCGACCCGCGCGAGATCCTTGCCCGCACTTTTTCCGAAGTGGACGGCTACGACGAAATGATCGTGCTGAAAGACATCCGCTTCGAAAGCTATTGCGAACACCACATGGTGCCGATCATCGGGCGCGCGCACGTCGCGTATCTGCCGCAGCATCGGGTGGTCGGCATCTCGAAGCTGGCGCGCCTCGTCGATGCGTTCGCGAAGCGGCTGCAGATCCAGGAAAAGATGACGGTGCAGATCGCCGATACGTTGAACGAAGTACTTCAACCGGCGGGCGTCGGCGTGATCCTCGAAGCCGCGCATCAGTGCATGTCGACGCGCGGTGTGCACAAGGCCGGCGTCACGATGGTCACGTCGCGCATGCTCGGCACGTTTCGCACGGACCCGTCGACGCGGCGCGAATTTCTGTCGATCGTCGGCAATCCGGGCGCTGTGGCGATCGCCAATACCTGAGCGCGGCGGCGTAGCCGCAACGGCCGAACGCGTGGCCGCTCACGTCGTGCCGCGCGGCCTGCGCCTGCGGCCGAACGTGGCAAGCAGCACCGCGCCCAGCACGCACGCGACGCCTGCCAGTTGCGCCACACCCACCGGCTCGCGCAGCACGAGCGCGGCGAACGCCACTGCGCTTACCGGCACGAGCGCGGTCGTCAGTCCGGCTTCCGCGCCGCTGATGCGCGCGGCGCCCGCATACCAGAGCAAGAAGCCCAGCACGGTCGGCACGAGCGCGTAATAGAGCACGCCGCGCAGCGCGTGCGCATCGACGGGCGCACGCCACGGCGTCTCGAAGCAGGCCGGCACCAGCGCCACCGCGAGGCCGATCCCGCACATCAGCGCCGACAGTGGCAGCGGCGCGACCGGCGTGCGCAGCTTGCGGTTGAGCAGGATAAACAGCGCCTCGCAGACCACCGCCGCGAACACCAGCGCGTTTCCCGTCAGCGAGCCGCCCGCGTGCGGCGCGGCGAGCTCGCCGCCAGGCACGGTACACACCAGCACACCCGCGGTCGCGAGAACGATCGCGCCGAGCAGCGCAGGCGCGGGACGCTCGCCGAGTGCAAGCATCGCGACGCCCGCCGACACAGCGGGCAAGGTGCCGGCGATCACACCGGCATCGGCGGCCGACGCGAGCCTCATCCCGCTGATGAGCAGCACCGTATAGCCGACGCTGCCCGCGCCGGCCTGCGCGATCACGAGCAAGGTATCGCGCCGGTCGAGGCGCGGCCAGCGCACGCCGCGCCAGCGCATGATCAGCACGAACAACGGAAACGCAATCGCGAAGCGCAGCGCGGTTGCGCTGAACGGCGGCAATCCAGCGGCGATCGCCTTGCTGACCACCACCGTGCTGCCGACGCCGAGCATCGCCAGCGCGCAAAACAGGCATCCCGCGTAGCGCGAGTTCATGGTGTTGTCCTGTCGGTTGAGAAGGTTGCAACGCGCCCAGATTAGGTGGACTGGCGCCCACAGTCTTGAACGAAATTGCAGAGCCCCCCTGAGCTGACGGGCCCGGCATGCGCCCGTGGCCGATCGCGCTCGAACGATGGCGGCAAGCTCGCGCTCCCCGCGTGCCGCCCCACACAGAGCGTGCCGGGGCGGAACCGGCAGGCCGCTGCCAACGGCCTTCCGCCACGCAATCCATCGGGTATCCTGAGCGGAGGACGCATCGGGAACAGACTTTGCATCTACGCTACGCAGTCCGCGCAGCACGCCGGTCAACCGCATTAATAAGGAGCGCCTCAAGTGGTAGCCTTTCCGTCTTCGGCGGTGTCAACCTGGGGCGGCGCAGTTGTATTCCTCAATGTCCTGCTGACACGTCTCGGCGTGCCGATCCCGGCGGTTCCCGTGCTGCTGTTCGCGGGGTCGGCGATCGCTGCCGGCACCCTGTCCTTCTGGCCGATTCTCGGCGCGGCGGTGTTCGGCGCGGTACTCGGCGATGGCGCCTGGTTCACCGCCGGCCGCCTTTATGGCCGCAAGCTGCTCGCGATGCTCGGCCGCCTGTCTCCCGCGGTCGATCTCAGAGTCGAGACCGCACGCTCGCTGTTCGAGCGCTTCGGCGTCCCCCTCGTGTCGATCTCGAAGTTCGTTCCGGGGCTCGGCTTCATCACGCCGCCGCTGATGGGCACGACCGCCGTCGACATCCGCATTTACGCGGTCTGGGATCTGGCCAGCGCGCTCGCCTGGGCGACGTTCTGGCTGCTCGGCGGCGCTGCCGCGCAACGGGAGCTGCACATGCTGCATGACTTCGTCAAGTCGCGCGGCGGGACGGTCGCGGATATTCTCGTGGGCGCGGCGCTGATTTTTCTGCTCTACCGTCTCTACCAGCGACGCCGCGAACGGCGCCAGCTCGCGGACGCCACATCGGCACAACGCGCCGCCGGAGGATGGCGCCGCATCGCGCCGTCGCTCGTGCTCGACGCGCGCCCGGACACGCCCGCGTTCGAGCCGCGCCGCATTCCCGGCGCGCTGGCGCTCGACCCCCACTCGCCCGAGCAGATCGACGGCGCGCTGCGCGCGCATGACATAGTGATTTACTGCATCTGCCCGGATAGCGCGACCGCCGTCGAGGTCACGCAGCGCATGCGCAGCAACGGCTACACGCGGATTCGCGCGCTGCGTGGCGGGCTCGATGCGTGGCAGCGGCGCGGCTTTCCCGTCGAAGCGCTTGCGCCAGCTGACGAACCCGGTATCGGCAAACGCGCGCCGCCGCCACGCGGCGACGCGCGCGGTGCGATCACGCTGCGCGGGTTTGCGCCGCGCAGTAGTGCGGGGACGTGAAGGGCATGCAACGGTAAGCGGCGCCTCCAGCCACGTGCCCCAAGCCCTGCCTCTCTCAAGCCGACGGGTCGTGCGCCATCGAAGGCGCCATTCCCTGCCCCGAACTGACCCGGTTGCGCCCGCCCGCTTTGGCTGCGTAAAGCTGCCGGTCGGCGGCCGCCAGCAGATCGAGCGCGCGCTCGCCCGCCGCGGGCACGCCGGTCGCGCAGCCGACACTCACGGTCACCGTGACCCCTTCGCCATGGCTTTGCACGACATGCCGGCCCTGCACCTTGCGGCGGATTTTCTCGGCAACGCTCAGCGCCCCTTCGGCCGACGTCTCCGGCAACACCACCGCGAACTCCTCGCCGCCGTAGCGCACCACCACGTCGACCGAGCGCCGCACCACCGCCGAGATGCATTCGGCCACCGTGGTCAACGCTTCGTCGCCGCTTGCGTGACCGTACGCGTCGTTGAAGTGCTTGAAGTGATCGATGTCGATGAACAGCACCGACAACGGCTGCCCGCTGCGCCGCGCACGCCGCCATTCTTCGTCGAGCCGGTTATCGAGCACGCGGCGATTGCCGAGCCCGGTCAGTGGATCGGTCGCGGCGAGGCGCATCAGCGCGGCCTGCGCGCGCAGCTTGTCGCGCAACGCGAACGCCAGCAGCCACGAGACCATCACGACCACCGCGCCGAATGTCAGCGTCAGCACGCCGGCGATACGGCTGCGATGCCACCACGGTTCGAGCACTTCATCGACGGCGGGCGCCACCGCCGCGATCAGCGGCGTGCCCGGCACGCGAGCGTAGGTGTACATGCGCCGCACGCCGTCCATCGCCGACACCGCCTCGTACGTACCGGCATCGCGCGCGGACATCAGTTCGAACGTCGGCGACTTCGCTATGCTCGAGCCGATATCACGCGCGGAAAACGGCTTGCGCGCGAGCAAAGTGCCGTCGTCCATCACGACGAACACCGAGCCCAGTTTGCCGGTGTCGATGCGGTCCAGCAGATGCTGGAAATACTCGATGCGAATAGCCAGCAGCGCGACGCCGGCAAATGCGCCGTCGGCGCCGTCGATGCGCCGCGTGAGACCGATCGACAGTTTCCCGTCGCGCAGACGCGAATGGAACGGGTGCGAGAAATACAGGCCGACGCTCCGGCTGCGCTGATGCGCCAGGAAATAGTCGCGATCGGCGAAGCGAACGGCGGCATGGACGTCGTCGTTCTGCGACGCGAGCACCTCGCCGTTGGGGCCGATCACATAGGCGCCGCCGAGATACGCCGCGGTGGTCGCGCGGTCGAACAGCACCTCGCGGCGGACCTCGGGGGGAAGCGCTAGCGCGGCCTCGTCGCGGGCGCCGTCCACTATCGACTGCAGCGACAAATCGTAGATTTCGACATTGCGTTCGAGGTCGCTGGAAATGATCGAAACGAGGTTCTGCGACGTTTGGCGCGCATGATCGAGCGCATCGGCGCGGCCCATGCCGAGCGTGAGCAGGGTCAAGCCCGCCATCGCCAGCGCGACCAGCGTTCCGGTCATCCCGGCGACCAGCGGATGGTTGCCCACATACCGCGTCACGCCGGCTCCGGCCGCGCGCAGTGTCTTGCGCAGCCGACGGCGCAGCGAAAGCGTTTGACGTGCCACGTGCGCAGCGCCTCCTTGACAGGTGATCCGCACGGCCCGGCGCGTGCGGACGCTCCGCCATGTCGTTATGTAAGCCGCCAGACGCGCAGCGACGTCGTCCGGCTCTTGAGCCCGTTCGTCAGTCCGTCACCGCTTGCGCAGCAGAGCCGCCGCCGTGCGCATGCGACGTTTGCGCTCTTTTCCGAGCCAATCGAGCGTCACTCCAGCATCGCCGGACCCGGCGAGCGATGCGGCATGCTCACGCAGCAAGCCCTCGCTGGCGACGACATCGTTCAGCGCACCGAAGCGTTTTTGAATCCGCTTGACACGCCTGGCGGTGCTTTTACAACTGCCCTTCAGAACCGGTTCGAAAAAATCGAGCAGATAGCGCAGTTTTTTGCCCGCCTTCCTCACGTCGTGGAACGCGGTGTAATCCGAACGCCTGGCACGGTTCGCGCGTTTCATGCGTTTCTTCAACGAGCGCTTTGCGGCGTCCACGCGCCGTGCGGCGAACTTGCGCAACGGCATGCGCTCGTGCGCGGTGTTCAATTCTTTGGACGCACCGGCCAGCGCTTCGCGCAGCAGATGTTTGACGTCAGCGTTCGATAGCGTTTCGCGGCTGACCGCCAATGCGCTGCCACGCGCTTCCTGGAGCTTGGGCGTGATGTCGTGTGCGCCGCTGTCCTCCTGCGACAGCAATTCGATCAGGATGTCCCAGTCGCGCGTCTTGCCAGCCGCCGTGGCGAGATATTTGAACAGCGCCCGCTGACGGATGCTCTCGTCCTTCTCGAGCAAAGGCGCGAAAGCCCACCACAAGGAGCGCAGGCGCCGCAGCGAAACGCGCAGTTTGTGTAGGGCTTCGGGCGACGCGTCCACGCGCACCGCGCTCGCGAATTCGACCGCATGACCGACGAGCGGCGCCGCATACGAGGTGAACGCCGCTTGCGCCGAGGGCGCTGTGCCGGCCGGATTGGCGGGCCGATCGCCGGTGGCGGATTGTTTGTCCATCTTCCCGCTGTCTCGCTTCATCGATACTCCTTGAACCGGCTTTATTGGGGACGTCACTGGCAGCGTAGCAAAAATAGTTCCTAGTGGGCACCCGGCGTTTTCTCTGCAGAGCGTGCGGCGGGCAAGCCGCGTACCGCGTTGCCCCGCGCCGCGGCAGCCGCACTTTGGCGCAATCGATGGCGTGCCGGGACGTGAGCCACTATCCTGAACATGCGGGGCCGCGATTCCTGCCTCACAGTGAGCGGACACGTTTTCGCGTCAGGAGGATGTATGCGAGTACTTATCGTCGGTGCAACGGGTCTGCTCGGCGGCGAAGTCGTGAAGCTGCTCTCGCCCGAACACGAGATCGTCACCGCCAGCCGCAAGGGTTCCGATCTGCACGTGGATCTGTCGGACACGGCAACGATCGAGTCGATGTACCGTGAGGCCGGCACGCTCGACGCCGTGATCTGCGCCGCGGGCTCGGCCAAATTCGCGCCGCTCGCGTCGCTCTCCGACGGCGACTTCTCGTTTAGTCTTGCCAACAAACTGATGGGGCAGATCAATCTGGTGCGTTGCGGCGCTGCTCACGTGTCGCAAGGCGGTTGCTTCACGCTGACAAGCGGCGTGCTCGCGCAACAGCCGATGGAAGGCAGCGCGGCCGTGAGCGTCGTCAATGCGGGCGTGGAAGCGTTCGTGCGTGCCGCGGCGCTCGAATTGCGCGGCAAGGCCCGCGTCAATGCGGTGAGCCCTGGCTGGGTCGCCGAAACGCTTGAATCGATGGGCCGCGATCCGTCGCAAGGCGTGCCCGCCGCGATGGTCGCGCAAGCGTACAAACGCACGCTAGGGGGCAGTGCGAGCGGGGAGATCATCGCGGCTTCGTAGTCGCGTTGCGCCTTCACTTGCAACCGCTCCTCGCCACGGCTTCGCAAAGCTGAAACCCGCTAGCGCTTTTCCGATATCCAATCATCGCTATCCGCCATCCGGCAGGCGCTCAGCCCATATCGCACGCGGCCTGAACCCGCGCCATTGCCCGCGCTGACGCCTGCGCCGGGCCGCCACGTCCCTGTCATCATTACGACACACAGCCCCCGCAGCATCGGAAGTTCCGCGACAAACTTCAGGGCTTACGTCATGCCGGAACTTTCGTATCCGCAGCCAGCCGCCACAGGCGGTAAAGGGCGAAATATCAGCCTGTTCATCTTCCTCGCCGTCATCGCGGTCGGCGCCGTCTACTGCGCCATGCACTTGCTGGACGACTTGCAGCCGGTGCGCGAAAGCTCGGTTCTTCCGTATCTACTGCTCGGCGTCGCGCTGCTGATCGCGCTCGGCTTCGAGTTCGTCAACGGCTTCCATGACACCGCCAACGCGGTCGCCACCGTGATCTACACACACTCGCTGACGCCGAATCTCGCGGTCGTGTGGTCCGGCGCGTGGAATTTCCTCGGCGTGCTGACGTCGAGCGGCGCGGTCGCCTTCGGCATCCTGCAGTTGCTGCCGGTCGAACTGATCCTGCAGGTGGGCAGCAGCGCCGGCTTCGCGATGGTGTTCGCGCTGCTGATCGCCGCGATCATCTGGAATCTCGGCACCTGGTACTTCGGCCTGCCGTCGTCGAGTTCGCATACGCTGATCGGCTCGATCATCGGCGTGGGTCTGATGAACCAGTTGATGCACGGCACCAACGGGACGAGCGGCGTCGACTGGACTCAGGCGCTCGGCGTCGGCAAGTCCTTGCTGTTTTCGCCGCTGGTGGGCTTTCTCGCGGCCGGTTTGCTGCTGCTCATCCTGAAAGCCGTGGTGCGCGTGCCCGCGCTGTATGCCGAACCGAAGGGCAAGGAACCGCCGCCGTTCTGGATTCGCTGCCTGCTGATTCTGACCTGCACGGGCGTGTCGTTCGCGCACGGCTCGAACGACGGCCAGAAGGGCATGGGCCTCATCATGCTGATCCTGATCGGCACGGTGCCGACCGCGTATGCGCTGAACAAAGCGGTCACGCCGGCGCAAACGCAAACCTTCGTCGCGGTCGCGCAGCAAACCGCGGGGGCGCTCGCCCACTACACGCAGGGCGCCGCGCCTTCCACGGATCCGCGCGCCGATGTCGAGGCGTTCGTGCGCACCCACCAGTTGACGCCCGCCACATTGCCGGCGTTGCAGCAATTGACCGAACAGATCGGCTCACAGGTCGGCGCGTCGGGTTCGCTGGCCGCCGTGCCGCAAGGCAGCGTCGATAACGTGCGCAACAACATGTACGTTGCGTCCGAAGCAATCCGTCTGATGCTGAAATCGCAACAGCCGGCCTTCGCGCCGGAGCACGCCAAAATCATCAGCAACTTCAAGTCGCAAACTGATCACGCCACCAAGTTCATCCCGACATGGGTCAAGGTGGCAGTCGCCATCGCATTGGGGCTGGGCACGATGGTTGGCTGGAAGCGCATCGTCGTCACGGTCGGCGAGAAGATCGGCAAGCAGCATCTGACCTATGGACAGGGCGCCTCGGCCGAGCTGGTCGCGATGGTGACGATCGGCGCCGCCGATATGTACGGCTTGCCGGTCTCCACGACGCACGTGCTGTCCTCGGGCGTGGCGGGCACCATGGCGGCCAATGGTTCAGGCCTGCAATGGGCCACCGTGCGCAGCCTGATCCTAGCGTGGGTCCTCACGCTGCCGGTGTCGATCGCGCTGGCTGCAGGCTTGTACTGGGTGTTTCGCGCGGTGTTCTAGATTCGCCGAGCCAGGCGGCCAGTCTCGCGGCTGGCCGCGCGGCATAAAAAAAGCGCGGCCTCGCCGCGCTTTTTGCATTGAGCCGGAGCGTGTCCGCTCAGTACACCTCGGGCACAATCATCGACTCGGGCACCGGCTGACGGCTGTACTCGTCGTGATAAACGCGCGCCGGCAGTTCGATGGTCGGATGCTCGATCTCGTGATACGGCACCTGGCTCAGCAGATGTTGAATGCAGTTCAGCCGCGCGCGCTTCTTGTCGACGGCCTGCACGACCCACCACGGCGCCTCGGGAATATGCGAGCGCTGCAGCATCACCTCTTTCGCCTGCGTATAGGCTTCCCAGCGGCGCCGGCTCTCCAGATCCATCGGGCTCAGTTTCCACTGCTTCAACGGATCGTGAATGCGGTTCTGAAAGCGGATCTCCTGCTCTTCGTCGGTAATCGAAAACCAGTATTTGAGAATCTGCACGCCGCTGCGCACCAGCATCTTTTCGAATTCCGGCACCGAGCGGAAGAACTCTTCGTACTCTTCGTCGCTGCAAAAATTCATCACACGCTCGACGCCCGCGCGGTTGTACCAGCTACGGTCGAACAGCACCATTTCGCCGCCCGCCGGCAGATGCGACACGTAGCGCTGGAAATACCACTGCGTGCGCTCGCGATTGTTCGGCGCGGGCAGCGCCGCCACGCGGCACACGCGCGGATTGAGGCGCTGCGTGATGCGCTTGATCGCGCCACCCTTGCCGGCCGCGTCGCGTCCTTCGAAAATGACGACGAGCCGATGACCGGATTGCACGATCCAGTCCTGCAGTTTGACGAGTTCGCCCTGCAGACGGAACAACTCGCGGAAGTACATCTTGCGTGCTTCGCGATGCTCGGGCGTGAAGCCATCCGCACCGTCGATGATGCGGTCGTCGACCTCCATCTCGAGTTCCTCGTCGTACGCATCGATGAGATCTTCCTCGAAACGGCGTTGCCGCTCTGCCAGCCATTCGGCTTCAGGTCTCGGGTCCTGCTCTTTCATTGCGGCTCTCCTGGCAACAGAAATGGTTAGGCGCGCGGCGGCCAACGCAACGCAGACGCGTTCGATTATCGAAGCGCCAGGTGTCAGGCATGTTACCGCTGCGGCCATCCGGACGGCTGCGCGGCGGCGGGCGCGTTCGCTGCACGCGTGCGATCGGCACGCGTCGCGGATAGTGACGATGATAGCGAGTTTCGCGCGCGCACCCGGCGCTAACGCAAGGGCCGCGCGAAGCTCAGTTCGTGACCGTCCGGATCGGTGATATGGAAATAGCGCTCGCCCCACGGCGCGTCGGATGGTTCGAGCGACGGCCTCAGGCTGGCGGCCAGTGCCTTGCGGTACAGCGCGTCGACGTCGGAGACGTAGAAGATCACGCGCCCCCACCAATTGACCGGCGCGCGCGTATCGACGATCAGGTTCAGGTACGCGCCGCCGAATGCGAAAGATGTAAAAGCCTCCTGCGGTCCGCCGTATTTCATCGGGAAACCGAGCGCGTCATAGAACGCGACGGCGCGCGGCATATCGCGGGTAGCCAGCGTGATGGCGCTGAGCGACTCGATGCGCGGCTCTGTCTGCGCGTCGAAAGAGGATGAGGGGATGGATGCGTGCATACGTGTCTCCTTCTCGGCGTAGTCGGAACGCGGGCGGCGGCTCATGACGCGGCGCTCACCCAACCCACGCATGAGGAAAGTGTCTCACAGCGGACCCGAGCGCCCCACCCCGCGTGCGTCCTTGAAAACCCGGACCGCGCCCCGCATCTGCCATTCCGTTTATCCGGAGCATCGCCATGGGAAGCCGCCCACGCTTCATCGATGACCTGTCGCGCGCCGCATCCGACGCCCCCGGGCCCCACTCGCTCAACCCCTTATCCGACGACGCCCTGCTCGACGCCTACTCCCGCACCGTGATCGGTGCGCTGGAACGCGTCCAGCAGGCGGTCGCCTTTATCTCCGTCGAACGCCGGCTGCCCGGCGAGCCGTCCGGGCGCAGCCGAGGCGCGCGCGGCGGCACCGGCTCGGGTTTTCTGTTCACGCCCGACGGCTATCTGCTCACCAACAGCCACGTCGTCCACGGCGCCACGCATATTCAGGTGACGCTCGCCGACGGCGCGAAGTTCGACGCCGATCTGGTCGGCGATGACCCCGGCAGCGATCTGGCCGTATTGCGGATCGGCTCGCCGGAGCCGCTGCCGCACGTCGAACTCGGCGAATCGTCGAAGCTGCGCGTCGGGCAGATTGCGATCGCCGTCGGCAATCCACTCGGCCTCGCGCAAACGGTGACCACGGGCGTGGTGTCGGCGCTCGGCCGCTCGCTGCGCTCGAACTCCGGCCGCATGATCTACGACGTGATCCAGACCGACGCCGCGCTCAATCCCGGCAACTCGGGTGGCCCGCTGATCAATTCGGCGGGCCAGGTGATCGGCGTGAACACCGCGATCATTCCGGGCGCGCAGGCAATCTGCTTCGCGACCGCGATCGATACGGCCAAGTGGGTCATCATGCAGATCTTCGCGCACGGCCGCGTGCGACGCGCGTATATCGGCGTGGCGGGCACCACGACGCCGTTATCGCGGCGTGTGCAGCGGTATTTCGGCTTGAGTTCGGAGAGCGGCGTGCACGTGATGGAGATCGTCAAAGGCAGCCCGGCCGCGCTCGGCGGTCTGCGCACCGACGATACGATCGTCGCGATCGACGGGCTAAGCGTGCAGGATGTCGATGGCCTGCAACGCACGCTCGACGCGTCGCGGATCGACAAGCCGGTCGGCGTGACCGCGCTGCGCGGCGCGCAGCGGCTCGAACTGACGGTGACGCCGGTCGAGCAGGCGAGCTGAGGAAGAGCGGCCGGCGGCAGGCCGCTTTTGTTGCGCTGGGGTAGGACGTACGGGTCGGCGCCAGAACATGGAGAGCCAATAGCCGGCCTGCATGAAGCTCTACCCGGCACTCGCCAAGACCGCCGCCAACACGCGGCGGTCCCCAATCCAGCACCGCTTACTGAATCACTCGCGTGACCCCACGGCCACGCGGATCGGCAGCCGCTTCCGGCGTATCCCCATTGACCTTGATCGCCTGGATGTCGCCGCTGAAATTCTGCCCCTTCAGCGTGTAGCCCTTCGCTTCGATTTGCTGCGCGAGTTCACCGTCGATCGGCTTGTACGGCTCCCAGAAAATCGTGTTCGGCGGCAACAGCTGATGATGAAAGCGCATCGCGCCGACGGCTGCCGGCAATGGCATGTTGTAGTCGTACACGTTGTTGATCACCTGGAAGATCGACGTGAAGATGCGCGAGCCGCCCGGCGTGCCGATCACGAGCGCGACCTTGCCGTCCTTCGCCAGAATCGTCGGGCTCATCGAAGAGAGCGGGCGCTTTTTCGGTTCGATCGAATTCGCGTCGCTGCCGACCACGCCGAACATGTTCGCGACGCCCGGCTTCGCGGAGAAGTCGTCCATCTCGTCGTTCAGCACAATGCCCGTGCGGTCTGCCACCACGCCCGAGCCGAAATAGCCGTTGATCGTGTACGTGTTCGACACCGCGTTGCCCCACTTGTCGATCACCGAGAAGTGCGTGGTCTCGGCTTTCTCCGGCATGCTGGTGCCGAGACCCACATGCACGCTCTTCGTGTCCGACGGCGAGCTCGGATTGACTTCGGCGGCGCGCTTCGCGATATACGCGTCGCTCGTCAATTGCGCGACCGGCACCTTGTAGAAGTCGGGGTCGCCGAGATATTGAGCACGGTCGGCGAACACGCGCTTCTCGATCTCGGCGATCAGGTGCACGTATTGCGGCGAATTGAGCGGCACGTCCTTGAAGTCGGGCGCGAGATCGGCTTTCATCTTCAGCAGTTGCACGAGGCCGATGCCACCCGAACTCGGCGGCGGCGCAGTGTACACGCGATAGCCGTTCCAGTCGGCCTGGATCGGTTCACGCCACACGGCTTTGTATTGCTGCAGATCGGCCTTCGTGATGAGGCCATGACCGCGCATCGACGCGGCGATCAGATCGGCCGTCTTGCCCGAGTAGAAATCCTTCGCACCCTGATCCGAAATGCGCTGCAGCACCGCGGCGAGATCCGGCTGCTTGAAGTTGACGCCCTGCTTCAGATTGGCGAAGTACGTGTCGAAGTTGGTCTTGCCCGCGAACTCTTTCGCCGCCGCGTCGCGACGTTCCTGCAATTGCTCGCTGACTTCGAAGCCGTCGCGCGCGTAATGAATCGCTGGCGCCAGCACCTGCTTCCACTTGAGCTTGCCGAAGCGGCGCTGCGCCTGCCACATGCCGTCAACGGTGCCCGGCACGCCCACCGCGCGATACCCGAACAGGCTCATGCCCTTGATGACCTCGCCCTTGTCGTCGAGATACATGTTCCTGGTCGCGGCGAGCGGAGCGCGCTCGCGATAGTCGAGGAAGTACGGTTTGCCGTCGACATAGAGCGTCATGAAACCGCCGCCGCCGATGTTGCCCGCTTCCGGATACGTCACGGCAAGCGTGAAGGCAATCGCGACGGCTGCGTCGACAGCATTGCCGCCTTGCTTGAAGATCTGCTCGGCGGCGTCGGCGCTGTACTTGTCGGCCACTGCGATCGCGGAGGCGGTGAGGATAGCGGGCTGCGCTTTCTCGGGCGCCTTCGCAATGGCCGGCGTGACCTCGAGGAAAGCGGTCGATATGCAAACGAGTGCGACCAGCGCGAATCCGCTGGCTGAAGCTGTGGCGTTGCGGAACAAGCTCAATGAATATCCCCAGGACGATTGTTTCATCTGACAACGAGTCAAGCTGCCTTGGGCTTATAACATGCGAAGTGACGCTTTGCGAAGTCGCGACAATTCGTAGGGCGCATGTAGCGCTACACAAAAACGGGGATCGCGCGAGCGCGTCGGAAGGCGGTGACGGCGGCGTGATTGCGGGAGAGAAAAGTGGCACACGCATCGATCAGCAGCAGCAACGAAACGCTGAGGCGTCAATGCGACCGCAAACACAACGCCATCGCCAATGACCACCTCACCCGTTCATCCTTCACGCCCGCCCGCGGCTACCCCGCGCGATTTCATCGCCGGCGTCTCGCGGCAAACGCGCGGTGACCGGAATCGACATGACCGAGAACAGGCCGACCACGAGAAACGCCGGCCAGAAGTCCGAGAACACGATGCTCGAATGACCCTGCACGTTGTGAGAAATCTGCAGCACGATACCCGCGATCGTCACGCCGAGTCCCAACGAAATCTGCTGGATCACGCTCGCCACACTCGTCGCCCGGCCGACGTCGCTGCTCGGAATATCCGCATACGCCAAGGTGTTCAGCGACGTGAACTGCAACGACGGAAAGAAACCGCCGAACAGCACGACACACCAGATCAGCCAGTGCGGCGTGCCGGGAAAGAACAATCCGTACACGGCGATGGCCGCGCCCGCGCAAGCCGCGTTGAACATCAGCACGGCGCGAAAGCCGAATCGTCCGAGAATGCGCGAGGCCGCCGCCTTCATGAAGATCGATCCGAACGCGGATGCGCACGTGATCGACCCCGCTCTGAACGCGGTCATGCCCAGACCTTCCTGCAACGCGAGCGGCAATAGAAACGGCACCGCCCCGAGCCCGATGCGAAACAGCGAACCGCCCACCACGCTCGCATGAAAACTCGGAATGCGCAGCAGCCGCAGATCGAGCACCGGCAGTTCGACGCGCCTCGCGTACAGCGCGTACAGCAACAGCAGCACCACACCGGCCACGCACATGCCGATCGACGCGCCCGTCGGCACCAGTTCGCCGCCCACCAGCGAGAGCCCGAGCATGAACAGCGACGCGCCGCTCGCGGACAGTAGGAAACCGGTCCAGTCGAGCCGGCCCGGATGCGCTTCGCGCACGTTGGCGATGTGCTTGTTCGCGAGCCAGATGCCCAGCAGACCGATTGGAATATTGATGACGAAGATCAGACGCCAGTGCAGATACGTCGTGATGAAGCCGCCCAGCGGCGGTCCGACCACCGGCCCGAGCAAGGCCGGCACCGTCAGATAGTTGACCGCGCGAATGAACTCGGACTTCGGCACCGAACGGAAAATGATGATGCGGCCCACCGGCACCATCATCGCGCCGCCGATACCCTGCACGAAGCGCGCGACCACGAAGGTGCCGAGCGACGTGGAGGCCGCGCACATCAGCGAGCCGGCCATGAAGACGCCGATTGCCGTGCGAAACACCGTGCGCGAACCGAAGCGGTCGGCCACCCATCCACAGATCGGGATGAACACGCCGAGGCCGATCACATAGGCAGTGACCGCGAGCTTGAGGGTGATGGGATCCTGGCCGAGGTCGCGCGCCAGAACCGGCAGCGAGGTCACGATGACCGTGCCGTCCACGTTTTCCATGAACATCGCGCACGCGACGATCAGCGGTACGATGAAGGCGCCTAAAGCGAGAGGCATGGGCATGACGACGGGCTGCTAGGCCGTCGAGGTAAAGCGTCGATTATGGCATTGCAGCGGCGACACGGGGCGGTGCGCGAAGGCTTTCGTGCAGTTGCGCAGGCGTGCGTGCGTAGCTTCGTCGCGCGTCCTGCGACGGCCGCGCACAACGCAGCGTGGGTGAAGCGGCGTGCAGCCGGTTCACCTTCCAATGCAGCAGGATGCAGCGGGATACGTGCGCAAGCCGCTTAGCGTGACGCGCTGACGAGCGGTTGCAGCTGCGGCAGGATCTCAGTGCTCGCGCGGGCAACGTCGTTCGGGAAGTCGATTTCGATCCACGGCGCGCCGGTCACGTCGGCGGTATCGAACACCTGGCTGCGCTCCAGCAACAGGTCGCGCACGGCTTCCTCGTGCGGCATGTTGGCCCGGCCGCTGTCGATATAGCCCGCAACGATCTCGGCGAAACGTTGCGCGGTTTCCTGGCGGAAACGGAAGAAGCCGGCCGATTCGCCGATCGTGTCGTACTCGAGATTGACCGCGAGCTGCTTGCGCAATTCGACCGGCACACCGTCCTTCAGACACAGCTTGACCGGCTCGTCACCGGCTTCGAAATCACGGTCGATCAGCAGGCGGTTGACCGTCTCGCCCGCCACCAGCGCGCTCAGAATGCGCTCGTCGTAGAGCACGTCGGCGTCCATCAGCAGCACGTCGCCACCGCGCGTGAGCGCGTCGGCCACCGTATGCACCGTCAGCACGCTGCCCAGATCGAAGCGCGGGTTCAGCACGGTTTCCACCTTGCGCGGCCAGTTGATGCGCTCAAGCTCCGCCTGCACCGATTCCGGCTGAAAGCCGAGCGCCAGCACGACGTCCGTCACGCCAGCGGTTTCGAGCATTTGCAGATGCCGTTCGAGCAGGCTCATGCCGTCGAACTGCAACAGACATTTCGGAAACTGAGCTTGCGGCGGTTGCTGAAGACGCAGGCCGAGGCCCGCCGCGAGGATGATGGCACGCATGCGCGGTCCTTTGAAAAAATACGGAGATTAATCGGCAACCGGCACGCGCGCCGTGGCGCGCCGCCGTTGCCAGCTTCTTTCGCTGAAGTGCAAAACCAGCAGCCCCGGCAAGCCTAGCAGGATTTCGCGCGCGCGCTTGGCGAGCGACAACGCCAACGCCGCATCCGGCGGCAACCCGACCAGAGGCGCGAGCAGCAGATAGCCGCCTTCCTGCACGCCGAGCGAGCCCGGAATCATGAACGCCGCGCCGCGAATCGCCTGCCCGATGCTCTCGAGCAACAGCGCGTCGATCCAGTCGAGCGGATGGCCGAGAAAGCGCAGCGCGAGCCACACTTCGACCGTGCCGACGATCCAGCCGATGAGACTCAACGCAAAACTCGCCGCCACCTTGCGGCGCTCGCGGTACAACGCCTGCACGGCGGCGTCGACGGCTTCCGCGCGTGTCATCAGCGAGGACCAGTCGCGCTTGCCGAAGACCTTCGAGACCACGCCGAGCAGTCGGCCGAACAGGCCGCGCCGCTGCGCATAGTAGAAACCGACGATCATCGCGCCGAGCACGCCGGTGGCGATCAGCGTCGCGGTTTGCAGGTCATGCAGCGCGCCGTTGGCGGCATACGCGCCGAACAGCAGCAGCCCGCCCAGTGCGAAGACGATTTGCGCGAGCGCCTGCGCGGTCGTACTGACGGTGATCGCGGCGGCGGCCTCGCGCATGCGCATGCCGCGTTGGGCGAGTTGCCGCACCATCACGACCGGGCCGCCGATCTGTCCGGCCGGCAACAGACTATTCACCGATTCGCCGATCCAGCGCGCGAACAGCGCGTCGCGCAACGACAGATCGTGATGCACGCCATCGCGGCGGCGCTGGAACAACACGGAGATCGCGGCGGCGTCGAGCGCCAGCGGCACGACGTGAAACGCCGCGACGAGCGCGAGCCCCCACCCCGCCGCGAGCAGCGTCGAGGCCACCGAGCCGAAGCCCTGCCAGGCGAGCAGGCCGACGAACAGCGCCGTCCCGATCGACAGCAGAAGCAGGGCCGCGCGACTCATGCGCGGTCCTTGCCGCGCGCGGCGAGTTGACGGAATACCTGGCGGAAACCGAAGTACGCAATCGCGTCCTTCATGTTCGAGATCAAGCGGCGCCACGGCCGCATGTTCGGGTCCGTGACGTATTCGAATGTGAGCGACACGCGCATCTCGTTCGCGCCGGCCGGCGTGACGCGGTGGCGCAGCTTGTCGCCGTCGAAAAACACGAGGCCGCCCGGCGGAATCTGCACCGAGCCCGGCTGATCCGGCACGTCCGGATTGCGCGTGTGCAATTCGTAGTCGAGCCGGCAGGACGAGTCGTCGATCACGCCGAGCAGCAGCGTGTAGCGACGGCCGTCATAGTACGAAGTATCGTAGTGCCAGCCGATGTGGTCGCCCGCTCGAGTGTAGTAGTACAGCGCGTAGGCATGCGGGTCGTCGAGCGGCGAGACCTGCAGCTTGTCGCCGCTCAGTTGTTCGAGCCAGCCGATCAGTTCCTTCGAGCGATACAGCTCCGCGATGAACGGCGCGAGGCGGTCGATCGTGTGCCGGCTCACGCTGCCCCCCTGCTTGTGGCCCGGCAGGTAATTGCGGTTCACCTCGTCGAGCAGCGCGCGCGCGCTGTGGATGAGCTGGGCCGTGAGTTCTGGCGCGAGAAAGTCTTCCAGATAGAGGAACGCGTCCTGAGCGGCGAAATCTTTGCGCAGACGCGGCGTGTCGAACGTGCGCGTGCGGTTGGCGACCGCGCGGTCGGCATTCGGCGCGGCCGGCGCCGCAGCGGGAGCAGCGTCGGCAGAGACCGCTGCGATCACGTCGTCTTCGGCGTGCGTACTCATTCACTAGCCCACATTTGACTGGTTTTTGAAGCCCCCGCGGTGCGGCGCGCAACGCGCCAGTAGTCGACCACGACCCACGCGGCGAAGAGCGGCGCGCCGATTGACGCGACCACCACGAAGGGCATCACGACGTTCGTCAGCGTGACGATCGGCAGCAGGTACAGCACGTCTTCCGTTTCGAAGCCGCCGACCGATGCCTGCTTCGTGCCCGCCTTGCCCGCCATTTCCTCGATGCGCATGCGCAGGAAAAAGATCAGCGCGACCGCCACGCCGGCCAGCGCGCCGAGTACGCCCGGCGCGACCTTCAGCCCGCCGAACTGTGAGGCGCCCACACCGACGCCCATGCCGACGAACAGCATGACAGTGACGAGCGCGTCGCACGCAAGATCGTAAAAATGACCGATCCGGCTCGACTTGCCGCTGATGCGCGCGAGCTCGCCGTCCGTGTGATCGACAAAATTCGATAGCACGATCAGCAGCGCGCCCACATTGGCCCAGGCGAATTGGCCGTGAGCGAGGCACAGCGCGCCTGCCACGCCGATCAGCAGACGCAGCGTGGTAAGGTGATTCGGCGTAACCCAGGTCTTCACCAGCGGCGTCACGAGCCGGCGGGCGAGCCGGGCGTCCCACGTGCGGGGTGGCGGGACGTTAATTGGAGTTTGGGGTTGCGAGGTCATAACCCGGAAATATATACGGGATCGTAAAATATTGCTTTCTTCCCGGACGTTTCTTTGAGGCACGTTCGTTACCGGCGTGTGTCGGCCGCAAAGCAAGATTTGCCGAATCGCGATACAGTGCAAATCCAGTTGCGCCTGTCACGCGGAATCCCTTCGATACGCAACGTCTTTCGGGTCCAAACCCCGCGCCGCCCCACGTTGCAAAACCACGACATCGAACCGGCGCGACTCAACGCTTATGAAACGTTTTATTTCTTCCGTACTCCTGCTTCTGGCGGCCGCCCTGCCGATGCGCGGTTTCGCGGCGTCGCTCGACGCTGCGCTCACCTGCAATCAAAGCGGCCATCAGTTCATCGCCGACCTCGCGCAGCGCGAACTCATCGATCCGAAACCGACGCGCGTCGAACAGAATTCGATCAACGCGTTCTCACCGGCGCCCGGCGCCGATCTGAGCGCATTCGGTTTTCATGTGTTCGCGGTGGTCGGCTACGAAAAAGACGACCCGCTGTTTCGCGTCGGCGATGGCGAGCCGCTCGCACGCTCGGCCTACGGCGTCGTGGTGTTCGGCAGTGAAGCCAAAGTGCGCAATGCGCTCGCCGGGACCGGCAGTACGGCGATCGTGCATCACGTGGCGCCGCTGATCACGGCCATTTTCTGCAAGCGGAGCTGAGGCTCGAGCGCGACAGCCTCGCCGAACCGCCTGCCCCTAGCCCGGACGACGAAACTCGTTTTCGACCCACGCCGCCGCGCTCGCCTTGCTGAGCTTGAAGTTGGGCGCGACCTGCACCTGCGCGAGCTGTTCGCCGAACACATCGAGCGCGGTCAACAGCGCGTACGGTTCGAGTTCATCGGGGACGATGTCCAGCGTGATGTCGAGTTCGTCGTTCCCGTCGGCGCTCGCGACCCGCACTTCTTTATGCAGCTGCGCGCGCAGTTGCTGCTCATGACGGCGCAGCACTTCCGACGCGGTCTTCACCAGCGTGTTGAACGCCGAAGTGTCGAGCGGCTTCGGATCTTTCTTGTTGCGGCCCATCGTCCATGGTCCGACGAGCGCGGGTTCCGCTTCGCCGTCCTTGATCATTTCGACGGCCCAGCCTTCGTCGTCTTCATTCTTGATCACGCGCGCGGTCCAGCCGTCGTCGCGCCACAGACGCGCTTCGTGGACGCTTTCGTCCAGCGCGGGCGAGCCTTCCGTCGGGGAATCGGCAGCGGCGTCGGACGATGGAAGGGGTGTATCGGTCATTACAGGTTCACTCACGTTCGCGGGGCAAAAACACATCTCAAGCATGCGATTCTACCTGCCCTAAGCGCGCCGGCCGCGCCCCTCTGACGAACGGACAAGTCGTGGCGGTCCCACGGTCCGGGGAAATACGCCATTTCCGCATTCGCGGGAACTTATAAAATCATTATAAAAAGCCCATAAAAAAACGCGGCCCGAAAGCCGCGCGTAGAAATGAAAAAGACACCCTCGGTCAAAGGGTGCGCGAATTGTAGATCCGTAATCGATCAAGATAGACCATGCAATCAGGAAAAGTGCATTGCAAAAATTGGAATGAATCCTCGCGCACTCAGTAATAGGTTGTAAGGCCCGCCAGGACTGCCTGAGCGGATGCGTCGCGAGCCAGCAACACCGCTCCGATCGACCTTCCCATTCCAGTTTCCTAAAGCGGCCACTTTTCTTTTATTTTTCCCGCACTTACACCAAATCAAAGTAGTCATTACGCATTTGAGAATTAATTATTGTGTCTTATGAGATTAAAGATATGAATGGCAGGAATACACTTCGCTGCGAATCGTCAGGCAGCCGGCTCGATCGGCTGAAAGCACTGGAATGCGATTCTCCACGCACTGTCCCGGAGTTATCTGAACATGAAAAAAACCCTCATCGCAGCCGGCCTCATGGGCGCGTTCGCCGTCACCGCGCACGCACAGAGCAGCGTCACTTTGTACGGCTCGTTGGACGCCGGCCTCGTGTATTCGAACAACCAGGGCGGCCACAGCAATTGGCAACAAGGCAGCGGCTCGATGTCGAACACGTATTTCGGTCTGCGCGGCAGCGAAGACCTCGGCGGCGGTCTGCACGCGATCTTCACGTTGGAAAGCGGCTTCAACCTGAACAACGGCCAGAACTCGGAAAGCGGCACGTTGTTCAACCGCAAGGCTTTCGTGGGTCTGCAAAGCGATCAGTACGGCACGCTGACACTCGGCCGTCAATATGATTCGATGGTGGACTACCTGTCGCCGCTATCCGCTACCGGCGCAGGCTATGGCAACAACCTCGCCGCTCACCCGTTCGACAACGACAATCTGGATGCGTCCTTCTCCGTCAAGAACGCGGTGAAGTACACCAGCGCGAATTATGCGGGCCTGACGTTTGGCGGCCTGTATGGCTTCAGCAATGCAGCCGGCCAGTTCGCGAACAATCGCGCATGGAGCGCCGGCGCTTCGTACGAGAACGGCCCGTTGAACTTCGCGGCCTCGTACCTGCAACTGAACAACTCGGGCAGCTCGAACCTGGGCGGCGCCGTGTCGCAAGGCAACGGCACCGCGGCGATCGCCGCGAACCTGCAGCGCTCGTTCGGCGCCGGCCTCAACTACACGTACGGTCCGGCCACCGCCGGCTTCGTGTACACACACACGCAACTGGACGGCATCAGCGGCGTGAACGTGGGCGGCGTCACGCTGCCGGGCGTGGCGGGCACCAATCTGCGCCTCGACAACTACGAAGTGAACGGCCGCTACGCGCTGACGCCGGCACTGAGCCTCGCGGCAGCGTACACGTTCACCGACGGCAGAATGACGGGCTCGAACGGCACCGGCGATCCGAAGTGGCACACGGTGTCGCTGCAAAGCGACTACGCGCTGAGCAAGCGTACCGACGTGTATGTGGAAGGCGTCTATCAGCATGCGTCGGGCGAACTCGGCAACTTCGGCGCGAACGTAGCGGCGATCAATACGCTGGCGCCGTCGTCGACGGGCAACCAGGTCGCTGCGGCCGTCGGTCTGCGTCACCGCTTCTAAGTTTTCCACGCAGTACCCGCGGCGCGAATCTATCCATTCCCGCTGCATTTCGACCCGCGCGTGACACGATCACATCGCGGGTTTTTTTATCGCACTGACGATTCGACATGGTGGTGAATCAATGGGTCTCGCCACCGCGCAAAGTGACAGCGCCGGCGTGCGGTGGGTATACTGGCCCACGCCGCCCCGGCCACCGCGATGTCGCTGCGGCAGCCCGGCGGCTTCGTCGCGAAGCATCACGTTGTGCTGAAAACGCATGGTGCTTCGCCCGCGCCTCAAGTCCCCGCGTTCGACCGGGGACGCCGACGATCGGACCATGAAAAGACTTCTCCTGTTAGCCCCCGCTGTTGCCGTGATTGCCGCTCTCTGCGCCTGCGGTACCTCCAAGGGCCCTGCCCGCGATGCATCCGTGCCGCTGATGTACGTGTCGTCGCAACGCGCCCCCGCCTCTATCGCCCAATGCCTCAAGGATCGTTTGCCGCGCGTGCGCGTGTCGCAAGACGGCACGGCGACTGAACTCGCCGTCGGCTCGGATTCGAACAACTCGTATTTCGTCACGCTGACGCCGCTCAACGCGGGCTCCGTCATCAAGGTGATGCGCCCCGCGAATGCGCCGGACGATCCGCCGGAAGAAGAAATGCGCTTCGACATCGCACGCTGCGCAACCTGAAATTCCGCTCACGCATTCGGGTTGTGAAGGCCACGCCGCCGCGCGAATTTTTTATCTCGCGCGGCGGCTATTTTTTTGTCGGCTCATCTGCGAACATAGCCGCCCTTCGTCTTTGACGCGGCGCGCTGCGCCGCGAGTTTCATGGCTTCCAGCAACGCGCATCACGCGACCGGTTTTGCAGCCGGTGTCATCGCGGCGGCAATCGTCGCGCATACCGGCGACGGTGATTCGTATCATCTCGGCGTCCTGTTGAGCTTCCTCGCCGGTCTCGCCGGCAGCACCGCGCCGGACTGGATGGAGGTGGCGTGGTGGTCGCGCGCGCGGCGTCTCTGGATCACGCATCGCACGTTGACGCATTGGGGTGTGGGGTGGCTCGCGCTGTTCGCGATGTCCTATCACTGGCTCGGACATTCGATCTATGCCGCGCCCGCGTTCGGCTTCGCGTGCGGCGGCCTGATGCATCTGCTGGCCGACTGGCCGAATCCGCTAGGGGTGCCGTGGATTGCCGCACGGCATTCGCTGAATCTGTGGAAGAGCGGGCACTGCGACCTGATCGTGGTGGCGGCTTCGTGGGCCGCGGCCTGGTTGATCGGCGAGCATGTCTGGTGGCATGGCGTACATGAGCTGTCACTGCTGCGCTATCTGCGCATGGGCTAAGCGTTATCGCATCGCAGCCGCATAGTTCGCGGGCGTCACGCCCAGCAAGCGCACGAAGGCCCGCGTCATGTGACTCTGATCGGCAAAGCCGGCCGCTGCCGCCGCATCGGCGAGCGTCGCGCCGCGCGCGATCGAGCGCCTTGCGAGCGCGATGCGCCGCTGCATCCGGTAGGCGTGCGGCGGCAAACCCATCTCGTGCGCGAAGCCGCGCAATAACTGAAAACGGCTCAGGCCGGTGTCGGCGGCAAGCTCGGCCAAGGTGAGCGTGGCAGTCGGATCATCGTCGATGCGCGCTTTGGCTCGGGCAATCGGACCCTGCGCATGAACGGCGAGCGTGTGCGCCGGCCGGGTCGCGTGACTCTGGACCAGATGCCCGAGGAGTTCGAGCAACGCCGCTTCCGTCCGCAGATTGTCGGGCGCCGACTGCGTCAGCACCGACACCGCAAATAACCGCTCGAACAAATGCTTGAGCAGCGGATCGTGCACCACCGGGCGCGTGAGTTCGATCTCCCGCGCCGCCACACCCGTCACCTCGGTGGCGGCGCGAGTCAGCATCGACGGTTCGAAATACAACATGCGCCACGCGCGTCCGCGCTCATCGAGGGGACTGCCGTCGTGGACCTCGCCAGGATTGACGGTGATCGCGTCGTTCGCGCGCGCTTCGACGACGCCGCGCCCGCTCGCCGACCGATGTCCGCCACGCACGATCACGCCGACGCCGAAGCGGTCGTGCGAATGACGCGGAAACGAATGCGCGGTGTCGGCCACCGTCGCTTCGACGCCGGCAATCGTGCAGCGAGGCATGTGGACGCGGCCGCGCGGCATGAGTCGTGCCTCAGTTGCAGTGGTTGGAGCCAAACGAACCGGAGCGGCCATCCACCGCGCGCATCATCGCCGGCTCTCGTCAGTGCGCTCGCCTTCTCGCACCTTGCCTTGGGACACGCTGCTGCCTGGCGGCACGCTATGCGTGAGCCACACATTGCCGCCGATCACCGAACCGCGTCCGATCGTCACCCGCCCGAGGATAGTCGCGCCGGCGTAGATCACGACATCGTCCTCGACGATCGGATGGCGCGCATTGCCCTTGATCAGTGCGCCGTCGCCATCGGCGGCGAAGCTCTTCGCGCCGAGCGTGACCGCCTGATACACCCGCACACGTTCGCCGATGATCGCGGTCTCGCCGATCACCACGCCCGTGCCGTGGTCGATGAAGAAGCTCGGCCCGATCGTGGCGCCAGGGTGAATGTCGATGCCGGTCGCCGAGTGCGCGATCTCGTTGATGAAACGCGCCAGCAATGGCACGCCGAGCCGATGCAGCGCGTGAGCGAGCCGGTGGTGAGTCATCGCCCACACGCCCGGATAACACAGCAGGATTTCCGTGATGTGCTGGGCGGCGGGGTCGCCGGTGAAGGCCGCCTGAATGTCGCTGACCAGCAGCGCGCGAATCCCCGGTAACAGCGTGCCGAATTCGCGCGCGACACCGAACGCGCGCTCCTGCAGCTCCGCCTCGAAGGTCGCGGCGTACTCGGGCAGAAACCGCAGCGCGCGGCGAATCTGTTCGGCGAGCAAACGCAAGGTGCTCTCGAGCGTGTGGCCGACGTAGTAGTCGACGGTTTCGTCGGTCAGATCGGGCGCGCCGTAGTGCGTGGGAAACAGCGCCGCGCGCAGGCCCGCGACGATGTTGACCACCGCTTCGCGCGACGGCAGTTCGCGAATGCCGAGCGGGTGCCGCGTGCGATGCAATTGTTCACGCGAGGCGCGCAGGTCCGCGACGATCTGTTCGAGACCCCAGTTCTGGGAAGGCACGTTAGGCATAGAAGAACGACGCCATGCGGCGAGCACGGTTCGAGATGATGGATTATGCCGAGAGATTACCGCGTTTTGTCACGGCCCGCGCAGCGGCGGCGCCGGCTGGCACGCGGCTCGCATGCGCTCACGCTGCGCGGTGCCATGCCATGCGGGCGCTTCTTCAGATGGTTACGCTGCTCGCGTCGATCCAGCGCACTGCCCAGTCGCGTGCATGGGCGATGGCGGCGCGTTCATCACGGAAGCGCAATTCGTTAGGGAAGAAACGGTTGGCGACCAGCTCGCCGTCGCTCGAGCGCGAGATCACCACATAAGGTTGCCAAGTGCCATCGCCGGCGCGCGCCGGCGCGCAATTCAACAAGTAGCCGCGATGTGTGAATGCAGCATCGAAGTGCATGAGTCACCGCCCTGACGCCCCGTAAAAATGTTTTAAGTAGCGCGGCCTTTCGTTCGTTGTTTCCGACCATGGTGAGTTAGTCGGGGCCCTGTCGTCAATTTAACCGCGCTTCGCTCGTCGGAGTAAGATCATACTCTGTAGAAAATACGCGTCCATTAAAAAAAACGAAAAGAATCGCCGACGCAATCGCCAGGTGAAATGTCCTCACATGCATCGCGCTGCAAGCGTGGGGTATGCGCATTGTAAGTGACGCGTGCAAGGGCGTCGGGCCAGGCGGTACGGGTTTTGCTGACCTTCGACCATGTCCTCTTCAAGGAGAACCCATGATGAACAGCGATATCAACAAGCCAGCAGACGTCGCGAAGCAGGCGGCTGCAAGCGGCCCGAGCTCGGCGGAATTGCACAACGACCGCACGCACGACAGCACGGTAGACACCGACGGCAAGAACCTCGAAGCCGCGCGCATCGCGGGTTACCGGCCTATCTCGCCCGACGAGATCACCACCAGCAACGCGTCGCTGGAGAACAGCGTGCCCGAGGCGCTCGACGGCATGGCCGGCTTCGACAGCCGGGTTGGTGGCAATCATCTGCTGCTCGCGCTCGAACCCGGCTACACGGTCATCGACAAAGGCATGATCGAACCGCAAGGCGGGTACTCCGCCGATCACCAGTTCGACGATCCACGTCCAGTGGGCAGCCGCCAGGATCGCGGCCGTATCCATTATGCGCTGAATCATTTTCGGCCCACGCGCGTGATCGAATTACACCGGGTGAAATAAGCGCGGGCGGCAATTCCGCTGCCGTTTGAATCCCGCGCTTATTCCTATTAATCATTGAATATCATCGCGCGCACCGTTTGAATAATGGCGCGCGCTTTGCTTCGGATCGATTGGAAACTCAGAGTTGCGAGACCTGGGCGCCAGCGCGGCTTTTTCTCCGCGCCGATCCTCGACACAATCGAGCCCACGTCAACCACGCTCAACGGAGCAACCGATGAAAAAAATCGTCGTGATCGGCGCGGCCGGCACACTGGGCCGGGCCGTCAGTGCGCAATTGCAGGCGCGTCATCAAGTGATCGAAGTGGGCGCGACGCGCGGGCAGTATCGCGCCGACATCACGGACCCGGCGAGCGTCGAGCGACTCTTTCGCGAGATCGGCAAGGTGGACGGCGTGGTCACCGCGACCGGCAAGGTGCACTTCGGGCCGCTGCCGGACATGAGCATCGAACAGTTCTGGGTCGGTTTGCGCGACAAGCTGATGGGTCAGATCAACGTGGTGCTAACCGCGCAGCAATACGTGAACGACGGCGGCTCGTTCACGCTGACGAGCGGCATCATCGCCGACGAGCCGATTCGCCTGGGCGCGAGCGCGACCACGGTCAACATGGCACTCGAAGGTTTCGTGCGCGGCGCGGCGATCGAATTGCCGCGCGGCATCCGTATCAACGTGGTGAGCCCGACCGTGCTGACCGAAGCCATGGACGCTTATGCGCCCTACTTCCGCGGCTTCGAGCCGGTGACGGCGCAACGCGCGGCGCTCGCCTACGTGCGCAGCGTGGAAGGCGCGCAGACGGGGCGGGTGTATCGCGTGGGGTATTGAATGTCGAGGGAATCACGCGATGCGGTCTGGCCGCATCGCGTCCCCCTCTCGCTGTCTCGCCGCTCTGCGGCGGCTGCACTGCTCTGCCGACGGCCCTCGATAAACCCGTTGCGTGGCGTGGCCTGGCGACCCGCCTGCCAGACCCTCAGTGAATCTCCGGCTCGCCCGGCTTGTCCGCCTGCGGCGCGGCATGCGCACCGCCGCGTTGCAGGAAGTCGAAGTCGCAGCCCTGATTCGCCTGCATCACATGCACCTGGTACATCGCGCCATAGCCGCGCGTGAAACGCGGCGCGGGCCTCACCCACGCGGCCTGGCGGCGCGCCAGTTCTTCGTCCGGCACCAGCAGGTTAAGCCTGCGCCGCGGTACGTCCAACTCGATCGAGTCGCCGCTTTGCACCAGCGCAAACGGGCCGCCCACGAACGACTCCGGCGCGACGTGCAACACGCACGCGCCGTAACTCGTGCCGCTCATCCGCGCATCCGAGATACGCACCATATCGCGCACGCCCTTTTGCAGCAGCTTGCGCGGGATCGGTAGCTGTCCCCACTCGGGCATGCCCGGCGCGCCCACCGGCCCCGCATGCTGAAGCACGATCACACAGGTCTCGTCGATGTCGAGCGCTTCGTCGTCGATGCGCGCGGCCAGGTCGTTATAGTCCTGGAACACCACCGCGCGGCCGGTATGCACGAGCAGATGCGGCTCGGCCGCGCCGGGTTTGATCACCGCGCCGTCGGGCGCGATATTGCCCCGCAGCACCGCAAGTCCGCTGTCAGGCAGGAGCGGCTTGTCGCGGCGGCGAATCACTTCGTCGTTGAAAATTCGCGCGCCTTCGAGGTTCTCCCCGAGCGTGCGGCCGTTCACGGTCCTCTGCGAACCGTCGATCAGCTCGCCCAACTCCGCAAGCAACGCCCGCAAGCCGCCTGCATAGAAAAAGTCCTCCATCAGATATGCGCCGGTCGGCCGGATGTTGGCCAATACCGGCGTCCGCCGTGAGATATCGTCGTAGCGCTCGAGCGTCAGCGCGATGCCCGCGCGGCGCGCGAGGGCAATCATGTGGACGATCGCATTGGTCGAACCGGACAGCGCGAGGCAGGTCGTCACGGCGTTATCGACCGAGCCGGCGGTGATGAGCTCGGAAGGCTGGAGATCCTCCCAGACCATGTCGACGATGCGCATGCCGGTCTGCACCGCCATCTGCGCATGGCGCGAATCCGCCGCGGGAATCGACGCAAAGCCGGGCAGCGTGAAGCCGAGCGCCTCGGCCGCGCTCGTCATCGTCGAGGCGGTGCCCATCGTCATGCAATGCCCCGGCGAGCGCGCAATGCCGCCTTCGATGCCCTGCCAGTCGTCCTGCGTGATCGTCCCGGCGCGCAGTTCGGCCCAGTACTTCCAGACGTCCGAGCCGGAGCCGAGCGTCACGCCATGCCAGTTGCCGCGCAACATCGGGCCGGCGGGCAGGAAGATCGCGGGCAGGTCCATCGAGATCGCGCCCATCAGCAAAGCGGGCGTGGTCTTGTCGCAGCCGCCCATCAGGACGACGCCGTCGGCGGGATAGGAGCGCAGGGTCTCCTCGGCTTCCATCGCGAGGAAGTTGCGGTAGAGCATCGTGGTGGGCTTCTGGAACGGCTCGGACAGCGTCTGTACCGGCAGCTCAATGGGAAAGCCTCCGGCCTGCCAGATGCCGCGCTTCACTTCCTCGACGCGCTGCTTGAAATGCGTGTGGCACGCGTTGATCTCGCTCCACGTGTTGAGAATCGCGATGACCGGTTTGCCCGCGTATTCCTCCCGGTTGTAGCCCATCTGCGCGGTGCGCGAGCGATGGCCGAACGAACGCATATCGTTCGCGCCGTACCAGCGGTGGCTGCGCAGCTCCTCGGCGGTCTTTCTCTTCGTCAACGTCGGCTCCACGAATAGCGTCGGGAGTGCTTCAGCGCTTCTGCTCCTTCACGCGCGACACGATCTGCGTCGGGCTGACGAATTGCAGCGCTATCAGCACCCAGATCAGCGTGATCGCCATGTAGATCATCGCCATCGCATCGATCGATTGCGGAGCGCGCACGCCGGTTGAAAATACAGCGTAGTACAACGCGACCACCAGCGTTTGCGTAGCGGGCCCCGCGGTGAAGAAAGTCAGCTCGAACATGCCGATGGTGCGCACCAGCACCAGCAGCCCCGCCGCGAGCATGCCGGGCACCAGCAGCGGCAGCAGCACATAGCGGAAATAACGGAGCGTGTTGGCGCCGAAAATGCGCGCCGCCGCTTCGAGATTCGGGTCGATCTGCTCGATGAACGGCGTCATCACCAGAATCACGAACGGCAGCGCCGGCACCAGGTTCGCTAGGATCACGCCGCTCAGCGTGCCCGCGAGACCGATCTTGTACATCACGGTGGCCATCGGAATGCCGTAGGTGACGGGCGGCACCATCAACGGCAGCAGGAAGATCAGCATCACGAGGCGCTTGCCGCGAAACTGCACGCGGGCGAGCGCGTATGCCGCCGGCACGCCGAGCAGCACCGACAGCAGCACGACCGCGCCGACCACCTCGACGGTCACCCACAGCACGCTCGCGAGCTGGAAATCGCTCCACGCCTGCGCATACCAGTGCAGCGTGAAGCCTGGCGGCAACAGAGTGCCGAACCAGCGCGTCGCCACGGAATTGACCGCGACGGTCGCAATCAGCAGCACCACGTTGAGCAGGAAGAACACCATCACGGCCCACACCAGCACGCGCCACACGCGGCCAGGCACGCCGGCGCGCTGCGTCGCGCGCTTGACGGGCTCGCGCGCGCCGTCGCCGTGGCCCTTCGAAGCGGACCCGGACCACGCGGGCTGCGCCGTACGACGTTCGCTCGTCATCAGCCTTTGCCTCCGGTTGCCGGTCCGCTGTAGAAGAAGCGGCGCGCGCCGAGCAGCGCGGCGACCACCAGCAATTGCACGAAGCCCATCACCATCGCGATCGCGGAGGCGAGCGAATAGTCGTAGCTTTCGAACGCGGCTTCGGCGGCGGCGATCGACATCACGCGCGTCGGACCCGCGGGCGCGCCGAGCAGCACCGCCGATGGAAACACCGAGAACGCCTGCACGAACGACAGACACGCCGCCATCGTCAGCCCCGGCATCAGCAGCGGCAGATAGATGCGGCGAAACTGCTGCCACGGACTCGCGCCGAGCGTCGCCGCCGCACTCGCGAGCGTCGGGTCGATACCGGTCACGTACGACAGCGTCAGCAGAAACGCGAACGGAAAACCCGACACGATCAGCGAGATCAGCACGCCCCAGAAGTTGTGCGTGAGCCGCACTTCGCGCGTGTACAGATGCAGGCCTTGCAACGCTTGCGGAAACCAGCCGTTGGGGCCGAAGTAGGTCAGCATGCCGTCGGCGATCAGCACGGTGCCGAGCGTGACGGGAATCACCAGCAGCGTCGTGACGATCTTCTGATAGCGCGAGTAGCGGCGCAACGCGAACGCCACCGGCACCGACACCCCGACGTTGATCAGCGTCGCGGGCACCGCGAGCTTGAGGGTGACGAGGATCGTCGGCCACATCGACGTGTCGGTGAAGAACGTCAGATAGTTGGCCCATAAGCCGCCGCCGTTCATCGGCCGGAACGACAGTACGAGGCCGTACGCGAACGGATAGATGAACATCGCGACGATGAACAGCAACGCAGGCGTGACGAGCCATGCCTTGGCGTCGCGCGCCGCGAGCGGTGGCGAAGCAGCTGGAGAAGCGGGTTGAGAAGCGTTTGGCGACAACGTAGGCGTATTCATACAGCCTCGGCGTCGTAGACCAGCACGCGCGACGGCGCCACGCGCAAGGTGATGCGCTCGCCCGCCACGAATTCGCCGACGATGCGCGCCCACACGTCGCCGAACGCGGTCTTCACACGCAGCAACGAATCGCGGCCGCCGTATTCGACCGCGTCGACCAGCGCGTCGAACGCGTTGTCCGCGCCGGGCGCGGCGCGCTCCATATCCTCGGGACGCAGTGCGACGCTCACGCGTTTGCTGTCGAAGCCCGCCATCGGCGTGCCGATCAGACGCACGCCGTTCACGCTCACCGCGACGCCTTCGCCCTGCGTGCCTTCGAGCGTGAATTCGGCCACGTTCCGATAACCCATGAAACGCGCGACATGCAGATTGTGCGGCCGCGTGTAGACCTCTTTCGGCGTGGCGACCTGCTGCACCACGCCTTCTTTCATCACGACGATGCGGTCCGCCATCGACAGCGCTTCGTCCTGGTCGTGCGTCACGTAGAGCGTCGCGCGGTCGAGCTGGCTATGGATACGGCGAATTTCAGCGCGCATTTCGATGCGCAGTTTGGTGTCGAGATTCGACAGCGGTTCGTCCATCAGGATCAGCGGCGGCTCGATCACGATCGCGCGCGCAATCGCCACGCGCTGTTGCTGGCCGCCGGACAATTGGCCGGGCAACTTGTGCTCATGACCGACCAGTTGCACGAGCTGCAGCGCCTCGCGCACGCGGCGCGTCGTTTCGCTTCTGCCGACGCCGCGCATCTTCAGACCGAAACCGACGTTGTCGAGCACGCTCATATGCGGAAACAGTGCGTAGTTCTGAAACACCATGCCGAAGCCGCGCTTTTCCGGCGGCAACACGTCGATGCGTTTGTCGTCGAGCCAGATGCCACCGCCCGTCAACGGCTGCAAGCCGGCAATGCAATTGAGCGCCGTCGATTTACCGCAGCCGGATGGCCCGAGCAACGCGATGAATTCGCCACGCTGGATCGTCAGGTCGAGTTCCTGCAGCGCCGCGATCGCGTGGCCTTGCGCATTCGTGAAACTGCGGCTCACCGAGTCGAGCCGCAACTGCTCAAAGTGATGCTTCATGGAGGGTTCCTGGTACGCGCGACATGTCGACGAATGCTCCTCTCGACATGTCACGCGCGAATCGCGACGGCATGCATGGCTGGATGCGCGGACTACTTGGTCTTCTGTGCGCCGACCTCGGCATCCCACTTCTTGAAGGCCGCGACCATCGCGGACGCATTCAACGGCAACGCATGCGGACGGTCAGCCAGCAGCTTCGCGTATTCCGGGCGGCCGTACTTCTTCAGCACCTCCTGGCTGTGCGCGGGCGCCTGTTCGACGCTCACACCCTTGATCGCCGGGCCGGGATAGAAATAGCCGTCGTCATAAGTCATGGCCTGCTGCGCCGGTTCGAGCATGAAGTTCATCATCTTGTAGATGACGTCGAGCTTTTCCTTCGGCACGCCCTTCGGAATCACCATGTAGTGTGCGTCGTTCACCCATGTCATGTTGTCGAACGCCTGCACGCGGAATTCAGCCGGCACGATGCCGAGTGCACGTGGGTTGATGTCCCAGCCCGTCACCGTGACGGTCATGTCGCGCGTGCCCTCGCCTAGCTCCTTCATCACCGCCGAGGTGCCGCCAGGATAGTAAGGAATGCACTCGTTCAATTGCTTCAGAAAGGCCCACGTCTTGTCCCAGCCGTGAATCGGGTCCTGCGGATCCTTGTCGCCGAGCACGTAGGGCAAGCCCATCAGGAACGTACGGCCCGGACCCGAGTTGGCCGGCCGTGCATAGATCAGCTTGTCCGGATGCGCCTTGCACCATTGCAGAAGCTGCTCGGGCGTCTTCGGCGGATCGCTCACTTTGGCGGGGTTGTATTCGAGCAGCGGACCGGCCGGCATATACGCGACCGTGAGGCCATAGCCCTGCGCGAGGTCCTGCATCTTGCGCGGGCCCGGCGCGTATTTGTCGAGCACGCCGGGAAACTGCGCCGCGTTGTCGGGCAGCAGCTTGATCCACAGATTCTGTTCGATGCCGGCCGCGAGCGCGTCGGTGCCGGTCAGCACGAGATCGATGTCGGAGCGGCCCGCGCCCTGCATCGCCTTGATCTTGCCGGGCAATTGCGGAGCGGGTGCGTTGGTGAACGTGAGATTGGCGACGAGGTTCGGATACTTCGCCTTGAAGGCCTCGAAGCCCTTTTGCGTGAGTTGGAGATCGCCGGCCACGTCGACGATATTGATCGTAACCGGATCGGCCGCGTGCGCGGCGGATGCGAATGCGAATGCGGCGCTCGCCGCGAGACATACGGACACCAGCTTGAGCGACAACCTGTGCGAAACAGTCATTGCGTCTCCTCGCTTCTTGGTATGGAAGTCCGCCCGTCAGGTGCGCTGCGGGCGGTGTTTCTCTCTACCAACGCAACATAGCGAAGCGGAACAGCCGATGTCAAGCAAATACTCGCGAGGGCGAGCGGCGTGTGAAAACCGCCGTTTTTGCGGGGAATCCTTATCGATCAAAGCGGAGCGCGCCGCATCCAAGGGCAAACCCGCAGCCGGTCAGGAGATCGCACGCTTCGTTGTCAAGCAACAGGAGAATGCGTGGCGCGCTCACCTGCGCCCACACGCATCTGCTCACGCCGATTCGCTCAGCCCCCTTGCACGCCCTGGGTATTCACGTAGAGCGAATACAGACCGTGGCTCGCGGCCATGAACAGCCGGTTGCGATGACGCCCGCCGAAGCACACGTTCGCGCAACGCTCCGGCAAGGCAATGTGGCCAAGCGGCTCGCCTTGCGCGGTGAAGACACGCACGCCGTCGAGTTCGTCGGTGCCCATGCCCCAGCCGCACCACAGATTGCCGTGGACGTCGACACGAAAGCCGTCCGGCGTGCCTCGACCCGCGTCGATCAGCACGCGGTTGTTCGACAGTGCAGCGCCGTCGCTGCCGACATCGAACGCGCGAATCTTGCGCGGTTCGCCCCGCGATTCGACGATGTACAGCACCGACTCGTCCGGCGAGAACGCGAGGCCGTTGGGGCCGAGCACGTCGTCGGCGACCATCCACACCTCGCCGGACTTGCCGTCGACGCGGTACACGCACGCCGGCAGTTCCGACGCCTGGCGCTCGCCTTCGTAGAAGCCGTCGATGCCGAAGGTCGGATCGCTGAACCAGATCGAGCCGTCCGACTTCACGATCACGTCGTTCGGCGAATTGAAACGCTTGCCTTGATAACGGTCGGCGAGCACGGTGACCGAGCCGTCGTATTCGGTGCGCGTCACGCGGCGCGTGAGGTGCTCGCAACTGACGAGGCGTCCCTGGCGATCGCGCGTGTGGCCGTTCGCATTGTTCGACGACTGCCGGAACGTGCTGACGGTGCCGCTCGGTTCGTCCCAGCGCAGGATGCGGTCGTTGGGTATGTCGCTCCACAACAGATAGCGGCCATCGCCGAACCAGACCGGGCCTTCCGACCAGCGCGCGCCTTGGTACAGACACTCGACGGAAGCGGAGGCAAGAATCAGCGGCTTGAAGCGCGGATCGAATATGCGGATAGAAGGATCGGGATAGCGTCGGCTGTTGTCGGTCATGCTGGTGATTGGGGTTCGGAGATGGATGAATGGGTTTGCACAAACCCGCGCTCCAGCGCAAGCAGTGCTCGCGCGGCAGGGTCGATCTTCGCATGATGTTCGCGCGGCGTCGAACTGAGCAGTGGAGCATCGGGCCCATGTCGGCGATTTGCGCGAACGTGACGGCATCGTGCAGCACGCGGGTCAGCGAGGTTGCGTCGCGCAGGGTTTCGAGCGGCAGGAACGCGTCGTACAGCCGATGCGCGGTTTCGTGAGCACCGCTGCGGACCGCTTGCAGCAAGGCCATGACCATGCGCGGCGCGATGCGTCCCGAGCCCGTAGTCCATGCCACGAGGCCGAATTCGCGCAAATGCACGAGCGCCGGCCGCTCGGCCATGCCCGACACGATCTTCGCCATGACCGGGGCGGCGAAGTCGCCGTCATGGAGTGGGGATTCGTTTATGACGCCGCCAGCCTGGCGAGCGCAATGGGCGCGCTCACGGTAGCATTCGCTTCGCCATGTTGTTAAACAACCGGGGCCGACGCCGCTTGAGCGAGCTTGCTGGCCATTCTCGAGATGACTGCGAACTGTCACTTTTATATGACAATGGAGCCTGATGCATCGATGCGTCACCCTTGCCAGATAGTGAGCATCCGCGCGTCATCGTGGACGAATGCGCGGTTGGTTCCGGCAATGAGCGCCTCGTGCCTGATGAAAATCAGAAGGTAATAACATTTCCAATGAAAGGCATTCAAAATGCCGGCGACGAGAGAATTACTATTTTAAGAGCCTGCAACTCATAATCGGGCTAAACAGACTTAGATGACAATTCGCTCGTTTTCTTCGCAGAGAGCGGCCCGTCCTGCTGTTCGACCGCGTTCGGCGCTGCGCAAGTTTTTTTAGTGTTAGATTGTGACGATTAATACAGCCGGACGGATTACAGTTCCGCGACGAACCGCAACAGGATGTTTGCGAGCCTGAGAGAGTTAAAAAAATTGTCGCTACATTTTATCGAGCAGATGGCACCGCTACTGGACGCCGCCGACGAAGCGGAATGGTTCGGTGCGATTGCGGGCCTTGCCGAGACATGGGGCTTCGACAAAATTTTGATCGCCATGCTGCCGCGCCCCACCATGCGACTGGAAGATGCCTACATACGCAGCACCTACGCGCCGGCATGGCGACAGACGTATGACAAGGAGGGGTTGGTTCACATCGACCCGACCGTCGAACATTGCATGGCGCGCGCGGCACCGCTGATCTGGTCGCCGGCAATCTTCTCGACGGCGGCACAGCAAGCCATGTACGAGGAAGCGCGCTCATACGGGCTGCGCGCCGGTGTGACGGTACCGATTCACGGACCGAACCAGGAAGCCGGCATGATGTGCTTCGTCAACGACAGCAGTTCGATCGACGATTTCCAGCGCCATGTCAACGCGGCGCTACCGAATCTGGTGTTATTGCGCGACCTGGTTATCGATACCAGCCAGCGTCATCTGGATACGCACGCTCAGACCGTATTGCCCAAGCTCACGCCGCGCGAACGCGAGTGCCTGAAATGGACCGCACGCGGCAAATCCACTTGGGAAATCTCCCATATCCTGAACTGTTCGGAAGCCGTGGTGAACTTCCACATGAAAAACATCAGGACGAAATTCGGCGTGAATTCGCGGCGCGCGGCAGCCGTGATCGCGGCGCAACTCGGGCTTATTGACCCGGGTTGAGCAACGCGGCGGCGTCGCGGCTATACAGCACCCGCTCAGCACGGCCCAGATCCGCATCGGAAACGGTTTTCGTGAAGTACAAGCCCAGCAGGATCGACACCGGCGCGGGGATTTCAGCACCGGATTCGAACCGGCTGCCGCGCGACTGAGTGACGCCGAACCGTGCCCAGAAGCGGCGCTGGCTTTCTTTTTTCTTCTTGCGGTACGCAATGATCAGCACACGATCCACCGCCGTGGAGACCTCCGCCGGGCGCGTTTGGAGGCCAGTCTGCGGTTGCCAGTGATTTTCGAGAAGTTCCATTTTCGTGCCTTGTCGGTTGGGTGCGGATACGTGTCTCGAATTCTGCGTTACCCGATAAGCATGCACACCTATCCAGGTAGGTAGGTGGCAGAACGATTCAATATGCATGAGTTTTCCTGGTATTGGTTTCTCAACTCGTTCAGGAGAACGGCATGCAAACAGCGATCCGGATTGGAATGCGGCAGGATTTCGACAACTCGGACATCAACGAGATGTACCGCCTGCGGGCACGGGTGTTTCACGGGCGGCTCGGCTGGGATGTCCCGACCATAGCGGGCATGGAGATCGACGGCTACGACGCCCTCGGGCCGTATTACATGCTGATCCAGAGTGAAGACCGGAAGTTGCGCGGCTGTTGGCGCATGATGCCGACCGAAGGTCCCCATATGCTGAAAGACACTTTCCCTCAGCTACTGCATGGCGAGCAGGCGCCGGTCGGGCGGCATATCTGGGAGTTGAGCCGGTTTGCGATCGAAACTGGTGGCGAAGAGCAGTCGTTCGGCTTCACGGACATGACGATCCAGGCGATTCAGGAAGTCATGAAATTCGCGCAGCGAATGGGCATTACGCAGTACGTCACCGTGACCACCACGCCGATCGAGCGGCTCCTGCGCCGGACCGGCATCGACATCAGCCGGCTCGGCGCGCCAGTGCAGATCGGCGTGGAGCGGGCGGTGGCGCTGAACGTCGCCGTGAGTCCGAAGACCCTCACGGCCCTGTTCGGGCCGATTGCGGTTGCGGCTTAGTCCGGCGGCACGCTCGCGCCTCGCGTCGGTTCACGGAAACTCGTCCGGCTGATTGCGGGCCATGCGATTGGCCAGGACGAACGCTTTCGCGCGGCTGTGTGGTGTCGGGTCGGTACGCGGAACTCAGGAGCCGAACATCCGGTCGAGCGCATTCTCGAGATGCGCGCGCATCGCCGCGCCGGCAGCCGGCGCGTCCTTGCGGCGAATCGCATCGAGCACCGCCATGTGTTCGGCCTGGACGAGCCGCTGACGCTCCACCGTCTTGACGAGCGAAAGGTTGCGCGACAGGTTCATGCTGAAGAGAATCTGCTCCTCGATGAACGACATGACCGTGATGAAAAACGGGTTCTTCGACGCGCGCGCCACGGCCAGATGGAACAGGAAGTCGTCCTGCGCGCCGATCCCGCGGCTTTCGATGATGCGCTCCAGTTCGTCCCAGGCGTGCTGAATCGCGGCGATGTCGTCTGCATCGGCTTTGAGCGCCGCATACGCGGCCGCGCCAGCCTCGGTCACGATGCGAAATTCGTAGCATCGGCGAATATCGGACAGCGTTTCGAGCGGCGCGAAACGGCGCACGTCCGGATCGGGCCGCCGCGCGACCGTCGTGCCCGAACCATGCCGCGTCATGATGATGCCGTCCGCCCGCAGGCGCGCCAGTGCTTCGCGCACGGTCGGCCGCGAGGTCGCAAACCGTTCGGCCAGTGCGTGCTCGGTTGGCAAGCGCTCACCTTCCTTGTATTCGCCTTCAAGAATGCGATTGAGGATATCGCCGTAAATCTTGTCGGGCAGGCCTGTGGTTTTGCGCTCGTTCATCCGCGGGCTGAAACAGCTTGTCTGAGTATCACTTAATTGTAAGGCCAACTTTGGCCGTCTTTTATGGAAATATGCGTCCTGAATCGAGTCGCGGAGTCGCCTGGACTCGCGCTATCAAGGTTGACGACAAGCACACCGGACCCATGAATTTGACAAGAGTTTGATTTACATCCTGGTGAGTGCATCTTTTTCGGCCATCATCTAAGCTTCGTTGGTATAAAAGATCAAGGAGCCGGGCCGTGAAAATGGCTACGGCATACGGATTTTTCAGCGCGGAGTCGCCATGTACACACGCATCCTTGTAGCGGTCGACGGCAGCAACACTTCCCGCCGTGCATTCGAGGCAGCCCTCGCGCTCGCCAAATCCAACGGCGCTGTTCTGCGGCCTTTCTACGTTGTCGAAAACACGCCCATGTACTTCGAAGCGCCCGGTTACGACCCGTCGATCCTGCGCAACCGTCTGATCGAAGAAGGCAGGGAGTTGCGCGCGGAATTCGCGCAGACGATGGCCGAGCAAGGCGTCAAGGGCGACCCCGCCGTCAGCGAGGCATCGTCGCTCGGCGACGTGTCGGACATCGTGCTGAAGGCCGCCGCCGAATTCGACGCCGACCTCCTCGTCATGGGCACACATGGCCGGCGTGGTTTTCAACGGCTGATTCTCGGCAGCGTCGCCGAACGCTGCGTGCGCCAGGCGACCATCCCCGTGTTGCTGATTCCGTCCGCCGCGGGCCAGGACAAGGAACCCACCGCCCAGTAACGGCGCATCATGCGATCGCCGTTTGCCGTGTGAAAACGGCGTCGCGCAATGCCGGCTCATTCATGAAGCCCGCACAGATACAAGCGCTCAAGAAAACATCGCAGTCCACCCACCCGACCACCTATCCAGCGCCACGACGCTCAAAATGCCTAACCGACCGAAGGCGTCACTTTGCCGCCAAAGCGGGTATAGGGTGGATGGGACAATCGCCGCTACTCCGATAATCGCCTGCAGAACATGCTCACTCCTTCCGCTGTAACGCACTCCACCGGTATCGACGGTCCCTCCGCCAGTTCGTCGCCCGCGCCCAACGGCCGCCGCGCGGCACCGGTGCGGGCGACCGCGCGCACCGCCGCCCGCTGTTCGAGTTGCTCGATGCGGCAACTCTGCATGCCTCAAGGCCTGTCGGCCGAGGAGCTCGCGAAACTTGAGACGCTGATCTGCTCCGCGCGCTCGGTGCAGCGCGGCGAAGCGCTCTATCGTAGCGGCGATCGTTTCGACAGCGTCTACGCCGTGCGTTCCGGTTCGATGAAAACCGTGATGGCGCACCGCGACGGCCGCGAGCAGGTCACCGGGCTGCGCCTCGCCGGCGAGGCGCTCGGGCTCGACGGCATCAGCGAAGACCTCCACGCGTGCAGCGCCGTGGCGCTCGAGGACAGCACCGTCTGCATCGTCCCCTACAGCGCGCTCAAACGCCTGTGCCGCGAAATCAGTTCGATGCAGGAGCGCATGCACAAGCTGCTGGGCGCGCAAATCGTCCGCGAAGCCACGCAGATGATGATGCTCGGTTCACTGTCCGCGGACGAACGGGTCGCCGCTTTCCTGTTGGACGTGTCGGAGCGCAATGCGCAGCGCGGTTATTCGTCGGCGGAATTCAACCTGCGCATGACGCGCGACGACATGGGCAGCTACCTCGGTATGACGCTCGAAACCGTGAGCCGCACCTTGTCAAGATTTCAAAAGCGCGGCCTCATCGACACGCAAGGCAAGCACATCCGCATCGTCGATCTGGCCGGACTGCGAGAGGTCTGAGCCCTTCACCGGGGGCCAGCCGGCGCCCCGCCCACCTTCATTTGGCGCGATTTCGCCTTGGCATGGCTCCTGCGAGCGGGTACAGTCTTTAGTCCCTCCCCCGCAAGGAGATCCGGCGAAATGAATCGCGACCCCGCCGCACGTCACCCGCTCGTCCAGCGTCTGATCGACGCGCGTCAGGTCACTGACGCATTGTTTGCCATCGTCAAACCCGAATTTCTGTATGAACGGCCGATCCGTGAACGCCACCGGATCGTGTTTTACATCGGCCATCTGGAAGCGTTCGATCGCAATCTGTTCGATCGACGTGTGTGCGACCTGCCCGCCTTCGCTCCGGAACTCGACCAGCTGTTTGCTTTCGGCATCGACCCGGTCGACGGCGGCTTTCCCACCGATCAACCCGGCGACTGGCCATCGCTCGACACCGTACGCGCGTATGCCTTGCGCGCGCGCAAGCAGATCGACGACGCGCTCGCCGGTCTCGCGGACGCCGCGACGTTCGGCCGCCACAGCGCGCAAGCCGACACCTGCCGGCAGTTGCTGAACGTCGCGATCGAGCACCGGCTGATGCATGCCGAGACGCTCGCGTACATGCTCCATCAGTTGCCGCTTGCACAAAAGGTCACCGAACTGCGCGAGTCCGTGGTGACGTATCCCGAGCGCCGGGACGCGTTGGCGTCGATGGTCGGCGTGCCGGCCGGGGCGGCTGTCCTCGGTATGTCGCGCGATGCCGGCCAGTTCGGTTGGGACAATGAGTTCGGCGAAATGCGCGTGGACGTGCCCGCCTTCGAGATCGATCGATACATGGTGACGAACGGCGCGTTTCGCGAGTTCATCGAGGCCGGCGGCTATCGCGAATCCAAATGGTGGTCCGAGAAAGATTGGGCATGGAGGCAAGCCGAGCACATCGAGCATCCTGCCTGCTGGTCGCGACGCGAGGCGAGCGGCGAAACAGGCGGCAACGCGAGTGAATGGATGCTACGCACGATGTTCGACGAGGTGCCGCTGCCGCTCGACTGGCCAGCCTACGTGAGCCACGCCGAAGCCAGTGCTTACGCGCGCTGGACCGGCAAGTCCCTGCCCACCGAAGCGCAATGGCAACGTGCGGCGCAAGGTGCGCCGCACGCCGAGTCGGGCAATTTCGATTTCCGCAGTTGGGACCCGAAGCCGGTCGACGCGTATGCGCAGAACGTCAGCGCGTTCGGCGTCGAAGGTCAGTTCGGCAATGGCTGGGAATGGACCTCGACGGTATTCGACGCGCTGCCTGGTTTCGAAGCGTTTCCGTTCTATCTGGGCTATTCAGCCAATTTCTTCGATGGGCAGCATTACGTGCTCAAAGGCGGCTCTGCACGCACCGCGCAATGCATGCTGCGGCCGGCTTTCCGCAACTGGTTTCAAGCGCATTATCAGTATGTGTATGCGGGGTTTCGCTGTGTGAGGGCGTTGGAAACTAACGCGCAAGATGAGTCAAAAGGTCGTCTTCTGGCTTAACGAAAGCGACGACCCACTATTGCTCTAGCGTGCCGGCGTGAGCTGCTCTTCACGCCGACACCTAATTTTGCACGAATGCGCTCATAGAGCGGCTCGTCCTTCTGCCGCCATATCGACAGTCCGAAGTACCTCTCCAGCTTGTCCTTATTGAACATCACAGTCAACACGACCGATCCATGGCTGTCAGTGGCTCTGCTAATGGCAAAAAGCGGCGATGCGTCGACAAAAAGGTTTGTCGGCATCGCCAAGAATAGTGCAATGAGCTTGCTCTCAATGGCGCAGCCTTTGTCGTTCTTCTGGGACGGGAATCACCAGGACAATGAGCAACCGTTGTAACGTTAATCGCTTGATTCTGATAGGTGCCGACCCACCGCGCGAAACGCATGCTCTAAGGACAAGCCGCTCTGCATCGGCGCGGCCACGCTCGATGTCATCAAGCAGTTCCCGAGCTAATCCGAGGATGTGCTGTGACCGACTTTACCCGGTCATTTGGGAGGCACGACGACGAGTCACTTGCCCTGCGCGTTGAACCAGCCTGGACCTATCGGCGCGTAGCCCCCGCTGCCGCCAGCCGCAGCTGCGGCCATCGCACCGAAATTGGGCCATGCGGGATAGTAGTGACTCGACGGCGCCTGAGAACTCCCAGCGATCTTCGCCGCACCCGCGTTGCCCGTCGAGCCGGTCGTCGAACCCAGCGTCATGATGCCGAAGTACGGTTCGTAGACGTTCGTGCTGCTCGGCAACCACAATGCCTGGTCGGAATAGCTGTACATGTATACCGGACCGTACATCCCCTTCGGTTGATGCCCAACCCAAGCCATCAGTGCGCTATATTCGCGCGCCTGGTTGGCCTGCGTCAGGTGAGACGAGAGGTCCGTCCAGATTCGAAAATTGGCGTTCGTGTACGTGGTCGGGTTCTCGCCTAAATAACCCGTGAAACTTGTCGCGCCATCCGAACCCGTGGTCGGCACGCCGAACTCGGTAAGGGCGATCGCCTTCGCGCCGTCGCCGTGCGCGCCCATCTGTTCGCGCAGGCTCGTGCCCGTATAGCTCGCGAATGTATTTCCTCCGTCGCTTTCCGGCCAACCGTACGATGGCGACGAAAACGTATGCCACATCATGTTGAACGCATTCGAGTATTGCGGGAACGCCGAGTTGAGCGTCGTGCTCGGGCACTGGTTGGGCGCCGACTGCCAGTCGTCGCTATAACAGTAGGGATGGTGAGCAAGCGCATCGAAATATCCGTGGGCGCCCTTCGCGTACATCACCGCCAGCCAGTCGCGCGGGTTCCACTGTATTGGTGCCGGGTAGCCAGGGTTGGTCGAATTGACGAGGCCCGCAATGCCGTTCGACGGCAGAGCACCGGTCGCGTTATTCGGCCACGTAGTACAGCCTGAACTACCGCCAGCGTACACATAGGCGCCTGGATTTGCCTGCTTGATAGCCGGGTAGACACTCTTCAGGATCGTCGTGTAGAGAGCGGGATCGTGAGGCATGAAATCACCGCCGCAGTTGGGCTCGTTCCAGATCTCCCATGCGTCGACCTGGCCACCGTAACTATCGCTGCTGTAATGCTTGGCAGCGGCCCGCGCAAATTTGGTATAGAGAGTGGGGTCCGGCGCGCACAGCCAGAATGGAACGTAGTTCGCTTGCTGATAGCTGCTGGAACAGGCTGAACTTGCTGCCCATGGAGGGGTCAGCAAAATCACGCCCAGCACTCTTAAGCCGTTGTTGCGGGCGGCCCGGATAACCGTGTCCGCCACCCCCCAGGTCAATCCACTGCTTGCGCCCGGATTAGGATCACTGTCATTGATCGTCGCTGGCGAGGGCTGGGTTTGCGCCCAGTTGATGACAATCCGGACCCAGCGGGCCTTGGTCGTCGCCAGGCCGGCCATGTAATTGCTGATTGCCTGAGTCGGGTTGCCGGGATTCCGGTAGATGATGTCGCTGATTTCGTCGCCCAGGTTAATGCCGGGCACGGGCGTATTGGTCTGCCCGATCGCAACCCGGCACCCCAACAGCGCTATAACGAGCACGCTCCAGCCGAGCCTGGACCTTGCTAAAGTCAATTGACCGAGCAGGAATTTTTCCACGATAGACCGTATCTGGCCGCACAGGAATCCGGATTGTATTCCAATCGTTACGCGTGCTGCGTTTATCTTTGCTCAAAAAGTAGCGCTATATTTTTATGCAGGGCGTGAGATGTTAAGTAAATAACGACATTCGACTATTAAGGAGAGCGTACTAGTTCGGCGATTGGCGCCACTGTGAAAAGTGTCGGCCTAAGGATCCTGTGTGGCCGAACGCGGCCCGATGCCGCGCGTACCGGAGCTCTCAAACCGCAAGTCGCGCAGAAGATCTTATATCGTTCAGCCGCTCCATTATTTGTCCCGAATTCTGCTTTATTCGCCAGGACATAGAAATAATGCGGAAGTTGAAACCCGTTTCCGGCTTCCGCTTTGACGCAACTTCATTCGAGCAATGCGTTAAAAGAATCATTGAGGCGGTGCAGCGATGCGCCATCGAACTACAAGCATGAATGAGTGAGATTCATCAGCCACGATCATTGTCATTCAACCTATGGCCTGTATTCGCTGAATGTCTTCCCGCGCCCGATCCGCTGCCTCCGATCAAGCGCAATGCCCCCTAATTACCGTCAATGGTTCAGCTGCTGGATGCCGGCCAGTCGCCATGCCGGGTCGCCATGCGCGGCGCGAACGATGTTCCAGACCTCCTGGAACGGCTGGGCGGTCTGAGCGCCGTCTTCCCGCATTTGACCGTAAAAGCGCACGCTGACCAAAGTTTCCTCCGCATTGGTTTCCACGCCCAGCACCTCGGCATCGAGTTGAGGTACTTCCGTGCTGTTTGGTTGGCTGCCGCGACCTTCCAGATCCTGCTTGATTCGCGCGAACATTTCGGGCGTGGTCAACTCGAACAGGTCGCCCTGCTCGTTGCGGTCCCACGCGCTTTGAAGACGCATGAACATGGTCTTCGCCGATGTCAGCAACTCGACCTGATCCAACCGCAGCCCAGTGGCCGGAGTTTGCACCCTGCCTGCCGTTCCGGCCGGATCCGTCGCAGCGCGCTGCGAGCCGAAAAAATTTGCTTCCGGCCGCGCCTGGCCAGACTGACTCATGAACGGCGAGCCGTTCGTCTGGCCCCGGTTCGCGGTACTTTGCCCATAAGCGAGATCCGGACGACGCCGGTTGGCGATGAAGCGAAATAGCACTACGCCCGCAAAAATCACGAGGCCGATCAACAGCGCATTCGACAGCATCTGCGCAAGCCCGGCGCCCAGGCCCAGAGAAGACAGCAGCGCGGCGATGCCGAGACCGGCGGCAAGGCCGGCGAGCGGCCTCATCCAGCCGTTACGCGCGGGCGCGGCGGCAGGCGCTTGCGCGGCCTGCTGAGCAGGTTGAGCTTGCTGGCTTCGTTGTCCTTGACCGGACGGCGACGCCATCTGCGACTGGCGCCCAATACTCTGGCTTCCGCCCACCCGCTTCGCTTCGGCGTCGTTCGATGCCGCCGCGCCAACGGCGAGCACGCCCGCCAGACCCAGCGCCGCGCCCCCGCGCGTGAGCTTGCCGGCAGCCCACCGCAGCTGATTGATGATTTGCATATACATGTGAAACCTCTCTTGATGAGTCAGGGACCGCCCGCATCGTGCGTCCAGCTTCTCGCACAGAAACATTACGGACAGTAATATTTTTCGGCCGTCAAACATGCCATCGGCCAGCCTGCAATCGACCACTAGTGGCCTGCAAACCATTGCCGTGGATGTAATGCTCGAGTTGCTGGATCGTGTGTTCCTGCTCTGACATCTGGTTCTTGATCAGATCGCCGATCGACACCATTCCGATCAGTTGCCCCGCGTGGATCACCGGCAGATAACGTATCCGGTGCGCGGTCATGAGCGCCATGCATTCCTCCGTCGTCTGCTCCGGGCCGACGTAGCGCACCGCGCTCGACATGATGTCCCGCACCGGCGTATCCCGCGAAGAACGGTCCATCAGCACGACTTTGCGGGCGTAGTCGCGTTCGGTAACGATGCCGGCTATGCGCCCCTCGTGCGCCACGATGAGCGCGCCCACCTGCCGGTGCGCCATGATCGCTATCGCGTCGTACACCGACGCCGATGCCTGAGTCGACCACACGGTCTGGGAAGCCTTCGAACGCAGGAATTGTGCAACCGATGTCATTTGTCACCTCTGTCAGCTGTCATGAGCCGCCCGCTGACGCCTCGGGCCGAGGCTTGAATCTAACTGAACTCGAGACAACGGAAAATTCGAATTTTTATTGCTGATACTTCGAAAAAACCGTAACGTTGCAGGGTTGACGGGGGCACTGTGAACTTCAAGCATCTGTATTACTTCTGGGTCGCGGCGCATGCGGGCGGGATCGTCCGCGCCGGCGAGCAGTTGCACATCACGCCGCAAACGCTCAGCGGCCAGATCAAACTGCTCGAAGAAGCACTGGATAAGAAGCTCTTCAAGAAGAGCGGCCGCACTACCGAGCTCACCGATGCCGGCCGGCTGGCGCTCGATTACGCGGACGAAATCTTCTCACTCGGCTCGGAACTCGAAAGCGCGGTACGGCGCGAAAAGGAAGTCGGCACGCAGTCGCGGTTTCGCGTCGGCATCGCGGATTCGGTACCGAAGGCGATCGCGTACCGGTTGCTGGAACCGGCGCTAGGCGCGCCCGTGTCGCTGCGCGTGATCTGTCATGAAGGCAAGCTGCACGCATTGCTCGCGCAACTGGCCGTGCACCGCCTCGACCTCATCATCGCGGACGCCCCTATTCCGGCCGACGTCAACATCAAGGCCTTCAATCACCGGCTCGGCCGTTCGACATTGAGTTGCTTCGGGGCGCAGGCGTTGCTGCAAGGCGGGCTGAAACGCTTTCCGATGTCGCTTAGCCAATTGCCTCTGCTGTTGCCGGGCACGGAATCAGCGGTGCGCCGCAAGCTCGATCATTGGCTGGCGTCGCGCGCGATCTCGCCGCGCATCGTCGGCGAATTCGACGACGGAGCCATGGCTCTAGCGTTCGGCCGTGAAGGCCGCGGGCTGCTGTTCGCCCCAACCGTGCTGGAGGATCAGTTACAGGCGGAACATCAGCTGACGATGGTCGGGCAGATCAACACCATCGTCGAGGAGTTCTTTGCGATCTCCATCGAACGTCGCATCAGCCATCCCGCGGTCGCAACGATCATCGATGCGGCACGTAGTGAACTGTTCAACGCTTAGACGATCCCCGCGTCTCCATTGCAAGCCGATGTGCGGGTAGTCGCAAGCGGGTTCGGCGTGGCATGGCCTGGCGGCGAGGGATATGTCTACCGCGCACGGTTGTCGTCACCGGGCCACAGCAAAGAGTTGCCGCACGGGCCAGCTCAGGCACCAGAACAGTGACTCCTGCAAACTGACAAGTTGCTGCCGGACGTTCGCGAGCGTCCGTGTCACAGCGAGTTCGCTTGCCACCGTCGTATCGATATCCGCTCCATCGATCAGCGCTACATTGACGACGCGAACGCCGGCCACGAGTCAGCCTGGCATCCTCAACGACTACGGCACGATCAGCGCTCGCACTCGCTCGTGCAGGTGCTCAGGTGCTCGTCCACTACAGCACTGGCGAAAAGGAAGCGGAAGCCGTCGTTGCGGAGATTCGCGCGGCGGGGGGCGCCGCGCAAAAAGTCGCAGCCGACCTGCGCGATGCGGACGGTGCGCACCTGCTCGCGAAACGCGTGCGTGAAGTGATCGGCCATCGTCTGGATATTCTCGTTGCGAACGCGGGGGTTTCCCGAGCCGCGAGCATCGAAGAGACGACGGTCGAAGCCTTCGACACGCTGTTTGCCGTGAACGTGCGCGCGCCCTATTTCCTCGTCCAGCAACTGCTGCCGGTGATGTGCAAGGGCAGCAGCATCGTCATGATCTCGTCGCTCGCGGCACGCGCGGCGGTTGGCGCGCTATCGGCCTATGCGGCGACCAAGGGTGCCGTCGATACCCTCGTCACGCATTTCGCCTCGGCGCTCGGAGAACGTGGCATCCGGGTGAATGCCGTTGCGCCGGGCGTCGTTGAAACCGATATGTCGAACTTCACGAAAACCGACGAAGGGCGGGCTGCCACGCTCGGCATGCAAGCGCTGAAGCGTCTCGCCCAGCCCGATGAAATCGGCGATGCGGTCGTGTTTCTTGCATCCGACGCCGCGCGCTGGATCACGGGCGAAACGCTGCGAGTCGATGGAGGCTCGAAGCTCTGACGCATCGCGCGCAGCACCAGATTCTCGCGGCCTTCGAAACATTGGCCAACGCCAGAATCCGGAGTTCAATACCGTTCGTCGATCGTCACGCGCGTCGCGTTGCAGCCATCGGGCCGCACATGCCTGCTCGCGCACCGCGCGTGACGCCTTCGCTGTCGAGTAAGCGTCATTGGACAACCCTAGCGATGCGTCAGGATGGACCTCTCATTCCGCAAACCCACTACTGCTGCACACCCCATCTCCGCAGCGTGACGCGCTCCAGCGTATCGAACACCAGGTGTTCGATCAGCAACCCGATCACGATGCCGCCGCTAGCCCCGCGAAAACCCGGTCGGTGTACAACTCATGGCGATTCTGGAAGATGTACCAGCCCAGTCCGCCGTTGACGGCAAGTCCGCGGGCACCAGAATCAGCAGCACGCGGCGCAAGCCTGTCAGGCCGTAGTTGCGCCCGGTCATCCGCAGCGTCGCCGGCACGGACTGAAAACCGGAGTATGTATTGAGCGCGAGCGGCCACGGCACCGCATGCACCAGCACGAACAGCAAGCTGCCGGTCCCGCTCGATCCGATCCCGTACAATGAGCCGTTGCCCTTTCGTCGACAGATAGCATTTCGCGCCGCATTCCTCGCCATGAATCACGACATTGAACTCGCGCTCGCCGCTGCGCAAAGGAGCTTTAACGCCGGTCAATTAGACGAGGCCGCCAGTCTGCTGCATACCATTCTGGCGAGCGTCCCCGATCACGGCGAAGCGCTGGCAGGTCTCGGCGCCATCGCCGCGAGGCAGGGCGATCATATGCGCGCAGCGGAGTATCTGACGCGGCCATCGGCAACCACGTTCATGTCCGTGGATCAACTGAATTTCGCCGCGCAAGTGTGCCAGTCGGCGCAACGTCACGATGATGCGATCGCGCTGTTCGAACGCTGCCTCGCTCAATTTCCCAACCATGCCGCTTCGTTGTATGGCGCCGCCATGTCCCTGATCCAGCGTGGCGAATTGCAACGGTCACTTGCGATGCTCGAGCACCTGTGCAAAGTCCAGCCGCTATCCGCCGAAGCGCATTACAACCGGGGCGCGCTGCTCGGCACGATGGAGCGCTATGACGACGAACTGGATGCCTACCGGCAGGCGATCGCGCTCAAGCCGCGTTTCGTGCGCGCCTACGTCAATCTCGGCGTGGCGCTGCGAGACCTGTCGCGTTTCGATGAGGCATTGCTCCAGTTCAAGAAGGCGCTTTCGCTCGATCCGAACGATGTCGGCGCGCGCACCAATCGCGCTCAGACCAACCTGCTGCTCGGCGAATTCGAACACGGCTGGCGCGAATACGAATGGCGCTGGCGCGATGGCACGGGCAGCCACGGTTTCCCGCAGAACACACTGTGGACCGGCGCCCAACCGGTCACCGGCAAGACCGTATTGGTTCATCACGAGCAGGGCTTCGGCGACACGCTGCAATTCGTGCGCTTCGTGGATCGACTCAGCGCAGCCGGCGCTCGCGTCGTATTGCGTGTTCAGGATGCCTTGCTGCCGCTTCTGCGACATTATCGCGGCGCGGCCGAAGTCATCGGCGAGACAGCGCCGGTGCCGCATTTCGACTACCACATTCCAATCATGAGCCTGCCGTTCGCGCTCAAGATTCGTGCAGCCGATCTCGCTACGCTCGCACCGTATGTGCATGCGGACGAGGCGCTTCTCCGTCAGTGGGATGATCTTTTTGCCGATTCCGATCGGCAACTCAAGATTGGGATCGTGTGGTCGGGAAGCACGACGCATCTGAATGATCGCAACCGCTCCATACCGCTCGCGCAATTGAAGCCGCTGCTGGATGCCGACGTCAGATTCTTCTCGCTGCAACAGGAGGTGCGCGAAAGTGACCATGCGTGCTTCGCGCAACTGGAACAGCGTGGGCGCTTGCGCGATGTTTCCGCGCGGCTCACCACGTTCGCGCAGACCGCTGCACTGATCGCACGCCTCGACCTCGTCATCAGCGTCGACACGGCGGTCGCGCATCTCGCGGGCGCGCTCGGCAAACCCGTATGGATTGCTTTGCCGTTCATGCCGGATTGGCGATGGCAACTCGAACGAAACGATAGTCCGTGGTACGCACAAGCGCGGCTCTTTCGACAGACCACACGAGGCGATTGGACCGGCGTCGTGGCCGCGCTTCGCGCGCAAATCGACGCTGTGCGGCACGCCTGAATCAGCGTGCCGCGCAGCGAGTGCGGCGCGTCGTCGCTGTACGCGTTGCGGATTCGAGCCACAAACCGCGATCGTGGCGCGGTGAAGCCATGCGCCAGGGTTCGTCCCGATGCATGTTCGGTGGCGCGCTCACTAATCTCGCGCCGCGCCGTAACTGGCTCGCCATCGAACTCGACGAGCCAGCCAAGCGTTTATGGGCGACGTGGCGGCTCGAACAGGACAAAGGGTTTTCGAGCCACATGCTGGCGGTTCATCCCGCGCGAGCGGCGGCCGCCGATGACGGTGCGCCCTGATGCGACCGGCTCGCCTATCGTCCGGCCTTGTCTGAACCGGCCAGCTCCGAAGTTACCTTCGAGTCCCGCCAAAGCGGTTCGACGTCAAGGGTCGGCGTTTTACGAATTGGCCTGCCCCGTATGGCGACAGGCAAACCACCGCCGCGACGTCTTCGGCGCATCGGCGGTCTCGACGACGTTGCGCCACCAGCGCTCGCCGCGATGCGGTGCGCCGAGGTCCAACCGCTCGCCCATGCGCGGCGTCGACAGGGTGATGCCGCGCGCGGCGGCCAGGCCGATCACGCGTTCGAACGGCTCGTGCCAGCGATGCATCGCCAGATCGAAGGTGCCGTTGTGAATCGGTATCAGGCAGTCGCCGCGTAAATCGACATGCGCCTGCACGGTGTCGTCGGGCTGCATGTGCACGTACGGCCATTGCGCGTCGTAAGCGCCCGTCTCGATGAGCGTGACGTCGAACGGACCGAGCCGCTCGCCGATTGCCTTGAAACCATCGAAGTAGCCTGTATCGCCGCTGAAAAACACGCGCAGATCGTCATCCACGATGACCCACGATGCCCACAAGGTACTGTTGCCGTCGAACAGGCTGCGCCCCGAGAAATGCTGTCCGGGCGTCGCCGTGAATTCCAGGCCGTCGATCTGCACGCCTTGCCACCAATCGAACTGACGCACTTTGCTCGCGGCGATACCCCACTCGATCAGTCGGTCGCCCACACCGAGCGGCGTGAGAAACACGCCCGTGCTCGCGGCGAGCGCGAGCACCGTGTCGCGGTCGAGGTGGTCGTAATGATCGTGCGAGAGAATCACGCCGCGCAGCGGCGGCAAATCGGCGAGCGCAATCGGCGGCGCATGAAAGCGCTTGGGGCCGACACTCCGGAACGGCGACGCGCGTTCGGCGAATACCGGATCGGTCAGCCAGAACTGGCCGCGCAGCTTGAGCAACATCGTCGAATGTCCGAGCCGATACAGGCTGCGATCGGGCGCGGCGTCGAGCTGCTCGCGGGTCAGCGTATCGACGGGCAACGCGCCGGACGGCACGGTGCCCGCAGGCTTGTTCAACAACACGTTCCACGCGATGCGCAAGGTCTTGCCGAATCCTTCCGCGGGACGCGGCTTGACGTTGCGAAAGCGCTGGCCGTCATGCTGCGCCGACGAACCGGACAACTCGCGCCCGCGTTTCGCCGCGGTGAGACCCAAAGTCCGGCTGATGGAACCGATGAACGATGTCATAGGGAATGCCTGGAGGCGGAAAGTAGACTGGATAGTGTAGTTTATTGTCCTGAAAAGTAAACTGCCCGGTGTAAAATTCTTCGATGGACCCGCATGTCACCCCTCAGCGCCTCACCGATCGCAAGCGCCTCGCCGTCATCAGCGCGGCCATCGAAGAATTTCTCGCAGCCGGTTTCGATGCGACCAGCATGGACCGCATCGCCGCTCGCGCGGGCGTTTCCAAGCGCACGATCTACAACCATTTCCCCAGCAAGGAAGCGCTGTTCGCGGAGATCCTGCGGCAGTTGTGGGAAGCCAGTCATATGGGACCCGCGCCGGCTTATCGCGCCGACATGCCGTTGCGCGCGCAGTTGCTCGAACTGCTGTCGCGCAAGCTGACGCTGATGAACGACGAAGCGTTCCTGTCGCTCGCTCGCGTGGCCATCGCGGCGGGCATTCATTCGCCGGAGCGGGCGCGGGACATGGTGGCGCGCCTGGGCGAACGCGAGGAAGACCTGACGGTATGGGTACGCGCGGCCACCGCCGATGGACGTCTTAGTACCTCGGACCCGGTGTTCGCCGCGCATCAGTTGCAAGGTCTCGTGAAGGCGTTCGCATTCTGGCCGCAGGTGACGATGGGGCAGCCCTCTCTCAGTCAGGACGAACAGAAGCAGGTGGCGGATTCCGCGGCGGATATGTTTCTGGCGCGTTACGCAGGGGCCGGGGCGGCTTGAGCGTGGTTATCTTGTGTGGGGCCGGTGAGCGTGTCGAGCGGCCTTATGGTCTGTGCAGAGATTGCGCCGCGCTAATGAGATTTTGCGGCACGACACGGATGATGCCGTTGCGCGGAGTATCGATGTCCGCAATCAACATGAACGAGATAGACACGGTCAACGGCATGATCATCAGGAAGCGGCCTTTGCTGCTCGGATTTTTCGCCCCATAGCCCACCAGTACGTTGGCGAACACGCCGATCAGGATCATCATTATCCAGGCCGCCACGGGGATGCGGTTCGACCATGCTGCCTGGGTATAGCCTTGGGTGTTGATCACATCGTTCATGCCTGCAACAGCGAGCGCGACGACGGGATTCGGCTGGGTGACGACGCCGCTCCTGGCTGCGGACCACAACTTGTCCTGCAGTTCAGAGGTGGCGGCATTGATCTGCTCCACGCGTTGCGTGTCGCGAGTCTGATAGTACTCGATGCGCAAGTCGACATACTTCGCGAGGTCCGAGCGGATCGCGGCGGCCGCCGCTTCCGGCAAAAGATCCGCGCGAATGAACTCTGTCCCGATCGCGTTGGCTTCTTCCTCTTCGTAGTTCTTTCGCTGATCGTAACGGCCTACCGCCATGGACAAGCTGAAACCGATGATCAGCGCGAGCAGCGTCAACGTGGCGCCCTGAACGGTTCTGAAGTCGTCGCGCGAATCTTCATCGAGCGCCATACGTTTTCGTAGAACCGAGTTCCCGAACCAGGCCGCCAGCGACATGAACGCGAACGAAACGACCAGCAGGACGAGGGGATGCCTGATGAGTTGCTGCATGTATCGCTCCCTATGAAGGCACACGCTGGGCACGTGGCAGCCATGGCGCGAGACGGCGGCTGCACGACATTGAACCCGTGTCACCTCGCAAGTTGCTAATCAAGAGGGGTATCTGCACCGGACCGAACAAGCGCTTGAGCCTGTGACGGCCGATCACCTTCGCTCGTTCGGCGACCACACAACATGAGGATCATATGTCTCGAGCGCCGAAGCGCGGCCAGTGTGCTCCGTACTCAGGGCGTGCTTCGCGGCGATCTGTTCATTAAACCTGGCGCGTTCCGACATGCCGGCGCAGAGATCAATGTAGCGGTCATCCGCGCGAAAGAAAAGGGACAAATCTTGTATTGCCCCGAAGGGAAGCCGGTATTGTCCTCAAGGGTCAATGGCGCCGTACCAGCTTCCCTGCAAATAAAATGTGCGGCAGCCAGGCTTGTCTGCCGCACAACGGCGCATCCGCCATCACACGCGCTATTTATTTGCGCCCGCTTGAGAGCCATGCTCGCCAGCCGCCGAACTCCGTGATGTCGGTCCCGGCCTCCAGGCCATAACCTTCGCACACAAAGCCGGTCACCCACGTACCGTTCGCCAGTTCGACCTTCCCTAGCGCAAGCGGAGAGGGAATCGTCGTGAGGAACGAGCCCAATTCCAGACTCGGCATCTCCCAGACTTCGATCGCGATCGCCGCGCCGCCGTCCGGCACGCGCCGCATGCCGGGGCGCCTCGTGCCATCCGGCGTGGCCGCCAGCGCGGACAAGCGATAGCGCGGCGCAGTTTGCGTCGCCTCTACGAGGCGTGCGCCGCGGCAAACCAGATCGCGATTGAGCGGCAACCCCTGCATGTGGGCGCCGCACACCGCGACACGTACCCGATCGTTGGCTGCCGTCGTCGGTCGCTCGCTCGCATCGGGCTTGCCGCCCCCGACACATTCGACACCGCTTGATCGCTGCAGCAGATCGGCCACGCTCAACAGATACTGATCCGTGAACGCGCGGCCGAACACGGTTACGCCCCATGGCAGGCCATTCTTCATGAATGCGGTCGGTGTCGCGACGGCCGCGTAGTCGAGCAGATTCATGAAGTTGGTATAGTAGCCGAGTAACGAGTTCGGCCCGATGGGGTCGCGCTCCAACTCTGCCAGCGTGACGGGACGCGGATAAGTCGGCGTGAGAACGAAGTCCAGTGATTCGAGCGCGGCGTCGCAGACCGCCTTCAACGCTTGCAGCCGGTATTGCGCGCGAAACAGTTCGACTGCAGTGGCGCTCGGCGCCTTCGCCAGCACGTCGCGAATGACCGGCAACACGGCCTCCTTGTTCGCTTCCATCAACTCGCCCGCCACGCTGTAGCGTTCCGCGACCCAGGGGCCTTGATAAAGCAGGTTCGCCGCTTCGACGAACGGCGCGAAGTCGATCTCGACCGCCTCGCCGCCCGCCGCTTCGAGCAGCGCACGAGCCTTCGCAAACAACGCCGGACTTTCAGCACAGCCCGCGAATTCGGGTTGCGACGGCACGCCGAAGCGGAAGGTGGCGAGCTTGCCGAATGCGCGTGCGTCGTTCCATTGCGGGTTCTTACGGCTGTATGCATCGCGGGGATCGGCTTGCGCTGTGAGTGCGAGCAGGTCGCTCGCTTCGCGCGCGGTCGCCGTGAAGTAGGTCACGCAATCGAGCGTGCGGCAGGCCGGCACGACACCGGCAGTGGACAGCACACCTTTGGTCGCCTTGAGTCCGACAAGATTATTGAGCCCCGCCGGTACGCGGCCGGAGCCCGCCGTGTCGGTGCCGAGCGCAAAGCTGGCGACGCCCAGCGCGACCGCCAGCGACGACCCCGCACTCGATCCGCCCGACGGATAGTCGGGATGCACGCTGTTGCGGCACTTGCCGTACGGCGAACGGGTGCCGTTCAGGCCGGTGGCGAACTGGTCGAGGTTGGTCTTGCCGAGCGGCACGGCGCCCAGCGCGATCAGCTGCGCGACGAGCGTCGCCGACTCGCCTGGCGTATAGGCAAACGCGGGACAGGCGGCCGTCGTCGGAATCCCCGCCAGATCGATGTTGTCTTTGATCGCGAACGGAATGCCATAGAGCGGCAATGCTTCGATATCCTGTGTTTCCAGCCGGTCCAGATACGGCGCGACTTCCGCTTCGCTCAGAAGGTGGATGAACAGATGAAACGCGGGATTCAGTGCAGCGGCTTTCGCCCGCAACTCGCCAATCAACTGGCGCGGCGTGAGCGTCCCGGCACGGTAAGCGGCGCGCAGCGTAGACAAACGCAGATCAAATGAAGACATGGATGTTTACCCCGGAAAAATCAAAGACGTTCGATGACGGCAACGCGCTGCCCCGCGCGCACCGCAGAACCAGGCGCCACGTGTATTTCGCCGACGGTTCCCGCACACGGCGCGCACACGGAGATCTCCATCTTCATCGACTCGATGACGAGCAGCACCTCGCCCGCTTCGACCGTGTCGCCGGCATTCACGCGCACTTGCCAAAGGCTACCGGCAATCTCGCTGTCCACCGCTATCTCGCCATCTTTCAGCGGCGCCAGTTCCGCGTCCTCGGCAACCGGCGCGTCAAAGCTCTCGTCCACCGTTCCCGCTGCGCGCCAGCGCTCGCGTTCGGCCTGAAACGCGGCTTGCTGACGCGCGCGGAATTGCTCGATGCCCGCCGATTCGCGCGTGAGAAACGTTTGATAGTCGGCCAGCGACAACTCCGTTTCTTCGATCTTCAACGGATAACGCCCCAGCGGAAAGTCCGCGCGAATACGCAGCAACTCGTCGGCGGGCACTTCGTAGAAGCGAATCTGATCGAAGAAGCGCAACAGGTAGGGCCGTCCCGCGAAATCGGCGACTTCGCGATAGCGGTTCCACATCTGCAACGTGCGGCCGACGAACTGATAACCGCCTGGCCCCTCCATCCCGTACACGCACAGATACGCACCGCCGATGCCGACCGAGTTCTCCGCCGTCCAGGTGCGCGCCGGATTGTATTTGGTCGTCACGAGCCGGTGACGCGGGTCGAGCGGCGTCGCGACCGGCGCGCCGAGATATACGTCGCCGAGTCCCATCACGAGATAGCTGGCATCGAAGACGATCTGCTTGACGGCATCGATCGAGTCGAGATCGTTGATGCGGCGGATGAACTCGAGATTGCTCGGACACCACGGCGCATCCTTGCGCACCGTGGTCATGTATTTGTCGATCGCGAGCCGGCAGGCGGGGTCGTCCCACGACAGCGGCAAATGCACGATCCGCGACGGTGCGCGCAAATCCTTCTGCAACAGCACATGCTGCCAAGCGCGCTCGACGATCGCGAGCAACTGCGGCAGCGGCAGCGTTTCAGGCTGGTAGTGAATCTGCAGCGAGCGGATGCCGGGCGTCAGATCGATCACGCCAGGCAGCGCCATCGATTCGAGCGACTGCATGAGCGCATGGCCGCGAAAACGCAACACGAGATCGAGTTCCGCCGGGCCGATTTCGAGCAATAGATGCGTGTCGCCGGAAACGCGTGCGACGAGCCGTTCGCGATCCGCACCGGTATCGAGAACGATCGGCGAGACGAGCGCTGCGGGCTCGGTGAATGGCGGCTTTGCGTCGAATTCGAGGGTCTGCAATTCACGCAGACGTTGGCGCGCCGCCTCACGCGCTGCATCGATGTGCACCGCCACGAAGCGCACCTTGTCGCCCGCTTTTAACTGACCGATCTGCCAAAGGTCCGCCTCGATGATCGTCACCGGGCACACGAAGCCGCCGAGGCTCGGGCCGTCGGGTCCGAGAATCACCGGCATGTCGCCGGTGAAATCGACGGCGCCGACCGCATATGGGTTGTCGTGAATGTTCGACGGATGCAGCCCCGCCTCGCCGCCATCCTCGCGCGCCCACTCAGGCTTCGGTCCGATCAGACGCACACCGGTGCGGCTGGAGTTGAAATGGATCTCCCATTCGGTGTCGAAGAACTGCTCGATATAACGCGGGCTGAAGTACTCCGGCGAGCCGTGCGGACCATAGATCACGCGCAGCGTCCGCACCGTTTCCAGCTCGGGGACCTTGGCGAGCGCCGCGCCCGCTTTCTCATCCTGCAGCGGGTGAAGGTGCAATACATCGCCTGCACGCAGCGCCCGCCCGCCATGTCCGCCGAACTGGCCGAGCGTGAAGGTGCTGCGACTGCCGAGATACACCGCGACATCGAAACCGCCGCGCACGCACAGATAGGCACGCGCACCCGCGCCGCGAATCGTGCCGAGCGCAAGCGTCGAACCAGCCGCGACAAAGAGCGTCGTGTTCAACGGCTGTTCGATATCGTCGAGCAGCACCGGCAGACGCGCGCCCGTCACCGTAACGACCGCATCCGTGTTGAAGCGCAACGTCGGCCCGCTCATGGTGATTTCGAGTGCGGCGGCGTCGGCGGCATTGCCGAGCAGCCGGTTGCCGAGCCGCAATGCGCGGTCATCCATCGGACCGGAAGGCGGAATGCCGACCGCCCAGTAGCCGAGACGGCCCGGATGATCCTGCACGGTCGTCTGCGTGCCGCCACTGATCACTTCGATCGTGCTCGCCCGATACCTGAGCCCTTCGAGACAGCGCGTCCACGGTTCGCCCGATGCAAACGGGTGGTCGTCGAGAATCTGCCGCAAATAGTCGCGATTCGTCTCCACGCCGTAGATGCGCGTGTTCTGCAACGCGTCGTTGAGCGCGCGGCGTGCCGCGTCGCGCGTCGGCGACCATGCGATCACTTTCGCCAGCATCGGGTCGAAGTAAGGCGGCACTTCGCAGCCCGCTTCGACCCACGTATCGATGCGCAGTGCGCGACCGTCTGCGTGCGGAAACGCGACATCGGTCAGCAGGCCGGGACTCGGCTTGAAATCGCGGCCCGGATCTTCGGCGTAAAGCCGCGCCTGAATCGCGTGTCCCTGCGGCTGCAAACCCGCGGCGAGTTCCTGCAACGGCGCGAGCGTGCCCGCCGCCAGTTCGATCATCCAACGTACGAGATCGACGCCCCAGACCTGCTCGGTTACGCCATGCTCGACCTGCAGGCGCGTATTCACCTCGAGGAAATAGAACTGCTGCGCCGCGCTGTCGTAGACGAATTCGACGGTGCCGGCCGAACGGTAACTCACCGCCTTAGCGAGCTTGACGGCAGCGTCGCACAATGCGGCCGACATGCCCTCGGGCAAACAGGGCGCGGGGGTTTCTTCGAGCACCTTCTGGTTGCGCCGCTGCACCGAGCAATCGCGCACGCCGAGGGCGATCGCATCGCCCTGGCCGTCGCCGAAAACCTGCACTTCCAGATGCCGCGCCCGCTCGATGTACTTTTCGAGGAACACGCCGGCATCGCTGAAGTTGTTCTGGCCAAGACGCTTGACCACGTCGAAATGCGCGCTCAGTTCCTCGACGTTCCAGCACACCCGCATGCCGATGCCGCCGCCGCCCGCCGTGCTTTTCAGCATCACCGGATAGCCGATCGCGGCTGCCGCCTCGAGCGCGGCGGCGAGGTCCTCGAGCAAGCCGGTGCCTTCGAGCATCGGCACGCCCTCTTGCGCCGCGATTGCACGCGCCGTGTGCTTCAGACCGAAGGCGCGCAATTGCGCCGGCGTCGGTCCGATGAACGCAATGCCCGCCGCTTCGCACGCTTCGCCGAAACCGGCGTTCTCCGATAAAAAACCGTAACCCGGATGGATCGCCTGCACGTTCTCGCGGCGGGCGATCGCCAGAATCTTTTCCGTATCGAGATAGGTGGCCGACGCGGCTCCATCGCCGAGATCATGCGCGATGGGCGCCTCGCTCACATGAAGGCTCGCGCGATCCGCTTCGGCGTAAACGGCAACACCGGTAACGTCGAGTTCGCGCAGCGTTCTAAGGATGCGGCACGCAATCGCGCCGCGATTGGCGATCAGGATTTTCTCGAACATGAAAGGGATCTTGATTCATGGGCGGGCCGTCCCGCCACGTGGGAATGCATGCCGAGGTCGTCCGCGGCAGAGGTCCGTGTCAGCGATCTGCGTGAGTCAGTTGTTCGCGCGTGCAGGTGCAGCAGCGTCCCGAGCGAACCAGCATGACGAAGTAAAGCCAGTTGCGCATACGCTTCAGTTCCATATCAGCAACTCCGCGGGCGTCGGGTTGTAGGCATTGCACGGATTGTTCAGCTGCGGGCAGTTGGAGATCAGCACGATCACATCCATTTCCGCGCGCAGTTCGACGTACTTGCCCGGCGCCGAGATGCCGTCTTCGAAAGTCAGGCCGCCTTCGGACGTCACCGGCACGTTCATGAAGAAGTTGATGTTGGCGCCGATGTCCTGCTTCGACAAACGTCCGTCGTGTGCACAGGCGCGCAGGTAGTTATCGCGGCAGCTATGCATGTAGCGCTTTTCCAGCGCGTAGCGCACCGTGTTGCTCTCCTGCGCGCACGCGCCGCCGAGCGTGTCGTGACGGCCGCAGGTATCGGCGACGATCGTCAGCATCGGCTTGCCGAGGTTCGAATAGAGCACGGTGCCCGTCGTCAGGTACAGGCTTTTCTGCCTGCGCAGCGTGCGTTGCGGATCGAACCGCTCACGCGGATCGGCGAGACTGAAGAACAGCGTATCGACGGCCTGATTGCCTTCCAGATCGAGAATACGCAGCGTCTGGCCGGCCTTCAGTTCGTGCAGCCACGGTTCCCCGGCCGCGAGTGTTTCGCGAAAGACCGCGTGTTCGGCGCGTTTGTCGCTAGCTGTCAGCGTCGTTGTCATGATGTCGGGCTCCGCTCAAAGAAAGAAGCGATCGGTGTTGATGAAACCGCGCACGTTTTCCTCACATGAGGTTCGGCACAGTTCGGCGACGTCGCGCCGCGCATGGCTCAATGCAAGCTTGACCGGCTTGGGCGCATATTCCGGATTCGGATCGAGCGGATGCTGGATCGCGGTGAGCACCACGAGCGTGTTCATCGGTGCGTACAGCTCGACGTAGTCGCCGGCCTTCGAATTGCCCGGCACGAAATTCAGCGCGCCCTCGCCTGTGACGTCGACACGGCTGAAGAGGTTGAGCGTCATCAGCAGGTCAGAGATGCCGAGCCCCCACTTGCCCATTTCGACGAGCAGATTGTCGGTGCCGTTGCGATAAAACGCGTTGCGCAATTCCTGATAGCGGCCCGACCCGTAGCGTTCGTGCACTTCTTCCGCATTCGATACGCCGCCTATGCTGTCGTGCCAGCCGCAGGTGTCCGCCACGATCGCGGCCAGCACACGGCCCATATCGGAGTACAGGCAATGGCCGTCAGTGAGCTTCGCCGTGTGCTGGCACTTGAGCGTGTCGGGCAGGTTGAGCCGTTCGCTCTTCTCGTTTGCGTTGATCAGCATCACGCTGACGTTCGCGCCGCCACGCAGGTCGGTAATGCGCAGCGACTGGCCGCGCTTGATGATCAACGAGGCATGGCCGCCGCCGGGGACGGTTTCTTCGAGTAGCAGATCCATGAGGTTAAGACTCCTGTCAGGCTGAGACCGCTTCGACACGGGACGCGCCTTCCACCACGGCCTGGGCCATATGAAGGGACGACGCGCAGCCGCGGCTGTGGTCGAGCGGAATGTTGTAGGTGATGCGCGCGCCATAGGCGCCGGGTGCCTGCGGATCGACGCGGACCTTGTCGAACACCAGCACGCGACTGCCCAGCGTGAAGCCTTCCTTCAGGTCGTGCGTGACCATGAAGATCGTCAGCTTCGATTCGCGCCACAGGCTCAGCAGCAATTCGTGCATGTCCTTGCGGATGCCGGGATCGAGCGCGCCGAATGGCTCATCGAGCAACAGCACGCGCGGCTTCATCATCAGCGCCTGGGCAATCGCGAGGCGCTGTTGCATGCCGCCCGAGAGTTGCTGCGGATATTTGTCCAGTGCCGCACCGAGGCCCACGCGTTCGAGCATCGCGGCGGCCTCGTCTCGCGCCGCACGGCGTTGCGCGCCGAACAGACGGCCCGTGAATTTCGCACGCGGCAGTTCGAGTCCCAGCATCACGTTGCGAATCACCGTGAGATGGTCGAACACCGAATAGCGCTGAAACACCACGCCGCGATGCTCGTCGGGTTCGCCCGGCAACGGTTCGCCGTCCAGCAGAATCGCGCCGCGCGTCGCGCGCTCCTGGCCGAGCAGCAGCCGCAGGAACGTGGACTTGCCGCAGCCCGATGCGCCGACCATCGAACAGAACTCGCCTTCTTCGATGCGCAGGTTCAATCGTTCCAGCACGACCTGATCGCCGTATTCCTTCCAGACGTTGCGAACTTCGATCATCGTGCGCCTCCGCCATACCAGGGGAACGACCATTGCGTGAGGCGGCGCAGCAGTTCGTCGGTGAGCCACGCGAGCAGCGTGATCCACGCCACGTATGGCAGGATCACGTCCATCGCGAGGTAGCGGCGCACCAGAAAGATGCGGTAGCCGAGGCCATCCGTCGCAGCGATCGCTTCCGCGGCGATCAGAAAGAGCCACGCCGCGCCGAGCGACAGACGCATCGCCACCAATAGACGCGGCAGCAACTGCGGAAGCACGAGACGCAGAATCAACGTCCAGCTGGTCGCGCCGAGCGTTTGCGCCTTGACCCATAGCTCGGTGGGGATTTCACGGGCCCGCGAATGCAGATCGCGGATGATCATCGGCGTAATGCCGACCACGATCAGCACGACCTTCGACAATTCGTCGAGCCCGAATACGATGAACAGAATCGGCAGCACCGCGAGCGGCGGGATCATCGAGATCACCGTGATGAACGGCGAAAACGTTGCGCTCACCAGCGGAAACGAGCCGGTTGCGATGGCCGCCACCAGCGCGATCACGGCACTTACGAGGAGGCCGATGCCTAGCCGCCGCAAGCTCGATACCGTGTCGGCCCACAGCAGATACTCGCCCGTGCGCTTGTCCTCGGTGAAGGCGACCTGCTTGATGGCGTCGCTCATCTGCGTCGCCCCCGGCAGCAGCTTGTCGTCGGGGTTGAGCTGAAGCCGCATCGACGACCCGGTGAAATAAATCGCTACCAGCACGATGAACGGCAGCAACAGCAGCATCAAGCCACCGCTTCGGCTGGGATATCGATTGATGAGTCGCATGGCTGCTCGCCTTGTGGAATGCGTGGGTGTTTGCGTCAGAGCTTGCCCGCTGCCGCCATTTCGACGTAGGTCGGATCGAAACGCAGCTTGACGTTGCTCTTGTTGCCGATCACGACGCCCTTGTCGAACGCCATGCCGACCTCGTCCGCGCTTTTGGCATCCTGTCCGAGCAGACCGTGATCGAACGAGAATTTCGCGACGCGCGTCATGATCTTCGGCATGTCGGGGCTGGTGACGAAATCGAGTGCGGCTTTCGGCGTGTAGAAGAGCGCGGTGGTCGACAGTTGCCCCTTGAAGCCCGCGAGATCGGTGCCCGATGCCTTGGCCATCGCAGTGAGCGCGGTCGCGCTGTCGGCGTTGTTGGCGTGCATCAGTGCGACCATTTCGAACCATGCGCCCGTCAGCGCTTTGCCGAGTGCGGGGTTGTCGTGCAGGGTTTTGGTGTTGACCACCATCATGTCCATGATCTCGCCGGGGATCTTGCTCGAGTCGAAGACTTCGCTGACGTTCGGCTGCGCCTTCAGGTCGGCGAGCATCGGGTTCCAAGTCACCGCGTTATGGACCGCGGGCGTCGCGAACGCGCCGGCGATGTCGGCATCGGACGTGTTGACCACTTTGAGGTCGCGCTCACTCATATGGGCGCTTTCGAGAGCGCGTGCGAGCAGATAGTGCGAGACGGAGAACTGAACCAGATTGATCTGCTGACCCTTCAGGTCGGCGACCTGCTTGCCCTTGCCCTTGATGAGCACGCCGTCGTTACCATTCGAATAGTCGCTGACGATCAGCGCCGTCGAATCGACGCCGCCCGAAGCAGGAATGGTCAACGCATCCATATTGGTCATCGCGCAACCGTCGAACTTGCCGGCGGTGTACTGATTGATGGATTCGACGTAGTCGTTCAGTTGCACGACATCTACGTTGATGCCGTATTTCTTCGCCCACTTCGAGACGATGCCTTGGGTTTTGGCCTGCCCCCACGGCATCCAACCCGCATAGATGGTCCAGCAAACCTTGAAGTCGGTACGGCCCGCAGCCAATGCGGAGGTGGAGGCGAACACGGAGAGAGAAACGGCGGCGATGCCAAGAAAGCGAACGAACTTGCGCATGAGGTTGACCTCGGAAGGGACAGTTAGCGACGGCAGGGAGCAGCGCAAACATCGCGTTCTCTCCCGGGCTTTTATCCCGCCGTGTAACCTCGCCTGAGGTCGACAGCTCTCGGACCAGCGCCTGCGTGAAGCAGGCCGGAACCCTAGCCGTCCATTTCCAGATTGTGTATTGAACCGGATGATGCGCCGGCTCCTTGCCCTTCCTGATAAGCGAGAAGTGTGCCAAACGGGGCAAGTGCATTTTCCGCGCGGCGCAGCGGGTGTCTGCCCCGCTCGAGTGACGGCGTGCACGTTCGCGTGCTGAACTGGCACCTTATTCGTGCATTGGCTTGCGGACCTCCGGCGACATTGGCGCGATCGGCTGGTCGAATACGATTTGTGCGTTGTTCTAGCTGAACGGATATAACGTGAATGTCGCCAGACCTGAATTCAGGCGCCCGAATTCAGGATTGGCAATTATCAAGATCTCCCCTGTCGTCATTGCGGCCGCTAATACTCAAAACGCTGATTTACACGAGCCGAATGTCGTCGGCGAGGTGGTCAAAGCTGTAGTACGGAAACGGCGACTGTTGATTACGTGTCTATCTATTTATTCTATATGTTTATACATGAATAAAAATCTTGATTTTATTTTTTCATAGTCCAATCTTAATCGAGTAATAATACTATCGAATAAATTTGACGAAAATAGCTATTTTCCGCCAACGATTTATCCCGGCAAAAGTGCTGCGTACTCACAAGGTATTCCAACGTTTGCCGCCGCATACTCGTGCCCGATAATCCGGGTCCGCGTACTTTAGTCGTCGCCCATAGGCGTGCGCGCGACCCGCAATCGGGAAACGGGAATCTGTGAAACGGCAACCCGATCTGAGATCGCGCCGAATTCCTTTTTGCCTATACCAGCTTTACCGATTAACTCATCATCACTGAGGAGTTTAAAGTGAATCATTTTGCGAAGTTTTTATTTCTCACTCTGGCGGGTTCGGCGATTTCGACCTGCGCTTTCGCGCAGCAAGTAAAGTCGCAGGGAGCCACCACCCAATTCGTCGCGCCAGATCAGGCGACGCAGGTCGCACCGGCTGGCATCGATTTCGGCAATGCACGGGCCTTGCCCCTTCCAAGTGCGGGCCTTGCACCGCCACCGTCCGCGGACTCGCTGTTGCAGGCCCCCAACCTGCCTCAAACAACGCCGGGGCATGCGGCTGGCGGTGAAGGAGACGGCAGGCAGGCGCCCGTCCAGCTGGTCCCGCCTGTGAATCTGAATCAACAAAACGGAGTCGCAGCACAAGACGGAGTCGCACCGCAGGAATCCGGGACGTCCGGGCAGCCGTTCACCACGAACAGGGTCAATGCGCAGGGCGACAATACGCAATCCTTTTATGCGTTCCGGCCGACCGGCAAGCTGTTCTTCAATATCAACGGATCTACCTTCGTCTGCTCCGCCTCCATGGTCAAACCGGGAGTGGTAGTGACTGCCGCACACTGCGTGACAGATTTTGGGCGCCGCCAGTATTACTCAAACTGGGTGTATGTCCCGGCCTATAACAACGGTTCGGCGCCGTACGGTGTGTGGACTGTCTCGGTCGCGACGGTACTAACGTCCTATTACACCGGAACCGACCCATGCACCTTAAGCGGCATTGTCTGCCAGGACGACGTGGCAGTGCTCACGCTTCGCCCGCAGTCCGGCACGTATGTCGGTAGCCGGACAGGCTGGTACGGCTACGGCTGGGACGGCTACGGTTTCAATGCATCGAAGCAGGCACTGATTAGCCAGTTGGGCTTTCCAGTTTCACTGGATGGCGGCAATCTCATGCAACGCAATGACTCGCAAGGTTATGCGGCGTCAAGCTTCTCGAACAACACGATTATCGGTTCCTTGATGACAGGAGGGTCCAGCGGCGGCCCGTGGCTCGTCAACCTTGGCATAGCGCCCGTCCTTAAAGACACGGCTTTCGGCCAGGCTGCGACGCGCAACATAGTGGTGGGGGTCACAAGTTGGGGGTACGCCGCCGACACCGCCCTCAAACAACAGGGCGCGTCACCCTTCACCAGCGGCAATATCGTACCGCTCGTTAATAGCGCATGCAGCGCCACGCCGAAAGCCTGCTAGCGCCACCGGCTGGCCGATCACGCGAATGGTGACCGGCATTTCAATCTTCGAGCATGGCTTCGGGTGCCTTGGTCGCACACGGGCTATCGCTCACTCCATGGAAATGCTTTCGCGTACAGCCGACGATCGCACGAGAACCACAGCAGAATTTGATCAAGCTCTTTCGTAGATCGCCTGAACGAGCGCTGCACGTCCCTCTCGCAGATTGCGCGCGAGATTGGCCGTCATCTCACCAAAGCCCGGTCCCATCGCGAGATGCAGTCCGAACGCGGGCGGTGCCGACTGTTGGACCTGCTGCTTCTGTCGCTGCGCGAACCAGTCTATGCCTGCCTGAGTGGTGTTGATCCACGAGACCGACCGGAACCCCTGTTCCGTCAACACCCCATGCATCTGGTCCTCCGTCATGAGAAAGCTCGCTTCCGGCCCCTTCGCCCACGGCACCGGGAAATGCAATGGATCACCGGATGCCGCGATGACGTCAAAAACAGCGAGGTGACCGCCTGTTCGCAGTACGCGGGCGGCTTCACGGTCGAACGCAGCGCGATCAACGATGTTCATCGCAACGTGCTGCGTCCATGCCAGATCGAAGGCATCGGCATCGAACGGAAGGCTAAGCGCCGGCCATTTCCATCGTCTTCTCCCTAGATTCTGGTGACAGGCGATATTCACTCGGGTGCCGTCACATCCAGAGCGGCCATCTTGGCTGCGTCAGGAAAATCGCAATTCATTGTGTCATCCATGATGCGATCGAGAATCGGCAACCTCTTCATCCGTCAGAGCAGGTCAGCACGAATCTCGCGAACACCTCGGCCCAGCCGTTGACGCAGCAATGCGCGCAGCGTCGCACCATCGTCATACCCGACCTGGGCAGCAATACTTTCAACGTCAAGACCGCCACTGCGGAGCAAAGACTGCGCATGTTCCACGCGCAGATCCTGGAAATAAGCGAGCGGAGATTTGCCGAGTACTTCCTGGCAGCGGCGTTGCAACGAGCGTGTGCTCGTGGCCAACGCACTGGACGCGTTCTGCAGCGAGAATCCGGATGCCAGATTCTCGCGAGCCCATCGTTCAAAGCGCTGAATCAGCGGATCGGCCTGCGCGAGGTGATTGGGAATGATGTAGGCGGCCTGCGACGAACGGATATCGGCGAGCAGGTAACGAGAAACCATCGATGCCAACTCGGGGCTGGCCGTACGTATCAGCCAGAGGGCGAGATCGAGGTGGCCCATTGCCGCGCCGGCCGTCACGCCGATGTCCGTCGGCACCAGCATGCGGGATTCGTCGAGCCGGACATCTGGGTAACGTTGCCGGAAAAACGGCGCAAGGGCCCAGTTGGTCGTGGCCTCCCGGCCATCCAGAAGTCCCGCTTCCGCAAGCTGAAACGTCCCGATACAGGAAGCCGCCAGGCGGACGCCGTCTGCATGCCATGCCAACAGTTGCGCCCTTGCCCGAACCACGTCCGGCCGCTCCAGAGAAGCAACCAGTTCATCCGGCATCGTCGTGGCCAGCGCAGGCACAATCACCCAGTCGGGTTGCTGCTGCGCCGTGATCGGTTGCACGGGCACCACGAGTCCGTGCGTGGATTTCACCCTCTTTCGCACGCCGACGAGAGATACATCGAATCGCAGCGTGCCGCCCATTGCCCGCGTCGCAAGCGCATTGGCGACCAGGAACGCGTCGAGTGTGACAGACAGGCCCGTATCGAACACTCCATCAAGAGCGAGCACAGAAATTCTCATGGCGTAAATGTCCACAAAGTTGGCGTTTGTGACTGTACCAGCGATCAAGGCAGACAACTAGACTTGATCCCGTTGCATGTCGCAATCAACCCACCTAGGAGACTCCCATGAAGGTTTTGGCCGTTGCAACAATCGTGAAGCCGATCCCGGACGAACAAAAAATGCAGATCATGCCAAGCGAAGTACCGGCAACGCTCAAGCTTTATCTTGACGGCAAGATTGAGCAGTTCTGGTTTCGCCAGGATGCGCCGGGCGTCATCTTCCTCATGAACGCCGAATCGATCGACGAGGCACGCGACGCTGTCGAGGCGCTGCCGCTCACGGCCGGCGGGTATGCAAAGTATGAGTTGATGCACGTCGGTCCGCTCGCTCCGCTGGGCCTGCTGATCCAGGGCAAGTAAGTGCCGCAAGCGCTGTCGGTGGCGCCGGTCATCGGCAGCGCCCCTGATAGCGTCACAACGAGATTCCTGCTGCGGAAGTTCCTTTCCGACCGGTCGTTAGCTCACCAGAACAATGATCGGCGGCGTCGACGCGGAGCCCCTACAGGAACTCTCGCAACGATAGAAGGTATTCGATCATGAAACTCACCCCGGAACTCTATGTCCTGACGCTGGTTGCCACAGCGACGGTGCTGATGTGGGTCCCCTACATGGCATCGAGAATTCTGACGCGCGGACCGGTCCGGACACTCGCCGATCCAGCGGATCCGACCGCCCCGCCCGACCCGGCCTGGGCCCAGAGAGCGCGGCGCGCGCACGCCAATGCGGTTGAAAATCTGGCGGTGTTTGCACCGCTCGTGATCATCCTGGCCCTGATCGGCGCGAGCACACCGGCAACGATCCTCGCAGCCAAGACGTATCTGATCGCGCGACTCGTCCACTACGTCGTCTACACCGCGGGTATCCCGGTCGTCCGCACGCTCGCGTTCGTGGCCGGCGTCGGCTCGACCCTGATGATTGCCGACGCTGTGCTCGGCCATATCTGACTGACTATTGCACAGGCCATTCGCGTCGTGCCCACCCTCGTGCTCTTGGCGCCGCTCATGGTCTGACGCAAAGATAAGCATATCGAACGAATGGCGGCGAAACCCACCATCCTCATCTCGGGCGCCACCGGCTCGACCGGCGGCGACGCTGCGAAAAACCTTCTGGTGAAGGGCTTCCCCATTCGAGCGCGACGCTTTCCGATAAGGTTGGCAATAGCCCGCAGCGGTAGCCGGTCCCGGTTTCTGCCGTTCCTGTTCACCGGGCCATTAGCCGTCATTCCACGGTTGAACTCGAACCGCTGACACCCATTAGCGGGACCGGTGTCAAGTAAGCTGAAGACGGCGGTCAACCGCCGCCTGCTTCCATTTGGCGACCGGTCCGCAAGGGCATCAGCCGCGCATCCCGGCTGGCGCCCTCAACTCTCACTCATCCAGACACTCAGGCTCGATCTGGATGTTCTTTTCGCCCGCGGCCTTCTTTTCCCAGTAACGTTTGACCCAGTTTTCGAAGGTCTTGCCGGCCGCCGTATCCTTGCCGGTGAAGGCGATGGCGCCGATCTCCGCGTACGGGATCACGTCCTTGGTCTGTTTGCCGGTCGGAATGATCCGGACGAAGCAATCCTTGAAGGCAGCGCCGTATTGGCGGTCGTACAGATAGCCCGCAACAGTCGAGCCATCCTTGCGGGTGATCGTGACATCGCCACGATAATCGAAGGCCTTTTCCATCGCCTCGCGAACCGCCGCTTCGGTCGTCAGTTCCGGCGTCCAGCCCTCGAGATGCTCGTGCACCGTACCAGCGGCCGTCTCCATCTGATCCGGAGCGACTGCGGCCGCCGGCGCGGCGGCGTGAGCCGCTTCGCCCTTCGTAGCCTCTGCGCGCTGTGCCAGGGGGACGAACACCATCGGCACTTCGTTCGACGTCTTCTTCCATCCCGCGAGCATTTCGGTGGCCTCGCGATCCTCATAGCGATCGAACAGCATCGCTTTGACCGTCTGGAACAGACCCTTGAACGAGCCAAAGGTGTAATTCACGCCGCTCGCCTCGTAACCCGAGTGCACCATGCAGTTTGCGCACTTCGGATTGCCGCTTTCGGTGCCGTACTCGGACCACTTCACGCTTTCCATCAGTTCGTCGAAGCTGTCAGCGTAGCCATCCTGGAGCAGATAGCACGGCTTTTGCCAACCGAAGATGCTGTACGTAGGCATGCCCCACGGCGTGCAGGTGAGGTCCTTCTTGCCCATCAGGAATTCCATGAAGATCGGCGACGCGTTGAAGCGCCAGCTCTTCTTCCGGTTCGACAGGATCGAGCGGAACAGTTTCTTCGAACGCGCGCGACCAAGAAAGTGCTTCTGGTCGGGCGCCTTGTCGTACGTATAGCCAGGGGACACCATCATGCTTTCGACGCCCGCTTCCATCATTTCGTCGAAGTGCAGGCGAACGCTGTTCGGGTCCGCGCCGTCGAACAGCGTCGTGTTGGTGGTGACGCGGAAACCCGCCGCGACCGCGGCCCGCACGCCTTCCATCGCGATGTCGTAGCCGCCTTCACGGCACACCGCAAAATCGTGATGCTCGCGCTGGCCGTCCACGTGAACGGAGAAGGACAGATACTTGCTGGGCTTGAAGAGGTGCAGGTTCTTGGCAAGCAGCAAGGCGTTCGTGCACATATAGACGTACTTCTTGCGCGCGACGAGGCCGGCCACGATCTCCGGCATCTGAGGATGCAGAAGCGGCTCACCGCCCGGAATCGCGACCATCGGCGTGCCGCACTCCTCTACCGCCTGGAAGCACTGCTCAGGCGTGAGTTGCGACTTCAGCACGTGCGCCGGATACTGAATTTTCCCGCACCCCGCACATGCCAGATTGCAGCGCATGAGCGGCTCAAGCATGAGGACGAGCGGATAACGGCTTCGCCGCATCAGCTTCTGTTTCAGAACGTAGGTGGCGACCGTCCACGCCTGCGAAATTGGCACTCCCATGCTGCAAATACTCCTCGATAACCGGTTACTCGGCGGACGACCCGCACTGTGTCCAGTAAAAGCTAAATGTTTGATTCGAGAGCGATCATGTGCCAACCCGTGCCGACCGCGTGCGCGCGGTCAGTGCCAGGATCGGCCAGGATGCGTCCGACTTTGCGCGCAATGATCGCACAAACTGCGCAGGAGGGTCGAAAGCTGCCGCAGACGGCTTGCGACGCGCATCTGACACCCAAAACGCGACCGGCGGTACCGCGGCGTTAAATGGCCGGCATCAGACGGTTGCAACCGTCGCATCTGGGTCGAACGGAGTCTGCCGCTTCAGACACAGGTCGGGCCAGGAGGCGTCATTCGTCAGGCCATCACGGGGACTTCTTGCGACTGCCCTGCCTCCGCCGCGGATTCCCTAGGCTCTCCAGTATGTCAACGTATAGTAATGCTTGCCGGCTTCGCGGCGGATGAGCAATTGGCCCCGAATTCCGGCTAACTCACCGGTTCCGGAGCCCGGCACGATGCCGATACGCAACTCCTCGCCTCCCGCGTCCATTTCTCCGAGGTGGGCTAGCGCGAATCCGCCAGTTTTACCGTCCAGCGTACCGTCAAAAGATTCGAGCGCGACGTAAGTTGCCTCACCCTGTTGCGGCTGCCCGGCGCTCAGCATTTCCCCCTGTGCCCGGCCGTTTAAACCGCCGCGGTACGCTTTCTCGAGAGCATGGCGGCCTATGGCTGAGGCGTTCGCCGGAACGGCGATCATATGGGGTGGCGCGATTTTCACGTCAAATTCGCCGGTGGCAACAAACGAATGTTTGTCTGATTGAGCAGTGCTCACGGGACCTCCCACAAGAAAATTGCGACGATCGACGAGGCTGCTCTCACGTCGCTAACAAAAACATGCTCCCACAGATAGTAACGGCCCTTGCTCCGGGGAAGCGGCTTTCACGACACGCTGCTCGTCACCGATCCCGCGTCGTCTGCCACGCCTTGGACTTTGAACCAAGCAAGTTTGGCGCGTATGCCGGAAATAGGGAAAGGCCCGAGGTGAGTTGCACAAATCCATAGACTGCCCTACCAAGGGTGCGTGCCTTTTTTAGGATCGGCAGATTCCCGTCAATGCAACTGCGGTCCCGACCAGCGAAACGATCACGCGGAGAACCAATATGCACGAGCTAGTAAGGTCCACCCTGAAGGACATGTTGCCCCCAGGGCTCGTGCGATTGCTGCGACCCAAAAACCGGTCTCCCGATGCTTGGGGAGCCGCTTGATACGGTCTGCACGGGTTGAGGCTTCCTGGCGGAAGGCGCTTCAATTTCCGGCCTTCAATACCGGACCGAACGGTGTGCAAGCAGATTTTTTTTCGACGAGTCTATGCAACGGATCAACTTAGCCGGGCGCAGGAGATAGCCGACTTTTATCGCGCCTGTGCGGATCCGATCATCGTCGACGCCGGGGCCAACATCGGGGCCAGTGCGGTTTGGTTTGCGCTCACGTATCCGAAAGCAAAGATTCTGGCAATTGAGCCGGACGTATCGAACTACGAACTCCTCAAGAGTAACTCGAGCGCCTTCCCATCTGTAGTGCCGCTGAACGCCGCCATTGCAGCGACCAGCGGTACGCTTTATCTGGACGATCCGGGACGAGGCGCCTGCGGATATCGTACGGGTGAGCAGCCCACCGATCACTCGTACGCCGTTGAAGCGATGACGCTGGAACAGGTGATAGCGAAATCGAGCGGAACGCCATTCATCCTGAAGATTGACATCGAGGGCGCAGAGTCGGACCTCTTTTCACGTCACTCCGAGGAGTTAAACAGATTTCCGCTGGTGATCATTGAACTGCATGACTGGATGCTTCCACGGAAATCGAACAGTCGGAACTTCCTGAAGTGGCATGTCGAAATGCAGCGTGATTTCGTATACGCCGGCGAGAACGTTTTTTCGATTTCCAATACGATCCGGCCAGTGATTTGACGCCAAGTGTCGTCGGCCATTAGTACGCTTCGCTGACCAGCAGTCGATCATCCGGCTGCGTTGAAAGGCAGCCGTCGATTCGTGCAGGAGAGTCCCGAATCTTGAGTGTGCCTGCTGCTAGCGGAGAATCGGTTTCGCGATGGCAGGCCTAGCGGCGCAGCGTTGGCAACAAACCGGCCAGCCACGTACCGTTCGCGCTGAAATCCCACGTCGGGCCGAAGCTCGCCGGGTCTCTGAATTGTGCTTCCGTGAGTCCGCTCGAGGCGGCCACCGCCGTGCCCGAGCCGACGCCCGCCTGCGCTCCTGACGTCTCGCTGTTCCAGAACACGTTCGCGGCAATCGAGCCGCTGTTCGTGCCCGCGATGCCGCCCGTCGTCGAGTTCCCGCCCACCGGGAGATGCGCCCAGGCATACGACTCGCCGATGGAGCCGGTATTGCTGCCAACCAGTCCTCCGACGGTCGTCGCGCCGCCGCTCAGACGTTCCCACGCATACGATCGGGAGATCGCGCCGTTGTTCGTACCGACGAGGCCGCCGACTGTGCTTTGCGCACCGGCTGTCACCGAGCCGAGCGTATAAGACTTGTCGATGGAACCATCGTTGACGCCGACGAGCCCGCCTATCTGACCCGCGCCATGGATGCTCACACCAGCCGACGACTGCTCGATGCGTCCAAAGTTTTCGCCGACTAGCCCGCCGACCGCCGTGCTTGTGTTGCCGATGGAATTGATGGTGCCTGTTGCGCCGACATTGACCATGTACCCCCAGTTAATCCCGGCTAGCAGTCCGACCGGTGCTCCCGAGGAGGTTGCCGTGCTATCCGCGAGCGTGAAATTTCGCACGACGCCGGTTTTGCCGATTGCGCCAAAGAATCCGGTATCGGCCGCAAGAGTCAAATCCCCAGGGAGATGCCCCATGCCGTCGAACTGCCCGGTGAACGGGTTCGCTGCGGTGCCGATGCCGCTGAAAGTCGGCGCAGCCGCGAATCCCAGCCCTCCGCCGCCCAATGCGTAATTGCCAGCGAGGTTGTTATTCACCGCGATCAGGTCTGCCATGGAGTTGACAAGCTGATAAGCCGTGAACTGCGTGACGAGCCCGCTGAACGGCGCCGGACTCCAGGATGTGTTGGTGCGGACATCGCCACGCGTGTAGCTGCCGTTCCTGTCGTAAAGCGCCACGACGATGCCCGCACTACGTGACCAGTCGATCATGCCGAGATTGACCACGCTGCCGCCGTTGTCAAATCCGTGGGTATCGGCGGACAGGTTCAGAGAGCCAGTGCCCGTATTGGCGATGTCCGCATGCGGTGCGATAGTCAGCGAGTGCGCGGCATTGAGCGTCAGTGACGCTGGCCCATGCCAGCGCACGCTCGACTCGACCGCGATGTCGCCCTCGCCGTTCGCACCATATTTGCCGTCGGCGCCGATCGCTTCCACGGTGATGGATGCGCCACGGCTCAGACTTGCGGCGAACGTGCTGGTCGTGCTGGCATCGGCGGTGAAATCGCCGCTGGTGATATTCCACGCCTTCGCCCGAACGTCTGCGCCACCGACCTTGACGCTCCCGGCGGACATATCAACGGTGCCGCCGCTGCCGTCCGCATTGCGCGCACCGATGCGCGCCCCGCTCGCATCGACATTGCCGGTGACGCGGTTGCCGGCCTGATCGAACGTGCTCGCGACGAGCCACACGTGGCCGTCGCGCGTCGCGGTGCCGGTGGCCCGCAGCGCGGCCGAACGGCCCGCGAGCGCGAAGATATTGCCGTCGGCCGCCTGCAGGTTGATCAGCGCCGCCTGCACGGTGCCTGTGTTCGTCACTGTGCCGCCGCTTCCTATCCTCACGAAGACTTGCTGATACTTGCCATCCAATAACGACACGGTACGCCCCACGGCAAGTTCGGCATTGCCGTTCGGCGCATCGATTTTCCCTGCGTTCATGACCTGGTTGGCCGATATGAGAAACACGTCCCCGCCCGACGAGCCGATCTTGCCGAGATTGACCACATTCGCCGTGGAACTGCCTGTGTACAACGCTCCAACGTATGCAGGGGGATTGAGAAAATCGCTGTTGGAGACATCCAGTGTCGAAGCGACGAAGCGCGTGCCCGTCGACACCACGCCGCGTGGTCCGATGAGCACGCCATTCGGATTGACCAGATAGATGCTGCCAGTGCCCGTCAGGGAGCCATAGATTGCGGAGAGATCTTTACCGGTCACGCGATTGAGTGTGGCGCCCGTGCCGTTGTCGATCGACACCTTCTGGCCCGCTCCGATCGAAAAGCTGTTCCACTCGATGATGCCCCGCGGGTCAGTTTGCGTGATGCTCAGGTTCGCACCATGCTGAGCGATGCTTCCCGAGCCGGCGACATAATGGCCGCCTTGTGGCAGGACGCCCGCCGCGAAGCTCGACTGGCCGGCGAAAAGCCCTGTCAGCGAGAGGCCTATAACGAGCCACGTATTTTGGATCGGGCGACGGCGGCGGGTTGCGCGCTCGACGCGCACCGATCTGGCAGCATGGCTCATAAATCACCTTTCTGCGTAAGTGCAAATGATGGGCCAACATATGCGAGGCTAACCGGGACCGACCGCGTGCGCCCGTGTATGAAAAGTATCACGCGGCGATGTCGAGATGCGTCTAAACCTAGACGTATTGAGACCAAACACAAGCGGCCCCAAGAGCCGGCCGGCCGTTTTGCGAGGCACGTCGAAGCGTTCGACCGCCTTTGGCCGCTGCCGCCGGTTGCGCATTTTCAAGAGCTGGAGGTTGCTTCCTTGAACGCTTGTTTACTGTGCGGTAACGCACACTCCGAGGCTTCCTTTATTTAAAGCTCATGGCAGCAACGCTGGGAACGGTCACGCCCCCGTCGCGCCCTGCCGCGCCGCGTTGAATGCCGCGTCGTTGTTGCCGCTATCCACTGCGCCGGGACTTGCGACGAGCGTCGAAGGCGTGCGACATCCCCGCGTCGGTCGGCTTGCCGATGACGCAAAGCACCAGCAATTGGTGGATGTGCGTGTTTGAATTGAAAACCTGAAAGCCGCCGAATTTCAGATCGTTGTTGCTTCGCTTGAAGTCGTATCCGAACTCGAGCAACTGCGTCTTGTCGGTGATCGTCGTCGACAAACGCAGACCGTCGCGGAAACTGAGCTGCACGGAAATGCCGGTTTGACCATCAGCGTCGCGCAGACGTGCCGTGCTCTGCACGTACATGAAACCGCCTGATTTTCCAGGCGGCTCATCAAGAAACATGGCGGGCGCCGACTGCCAGAACCACAACGGTCCCGCGGCGGCCGGCCTCCGTCCCGGGCATCAAGCTTCTTCAGTCAATGCGTCGCGGTACTCCGCACCATCTGCGCATCGCTATCGTTCAAGGTCTTGAGAAATGCGATTACGTCACGAATATCGCCTTCCGACCAAACCGGCTTGCCGCCCTTGTGATTCGTCATCGGCGCATTGAGATGGTCGACGTTCCTCTGGTACTTCACTGGCAGGTCGTCAAACTGCTGCTTGCCGCCCGCATGCGGATACCACTTTTGCGGATTGGTGTCCCGTTGCACATAGAAGCGCAAGGAGTCTTCCAGCGTATGGAAGCGGCCGTTGTGAAAGAACGCCCGGCGCGTCGCGACGTTGCGCAGCGTAGGGGTCCTGAACATACCGCAATACCAGTCGGTGTCGGTCTTGTCGGTCCGGATCGGGCCGCACAGTCCCATGTCGTAGTACTTCGGATCCGAGTTCGCCGGGATCTCCGGATTGCGCGGCACGCCTAGCGTCTGAAAGTTGTAGTCGGTGAACGTCGGGTGCGCACCGGCAGCGCCCTTTTCGACCAGGTGGCAGGATGCGCAGTTACCGCGATCAGGGTCATTGAAAAGCGCAAAGCCACGCGCTTCCTGAGTGCTGAACTGCGCTTTACCGTCCAGTACCTTGTCGAACTTGCTGTCGAACGGCTGGAAGCTGGGATCGTCGAACTGGAAGCGCTCGAGCGCCTTGCCCAATGCGGCGAGCGCATCGGCCGGGCGCGAGAAGATATCCCGGCCGAACACTGCGCTAAACCGCGCGGCATAAGCACTCCTGCTCAATTTAGCCGTAACGTCGGCGGCATCCGTATTGGCCATCTCGTTGGGGTTCAACAGCGGGAAGGCGGCCTGGGCGGCCGGGCTGTCGAAGCGCCCGTCCCAGGTGTAACCGCCAGACGGCATGTTGTCGCCGTCCTCGAGACGTTCCTTGAAGCTGCTCGCGTACGTATGCGTCCAGATCGGCACCCGGCGCAGATAGCGTAACGAAGGCGTCGCGCGTGTGCCGGCGTGCGTCATATCGATGCCGCCCAGTTGCACGGCGAGGCCGTTGGGCGGACCGTAGGCATTCGAGGGGCTGTGACAGCTCGCGCACGACTGTTTGCCGGAAGCCGACAGCGACGGATCGAAAAAGGCCAGCTTGCCGATCTCGGCCATATCCTTGTTGGATGGCGCCGCGGAAACCGTAGTGACGGCGGGGGCGCCGAAGGCTTCTTCCTGACGGCCGCATGCCGTCAGGAAGAGACTTGAAATTAAAAAAAGGGCCGCCCCCCGGACGGTCCCTTTAGTACAGAGAAAAAGCATCTATGTTTATTGGTTGAAGATGTCGGAACCGAAAGTCGCGAGGTTCGCATCGTCCGCATAACCCAGATACTCAGGAATACCGAAACGGTTTTCCAGGCTCTTGAGCAGCGAATAGTGGTTGTAACCCGTATCGGAAGTGGTGCCCGCCTTGATGAACGGCGACAGCAGCACTGCGCCCGTGCGGTCACCGCCAACCCCGTCGTAGTGCATGCCGATCTGGATAAACTGAACGGTCGACGGAAGCAGCGCGGTGTTGATACCCAGCGTCGACGCATAGGCGATCGGCAGCGTGGACATGACCTGATCTTCAGGACGCTTGACGTTCGGACCAGTTTGTTGCGTGCAGCACGAAGCGCCCGGCAGATTGATCGTGAGATTCATCTGCGAGTAGCTGGCGTTGAACGACGTGGTCATGGGCGAGCTGGCCGCATTCGATTCGTCGAAGTTGATGATGATCAGACCGTCCTGCTTGTAAGCCGCCGAAGCCTGGATAATCGGAACCCACTTCTTCAGGAAGGCGTCGATCGACGTCAGGCCGCCGGGCGCACCGCTCTTGCAACCCTTGCCTGCCGCACCCGTGCCGTCACCGTCGTGACCGTCATCGCACAGGTTCGGCGTGATGTACACGAAGTTCGGCGTGGTATCGATCGACTTCAGATCGTTTTCCAGGTTGTCGTCGAGATTCACGACGTGCTGGTCGCAATAGTTGATGTCGTCGATGATCGAGTGGAAGTACACGAACGGGTTGTGGCGAGTCGCGTAGGCGTCGCCCTTGACGTCGCCGGACGCGGAGCCCGCCTGGGCGGATTGCGTACCGTCGACCGCCTTCGCCGGATCCGAGCCTGCCAGCTTCGCGGTGCGGGTCGGGAAGCTGCACGACTTCGTGCCGTCGCGGTTCAGGTCATTGCCCATATCGCCCATGTAACCCTTCCAGGTGAACTTGGCGTTATCGAGCTGGTTGGCGAGCGTCTTGACGCGGGCCGGATACACGCATCCGCCGCCGGCGTGACCGTTCGCATCCGTACCGGCCTTGAGGACCTTTGGATTGCTGCTGTCGTTGCCTGCGTCGACGATGTCGGACCATACGCTGAAGCAGTCGGTCTCGGTATCGACCGTCGAAGGCTGGCCGCTCATCATCGAGATGTAGTTGTCCAGGCTGACGTGGCCGGTGCCGTAATAGTTGGTCAGCAGCGCGCCTTGTGGAGCGAGCGACTTTAGGTACGGGTCCTGGCCGCTAGTAGCCGAACCCGTGCCGAAGGATTCATCGTAGTTCTTGTTCTCGAGCGTGATCACGAAGACGTGACGCACAGCCTTCGAACCGACCACCGTCTTGATGTAGTCGTCGCTGGCCGCCTTCACGCTGGCAAGGCTGCTGTCGCTGTTGAAGTCGCCCAGCAGCTTGTCGGCTGACACACCGCCGTATTTGGCTGCCAGCGTGTTCTTCGCGTCGCTCAGCGCCGCGCCGCCCGTCACCAGTTGAGCCAATTGCGTGGTGATGGCGCTCACCGTGCCGGTCGCGCCCTTGGGCGCGAGGAAGAACGCGCCGGAACCGAACTTGGTGCCCATGTCTTTGCCATTGGCATCGTTTTCCCGGGCGTTGGTCAAATCGGCGACCACATTCTTCCAGTTGCCGTTGTTCTTGTCGCCGATGGAGAATTTGCCCTTGGCGTCGCTCACCGTATACGGCTCGTCGCTGTCGCACTTGCCGTTGTCATTGAGGTCGAGGCAGAGCTTGGCGTTCTGGATGTAGCTGCCGAGCACCTGGCCGGAAACCTGAGGAGTCGTGTCCGGGGAGGTCATGTCATCGTTCCCGCCACAAGCGCTCAAACCAACCGCCAGGCCGATACTGGCCAATAGGGCTAACACACTCTTCCGACCTGTCAGGTTCTTGTTCTTCGAAAAAATCACGTGGGGGCTCCCGTCGCACGCCGGGCGGGCAGCGTCTTTACGCCGGCCCGCCCGATTGTTGGATTTATTACATCGGCGAAGGAGCTTAAGATAGTTATATGAAAGTTCGGTTACGTCAGTGTAATGAACCGAGTTGGGGCGACGCGGTGAGATTCGCGCACGCTGGAAGCAGACGTCGTGAATTCGCAGCCGCTATCGCTGGCACGTTGTCGGGCTGCAGAAAATGGATCGTCGAGCGCGCCGCACGGAGATTCGGATGGCTGCTATATCGACTATCTTGTTCGCGGGAAGGTGATGGGCTTGAGGCATACGCGCCGATTTAGTGCAGATCGCCTGCGCGTATCAGTGGTAGCAGTTGGAAAGTGAAGACAACGGCAGCCGCACCTCGGTGTTCATGCACCCAAAGAAGCGCCATCAATGGCAGGCGAGACCTGCTTACTCCTGCTGAAAATCGGTCACGAGCGGTGTCAACGGCAAGTCCGTTGCGTGTGCCTTATCTGCTAGATGCGCCAGCGCGTGGCTCCCGTCGGCGCGCGCGGCCGCTTCGAGCGAAAAGGAGCTTTCGCTGAAGGCAATCAGTTTGAAACCGCTTCCCGCCACTCGCGGGACGGTGATACCCCAATGCCAGCCTCCCTCCTGCTCGAAAACGTGCAATTCAGGGACGGCTGGGCGATTCGAAGCCGGCAAAGTCGGCATGTCGCTCTCCGTCATATCAAAGCAAAGCTCATGGCTGTAGACGTTCATGACCTAGTCTATACACATATTGCTGCAATGCAATATAAACGCCGAGAAAAAAGGAAAAATTGTTTGAACGGCACGGTTCTGAAACACGCATGCCCACGACAGAGGCCGATTCGGTTTCACCCTCATGACACGAAAATTACCGACACTTTCGATGGCTCTTCGTAAGCCCATGAAGGCCGGCTTTTACGGCTACCTGACGATGTTCTCTCGAAACAATTGAAGGAGATATCCGTGCTGACATCCAGACCGCTCGTGCTCACCATGATCGCCTCGCTCTTCGCGATGTCGAACGCTCACGCCACCGTCGATCTAATCGCGAAAGGTCAGATTAGCGGCACGATCTCCGACCTGTCCCGCGAGACGGCGGCGCCGCTCGAAAATGGTGCGCCGGGCAATCTGCTCGGCGGTATCGGCTCGGGCATGAGCTTCGCGGGCTGCAACACGTTCGTCGCTTTGCCTGATCGCGGCCCCAATGCAATTTCGTACAACGCGGCGATCGACGATACGGTCTCGTACATCAACCGCTTCCACACGTTCCAACTGTCGCTTGTCGCTGCGCCATCAGGTTCGGATCTGCCTTACGCACTCACGCCGAAGCTGGTCGACACGACGCTCCTGCACACCGCCGAGCGGCTCGTGTACGGCAACGGCGCAGCGGCCGGCGTGCCGGACGGTGCACCCGGCTTGAACCGCCAGAACCACACGCACTACTTCACGGGGCGCTCGGACAATTTCGACCCGACGCACCTGTCGACGAACCCGCTCGATGCGCGCCTCGATCCCGAAAGCATCCGGGTGACCAACGACGGACAGAGCGTGTTCATTTCCGACGAATACGGTCCGTACATCTATCGTTTCGATCGCCGCACGGGACGTCGGATCGATGTCATCAAGCTGCCTGACTCGTTCGCCGTGTCGACGCTCAGTTCGGTGGGCAACACCGAAATCAGTGCGAACACATCCGGACGCGTGGCCAACAAGGGCATGGAAGGGCTGGCGATTTCGCCCGATGGCAAAACATTGTTCGGCGCGATGCAGAGCCCGCTGCTGCAGGACGGCGGTACCAAAGGCGGCTTCAGCCGCATCATCCGTATCGATCTGCGTACCGGCAAGACCCAGCAGTTTGCGTATCCACTGACCAACATCGGGACTGCATCGAAGCCGAACTATCCGACCATCAGCGACGTCGTGGCGGTCAACGACCACGTGCTTCTGATGGATGAGCGCGATGGCAAAGGCCTTGGCGATGATTCGACCGCGGCGTTCAAGAAAGTGTTTCGCGTCGACCTGGATGGCGCGCAGGACATCAGCCAGGCAAGCGGCGAATCGGGGCTCGCGCCTTATGCTCTGCCGAAGTCGCTCTTTCTCGATGTGGTTGCCGCGCTGAACGTTCACGGCTTCAGCGCGCAAGACATTCCTGCGAAGCTCGAAAGTCTGACGTTCGGCCCTGATATTGTGATGAATGGCGTGCGCAAGCACACGTTCCTCATCGCGAACGACAATGACTTTCTCGGCAATGTCACCGATTCGAATCATCCGGCCGGCATCGCGAATCCGAACCAGTTCTTTGTCTTCGCGATGGACAAGGACGATCTGCCGGATTATGTACCTCAGCAGTTCGCCGGCGTTCAGCGGCTTTCTGGCCATGCCGGGGAATGCAGCTTCCTGAAAGATGAGCGGGACGAGCATGGACACTCAGGACATCGGCCTTTCGGGTTCTGAGTGGTTGTCTGTGCCTGGTCGGTGCGCATGCGCAAATGCGGGAAGACGCGTGGCTTCGATCGGATTGAGTTTCAATGGCGCGCACGGGCTCAACCGTCGCATGAGCAAAAGAAGCGCGAGCCTGCGCCTGCGGTCTGAAATCGGCCAGCTGGACGCCTTCACGAATGCGTTCGAGGGCATTGGCCACGTAGTCGACTGTGGGCGCAGGCGGGTTGTCCAGTTTCGCCCATACGAAGCCGGAGCATTTGCGCGGCTCCATGTTGGTCATGGATGCCTTGCCATGCCAGGCATGATAGAAAAAACTGATGCGGTTCTGTTCCGAATCGCGCATCATCACCAGCGAGAAGTCGAGCGTCCCCGTGCAATCGTGACGCCCGCTTCTTCACTCGATTCGCGGATCGCGCACGCCTCGATGGATTGGCCCGGTTCAAGGTGGCCGGCCACCAGCGAGTATTGCCCGTCTCGATGTCCGGTATTGGCGCTCTGGATGAAGAGGCATTCGTCGTTGTCGTTCAGGAACAAAGCGCCTGCTCTTTCAAAAAGACTTCAATCCGCTATAACCCGTCAATCGCGCAACTTCACAGGCGTCATACGTGGCATCAACACATGAATGATGCCAAGCGCCACCAGATAAGCCGATGCCCCCACAGCGAAGAGCGCCCAATACTGACCGGTGCGCTGCAACGTCTCACCGATGACGCCCGAGAAGAAGAACGAGCCGATCATCCCTGCCACGCCGCCGATACCGACCACCGTGCCCACCATCCGGCGCGGAAACACGTCGCCAACGGTCGTGACCAGATTCGCCGACCACCCCTGGTGAGCCGCCGCGGCCAAACCCACAGCGAAAACCGCGTACCAGAGGCTCTGAAAATGCGAAAGCGTGGCAATCGGCAACACGCACACCGCGCAGATACCCATCGCAACCTTGCGCGCAATATTGGGTTTGTGGGCACGCTGCATCAGCCGCGACGACAGCCACCCGCCCGCCACACTGCCGACGGACGCCATCGTGTAAATGGCGATCAAGGGCAGGCCCATATTGCTGATGTCGATATGCCGCGATTCATTGAGCCATTTCGGCAGCCAGAACAGATAGAACCACCACACCGGATCGGTCAGCAGCTTGCCAAAGACGAACGCCCACGTTTCGCGGTACTTCAGCACCGAAAGCCAGCTCACGGGTTGCTCGACGCTTTCGTCGCGGTCCGAATTGATGTAATCCAGCTCGGCCTTCGATACCGACGCATGCTCCGCCGGAGGACGGTACACCAGCAGCCACACCGCCAGCCACACGAAACCTGCCGCCCCACCCGCAATGAACGTCGCGCGCCAACCCCACGTGACGGCGGCGATCGGGACGAAGGCAGGTGCCACGATCCCGCCGATGGTGGCGCCCATGTTCCAGAAGCCCGTGGCCAACGCGCGCTCCTTCTTCGGGAACCATGTGGCCGTGGTACGGATAGCGACCGGGAAATTGGCCGCCTCGCCGAACCCAAGCAAACCGCGCACGGCCGCGAAACCGGGGACGCTCGCCGCCGCCGCGTGCAGCATCGCGGCGAGGCTCCACATCGCCATCGCACTGCCGTAGACCACCTTGGTGCTGATCTTGTCCGCGATCCGGCCGAACGTGGCGAGACCCACTGCATAGGCGACCGTGAACACCATCACGGTTTGCGCGTACTGGACCTGCGTCCAGCCAATGTCTTTTTGCAGCAGCGGCGCGAGCAACCCGAGCATCTGACGATCCATATAATTGATCGTCGTCGCAAAGAAGATGAGCGCGCAGATCGTCCATCGGTATCGTCCGGCTGCCGTTTGATCGGCGACGGATTGGGTTCCTATCATTTTCATCGTGTGTCCCCAACGTTGGTATAAAGGGCCGCGATATCCTCGTGAATACGACGGACACCGAAACCTGAATGTCAATACGGAATGCCTGGCAAAACGCTCCGCACGCCGCCTATAGTGCGAGGGCGCGCCGCCCCTCGCGAGGCGTCATGCGGGCAAAGAAAACGACCCCCGCTGCCACCACCGACATCACGGCCAGCCCGGTGAGTCCGCCTTCGATCGAGCCGGTCTTCTGCTCGAGCAAGCCGAAGGTCGCCGGCGCGACGAAGCCGCCCAGGTTGCCGATCGAATTGATCAGCGCCAGCACCGCCGCGGAAATCCGCGCGTCCAGATAGCCCTGCGGAATCGGCCAGAACAGGGCGGATGCGGCCTTGAAACCGATCGCCGCAAAGCAGATCGCGACGAACGAGGACGTCGGGCTGCCCTTGCCGGCCGCATACATGCCGAGCGCGGCGATCAGCAGCACGCATGCAACCCATGCCTGCTGGAACTTGAAGCGCGCCGCGAGCATGGCGAAGAAGTACATCGCCACGATCGAGATCAGCCACGGGATCGAATTGAAGAGCCCGACCTGGAAGTCGTTGAAATGGCCCATCTTGCGAATGATGCTGGGAAGCCAGAAAGTCGCGCCGTAGATCGTCAGCGAAACCGAGAAATAGATTACGCAGAAGATCAGAATCTGCGGGTCGCGCAGCAGGCTCCACGCCGACGGCGTGACAGCGTGCGCCGCATCGCGCTGGCGCTGCTCGTCTTCGATCTCGGCGACGACCGCATCCTGCTCGGCACGGCTCAGCCATCGGGCGTCGCGCGGATTCGAGTCGAGCCAGAGCCAGATGAAGCCGGCCAGCACCACCGAGGCCATGCCTTCGAGCACGAACATCCACTGCCAGCCGTGCAGGCCCCCGCCGCTGATCAGCATCAGCGCGCCGGAGATCGGCCCAGAGAGCACCGAGGCGAGCGCCGAGCCGCTGAGAAAGATCGCCATCGCCCTGCCGCGCTCGTCGCGCGGCAGCCATTTGGTGAAATAGAACACCACACCGGGAAAGAAGCCCGCCTCGGCCGCGCCGAGCACGAGCCGCATTGCGTAGAACGACATCTCGCCGCGCACGAAGGCCATACCCACCGCGGCCAGCCCCCACGTGAACATGATGCGCGTGAGCCACGCCTTCGCGCCGTAGCGTTGCAGCAGCATGTTCGACGGCACTTCGAAGACCGCATAGCTGACGAAGAAGAGTCCCGCGCCGAGCCCGTACGCGGCCGCACCGATGCCGAGATCGGCGCTCAGATGCTGGCGGACAAAGCCGATATTCACGCGGTCGATGTAGTTGACGATGAACATCACGACGAAGAGCGGCAGCACATGCCACTTGATCTTCCGGACGGCCATTGCCAACGCGTCGACTCGGTCCACGCCGGCCTGGGCCGGATTGGATCTGCTCATGGGGTTGTCTCCTTGGTTCGCAATGCGCGTCGCGGATCGGCTGTCCGCGCGGGTTAGAAGCGCGGGTTCTTGCCGGTGAAGCTGGGGTCGTACTTCTGCATCTGCTTCAGGTCGTCGCGATTGCGTACGCCGCACGACAGATATTGCGCATGCAGTTCGGCCAGCCGGTCGCGGTCGAGCTCGACGCCGAGGCCCGGCGTGGTCGGCACACGCACCGCGCCGTTTTCGAAGCTCACGCGGCCGCCTTTGATGACTTCTTCCTCCTGCCACGGGTAGTGGGTGTCGCAGGCGTAGGTCAGGTTGGGGATGCTCGCCGCGACATGTGTCATCGCCATCAGGCTGATGCCGAGGTGCGAGTTGGAGTGCATCGACATGCCCAAGTCCCACAGCTTGCACATGCGCGCGAGGGTCTGGGTCGCGCGCAGGCCGCCCCAGTAGTGGTGATCCGAGAGCAATACCTTGACCGAACCCATCTCGGCGCCGCGGCGGAAGTCGTCCATGGTCGTGATCACCATGTTGGTCGCGAGCGGCAGCCGGGTATGCTTCGCCAGCTCGGCCATGCCGGCGAGCCCCGGACACGGGTCTTCGTAGTACTCCAGCAGTTCGTCGAGTTCGGGCGCGGCCTGGATGCTCGTTTCGAGCGTCCAGTTGGCGTTCGGGTCGAGGCGCAGCGGCACACCGGGAAAGGCTTGATACAGCGCGCGCATGCATGCGATTTCGTGCGCCGGCTCGAACACGCCGCCCTTGAGTTTGATGCTCTGGAAGCCGTACAGCTCGATCATGCGACGCGCCTGCGCGACGATCTGCTCCGCGCTCAGGCCTTCGCCCCAGGCGTCGGGTGCATACGGTTTCTCGACGTGCTCCGCGTACTTGAAGAAGAGATAAGCGCTGTAGGGCACGGCGTCGCGAACCTTGCCGCCGAGCAGGTCGACGATCGGCGCGCCGACGATTTGCCCCTGCAAATCGAGCATCGCGACTTCGAGCGTGCTGATGACTTTCGGCGCGTTTTTCGCCGCGTGCGAGCCGGGCGCGAGTTCGAATTCGACCGCGCCGGGCGCGGCCTTGATCGACGCCCGCACGCGCTCTTCCATCCGGTTGAGATCGAACGGCGACAGGCCGATCACCAGCGCCTTGGCCTGTTCGAGCACGCGCAGCATAGGTTCGTCGCCGTAAGTCTCGGAGATGCCGACGCGGCCGTCGCTCGTTTCCAGTTCCACGATCGCGCGCAAGGCCCACGGCTCGTGGATGCCGGCTGCGTTGAGGAGCGGGCCGTCGCGGAAAGCGATCGGAGTAATTCGCACTTGGGTGACGGTGATGTCCCGAGTCATGGTGGCAATCCGGCATATAAGGGTGGAAACTGACGAACGCATAGTAAAGCACTAATGTATTAGTGTGTTACTGGGGTAAATACCCACCTGCACTCGGCGGGAAAACGGCTGCACGGTCGCAGAAGGCGGGTGAGCGTCGGCTATAGTATTAATATTTCAGCGGGTCGGATCAGCCCTATCCGCCCCGCCCCACGCTTTCCGCTCTGCCATGAAAACCAACGCTTCCCCGTCGGCGGCGTGCCGGCTCGACCGTTCCCGTCACGCCGCGCCGCAAGTATTCGAGCGACTGCGCGAAATGATCCTTTCGCTGGAACTGGCGCCCGGCACGGTGCTCTCACGCGCCGATCTGGCCACGCAATACGGCCTGAGCCAGACACCCGTGCGCGATGCGTTGATGAAGCTCGGCGAGGAAGGCCTCGTCGACATCTTTCCCCAGCACGCCACCGTCGTCAGCCAGATCAACGTGACGTCGGCGTTGCAGGCGCATTTCCTGCGCCGCTCGATCGAACTGGAGGTCGTGCGTACGCTCGCGGAGCAGCGCAATGCGGCATTGATCGCGCAACTGCGCGCCACGATTGCGGGGCAGATGGAACTGCGTGATCTCAAGAACTATGAGCAGTTCTCGCTGCTCGACCAGAGCTTTCATCGACAGATGTACGAGGCGGCAGGCGTGCCGCAACTGTGGGATCTGGTGCGCAGACTGAGCGGCCACATCGACCGGCTGCGGCGTCTTCACCTGCCGGTTGAGGGTAAGACGATGGCGGTGGTGCACGATCACACCGAGATCGTCGATGCGATCGACAAGGGTGATGTCGCGGCCGCGCAGGCGGCGCTGCGCAAACATCTGTCGGGTACGCTGAATCAGGTGGATCAGATCCGCACAAGTCATCCGAATTTCTTGACGGATGACTGAAGAGGGTTGGCGACGCGTGGGCGAATGCCGTTGTTGAAAGACGCCCCACATCGCGTGAATGGCGTACCGGCAACCCGACCTGATCCGCCCTCACCCCCCTGACAAAAAAGCCGCTTGAGCCGCGCACTACGAGGATGATCGAACACCGCCCGCGGCGTCCCGGTTTCAATGATCTCGTCCTGATCCATCAACACCACGCGATCCGCAACCTGCCTCGCGAATCCCATCTCGCGCTTTAAGGGGGGCCTGCGTGGGCGCTTCAGGGCGCACGATCCGAAACACGGCAACAAAGCCGGGCATGCGACGTGCTATCGAATCTGCACGCAAAACAACCCTGCACAAACGATGGCGAACAACGATTCGACAACCCCCAGGAGGCGGACCATGAACGCAAGAACACTGATTTGCGCAACGGCTCTCGCCGCGATCTGCGCGTCGCAGGGCGCGTTCTCGCAGATCGCCGGCCTGCAGCCACTCGGCGGCACGGTCGAGCAGACCAATGCGCTGCTCAAGGGCTGGAGCGTGCGCCGCGCGCTCGTCGACGAGCCGGTCTACAACGATCTCAACGACAAGATCGGCAGCATCTATGACGTGATCATTTCGCCGGACCGTAAGGCGACTTTCGCGGTCGTGTCGGTCGGCGGCTTTCTCGGGATGGGCAAGCATTATGTCGCGATCCCGGTCGATCACTTCGAGATTCGCGACGGCAATCTGTTCCTCGCGGGCGCCACGAAGGAGGCGCTGAAGTCGGTGCCCAGCTTCGAGTACAACAAGCTCGAAAAGGCAACCAAGCCGCGCAAGGTGAAGGCGGAATAGACAAAGGGCCGGCGAGCGCCGGCACTCAACGACCCGCGGCGGTGACGAGTTGCAGCGGCGTTTCGATCAGTCTCGACAGATCTTTCTGCTTCTTGTGTTCGGTCACCGCCTTTAACGCGACATCGATTCCGAAGATGGCTTGCCGGTCGGCAAACTGATTGATCGTCGCAAGCACGCGGCCGTCGGCGAGAAGCGGCTTGATGGCTTCGATAGCGTTATAGCCGGTGACATACACGCCGCCGCTTCGGCCCGCGTCGCGAATCGCATCGACCGCGCCCATCGCCATGTTGTCGTTGCCGCATAGCAGCGCACGAATCTGTGGGTGCTCGTTGAGCATCTTCGTGGCCACGTCGCGGCCCTTGCCGTAGTCCCAGTTGCCGGGCTGAATCGCGACGACCTTGATACCGGCGGCGTCCATGGCATCCTTGCTGCCGGCCGTGCGTTGCTGCGCATTGCGATCCACCGTAATGCCTTCGATGATTCCCACCTGATCGCCCGCCTGCAGCCGGCCGGCCAGATAGTGCCCCACCTGCGCGGCACCTTTGCGATTGTTCGGACCAACGAACGGCACCGAGACGCCGGCGGCCACTTGCGACGCGTCGTCGAGCGGGTTGTCGATCGTGATCATGATGATGCCGGCCCGGACGCCGCGCGCCACCACGGTCGTGAGCGCCTTCGAATCAGTGGGCGCAATCACGATCGCGTCCATCTTCGCCTTGATCATCTCCTCGACCATCCGGATCTGCGCGGCCGTGTCGGTCTCTCGCGCCGTGCCCCGAATTGTCAGCGCGAATTGCGCTGCGTAATGCTGCTGATGATTGCGCGCGGCGTCGGCCATCGCCACCGTGAACGGATCGGCGAGCGACTTCAGCACGAGCGCGATCTTCGCCTTGCCGCCTTGCGCGTCGACTCGTGCCGCCCCGCTCAGTCCGGCGGCGGCGAGCGCACCGGCAAACAGCATGCGGCGGCGCATGGTCTGCTTCATCGGTTCTCTCCTTGCGCGCCGGCCTCGCGCATCGCCACGCCGCGTTCGAACGAAAGCGGATCGCGCCGCCGACAACGCGCGGGGCCGTGCAGGCGCTTCATCGATCGCCCTTCAACGCGAGCACACAGGTTGCGATTTCATCGAACAGCGGACGGCTGTCGACCGCGTCGCTCAGGCAAGCGTCCTTCAATGCGGTGAGCTTCGCCGCGACGCCCCGGTGTGCATCCAGAGCGTCACATCGTTCGATCAATTCTTCGAGCAGGCAGCCATACGCTCTGACTTCCACGCGCTGCAACGCGGCGCCAGTGTCACGATCGTCCGCAGCATAGAACGACGCTGCGCCGAAATCGCCCAACAACGCGCGCCCCGCGCCGTCATGCAAAATATTGTGCGCATACAGATCGCCGTGTATCACGCCTCGCCGATGCAAATGATTTGCCGCCGCTGCAATCCCATACGCGATACCCAATGCCGAGTCGAGATCGAAGCGGGTGCCGGCATCGTAGATGTCGCGCGTACAGGACGCGAGGCTCGGCGGACCGGCGAGGTTCCTGAATTGCGGATCGATCAGTTCCATCACGAGACCATGGGTGTTGGCCGGATGGTCTTGCACTTTTCCCGCCACGGGGATCAGGTTCGCATGGTCGCCGCCTCGAATGCAAGCGGCCATTTCGCAGTCGGGCAAGCCATCGCTGGTTACGGCGCCTTTGAACAGTTTCACGGCGACGGCACGCGACGCGTGCTCGGGGTTCGCGAAAAGCTGCGCGCGATAGATGACACCCGAAGCTCCCTCGCCCAATGGCTGTTCGAGTATCAGGCTATCCCAGCGAATCCCGGCAATCGGCGTGTCGCACATCGCCGCCGTTTCCAGCGCATCGCCAAACGGATTGCCCGCATAAGCCAGCCATGCGAGCCGCGGCAGACGCAGCAACCAGCCCGGCAATGCGTCGAGCCGGTTCGCCGCGAGACGCAGCAATTCGAGCCGCGAGCACGCGGCCAGTTGGTCGGGGAGCATGCGCAAACGGTTGCCCGCCAGCATCAGCTTCTGCAATTGCGTACATTCGCCAATCTGCGGCGGCAACGCTTCGATCTCGTTGTCCGTGAGGATCAGCCAACGCAATTGCGGTGCAAGCGCGTTACCAGGCACCGTGCGAATGCGGTTCGCCTTGAAGCCGACCATGCTCAGTTGCGCGCACTCGCCCAGCACTTCCGGCAGGTCGGTGAACGGGTTGTCGGACGCGAACAGAATGCGCAGATTGCGCAGTCGCGGCAAATCGTCGGGCAATGTGGTGAGCGCATTGCCCGAGAGGTCGAGTACTTCCAGCGTGTCGGCGAGATCGAAAATTTCGCGCGGGAATTCGTTCAGGCCGCACGCCAGTTTGAGCTGGCGTGCTCCGGTGAGTTGCCCGGCCCGCAGTTGTTCTAGTGTCGTCGTCACAGTGAGGAGAAAGCGGTGAGCATCGTATCGAAGGCATCAATTCTACTGAGTCGCGGGCTGGATGCGCGCTCGGGCCATTCGCCGGAGCGTGTCGATGCGGTGCGGCCCGAGTGTATTCGATCGGGTGGCAACGCCCGCAGCCTCCTATGAGGGGACGCACAAAGAGCGGTACAGTGAAAGCCCTGCGCGCTTTCCCGCCAAGGGGCGGGAACATCGATGCTGGGCACGAATCAGATAGCAAGATCTGGAGCGTCTTCAGAAGCAGCGAGGCTCACACTGTCGAATATCGGCGCGCTTTCAGCGCGGACTCGCCGGCCGGCCTCGTTTGCCTCGGCCTCCAACCAGTCAGGAGCTAGCAAAGTGACGTATGCATACAAGTTGATGGATTCGCCTGTCGGTCAGTTGAAGCTCGTCGCCAACGGCGAGCGCCTGGCCGCGATTCTGTGGGAAAACGACAAGCCGAACCGCGTGCGTCTCGGCGAACTCGTCGAAGCGAATGAGCGTGCCGTGCTGATCGAAACCGAGCGGCAGTTGCAGGAGTATTTCGACGGCACAAGGCACGCGTTCGACCTGGCGCTCGATTTTCAGGGTACCGACTTCCAGAAAAAAGTCTGGCACGCACTATTGACGATCCCGTTCGGCCAGACGCGCAGCTACGCGGAAATCGCGCTGCAGATCGGCAACGTCAATGCGGTGCGGGCAGTCGGCGCGGCAAATGGCAGGAACCCGATCTCGATCGTCGCGCCGTGTCATCGCGTGATCGGCGCGTCCGGCGAGCTGACAGGGTTTGCGGGTGGGCTGGCTAACAAGATGCTGCTGCTGTCGCTCGAAGCCGGGCAGACTTCGCTGGAAGCGGCGACCGATACGCAAGCACAGTCGCAAGCGCACGCGCCGGCAATCGGCGGCGCCGAGCGCAAGGCTCACGCGAAGCCCGCACGCCATGCGCCGAGCCATGGAACGCAGGCATCGCTGTTCGGCAACTGAGCGCAAGCGAGGCGTGGTATCGGCGCATAAAGCACCTATCCTTAAGAAGCCCTTTGGGCTTCAACCAGGAGGATGACATGCGCATGCTTCTCAACATACGAATCCCGCACGAACCGTTCAACACGATGGTGCGCGACGGCAGCATCGGCGAAGTGATGGCGAAGATACTCGACGAAACGAAACCGGAAACCGTCTACTTCACCGAGCAGAGCGGGCACCGCGGAGCCGTGCTAGCGGTGAACATCGACGACGCGTCCGCGATTCCGTCGCTCGCGGAACCCTGGTTCCTGAAGTTCAACGCCGACTGCGAAATGCGCATTGCGATGTTGCCGGAAGACCTGATGAAAGCCGGATTGGACAAGCTCGGCTCGAAATGGAAATAGTGCCTACGGCGCGCGTGGCGCGTGAAGCGGCGTGGCGGTTCATTTAACGTAACGCCACGGCGCCTCTGCGCGTCACGCACGCTTCGTCCACTGCTCCTGCAAGATAGCGGCCGCCGCCGTGGCCGCGACCTGGCAACCGAGAACGATGTGCTCCTCGGCCGTATCCTCGATGAAGTCGTGGCTCACGCCGCCGATGCTCGGCACGAACATCATGCAGGCCGGCATGCAGCGCGCGATCACCTGCGCGTCGTGCGCCGCCCCGCTCGGCATGCGAATCCATTGCCGTGGCGCGATAGCGTCGGCGGCCTGGGCGAGATGCTCCGCGAGCGCCAACGACATGCTGACCGGTTCCATCGGCTCGTCGATGGTCGTCAATTCCACATGCACGCCGTTTCGCGCATTGAAGTCCCGCACCAGCTCGGCAAGCCTGCTTTCCATCGCCTGCAAACGCGCGGCATTGGCATCGCGGAATTGCAGGTACATGTCGGCCGCGCCCGGCACGACGCTCAACGAACCCGGGTCGAGATCGATGCGGCCCACGGTCCAGACGGTGTCGGCATCCGCGAGTTGCGCGAACGCGTCGTTCATCGTGGCGATAAACGCGACCAGCGCCGCGCCGGCATCGCGCCGGATCGACATCGGCGTGGTGCCGGCATGGTTGCGCTGGCCCGTGAAGCGCAGCCGCAACTCGCGCAGCCCGACGATCGTCGTGACGACGCCGATCGATTTTCCCGCCGCTTCCAGCCGGCCGCCCTGCTCGATATGCGGCTCCAGATAGGCGACCTGACGACCGGGCTCTAAGCGCGCACGCGGCCGTCCCGCTAGTCCCGCGGCTTTGAGCACGTCTTCGAGGCGCTCGCCTTGCCGGTTCGTCGCACCGCGGATCGCCTCGTCGACGGCATCGCCCACGAAGCTTCTGCTGCCGAGCAAGCCGGAAAACGTGCCCTCTTCGTCGATCCACGAAGCCACGTCCACGGCGAGATGCTTCGTGTCGTCGTGTTCCGCCAGCGCGCGGGCAATCTCCAGTCCGTAGATCACGCCCATCGCGCCGTCGAGCCAGCCGCCGGTCGGCTGCGTGTCGGTATGCGAGCCGATCACGAGCGCGGGACCGCTGTTGCGCGAGCGGCCGAAAACCGTACCCACGCCGTCGATGCGCGCGTCGAGCCCCGCCTCGGTCATGCGTGCCGCGAGCCACTCGCGCGACGCCAGATCCACCGGCGAGAGCGCGAGCCGAACCACGCCCGGTCCGATCGCGCCGAAACTACGCAGCTGTTTCAGGTCGGCCAGCAACCGGTGCGGATCGATCTTCACCACGTTTTCCTCTCCTTTGATTGATTGCCCACGCTGCGTGGGTTCGGTTGCGACGCACGTTCATGCCTCGCGACTGTAGCGCGGTTTGACGCGCTCGGTTTGCGCCGACGCGCGCAGCGCCTATCGCCTTAGCGAACGGAAATCGCTCGGAAGTCGCTCGGCGACATGTCATACGCGCGACGAAACGCGCGATTGAAATCCGACGCGCTATTGAAGCCCCAACCATAAGCGACTTCGATAACCGCCCTATGCGGGTAGCGGCGCAGTTCCTCGGCCGCTTCGCGCAAACGGCGGTTGCGAATATAAGCGGCGAGGCCGCCCTCGGATTCGAACAGCCGATACAGCGTGGGCCGCGAAAGCTGCGAGACGGCAAGCACGTTATCGAGCGTGAGATCCAGTTCTCCGAGATTCGCGTCGATGTAGCGGCGCGCCGTCGCGAACATCGCGGCGCGCGCCGCCGCACGCGCACTGCCGCTGAGTCCGCTCTGCTTGCCGAAAGCCGCCGCGATCAGCATCGCGCAGGTGTGCATTGCGTCGTAGGCTTCGGGCGCACTCATCGTCGGCAGCCGCGTGCACAGGTGGGCAAGATGCGTCGGAATCATTCGCGCAAGCGGCGAGTGATAGTCGATCACCCGGCCATGAATCGACTCAGCCTCTGGCAGGACGGATTCCACCAGTTCGCGCGGCAGGAAAAACGCGAGTACGCGACAGGCGCTGCGTGTCATCTGCATCGGCTGATTCATATCGAGCGCGAGGATGCCCGGCTCGGACTGCACTGCGATGCGTTTCGGGTACAGCCCCGAGCCGGTTTCGATCGTGCCTTCGACGGCCACATGAAACACCAGCTGGCGCACCGAATCCGTGGAAATGCGCGCCACCGACCGCGATTGCGAAATCGGATCGGTCCTGCAGTCCATAAAGGTCAGATTGCCGGCGCGGTAACTGTCGATACTGCCGCTGAAGCCGTCGGCCAGTTGGCGACGCGAGATCGGCACATCGAGAAAGTGACCCAGCCGGTCGCGCCATGCGAGCAGTTGCGCGCGTGGCGCTTCGTAATGCGTATCGAAGTGGCTGTAGACGCAAGGCGTGGCGGCATGCGTCGTTAAGGAGTCGGTCCTCAAATTTTTTTCCGCCAGTCGCAATTTGCGAATCATAGCCGCACCCGGCGAAAACTTCACGAGCGGGCGAGGCGGCGGCGCAACACTCGTACTCGAAGCGGGAGCGTGCGAAAGGCTCTCGCCGCAATGAAAGGAGTATCGGCCGACGCGCCGACGTCAACGGACCACGGTATAACCTGCCGCCCTGCCGCTTACTTCCACATCGTACGGCCAAAGAAGGTCAGCGTACGGTCCCACGCGAGCTGCGACCAGACCGGATCGAACTGCGTCTTCGCGATGCGTCCCGGGCCCACCGCCGTTTCGTTCGCGAACGCGTGATGCGCCAGATAGCGATGGAACTCGAAATCGACGTTGGCGTCGGTCAGCTTCTTTTCCAACGCGTCGACCGTTTCCGCGGGGAAGAATTCGTCTTGCGATGCCCAGTGGCCGATCACCGGCACCTTGATCTTCGACGCGTCGATGTAGTCGAGCGGGGGGAAGCCGTACCACACTACGCCGGCCGCCACGTCAGGAACATTGCACAGCGAGAGCCACGTGAGCGCGCCGCCCATGCAATAGCCGGTCACGGCAACCTTCGCCGCATGCTGCTTCAGATACTGGACCGCGCCGTGCACGTCCTGGGTGGCCGCGTCGCCGAAGTCGAGTCCGCTCATCAGGTGGTGCGCCTCTTCTTCCTCGACCGTCGTTTTGCCACGGTAGAGATCGGGCACGAGCGCCAGATAGCCGGCCTGCGCGAGCCGGTCAGCCACGCCGCGAATCTGCTCGTTCACACCCCACCATTCCTGAATCACGACGATGCCGGGTGCGCCTTCCAGCTTCTGCGGCTTGGCCAGATAGCCTTGAAGCTGCTGGCCATCGGGGCGGCTAAAAGTGATCATCGATCCTGCTGGGGTTTTCATCGCTTGCTCCTCGGGTTAGACGAAGCCGCTAGCATAAACCCGGCGCCGCTGGTTCTGCGACGGCCGACGCCGCTCGCGGACCACACGCACGACGCCAGCCGGCACAGACACGCCTAACGCGCACGGCCTGCTGCACGATCAATACGACTTGTAAGGCAGGAACTTGCCGCTGAGCACCACCTGCACGCGGTCGCCATTCGCGTTCGGCTCGCGCTGGATATCCATCGAGAAATCGATCGCGCTCATGATGCCGTCGCCGAACTCCTCGTGAATCAACTCCTTGATCGTCGTTCCGTACACGTTCACGATTTCGTACCAGCGATAGATCAGCGGATCGGTCGGCACCGCGCCCGGCAGCGAGCCCTTGTACGGGACGATTTGCAGCCATGCGGTTTCTTCGTCGGTCAGATCGAACAGATCGCGGGCGACGCCTGCCTGCTGCGCGTCGAGCGTCATCTGACCAAGCAGCGCCGCGGTCGTCCACTCCTTGCTCTTGCCGATCTTGCCGGCAATCTCGGCCCACGTGAGCTTGCGGGCCACCTTGGCGGCGACAATTTTCTTCGTGACTTCGTTGCGGTCCATAATCGCGTCCTTTTGAACAGTCAGGCAACAGACGTTGAGCGGCATGTAGGGATAGTATCCGGAACCGGACTGGTCAAAAAAACAGTCTCGCGTCGTCATCTCACCATTGGTTCGCGACTCCATCCAGCATCGCACGCTTTTAAATAGGGATTGATCAATGCCATACAAATACTATAGTTACTTCTGAATTTTCCGATCATTAACTGGGAATTGCTCGGCTGACAAAATTTTTAGAGCCGGTTATGCTTCGGCCCATGCTGTTTGGTTTAAAGTGACGGCCACAAGGCCGGCCCGTCAGTACTGTTGCCGGTTGTTCCTGTTAGAAGTTACTCCGCGTGATAATCAAGCAGTCCCGCATAGTGCAGGCCAATTGCAAGATTAGCCTGCTCAACGTCTCTCAGGTTCTGGCAAGCAATCCTCGGACGCCAGAATCTTTAGGCCGACACATCGTGTCGGCCTTTTTTATTGCCGAATCCTTACAAAAATAAACTATGCGGCACCGAGTCAAAAATCCCGCATCCAAATGCCAAATTAATATCACCGCTGCCACGGGACGATTCATGAGCCGCGTGTGAGCCGGTTATCCGCTTGAATCCCCGGCGTAATCAGATCACGAGAAGGATCAACTGACTTTGTGGGGAGAGATTGGCAGTCGGCTCGAGCGTCTGCGCCACAGCGTTGGCGCCACCCGGGTCAAGCGCGGCGCCGCCGTCGAACGCCCGTCGTCGAACAGGCCGATAATCGCAAGATCGACAGCAGGAGTCACGACGGTCATGCGCAATCTCGACGAGAACACGATCACCGACGCGGTACTGGCGCGTCACGCCCATGCCGATAATGAACGATTGAAAACCATCGTCACGAGCCTCGTGCGGCATCTGCATGCGTTCGCCCGCGAGGTCGACCTGAGCGAAAACGAATGGGAACAGGGTATTCGTTTCCTCACCGAGGTCGGCCACATCACCGACGCCCGGCGTCAGGAGTTCATCCTGCTATCGGACACGCTGGGCCTGTCGATGCTGGTCACCGCGATGGCCAACCGCAAACCGCCGGGCTGCACGGAAGCGACGGTATTCGGCCCGTTCTTCGTCGAAGGCGCGCCCGCCTACCAGAACGGCGACGACGTATCGAATGGCGCGCGCGGCGAGCCTTGCTTCGTGTCGGGGCGCATCAAGGGTCCAGCGGGCGAAGCGGTGGCAAACGCGCGCATCGAAGTCTGGCAAGCCGACGCGGACGGCTTCTACGACGTGCAACATGCCGGCGACCCGGCGCATCGCGCACGCGGCGTGCTGCACAGTCTCGACGACGGCCGCTATCATTTCCGCTCGATCGTCGCCGAGCCTTATCCGATTCCGCACGACGGCCCGGTCGGCCGCATGCTCGAAGCGCTGGGCCGGCATCCGTGGCGGCCCGCGCATCTGCATTTCATGATTACCGCGCCGGGCTACGAGCGCCTCGTTACGCACGTGTTCCGCGACGGCGACAAGTACCTCGACTCCGACGCGGTATTCGGCGTGCGTTCCTCGCTCGTCGCGCAATGGCGGCGTCACGAAGCCGGCATCGCGCCGGACGGCACGCGCATGACCACGCCGTTCAGCACACTCGAATTCGATTTCGTGCTGAACCGCTCGACATAACCCGGAGACAGATTCGCCCTCGGCTCGACCCTGGTCGCAGGACCACGCCGAGTCCCCCAGTCCTCCTTTTTACGACTTCACTCTTATGGAAAAACGAGCACTCATCATTGGCGCAAGCGGCATTGTCGGCAGCAATCTCGCAGACCGGCTGCTCTCGAGCGGCTGGCAGGTAGCGGGACTCTCGCGCGGCCGCACGCCGGTCTCGCCGGCGATCGAATCGATCACCGCCGACCTGGGTTCGGCCGACTCCGTCGGCCGCGCGTTAAGCGGCAAGTCGTTCAGTCACGTCTTCTTCACCGCGTGGTCGCGTCAGGCCACGGAGAAGGAGAACATTCGCGTGAACGGCGCGATGGTTCGTCACGTGATGGACGCCGTGGGTCCGACGGGCACGCTCACGCATGCCGCGCTCGTGACCGGTCTGAAGCACTATCTCGGCCCCTTCGAAGCGTATGCGACCGGCGCGGTGCCGATCACGCCGTTTCGCGAGGAGCAAGGCCGCCAGCCCGTCGACAACTTCTACTATGAGCAGGAAGACCGTCTGTTCGAAGCGGCGCAGCGCTATGGGTTCGGTTGGAGCGTGCACCGTCCGCATACGATCATCGGCTATGCGCTCGGCAACGCGATGAACATGGGCGTGACGCTCGCGGTCTATGCAACGCTCTGCAAAGAGACCGGCCAGCCGTTTGTCTTCCCTGGCTCGGCCGCGCAGTGGAACAGCCTCACCGACATGACCGACGCCCGCCTGCTCGCGCGCCACCTCGAATGGGCCGCCACGTCCGCGACTGCGCGCAACGAGGACTTCAACGTGGTGAACGGCGACGTGTTCCGCTGGAAGTGGATGTGGTCGCGCATTGCCGGGTACTTCGGCATCGAAGCCGCGCCGTTCGATGGCGAACTGCATCCCCTGGAAGGGCGCATGCAGGACGCCGGGCAAACATGGGCCGGGATCGCGGCGCGCTTCGATCTGAAGGAAGCGGACATCGGCAGGCTTGCCTCGTGGTGGCACACCGACGCGGATCTCGGCCGTCCGATGGAAGTGCTGACCGACATGACGAAGAGCCGCCAGGCGGGCTTCCTCGATTATCAAAGCACACCCGATGCGTTCTTTGCGCTATTCGACCGGCTGAAAGCGGAGCGGGTCATTCCGCAATGAGGAGGGCCTGCGCACAGACGCCTCGTACTTCAATCTTCTCTCCCGCAGGCGGCTAACGCCCTCGGTTAAACAACGGCGACGCGTGACTCGCGGCGGCGAGTTCCGCGGCCGCCGCGAGCAGCGTGGGGCCGAGCGTTTCCATGCGTTTTTCGTCGAGCCGCACGAGCGGACCGGCGATACTGATCACCCCCATTGCGGCATAGCCGCGCCGCTGCAAGGGCGCGGCCATCGCCGTCATGCCGGGGGCGAACACCTCGTTGATGGTCGCGTAGCCTCGCTCACGCGCGGCATGCACGAACTTCAACAAGCCGTTGATCGTGGTCGGCGCGTTCGGCCCGTATTGTTTCGGCTGTCCAAAACCTTGCCGTGAGACGAGTTCGAGCGCGCGTTCGTCGGTCATCGTCATCATCCACGCGTGGCCCGTCGCGCTACACGACAGGACCGTGTCCATGCCCATGTCCGGGTCGTAGCGCAGCCCTTTCAACGCGCCTTGCGACTTCGCGACCCATGTCAGTCTGTCGCCGTCGACGATGGCGAGCCGCACCAGTTCGCCGGACTTCTCGGCGAGCCGGTCGAGTATCGTCTGCGCGATATCGACGATGCCCGACGTCGCGAGAAAGCCGAGGCCCAGGCCGACGAGCTTGGTGGTGAGCACGTAGTCGCCGTGTTCGCGCAACTGCCGCACATAGCCGCATTGCTTCAGATCGACCAGCAGCCGATGACATGCGCTGCGCGGAATATCGAGCTGGTCGGCGATCATGGCGAGCGGCGTGCCCTCCATTTGCGTGGCGAGAAATTCGAGTACCGCGAGGGTGCGTTCCGTCACGCCGGGCATATCTGTCTCCCGCAAAAAAGCCGGTTTGCCTATACCGCAAATGCGGTAGCAGCCGCAGTTTTGCACATCGTGAGATCAAATTCCACCCTGGAATGGCATCCCACCTCCGGATGCTAAGCTGTTTTCAAGGCTGCGATGTCGGATTGCGACAGCGCAATCGCCGAGTCAATCGATCAGACAAGAGGGCGAAAGCAAGGGCATGGCACGGCGTCAGAACGCCGGCCCCCCCAGCATCTCGCACGACAGACGGACAAAGGAGACAACATGATTCAGGATGCACAACCCGGCGCGCAGGCCGCGATGCGCACGCGAGCGGTCACTGCCGCCGCCATCGGCACGGCGCTCGAATGGTTCGATTTCACGCTGTACGGCGCGCTCGCCGCGACGATTTTGCCGCGGCTGTTTTTCCCCTCGATGGACCCAACCTCCGCGCTGCTCGCCTCGCTGGCGACCTTCGGCGTAGGGCTCGCCGCGCGCCCGCTCGGCGCGATCATCTGCGGGCATCTGGGCGACAAGCTTGGGCGCCGCAATCTGATGCTGGGCACCGTGACGGTGATGGGCCTCGCGTCGATGGCGATGGGTCTGCTGCCGACCTACGCGAGCATCGGCGTATGGGCGCCGGTCATGCTCGTGCTGCTGCGCATTCTGCAGGGCTTCGCGCTGGGCGGCGAATCGACCGGCGCGCAATTGATGGCGATCGAACACGCCAGCGCCGACAAGCGCGGCAAGTACTCGGGCCTGCTCGGGTTGTGCTCGCCGCTCAGCCAGATCATGGCCAACGGTGTGCTGCTTCTGCTGTCGTCCGTGATGTCGGCGCAGGCATTCGATTCGTACGGCTGGCGCATCCCCTTCGTGCTCAGCTTTATTCTCGTGATCGTGGGCGTCTACATCCGCTTGCGCGTGAGCGAAACGCCCGCATTCGAGGCGCTGCGTGAAACGGAAGTCGTGCACGTAGGCAGCCCGCTGCGCGATGCGCTGCATCTACACTGGCGCACCGTGCTGCGCTGGATGCTGTTCTTCTGCGGGCCTGCGGCGATCTTCTATCTGATCGTGGTGTTCTCGCTCAGCTACATCACGAAGACGCTCGCCATTCCAAAGCAAACCGGTTTCCTGCTGCTGATGGGCGCCAATGTCTGCGCGATCGTCGGCGCGCTCGCGGGCGGCATGTTGAGCGACCGCATCGGCCGCAAGAAGGCGCTCGCGATCGGCTCGAGCGCGACTCTGCTGATGCTGTTCTTCTACTTCCAGATTCTCGACACCAAAAGCTTCCTGCCGATGCTGGCCGCGATGGGCTTCTTCCTCGGCTTTACGCAGTTTCAAAGCGGCATTCAACCGGTGGCTTTCGCGGAAGCGTTTCCGACCAACGTGCGCTACTCCGGCTCGGCGCTCGCCTATACGGGCGCGAACCTGGTCGCGGGCGGCCCGATGCCGGTGCTGGCCGTGTGGCTGTTCGCCGTATGCAATGGCTCGCCGTGGGGCGTCGTCGCGGTGTGCGTGGTCTTCAACGTGATCTCGCTCGTGATGATTCTGACGGCACGCGAGACGCGCGGCATCGACATGAATCGTACGGACTCGGCCGCGGTCGTGACCGGCGAAGCGGACTTCGCGGCGGCCGGCGTGGGTAACGGCCACCGCACGTGAGCCCTGACGTAAGCACCGACGTAAGCACCACGGCATGCCGGCGACAGACTGAATTTGCAAACAGGCGACTGAATAATGACTGAACTCGTTTATGTATTGAATGGCTCGAATCTCAACATGCTCGGTAAGCGCGAGCCGCATCTGTACGGCACGACCACGCTCGCGCAAATCGAACAACAGGTGCAAGCGCTAGCGACGAAGCTCGAACTCACCTGCGAATTCCGCCAGACCAACAGCGAGGCGGCCATGGTCGACTGGCTGCAGGAAGCGTTCGAACGCGACGCCGCGGTGATCATCAACCCGGCGGGCTTTTCGTTCGCGTCGGTGCCGGTGTTCGACGCGGTCAAGCTGATCGAGCGTCCGTTGATCGAGCTGCACATCACCAACATTCACAAGCGCGATGAGACCTACCGCCATTCGTTGATCTCGCGCGCGGCGACCGGCGTGATCTGCGGACTCGGCGCGAACGGCTATCTGGTTGCACTGCAGGCCATGGCGATGGCGCTCGGCAAGAGCCCGCATTTCGGCTGACGTTTGATGTACCCGCAGGGCGCGAGAGATCGTACGTCCCTCCTCCTCCAACTTGCCGTGCCGCGTGGCGCGGCATTTTTTTGTCTGTCAATCGCATGACACTATTTCATCCAGGGAAAACCCGTATAATCGCCTCAAGAGGTCAGACAACTAGAGGATGTAGCCGTCAAGACCCTGGCCCGCGCTCCACCGCGCGACGCCCACCCTGAACAGCCCTTCGCCAGCTCCGTGAATCCGACTGCCACTGCTCTGCCCTTCCGAAACGCCCTCTTTGCGATGCTCGGCATCGGTCTCGTCAACATGCTGGTCGCGCTCGACCAGACGGTCGTCAGCACCGCGCTGCCGTCTATCGTCGCCGAATTGCACGGCTTCGAATATTTCGCGTGGATCGCCAGCGCATACCTGCTGGCGTCGGTGGTGACGGTGCCGGTGTTCGGCCGGCTCGGCGACTACTTCGGCCGCAAGCGTTTCGTGATCGCCGCGGTGATCACGTTCACGGTGGCGTCGGTGCTGTGCGGCCTCGCCAACGACATGCTGTTTCTCGTCATCGCGCGCGGCCTGCAGGGCGTCGGCGGCGGGATGATGGTCGGCACGGCGTTCGCGTCGATACCGGATCTGTTTCCCGATGCCCGCACCCGCGTGCGCTGGCAAGTGGTGCTGGCCGCCGCGTATGGCATCGGCACGGCTGCGGGCCCGTCGCTCGGCGGCTGGATGAGCGAGCACTGGGGCTGGCGCTCGACCTTCCTCGTCAACCTGCCGGTCGGCGCCGCCGCGCTGTATTTCATCTGGGCGCATCTGCCGAGTTTCCGCCGTCCGCAAGAGGGAGAGGTCAAGATCGACTGGCTCGGCGCGGCGCTGGTCGCGGCGGTGCTCGCCGGCTTGCAGACTTTCATCGAAGCGGTGCCGAAAAGCGGGCTGACCACCGGCAACGTCGTATTGGCGGTGTGCGTGATCGCCGGCGCGATTGCGTTGTTCATCTGCGAAAAACGCGCCACGCATCCGATCATTCCGCTCGACCTGTTCAAGGACGCGCAACTCGTGACGCTGTTCACGCTCGGCATGCTGTCCGGCTTCGTGATGTTCTCGCTGATCTTCTTCGCGCCGCTGTTGCTGCAAGGCGGCTTTGGCCTGTCGCCGCAACAGGCCGGCCTGCTCGCGACACCGATCGCCGCCTGCATCGCGCTCGGCAGTCTGCTGAACACGCGCATCGTGATTCACATGAAGAAGCCCACGCGGATTCTGACGATCGGCTTCGCGCTGCTGATGTTCGCGTCGATCGCATTGGCGTTCGCGAATCCCGATACGCCGCATCTGCGCATCGTCGTGCCGATGGCGGCAGTCGGCATCGGTCTCGGGTTCATCCTCAACAATCTGAACGTGTTCGCCCAGGAAATTGCCGGGCGGGAGCGCTTCGGCATCACGACCGCGCTGCTGCAGTCCACACGGATGGTAGGCGGCATGCTCGGCACGAGCATCGTCGCGACCGTCGTCTCGCATCACTACCGCAACGTCGTCACACGCACGATCAGCGTGCTCGGCGAACCGGCCGCGTCGCAATGGCGGCCGCGCTTCGTCGACCTGCGCATTCTCATCGACGAAGCGTCGAGAACGAAGCTGATCGCGGATATGAAAACGTCAGGGCTCGATACGCTCGCGCTGCTCGATACGGCGCGCGATGCGCTGGTGCAGTCGATTCATATCGGCGTGTGGTTGACGGCGGTGGCGTCGCTGGCGGCGGCATTGCTGGTGCAGCGGATTTCGCACGTGGTGTTTCGGCGCAGCTGATGCCGCCAGGGGATCGCCTGCGGCGGCGGTCCCGGTTGGCGTGGTGAACGACGCGTCGATTTTCCTGGGACGGTGCAGGCATCGCGCGCAGTCGCTCGATCCAGCGATCTGCTACGCGTCGAGTTTGCGGATCGGCGGCAGTGGGCGGCGCGATCTCGTGGTCGGCTAACGCTACGCGAGCCGCAGCCGCAGCGGCAGCGGCATCGTGAAGATCACTGCCGGACCTGCGCAACGATTGCGTATTGCCACGTGCGTGTTGAAGCGAAGCGCGCACGTGGCGTCGAACAGCGCCAGGCGCCGCGCCGTTTCGCGCGCCGCCGCCCGCTGCGCCGCTGCAGTCAGGCTTTATTCAAGCATCAACGCACGAGGCACGGACGCTTGTTGTCGAACTTCCAGTTCGGGATCAGGTATTGCATCGCCACGCCGTCGTCACGCGCGCCGAGACCATGCTGCTGATACAGCGCATGCGCCTTCTCGATCTCGTCCATGTCCAGCTCGACGCCCAGCCCCGGCGCTTGCGGCACCTTCACCTTGCCGCCGACGATCTGCAACGGATCGCGCGTCAGACGCTGACCGTCCTGCCAGATCCAGTGCGTGTCGATCGCGGTGATCTTGCCCGGCGCCGCCGCGGCCACGTGCGTGAACATCGCAAGAGAAATGTCGAAGTGATTGTTCGAATGCGAGCCCCATGTCAGGCCCCAGTCGTTGCACATCTGCGCGACGCGCACCGAGCCCTGCATGGTCCAGAAATGCGGATCCGCGAGCGGAATGTCCACCGACTGCAACTGGATCGCGTGACCCATCTGGCGCCAGTCGGTGGCGATCATGTTGGTCGCCGTCGGCAGGCCGGTCGCGCGGCGGAATTCGGCCATCACCTCCCGGCCCGAGTAGCCGTTTTCCGCGCCGCACGGGTCTTCCGCATAGGCGAGCACGTCATGCTGGTCGCGGCATAGACGGATCGCTTCGGCAAGCGACCACGCACCGTTCGGGTCGAGCGTCACGCGTGCATGGGGGAAGCGTTCGGCGAGCGCGGTGACCGCTTCGATTTCGGCGTCGCCAGGCAGCACGCCGCCCTTCAGCTTGAAGTCGTTGAAGCCATAGCGCGCCTGGGCGGCTTCGGCGAGGCGCACGACGGCTTCGGGCGTCATCGCTTCTTCGGTGCGCACGCGGTCCCAGTCGTCGCGGCCATCGGCGCCGCTCGCGTACGGCAGATCGGTTTTCTTGCGATCGCCGATGTAGAACAGATAGCCGAGCATCTCCACTTCGTCGCGCTGCTGACCTTCGCCGAGCAGGGCCGCAACCGGCACGTCTAGGTGCTGGCCGAGCAAATCGAGCAATGCCGCTTCGAGCGCGGTCACCGCGTGAATCGTGGTGCGCAGATCGAAAGTCTGCAAGCCGCGGCCGCCCGCGTCACGGTCGGCGAACTGCGTGCGCGCCTTGTTCAGGATCGAATGCATATTGCCGATCGACTGGCCGACGACGAACGGACGCGCGTCGTCGATCGTCTTGCGGATGCTCTCGCCGCCCGGCACTTCGCCGACACCGGTATGCCCCGCGCTGTCACGCAGAATGACGATGTTGCGGGTGAAGAACGGACCATGTGCGCCGCTCAGATTCATCAACATGCTGTCGCGGCCGGCGACCGGCACGACGCGTAGCTCGGTGACGATCGGCGTGGCGTTCGATTCAGAGAGATTCGTGGACATGTAAATAGGATCTGTTGAGTAATAAAGCCGGCGGGTGGAAATCATCGCGACTCAAGGTCGCGTTCGACACCGATACCGGATGGAAAATCACGACCGCGTGACAAGCCCGCGGCTCGTAGTTCGTGATTGAAAATAGTGAACGTCAGTGTACTTTGCTGCGCAACGCCTCCGGCAGCTCGCTGTGAGCGCCGCGGCGATTGCGCGTCAGAAAGCCGGCTGCCGCCGCGATCAGCGAGGCTACACCCAGCGCATACAGGCCGCCCGTGATCGAGCCGGTGTGCTGCTGCAGATAGCCAAACGTGGCCGGCGCGAAGAAGCCGCCGAGGTTGCCCACCGAGTTGATCAGCGCGATCACGCCGGCGGCCACGCGGGCGTCCAGATAGCCCTGCGGAATTGGCCAGAACAGCGAAGCCGCCGCCTTGAAACCGATCGCCGCAAAGCAGATCGCCACGAACGAAAACACCGGATTGCCCGAGGTCGACGCAAACAGCCCGCACGCCGCGATGACGAGCGCCACCGCGAGCCATGCCTGCTGGAAGCGCCATTTCGCCGACAGCACCGCGAAGCAGTACATCGCGACCATCGCGATCAGCCACGGAATCGCGTTGAGCATGCCGACCTGGAAGTCGGACAGGCCGCCCATCTTGCGGATGATCGTCGGCAGCCAGAAGGTGGCCGCGTAAATGGTCAACTGGATCGCGAAGTACAGGAAGCAGAACAGCAGAATCTGCGGGTCCTTCAACAGCTTCATCGTTGGTAGATGCGCGCCGCCTTTCGCTTCGCGTTCGGCCTGCTCCGCCGCGATCGAGCGTTCGAGCACGCTCTGCTCTTCCCCGGTGAGCCACGTCGCGTCGCGGATATGCGACTTCAACAACATCCAGCTGACGCCGCACAGCACGATGGAAAAGCCACCTTCGATGAGGAACATCCACTGCCAGCCTTGCAGGCCGAAGCCGCGAATGGACAGCAGGCTGCCCGTGATCGGACCGGACAACACCGACGCGATCGCCGAGCCGGACAGGAAAACCGCCACTGCCTTGCCGCGCTCCTTCTGCGGCAGCCATTGCGTGAAGTAATACACCACACCCGGAAAGAAGCCCGCTTCGGCCACACCGAGCAGGAAGCGCAGCACGTAAAACGAGGTGTCGTTCCACACGAACGCCATGGCGCCCGCGACCAGCCCCCACGTGCCCATGATGCGGGTCAGCCACGCGCGCGCGCCGTACTTCTGCATCAATACGTTCGACGGCACCTCGAACAGTGCATAGCCGATGAAGAACAACCCGCTACCGAGCCCGTACGCCGCGGCGCCGATGCCCAGGTCCGTGTGCATGTGCGAATTGACGAAGCCGATATTCACGCGATCGATATAGTTCGCGATGAACATGATCAGAAAGAGCGGCAGCACGTGTCGCTTGACCTTTGAGACCGCGGAATCCAGCGGGTTGACTGCGGTGGTGAGGGCTGATGTCAAGGGTGTCTCCAGGATCGGCCACGCGCTGGCGGCCTGCTCGAACGTAACGCAACGACGCGACGCGCATTCGAGCAGGGAAAGCTATCCCGTCATGCGTGATATGTTGTCTGATGACAGTCTAGCTTGTCCCCTAACGATTCGAATTGGGTGTTTACCCTGCTTCCCCATTTGAACAAGGGTTAGCGGCGGACATTGCACTGTATGGCCGTCGCAAAATGGATAAGAGATAGTCGAACTAGGACGTCTGATGACTAGGCCGCGCGGCCGCTTAACGGCAATCGACACTCACCCGCCCAACCGATAAGCATTGGCGCATCGACCGCGTGAAAGCGCTCTAACCCGGCATGCGTTGCCGGCAAAATAGCCAACGCCGAGGCCGCCTGGCGCGCGAGAATCGAGTAAAGTCCTGTGCGATACTTTGCAGGAGGTCCAGCCACGGCGTCGCTCCCGATCCCGGCCGGCTCCATGATGATGGCCACTCGATCCGAACCGTCCGACGCCGTCACTCGCTCCCGCGAGCGTCCGCATTCCAGCCGATTAGTCAACAACCCTCAAAAATGAGCAGCCTAACTGAGAAGGTGGTGGCCACCCTTTCCGATGAAATTCGTCGCGGTACCCTGAGGCCGGGAGACCGCATTCCCACCGAAGTCGCGATGATGAAGCAGCTCTGCGTGAGCCGCTCCGTGGTGCGCGAAGCGATCTCACGCCTGCAGGCGGCCAAGGTGGTCGAGACGCGTCACGGCATCGGCACATTCGTGCTCGCGCCCGCCGCAGAAAAGCCGATGCAACTGCCCGCCGCTGATCTGTCGAGCATGCTCGACGTGATGGCGATCATCGAATTTCGCATCGACGTCGAGGCTGCCTCGGCCGCGCTCGCCGCCGCCAGGCGCACCGAGCAGAATCTCAAGCAGATTCGCGCGGCGCTGGAGCGCTTCGAGTCCGAACTCGAACGAGGCAGCACGGATACGCTGGCGCACGACATCGAGTTCCATCTGCAGATCGCGCGCGCCAGCGGCAATCGCTATTTTTTCGACGTGCTCAGCCAGCTCGGCCGCGCGGTAAGCCCTCGCACGCGGCTCGGTTCCGCCGAGATCGCGGAACTCGACCATATCGAGCATCTGCGCAATGTGCTCGGCGAACACCAATTGATTTATCGCGCGATCGAGCGACAGGACGCGGACGACGCGCGCGCGGCGATGCGCATGCATTTGAGCAATAGCCGCGAACGGCTGCGACGCGCGCATGAGTCGAGTAAAGCGGGCGGGTGAGGTTCTTTCCCGGATCCAATCGATGGAGGAATTTGAGCGTCGCGTATTGATCAGGCGCGTGTCGCGCGGCGCTCGCTCAACCCTCCATGACGGCCTCAAAAACGGGAAGCTACGCCGCGTATTTCCCGACGACGCGATAAGACCCAACACGCCCCACAGTTCAGGAAGACGCCAACCCCGGCGAAATTTCACGATGCGGGACGATGCGTTGCTTCGTAAAAAATCGTGGTGCGGGGCACAAATCAGGCATTTCGCAATGTCGCCCCGCGTTGCACATCGCAAAATGAGGCGCGTAACGCTTTATTTTTAAACGATATTTTTTGATCGATCGAACTGTCTAACCCTCCCTTGCGATGCGGTTCGCTGACGTAGACTCTTTTACAAGAGCAGCGGCTTCAGGCAGTCGAGTTTGGATGGGCTAGAAAAGACGCAGTCTGCCCAGTAGTCAAATCGACGCACGAAGCCACTCAGGCACCGCGGTTTTTAATTGGCAATTGGGAGACAAAAAATGAAAGGCTTTCGCTTTAGTTCGACTCAGGGAGCGTTCTATATTCTGCCGGGCCATGATGGCTGGGAGGCAACCTACGGCAACGATACGCTCGGTGAATTTTCCACCCCGCAACAGGCTGCCGACGACCTCGCGCGCGGCCTGACCTGCCCGCATCTGTCCGAAAGCGACGACACGTCGACGCTCGAAATCCCGGAGAAACTGGCCGATTGGGAAATCGTTCACGTGTGAGGGCGGGCATGACCGCTGGTCACGTGGATGTAGAAACGGCGATGGCGCTTGTGAGCGCCATCGCCGCCTTTACAGCTTGCTTCGCTGCTTGCGTCGGTACCTCAGTGGATGCTTCAGGCCACCGAGTCCACGATCTTGTTCAGCGTCGCGCTCGGGCGCATAGCCTGGCTCGTCAGTTCGGCATTCGGGCGGTAGTAACCGCCGATGTTCACCGGCTTGCCCTGCGCCGCACCCAGTTCTTCGACGATCTTCGCTTCGTTGTCGGCCATCGCCTTCGCGACACCGGCGAACTGCGCCTGCAGCGCGGCGTCGTCGGTTTGCGCGGCCAGCGCTTCGGCCCAGTACATCGCGAGGTAGAAGTGGCTGCCGCGGTTGTCGATGCCACCCACCTTGCGCGCCGGCGACTTGTCGTTGTCGAGGAACTTGCCGGTAGCCTGATCCAGCGTCTTGGCCAGAACCTGCGCCTTCGGGTTGTGGTACGCACTGCTCAGGTGTTCGAGCGACGCGGCCAACGCCAGGAATTCACCCAGCGAGTCCCAACGCAGGAAACCTTCTTCGACCAGTTGCTGAACGTGCTTCGGCGCCGAACCGCCCGCGCCGGTTTCGAACAGGCCGCCGCCTTCCATCAGCGGGACGATCGACAGCATCTTCGCGCTGGTGCCCAGTTCCATGATCGGGAACAGATCGGTCAGGTAGTCGCGCAGCACGTTGCCGGTAACCGAGATCGTGTCCTTGCCCGCGCGGATACGCTCGACCGAGAACTTGGTCGCTTCGACCGGCGTCATCACGCGGATGTCGAGACCGCTGGTGTCGTGATCCTTCAGGTATTGCTCGACCTTCTTGATGATCTGCGCGTCGTGTGCACGACCCGCGTCCAGCCAGAACACGGCCGGCGTGTTGGTCGCGCGGGCGCGGTTGACCGCCAGCTTGACCCAGTCCTGCACCGGCGCGTCCTTGGTCTGGCACATGCGCCAGATGTCACCCGCTTCCACCGGCTGCTCGATCAACACCGCGCCGGCTGCGTCGGTCACGCGGACGACGCCGTTCGCCGGAATCTGGAACGTCTTGTCGTGTGAGCCGTATTCTTCGGCGGCTTGCGCCATCAGGCCGACGTTCGGCACCGTGCCCATCGTGACCGGATCGAAGCCGCCGTGCTTCTTGCAGTCTTCGATCACCGCCTGATACACGTCCGCGTAGCAGCGGTCCGGAATCACGGCCTTGGCGTCGTGCAGCGCGCCGTCCGCGCCCCACATCTTGCCCGACTCGCGAATCATCGCCGGCATCGACGCGTCGACGATCACGTCGCTCGGTACGTGCAGGCTGGTGATGCCCTTGTCCGAATTGACCATGGCCAGTTGCGGACGCTGTGCGTATTGCGCCTTGATGTCGGCTTCGATCGCCGCGGCCGTTTCAGCCGGCAGATCCTTCAGACGCGCGTACAGGTCGCCGATACCGTTGTTCGGGTTGAAGCCGACTTTCGCCAGCGCGTCGGCATGCTTGGTCAGCACGTCCTTGTAGAACACCGACACCACGTGACCGAAGATGATCGGGTCCGAGACCTTCATCATCGTCGCCTTCAGGTGCACCGAGAACAGCACGCCCTTGTTCTTCGCGTCGGCGATTTCCGCTTCGATGAAGCTGCGCAGCGCGTTCTTGCTCAGCACCGACGCGTCGATGATCTCGCCCGCCTGCACCGCCGTCTTTTCCTTCAGGACCGTCTTCGTGCCGTCGGCGGCCGTCAGTTCGATCTTCACGGCGCCGGCTGCCGCGATCAGCGCCGACTTTTCGCTACCGTAAAAATCCCCGCCGCTCATGTGCGCGACATGCGACTTCGAGTCCGCGCTCCACGCGCCCATCTTGTGCGGGTGCTTGCGGGCGTAGTTCTTCACCGACAGCGGCGCGCGGCGATCCGAATTGCCTTCGCGCAGCACCGGGTTGACCGCGCTGCCCTTGATCTTGTCGTAGCGAGCCTTGACGTCTTTTTCGGCGTCGGTCGTGGCGACGTCCGGATAGGCCGGCAGCTTGTAGCCCTGATCGCGCAATTCCGCGATCGCGGCCTTCAGTTGCGGCACCGACGCGCTGATGTTCGGCAGCTTGATGATGTTCGCTTCCGGACGCGTGGTGAGTCCACCGAGTTCCGCCAGATCGTCGGAACCCTTCTGTTCCGCGGTCAGGTAGTCCGGAAATGCAGCAATGATCCGGCCGGCGAGCGAGATGTCGCGCGTTTCAACGATCACGTCGGACGAGCGCGTGAACGCCTTGACGATCGGCAGCAGCGAGTAAGTCGCCAGAGCAGGCGCTTCGTCGGTCAGGGTGTAGATGATCTTCGGCGGTGTGGACATGTTCGATGCTTTGCTAGATGAAGTGGTAGACAGAGCGTTGGTAGCGCTGAGCCAGCGGAGTTGCGACGAAGCAGCAAAAACGCAGCGCAACCCACGGCACTACTTTTTACGGCCCGACCGTGAGTATATGCGCGTTTTCCTCTATTCGCTGCTAAACAAACAGGTCCGGAAACCACCCTCAACAGGGTCGAGCCCCGCCAGATAAGGCTTTGGGACCAATGGGCGCTGTCTTGAGACAGATGTCTTATACATGACTCAACGGTGCGCGTGTTTGTAAATGCGAATTAGATGCATTAATATTCATGCGCTTTGGAGGTTTGCAACATCTGTTTAACAACCACTCGCTCGAACCCGCGCCGCAGCGCCCAACTCTGGTGCGCGGCGGCGTCACCCTGCCTAACTCAAACAAACATGCAGAAATCCTTTACGGCCGGCCGTCCGGCGTTTGCGCGCGCTCCGCGCCGCTCCCCTTCGCTCTTGAGCGCGGGGCTTCTGGTCAGCGTGGGCTTGTCGCTTTCCACGCTGTCATCGTCGGGGTGGGCGCAGTCCGCGGCTGGCGATGCGGCCGCCACGCTTCCTGCCGTGAGCGTATCGGCAGCGAAAGACACGACCGTGGCGCAGGCCGATACCGTCAGCGCCGGCGCGCTCGGTTCGCGCAAGCAGGTGGACACGCCGTTCTCGACGCGGGTCGTGACGAGCGAGGAAGCGCAGGATCTGTTCGCGACGACCGCCAACGACCTGTTCAAGTACGACCCGGCCGTGACCGTCAGCAGCGAAAACTCGGTTAGCGAAAACTCGATGTTCAATGTGCGCGGCATGCCGATCGACACGCTGAACAGCATCAAGGTGGACGGCCAGACCTTCCCGTCGTGGGACACCGACCTGTCGCTCGAACCGTTCGAGCAGGTCGAACTGCTCAAGGGCCTGTCCGGCTTCATGTACGGCTTCGGCTCGCCCGGCGGCATCGTCAATTATGTGTTGAAGCGCCCGACCGACGACCCGTACCGCAGCTTCACGCTCGGCTACAAGTCGTCCAGCGTGTTCACCCAGGCGGTGGATCTGGGCGGACGGTTCGGCAACGACAACCGCTTCGGCTACCGCCTGAACCTCGCCAACGAATACGGCAACACCGCCGAGGAGAACGGGCACGTAAGCCGCCAGGTCGCGTCACTCGCGTTCGACTTCCGCATTACGCCAGACCTCGTGCTGAGCGCCGACGCGTTCTACCAGAAACGCAAAACCGAAGGCACCCTGTTCGGCCTGATGTTCGCGGGCGGTATTCCCGACGCGAGCAAAGTCAGCGGCACGCTCACGCAGCCGCAGAATTACTACATGACGGAGATGACCTCGTTCGGCACGGGCCTCGACTATCGCCTCTCCGACAACTGGCACGCGAGCGTGAAGTACCGCTTCGCCAAGGAGAACCGCACCAACTCGGACAGCCTCCTGTACGTGTCCGACGACGCGGGCAACTACTCCAACACGCTCTACGCGGCGATGACGCGCTACTTCTACCAGAACGTCGACGCTATGGTGCAGGGCAAATTCAACACCGGCTTCATCAAGCACGACGTGGTGCTCGGCGCGGGGTACCAGACGCAGACCAGCGAGTACAGCAATAGCGTCGGCTGGAACGAAGGCTACTTCCTCGGCAAGGGCAATCTGTACAGCACCACGCTGCTGACCAACAACGAAGTCAGCATCGGCTCGGACCTCTATCGCGAGCAGCGCACCACGCAGGCCGCCGTGTATGCGAGCGACACGCTGCAGCTCACCTCGCGACTGTCCGCGTTGCTCGGTGTCCGTTACACGCAATACCGCCAGAACGTGTACGACCCGAACGGCGCCGTCACGTCGCAGTACAGCGCGAACCCGGTCACGCCGACTTTCGCGCTGATGTTCAAGACCGATCCGTATTCGACGGTGTATGCGAGCTACGTCGAGTCGCTGGAACAGGGCGGCGCGGCATCGAACCTGAACCTCAACTATCCGGCGACTTTCGGCCCGCTGCGCAGCAAGCAGTATGAAGTGGGCTTCAAGTCCGACCACAGCAAGTGGGGCGCCAACCTTGCGCTGTTCCGTGTCGATCAGGGCTACAACTACACGAACACCGCGAACATCTTCCTGCAGGACGGCACCAAGCGTTACACCGGCGTCGACGCGAGCGGCTGGCTCGCGCTGACCAGCGAATGGCGTGTGATGGGCGGCGTGATGTGGCTCGACACGAAGGCCGTCGACATCGACGATCCGGCCATCGAGGGCAAGCGCATTTATGGCGCACCGCGCTTGACGGTGACGGGCCGTGTCGAATACAACCCGGCGTATCTGCGTCCGTTGACGCTCGCGTTCGGCGGCAAGTACGTGGGCAACCAGGCGGTCGACGCGGCCAACACGCAGTTTGTGCCGGCCTACACCACGTTCGATCTGAGCGGCAGGTACGAGGCAAAGATTGCCGGCAAGGACGTCACGTTCCGCGCGGGCATCAATAACCTGTTCAACCGCCGCTACTGGACCACCGCCTGGGGCTATTACGTATCGCCGTCGCCGACTCGCACCGCCGTAGCGAGCGCTACTTTGCAATTCTAACTATCGCGTGATCGAGGGGCGGCCCGCCCGGGCGCCCCGATCATCGCGGGCATCTCCGCGACCAGCGCATCGATCGCGCAGCGCGTCTTCAGCGCGAGATAGCGGCTCTTCGGCCACACCGCGTGGATCTCCTGCGAAGGGCGGAAACAGTTCTCCATCACGGTCACGAGCTCGCCGCTTTGCTCATAGCGCGCCAGCAGCCAACTCGGCAGCCAGGCCAAACCAAATCCGGCGAGTGCGGCATCGAGTATGCCCTGCATGTCGTCGAAACCGAGTTGCGGCTCGACTTGCGCGCGGCGGATCTGCCCGTCGACGTCGACCACGTCCCAAGGTTGCGCGACACCTGCGCGCAGATACGCGATCACCGCGTGCCCGCGCAACTCATCGACGTTGCGCGGCGTGCCGTGCCGCGCCAGGTACGCAGGCGCGGCTCCGATGCTCGCGTGCTGCATGCCGAGCTTGCGCGCGGCGAGACTCGTGCTGTCGGCGAGCGGCCCCACCCGCACCACGAGATCGAAGCCCTCCTCCACCAGATCGACGAAGCGGTCGCTGACCGATATGTCGATCTTCAATTGCGGATGCTGGCGCGCGAGTCCAAGCAGCACCGGCGCCACGCAATAGTGGCCGAATGCTTGCGGCACGCTCACGCGCAGCCGCCCTTTCGGCGCCCGCCGCCCGGAATCCAGATCGGCCTCTGCGGCTTCGAGCTCGGCTAGCGCGCGTACGCAGCGGTCGTAATAAGCCTGGCCGTCCTCGGTGAGACTCTGGCTGCGCGTCGTGCGATGGATGAGACGCACGCCGAGCCGCTTTTCGAGCCGCACGATCACCTTGCCGACCGCCGAGCGCGTGAGGTTCAGGCGCTCGGCCGCCAGCGCAAAGCTACCTGTTTCGACGACGCGCACAAACGTCGTCACACCATCGAGGATGTCGCTCATACCTTCACCGGATTGGTTCCACCTTGGACACATTTCTGGGATTTTCGTGTGCCAATGGGGAGATAGATTCCCCCTATATTACCCATTCCATGATGGCCACGCCCATCGCCAAACGAGGTGAAGATCCATGTCCAGTCATCCGCACGCGCCGCCACGGCGCGACGAACGTGAAAAGCCTGAAATAACCGTACCTGATTCGCAAAGCGCGCGAACCAACGCAAGCGAGGCCGCCGCCGCCCCACCGCGCGCCGCCCTCCTCCGCAAGAACACGCTGGCGCTCGGCGCGGTCTGCCTCGCGTCGCTGATGTTCGGTCTGGAAATCTCCAGCGTGCCGGTGATCCTGCCCACGCTCGAGCACGTGCTGCACGGCGATTTCAAAGGCATGCAGTGGATCATGAACGCCTACACCCTAGCGGTGACCACCGTGCTAATGGCAACCGGCACCCTCGCGGACCGCTTTGGGCGCCGCAGGATTTTCGTCGTCGGCATCGCGCTATTCGGCATCACGTCGTTGCTCTGCGGCTTCGCGCAGAGCGTGCCGATGCTGATTGCCGCGCGCCTGTTGCAGGGCGCGAGCGGGGGCGCGATGCTGATCTGCCAGGTCGCCGTGCTCTCGCACCAGTTCAGTGACGGCCCCGAGCGCGCCCGCGCATTCAGCGCGTGGGGCATCATCTTCGGCATCGGGCTGGGTTTCGGGCCGATCATCGGCGGGATGATCGTCGCGGTGTCGAGCTGGCAGTGGGTCTTCTGGGTGCACGCGCTGCTTGCCGTCGTCACGTTGACGCTGGTTTTCGGCGGCGTACAGGAATCGCGCGATCCGCATGCGCATACGCTCGATGTCGCCGGCATCGTCACGCTTTCGCTGGCGGTTTTCGGCCTCGTGTACTTCATCACCCAGGTCCCGGCGCTGGGTTTCACGAATCCGCTCGCGCTCTTCATCATCACCGCGAGCGTGCTCGCCTTCGTGGCCTTTCTCTGTGCGGAGAAACTGAGCCCGCGGCCGATGTTCGATTTTTCGGTATTCAGGATTCCGCAGTTTTCGGGCGCGCTGATGGGCTCGGCGGGCATGAACTTCAGCTTCTGGCCGTTCATGATCTATCTGCCGATCTACTTCCAGATCGGACTCGGTTACGACAGCGTGAGCGCGGGCCTCGCGCTGCTCGCGTACACGTTGCCGACGCTGCTGTTCCCGCCGCTCGGCGAACGGCTCGCGCTGCGCTACGGTTCGGGCATCGCGATACCGGTGGGCCTGTTGACGATCGGCCTTGGCTTCATGCTGATGAGACTCGGCAGCGGCGCCGCGTATCCGGGCGTGTCGAGCATGCTGCCCGGCTGCGTGATTGCAGGCGCGGGCCTCGGCCTCACCAACACGCCCGTCACCAACACGACCACCGCCGCGGTGCCCACGCAGCGCGCGGGCATGGCATCCGGCATCGACATGAGCGCGCGGATGATCACGCTCGCCATCAATATTGCGTTGATGGGGGCGATCCTGGTCGGCGGCATTCTCTACCATCTGAAGACGAACCTGCCGGCCACGCTCGACATCGCGGAACTCGGCCGGCTGGCGGAAAAAGTGGCGGCAGGCGATGTCGACGCGATCCGCGCGGGCGTCCCGGCGCTCACGCGAATCGATCCGTCCGGCAGCATCGTCCATGCTGCGCTGATGCGGGGTTTCGGCTGGGTGATGCTTTACGGAGGAATCGGCGTGTGGGTGCTCGCGGCCCTCAGTTTCGTGATCTCGGGGAGCGCTTCAAGGAGGCTGACTAGAGTGTCCGCCTCGAAGCAGACATCGCCCGCGACACGGCAGGCCGCTCGCTGCGACTCATGCTAAACCGCCGCAGCCTGGCTGGCGGTCACAGCCAGGCACCGGCAGACCGAACAGACTCAACGGCCCAGGAACTCGACAACCATGCTGTTGAACTTGTCCGCGTGTTCCCATTGCCCCCAATGACCGCAGCGGCTGAAGATATGCATGTCCGCATTCTGCATGCCGGCGACGAGGCGCAGACCCACGTCCATCGGTACGAAACGATCGTCGCGCCCCCGGATCACCGAGCGTTTGCTCGGACACCCGAGCTTCAAACGGCTGCGCGTGAAATGATCGAAGGGTTGGAGGCGGAGGCGTCCGCGCGGTAGCAAAGCCACGCCGCGCGCGGGACGTGAGCGGCGTTCTTGACAGCTGGCGCAGTGGCGCAGTGGTGAAACAGGAGCGTGCTGGTAGCTATCGGCTCGGCCAGCAATCTAACGTAGCGCGAATCATTCCCAACGCGGTGCGGAACTAAACTTACTCGCCGGACAGGTTGAGCAGACGATTCACCGCCGATGCGGGGTACCGGCCCATGCTTCGGCATGCCGTGGCGGATCGAAGCGTCATCACGTGAGCACGTCAGTCCTTCAGTGATTCGCGCCTCACACGCCGCCCGCGTTATGCAGCATGATGGCTTGCGGGCAAAGCGGTCTTAATCTGGTACAACTGATGTCCGTGTTGATGCTCGCCCCGGTCCGCGCAAGACCTTCGCGGCGATCGTCACGCCAGGCTTCCTCCGCAAAAGACCGGCGTTCCCGAGCGACGGCAGCGAATGACAGCGACTGATGAAATCCCGGTTCCGAACATGGAAACGTTGACATACCCGTCTTGATGGAGTGATCGATGGCCGATGTTTACCTGCAGGTGATCGCACATTACTTTGCCAAACCCGGCAACGGCGACGCGCTGGTGAAGCCCCTCACGGAGCTTGCCGCGGCAACCCGCGCCGAGCCCGGCAACCTGTACTACGAATTCTTCCGCTCGCCGCTCGATCCCGAGCACTTCGTGATCATGGAGCAGTACAGCCACGCCGATGGCCTCGCCGTGCATCGCGAGACCGAGCACTTTCAGCGCATCGGCGTCGGCATCATCATTCCGCTGCTCGAGCGGCGCGAAGTGTCGAGCCATCTGGTATCCGGAGACACAGCATGATGAACGCATTCAAATTTCAAATGGTGCCAACGCTCGTCGTCGAGTTCGGCGCCGCGCGTCGCCTCGGTGCGCTGCTGCGTGCGCAATTTCCGGCGCTCACGCGTTTGTGTGTCGTCACCGATGGTTTTCTGCACACGAGCGGCCTGCTGAATCCGGCGCTCGCCGATCTCGCCGCGCACGGCTGGAACGCCACCGTGATCGACGACGTGATCGCCGATCCGCCCGAGCACATCGTGCTCGAAGCGACGTCCCGTGCGCGGCAGGCCGGCGCGGAAATCGTGCTGGGGCTCGGCGGCGGATCGTCGATGGATGTCGCCAAGCTGATCGCCGTGCTCGCGCCGCAACAGGAGCAGGCGCTCGGCGAGATGTATGGCGTGAACAAGGTGAGCGTCGCGCGCTTGCCGCTCGTGCAGATGCCGACCACGGCGGGCACCGGCTCGGAAGTGACGGCCGTGTCGATCGTGACGGTGGGTGAAGCGAAGAAGATGGGCGTGGTCGCGCCGCAACTGATCGCCGATCTCGCGATTCTCGATGCGGAGCTCACGCTCGGCCTGCCCGTGGCCGCGACCGCGGCAACCGGCATCGATGCGATGGTTCATGCGATCGAGGCATACACGTCCGCGCATCTGAAGAATCCCGTTTCCGACATGCTCGCGGTGAAGGCGCTCGAGCTGCTGTCGCGCAACCTCTTGCCCGCCTGCGAGAACGGCCAGAAGCGCGATGCACGCGAAGCGATGCTGCTCGGCGCAACCTTCGCGGGGCAGGCGTTCGCCAATGCGCCAGTGGCGGCGGTGCATGCGCTCGCGTATCCGATCGGTGGCATTTATCACGTGCCGCATGGCCTTTCGAACGCGCTCGTGTTGCCGCACGTGTTGCGCTTCAACGCCGAGGCGGCGGCTCACCTGTACGCGGAACTCGCGGACGTGATCGTGCCGGAGGCGCCGGGCAGCGACGCGAGCAAGACTCAGGCGCTGATTGAACGGCTCGAACATATGATCGCCGCGACCGCGATTCCGGGGCGGCTTCGCGATGTCGGCATTGCACGCGACGGGCTCGAACGGATGGCAAGCGATGCGATGTTGCAGACGCGGTTGCTGGTGAACAATCCACGCCCGGTTAGCGAGAGCGATGCGTTGGGGATTTACGTCGCGGCGTTTTGAGGGCGGGTTCGCAGGGAGGCCGGGGGACGGAGACGGATGCGCCGGGTGGCTGTAGGTTAGCTGCGAATCGGTTTGCGGCTGGCCGTGGCCGGCCCCGACGCAGTGCTCGGGACATTCTCGATGCGATCCTCTGGCTACTGTAGAGAAAAGAGAAGTGGCACAAATTGCCGGGAAGGTTCCTCCGCAGCAGACCTGCTATCTGCGGTACATGACGTGCAAGAATACGGGCGCGCTGGATCAAGTGAGTGAACTCCTTCCTGCCGGTGATGCCGAGCTGTCGAGCAGTTGATTCGGACAGCCGGTTTGCTTCGGATACCCTATCGGTCACGGAGCGCGATGGCAGCGCGCGGGAACGACACGCTGATGTGCACACCCTTGCCGCCGACACCCGGCTTGAGCGCGATCTCGCCGTGATGCGTATCGGCAATTTCGCGCACGATAGCGAGACCCAGGCCGGTGCCCTCGGTATCGGCCGACGCCCGGAAGAAAGGCTCGAACACGCGGCTGCGCGACTCGGCCGGAATGCCGGGACCATCGTCGAGCACACTCACGGTGACCGTATCGGCGTTGACGCTAACGGCAACCGTGACGTGGCCGCCGCTGCCGGTATAGCGAATCGCGTTCTCCGCGAGATTCGCGATCAGCGCCTGAAGCAGCCCTCGATGCCCGCTCACCGGCGCGATGCCCTTCAGCTCGGCGCCCAGATCGATCTCTCGTGCCTGCGCGAGCAGGGCGAGATCTTCCATGACTTCCATCGCAAGCGGCACCAGGTCCACGGTTTCCGTCGCGAGCTGCGTATTGTCGGTGGCTTCGGCCTGTGCCAGCAACAACAGCTTGTTGGTTAGCGCGACCATCGAACGATTGCTCCGATGCATTGCGGCAAGCGCTTCGTCGAGCGCGGGATGAATGCCGTCCTGCTGCCGCGCGAACTGCAACTGCGTGCCAAGCAGCGTGAGCGGCGTGCGCAACTGATGCGCGGCGTCGGCGATGAAACGACGTTGCGCCGCCACCTGTACACCGAGCCGCGCGATGCATTGATTGATCGCTTCGACGATCGGGCGCAACTCGGTGTGCAGCCGCTCGACGCGAATCGGTTCGAGCTGCATCGGGTCGCGGTCGGTGACATCCTCTTTGACTTTCATCAGCGGCCGCAATTCGAACGTCAGTCCGATGCACACCAGCGCCACCGCGAGCGCGATCATCGCGATCTGCCGCACGAGTTGCGGCTGCCACAATTGCTGAGCCATGGCGTCGCGCGAGCGCACGGTTTTGCCCACCGTGACCCGCACGCGGCGCGTCGCGCCATTGTCGTACATGAGACGCACGAGCCCGACCGCACGCACCGGCTGGCCTCGCAGCTCGGCGTCGTAATGGTCGGGCGTGTCGGCCGCCTGCACCGGGCGCGGCGGAAAATCCGGCGTGCCGGCGAGCAACCGTCCATCGTCGACACGCACGCTATAGAACACCTGATCGCGATACGGCGACACGAATACTTCGAGCGCGGCGGGCGGCACGTCGACGCGCAGGAAGCCATCCACCCACTCCACTTCGCCGGCGATCATGCGCGCCGACGAGATCAACTGGTTGTCCTGCACGAGATCGGCCGTGCGCCGCGCGTTGTCGTATTCGGCCTTGCCGGTGACGAACACATATAACGCGAGCGGCACCAGCAGCCACCACAACAAGCGTATCCGCAGGCTATTGGTCATCGTCTTTCTTGCGCAGCAGATAGCCCAGCCCGCGCAGCGTGACGATCGCCGCCGAGCTGCCGTCGAGTTTCTTGCGCAAACGCGAGATGTAGATTTCGACCGCGTCCTCGCTCGGTTCGTCGGCGAGTGTGAAGATCGCATCGACCAGGGCGGGCTTCGTCACCGTCTTGCCGAGGCGCAGGATCAACGCTTCGAGCACCGAGCGCTCGCGCGGCGTGACGTTCAGCGGTGCGCCCTTTAGCGTGAACTGGCGCGTGTCGATGTCGAAGGCCAGATCGCCGCACACCACCTCGCTCGCCTTCGACGGCGACTGACGGCGGATCGCCACTTTGATGCGCGCAATCAGCTCGCGTACTTCAAATGGTTTGACGAGGTAATCGTCCGCGCCAGCGCCAAGCAGTTCCACCTTTTCGTCGATCGAACCGCTCGCGGTCAAGATCAGCACCGGCGTCGCGTCGCCGCGCTGGCGCAAGCGGCGCAGCACGTTCTTGCCCGAGAGCTTCGGCAGATTCAGGTCTAGCAGGATCACGTCGTAATGATTGGTGCGCAGTAGCTGGTCGGCCGCGTCGCCGTCCTGCACGGCGTCGAGCGCGAACGCCTCCTGCTCGAGCATTTTCGCAAGCCAGTGCGCGAGCGTGGGATTGTCTTCGATGAGCAGCAGCTTCATGGCAGGGACGGCAAAAGTCAGGCCGTCGATTGTGCCGTAAAACAAGGGCTTTGCGCGCGCCCCGTTTGATCCACCGCACACGGAACGTACGCTTGCGGCCGGAGCGCAGCGGGGTTTACACGCAGTACGGGGTTAACACTCATGCTTTGTCGAAGCCTCAGAAAGCTAGCAGAAGGTTTCAGATTTCTATAATCGCCATCATTCACCCAGAAAGCGCCGCCTGCCATACCCGCGGCGACCAAACCTAAGGAGACTGCTTCATGCGTACCTTGCGCCAGATTGCCGCTGTGTCAGGTGTTGCGTTCACCCTCGCCGCCGCTTCGGCTGCCGCACACGCCGAAAAACTCACGATCATGGTCGGCGGCGCCACCAAGATCATCTATCTGCCGGCCAAGCTCACCGAACAGCTCGGCTACTTCAAGGACGAGGGTCTCGACGTCGAGATCCTCTCGCAACCGGCGGGCGTCGACGCGGAAAACGAACTGCTCGCGGGCGCGGTGCAAGGCGTGGTGGGCTTCTACGACCACACGATCGATCTGCAAAGCAAGGGCAAGGAAGTTCAGGCGTTGGTGATCTTTGGCCAGGTGCCGGGCGAAGTGGAAATGGTGTCGACCAAGGCGGCCGGCACGTTCAAAAGCATGGCCGACGCGAAGGGCAAGACCCTCGGCGTGACCGGCCTGGGCTCGTCGACGAGTTTCCTCACGCAATACCTCGCGCAACGCGCGGGTGTGCCCTCCACGCAATACACGCTGTTGCCGGTGGGCGCGGACAACAGCTTCATCGCGGCCATCAAGCAAAGCCGTATCGACGCCGGCATGACGACCGAGCCGACCGTTTCGCAACTTCTGAAGACCGGCGACGCCAAGGTGCTGGTCGACATGCGCACGCTGGAAGGCACGCGCGCCGCGCTCGGCGGCACGTATCCGGCTTCGAGCTTCTACGTGCAGCGCGCCTGGGCCGAGTCGCACAAGGACGATGCCGCGAAACTCTCGCACGCTTTCGCCAGAACACTGAACTTCATTTCGACGCACAGCGCCGAGGAGATCGCCGCGAAGATGCCGAAGGACTACTACGGCAACAACAAGGACCTGTACGTCGGCGCGCTGAAGGCTTCGCTGCCGATGTTCACGAAGGACGGCAAGATGCCCGCCGACGGCCCGGATACTGTGCTGAAGGTGCTGTCCGCGTTCAATCCTTCGGTGAAGGGTAAGCACATCGATCTCGCCAAGACCTACAGCAACGACTACCTGTCGGCGCCGGTCAACACCGCGGCGAAGTAAGGCTTTTTTCAATATCACGAGCACTGCGAGGCACCAGCCGATGAATCAACCTATGTCACGCGATACACCAGCGATCGAGATGCGCAACGTGTCGTGCCGTTTCATCTCGCCGGACGGCAAGGCGACGGTCGCGCTGCGCGACTTCAGCATGTCGGTGGCGCGCGGCGAATTCGTCGCGGTGGTCGGCCCGACGGGTTGTGGCAAGTCCACCACGCTCAGCATGATTACCGGCTTGCTGAAGCCCACCACCGGCGAAGTGCGCGTGATGGGCGCGCCCGTGGACGGCATCGACCCGCGCATCGGCTTCGTGTTCCAGGCCGACGCCGTGTTCCCGTGGCGCACGGTGCTCGACAACGTGGCCGCCGGTCCGCTGTATCGCGGCCGCTCTAAGTCGGCCGCGTACGACGAAGCCAACGAATGGCTGCGCCGCGTGGGCCTCGACAAGTTCGGCAAGCACTATCCGCATCAACTGTCGGGCGGCATGCGCAAGCGCGTCGCGCTCGCGCAGACCTTCATCAACAAGCCGGAAATCCTGCTGATGGACGAGCCCTTCTCGGCGCTCGACATGCAAACGCGCACGTTGATGCAGGACGAACTGCTGCAACTGTGGGGCGGAGCCGGATCGGTGGTGTTCGTTACGCACGATCTGGAAGAAGCGATTGCGCTCGCCGACCGCGTGTTCGTGCTGACCGCGCGCCCCGCGACGCTGAAGAAGGTGTACGAAATCGATTTGCCGCGTCCGCGCGTCACCTCGGAGGTTCGCTACGACCCGCGTTTCATCGAAATCTCGCGCGACATCTGGCATGACCTGCGCGAAGAAGTGCAGATCGGATAATCAAGGAACGGCAAACATGTCTACTACCCCTCAACAGATGATGCCCTCGGGCATCGACGCCGCGTCGCTCGCGCATGTCGAACGCGTCGCGCAAAAACGCATCCGGCAACGTCATGCGCTGGTGATCACGCTGCGCGTGCTCGTGCTCGTGGTCGTGCTCGGCGGATGGGAGCTGTCCGCGCGCCTGAAGTGGATCGACCCGTTCTTCTTCTCGATGCCGACCGCCATTTTCGATCAGATCGTCGACTGGTTCGTGAACGGCACGTCGCAAGGCCCGTTGCTCACCCAGGTGTGGGTCACGCTCGAAGAAACCGGGCTCGGCTTCATCATCGGCTCGGTGGCGGGCATCTTCTGCGGCATCGTGCTCGGCCGCAACAAGCTGCTCTCCGATGTGTTCAGCCTCTACATCAAGATTGCCAACTCGATTCCGCGGGTGGTGCTCGGCTCGGTATTCGTGATCGCGTTGGGCCTCGGGATGGCGTCGAAGGTGGCGCTCGCGGTGGTGATGGTGTTCTTCGTCGTGTTCGCCAATGCGTTCCAGGGCGTGCGTGAAGCCGACCGTTACATGATCGCGAATGCGCAGATTCTCGGCGCGTCGCGTCGCCAGGTGACGACTTCGGTGGTGATTCCGTCGGCGCTGAGCTGGATTCTCGCCAGCTTGCACGTGAGCTTCGGCTTTGCGCTGGTCGGCGCGGTGGTCGGCGAGTTTCTCGGGTCGAAGCAGGGGATTGGCCTGTTGATCTCCACGGCACAAGGTGCATTCAATGCGAGCGGCGTGTTCGCGGCGATGATCGTGCTGGCCGTGGTCGCGCTGGCGGCTGATTATCTATTGACCGCAATCGAGCAGCGTCTGCTCAAATGGCGTCCCGCTGCGGTGTGAGCGAAATGTATGAGGCCGTGTAGTACACGGCCGCAGCGTATCTTGCCGTTCAGTCCGCGACTGAACGGCATTTTTTCTTTGTGTCGCAAGAAAGCGGGCAATGAAGCGACTACGCACTGCGTCGCTTGAATAACGCCGCACCTGCTTCGTTCTCAGATCAGGAAGCGAAAAGCGGGTTTTCTCGCAGCCGTTCTTCCTGGATCACGCACCTTCCTGTCTTCCGTGGGCTTTCTCCCACGCGATGTCGTCCGCCAGCCAACTTCCCCACCGGAATGCGTTGGCTTGCGCACAACACTCTCCGCGTGCCTGACCTCTGCATTAGCCCCACACGCCGCTAGCATAAAGGCCGGCGCCCCGTTGGCACGGTCAATGCGTCATTGCGCCCAGTCAAGTCGCGCAGTGACCAACAACGCTTTGAAACGAGGTGCGTCATGTCGAGTGTGCAGAGCCCACGTCGGCCAATGAATTGGCGCGGCCGGCCATCCCGTCCAGGCCGCGCCGCACAAAGGCGCCATGGTAGCCAAACCCGCCGTTTCGCCGGATTCCTGCCGCTCGGGTGGCGTGCCGTCGGCTTCATCGGCAGGGGTCCGAAGTATGTTTGGCCGTACATCCTGCCGTGGTTCTTCATCCTGCTTGCGATCGGCTTTTCTTGCCTCGTCGTGCGTGGCGTGCTCAACCGGCAATTGCTGGTGCCGCCCGTAGAAACGCCGCAATCACTTTCACAGCGCGGCTACACATCGAGCTTTCTCGCGGAGCGAATCATGTCTTCGATGCGGGATATCGCTCAGGATGCCGATTCGATTCCTCACGATACGATGACCGACACCGACTCCCAACCCGACATCCAGCTTCCTGGTCAGGATATGTCGTACGCGTCGACGGTCCGCTTCATCAAAGGGATCATCAAGCGCACGGACGTGGTCGTTCATGTCGGCATCACGAAAATCAACGAGAGCTCCGACTCGTACGTTGCCCATGTGCAGATAGAAGGTGGCCCGTTCAATTCCCGCGAAAGCATCGTGCCGTCCGAAGGACGTGACCTGGAAGATTTCGTGCACATGATCGCTGTCGAAGCGATGCGCCTCGCCGAACCGAATATCCTCGCCAGCCATCTCTATTCACAGGTCCGGAAAACCAGATGCCATCCGGAAGCGTGCCGCTACAACGAGATCATCGCGATCTACGACAAGGTACTTACCCTGCCCTCACCCGAGCAAAGGGAATGGGCGCTTGCAGGCAAAGCGTGGCTGCTGACCGATCAAGGGGAGTCGAAAGCAGAAGAGGCGGAACGGCAAACCCGCGAGGCGCTGACCGTCTACAAGCATTCGGCGATTCTGCACGCGAGTCTCGGCCGTGCGCTCGCACAGCAGGAACGCCTCGACGACGCACTCGAAGCATTGCGTGCCGGCGCGAGGGAGAAATCGAAGACGGCCGAAAACCTGCGCCTTCTCGGTGACGTGCTGTTGCGCGCGCATCGCAACGAAGAAGCACTCGACGCGTTCAGGCAGGCTGACGAAATGAATCCGGGCTCCGTGGACAATCTGCACGACTGGGGCGAAGCGCTCGACAAGGTCGGCCGATACGACGAAGCGATCGAAAAGCTCTCTCGCGCCATCTCGCTGCGTCCCGATCTTGCGCCGTCCTACGCGGAAATGGGCCGGGCATTCGATCACAAGGGTGATCTGCGTGGCGCCTCGCGCAAGTATGCGCAAGCGCTGGAACGCAATGCGGGCACGTTGAGCGCCCACGAGACACAACTGGCGCGCCTCGCCAACGCAGTAGAGGGCACCGGCGCACCGGACGCGCCGAGACCCGATGCGCGCAGCCGACCCGTTTCGAATCCACTCCCAGCACTTCCGTTTCAAGCATCACTTGAAGTATCACCCAATGCCGAAGCGTAATCGCAGAAGCACCCCATGTTCCTGTCGTAGATACAGCTGAAGAGGAGAAGTCGATGGACAACTTTGAAGACGCGTTCAGGGCTCTGATTGGAAACGAAGGCGGTTACTGCTTCAATCCGGCCGATCCCGGTGGCGAAACGATGTGGGGCGTGACTGCTCGCGTCGCGCGCAGCCAGGGCTACACCGGCGCGATGAAAGATCTGCCGCTGGAAACCGCGAAGGAAATTGCCAAGCAGAAGTACTGGGATCCGCTGCATCTCGACGAACTCGAGCCGCGCGTGGCTTTCCAGATCTTCGACGCGAATTACAACGGCGGCCTCGTCGTGTTGTGGATGCAAAAAGCGTCCGGTGCGAAGGAAGACGGCAAGTTCGGCCCAGACACCCTGAATGCGGTCAAAAGCACTGACGCGATGAAGTTCGTCATGCGCTTCGCCGCCTATCGCCTGCGATATCTGCGCAATCTTCACACGTGGCCTCACTTCAGCCGCGGCTGGACCGAACGGATGGCCGAGAATCTTCTTCTGGGAGCAGCATGATGGACTGGTCAAAAGTAGCGTCGAACATCGGCAGCACTGCCCCGCTTCTCGCCGGGCTGGTAGGTGGTCCCGTCGGACTTGGCGTGACGGCTGCGGCGGCGATCATTTCGCATGCGCTCGGCACGCCGAGCGATCCGGCCTTCGTCGAACCGGCGTTGAACGATCCCAGCGCGCTCGAAAAAATCAGGCAGGCCGAGAGTGCGAACTCTCTGCAATTGCAGCAGCTGGTGGTGACCGCGGCCCAGGCGAGACTTGCGCACGAAACCGATATGGTGCGTATCGAAGCCGACGATCGGGCCAACGCGCGCGCGATGGCGACCAGCAATCGCGACTGGGTACCCAAGGTACTCGCGATGGCGGTCACCGCGGGCTTCTTCGGCATTCTGATGTTGATGGCGTTCCAGCCGTTACCGGGGCCCAACAAGGACCTCGTCAACGTGATCGTCGGCGCGCTGGGCACCGCGTGGATCAGCATCATCGGCTACTACTTCGGCACCTCGGTTGGGTCGATGCGGAAAACCGAACTGCTCGCCAAGCCTAGCGTGCCCATCACGCCGGATAGCGCGCTCACGCTGCGCGAACCGGCATCGGCACCGGCCGCGCGTGCGCAAGCCGCGCCTGCTCCAGTGCCGCACGAAGTCCTCCAGCCGTTCACGCCGGGCGGACAGGGTCCGATTTTCTCGGGCGGTTGATCAGCCGCTCTTCACTGATGCAAGGCACGCGGGAAGATTGCAGCTCGCTGCGTGCCTTGCGGGTTCGACTGGCTGCGTGAGTTCCGGTGGGATGCCGTGGCATGGCAGTGAAGGCGTCGCTGGACTACGGCGCCGCCGCCGCCATACGAAGTTCCCTGTTTTTGTCTCAAAATTCGCAACAAACAATACCTGAAGCGGCGATTACTCTCTCCGGATCGCAAAACTACAATGTAATCACTGACTACGAACAAGAACGTTCGCAGCAAGACAAAATCCGAACTGGAGGTAGTTCATTATGAAATCGCTCATTCAAGCTGTTGTCATCGCCACTGTGCTGGCCGCTCCTGTTGCTTCGTTTGCGCAGTCCAACCAGCCCGTGACCCGCGCCCAGGTGCGTGCGGAACTGGTCCAACTCGAAAAGGCCGGCTATCAACCGGGTCACGCCGACCCGCACTACCCGGCTGACATTCAAGCCGCGCAAGCTCGTGTCGATGCGCAAAACGGCACTGCTCAAGCAGCGGCGAGCGGCTTCGGCGGTGTGTCGAGCGGCTCGTCGCAGTCGGGCCACGCTGTCACGACGAACGGTCAGAAGTCGATCTACTTCGGCCAGTAAGCCTCCATCGAGCGGACAGTAAGCAGCCGATAGACGGCTGTTAGCCGATCGGCGGCATGCTTCATCGTTGTGTTATGCCGTCGTGCGCCAATCTGTCGCTCAGCGCGTTGATGCAACGCGCTCCCTGATTCAAATGAACTGGCCCGCGGCCGGGTATCCCCGAGCGCGGGCCAGTTCTGTATTCGTTACCTCCGTCATCGGGCTCCCGGTGACTTCGCCCGGACCTTCACGGTCTGGGCGCTTTTTCGGCGCTGTCGGCACGCCGTTTTTTATTCCGCGCCCTGACGGTCCGCTCCGGTCAATATGGCAACGGCCGCGACCACGTCAATCGCGTGCGATGAGATCGCCCACCTGACCACGACCAGTGACCAGACAGCTCGACAGAAAGTTTTCTCCCTGACTGCTGGCTGCAACGTCTCCAAACCCCTTCTTCAACGCGTTCGATTTGACCAGTTGCGCGCCCTGATGGCACGTGATGGTCCCGACCTCTCCGGCTTGCGCGCGCATCAAGGCTCTATCCGCCATCAGATATCCGAGCAACAGCACCACGGCAATATTGAACGCCTGTCTCATGGGTCGCCTCCTCTTTAGAAGAGACTAACGCGAACCGGAGACGCAGGGTCCTAGGGGTTTCCCGATTGATCGCTATTCAATGATGCAGATTAAATCGGGTAGTGCTGCCGGTGTTACTAGCATGTGGGATATGGGATCCGGCTCTTGCGCAGTAAAGTTGACCTGGCGCGGTACGCTTTCGGCCTGCCTCGCGCCGTGCCGAACAGCGGCTATGGCGCGCAAGGCCGCTCATCCAGCTACATGTTCTGCAGCCTTTACAGCCGCGCTTCGATCAGTCCGATGCGATTTTCGATCGCGTTGCGCACCAGTCCATTCGACGACACCAGCAGCAGCGACGACGCGATGATCCGATACACCGTATTGCGTCGTACCTTGGAAACCTTCTGCGGATCGAGCCACGCGTCGTTATCGACCAGCAGCAACAGTGTCTCGAGGCCGATCAGAATCGGCCACAAACACGCGAGACGCAAACGCACGGAAAATGCCGGAATTGCCAGCGTGTAGTCCAGAGCCTCGCGGAAATGATCGAGCGTCTTGCGCAGAAGCTCGACCAGCAGCGGCCGCGCACGCAGCGAGTTGGCCGGCACAAGCAGCTCTCGCGCAGCGAGCCCGTACTGGTCCAACATGCTCTGCGGCAGATAGCAGCGGCCGATGCGCAAGTCCTTGCCACAATCGCGCAGTACGTTGGTCATTTGCAGCGCCTTGCCGAAACGCACGCCACGATGCGCCATCGTGCCGGGATGCTCCTTCAGCGTACCCGGCATGTGCGCATAGGTCATCGTGGTCCAGAACTCACCGACACACCCCGCCACCAGATACGTATAGCGGTCGAGATCATCGTATCCGGAAAGCGCCGCGATCTGGCCGGAACGTTCGTCGGGAAAGGTGCGCAGATCGAATTCCATGCCCTCGGTCAGCGTCGTGACGATCTCGCGCACGGCCTTGCGGTCCGCTTCGCTCAATTGCGACAGCACGTCGAGCGCGGGGCCGAGCGATTCGAGCAACACTTTTTCATCGGACTGGACCTGCTGACTCGCCACTTCGTCAGCCATGCGTCGCAGCAGTGCGCCGTCGTCCGTGGCGCCGTTCACCTGTTCGCGCAGCGACAGCAGCAGCGCGAGGCGTTGTTCCGGCGAGATCAGCGAGGTGTCGGCGATTGTATCGGCCGCACGCGCCAGCAGGTATGCGAGGCCGATCGGATCGCGCATGCCGGCGGGCAGCACGCGCAGCGTGAGATAGAAGGAGCGTGAAACACCTTTCAGGAGCGGGCCGAGAAGGAAGGCCCGGGTCGGATTCGGCATGGATCGGATAGGGTCGGTATGGGCAGGAAGCGGGCAAAAAAAGCGGGCAAAAAACAGGCGCTGCCGAATTGTATACGGCGCGCGCCTTTGCCATGCGCGAGTGTTTCCACGCTTGCCTCACATCGACCGTCGAGCAGCTTCGCTCACGCTCAGATTTGATCGCCCAGCCCCAGCAGCCCGATCGCGTTCTGCTTGAGAATCAGCGGCTGCACCTCATCCCTGAAGCCGACCTGCTTGAAATCCTCCAGCCAGCGATCGGGCTGAATCAGCGGGAAGTCGGAGCCGAACAGCATTTTCCGCTTCAGCACGGTGTTGGCATGACGGATCAATTCGGGCGAAAAGTACTTCGGCGACCAACCGGACAGATCGATATACACATTGGGCTTATGCAATGCGATCGACAACGCCTGCTCCTGCCACGGCCACGACGGATGCGCGATCACGATGCTCATATCGGGGAAATCCGCGGCGACGTCGTCGAGATGTATCGGCTCGGAGTACTTCAACCGCAACCCGCCGCCGCCCCGCATGCCGGAGCCCATGCCCGAATGACCGCTGTGGAAAACGGCCGTGAGCTTGTACTCGGCGATCAGTTCGTAAAGCGGATAAGCCAGACGGTCATTGGCAAAAAACGCCTGCATGGTCGGATGGAACTTGAATCCGCGCACGCCATATTCTTCGATCAGCTTGCGCGCCTCTCGCACACCCATCTTGCCCTTGTGCGGATCGATGCTCGCGAAGGCGATCATGATGTCGCTGTTCTTCTGCGCGAATTCGGCGATCTCCTCGTTCGGAATACGCCGCCGGCCGAGATTCGCTTCGCAGTCGACGGTGAACATCACGAAGCCGATCTTGCGCTCGCGATAATGTTCGATGGTCTCGGGAATCGTCGGCCGCCTGCCGCGCTTCAGCACGGTGCCGAAGTACTTGTCGGCGGCATCGTCAAACTCCTTGCCGAATAGATCCGGCGGCTGGCAGCACGAGACTTCCGCGTGCACGTGCATGTCGATTGCAACGAGTTGGTCGAGGTTCATCTACGGATTTCCTGTCGGTGTCCGCGTTCGAGCGTCACGCATCACAGCGCGCCGCGCGCGCTCGCGACGATCACAGCGGGATCGCGCTGTGCCGTGTCGTACATTGTCTCGACGAGCGCAGCCCGATGGGTCAGCACCGCGCGCTGATTGATCGAGCCCTTGTCGGTGATCTCGCCGAGGTCGAGCGAAGGCGCGACGTCCATCAGCCGCAAGCGCGCGATGGTGGTGGCGCTGCCGGTCGCGCCACGGTTGAGCGTGTCCAGCAGCGCCGCGAAGTGTGCCCGCACGGCGGGCGCATCGACCACCTCGCGCGCACTCGCCGAAGCGGGCAGACCCGCGAGGCGCCTGCAATCGTCGAGTCGCGGAAACACCAGCAGACTGACGTCGTCGCGATTCATGCCGGCGACCACCACGTCCTGCACATACGGCGCCCCTTCGGAAATGACCCGCGCGCGCATCGGCCCGACGCTCACGAAGGTGCCCGAACTCAGCTTGAAATCCTCGGCGACACGCCCGTCGAACAGCAGCCCCAACTCGGGCCGCGCCACGTCAACGAAGCGCACCGCGTCACCGCTGCAAAAATAGCCTTCTTCGTCGAACGCATTGGCCCGCTCTGCGGCGTTCGCGCGCCAGTAACCAGGCATCACATGAGGGCCGCGATAGCGCGCTTCGAGCTTGTCGCCGACGGGCGCGAGCTTGACCTCGCAACCGTGCGCGGGCAGGCCCACGTAACCCGCGCTCATGATGGGCCCGGTGGTGAACAGGCACGATGGGGACGTCTCCGTCATCCCGAGTCCGGCCATGATGCGAATGCGCTCGCCGCAGTACTTTTCCGTGACGCGTTCAAGCCGGTCCCACGCCGCTTGCGACAACCCCGCGCCCGAGAAGAAATACACCTTCACTCGTGAAAAGAACGTCTCGCGCAACTGGGCGTCCTGCTCTAGCGCGATCGTCAGTTCTTCCCAGCCCTTCGGGACATTGAAGTAGATGGTCGGGGCGATGTCGCGCAGATTGCGCAGCGTGTCGCCGAACTTGCCGTTGACCGGCTTGCCGTCGTCGATATAAAGCGTGCCGCCGTTGTAGAGCGCGATGCCCACGTTGTGGCTGCCGCCGAACGTATGGTTCCAGGGCAGCCAGTCGACCAGCACCGGCGGCTCCTTGGCGAATTCGGGAAACGTTTCGAGCAGCATCTGCTGGTTGCTGCACAGCATGCGGTGCGTGGTCGGCACCGCCTTCGGCAGTTTGGTCGAACCCGAGGTGAACAGAAACTTGGCGATCGCGTCCGGGCTCACCGCCGCGTGAACGGCATCGACCGTGGTGGGCGTGGTGCGCAACAGCTCACTGAACGCCGTCACCTGGCGCCCGCTTTGCGGTTCACGCGGCAACGTCGCGGCGACGACTTCGACATCGGCCGGCACGACCGCGTCGATCGCCTTGGCGAACGTCTCGTAGCCGCTCACGAAGACCAGACCGGGCGTCAGCAGGTCGATCGTATGGCGCAGCTTGCCGTAGTCACCGGATGCCAATGCATAGGCCGGAGAAATGGCCGCATACGGAATGCCGGCCCACATCGCGCCGAGCGCGAGTTGCAAATGGTCGAGATCATTGCCGGACAAAATCGCGACGGGCCGCTCGGCGGACAGATTGCGCGCCAGCAAAGCCTGGCCGATGGCGCGTGCGCTTTGCAGCGCGTCCGCGTAGCTCAGGCCGATCCATTCACCGTCGCTGCCGCGGCGCGCCGCCAGCCAGCGCTCGGGATGCGCCTGCGCGCCGCTCGCAAGCCGCTGCGTCAAACGCTGCGGATGCTCGCCAAGCGCTTCGGATGCTTGCAGATACCACGTGTCTCCCTGCCGCCGCATGCGCAACGACGAAGCGCCGATCGTCGTCGCCCGGTACCGCGTCGGCGCGCCGGAGGTGTTCGTTTGTGTCGGCTCGGAATGCAAAGCCTGTCTCCCTGGAAAGGTGCCTGCGCGCCGTCTCGCGACGGCATCGGGCGCTCCGCCCGATGCGGCGGAGCAACCTTCTCTATCTACTGTTTCGATCAACCTTCGAAGCGCGGACGATCAGATCGGATAGTGGCGAGGCCCGGTCTGAATCGTGATCCAGCGCAGATCGGTGAATTCGGCAATCGACGCCTTGCTGCCAAAGCGCCCGTAGCCGCTCTTCTTCACGCCGCCGAACGGCATCTGCGCTTCGTCGTGCACCGTCGGGCCGTTGATATGACAGATGCCCGATTCGATCCGCCTGGCCACGTTCAATGCGCGCGATACGTCGCGGCTGAATACCGCGGCGGAAAGACCGTACTCGCTGTCGTTAGCAACCCGAACCGCTTCTTCGTCGTTGTCCACGCGCTGCACCGTGACCACCGGGCCGAAGGACTCATCCGCATACAGCTTCATGGCAGGCGTGATGCCGTCGACGATCACCGGTTGCATCACCGCGCCCTCGACCGTGCAGCCGACCGGCAGTTGCGCGCCCTTGTCGCGCGCGTCGTCGATCAACGCCTTGATGCGCCGCGCCGACGCCTCGCTTTCGAGCACACCGAGCACCGAGTCTGCGGCGGCCGGGTCGCCAGCCTTCAAGGTGCGTGCTTTGGCCGCCAGCTTCTCTACCAGCGCATCGGCTATCTTGCGATCGACGATTACCCGCTCCGTCGACATGCAAATTTGGCCCTGGTTGAAGAATGCACCGAACGCGATGCCGGCCACGGCCGCATCGAGATCGGCGTCGTCGAGCACGACCACCGGTGCTTTACCGCCCAGTTCGAGCAAAGCCGGCTTCAGATGCTGCGCCGCATGTTGCGCGACGATGCGCCCCACGCGCGTCGAGCCGGTGAAGTTGACCCGCCGCACCGCAGGATGCGCGATCAGACGTTCGACGATAGCCGGAGCGTCTTCAGCGGCATGCGTGACGACGTTCACGACGCCATCGCCAAGCCCCGCCTCCTGCAACACGCTGCCGATCAGCCGATGCACGCCCGGACAGCCCTCGGACGCCTTGAACACGACCGTGTTGCCGCAAGCGAGCGGCATCGCAAGCGCCCGCGTGCCGAGGATGACCGGCGCGTTCCACGGCGCCATGCCGAGCACCACGCCGCACGGCTGGCGCACGGCCATCGCGAGACTGCCGGGCACGTCGGACGGAATCACGTCGCCGTCGATCTGCGTGGTCATCGCGGCGGCTTCGCGCAGCATGTTGGCCGCGAGCATCACATTGAAGCCGTACCAGTTCGGCATTGCGCCGGTTTCGGCCACGCCGGTTTCGATGAACTGCGCGGTACGCGCATCCATCAGGTCGGCGGCGGCGAGCAGCCGTTTGCGGCGCTCGGTGGGTGCCAGCGCCGACCATGCCGGGAAAGCACGCGCCGCGGCTTCGACCGCCGCGTCCGCGTCGGCCAGCGTCGCGGCGGGCGCGCGCGAAGCGGCCCGACCATTCGCGGGACTGATCCGCTCAAACGTCTTGCCGTCCGATGCGCCGCGGCTCTGGCCGTCGATCAATAAAGTCACTTCATGCATATAGGTCGTCTCCTCGCGTGTCTGTTTCGCTCGAACCTGGGGTGCCGCGCAAAACGCTCAGCGTTTGTAGGCTTGCAGGCCCGGCTTGATCGCCTTGTCGTCGAGGAACTGCTTCAGGCCCTGCTCGCGGCCATGCTCGGGGTCGCGCAGTTGCGCCTGGTCGAGCTTGGCGTACAGGTAGTCTTCGTTCTGCTCCCACGTCAATTCGCGGCTGCGCTTGAAGCCGTGCTTGGCCGCACGCAACACCACCGGGTTCTTCTCCAGCAGTTTGCCAGCAAGCGCACGCGTCGCCTCACGCAATTCGGCGCGTGGCACGCTGCTGTTGACGAGGCCCATTTGCGCCGCCTGCTGGCCCGTGAAAGTCTCGCCCGTCATGATGTAATACAGCGCCTGACGATGCCCGACGGTGTCGGCCATTGCCTTGCTCACCAGATTGCCCGGGGGAATGCCCCAGTTGATTTCGGAGAGGCCGAACACCGCTTCGTCCGCGGCGATGGCGAGATCGCACGCCACCAGCGGCGAGAAGCCGCCGCCGAAACACCAGCCGTTGACCATCGCGATGGTCGGCTTCGAATACATGCGCAGCAGTTGCCATTGCCAGCGCGACGCGTCGCGGCGAATCTTTTCCTGCAGGATTTCCGGGCCCGCATCGACCTCGCGGAAATATTCCTTCAGGTCCATGCCGGCGGTCCACGCATCGCCCTCGCCGGTCAGCACCAGAACCTGCGCTTCGGCGTCGAGCTCGACCGCTTCCAGCACCTCGATCATTTCCTTGTTCAGCGTCGGGCTCATCGCATTGCGCTTCTCGGGACGGTTCAACGTCACCCATGCGATACCCTCGACGACATCGACCTTGACGGTTTTCCAACGGCCTTCGTAATTCATCTGTTTTCTCCGTGAATGTCGACCGACGTAGCGGCCTCATGGACACATTTAATATCAGGTTGCCTGATATGTAAAGCGGAAATTCGCAGGCTCGGTGCAAACCCCTAGCGACGGTTTCTGGCGTCCAGCGCGCTAAGATGCGGGATAGACCGAACCTCCTGTCCATCATGAGCAAAAATCAAAAGCCAGCCGCCGAACCCACCGCCGCACGCACCCGACGTTCCAGCCTGCGCCTGACCTATGTGATCGGCAGCTTGGATCGCATCCTGCGGCGCCGCATGACCGAAGCGCTCGCGCCGCTCGGTCTTACGCTCGCCCAATTCACGGCGCTTTCCGTGCTTGAGGCGAAGGGGCAGGCGTCCAATGCACAAGTCGCCGAGCGCTCGTTCATCACGCCGCAATCGGCCAATGAAGTGATGAACGCAATGGCGAGCCGCAATTGGGTCAGCCGCGAACCGGACCCGACGCACGGCCGCATCGTGCTGCTGCAATTGACGGACGAAGGGCGCGCCGTGCTGCGCGAATGCGAACTGGCCGTCAAGGCCATCGAGAAACAGATGATGGAGGGCATCGAACTCGACGTGGCCGGCGCGCTTCAGACTCACCTCGAAACTTTCGTCCGGAATCTGCGCGGCTAGATTCTCCGCGCCGCCAGAGTGCTAGGTGTTTTCACCGAAGGATTTGCACTTGTTTTATCAGCCTACCTGATATTAAATCCACACCACGATGCGGCGTGTGGAGAGACGCCGCTTGGCCTCGTAGCACACACGCCGTCGTGCGGACATCGACCCGATGCGCCGCGCGCCCCGGGGTGGCGAGGCGTCCCATCACGCGCTTGATGCCGATCTGACTACCGTTTTGCCGATGCCGTCCGTCAACCCGGACGACTCGGGCCTGCACGCGCGTTGGCGCAGGGCCGGCATCTGCCGTACTTCATCGAAACCGGAAAACCACGCACTTTAATAAGGATCACTAACGTGAAAAGAACCGGAACATTGACTCCGACGCAAGGCGTTTCCGCCCCAGCGACATCCGGCCGATCGGGCGCCGCGGTCACGCTCGGATTGTGTTTTGCCATTGCGCTGCTCGAAGGGCTCGACCTGCAGTCGGTCGGCGTGGCGGCACCGCGCATGGCGCGCGAGTTCGGCCTGTCGGTCGGACAGATGGGTCTCGCGTTCAGCGCCGGCACTTTCGGCTTGCTGCCGGGCGCCATGTTCGGCGGACGACTCGCCGACCGGATCGGCCGCAAGCGCGTGCTGGTGATTTCCGCGTGCCTGTTCGGCCTGCTCTCGATCATGACCGCGCTGGTCAGCGACTTTCACACGCTGGTGATCGTGCGCATGCTGACGGGCATCGGGCTCGGCGGCGCACTGCCGAACCTGATTGCGTTGTCGTCGGAAGCGGTCGAGCCGCGTTCGCGCAGCACCGCCGTCAGCGTGATGTATTGCGGCATTCCGTTCGGCGGCGTGATCGCCTCGGTGATCGGCGTGATGAGCGCGGGCGACGCCGAGTGGCGTCACATCTTCTATGTGGGCGGTGCGGGGCCCTTGCTGCTGGTGCCGCTGCTGCTCCTGTTTCTCGCGGATTCGAAGGCATTCACCCAGGCTTCGCACGACGGACGGGGCAAGCCCGCGCCGGTCGGCGAAATTCTGTTCGGCGGCACGCGTGGACTCTCCACCGTGCAGATCTGGGTCAGCTACTTCTGCACGCTGATCGTCCTCTACTTCCTGCTCAACTGGCTGCCCTCGCTGATGGCCGCAAGCGGTCTGTCGCGCGCGCAGGTCGGTTACGTGCAGATTTTCTTCAACGTGGGCGGCGGGATCGGCGCGCTGTGCATCGGCATGCTGATGGATCGGATGCGCTCGGGTGTCGTGGTGGCGGGCATGTACGTCGGCATCATCGCGTCGCTCACGGCGCTCTCGATGGCGCCCGGCTTCGGTGCGCTCGCGGCCGCCGCGTTCTTCGCGGGGATGTTCGTGATCGGCGGGCAATCGGTCCTGTACGCGCTGTCCGCCGCGTTCTATCCGACCGCGATGCGCGGCACCGGCGTCGGCGCGGCGGTGGCCGTCGGGCGCGTCGGCTCGGTGGTCGGGCCGCTGGCCGCCGGTCAACTGCTGGCGATGGGGCGCAGTTCGTCGACGGTGATCGGCGCAAGCATTCCTGTGACGGTGATCGCCGCCGCGGCCGCATTGCTGTTGCTGCGCCGCCCGCGCGCCGACGACTGAGCGCAGCCCCGCAAAAAGACCCGACAACAACAACACATACGTTCAATCAAACGGTTTGGAGACATCTTTCATGCAAGCATCCGCACGCCTTCTACTCTGCGGCGCACTGTGCGCGGTCAGCGGCGCCGCCGCAGCGCAATCGAACGTGACACTCTACGGCATCGTCGACACCGGCATCGAATACGTTTCCCACGCGAACGCAGCGGGCAAGAGCGTATTCCGCATGCCCGCCGTCACCGGCGAGTTTCCGTCACGCTGGGGACTGCGCGGCAACGAAGACCTCGGCGGCGGCTATAGCGCGGTCTTCACGCTGGAAAGCGGCTTCAACGTGCGCGCCGGCGATCTCGGCCAGGGCGGCCGGCTGTTCGGCCGTCAGGCGTTCGTCGGCATCAAGAGCCCGTACGGCACGCTCACGTTCGGGCGCCAGTACACGATGACCTACCTCGCGCTGATGGGCGCGGACCTGATCGGACCGGACATTTACGGGCTGGGCTCGCTCGACGCGTATGTGCCGAACGCGCGCGCCGACAACTCCATGACCTACCTCGGCAGCTATGCGGGGGTGACGCTCGGCGCGAATTATTCGTTCGGCCGCGACGCCGCGGGCACCGGCAACTCGCCGGGCCAGGGCACCTGCACCGGTTCGGTTCCCGGTCATGCCACGGAATGCCGTGAATGGTCAGTCATGCTGAAGTACGACGCGCCCTTGTTCGGTGTTGCGGCTTCATACGAAGAACAGCGCGGCGGCAGCACCGCGGCGGCAAACTTTTTCGACGGCGTAGCGCCGACTCCGCTCATCAACGCCGCCGACAAGGATATCCGCACGCACGTGAGCGCCTACGCGAACCTCGGCAGCAAGGCCAAGCTCGGCGTGGGCTGGCTGAATCGCCGCGTCGATACGTCGTCCGCCGCGCTCGCCGATGTGCGCTCGAATCTGTTCTTCGTCGCGGCGTCGTATTTCGTGACGCCTGCTTTCATCGTCGACGGCGAGGTCTATCACATCACCAATAGCGACCACGACACGCGCGCCACGATGGGCACTCTGCGCACCACCTATCTGCTGTCGAAGCGCACCGCCGTCTACGCGCAAGGCTCGTATCTCGCCAACAGCGCGAAGGCCCGCTACTCGGTCAGCGGCGGGGGCGGCGGCACGACACCTTCTGCAGGCACCGGCCAGACCGGCGTGATGCTCGGCATTCGTCATTCGTTCTAGGAGATCTCGCATGAACATGAAGCGCACTTCCATCGCGCTCGCAGCGGCTGCCGCGCTCGGCCTCTCCGCATGCGGCGGCAATGACACTGACAGTGGCAACAGCAGCGCCAATGCGTTGCCGCAACTGAGCGCGGCCACGCCCGGCACGCTCGCGGGCAATTGCGCGGCGCTGGCCGCGAAACTCACGTTCGCCAACACGGTTTTCACCACGGTGACGGACGTGGCGGCCGGCACGCTGAAAGTGGCCGGCAAACCGATTGCCGAACACTGCCTGATCCAGGGCAACATGAACCAGCGCGTGAGCAGCGTCGACGGCAAGACGTATGCGATCGGCTTCGAGATGCGCTTGCCGCTGGCATGGAACGGCCGCTTCTTCTACCAGGCCAATGGTGGCCTGGACGGCAACGTCCTGACCGCCACCGGCGAGATCGGCGGCGGCGGTCCGACCAACGACGCGCTCAACATGGGCTTCGCGGTCATCAGCTCGGATGCGGGACATAGCGCGTCGCAGAATCCGCTGTTCGGGCTCGACCCGCAGGCGCGCATCGACTACGGCTATCACGCGGTCGCCACGCTCACGCCGATGGCCAAGCAGGTGATCAAGCTCGCATACGGCAAGGCACCGGACCGCAGCTATTTCGACGGCTGCTCCAACGGCGGCCGCCACGCGCTGGTCGCGGCAGCGCGCTCCTCGGCCGAATACGACGGCATCATTGCGGGCGACCCCGGCTTCCATCTGCCGAAGGCCGCGATCGGCGAAATGTGGAGCGCGCAACAACTGGCGAAGGTGGCGACCGCGACCACGGCCAATGGTCTGCCCGACATCACGACCGGTTTTACCGCCACCGAACGTCAGATGGTCGCCTCGAAGATACTCGCCAAATGTGACGCGCTCGACGGCGCCAGCGACGGCCTCATTCAGGATATCAAGGCTTGCCAGGCAAATTTCAGCCTGGCCAACGACGTCCCCACCTGCGCGAACGACGCGCGCGACGGAAGCTGTCTGACGAGCGCGCAGAAGGACGCGATCGGCAACGTGTTCTCGGGCGCGCGTAACAGTGCGGGTACGGCGCTGTACTCAAGTTTTCCGTACGACGCGGGGCTCGGCCAGGGCTGGTCGGCATGGAAGCAGGCTAATTCGATCACGCTCGATCCGGCCGCTGCGGCTTTCACGTTCACCACGCCGCCGCAAAGCGCCGCCGTGTTGAGCCAGTTGTCCGCCTACGCGCTGAACTTCAGCATGGACACCGACGCACCGAAGATCTTCGCCACCAGCGGCGCGTACAGCGAGTCGGCCTGGTCGTTCATGACACCGCCCGACGAAACCAGCCTGGGTGCATTGAAGCAACGCGGCGCGAAGCTGATGGTTTATCACGGCACGAGCGACCCGGTGTTTTCATCGAACGACACGACCGACTGGTATCAGCGTCTCAGCGCAGCCAACGGCGGCGACGCATCGAACTTCGCGCGCCTCTACACGATCGCCGGCATGAACCACTGCAGCGGCGGCCCGAGCACCGACCAGTTCGACCTGCTCACGCCGATGATCGCGTGGGTCGAGCAGGGCAAGGCGCCAGACAGCGTGGTCGCGAGCGCGCGCGACGCGAGCAGCATCACGCCCAACGCCGACGTGCCCGCCGGCTGGGGCTCGGGACGCACGCGGCCACTCTGCGCGTATCCGAAAGTGGCCCGCTACCAGGGCGGCGACGTCAACGCGGCGAGCAGCTTCGTGTGTAGCTAAGCCGCTGGGAAGCGCGGGCCGGGACCCGGACCCGCCAGCGCTCTGCATCGCTCGCCGTCCGGCGCGTGAGCAACGCCTGCGCCTCGCGCATGCATGTCGTTTTTGCATGCGCGAGGCAACACCGTTACATCGGGCCGAAAGCAGCCCCCCACCGCACGTCGATAACCATCGACCATCGCGTCTTCCCCCTTCCGCCACACCTATCCAGAGCCCGGTACACGCCGGCGTTTCATTCCTAGGCGCGCCGTGGCCGGATAGAATCACGGGCATTCCAATTCCGAACGCGTCAAGGCGCCCGTGGGAATGCGAATTGCTGGCAATGTTCAATTCGAGCACACGACGGTTCCGGTATGCACCGTCGCTTTTTCTGCAATCTGAATGACAGATCGACAATGACTATCCCCGAATCTCAACCGTTCTCCCGGCCTGGCGCGCCCCCTTCGAGCGCGATCTCTTCTCCTGGCGTCCGGGCCAACGTGGAAACGGGTGTGCCCGGCTTCGACGAGATCCTGGGTGGAGGTCTGCTCCGCGGCGGCGTCTATCTGCTCGAAGGGATGGCCGGGGCCGGCAAGACGATTCTGTCGAGCCAGATCGGCTTTCATCGTGTAAGCCAGGGCGAGAAGGTGTTGTACATGACCCTGATCGCCGAGTCGCACGACAAGCTGCTGGGACACCTCAAAGGCCTGAGCTTCTTCGATGAGACCGCCGTCGCGCAGCAAATGCTGTTCGTCTCCGGCTATCACGAGTTGATGCAGGAGGGTCTCGACGGCTTCCTCAAGCTGATTGCATCGAGCATCTACGACTATCGGCCGAGCCTGATGATCATCGACGGCTTTCGCAGCGCGCGCGAGTTCAGCGAAACCGAGCTGTCGTTGTCGAAGTTCATTCACGAGCTCAATGCGCTGGTCGCGGCCATGGATTGCACCACGTTGCTGCTCGCGCCGCTCTCCGGCAACGAACCGCATCCCGAGCACACGCTGGTCGACGGTCTGATCGAACTGAACCGCTACACCGACGGCATGCGCCGTGCCCGCGAAATCGAAGTGCACAAGATGCGCGCGCGCAACCATCTGATGGGCAAGCACTTCTTCCGCATCGCCGAAAGCGGGCTGCTGATGTACCCGCGCCTCGAAGCGCAATGCGCGATGAAGCCGGGTCCGGTGGATCTCACCACGCGCCTCGCCTTCGGCTTGCCGCGTCTGGACGATCTGCTCGGCGGCGGCTTCGCGCAAGGCTCGACGACCACGCTGATCGGACCGTCGGGGGTCGGCAAGACCATGCTTTGTTTGCAGTTCCTCGCGGCCGGCGTGGCGCGCGGCGAACGCTGCGTGTATCTCGGCTTCTACGAAGGACCGCAGCGGCTGATCGGCAAAGCCGAGGCGGTCTCGATCGCGTTGACCGAGGGGTACGAAGACGGCCGCCTCGTCGTCCAATGGCACCCGGCCATCGAGCTGGCCGTCGACGAACTCGCGGCCAACGCGCTTGCCACCGTCAACAGAATCGGCGCCTCGCGCATCGTGATCGACGGTGTGGAGGGCTTCCGCGATTCGGCGTTGCGCACCGAGCGCTTCGGCCTGTTCCTGAATGCGCTGCTGCATCAGCTTCGCGAAATCGGTGTCACGACGCTGCTGACCGAAGAACTGCCGCTTTACGCCGACCCCGGTTACGCGAAGAGTGTGCGGGTCTCGGCATTGACCGAGAACCTCGTGCTGCTGCGTTACGCGGAGTCCGGGACGGGTTTGCGGCGCATGATTTCCGTGGTCAAGCAGCGCGAAAGCGCGCATGACACTTCGCTGCGCGAACTGGTGATTTCGTCGCAAGGCCTCGACGTGACCGACAGTGGCGTGTCGGCCAACGCGTCCGCGGCGCAGGGCTTATCGGCCACGCTGCAGCCACGGCGCACGACGTAGCCGCTCATGAAAACCATTCTGGTCGTGGACGACGAGTTCGACATCCTCACGGTCTGGCGGCTGCTGCTGGAGCGGCACGGCTATACCGTGATGACGGCGTCGAATGGGGCCGCCGCGCTCGAACAGATACGCAGGACACGGCCCGACGTCATCGTGTCGGACTGCATGATGCCGGTCATGTCGGGACTGCTGCTGTGCGCGGCGCTATATGCCGACCCCGCTCTGCGCGACATTCCTATCATCCTGTGCAGCGCGGCCTCGGACATTCCCGTGCAGCCGAATCCCACCATCGCCTACGCGCGCAAGCCGCTTTCTTTCGACGCGCTGCTCGCGATGCTCGAACGCATGTCGGCCTGACGGCCGTCGTCGCGACGCAGCGGCAGGCGAATGCCGCGCCACGTGCGCCTAACCCTCCGGCCCTCGAGGCACCCCTCCCCAACCGCGATGAAACGGCGACCCGCGCAGATTGAGACGATCGCGCCATTTGTCGAGCCTTTGCCGCGTTCACCGATTGGACACCGCCTTTTACAGTGAGCCATCGGTCGCGCAACACCGGAACAGCGGAGCGCGTCGCAACTTTCGGAGGCTCGGTGATGAACAGCAATCGTGGGGCGGTTCCAGTTGCTTTCTTCGGGATCGCGGTGGGCGCGCTGGCGTTCGCCAATTTGTGGCGCGTGGCGCTCAGGGTATGGCATCTGCCCGCCGTGGCGGGAACCCTGCTGACAGTCGCGGCGCTCGCCGTGTGGCTCGTCGTTATGGCCGCGTACGGGCATAAGTGGCTCACGCAGGCCGCCGACGCCCGCGCGGAAATGCAGCATCCGGTGCAATCGTCGTTTGCGGCGCTCGGGCCGGTGTCGGGCCTGCTCGCCGCGCTCGCGCAACTGGCGCTCGGCGTGTATCTCCATGGACGGCTCTGGCAAGGCGGACGCAAGCCTGAACTGATCACGCCGGCCATTTATCTGCCGACCGTCGCGCCGAGCTTCGTCGCCGGGACGGCTGCCGCCGCCTTCGGTTTTCATCAGCTGGGAGAGCTGCTTTTCGGCGCCGGTGTGCTGTCATGGCTCGCACTCGAATCGCTGATCCTGCACCGCGCCGCCGTCCATGAGCCGCTGCCCGAAGCATTGCGCGCGATCCTCGGTGTGCAACTCGCGCCGCCGGTCGTCGGTGGCGTGACCTATCTGAGCCTGAGCAGCGGCACGCCTGCTCTGTTCGCACTGGTGTGAACAAACAATAGGGTTTGACACAAGCAGTTCCATAAAATCAGATACCTAGCGATTTTCCAGACTAAGGTTGGTGCAAATAAAGTTCGACACAAACGTCTCTCGACTCAATGGACGCAATGAACTTGTAACATTAGAGGTTGACACAAAAGGCCGGGCTTTCGCTACTCGTCTGCCGCACTTCACCGCGGTGTCGTACGCTTATCCTCTGTCGTTTGTCGTGGTAAGCAGGAGCCGCTTCGATGCGCTCTCACCTGACATGCGGGCCGCCATACAAACCGCGGCGGCTGAGACAGAGCGCCTGGAGTGGGAAGCGCTTCCTGAACGCGTCAAAGCCAATTACGCCGCCATGGAACGTGCCGGTGTCGATGTACACGAATCCGTTGGGGTGGCCCTTCGTCTTGCTATGCGTGCAGCAGGTGCCGCGCGCACGGCCAATTGGTTTGAGCAGGCGCCGTCCGACGCACGCGCACTGCTGGTCCGTTCGTCTCGGGAGGATGTCAGCGACCCCTGCGGCAAATCAATCGCCCGATAACGTTTCGAGTGGATCCCCTACCGGCCGGTGCCGCATCGTCGCGGAATAACCGTGCCGATGGGACCTACAGCAAATCGTTCTGTTGAGCTAGACGCGCGGCCTCGTTAATCCGGCTTGTGCCCATTCTCTCGTTTATTCGTGAGTACATGGAATAGATGCTCGCGACCGAGAGTCCCATGCTCTTCGCCACCTCCTGTGCCGGTTCCGCTATCAGCACCAGCCGAAGTGCAGTCAGATCGCGTTCCTCGAGTTCAAACTTGTCAACCATCAAGTTGCGCCGCGCCATCATGCGTACATCCAGAAGCGTCATTGCTATTGCGCGTAAGAGCGCCTGCCATTCAAACAGTCGCGCTTCCCCTCCATCTCCAACTTCGACTTCGCTCGCGACATGTAACACGCCAAGCAGCGATGTCCCGCGTGAATGTGCAGGGACGATCAGATTGCTGCGAAACCCGTATTGACGGGCCGTAGCGCACATAGCACGTTGGCCTGCACTGGTTATGTGGATGCTACTGCCCAGCGCTGGCATCGCATTGACCCGTGCGTACTGAAGATACGGGTCGTTGCTGTACCAATGGCGGTGCTGATAGATCTGAATCCACTCCGGGTTGCATCCAACGAGGAAGCGATAATCGGTCGTGAGTCCGTTCGTGTCCACGCGGAAGGAACTGAAGATAAACGAGGGAACCTGAAGCCGCGAGAAAATGGCTCTGAGCCGCGGATGGAGTTCTATGTCGTCGCTGCACTCGCCTAGCACATTGATTGCGGCCAGCACTTCCCCGATATTCGCTTGCATTCCCTGCACAGCCTTTTAGAAATATTAGGTTCGCTTATTCTTCTTGGCTTACAACCTGGCGAATTTTCTCTTGAATGGCACTATAGTGCCGTTCCAACTCCGCGAAATACGGGTCCGCAGTCAGATAGTCGTACGCGGCAGCTTGCGCATCCACCAAAACGGAGTGGATGAAGGATGTGTCATCCGCCTGAATAAGCTCTCGCTCAAGGAGGATCAGTGCGCCACGCACCAGTAGTCTCACGCTTACACGCTCCCGTCCGACCACGACTTCGGCAGCGTAAACAACAGTTTCCCGATTTTTCACTTACTGCGTCAGCCATGAGTTTTACTTATATAAGTTTAGCTTCTTCAAGGGCTCGCAACCTGTCTCAATAATTGAAAGGCCGCGTTCGCGTCGAGATGAGCGTCGAAGTACTCTAGTACCGATACCAACGAGTCGGGGGCTACCTTTGCAGGCAGCTCTTCCGATTCCAGCATAACTGTCCGCCCCGAATGTGTTACGCACCCGACTGCGAAGGCCAATATATCGGCCGAACATGACTGGGGTGCAATTACCACACCCCGGATCGGACTATTCTTGAGTATCTCAAACGCGCCAAAGGCGCCCGAGAAGGTGCCAAGCATCAGGCGCACACCCGTGCTGGCAAGTGCAACGGCGCGTTCTGCCGCGAGGACGGGCTCGTCAGAAAACGCGATTTCCGGGATTTCCAGCACAAATTCATGCGGCATAAATTCAAATCTCCGCATGAGTTCGCGAACGATGAAGGCACAGTCGACATTGAGAAACTGTTCTTTGTCCAGGGGATAGCTAAGTCGTGTAGGCTCAGTGCCGTCTTCGCGCCAGTTCGAGAGGGTGAGGCACATCTGAGCGAGGGCGAACTCAGTTATCGGTCCAAGCAGCCCGTTTTCTTCGTTGATGGACAGGGAGGATTTCACGGGCAGCAGGTAGCCGTTCTCCTCCTGGACGGCAACTTCGACACGAAAGCCTTCCACGCTCTTGCTGTGGGTCTCACGGACGGGGTAAAAGGCAAGCTGGAGACTTCCGTCGCTTAACGCACTGCGCACGCGTTGCTCGTTTTCAACCGCCCGCCGCCTGCTCACGCGCATCTCGTTTGAATAGTGTCGCCAGATCGTCTTGTGCGTGCTCGCCATCTGCGCCTTCGCGGCGTACATCGCCTCGTCGGCCTCGCGAATAAGCGTCGACACACTATTGTCACTGCATGCATGTATCGAGACTCCAATGCTTGCCTGAATATCAAAAACGCTTCCGCGCAGAGTAACCGCCGTCTCAAATATGGCGATAATCGCATCTATCACCTTGTGTGTCGCAGGATAGACGTCTGCATCGCTATCTTCAGGCGTCACAATCACAAGGAATTCATCGCCGCCAAACCGGCCGACAGTGTGAGGCGAAAGCCCTTGCCGAAGTCGCATGGAAATTTTCTTCAACAACTGGTCGCCGGCTTCGTGGCCGAGCGAGTCGTTAACCTGTTTAAGATTGCCCAAGTCGATGTAGACGACAGCGAGGCGGTTCAGGCGTGACTGCCTTGCCATTTCCTCGTTTAACCGCGCGAGTAAGCCATGGCGATTCCACAGATCCGTGAGTGTGTCAGTCTCGGAAAGAAGTCGAAGGCGGTCGCGACTCTTGAAGAGGCGATGTACGAGTACCGATATCGCGATCACGAATATCGCGAATAAGAAAGATAGCAAGGCGGTGCTCGTGAGATACACCGATTTCATGTTGTTATAGGGCGTCAGCGCATCCGAACGACAAAGGGACACCTCGACGTGAAGCGGATAGCCCGGGACGGTCCGCTGCGCAGTTATCTGGTCCGCAGGTTTCCAGGCGGGTTCTCGACTATCGCGACCTTTCGCCTGCTTGTCTGTTGCCGTCTCCTCGGTCCCGTCATCGGAAAGCTTTGAGCCGTCCTGTAGGAAGACAGCCGCCGAGCCGTTCTCCCCGAGCGCGGCTACGTCAGTAAATCCGCGTGTGAGGTAGCCTCGGTCCTCGGAGACGACCACCACGCCCGCGAATTTTCCGTCCTTTGTCTCCAGCCGACGCGTCAGTTGAACTGTCCATCTCCCGGAGACTCGGCCGAGCACCGGTTTGCTGATGTAGAGTCCATGGACATCAGTGTTCCGATGGACCGCAAAGTGCTTGCGGTCAGTAATGTAAACGCCGCCGGCGTAGGGGATAGTGCTTTGTAGGATACGTCCGGCGGGGTCGACAATCGAGACTTGGGCCGCAGTTTCTCTCGTGAAAAAACCCACGTCTTGCAGCGTCTTTAGGTTGACTGACGCTGGGTCTTTTTCAAATTGAAGTTTCACCACGAGCGCGATGACATCCACATCGTGAATCGTGGTCTCCGTGTGCTGGACCAGAGCATCAGCTAAGACATCTGCCTTGGCCTGAGCCGCCTGTAACACCTCCACCCTTTCCGTAGATAGCCGGGTCAGCACGCCAATCCAGACGACGGCGAGTACCAGGACGCCCACGGCTGGAATCAGGATAACGCTTCGAAACTGGCGTTTTGCGGAAGGGTTTTTGGACATGTCGCCAATCGTTCGGTACAGGCTCTGGCGATTGTACAGAATGCGCCGAGCTATTCTGGTGAGAAGCGCCCCACCGCAAAGGGGCGTCTTCCGGGCACGCGCTAAAAAGCGCGTCAGCGCGGCTGGGGAAAGCCCTTGCACTGCCGCCATAGGTTGAGGAACGGCCGGATACTGACACTCGCATAAAGTCCTGCGACCGTGTACGGCTCTGCCTCAATAAAAGCGTTCGCCTCCTCGAGAGTCTCAAAATCTAGCACAAGCAAGCTACCAACCGGTGTCACCCCGTCGTCCGCCAGCAGCGGCCCCGCGAAGGCAAACTGTTCTGAGAATTTCGCGAGGTACTCGCGGTGTGCTGGGCGTAGCGTCGGTCTCAGGTCTGTTCCTGGCGCGTCGATGTTATAGAACGAGTAAAGCATCGTTAAACGGCCCTCTCTATGTAAATGTTTCTTCCTCGCGTTTCGACCAGACACATCCCGGCCAGCAGACCGACTCCGGATACCGCGGCCAATAGTGCGACTGAATAAGTCATCCCCTGCATACCAAACCGGTCTATCAGCGAGCCAATCAGCGGCTGCAGGATTGCCGCAGCCATGAACATGCTGGTATTCGTGACCCCGATAGCCATGCCCGCTGAGTTCGGATCGTTCACCTCTTTGGCGATGGCCCAGATGAGCGTGTAACTGGTGGAGGCCATACCTTGAATCGCGAATACGACATAGCTCTCGCCAGAGAACGTGTTCATCGGACCCAACATGGGCACCCACGAGACGAGATAGACAGTTCCCAGGATCAGCAGCAGCCCCTTGCGGTTACCCAGCCGATCGGACGCCCGCCCCAAGAAGAGTGCCGTAACCGAATGACAGAGAATCATGACAAGGACATGCATGGACGCCTCGCCCTTACTTAGACCGATGAATTTGACGAGATACGGTACTGCCCATAGGCTGGTGAATGCGAAGAACGTCCCGCAAATGCCAAATCCCACCCAAAAGCACGGCCATGTACGTGCGTTGGTAACCACATCGCGCAACTGCCGGACCCACGACGGCCGGGAACGCGGAGGAACGCTGGGTTGACCGTCCGGGTGCGGCAGTCCAAGGTCGGCGGGCTTGTCCCGCACGAACACTGCGATGAGCGCTCCGGCTACGAGGGTGAGACCGCCGATGCCGCCAATGACGACGCGCCAGCTAACGACCTGAGACATCATCTGTAGCGGCGCAGTCGACAATATCGATCCCAGGTTACCAAAGAGCAGGGTAAGTCCACTCAGCGTCGCAAACTGCCGTGCCGAGAACCAAGAAGCGTTCAATCGCAGCAACGCGACAAACGGGACGGCAGCTCCAAGACCAATGAGTCCACGTCCGATGCACGCGACTTCGACAGTGTGAGCGCTCGCGAAGACGAATGCGCCGAGTGCCGCCGTCACGCAGCCGGCCACCAGTATCCGCCGCGGCCCCAAGGTATCAGCAATAACGCCGGTCGGAATCTGCATAGCCATCACGGCAAAGAAGAAAACTGCCGTGATAGATCCGAGTTCCGTGCTGGTCGCGGAGAATGCCTTTTGTAGCTCAATCGATAGTGCTGCAGGTGCAACTCGATGAAAGAACGACACCATGTATGCCACAATCGTAAGCCAGAATGCAGTCCACTGTGCGAGTCGTAGTCTTCGTTGGGCGTTCGCTTCCATTGGAGACCCTTTCACGCAGCCACCGCAGCCGGTACCGCCGTCGCAATAGCGTGCTCTTTCACGTAATAGTGGATTTCGAGAAGCATGCAACCGCTTTCCGACTTAAATGGGCCATGGAACGCGCCAGGCGGGCGGCACGCATATGTGTTGGGACCAAACGGTGTCCCGCCTTGCCCGTTCGCGTCGTTGCCAACAGTCAGGTCACCCTGCACGAGATAGACTTCTTCCCAGTACGCGTGCACAAACGGGGCGGTCGTATAATTGCCCGCTGCGAAGCGCAGCAGTCGGGTTCTGCAGCCGGTGGCGGTTTCCGGGGAAAGAGAGCCACAAAGAATTTTCTCCTCGATTCCTTGCGGATAGCCCGAAGGCACGCTCCAGCCTTCATTCAGGTCCAGCGAGACAAACTCAAGATGCGGCTTCAGCATTGATGTTCTCCTATTAAAGAACTTTGATTTGATATTCACAGGCAAGAGTGCGACCCAGTACCGGGTCGTGCAGCTCGACGCGGAAGAACTCGGCTCCAATCACGGTGCCCTTGACGGGCACGTTCCCCCGAAGAGGAAGTTGCCGTGGTCGAATGGCACCTCGAGCCTTGAGAGCAATTCCCGCGGGTGCAACAACTCGGCTACAGACCCTTCCTGATATAACCGCTCGATGCCATCCGTTGTGGCGAAGCTGCGCAGGACCAGTTGGTTCCAATGGTCCTCCACTTCGTCGAATCGCCAGCGGTCGCCACTCAAGGGCTTTGCGCAGACCTGTTTGGAAAGCGCTACGTCATGGGTCTCGAGCGCCCGGTCAGTGTGGTCTGAGCCGACCGTGACGTACAGTTGGCCGTCTGCATTAAAAAGGCAAAACTCCTCCTCGCCGCTTGAGCTAGCCCCGACGGCCTCGATGACCGGTTCAGTCGTGAGCAAGGGCGCGAGCCACGCGGTAAAGCGTCGGAATCTGTTTAGGCGGCGCAACGCCGATCGCCGCGAGTTCATCGATGTGGTGTTGAACGGCCTCCGAATTCCGGCCGGTCCATCCGGCTATGGTGAGATCTATCGCGACCAGCTGTATCGTGCGGCTAATGTCGCTCTGTTCAGTGAATTTGTGGACGTTCACGGTTTAGATTGCGCGGAGAATGGCGGTGGCCGCGTCGAGCGTTTCTTCTTTCTTGGCGAAACAGAACCGCAGGAGCTTCGACTTCGCATACTGAGAGCCGAAGCCGGACATCGGCAGCCCGGCAACACCGTGGCATTCGATGAGATGGTTCGCAAACTCCGTATCCGGAAGTTCGGATATCGCCGAATAGTCGACCATCTGGAAATAGCCGCCGCCGGTTGGCATGAAGCTGAAGCGCGAGCTACCCAATCCCTCAAGGAAGCGATTGCGCTTCTGAAGAAATAGTTGCGGCAAATCGCAATACGCGGCGTCATCCAGTACGGCAGCCATAGCTTGCTGCAGCGGCGTGGGCGCAGCGTACGTGTTGAACTGGAGAACCTTGCGGATTTCGTTGGTCAAGGCTGTCGCACCGATTGCGTATCCAATTCTCCAGCCGGTAACGTGCATTGTTTTGCCGAGCGATCCCACCACGACAGTTCTCTCGCGCAGTCGTGCATCCGACATCGCCGTAATGTGCTGTTGTGGGGCAAAGACTCCGTTGCAAATATCAAGCGCATATCTTTTCCTGAGGGTGTCGGCTCACATTGCTTCGTGTGCTTCGCAGGTTTACCGTGCCGCGAAGTTTAGGGGGCAGGTCTCCAAGAAATCACGGCATCCAATTCCCATTGACAATCGATTGCCGAACTGGAAGAAGGCCGGGCAATGATTCGACGATTCCCCGCTCATTGCTCAGTCTCAAGCTACGACCAATGGGCTGCCAGCGAATGCTGCGCTTAGCTCGGCCGCAGGTCGAGAGTCCACATGCACCCCAAGGTTATGCAGATTCTCGAAGATGATTTGCTCCTGATAGGGTGCGACTGCAGCGAGCTGATATTCGACGGACCTGCCGGCCTGACGAATTGCATCCTGCTGCGTTACAGATAGCCGCCTAAACGTGCGCGCCGAGATCAGCAGAGCGCACGCAGATCGGGGATAACGGACCGCGGAAAAGTAACGGAAATGCTGTGATAGCGAAAGAGAGGTCGCCTCGTCGCCAGAACACAGCACCGCGTCCATTTCCTTGGCGACTATGCTCTCCCTTGCACGACACCAATCAGCGGTTACCGGCTCCGCGCCGAGTTGCCGCAGCAATACGCCCGACTCAAAATCAAACACGCACACCCGCACGCCCTTAAGGTCACCAACGCTCGTGATGGCGCGCTTCGTCCAAAGCCCTCCAGCCGGTGCCGGGGCCGCTGCGAGTAAAACTAGCGAGTCCCTCGCAACCGCGTGGCTTGCAGACCTGCCCATATTCGACGCATACCGTGACGCCGCTTCCCCGCCGTCGGTGGGTGCGTACTGGCAGTGATGTACGAGAATTGCAGTACCGTCCAGTTTCCCCCGCCTCACTTCTTTCAGGATATTGAGAGACGAGGCTTGCCAGTCATATAAAGGGACAACATTGAAGAGCGGCTGGTCGGGCTCATTGAATATGCCGGCGAAAATCCGCACGGCTTGTGCCGGTAACGATGCCGTGCAGAACTCAGTCATAAAGGTGAAATGCATGGTTGGCCCTGTCGTGCGGCGATGTCGCCAAGTCTTAGCGCATCGTACACACGGCAGATCACGAAAACACCGGCGTAGTTTGTGATTGACTCTCGGCACCAAACTAGGTAGAAGCCGATTCCTCTGAGACGGCCATTCAATATGGCTGCGATGGAAAACGAGCGACAAGATCTATGCAGCCCGCATAGCAGGAAGCATGTTCACCGAAGCCGTGAGCGCGCCCATCTATAGCTCCGATACCTTGCGCTGATAGGCACGGCCACCAATCGCTCGCCCCCGCCACGCCGGTGGACCATCCCATCTCTGCACAATGCCCACTCGGCAAGCCTTTTGCGGGACATCGATCTGTGCAGTGCATGACGGCAACGACGTCCAGCTACAATGCTCAGCAATGGCTCGCACGGCGTTACGCCCAACTCTTGACCACCGCCGCATCCCCACCGAAAGTGGCTCCCCCCGCGCACTCAGTACCCCGTACTCCCCATCAGACCCTTGCGCCCGGAAACGCCACACGATTCCGTTTTCTCCGCCACCCGTCCTGTACCCGGGTAGCGCTCGCGATGTCTCTACGCGTATTTCGCCTGCCTCGACCAATCGCCGTTTGCTGGCGCTTGGCGCTGCTCGAGGCGCGGCGTGTGGCTTGGCCTCGCGGTGCGTGTCGGAGTGGCTGACGGCAGCGGGGATGACATTGGTTTGTCTGATCCGGCCGATCCGGGAAAGCAACGGTTTGGGTGTTACGGCGATCGCCTTGGGCACGGCAGTGCTATTGCTGGTCGCGCATGAGCGTCTGGATGGATCGACGATTCGACGCGCGCATGCGCAGCATTCGAAGGGTTCGGCAAGCTGGGCTAGGAACTGTATCTTTTTCACCCCATCGTTCTTAGTATGTTACAGACGAATTTTTCTTCTTCTGACGTGACAGGGAATGAGAAGCTAGAGCTCTTGGCTGGCTAACTATCTACTCCTTTCTGCCTATCTGAGCATGTCCATCGGACGAATCTACGCAGCCCTGTCGAATCGCATCATTCGCCACGAAGGCCGGCGACGATGCCGATAAGCAAGGCGAGGACGTACACGACATAGTGGACTCCGAATGAGGGCAATGATGCACGGTTGGACAAGCCGACGGCTTACCTGGACGAACGTCGGCAGTATGTGTCGAGCGTTTCACCTGGACAGTCAACTTCTCACCGCATCCATCGAGGCAATCGGCCGTTGTCGGCGCGGTTGCCCTCGGGGGGTTGCCCCCTTTCGGTGTGATCTTAGTGTTGCACAATTCGACTGCTGAAAACGCGGGCCAGCCTGCGCCAGCATCGAACTCGTTCGGATCATGCGCGCCGGATAGACTCCGCCACCAGCGCGCCGACATTCGCAATCGCCGCATTGCTGCGGGCCGCGTCGCCGTCCGCTTCGGTCAGATAGACGGTCACCAGGACCGGCCCACGGCCGGGCGGCCACAGGATCGCGATGTCGTTGGCGGTGCCGCGCTCGCCGGTGCCGGTTTTATCGCCGACGCCCCAGTCCTCCGGCAGCTTCGCGCGCAGCCGTGAACCGCCGGTCTGGTTAGCCACGAGCCACGCCAGCAATTGCGTCCGCGATGCCGCCGACAGATGCTCGCCCAGCACGAGCTCGCGCAGGTTGCCGAGCATCGCGTTGGGCGTGGTGGTGTCGCGCGGATCGCCGGGAATCGCTTCGTTCAGCGTGGGCTCGATACGGTCCAGCCGCGTGATGCCATCGCCCAGGCTGCGTGCGAATGCGGTGACCGCCGCCGGGCCGCCGAAGCTCGCGAGCAGCAGATTGGCCGCGGTGTTGTCGCTGAGCGTAAGCGCCGCCTTGCACAATTCGCCGACGCTCATCCCCGCGTCGCCGGTCAGTTCGCGAGTATGCCGGCTCGTGCCCGGCGAATTCGGCACGAGATCGCTGGCGGAGAACACCACGCGCCGCTGCAAATCTTCCTGCCCGCGATCCACCCGCGTCAGCACCGCCCCCGCCGCCAGCAGCTTGAAGGTGCTGCACATCGGGAAGCGCTCGTCCGCGCGCAAACCGGCGTGCAAACTGGTGGTCGTGTCGACGATCGACACGCCCAGCCGCCCTCCGCTTGCCGCCTCGATCCGCGCGAGCCGCTCGCGGATCGCCTCGGCGTCCGCCAGCTCACGCCCACGCGCGGGGCCACCCGCCTTTATCGTCTTTCCCCACGCGCCTGCGCTGCCAAGCGCAACTCCAGCTATCGAAGCACCCAGCACCGCGCCCGCGAACTTCCGTCTCGTAATCATCGCCGCTCCTTCTGTGAAGCCGCCACTATCCGTTTTCCACCCGGCGCTGACAAACGATGATAAGTTAGCCGACTCACAAGAAAATCTTATGTCTTCATCATGAGACCGCGTCTTCCACTGAACGCGCTGCGCGCCTTCGAATCGTCCGCGAGACATCTGAGCTTTACGCGCGCCGCGCTCGAACTGAACGTCACCCAGGCCGCCGTCAGCCAACAGGTCCGCGCGCTCGAGGAACGCCTGGGCACTGCGCTTTTCAAGCGTCTGCCGCGCGGCCTTGCGATGACCGACGAAGGCCTCGCGCTGCGTCCGGTTCTGAGCGACGCTTTCGATCGCATCGAAGCGGTGCTCAAGCAATTCGAAGGCGGGCATTTTCATGAGGTGCTGACGGTCGGCGTGGTTGGCACGTTCGCGGTGGGTTGGCTGATGCCGCGCCTCAGATCGTTTCGCGAGGCGCATCCGTTCGTCGAACTGCGGCTGCTGACGAACAACAACCTCGTCGATCTCGCCACCGAAGGGCTCGACTTCGCGATCCGCTTCGGCGACGGCACGTGGCCCGGCTCGCTCGCCACCCGGCTGCTCGATGCGCCGCTCGCACTGCTATGCACACCGGAGATCGCCGCGCGTCTGTCGAAGCCCGACGATCTGGCGGAAGAAACCCTGCTGCGTTCGTATCGCCCGGACGACTGGATGAACTGGTTCAACGCCGCCGGCATTCCGCCGCGGCCGGTTCGCGGGCCCGTGTTCGATTCGTCACGCCTGATGGTGGAGGCGGCGATGCAAGGCGCGGGAATCGCGCTCGCGCCGGCGCTGATGTTCGATCACGAGGTCGACACGGGGCGCCTCGTGCGTCCGTTCGATGTGGAAGTCCACGCCGGCAGCTACTGGCTGACCTGTCTGAAGGGCAAGCCGATGACGCCGGCGATGCTGCTGTTCAGTCAATGGCTCGTCAACGAAGCGGGACGGCACGCGCCGGATCAGCACAGCGCGTTGCGGCGATGACCGTTCATCGCGGGCCGTTCGGCCTGCGGCGGGAATACGTTCCACGAACCGTCGTCGTGACGGAAGAAGAAGATCGACAGCAGGCCGCCCGGCCGCAACGCTTCGACGCACACATAGCGTTGCGAAGCGCGGTGGCAGAACCGCACGACGCGCGCGGGCATCGACGGGGTGGGTGCGAGCCATTTGTCGACGGCCCAGTGCAAGGTCTTTTCTGCGGCAACCATGATGCTCTCCTTGAATCCTGTCGCGTTTGAATCGTTAAACCGTTGAGTCGTTGACGGCGTCGTTGCGCTTTACGCCAGTTGCGCGGCCACGTGGGCGCCCTTCGCACCGCTTTCGACGAGAACCTTCACCAGACACACCAGCGCAAGCACACCGGCGCTCGGATGACGCAGGCAGCCATGCACCTGTTCGCTGCGGCTTTCACCGAGCAGGCACCATGCGCAGAAGTGTTCGCAGTTGTTGGTCAGCAGGCGGTAGCGGTTTTCGCCGAGACGGGAGCGCGCGCGGCGCACGGCTTCGTCGCCGACGTAGCGGGCGCTCGGGGTCGACCGGATCGACAGCGGCTGGCCGGCGGCGAAGCGCGCGAGTTCCACTTCCTCGACCGGGCCGCGATGCGCGGAACTCGCGAAGCCCGCGTAGTGGACCACGCGGCCATTGCCCACATAGATGCCGTGGTGTTCGTAGCCGCGCCGTTGCGTGACGAGATGCGCGCCGATCGGCAGATCGATGGTGGACGTTGCAGGCTGGCGCGCTTCGTCGCCCGTACTGCTCGTTTGAAGAAGAGGGGTGTTCATGGCTGGCCTCGGTTCGATTTCCAACACTGTTGCGAGGTCTTTTGCATCATCCGGGCCATGCGCGCGAAAGCCTTTATTTAAGGCACTTCCTAGTCTCGAGGTGGGATGCGGAACGGTCCGGGTGTCAGCCGCGAGCCGACAGAATTCGTCCCGATGTGTTGGTACGCGACGCTCAATGATGGCTGCCCGGCGTGCCGCTTTCCGCTGTAGTTCCATGCGTCGACGTGCGGCCGGAAGCAATCCGAATGTGTTGGGTCATACACCGCTGCGCGGGAGCGTTTGTTGGCTGCAGGCCGACCGACCAGCGCCCCGCGCAACCCGGCGCTGCGCGAGCAAGTGCACGGAATCGCCGTGCAATCAACGCGTTACGACAAAGTCGTGGATGCGGTCCGCAAAGTGGCATGGCACTTGCACCATCACGTCCAGATCCTTTTAAACCGCGCGCGCAACCGGCGCGGCAACCGGAGAAACGTCATGGCTTGCATCACACTCAACGACCTCACGCTGAACCTCGCGCTCGACCGTAAAGCGATGGCGGCGATTCGCGGCGGCGGTGGTGCGCCGTGGGTCTATGGCTGGATTCAGCCGTATGTGCGCAACACGCCGAGCATGGGACCCGTCGTGAACCTGTACGAGGTGTCCAACAACTTCTATGCTAACCAGATGATCAACCAGTTTCAGTCGGTCGATGTCTACAACACGGGGGCGAATTCGAACATCGCTGTCTCCCCCGACGCACGCAGCAGAAACGATACGGTGTAGCCGTTGTGATTTGTGCGAGCCAATTTCGCTGGACGTCGTCCGCGCGTTCCGACGCCGGACGCGTCCGCGAGATCAACGAAGATGCCTGCCTCGACCAGCCCGAACCCGGCCGCTGGGCCGTCGCCGATGGCATGGGCGGGCACGCGGTCGGCGATCTCGCAAGCCGTCTCGTGATCGATGCGTTGAGCCGGCTCGCGGCGCCGCTCAGCATGAAATCGCTGATTGCCGACGCGCGCACGCGGCTGCAAACCGCCAATCGTCAACTGCGCGACGAAGCCGTGCGCCGCCAAGTGCAGCGCATCGGCAGCACCGTCGCCGTGCTGCTCGCTTGCGATCGCTTTTGCGGCTACCTGTGGGCGGGTGACAGTCGCATCTATCTGTATCGCGCAGGACAGTTGCGGCAACTCACGCGCGATCATAGTCAGGTGGAAGAACTCAAGTCACTCGGCGTAATCACCGACGAAGAGGCGCGGCATCATCCGGCGCAGCATATGATCACGCGCGCGGTGGGCGCGACGGACCTGCTCGAACTCGACGACGATGCGATCGAAGTCGCCGACGGCGACGTCTTCCTGCTCTGCAGCGACGGCCTGAGCAACGAGTTGAGCGACGACGAAATCATCTCGGTGCTGACCTCGGCGCAACGTGAGAACGCGTCCGAGCAACTGGTCGAATTGGCGCTCGCGCGCGGCGGACGTGACAATATCACCGCGGTGGTCGTGCAGGCGGAAGATCCGAATGCGTCCGACAAGACCTTGCTGAATCCGTCGCCCTGAAGTTACCGCTTTGACGCCGCCAATTCGACACCGCACTTGACCGGCATCAAGTCTCGCCGTCTTCCTCGCCGCGCTCCCGCTCGTCCTCTGCGCCGTTCCCGCTGGCGGCCGGTGCATGGCGATTGCGGAAGTCCTTCGAATGCAGACCATGCTTCTTCAGCAGCATCTGCAAATGCGAGCGGTTCATGTCGATCCGCCGCGCGAGTTCCGCAACGGTGCCGCTCACCTCACGAAGGCCACGCTCGAGGAAGGCTTTCTCGGCGTCGTCGCTGGCGGCCCGTTTCGCGTCGCTCAGCGACATCAGACTGGCCACGCTGATCGGCTCCTGCCCGCTCGCGGGCGCGCCGGTCAACACAGCCGCCGCCCCCGGCGCCGTCGGCCGCATGTCCAGCGGCAGATGATCGACGTCCGCCATATCGCCCGCGAGACACGACACGCGATACATCACGTTGCGCAACTCGCGAATATTCCCCGGATACCCGTAGTTCAGCAGAAAGTCGCGCAAGCGCGGCGTCAGTCTGACGGGCCTGCGTTTTAAGGTGCCGGCCGCTTCGTCGCCGAACCACGCAATCAACAGCGGGATTTCATCGCGGCGCTCGCGCAACGGCGGCAGCGTGACGTGAATCACGCTGAGCCGGTAGAACAGATCCTCGCGGAATTTGCCCTCTTCGCTCAGTTGGCGGAGATTGCGATTGGTCGCCGCGACGATGCGCGTATCGACGGCAATGGTTTCGTCGGAACCCACGCGCTGAATCTCGTGCGCTTCCAGCACGCGCAGCAGTTTGACCTGGCCGGCGAGCGGCAACTCGCCGATCTCGTCGAGAAAGATCGTCCCGGTATGCGCGCTTTCGAATTTGCCCTTGCGATCATTCGACGCCCCGGTGAACGCGCCCTTGCGATGCCCGAACAATTCGGACTCCAGCAGGTTGTCCGGAATCGCGCCGCAGTTCACGGAGATGAACGGCTTGTCCGCGCGCGAGCCGTTCGCGTGAATCACCTTCGCCATCAGTTCCTTGCCGGTGCCGCTTTCGCCGTCGATCAGCACGGGCAAGTCGGTGGGCGCCGCTTTCTCCGCGATTTCTAGCGATTCCAGCAGACGCGCATTGTCACCGAACGTCCCTTCGAAAATGAAGCTGCGTTCGAGCAACGCCTTTCTGCGTGCGCCGCGCGATTGATCGACCGGCGTTTGCGGCTCGGCGGCCACCGCCGCCTGCACGAAGCGCTCCTTGTGCGAAAGCTGCATCACTTCGTCTCGCAACGAGGTGGCTTGCCTGAGCAGCTTGTCGATATCCGCGCGTTCGAGGCGCGACGACCAGCGCAACGTCGAGCGCAAAATCTCGATCCGCTCGATCAAACCCGCGTAGGAAATCGCGGGGCTGGCCTCTTCAATCTGGTCGAGTATTTTCATCATCACGCGCTCAACTGTTTCTGGACCAGCTGGTAATACATTCCGCCACGCTGAATCAGCTCATCGTGACGGCCCTGTTCGACAATCGCCCCTTCGTACAGCACGAGAATCTTGTCCGCGCGCATGATGGTGCTGAGCCGGTGCGCGATGATCACCGCCGTGCGGCCCTTCAGAATGTCATGCATGTTGCCGAGGATATTGCTTTCCGACTGCGAATCAAGCGCCGAGGTCGCTTCGTCGAACACGAGCAGACGCGGGTCGTGATACAGCGCGCGTGCGATGCACAGCCGCTGGATCTGTCCGCCCGACAAACCGATCCCACGCTCGCCGACGATCTGTTCATAGCCGAGCGGCATCTTGCTGATGAACGCATGCGCGTCGGCCATCTTCGCGACTTCCTCGATACGGCGCCGGTCGGGCGCATCGTCGCCGCTCGCGATGTTCTCCGCAATGGTGCCGGAGAACAGCAGATTGCTCTGCATCACATAGCCTATCTGCGCGCGGTAATAGGCTTTATCGACCACGCCGAGGTCGTAGCCGTCGATGCTCATCTTTCCTTCGGTCGGCGTGTAGAAGCCGACCAGCAACTTTGCGAGCGTGGTCTTGCCCGAGCCGCTGCGCCCGACTATCGCCACCAGTTCGCCGGGCTTGATGTCGAAGCTAATATTTTCGAGCACGTAGGCGGAGTCGTTGTCTGCGTAGCGGAAATAGACGCCGCTGAAACTGATCTCGCCCTGCAGTTCCGGCAGCATCACGCGCGAGGGCAAATCCTGCGGCTTCTGTTCGGGCTCGATGTCGAGCACGTCGCCGAGCCGCTCCATCGCGACGCCCGCGTCGTTCAACATGCTCCATAAACCGACGAGCCCCATCAGCGGGCCCATCACACTACCCATGAACGCATTGAATGCGATCAACTGACCGATCGTCATTTCGCGCGCCAGCACCAGATTCGCGCCGACCCAGAGAATCGCAATGGTCGTCGCGGCGTTCAGCAACTGACTGCCGAGTCCGACCAGAATGTTGAACGCGTGCGCGCGATACTGCACTTCGAGCGCCTTCGCGTACTTCTTCTCCCAGCGCAAACGCACCGGCCGCTCGATGCCCATGCCCTTGATGGTCTCCACGCCCGCGAGCGCTTCCATCAGAAACGACTTCGAATCGGTCGACGCGGTAAACACTTCGCGCGCGTAGCCCTTGATCTTCGGCGTGGCGATCGCGGTCAATGCCATGATCGGAATCACGAACGCGATCAACACCAGCGTCATCTTCACGTTGTAGACGAACATGATCGTGAAGTAGATGAACACCATCAGCAGATTGAGCGTGGTGGTGACGGTGGATTCGGTGAGGAATGCCCGGATCGTCTGGTTCTCCTGAAAGCGCGCGAAGATGTCGCCGGTCTTGCGCTTCGCGAAGAACGAGAACGGCAGCGACATGGTGTGCTTGAAGAACTGCGACATCATCGCGAAGTCCATGTTGCGCACCATGAAGTTGGCGAGATACGCGCGGATCGTCGACATCAATTGCGAAAACACGTTCGCGATGATCAAACCGCCTATCAGCAGATGCAGCAGGCTGACGTTCTGATGCACGATTACGCCGTCGAGAATGTTCTGGATGATCAGCGGCGGAATCACGCCCAACACCTGAATCACGAAGGTGGCAAGAAACAGATGGCCGAGTATCTTCTTGTACGGCTTCAGGTAGCCGACAAACCGTATCCACGGCGAACGCGCCGCCGACATCTGCACCAGGTGCGGGCCGCCGGTGAAAAGCAGACACGTGCCGCTCCAACCGCGCTCGAAATCCTCGACGGTTAATTTGCGGAAACCGAGCGCCGGGTCCGCGATCCACACGTAATCCTTCGAGAGCCCGTACACCACGACGTAGTGATAGCCCTCCCAGTGGATGATGAACGGCAGATCGAAACCACGCAACGAATCGAACGTGCATTGCACGCCGCGCGCCGTGAAGCCGAGCGATTCGCCGGCGCGCGCGAGGCTGTCGAGTGTCGCGCCCTGGGTCGTGACGTTGGCGAGTTCGCGCAATTTGCCGAGCGTCATCGAGATGCCGTAATGGCGGCACACCATCGCGAGACACGCGGCGCCGCAGTCCATCTCCTCGGCCTGTTCGACCAGCGCGAAGCGTTTGATGACTTTCTCGCCGAACTCGGGCTTGCTTTGCAAGTCGAGCATCAGCGGCAACTTGCGGCGCTGTTCGAGGCGCTTTTGCCGCTGTAATTCGCGGTCGCCGTAGCGGATGCGCTCGTCGAGCACGTCGCGCAGCTTAGGATTGCGTTCGAGGATGAAGTGAACCGTGCGCTCCGGAATCACCAGCAGCCGCGTATCGGTCGTCGCGACGACGGAGGCCATCTGCTCCTGGCGCATCAGACACGCTTTCTCGCCGAAAATCTCGCCTTCGCCGAGCGTCGCGAGCGTGTAGTCGTGACCCTCCTCGTGCCGCACGATGCGCACCTGGCCGTGCCGCACCACGTAGAGCCGCCGGTCGTCGCGACCCTCCTGCTTGAGAATCTCCTTGCCCGCGACGACCCGTTTCACGCCGACGCTGCGCACATACTCTTCCAGTTCCGCCTTGTTCAGCTTGCCGCGCAAATCGAACAACTGCGCGACGAAGCCGCCCGCCGAGCTGATCGCCACATAGCTCGCGACGAACGCGAGTGCCGCCGGATTGCCGGCCATCACCGGTTCGATCGCGGCGCGCGGAATGAACAGCAACTCGGTTTTCGCCGACGACCGCACCGACGCTTCGTGCATGTAGGTGCGCAACATCGCGATGTCGGCGAAGATCTCGCCGGACTTGCGCACGCCCATGCTGGTTTCCTTGCCGTGCTCCTCGGTGAAAATGCGTACCGAACCCGAACGCACCACGTAGAGTCCGTCGGCCACCTCGCCCGAGGAGCAGACCGTTTCGCCAAACGAATAGAAGCGCGCTTGCGCGTAGTCGGCAAGACGCTCGATCTCATCACGTGAGAATGGCGAGAGAATTTCCACCGAGGCGAGAAACTCGGCGGCGGAAGGCACGGTCTGGGGTGCGTCCATGTACTACGGACCTCCGTTCGGCTGACTGCGTTGACTTGGCTTGAGTGGTGCGACTGCGCTACGGCGCGAATAAAGCAAAGCGCCCGGTTCAGTTAGCGCGCCTCGATCACATGCTCCTGGGCGCGCGCGATCAGCCAGCTTTCGCGCAGCAGCCGCCTGACTTCGGCGGCCACGTCCCCATCCAACGTCGCCGGATACTTGGCCGTCACCGCGAAAATCTCGAAGCACGAGCGATCCGCCGACGCAAACGGCCCCAGCAGATCGCCCACCGCGGCATTGAAAATCTTCGCTTCGACGTCCGGCTTCAACGAGCCGCGCAGTACCTTGCCGATCACGCCGCCCGCCTCGCGCGTGTCGGCAATCGAATGTTCGCGCGCCATGTCGGCGAAACTGTCCGGATCGTCGTGCAGATACGAAATCATCTCCTTTGCCTTGCCCTCGCTGTCGAGCACGATATGGCTCACTTCGATCGCGTCGAACTTCGGCGAGTTGAGCGCGAAGTAGTCGCGGATCGCGGCTTCGTTGCCGACCTCGTCGAGCATCTTCTCCTGGTACAGCCCGTCGGTAATGAACGCTTCGAACTCGTCGAGACTCACGTGCAGCACGTCGAGGTACTGGTTCATGTCGGTCGCGCGATGCAGGCCGCGCACACGGCGGAACTGATCGGCGCGCTGCTGGATCTCATCGGCGGTCACGGTAACGCCGTGCTTTTTCGCCGCGTGCACCGTGAGCTTGTCGCGCACGATCTGTTCGATCAGGCTTTCGAACTGGCCGGTCAGCTTCAGAAGACGAATGAACTCGGACACGTCCACGACTTCATCATCGATACGCACTATCGCGGTCATTTCACTCGCTCCTTTGATTGGGAATATTCAGCATGCTCAGCCCGCCACCTGCCTGAACGGATCCAGACCCAGATCGATCAGGCGCCGCTCGCGCACCACGATCTCGGCGCTTGCCGTCATGCCGTAGCGCAACGGGTAACGGGTGTCGGCGATCTGGTAGTAGTTCTTGTCGAGCGTCACGCGGCCCTCGTAGACCGGCTGCTTGTCCTGCGCCGACGGTTTGGTGGCGGGCGAAATATAGGCAAGCGTGCCGCTGATCAGCCCATAACGCTGATACGGAAACGCGTTGAATTTCAGCTTCACCGGCAAGCCTTCATGCAGAAAAGCGCGGTCATGTTCGGCGATTTCGATCTTCAGCACGGGCCGTGCGTCTTTCGGCGCGATGCCGCCGAGCGGCGCGTTCGCCTGGATCTTGTCGCCGCGCTGCGTCGATGTCACATCGGTAATGACGCCCGAGACCGGCGCGAGAATCAGCAGGAAGTTGTCCTTGTCGATGTTCTCGAAGCGGATTCGCGCGGCGGCCTCGGACACGAGGCGGGCGCTCTGCAATTGCAGACGCACCTTGTCTTCCGCATCGGTGATATCACGCACCGCCGAATCGTATTGGAGTTGCAGGTCGGCGGTCTGCTGGCCGCTGGTTTCGAGTTGTGCATTCGCCTGCGTGTATTCATGACTCAGGCGAAAGTCCAGTTCGGCGAGTTTCGATTGCGCGACACGGTAGGCGTTGTCCGCTTCCAGCGCGGCGGTGCGTTTCTGCTCGACTTGCAATTCGGCGATGCCGCCGCCCCCCGGCTGCGCGAAGAGCTTCGAATAGCGGTCCAGTTCCTGACGCGCCGCCTCGCGCGTGCGGCGGGCGTTGTCGAGAATGCTGCGCGCTTCGTCGAGTTCCGCCTTCTGCCCTTCGGCAAGCTTGGTGGTGCCCTCCGACACCCGATTTTCGTGCAGACGGGATTCCACTTCCATTTGAGCCTTCAGCGCCGCGGCTTTACGCTCCATCAGCGCCTTCTTCTGCGGAAACTGTTTCGAGTCGCGCTCCGCGTCTTCGAGTTTGAGTTGCGCTTGCAGCGCGTTGCTCGCCGCTTCGATCGCGCCGCGCGCGTTCAGCCGCGCCAGCACGTCGCCTTTCGACACCGGCTGTCCCTCGGCGATGTACAGGTCGGCCAGTTCGCCGTCGATCGGCGCATAGATGCGGCGCACTTCCGATTCGGGCGACAAGGTTCCCTGCGCGGTGACGATCACATCCGCCCGGCCGACGAACGACCACAGCAGCCCGGCCACCACCAGCGCGACCATTGCCCAGATCAGCGCACGCGCGATCCGCACCGGCTCGGCAGTCAGAATCGCGATGCCTTCGACACTGTGGTCCTCCAGCGCCTCGGACAACGGCTTAGGGTGATTGTCGCGCTTCACTGTGCTCGCCTCCGATCAATGCCAGCTTCGCCTTCAACAGACCCGGGTCCAGCACCATGCGCAACTCCGTCAGCGAGCGGCGCTGCAGATCCGCTTCGGCTTCGATGTCCGCGAGCAGGCGGTCGAAGTCGGCGGGATGATCGGCCTTCAGTTGCGTGTAGATGCGCATGCCCTGCTGCGCCGCCGTTTGCGCGTCGGACAGCAAACGCGCCTCACTGCGAAAGCCCGGCGAGATGCCCGCTTCGAGCCGTTGCGTGCCGCCGATCGAACCGCTCGCGCGATATTGCTTCCACAGACTCTGCGCGCGCAGCAGCAGATCTTGCGCACGCGCGAGCGCTTTGTCATGCAGCGCGGCGACGTCTTTATCGATCGACTGCACGAACCACGCATCCGCCTGCGGATCGAGACTTGCATAGAACGACAGCAGGCGCTGGTCGTAATCCTTGCCGCCGCGCGTCTTCTGCAAATCGGTGTACTGGTCGAGCAGCGCTTTCTTGTGCACTGCTTCAGCCGCGAGCACGTCGGACCATGGGCCGACGGGCATCGCCTGCAAATCGGCCAAGGCCTGCTGCGCGTCGCCGCGCAGCCACGCCGCGTTCACCGCGTCGTGACGCTCCATCACGTCGGCGGATGGCAAACGGCTCGCCGCCAGTTGTTGAAACTGCGCCTGAAAAGGCGGCGTGCCGAAATGCACCGACTTCAGCATCGCGAGCAATGGCGTCAGCTGACGGCTCAGCGCGGCATTGAGCAACGCGGAGTACTGGCGCAAATCCTCGCGCACCCGGTCGAGGCCGGCGAGACGCGGGTAGCGCTGCGCGTAATCGTCGAGCACCGGTGGCAGCGCGTCGGGTTTGTCGCGCGCCAGTTCGGCGCGGATCACGCCATTCAGCCGGTCGATCGCGGCGACGTACACCGAATCGTCGCTTTCCAGCTTGCGCAGATGACTCAGCGCATGCGCGTAGGGCTCGGCAAACACCGGCACGTATGACGCGATCCGGTCGAGCGCGCGCTGATGGCTTTTCGGGTCGTCTTCCCAGCGTTGCAGGAGTTTATTGATCGTCGATTCGTCCGCATACATGCGGATCGGCGCATCCGCGCCGCCGCGCCCCGCCACGAAGCGCTCCAGATCGCCCACCCATTGCAGTTCGCCGGCCAGCGAGGTGGCGTCCGCGTTGTCCGCGCTCAACGCTCTCATCTCTGTCAACAGAGCGTCGGCCTGATCGAATTGAGCCTTCTGCAATGCGTTCAACCAGCCGGGCAGTTTCGCCTTCAGCAACGCTTCGCTCGCGAGCGCGCTGACTTTGCTGTCCGCCGGATGACTCGCCAGATAGCCTTTCGCCGCCGTGACCGCACTTGTGTAATCGCCGCTCGCCAGCAGGTCCTTCAATTCACGCTCCGGCGAGCCATGCAAGTAAAGCGCCACCGCGATCGCCGCCAGAACGGCGACGCCCGCGCCGCTCCATCCCGCGATGCGTCTGACGTTCTGACGGTCGTCGTCCGCAAAGGCCTTGCCGAGTTCGCTCGCGACGAGGCGCCAGCGCCACGGCTTGCCCTTCGCGCTCGCCGCGGGGCCCGAGGCGTTGGCGCCGTGCGCACTACCGCCGCTAATCGCGCCCTGCGCGCCCTTCGTTCCATTCGTGCTGCCGGTGCCGCTGGTGCCATTCACGCCCCTTGCGCCGCTCTGCGCATCGCGCTTCGCGTGCGCCGACACGGCCGATGCCGCTTCGTTGACTTCGTCTTCACGTTGTAGGCCCGGGTCGACGCAAAAGATATCGAGGAACGAATGCGCGGCGCCGACGAACGTGGTCTTGTCGGTATCGGCCGCATCGTCGACGGCTGGATTGAGGAATAGCTGGGTCACGGTGGGCTCGACATCAGGGGCTTTCTGCAGCGACACCCTGTAGACGAAGTGGTCGCCGCCAAATGCAACGACGTCGCCTTCCGCCAGCGGAAGCGCGGATTCGTCCAGGCGTTTTCCGCCAACGAAGGTCCCATTGGTGCTGCCGAGATCCTCGACGTAGAGGTCGCCACCCTTCAGAAAGATGTGTGCGTGCCGCCGCGAGATGTAATTGACCTGATGCGGATAGCGCTCCTTGTAGCGCGAAAAAACGTCGTCCGCCTTGCTGATGAGAAACGGGAACGCCCGCACCTCGATCGGTTGCAAGCCGAGGTCGTCGCGCTGTGGCACCAGCAGCAGGCCCGGCGTGGGCGGTGTGCTGGCGGCCGCCACGATGCGTGCGCGCGGCTCGATACTCACCCGGTAGCACAGCTCGCCGCCGAAGCACAATTCGTCGCCGGCCCGCACGCGCGCCGGCATTTGCCGCACGGCGATGCCGTTTAACGTGGTGCCGTTCTTGCTGCCGAGATCCGCTACATAAACCGCGCCGTGCTCCGTGAAAACGCGCGCGTGACGGCGCGACAGACGCGAGGTTCGCTCGGGCGGGTAGTCGGTGAATGGCGCTTCGCTGCGGCCGATCGCAAACAGGTTCTCGACAATCCGGATCGCGTCGAGCGCGGGGCGTTGCGCCGACGCAACCGGCGACAACACCACGTCGAAGGCAGCGGCCACGGTCGCGCGCATTTCAGCAATCGGAACTTCGCCGGTGGCCATTTTATCTGGATCACTAAGCGTTTACCCGCTGCGGCGAGAGCGCAACGGAAACGGGACGAAGGACAACGGCGAAACGATCTTGTTGTAAAGAGCCGTATGGAATAGGGCCCCTCAACGATTGTAAGTCACGCATGGCGAGTGTCAATTTCCAGATGATCGGTTGTCGAGGCAGCACGCGTCGTCTGCATCTAAAACACCCACGCCGCGCGCGGTCTCGCGATTAGCTCAGTGTTCCTTTACTTCTCTTTTACCTGCCACTTATTCGTCACCTACTTGCTATTGACCTGCGCCTGCACGTCCACGCTCGGCCAGCCGCCGCCCAGCGCCTTGTACAGCAGAACCGTGTCGGACAGAATCAGTTGATGGTTGGCGAGAAGGCCCTGCTGCGCTTCGAGCAAAGTCCGCTCAGTTTCGAACACCTCCAGTTGCGACACCACGCCAAGTCGCAATTGCGACTGGATCTGATCGGCGACGATTTGCAGACGCGACACCTGTTCCTGCAATTGCACGCGTTGCGCCTTATGGGAATTCAGATTGACCAGCGCGTTTTCCACTTCCTCGAACGCACCCATCACGGCCACGCGGTACTGCTGCTCGGCTACCGTCGATTGCGCCTGAGTCGTCTTCACGTGAGCCCGCGTACCGGGATCGAGCAACGGGATGTTGATGCTCGGCATCAAGCCGAATGTGAACGATTTCAGCAGGTTGTTCAGCGCGGCGCTCGCCGTGCCGCCGTGTGCCGTGAGACCGATGGTCGGCAATTGCGCGAGCTTGGCCTGGCCGACGAGGTCGTAAGCCTCCAGCACTCTGAACTCCGCCGCCACCACGTCGGGGCGCCGCGCGAGCAGTTGCGCGGGAAGGCCGTCCGGTACCGCGGGCAATTGCACGCGTTCCTGCAGGTGGCCCTGCGGCAATTGAAACTCGCCCGCCGGTACGCCCATCAGCGTACAGAGCGCATTGTTGGCAATCGCGCGCGAACGGCGCAAGTCGAGCAGCTCGTTCGTCAGCCGGTTGATTTCCGCCTGCTGGCGCAGCACTTGGGTTTGCGGTATGAGGCCGCTGCGCCGCTGGCCGTCGTAGATCGTGAGAATCTGTTTGTTCGTGACGAGCGTTCTCTGCTGCTGCTCGATCTGGTCGTCGAATTGGAGAATCTGAAAGTAGGTGCTGGCGACGTTCGCCACCAGTTCGAGATACCCGGCGCGCCAATCCGCTTCGCTCGCATGAAATTCCGCCTTCTGCGCCTGCACGCCCTTTTCGACCTTGCCCCAGATGTCGATATCCCAGTTCACCTGGGCCGCGACGTTGTACTGCTTTGCAAAGGTTTGGCCCGTGGTCTTTTCGAAATCGGCGCCGACGCCGAGGTCCATCGTGGGCAACGCACCTGCTTTGGCCTCTGCGATCTGCGTACCGGCGACATCAATACGCGCGGCCAGCACTCTGATATCGAAGTTGCCCGCAATCGCTTTGGCGATCAGCGTGTCGAGATACGGATCATGGAAGCCTTTCCACCAGTCGGGCTCGATGGTCGCGGTGGCCGACACCGCGCCCCTCTGATCCGACCACGACGCTTTGGCAGGCGTGTCGGGGCGCTTGTAGTCGGCCATGCGGAAGTCCACGCACGCACCGAGCGACAGCGCGCATACCGCTGCCGCACATACGCCGCGCAACGCGGCGCCGACGCGCAAGCCGCCGCTTGAACGCACCGGCTTGCGCTGTGCCGATGTCATGAGGAAGAAGCGCTGACAAACCGGTGAATCAAGCAACGCTGACACGATTGTCTCCGATGACCCCCGCTTCGCTGCACGCATTGCCCGACGGGAGCGCCCTTCAGATACAGCCTCTCCCAGGCGGCTTCACCATCGAAGCAGCGGGCGGGAAGGGTGGCGCGGGGATCGGACGTTGACGCGAGGGGTGCGTGCAAAGAACGATTGAAGTGGAAATCTTTTTGAGTCACTAGCCGACACGGCGCAACGCCAGATCGATGCTCGGCCACGGCGGAGCGGACCCCGCAAAGGCTGGCAGGCCTTCGCGGGGGACGCGCCGCTCAGGACACGTAGATGTTGTTGGCCGAGCTTACATGCGGAGCGATCGTGGTCGTGGTGCCCGCGACGAACGCTGCATTGTTGCCGTTCGCGCTCTGGATGCTCATCGTCGTGTTGATGAGCTGGGTAGCGTCGACGGTCTTGCTGTTGTTCGGCGCATACACCGGCGCATAGCTGAAATAGGATGACGAGGGATAGCCGAAGCCACCGCGCACGGCGCTCATCGCCTTGCTGTCGAGTTGTTCGGTGATGGACAGGTCTTTGATCATCAGCGTGTTCATGGTGAATCTCCTGGAAGGGGAAGGGGAAACTGCACAGTCCTGCGTTTGGGTTCGAGCAATTTGTCTGCTCGGGTGTCACTAATGCATGGGCTGTGCCAGGGTTGGTTTCCGCTCCTAAGAGATTTCCTGGAAGGCCGCAGATAAAGGGCTTTGCCGATGACCAACGATCCTGGAAGAAGTGAGCGCGACGATATGGCAAGCAGCCGATGATGGATCGCAGCCAACAGACAGCGCGAAGCTGTTGGCTGCGTCGTGACACTGGCATGCACGAGGCGCGCCGTGCAAGGTCTCAGCGCGCAATGACGGTGATCTTCTTCGAGTACACCGGCGGATTGTGCGGGACATGCATATCGTCGCCCATCAGCAACTGCAGCGTGTGCTTGCCCGGCGGCAATTGAATCATCGTTTCCGTTTCGCCCGCGCCGAAATGCAGGTGGTTGCGGTCCGAAGGAATTTCCTGGTCCATCGGCGGCAGATCGGTGTCGATCAGCAGATGATGGTGGCCCGTATTCGGATACTTGACGCCTTTGGGCGCCACGCCCATGAAACGCAAGCCGAACCACACGCGAAACGGCTTGTTGGCGGGCACGACCTGGCCGTCGTTCGGGTAGCCGATATAGGCGTATGCGCCGGGCGGCGCTGGTGTCGTGCCGGCCACGGCGAAGCCAGGCAAGGCCAATCCCGCCGATGTCACGAGCGCCGCGATCACAAAGATCTTGTACATGAGGTCTCTCCGTCCTGACGGACCCGCGTGGAACGAACGGATCGCGCTAGTCTTTTTGCACGGTAATGGTGATCTTCTTCGAATAGACGGGCGGCACGAACGGCACGTGATGCTGGTCGCCGAGAAGCAGTTGCAGCGTGTGCTTGCCCGGCGGCAACTCGATACGCGCGTCCGTCTCGCCCGCACCGAAGTGCAGGTGATTGCGGTCCGACGGAATTTCCTGGTCGAGCGCAGGCAGATCGGTATCGATCAACAGATGATGATGCCCGCAGTTCGGGCGTGCGACGCCCTTCGGACACACTCCCATGTTGCGCAGACCCATGCGCACCCAGAGCTTGCCGCCATGAATCACCGCGCCATCCGACGGCCAGATGATGTATTCCTCGGCGCCCGGCGTCGACGCGGTCTGTTCGGCGAGCGCGATATTGAGAGTCGCCATGCAGCCGAGTGCGGCAAACAGCGTTGCGCACGCAGCCGCGCGCCCCACGCCGACACTCGCTCTCGCGGCATGACGCGAATCGGAAACAACGGGGGTGAGGGTTTTTCTTCGCATGGCGCACTCTCCCGAATAGGGGTCACGGCCGTCTCGACTGCGCAAAGCAGACCGAGCGCTCCGGCTGGATATCGCGGGTGCGAGTGACGGGACGGCCGCAAAGTTAAAACGACTGTGCGGCGTTACTTTGTGAATTAGCTTAGGACGTAACTTGCCAAAAAGATACGCCACACTCGTTAACCGTATGACGCGTCGAGTTGTGGCGCGCAAAGCGCGTGCTATCGTTATTGACAGGTTGCACACGCGTGGTCGTCGAAAGCGGCATCGATGCTTGGCCCGAAGTACCGCAGCGAATGCTGCACACAGCGTGGTCCTCGAATGCCTGGGTTCTGTCCGGTACAAACAGGATGCAAAGATGTGGCGAATATTCCTGCTGGTGTGCATGGCCGGGGCAATCCAGGCGCAATGGAGCTTGGCTCATGCGGCTATCTCGACCAGGGCGAGCGCTGCAATTCCTGCGCCCATTGCAACGGCTGCGCAGGCGGCGGCGCTTACCGATACGGTCTCGCCATTCACGTTAATGCGCGAGCCTGCGCATTCTCCACGTATCGCGCTCGTGATCGGCAATGGCGTATATGGCGATCTCGCGACCCCTATTCGTTCTAATGCGCCACGCGATGCCGAAGCAGTGCGCGACACGCTCCATGCGCTCGGCTTCGACGTCATCATGCGCACGAATGCGACGCCAGGGGACATGCAGGAGGCGATCGACGAATTCCAGCGGCGTTTGCAAGGCGGCGGCGTCGGACTCTTCTATTTCGCGGGCCACGGCATGCAAATTGGCCCGCAGACGTTGCTCATGCCTGCCGGACTCGATGCTCGCGTGCCGGCATCGCTGGTGAATAACGGCGTCGATCTGAATACCGTGTTGCGGGTGATGGCCGCACCGCGTGCGGGTCGGCTCAATCTCGTGATTCTCGATGCGTGCCTGAACAATCCGTTCTCACCGGGCGCGACGAGCGATGCGCCAGCGCCGGGTGCCGATACCGTGATCGCCTATGCCACCGCACCCGGCGGCTTTGCGGCGGACGGCGCGCGCCACGGCGTCTACACGACTGCTTTGCTGCACGCGCTCGAAAGCGCTTCGTCGCAACCGCTCGACGGTCTGTTCGAGCACGTCGCCGCGCAAGTTCGCGATGCAACCGCTGGTGAGCAAAAGCCGTGGATTGCTTCGACGCTCGCTGCCTCGGCCCAGTTGAACGAAACCGCCAGCCGCTATCGCGAGGCATCTGTGCCGGTCGTCGCGTGGGCGCGTCAGGAGAATCCAGCCGTCGCGCTGCATAGCAGGGGCATTCTTCCGAAAGACAGCAGCGAGCAATACGAAATCACGTTCTGGAACTCGATCAAGGACAGCAACTACCCCGCCGATTACGAGGCCTATTTGAAGGCCTATCCGAATGGCCGCTTCGCTACGCTCGCTCATGCGCGCATCGATCGCCTGCGCGCGACGGCGAGTGCGCCTGCGCCAACACCTGCACCCACACCTGCGCCGCAAGCCGCTCATCCCGCCGCGCCAACAAGTGCCCCGGCGCAGGAGCGCCCGCGCACAGCGTCGGCGCCAAATGCAACGCCCACGCCAAGCGCAGCCGCACCGGCCGCGCCGATTGCCCCACCCGCCGCCGCAGTCGCACAAAAAACCGTCACTCGTCCGCCCACCGCCGGTGAAAGCCGCGACTGCGCCGCCTGTCCGATCATGGTCCCCGTGCCCGGCGGCTCGTTCGCGATGGGCAGCAGCAGCGACGATCCATCGGAGAAGCCGGTCCACCACGTGAGCATCAGCGCGCCATTTGCCATTGGCAAATACGAGGTGACGGTCGAGCAATGGAACGCTTGCGTCGCCGCCAATGCCTGTCAGAAAGCGACGCCCGAAAGCAACACGAACAAGGCCGCACCGGCGCGCGACCTGAGTTGGGACGACGCGCAGCAGTACGTCAAATGGCTCACCAAAGTCACCGGCAAGCCCTACCGTCTGCCCACGGAGGCGGAATGGGAATATGCGGACAGAGGCGGCACGACGACCGCCTACTGGTGGGGTGATCAGATGCGCAAGGGCACCGCCAATTGCAAGGATTGCGGCGACCCGTGGCACAAGGAAGGACCGGAGTCCGCCGGCTCGTTCGCACCGAACCCGCTCGGCCTGTACGACATGAACGGCAGCGTATGGGAATGGACCGCCGACTGCTGGCACAACAACTATCAGGGCGGCCCCGCCGACGGCCACGCATGGGACAGTCCCGGCTGCGACATGCGCGTGATTCGCGGCGGTTCATGGCGCGAAGGCAGCAGCTACATGCTCAGCGCGACGCGCTTCAAATACAGCGCGGGCGTACGTCAATCGCAGGATGGCTTTCGGGTCGTCAAAGATCTCAAATGAAGCGCGTGGTCTTGCTGCAGATCGGCGGCTCATGCGGTCGAGACCAGACGTGGTGTTGACGCCCGCCCCGCATTCACGGCGCGCGCGGCTTCGTCGTGATCGAAGCAAAGTCGGCGACGAGGTGGTCCTGCCCGTATTTGCCGCCGATCTGCGTGAGCCGCGTGTCGAGCGCGCGCAGATAGTCGGCGCGCGATTCGCTTTCCGGACGCGGCTTGTCGAATAGCGGCACCGGCGTAATCAGCAGCACCACCATCTCCGCGCCGAACGGTTTCGAAATGATCCAGTCGCCGCCGCTGCCGATCGTCGCGGCGTAGTGCGGCGGCGCCTGATTGTCCTTCGCGCGCGGGCTCGGCACCATATGCACGACGCTGCCGTCGAGCTGAAAATAGTCGAGATTCACATACGAGTCGAAGCCAGGCGTCGTCACGTCGACGACCAGCGCCTCGCCCTCGCTCAACTGACCGCCGGGCGGGCGCACATGCAAAGCCGCGATGCGCCCTGCTTGCCAGTTGCGAACCCAGTAGGGAGCGAGCGCGTTGACGGTATCGCATTTGTCCTCGGCGATGGGTTCGACGTCGAGCGTCAGCGTATCGGCGCCCGGCAAGGCCGCCAACGTTTCCTTCAGATGGGCCGCACCGTAGCGCTGCGAGACGAAGCCGCGCACCGTCAGCGAATGATTCTGGATGGCGGCGGAGAGCGCCGAACACGGTACTTGCGCCAACGTGGGTACGATGGCGGCGAGCGTCAGTGCGGGCTTGGGCGCAGGCGGCGTGGCGGTTGGGGCCGGCACGGCTGCGGCGCTCGCGGCAGCAGGTGCGGAGTTCGATGCGGCCGATGCCGTCACAGTCGGCGGCACTGCCGCCGCCGCATTCGGCTCCGACGCGGTATCCGCTCGATCCGCCAATGCCTGCGACGCCCCTACCTCCGCCGGCGGCGCACTTGCCTGCCGGCTCGGCCCCGAGCGCAGCGCGAACACGCCGACCGCCGCCGCGCACACCACGGCAAAGCTCGCGAGTCCGGCCTTCGCCAACGTGCCCGACTTCTCCGCGCGCGCCTCGTTGTCGAACTCGGTGATGAAGCGCACCACGCTCGGCATGCGCGTCGCGCGATCGAACGACAGCGCGGCACGCAACGCGCGCCACTGCCTCGAATCGAGATTCTGTGGCCGCTGCGGCTTGAAGTCGGCATTGCGCGCCTGAGTCGCCGACAAACGGTCGAACGGATGGTGACCGGTCAGCAATTCATAGGTGATGCAGCCAAGCGCGTAGATATCGTCGCGCGGATCGGGCTCGCGATGCTCGATCATCTCCGGGCTCGCATACGCGGGCGTCAACGCACCCAGGCTGCCCGGATCGAACACGGTCGCGTCGCTCTCCTCTTCGGGGCGCTGAAACACGCGCGCAATGCCGAAGTCGATCACTTTCACTTCGGCGTTGGTGGTCAAAAACACGTTGGCCGGCTTGAAGTCGCAGTGGACGAAGCCGCGTTCATGCGCATATGCGAGCGCGGCGCACATGCCGCGCACGATGGGCAGAGCCGCGCGCACCGGCATGCCCTGATAGCCTGGCGTGCGCAGCAACTGGCTGAGCGGTTTGCCGCTCAGATACTCCATCGTCAGATAGACGATCGGCCCGTCGCGGTCGAAGTCGTACACCGTGATGATGTTGCGATGCGCGAGAACCTGCGCCTTGCGCGCCTCGCGCTGCAAGGCGACGAGCGAATTCGGATTGCCGCGAAACTGGACATTGAGCACCTTGATCGCGAGATAGGGCTTGCGATCCGATGCTTCGAGCTTGCGCAAGTCAAGCGCCTTGTACACCGTGCCCATGCCGCCCACGCCCAGACATTCCTCGAGGACGAAGCGGTTATTCAACGTGTCGCCGGTGCCTTTGCTCTGGTCGTGTCCCGCGCCGCTCGGCGCATTGCTGGCGTTGCCCGCGCTCCCTGCGCTACCGGCACTGGAAGAAGGCACCGATGGAATCTCCACCGTGGTCTGGATGCCGGTTTCTTCCCCGCCCGCCGCCACGTTCGACACGTGCAACTGCTCGATGCGGCGGCGCACTTCGAGGTAGAGATCGTCGGGTAACGGGGTTTTACGATGCGCCGCGCCGAGCATCTCCAGCAGCTGCGTGGGACCGAGTTCTTCGGTCGTCAACGTACTGTCCAGTTGAGCGACGAACTCGTCACGCGACAGCTCGCCGCTCTGAAAGTCGTGAATCACACGTGCAAGGCTAGCCATTTGTGCGAAGCGCCGCCGCTGCCGTTGGGTCCGATCGCATATGACCGAAGCCACTCGGGCTGATGGAAAACCTGTCGTAACCAGTTACATGTGCCGCTTCGATACTAGCTCCCGGTCCGTGCTTTCGCAAACCAGGATTGGCCCGCGCCGTGCATCGCAGGCGTGGCGAGCGAGTGTCGCCCGCCAGCCGACAGCATGCGGCCGTATGTCGGCCATACGCCACCGCTCGCGCGCCGACGGAGCGGATGCCGACGCTATGGTCAACCTGTGGTCGCAATGGGAAAGCCTTGTGCAGCAAGGATCCACCAACTTTATTAGGAACCTTGAATAAAACTGGCACAGCCCATGCGTTAGTGACACCCGAGCAGACAAATTGCTCGAACCCAATCGCAACACCGCGATATTTTCTTCCAGGAGACTTACCATGAACACGCTGATGATCAAAGACCTGTCCATCACCGAACAACTCGACAGCAAGGCGATGAGCGCCGTGCGCGGCGGCTTCGGCCCGTCGGTCTCTTACTATAACTTCAGCCCGGTCTACGCACCGAACAACAGCAAGCACGTCGATGCGACGCAACTGATCAACACCCAGATGGACCTTCAGAACGCCAATGGCAACAACGTTGCGTTCGCGGCCGGCATCGCCTCGTCGTTCAGCCCGAGCATCTCGTCGAACAACAACATCCACGTGTAACGCGTGACGAGGCGAAGCGCCCGCGATCGCGGGCCGCTTCGCCTCACGCCGATCACGCCCGTCTTCCGCGCACCTTTGGAGAATCACCATGTCATCCCTCTTGATTCGCGATCTGTCCCGCACCCGCGAGCTCGACCGCCGCGCAATGTCGGCGGTGGCCGGCGGCGCCGGCGGCGGCACGCCCGGCCTGCCCTCGGTGGCCGGGCTCGGCGGCATTGCCAACGTCAATGTCTCGATCAACCAGAACCTCAACCAGATGCAATACGTGAACGTCGCCGCCCTCAACAACGTCGGCGTGATCGGTGCGGGGTTCGTGCCGCTGCATCTCGACGTCAGCCCGTCGCTGTGGGGCGCCAACTACGCCGCTGCATAAGCACGAGAAGCACCGTAGGAACGGGGGTTCCTTCAGTGCTGCTTCATCGTCACCGACAGACAAGCTGCAAACAGATTTCCTATACTGATAGTGCGACGAGACCTCTCTACATCGAACGACAGACAGTAGCGGCGGCCGGACCCGTTCATGGACCGGCCGCCCAATTTCTTTTCGGGAGCCGTCATGGCGAAGCTCATCATCAAGGACCTTATCGACAGCGTCGAACTCGACCGTGAGGCGATGGCCGCCATCGTCGGCGGTGCGCGCGTCGGCGCGCGATCGAGTGTGGCCGCGCCGCTGGTGCCGGCCGCCGCGCGCGTCGTCGAATATCCGCCCGGCTTTCCTGCCGCGCATCGGACGATTGCCGAAGTGGCGCTGCCACGTAATCGGCGGCGCGAATAGAGTCGAGTTCGAACTGGCATCGCAACGGCATGCGGCACAACCGCATGCCGTTTGTGTTTTGGGCGCGGGTTGTGTCGCTACTTGTACCGTCATATGCGGCCGACGCGTAACACTGCTCGCTGCATGAAATCGCGCCCCAATCACCCACTGCTTTTTCGCGCGAAACCCGCGCGCGTGGCCGTATCTGAAGCACAGGCAAAGCCGCACACCGCATGGTGTGGGCTCGCCTGCTTCAGGAAGGATTGCCACGAAATCCACTGTCATTATCAGAGACCTGCCGCGTCGCGCGGCGAACCGGCGTCGACGATGGTGAAATCGACGCTGCAATCGCCGAACGCCCTTGGGATGGGACCTATTTGTAGGACGCGCGAGACGTCCGCAATTGGAAACGTGGCGTCCCGTTCGCGTTCTCGCGGCAACGGCGGTGCCGGTTCAATTGACCTGGTGAATGTCTGCTCACGGCGACATCGATTGTCGTGCACTCTCCTATGATGCTTAGGACGCCACGTGGTTTTTTCCTGCCGCCCGCCAATAGCCCGTGCTATCCGGACGGCTCGATGGCGCAGTGGTGTGCGTGGCGCCCGGCAGACGACGCGTCACCACCCAGACGACGAGCGCGGCGCGCCACGAGCCGGTATCGCCGATCCAGATTGGAGACACGCAATGAAATTCATCGTGGAATGGAATGGTCAGCCGAGCGCCGAGAATGCCGTCATCGAACGCTTCATGAAAACCGGCGGCCGGCCGCCCGATGGCATCACCATGCTCGGGCGCTGGCATGCAATCGGAGGCCTGCATGGCTTCGCGGTCGTCGAGGCTGCCGACACGGGGAGCATAGTGGCGATGTCGCTCGAATGGGGTGACCTGCTGACAATCACCATCTTCCCCGCGCTAACCGACGAAGACTTGGGAGCCGCGCTCGGGAAACATGTGGCAGCACAGCAATAGGTCGTTCATCGGCGCGTTAGGGCATCGCGCAAGAGTACTCGGTAGCCCCGTGCCGCCACTTGCGAAACGGCCACGCCGTCGCTTCATATTGGCATTCTGATCGCTGGACACCGCATCGCTGAGCGGCACTGCGCCGCGCGGCCGGTGCGGGTCCGCGCCGCGGCGAATCGGGCACCGAAGCGCCCGGCGCAGACCGACCTGCACCCGCCGATCATCTCCGGCTCTGGCCGCTCGTTCGCCCCGGCGCCGTCGCCCCAACACTTCCCCTTGCGTTTTATATCGGCCGATATATAATCCCGTTCTATATCGACCGATATAGAACGGTCGCCGACCAGCATGAAGGACAGTCACCATGGCACGACCCCGCGGATTCGACGAGCACGCCGTGCTCGAAGCGGCCAGCGCAGCGTTCTGGAGCAAGGGCTACGAAGCGACCTCCACGCGCGATCTGGTCAAATCGACCGGCCTTACGCAGCCCAGCCTCTACAACGCGTTCGGCGACAAGCGCGGCCTCTACCTGCGAGCGCTCGAACATTATCTGGAGCACATCCTGCGCGAGCGGATCGAGCGGCTTGAGAAAACCGCGTCGCCGGCGCGGAGCATTACGCTGTTCTTCCACGAAGTCATCGAGCGCGCGATTGCCGACCCCGACATGCGCGGCTGCATGCTGGTCAACTCGGCGCTCGAAATTTCATCGGATGACGAAGCATTTCGTGCCATGGTCGCGGCGGAAATGGCCGATATCCGCGCGTTTTTTCACCGGGGCCTGGTCGCGGCACGGCAAAGCGGTGAAATCACCGTCGCCGTGCCGCTCGAAGACGCCGCTTCCCATCTGCTCGCCACGCTGATCGGCATTCGCGTGCTCGCGCGAGTCACGCCGCAATACGTGCTGCTATGCGGCTCGGTGTCGCCGGCGTTGACGCTGCTCGGCTTGCCTGCACTGCCGCCGCCTTCGGCGCCACCCGCTTCATCGGCATAAGACGGCCACGTCCGAACCGCGCGTCCGAACGGGCGCATTCCCTGGTTTTCTCACCGACATCCGGCAGCGCCGCCATCGGCATGCGCACCGGTAAAGGAATCGTCATGTCCGCAGCACCGTCTTCTTTAAGCTCCGTACCACCTGCCTCGCTCGATGCCCGCGCACTCTTTGCGACCTTCGCCGGACTATGCGGCAGTCTCGTCGCCATTGGTCTCGCGCGTTTTGCGTATACGCCGCTGATTCCTTCGCTGATCCAGGCGCACTGGTTCACGTCGTCGCAGGCAGTGACGCTCGGCGCGGCGAATTTCGCCGGCTATTTGATCGGTGCGCTGATCGGCCGTCCGCTTGCGTCGGCGCTGTCGAACCGCAGCGCATTGCGTCTCCTGATGGCGGTCGTGACGGCGGCGTTCTTCGCCTGCGCCTATCCGTTGTCGATCAGCTGGTTCTTTGCATGGCGCCTGCTGTCGGGTATTTCGGGCGGCGCCATCATGGTGCTGGTGGCGACGTCGATCCTTCCGCACATCCCGCCGCCCCGCCGTGGCTTCGTCAGCGGGATGATCTTTCTCGGGCTCGGGCTCGGCATCGCGGCATCCGGCACACTGATTCCTCAACTGCTGCACTTTGGTCTGCAAACCACCTGGGTCGGTCTCGGCGTGGTCGCGCTGGTCCTGACCGCGGCGAGCTGGTTCGGCTGGCCGTCGACGAATCCGCCCGCTCCGGTGATACCCGCCGGCACGCATCACGCCGGGCATACGCATAACCTGAAGCTGCGCCTGCTGTATGCCCAATACGCGGCGAACGCGCTCGGCCTCGTGCCCGCGATGGTGCTGCTCGTCGACTACGTGGCGCGCGGCTTGGGACACGGCGCGGCGATCGGCGCGCAATACTGGGTGCTGTACGGCCTCGCGGCGATTACGGGTCCGGTCATCTGCGGCAACGTGGCCGATCGCATCGGCTTCGGCAACGCGTATCGGATCGCGCTGTTTCTGCAGTCCGCGGCGGTGGCGATGCTGGCGCTCTCGGGCAGCACGCTGGCGGTGGCGACGGCGACCGTGATTCTCGGCATCTTCACGCCGGGCATCGTACCGCTCGCGCTCGGCCGCATCCACGAACTCGTGCCGCACGATCACATCGAACAGCGAGCCGCATGGAGCCGCGCGACTACGGCATTCGCACTCTTCCAGGCGCTAGGCGGTTATGGATACTCGTTTCTGTTCTCCCATACGCATAACAACTACGCGCTGATTTTCATCTGCGGCGCGACGGCGCTCGCCATTGCGTTCGTCGCCGATATCGTGGTTGCGCGAATCGGCACGCCGCGTGGGGTGACGGCGTGATCGGATGAATACGATTAAAGCGATTCGATTCTCCGCGTTGGGCACGCGGCTTGCTCAGCAGAAACACCGATGCTGTCTTTGCACGGTAGCTGCGAAGTTAGCGCGGCCGTCGTGCGAAGGCGGGTCCTTATCAACCAGCGGAGGTCATTGATATGTTGGGAACTATTCTTCTGATCGTGCTGATTCTGCTCCTAATCGGCGCGTTTCCGGCTTGGCCGCATAGCCGTTCGTGGGGCTATGGACCTACCGGAGGACTCGGTGTCGTTCTGATCGTGGTGATCGTACTGCTGGTTGTCGGCGTGATATAGCCAAATGCGAGCAAACGCGAGGAAACGCGAACCGATTCGATCCACGGGGATGAGAGAACGCTCGTCGTAACGAAGTTCGAACGAACGCGGCCGCCGGATAGCGATATCCGGCGGCCTTGTCATGTCGATGGCCGGGAAAGTCTCACTGGTTGAGGCACCTTCGCCCATTGTCAGACGGGAATGGACGATGGAAAAGTTACGCGCCTGCCTGGCGTCCAGCGATCTCGTTGTCTCGTTGAATAGCGCGACCGGTTCGCCGATCAGCCTTGGCGCTCGATGTTCTGACCGACTGCATAGCCGTCGACCAGTTGCTCGAACAGTTCCGCATCGCCCATCTGACCGCCCTTGAGCATGATCTCCATGCCGTCGAGTTCCGTGCGGTCGGCATGAAGACGGCACGCGGTCACGCCCGCCGATAAGGGCGCTAGATACGACAGACCCCACGCGTCGAGCGCACGCACGGCGAAGCTCGACGTGTCACCGCCTGCTATGCCGATGCGTCGTAATTGCACCGCATCGAGCACCTGCCGCAGCAGCGTTGCGCAAGCATGCGCAAGTGACGGCAGCGCCGTGTCCGCTGCGTTCGTCACGCTTGTCGCGTTCACCGCTCGGCGCGTCGTAAATGCAAGCACGTGGCGGCCATCTCGCAACGGCCCGGTGATCGCTGCCACGCGTTCCGCCAGATAGGCGGACGCGGCACCGCCGGTCATCTGCTGCGGGTCAAGTTCCACCCGCAGATACGAATGCGCCGCGCCAATCTGCACTTCGGTCAACGGCGACAGACTGCCAGCCAGCACGAACACCGGGCCTCGCGCGCGAGTCAGCGGCGCAGCCGCATTCCGCGCTGACGAATCAGTTCGTTCATCAAGCGCCGACGCGTAAGCCTGCGCAACACTGCTCGCGCCGACCGCCAGCAGCGGCGCCACCGCCGCGCGCCGCACGAGTAACCGGCCGATCGCCTGCAGATGCGCGTCGTCGAGCACGTCGAACAGCAAGGCGTCCGGCTTCGATTCGAGCCGGTGCCGCACTTCGGATTGCAGCGCGGCGTCGCCCGCCGCGTAGCATCGCCAATCGATCGATTGCACGTGCTCGACACCCTGGCGTTGCAGATGCACACGCAAGTCCGCCTCGTTCATCGGCGTAACCGGATGACGGCTCATCGTCGGATGACGGTCGATCCGATAGACCGCTTGCCGATCATCGTCCGCCCCGGCCGCGGCGAACAGTTGGCCGAACACGCAGTAGCGCCGCAAATTTGGCTGACCGCCGATCACCGCGACCAACTCGTTCGCGCAATGCTCGCGCAACGTGCGAATCGCCACGCCGATGCTGCCGGTGTGCGGTGCGCTATCGAAAGTCGAGCACACTTTGTAGTGCATCACGCGCACACCGAGCGTGGCGAACGCGGCGCCGACCCGCGCGAGTTCCTGCTGCTGCGCGAGCGGCGCCATGGTCCGCGCGGCGCCTGCGACGCCGAGCGCGTCGAGTTGCCCGAGCATCGCCAGACGGGCGGCATCCGGTGGCGCGAACAGCAGCATCGTGCGCAAGCCGGCGCGCGCGAGATGCGCGAGCGTATCGGTCGCGCCTGTGAAGTCGTCGCCGTAGAACGCGTACGCGGGACCCTTGTCACGCGATTCGCGCATGCCTCGACGGCTAAAATCGTCCATGTCGCTCATGTCTCGATCGCGCTCAGGCGCGTTCGCCGAAAAACGCCAGCGCGCGCCGCAACTCCGGCATCCGCTCGGCGTACACCGGCAACGGCGTACCGGTCTGCACGGCCGCCCATGCCTGACGCACGCTCGTCACGCCCGCGGACGGACCATCCGGATGCGCGAGAATGCCGCCGCCGGACATGAACAGCAGATCGGTGGAGCGCACCGCGTCGAAGGTCGCTGGCGCGGTGCCGGCCCACTGCCCCGACGAAAACGCGGGTAGCACGGTGTCGTCGCAACCGGACGCGAGCGGTGTCGCGCAATCGCGCGCCGATCCGATGACTTCCATATCGCTCTGGGCGAATTTGCCGGCGAGGCCGTGTACGTGCATATGATCGACGCCGGTCAAACGCCATAACGTTTGATACGCCTGGAACGAGATGCCGAGCGCCGGATCGCGCGACATCATCCCGTAGCCGTTGCGATGCGCGTGCAGCACGAGCGGCGTCGCGCGGCGCAGCGTCTGGATCGCGGAGAAGCCGCACCAGTTGATGCTCGCCATCACGCAATCGCCGCCTTCGTGCTCGACCAGCTCCGCGTGACGGCGCATTGCGTCGAGGTCGTCGGTGATGTTGAACGCCACCATCACGGAGCGGCCGCTGCGTTCGCGGTAACTGCGCACCTCGGACATGACCGCCCGCACGCGTTCGGCAAGCGGCGCATGCGCGGGATTCGCAGATACTTCGTCATCCTTGATGAAATCGACGCCCGCTTCGCACAGCTCGCGCACCAGCGCCGCCGTTTCCGCCGCGCTCAAACCAACGTTCGGCTTGATGATGGTGCCGATCAGCGGACGGTCCGTCACTTGCGTCAGCATGCGCGTGCCCGCCACGCCGTGACGCGGCAATTCGAAGCGCGCGCGATAGGATGCGGGCAAGCGCAACGACAGTAACCGCATGCCGGTGACTTCGCCGAGATCGTACAGATTGCCCGCGACGGTGGCGGCCAGCGTCGGCAGATTCGCGCCGATGTTGGCGAGCGGAAACGAGAGCGTGACGCGCGCGCGCCGCCATGGCCCCGGCGTGCCATGCCGGATGAGCCATGCGCTCGGCAGACTGGGCTGCGCCACGGCTTCAAGTTCCGCGATACGCAGCACGCTCGCGCGGCTGCGTGCGCGCAGCGCATCGGTTTCATTGGCAACGCGCACGAACGTGCCGCTCGACTGTTCGCCGGCCATCACCTCGGCGACTTGCGCGGGATCGAGCGGCGTCTCGATCAGATAGTCGGCTTCGAGGGTGTCGTCGTTGGCCGGTTGCGCCTGCTGCATCGCACTCATAGCGTGCCCAGGTCGGGAAAGCGGCGCACCGGCTCGCGCCCGTCCCAATCGCGCGACGCCGCGTAGATCATGTCGAACAGCTTGCCCTTGGGCCCCGCGATCTCCGAGAGTTCGATCACGGTGCCGGGATGATCTTCCGTATCGAAGTAGACGAAGCGCCCGTTACGCCCCACCTCGCCGCTCATCGCCACTTTGAAGCCCTGCTCCTGAAGGCGCGCGAGGTCCGTGTCGAACGAGGTGGTCCAGTAGGCGTTGTGCTGCAAACCGGTATGGCCGGCGGCCAGGAAGTCGCGATACATCGAGGGCGCGTCGTTGCGCGTCTGGATCAATTCGACCTGCAGCGGCCCCGAGTTCGCCAGCGCGACCGAGTTGTGCACTTCATACGTTTGCCCGCGATACGCGTAGTTTTCGATCGGCACGCGTTCGTTGTAGAACCACGGACCCACGCCGAGCACGCGGCTCCAGTAGTCCATCGCGGCTTCGATATCACGCACCACATAGCCGGCCTGCCGGATTTCGCCAAAGAAACGACTCATGAAACTCTCCCGATGCTGCGGGTTTTGAAGGACGAGCGACGCCCCGGCGCGGCGGGAATGCAGCGCCCGAAGGTCGAACCTGTGAAGAAAACTTAGAGGAAGCCGATCGAAATCCAGGGGATCGCCGCGACCAGCAGCAGGCCGAGGATCAGCGCGCCCATATAGCCGACGATCGGACGAATGCCCGCATCGGGATTCACTTTGCTGATCGCGCACGCGGAGTAGTAGCCGACGCCGAACGGCGGCGAGAAGAGCCCGACGCCCATCGACAGGATCACGACGATCGCGTAATGCACCTCATGCACGCCCGCGAGTCGCGCGATCGGAAACAGCAGTGGCCCGAACAGCACGATCGCGGGAATGCCTTCGAGCACGCTGCCGAGCATTACGAACACAACGATCGACACCGCGAGAAAGCCATACGCGCCGCCGGGCATCGAGCCCATCAATTGCGCGAGATCCTGCGAAAAGCCGGATTGCGTGAGCGCCCAGGCCATCGCAGTCGCGCAGCCGATAATGAACAGGATCGCGCCCGACAGGGTTGCCGCATCCACCAGCATGCGGCCGAGCCGCCGCCATTCGAAGCGGCGATAGACCAGCAGGCCGATCAGCATCGAATACGCGATGCCGATGGTCGACACTTCGGTCGCCGTCGCCACGCCCTCGACCACCGCCATGCGAATCACGAACGGCAACGCCAGGGCCGGCAACGATACGATGAACAGCCGGCCAATCTGCTGCTTGGTAAAGCGCTGCGCGCCGCTCAAGTCCTCCTTGCGATAACGCCACCACACCACCACGCACAGAATCAGCGCGAGCACCGCGCCCGGCAGCATCCCGGCGGTGAAGAGCGCGGAGATCGACAGCCCCGTGACCGAGCCGATCGTGATTAGCACGATGCTCGGTGGAATGGTTTCGCTTTGCGCGCCCGTTGTGGCGAGCAGCGCGACCAGATCGCCTTCGGACGCGCCGCGCTTTTTCATCTCGGGAAACAGCACTGGCGCGATCGCCGCCATATCCGCGACTTTCGAGCCGGAAATGCCCGACACCAGATACATCGCGCCGATCAGCACGAACGACAGGCCACCATGAACGTGACCGACGAGGCTCGCGAGAAACTCGATCATCGCGCGCGCCATGCCGGTCATTTCGATCAGCAAACCGAGAAAGACGAACAGCGGCACGGCGAGCAGCACCAGATGCGACATGCCCTCGTCCATCCGTCCGACCACCACTTCGAGCGGCGTGAAAGTGGAGAGGCCGAGATAACCGAACGTCGCGAGTGCGAAAGAGAAGCCGATGGGCACGCCTGTAAAAATGCCGATGGCCACCACGCCGACAAAGAAGATCACCAGGTTGAGCTTGCCGAGCGTCTGGAACCACGGCCCGGCGAATACGCACACCACGGCAAGCAGCGCGGCGATTGCGAGCACGACGACCACGTCGCGCGCGCGGCTTACCTGAGCGAGCCGGATCAGACCGACCAGCAGCATCAGCGCGGCGCCGATCGGCAACGCGAGCGCGCGCCACGCGTTGCTGATCTGCAGCGCGGGCGTGACGATCGCCGCCTCGCCGGCCGCATAGTCGTACGCTGGCACGATCAACAGTGCGAGCAAGGCGATCGACGCGGCGATCGCGAGCGTATCGACGAAGGCGCGCCGTTGCGGCGACAACCGGCTCACGAGCGCCGTCATCCGCATATGTTCGCCGCGCCGTAATGCGAGCACCGCGCCGAGCATCGCGAGCCACAGGAACAGGATGCCGGCCAGTTCATCCGACCACACGAGCGGCTGATGCAGCACGTAACGCGACACGACGCCCGCCAGCATCACGACGATCTCCAGCGCCAGCAGCGCCGCCGCGCACACTTCGACCAGCGCGATCAGGCCGCGGTCCAAGGTTCTCAGCCAGCGGCGCGGCGTGCTGGCCGCGTGCATCGGCACGGCCGCCGCCTCTGCCGGATTCAATGCGTGATTCGACATCCTGCGGTCTCCTCGCGGCCGTTCGCCGCGCGTCTTCTGATGCTCACCGGACTGCTGCACGCTCAGGCCAGCTTGCCGACCGATTGTTCGAGCAGATCCCACGCCTCATTGCCGAACTTGCTCTTCCACGCGCCATAGAAGCCCGCCTGACGCAGCGCGACGCGGAACGTGTCCGGCGCGGGCCGATTGATCGTGAGCCCCTTGCTTTGCAGATCGGCGACGGCTGCGTCGTTGAGCTTGCGGACATCCTCACGCTGCTTGAGCGCCGACTGATTGAACGCGTCGCTGGCAATGCCTTGCAGGTCTTTCGGCAGACGCTGCCACGCGCGCTGGTTCAGCACGAACCAGTAGCCGTCCCACATGTGATTGGTCAGCGAACAGTACTTCTGCACTTCATAGAGCTTCGCGACCTGCACGATCGGCAGCGGATTTTCCTGCGCATCGACGATATGCGTTTGCAGCGACGAATAGACTTCGCTGAATTGCAGGCTGGTCGGCGCGGCGCCGAGGCCCTTGAACATGTCGATGCTGAGTGGACTCACCGGCACGCGAATCTTCAGACCGCGCATGGTCTGCGCGCTCGTAATCGGGCCGTTGCTGGTGGTGGTCTGACGAAAACCGTTGTCCCACATCTTTTCGAACGATTCGAGCCCGGCTTTCTGCATGGCCGCCCGCACATAGGCGCCGAGCTTGCCGTCCATCGCGCCCCACACCTGGTTGTAATCGCTGAACGCGAAGCCAACCGCATTGATTGCCACCGACGGCGCGAGCGTCGACACGACGAGGGCCGAAGGCGTGAACATTTCGATGCCGCCGCTGCGCACCTGCGCGAGCATGTCGGTGTCGCCGCCCAACTGGTTGTTGGGGAAGATCCGGATCTCCAAGCGCCCTTTCGACGCCTCGCGAATCTGGTTGGCCGCCTCCTGCGAACGCACGTTCAGCGGATGCGTGAGCGGCAGATTGTTGCCGTACTTGAACACGAATTCCGGGCCGGACGCCGCGCGCACGATCGCCGGAAAGCCCAGCGTACTGGCCACCGGCACGGCGGCCGCGGCACGCAGCAACGTGCGTCTCGCGAGGTTGGTCATTTGAGTGTCTCCTTGCTTATAATTGATGTGACTGTCGAATCCATCAAAATCCATCATTAGCCGATTCAACGCGTTGATTTTCCGGTCATCACAGTTGAGCCGTTGCGCGATAGCTGCAAGACTAGGCGTGCACGGCACCTGCGTCAAACCGCGGACTTGATGTTTTTTGATGGATTTTCCAATCTGTGAAGGACTGCCATGTCCGAACCGCTTCACCTCACCGCCGCCGCGCGCGCACGCATTCCGGACATAGCGCGCGTTGCCGGCGTGTCGACCGCCACGGTGGATCGCGTGCTCAATGCGCGCGAAGGCGTGCGCGCCGTCACTGCGCAACGGGTGCTGCAAGCGGCCGCGCAACTCGGCTATCTGCTCACGCCCGCCGCGCCTGCGGCGAGCGCGTCGAAGCCGATGCGCATCGCGTTTCTGCTGCCGGCCGGCACTAATCGCTACCTGCACATGCTCGGCGACTACATCGACTTCGCGCACGATCAATGGAGTGCGCTGGACATGAAGTGCCGTGTCCATTACGTCGAGAGTTTCAACCCGAAAGAACTGGCCGACCGTCTGTTGCATTACGGACAGCGTGCGGACGGCGTCGTGTTCATGGCGCTCGAGCATCCGGTGGTGCGCGATGCCGTTAATGCGCTGGCGGACCAGGGCGTGCCGGCCATCACGCTCATTTCGGATCTGTCGAATGCGCGGCGGCTGGCTTATGTGGGTATCGACAATCGTGCGGCGGGGCGCACGGCGGCTTTGTTGCTGGGGCGCTTCATGGGACCGCGGCCCAGCGGCAAGATCGCGATGCTCGCGGGCAGTCTGAACTATCGCGGTCACGAGGAGCGCGAGATCGGCTTTCTACACCTGATCGAATCGACGTTTCCGCAAGTGCGCGTGATCGGACTGCGCGAGGGACACGACGACAGCGAGCGCAACTACATGCAGACCCGCAAACTCCTGGAACAGCATCCCGACCTCGCGGGCATTTATAACAGCGGCGGCGGATCGGACGGCGTCGCCCGCGCGATTGTCGAGGCGCGCTCGGAGCAGAAGATTCTGTTCGTGGGGCATGGCTTGACGCCTGACACGCGCGCGCTGCTGATCGACGGGACGATGGATGCGCTGATTACTCAAACGCCGCAAGCGATGGTGGGCAACTGTCTGCGGATTTTCCGCAACGTACGCGAGAAACGCGACGCGATGAGCGATGTGAAACCTGTGCAGTTCAGCATCGTGCTGCGGGAAAATCTGCCTTGAATGAGGGCGGTTTTGCGCGCCGCACGTGGCCGCGATGAATGCTGTAGCGACTCTTCGAGCCTGCGTCCAGCGCATCTTAGGCGCTGCTGCCAACCACTGCGATCGGCGTCAGGCACGGCGGATGCTCGGTCACCTTCGTATTCGCACTTCACTACGAAAGGAGATCACATCATGCCTTATCTACTCGGTTGGCTGCTCGGCGTCCCGTTGATCGTATTGGTCATCCTGTACCTGACCTTCCATTGACCTTTTGCAACAAGAGAGGCGGCGCACAGAACTGGGCGCCGCCTTCGCGCGTCGGTGCAGCGCACGCGGATTGACGCATCGGCGAATCAGCGCACCGCCGCCATCAATGCGCCCATGCCGACCAGCAGACTGCCCATCGTCCGGTTCAGGACGCGTAGTCGTTTCGGCCGTTGCAAGACGGTGCGCAAGCGATGCGAAAAAATCGCCGTCGACGCGACGCCCAACGCAAACACCATTGCGAACGTAGCGGCCAGCAACAGGTATTGCTGATTCACAGACCAATGCCCTTCATTCGAAGAGGTGCTAATGAACTGTGGAAAAAACGACGGAAAGAACAGCAAGGTTTTCGGATTGAGCCCGGAGGTGGCGAAGCCGCGCCAGAACGTGTTGCGTTGCTGTGAACTGCCGGTGGGAACCGCGAGACTGCCGCTGCGCCACTGCTTGCCGCCGAGATAAACCAGACACATTGCGCCAGCCCAACGCAGCGCGGTCGACGCACGCTCGTCGATCAGTAACCGCGAGTTCAGACACAGCGCGGTGAACACCAGTTGCAGAAGCACAGCGCACGTGCCGCCCCAAACGCACGGCAACGCGGCGCGCCAGCCAGCGCCAAGCGCCTGGCTCATCGTCAGCACATTGACCGGACCGGGGGAATAAACGAGAACTAGCGCAGCAAGAAGAAACGAAACGTACAGGTGGATCGGCATCGGCGGACAAGTGAGCAAGGCGGCTGCGTTGCCGATGCATAACGTCTCAAGGTACCGAGTCGCAGCCCGGCAATACGGACGATCATGCTGACAAGCATCGGTCAGGAACATGCGTCCATGCCCGGCGAGCGCGCTTTCCAGCGCGGGTGGCGCCGGAATTCGCCCGCGTGCCGCTTTCCGGTGAAAGCGGCGAGACACCGGGTGGCGGCTTGTGGCCGCATAAGACCGCGAGGCGCGAGGCCCGCGGCCCGGACGGTTGTCCCGGGCATGAATGCATGGTCAAAATATACCCGGACGCAGGCTGGATAGGCTTCTTAAAGGGATCGTCTAGCCGACCTCGTAAGGGACGATGTTCCTGTAAAATCAGCTTGTACAGAACAACCTTCCTAATCTTCTCATGACCGCCCGAAATCGCCCGCTCGACAATCAGGATCGCAAGATCATGCGCGAACTGCAGAAGAATGCCCGGCTGAGCAATTCCGAGTTGGCTGAACTGGTCGGCATGTCGACCACCGCGTGCTGGAATCGCACGCGTCAATTGGAAACCGAAGGGTATATCCGCGGCTATGTCGCGTTGCTCGATCAGCAAAAGCTCGGTTTCGCCGACGTGGTGCTGCTCGAAGTCACGCTCGACCGCCACGACGACGACGCGCTCGCCCGCTTCGGCGCCGAACTCGCGACGCTGTCCGAAGTGCTCGAGGCGTATCTGGTATCGGGCGACTACGACTATCTGGTGAAGGTGGCCGTCGACGGCACCGCGGGTTACGAACGGTTCCTGCGCGAGAAGCTCTACAAGATTGCCGGGATTCGTCACAGCCGGTCGATGTTCGCGCTGCGATGCATGAAGAGCATTCCGTCCATCGCGATCTAGCGGGTCGTCGCGATCAGCGGACTGTTGCGGCGGACCGTCATCGCATGACCGGCCCGCCGCTCACATCCGGTGTTACTCCACAGCGCGCGACGCGGCGATGATCGCATCGGCCACCGCTTTCGGCTGGCTCACCATCGCAACGTGACTCGCGTTGACGCGCGTCACTGTCGCGTCGATGTTCTTAGCCATCGTCTGCTGCAGTTTCGGATCGATCATGCGGTCCTGACCGGTCACGACGAAGTACGACGGCTTGTCATGCCACGCCGCCTTCGTCACCTTCTCGTCTAGGCAGCCGGAGGCCCACGGCCCTTGCGTCGCCGCGATCAAACGTCTCTCGGGCAGCGGCACGTCCTGAGCGAAATCCTCTAGCACCGCTTTCGTCGAGAGCGTCAGGTAGCCCGCGTCGTCCTTGCGCAGCTCGCTCGCCCAGACCGGTGCCGGTGCGCCCTTCGTCATGTCCGCGATGGACTGGCCGCTGTCGGGCGCGAACGCCGCCACGTAGACGAGACTCTTGACCTTGTCGTCGTTGCCCGCTTCGCTGACCACGACGCCACCCCACGAATGGCCGACCAGAATCACCGGGCCCTTTTGTTGATCGATCACACGTTTGGTCGCCGACACGTCGTCGGCCAGCGAACTCAGCGGGTTCTGGACCGCCACCACGTGAAGCCCGCGCGCTTCGAGCAGCGGAATCACTTTGTCCCAACTGGAACCGTCGGCGAACGCGCCATGCACGAGCACGACGTTCTTGCCCTGCAGGTCCTGCGGGGGAGCGGCACGCGCGGCCTGCAACACGAATAGTCCGCCGAGCAGCAATGCTGATCCGAGGCACTTCTTCAAAAACATGGTCATTGTGTATGTCTCGATAGATAGGGATGCTGATGGAACGACCGTCCACGCGACAGCACGCGGACGGTCATGGGGTTGAGTCGATCACGAATGCGCGTAGATCGGGCCGAGGCCGATGACTTCCGACCCGGTCGCCGTGGCATGGCTCATCGGTGCATGGCTCTTAGGCGCGCGCGAACCCGAAGCCGCACTGGTCTGCGCGACGCCGCCGTATGCCGCCGCAGCCGAACCGCTATCGGCCTGCACGCGTGCCAGCGCGGCCTCGATGTTCTGCGGGTACTGCGTGTTGTCGCTGGACGGGTTGTAGCCGGCCTTCTGAAGCTGGACCAACTCCGCGCGCACTTCGGCGCGGGTCAGCGGTTGTTGCTGCGATTGTGCGAACGATGCGACGGGAACGGCGACCAACGCGGCGACGATGAGGGATTGAACGAGTTTCATGAGTTTTCTCCAGATATCAAAGGCAATCAAAGGTTGGGTGGAACGCGACGCCGTTGCTGCATGCAAACCGTCATGTCCCGCCTGATTCAAACGCACTGTTGTGAATCAACCTTGCGTGTAGGTATTAAAACGCGCCGACGTATCTGGAATGTTTTCGTTAAGCCGCTTAATGCATGCTTGTTTGTCTGAGTAAGGTGTGGATACATTGCGATACAAAAAAGCCGCTCTCGGGATGCGGAGCGGCTCGCCTGTCGCCAGCGTGCGCCGACGTGTCATGCAAGGCGGGTCACGTTGATGATCGCGTCGGCAAAGCGTCGCATCGTCGAAATTCCATTTCGGCGACGCCGTATGCCAGATCAGCTTGTTGAAGTCGTGACGGTTCGCGTCGTAACCGGCCTGGCCGCGCTCGGTCGCGAAATAGAACTGATACCACCACGTCAGCTCCGCCTTCGGCGGCAGCGGTGCACGGTTGGCCTCCTGGCTGCCGATCAGATAGCCGCTCGCATTGATCGTCACGATTCGCGCGACCATGACGACGAACTCGCTGAGCGCACTCAAGCGTCTCGTGACGGCGGAGAACTTCATGACGCTGAGCGGCGAGTTTTCCGCGCACCGTGAACCGGCGAGCGGCGAGCTGACGACGGTGCCGATTGCGCATCCGCTATTCGAAGGGGCGCAGGCGCGAGTGCCGGTCAAGACCGACCGGCCGCTTGCGCGGGGTCCGCTCGAATTGCTCAAGTGGATTCAGGAGCGCATGCCGATGTTCTCGGCGGCGAGAGAGGGCAATGATGCGCCCAAGCGCAACAGACGTCTGCGAGGTAAGGGTTGAGTGGGCGGCGCCCGTGCAAACATCGCCCTCCCCCCCGCCCGGCCGATTCGCGATCTAAGTCAGATTCCTGAGCGTCAATCTTGCTTCGAGCCCGCCACTCAAACGGTTATGCAGCGAAAGTGTCGCATCCATCGCCAGCGCGAGTTGCCGCGCGATGGCGAGACCGAGCCCCGTGCCGCCCGTGTGGCGATTGCGCGATGTCTCCACCCGGTAGAACGGTTCGAACACCGCTTCCAGCGATTCGGCCGGAATGCCGGGGCCACTGTCGAGCACGCTGATCGTCGTCTGCCCATCGTGCACCGCCGTGATCCTGATCTCGGCTGCGCCGCCAAACTTCAATGCATTGTCGACGAGGTTGCCCACGATGCGGCGCAATGCCTGCGGC
>NZ_CADIKI010000014.1 GCF_902859935.1 Paraburkholderia fynbosensis
CCATCAGCGGATCCAGTCGCCACCTCAGCGTCCCTGTCCTGACGGCCATCGAAACGGGATACAGCGTGTTCGTGCGCGGAGAGCGCCAGGTGCGAACCGGTGTGAATTCGAGCGGACCCGTCTTCGGCGCCGCCACAGCAAAATCCAGCCAACGGCGCCCATCGTCATCTCAACTCACTGGGTCGCGATATCCCCGTGGCCGCTTCCTGCAATAGGCAACTCACTATCACCAGCCTCCGCTTGCCCAACTTCAGCAAGCAACGCCTCATCGCGCGCAATAACCGTCGGCAGGTGTGTTCGCAGAAACTCGACCCATGTCCGAGTCTTTGCATCGATGAACTTGCGCGATGGATACAGCGCATAGACATTCGTCTTTTGCAGCGTATAGTCCGGTAACACCCGCACTAATGAGCCATCACGCAACCCGGAGATGGCCGAGTAAAGCGGCACCATGCCGATACCCATGCCTTCGCGAATCGCCACGATCAACGATTCCGCGATGTTCACCTGCACAGGACCGTTCACCACCATCGTCTCACTGCCATGCGGGCCGTCCAGCACCCATTCGTGCGGCGGAAAGGCCGGGGTATGCAGAATCAGACATTCGTGGTGCGCCAGATCGGCCGGTGTCTGCGGGGCGCCGTGCGCGCGCGTATAGGCGGGCGACGCGCACAGGATGCTGAAAGTCGTCCCCAGTGGCAGCGATACGAGATCCGAGTTCGGCAGACTCGACGCTCCGATCACCGCGACATCGGCGCTGCCTTCGAAAAGATCGGGCATGCGTTGCGATAACGACAACTCGACGGTCACCTCCGGGTAAAGCGCGCGATAACGCGAAATAGCCGGCAACAAGTAATGCTGACCGATGCTCGCGAAGCTATGCATGCGCAATGCGCCTGCCGGACGCTCGTGCGCGCAACTGGCTTCTTCTTCCGCGGTGTCGATATCCGCAAGTATCTGCTGCGAGCGCTTCAGATAGCGCTCACCGGCAGTGGTCAGCGCGAGCCGTCGCGTCGAACGGTTCAATAGGCGCGTACGCAGATGCGCCTCGAGTTCGGAGACTGCGCGTGACATAGCGCCCGTCGTCGAATTGAGCGACTGCGCGGCCGCGGTAAAGCTACCGGCCTCAACCACGCGCACGAACACTCGCATATTTTGTAACGTATCCATCAATCCTTCTATTTCACGGCAGAAGCCATATTGTCCGCCTATCTCGTACCTGCATTGTTGTTCGTTCTGGAAGAGACGTTCCGTACCGGTGCCCTTAATGCGCACATAGCATGCTCCTAAAATCGGCGCCTTGCCTGCCGGTGTGCGCAGTCTTCGCCGGCGCTTCTTTCAGCGACCAACTGCGGCGCATTGCCTTCAGATGAAACGCAATCATGCGATCAAACCGACGGACTGCTTCCGCTCGTGGAGCATCCTGTGGCAGGCGTTCAGCCGGCGAAGCTTCCGTCCCGCCATTCGCGACTGGGCGAACAGCGATGGCCTGACCTGGCTGCATCTGCTGAAAACGGTCACCGCCGGTCTGCTGGCGCTGGGCATCGCGATGCTGCTCGACCTGCCGCAACCGCGCATTGCGATGACCACGGTGTTCGTGCTAATGCAACCGTTCAGCGGAATGGTACTCGCCAAGGGTTTCTACCGCATTCTCGGGACGGCGGCCGGGACAGTCGCCGCCATCGTGCTCGGCGCATTGTTCGTCCAACAGCCCGAGTTGTACATGCTCGGCATGATCGGGTGGGTGAGCGCGTGCATTGCCGCGGCAGTCCGATATCGGCATTTCAGATGGTACGGTTTTGTGCTGGCGGGTTACACAGCCGCTTTGATTGGCATTCCGAACGTTACCGCGCCGGACGCCCTGTTTCTTGCGGCGCTCACACGTGCCGCGGAAGTGGCAGTCGGCATTATCTGCTCGAGTGCGGTGAGTGCGCTGATCGTGCCGCAGCGCTCCAGCCTCGCACTGGGCCATGCCTTGCGGATCCGGTATGCGAATTTTACGGTGTTCGCCGCGCAGGTGCTGGGCTGCGGAATCGAGCGTGGTCAATTTGAGCGGCGCTTTGCGGACATGGTCGACGAGATCGTCGGTTTCGAGGCGACGCGCTCGTTCGCCGCCTTTGAAGATCCCGCGATGCGTTCTCGCCGTCAACACCTCGGCCGTCTGAACGGCGAATTCATGGATGCATGCGCGCGTTTGCACGCGCTGCATCAACTGCTCAAACGTCTGCGCACAAATGGCTCGACGCCGACGCTCGCCGCAATCAGGCCGTACTTCGATGAGCTGTCCACGCTGTTGGCGCCACGACTGGAAGCGACCCTTGATGCCTCAGGCGTAGCGGTCCGCTTGCGCCTCTTTCAGGCGGGCCTGCCGCGCCGTGTGCGCGAAACGAGGCGGCCGCTGAAACCCGTGCTCGTCGAATCGCTGGCCGACTTCGATACGGCAGCGGAACTGCTATACCGCTTCGTCGACGAATGGATTCGCTACTCGGAGACTTACGCGTCGCTGGCGCGGCGCAAACCGGTCAGCTCGCAGCGCGACTTCAGCCGCTATGTGAGCCGGACCAACAGCTTCGTCGTCGCGTTTGCGTTTGTTCGCTCCGCTGTGGCGATGGCCATCGTCGGCTGGTTCTGGATTGCAACCGACTGGCCGAGCGGCGGCTTTGCCGTGATCGGCACGGCGCTGGCGTGCGCGCTCACCTCGACCTCGCCGAACGCGACGAAAATGGCCCTGCAGATGGCGGTCGGCGCCATGTTTGCGACGATGACCGGCTATCTCTTCACGTGCTACGTGTATCCCAACATCGATGGCTTTCCGCTGCTATGCATAACGCTCGCGCCAGTGCTCGCACTAGGCGCGTTCATCGCGACGCGCAAGCATGCAGCCGGATACGGCATCGGCTTCTCAGTATTTTTCTGCCTGCTCGCGGGACCGGACAATGTCGTCACCTATGCGCCGGATCTGCTCATCAACAACGGCATTGCGCTCATTGCGTCGATGCTGCTCGCCGCGATCGTCTTTGCGGTGGTTTTTCCCGCCGACATGCCTTGGCTCATCGAGCGGATCATGGGCGACTTGCGTGCGCAAGCGGTGTCCGCCTGCAAGGGCGAATTGCGCGGACTCAGCCAGCGCTTCCAGTCGGGCACGCATGATCTGACCTCGCAATTGCGAATGCTCCTGACGCGGCGATCCCGTCGCCGTCGCGATGCATTGCGCTGGATGCTCGCCACGCTCGAAGCCGGTCGCGCCGCGATCGATCTGCGCAACGAGACGGCGTACGCCGCCTATGCACACGCGCTCCATCCACGTTGGCACAGCGCGATCGAGCGCACCTGCGATGACCTCGCACAACTCTTCGAGCGGCCGGACACACGCGCGCTCGAACGTGCGCTCACCTCCGTGCGCTCGGCCACGTGGATTGCGCAGGACATACTGCAAACGGTGCACGCGGATCGCGGCAGACGCCACGATTTGCAGCGCATCCTGAGCTGCCTGCACTTCATTCGTACCGCACTGCTCGACAAGGACGCGCCGTTCAACGCGCGTTGAACGCCGGACTTTGACTCGCTCGCTGGCGCCGATTCCCACTGATCCTTCCGCGAGCTGGAAGGATGACTTTCTGGCAGGCCGCTTTATCCGCGTAGGTGACGGTCATATAGTTTCATCACTGCCACGCAGTCATCGTAAGTACTGGAGAACGAGATGAAAGTGTTGAAGATTGTCCTTATAGCCTGTTCTTTGTCCGCCGCCGTCGCCCATGCGCAAACTGCGCCCGCGGCAGCCGCGGCACCGGAGCAACAGGTTGCGCAAGCCGACGCGCCGCGCACGAGCAACGTCGTCGCACCGAAGCGCAGCACCGCGCCGAAGGCCCGGCTGGAGGAGTGTGTCGGTCCTGTGAGCTTCTGCAGCATCTATTTCGGCAGCTAAAGCCAGGCATGCGCCGCATGCAACACCTGAAGTATTTGCAAGACCCGTCGCGAGCACGTCGCCCGCGATGAAACACCAGGCCGCGACGCCGTTCCATCGAGACGCCGCGGCCGGTGCGGCAATCCGGCTATTGAGCGAAGCACACCGCAGACGTGCGCACCGGTAGACTGGATCGATGACTATGGAGAGACTGAGTTTCATGTACGAAGACCGGATTCGTTGTGCCGCGCTGCGCGGAAAGATCACCTCGGCTGCACAAGCGGCGTTGCTGATTCAGGACGGCATGCGCGTCGGCGCCAGCGGTTTCACGCGCGCGGGCGACGCGAAGGCCGTGCCGGTTGCGCTTGCGCAACGGGCCCGTGAGGAAGGCAAGCCGCTGCGTATCACGTTGATGACGGGGGCCTCGCTCGGTCACGACGTGGACCGCATGCTCACCGAGGCGCACGTACTCGCACGCCGTCTGCCGTTCCAGGTGGACAAGACCTTGCGCGACGCGATCAATCGCGGCGAAGTCATGTTCGTCGATCAGCATTTGTCCGAAACCGTCGAGATGCTGCGCGCAAATCAGCTCGGCAAACTCGACGTCGCGATTATCGAAGCGGCCGCGATCACCGAGACCGGCGGCATCGTGCCGACGACCTCGGTCGGCAATTCGGCCAGCTTTGCGATCCTCGCCGACAAGGTGATCGTCGAAATCAATCTCGCGCAGCCGCTCGCGCTCGAAGGGCTGCACGACATCTGGATTCCGGGCCGTAGGCCGAACCGCGAGCCGCTGCCCATCATTCATGCGCACGATCGCATCGGCACGCCGGCCATCGAGATTCCGATCGAGAAGATTGCGGCGATCGTCATCACCGATAAGGGCGACAGTTCGTCGACGGTGCTGCCGGCGGACGAGGAGACCGAGCTGATCGCCGGTCATCTGATCGAATTCTTCCAGCACGAAGTATCGCGCGCTCGCATGCCCAGGCAGTTGCCGCCGTTGCAGGCCGGCATTGGCACGATCGCGAACGCAGTGCTGGGCGGGTTCGTCGATTCGCCTTTCGACGCCTTCGAAATTTACTCAGAAGTACTGCAGGATTCGACCTTCGATCTGATGGACGCAGGTAAGGTGACGTTCGCCTCAGGGGCGTCGATCACGTTGTCGGCCGCGCGGCAGGCGCAGGTGTTCGGCGAACTCGAACGCTATCGCGATCGTCTCGTCCTGCGTCCGCAGGAAGTGAGCAATCATCCTGAAGTCATTCGCCGGCTCGGGCTGATCGCGTTGAACACTGCGCTCGAACTGGACATCTACGGCAACGTAAATTCCACGCACGTGGGCGGCACGCACATGATGAACGGCATCGGCGGCTCGGGCGACTTTGCGCGCAACGCGTCGTGCGCGGTTTTCGCCACCAAGTCGACCGCGAAGGACGGCCGCATTTCGAGCATCGTACCCATGGTGCCGCATTGCGATCACAACGAGCACGACGTCGACGTGGTCGTGACGGAGCAGGGGCTCGCCGATCTGCGCGGCCTGGCACCGCGCGAGCGGGCGACGTTGATCATCGAAAACTGTGCGCATCCGTTGTATCGCGATCTGCTGCGAGACTACTATCGGGACGCGTTGCAAGGAGGAGGGCAGACGCCGCATCGGTTGGACCAGGTTTTCGCCTGGCATGCGCGGCTGCGTGACACCGGCTCGATGTTGCAGGCAATGGAAGCAGTGCTTTAAAGCAATGTGGCGTCAGGTGGCATTCGCCCCTGACGCGTTCGGACATCAAGTGCTGCGCTCAGCCGCCTCGTCGCACGAGCCGGATAAGAAACAATAGAATGACCGCGCCGATCACCGCGGTGATGATCGAGCCGATCCAGCCGCCGCCCAGCGAAATATGCAGCACACCGGCGAGCCAGCCGCCGATGAACGCGCCCACAATCCCGACAATGATGTCGACGATCAGGCCGAAGCCGCCGCCTTTGACCAGCACGCCGGCCAGCCAGCCCGCGATCGCACCGATGATGAGCCATGCAATGATGCCGTGTTCCATATTCGAGACTCCAAGGTTGAGTGAGAACAAATCACGCGGCTAGAGCTTAGTCGAAGCTGATCGGACAGTCCATGTTGCGGACGAGGAATTGACATTGTTTGAATCTGCTGCCGTGTAAGTGTAGACGATGCATGCCGACATGGGGAGCATGACGAGTCGCGCATCACTCTGGCGTCGGCTCCGCCTCGCGTGCCGTCCAGCTGACGCTGGACACGCTCTTTTCCATGCTGAGGCGGCTGGCCATCTGTTCGAGCTTCGATTGGTCTTTCGGATGCAGCTTGAGCGTCGCCGTCACGCGAATACGGCCGGGATCGCTCTCCACGTCCTCGCTCGTCAGGCTCTGGAACGACAGCGGCGTCGAATACATCGAGTTGGAGATGGCGGTGCGAATGTGGATCTCATCGGCCTCGCGGCAGACAACCGTCAAGACGTACTCGCGAATCAGGTCGGCGTTTGAAACCGGCGTCGCATTGATAGTACGGCTAACTTCGCGCAGCACCGTATTGGTCAGCAATACGACTGCCGTGCCTGCGAGCGCCGGGCCGTAATGACCCGCACCGCACAGTACGCCCACCGCCGCTGAGCACCATAGCGTCGCGGCGGTGTTGATCCCCTGAATGGAGCCTTTGTCGCGCATGATCACGCCGCCGCCGAGAAAGCCGACGCCGGAGACCACATACGCGGCGATCTGGGTGACGCCGGCCGTCCCGGTGCCGGTCAGTACGCCGAGCGTAACGAACAGGCACGCGCCGCTCGCGACCAGCGTAATGGTGCGCAGTCCTGCATTGCGCTGACGTATCTGCCGTTCGAGGCCGATGGCGACGCCGCAGGCGAAAGCGGCAAGCAGCCGCCAGACGAATTCGAGTGTCATTGTTCAGTAAGGTTGAAGCGCAGGTTCGCGCAGTGTGAACACGACGCGTGACAGCAGCGCGTCATGGGTCATGGACGCGCGTGGATCAGTCGTGGCGATGCACGCGAGCAACGGCTCGCGAAACGTAATGGCGTGAAGCATCGGCATGGCAATGCGCCATGCTGGGATTCACCCGCCAGTGCGAGGGTAGTGAGCGAAGCGCGCCATCAGGCCAGGAGGCAAGACGGCGGCAGGTAAAGACTGACGCGGAAATCCTGCCGATCAGGCGAGCGGGCGAAGCGCAGCTCGGGGACGACTGCTACTGTCCAAGATCGTTATTCCGGTTAAAAAGAAGTGGCCGAATTTTAGGCGGCGGAGCGAAGGCAAGTCAAGCCGATTGAACGGGGCGGCCGAATCCATTGGCAGTTCTTCTCTGAAATTTCCGACGCCATCGGAGAACAATCCTTGCTCAAATGCGGACTCCGAATATTGACGGACTCCATCCCGGAAAACAAACTGCCTGAACACTTCGGAACGTGTCCAGTAGTGGCACTGTTCAAATCAGGTTTGCTTTTCGTCGCTCTGTTTCATGTTCGCGTGGACCATTCATCAGCACGACGTCGGCGCTCTGCCGCTGTTCAGCCCAATCGAGGAATGTATGAAAGTCAAAGCTTCCGGTGTGATTGCCGGCGCATTGTTGGCGGTCGCTCCGCTGGTGTCGTTCGCCGCGGGTCTGCCCGCACCGTTCGAAGGCCGCAGCCTGTTGCAGGCGGACGGCGTCGTCAAATCGATCGACCAGACGAAACAGTCGCTGACCGTGCTCGACGCGCAAGGTGGCGAAGGCTCGTTCACCGTCACGGATGCTCGCAATCTCACGCAAATCCGGCCGGGCAGCAAGGTCCATATCCAGATGATCCGCAACGCGGTGATCCGTGTCACGGACGGCGGGGACGGTAAAGGCAGCCTCGCTCAGGGAGCGCGGCGCGACACGATGCAGAATGTGACGGCCGAAGTCACAGCGGTGGATCGTTCAGCCGGTGTGCTGGCGCTCAAAGGCGCAAACGGCTCGGTGTTCCATATCGAGAGCCGCACGCCGGACGCGGTCGCCAATCTGGCGGCGGGCATGCAAGTGTCCGTGACGTATGCGCCGCAAGTGAGCGTGGCCGTGGCGCCAGCCCAGTAGCGGTCGACTCCGCCACGTTCGGCTCATTCAGCTCAGTCCGGCTCGCCGGGCACGAGCCGCAGGCGCGTAATTTCGGAAGGAGCGCCCAAGCGCTTCGGCGGTCCCCAGTAGCCGGTGCCTCGACTCGTGTACACCCACAACCCGTTCAGACGTGCGAGACCGGCCGTGAACGGTTGCTGAAACCGCACGAAGAAATTCCACGGGAAGAATTGGCCGCCGTGCGTATGGCCGGACAACTGCAACGTAAAGCCCGCCGCCGCAGCCGCTTCGGCGGAGCGCGGCTGGTGGGCGAGCAGCACCTTGATCAGCACGTCGCCGGGCGCGCCCGCGAGCGCCGCGACGGGATCGCTGCGGTGCAAGGGGTCGTGATGGCCCGCCGAGTAATCGGTCACACCGGCAATGACTGCGCGCGCGCCGTCGTGATCGACGATCACATGCTCGTTAAGCAGTACGTTCAATCCCAGCCTGCGGAATTCGGCGATCCACGCATTCGCGCCGGCGTAGTACTCATGGTTGCCTGTCACGAGAAATGCGCCGTGACGTGCGCTGAGCCGTGACAACGGCTGCGTGTGTTGGGTCAGTTGCGGCACGCTGCCGTCCACCACGTCGCCGGTCACTGCGATCAGATCCGGCTTCAACCGGTTCACCGCGTCGACGATTGCATCCACATAGCGGCCTTTGATAGTCGGGCCGACGTGGATATCGCTGATCTGCACGATCGTGAAGCCGTCGAGCGCCGCAGGCAAATCGTCGATCGGCACCTCGATCGTTACGACCCGCGCGCGGCGACGTGCGTTGAACAGACCGATCAGCGTCGAGAGCAGCGCAAGCAACGGCACCGCTGCCGCTGAGCCCGTCCGCCAATGCGCGATCGTGATGGTGTTTGGCCAGATCGCATCCACAGTCAGCAGAGAGGCGAGTGCGAGGTCGCGCGCGAAGGTCAGCACCAGCAGCGACGAAAAGAAGCCCATCGCCAGCAGCCCGACCCATGCGAGCCGGTCGCCGAGCGGTTGCCGCTTGATGCTGCGCGCCATCATGCCCAACGGAATCAGGAAAATCGACAGCACGAGCCATAACACGCTCAACCAGCGGCCGGTGGCGTCGATCGGCATGTCCGGAATTAGACGCAAGCCGACGTAGATATGCAGCAGGATGCCAATCAGGATGATGCGAACAAGAAAGGATGAGCGGCGCATAAAGAGGATCAGGGCGGGAAGGGGCCGACACGGTGCACAAGGGTGGCGGCGAATCGTCGGCGGCGATGCGGTTCGCGGCCGGGCGAACCATTCTACCGGCATGTACCGACGCGCGCCGGCAGCGCAAAATTACCCGGCACGATGCGCTCGATCCGCGTGCCCGAAGGCGTCCACAGGGTCGTGCGTTGCAGCAATCGGCACGGCTACAGAAAGCGCGTCGAAAGGCGCTGGGCAAGCTAATTAAATGGGCTTTGAATGGTGTTCGTGCGTGGAGTATGCTCAAAGGGAACCGGTTCGTTTGACGCTCGCAATGGGGCCGCAGGGGTTCGGTAGTGACGGGTTTTATCGCCGGAAGAGGGCGAGGGGGAGGCACATCATGAAGCTGCTCAGATCGAGCCAACAATTACACCACGCGCATCATGCGCACCACGTCGGATACGAAGGCAGTCACGTGATGCTGCCACTCGTCGTCATTTCGCTGATGGCAATCGGCGTGTACGTCGGCGTGCGCAACATCGACTTCTCCGAGCTAGGTAAGAGCGCGCTATTCGGCGTGGTGATGCTGTGCGTCGCGCTGGGTATCGCGGGACTGTTCGGCGTCGTCGGTGCCTGGTTGCGTTCGGGCTCGAGTTCGAGTGACGACGACGCCAACGAGGGCTTCTGCTTTGTCGGCGCGTTGATCGGCACCGTGGTGTTCTACGTGGCGCTGCTCACCTGAACGCAAGTTGGACGCGCGGGCGGACTGTCCGCCGCGCGTTACACGACCTCAGGCAACGTCACGCAATCCGGGCGGCTTCGTCGAACGAAAAGCGCGGGCTGCGCGCAAACAATTTCGACGGGTCGCCGTAACCGAGATTGATCAGAAAGTTCGCTTTCACGGCTGTGCCGGCAAAGAACGCTTCGTCGACTTTGGCCGCGTCGAAGCCCGACATCGGACCTGTGTCCAGACCGAGCGCGCGGGCAGCGAGAATCAGATAACCGCCTTGCAGCGTCGAATTGCGAAACGCCGTGTCCGCGATCGCGCGGTCATTGCCGGCGAACCAGCTGCGCGCGTCCGCATGCGGAAAGAGTTTCGGCAGCTGCTCGTAGAACGCCATATCCATCCCGACGATTACGGTGACCGGCGCGTCCATCGTCTTGCCGAGATTGCCCGCGGATAACGCCGGTCGCAGCTTTTCCTTACCTTCCGCCGTCTTGACGAAGACGAATCGGGCCGGGCTCGAATTTGCCGAGGTCGGGCCGAGCAGCGTCAGTTCGATCAGTTGCCTGAGGAGGGCGTCGTCGACGGGTTTCGGCAGCCAGCCGTTATGCGTGCGCGCCTCACGAAAGAGTTGATCGAGCGCCTGATCGGAAAGAGTCATGATGAGGGTCCGTTGAAATAAAAATGAAAGACGGGTGACAGACTGGAATGACACCGCAACGCGCCGGGGTGAGCGCATGCGTCGTTGCCGCCATAATAGCCAGGGGTTTTCACGCTCGCAGGTTTTGCTCGCGCAATCGCACAGGTATTCAGGTAACGGTATGACCGATCTTTTCGACGACCCGCCGACGCCCGACGTCGACTGGTATCCCGACTGGCTCACGCCTGCCACGGCGGCGCAGGCGTTGATGCAACTGATCGACGAAGTGCAGTGGCGTCAGGACACGATGGGCACGCCCGCGGGCCGTGTCGCGCTGCCGCGGCTGACCGCCTGGCAGGGCGAACCGGATGCGGTGTACGTCTATTCGGGCATTCGCAACGTGCCGCAGCCGTGGACGCCGGCCGTCGCGCAACTGAAGGAGGCCGCCGAAGCTGTCTGCGGCACGCGTTTCAACAGTGTGCTGCTCAACCGCTATCGCAGCGGCGCCGACAGCATGGGCTGGCATGCGGACCGCGAACCCGAGTTGGGCCCCCGGCCGGTGATCGCGTCGGTTAGCCTGGGCGTCGCGCGCACTTTCGACTTGCGGCACAACAAGACGGGCGTCGTGCAGTCGTTTTCGCTGAACGGCGGCAGCCTGCTCGTGATGAAGGGCACCACTCAGGCGCAGTGGCGGCACCGGGTGCCGAAGGAGCCGCGCGTGGCCGGCGAGCGCATCAATCTGACGTTTCGCTGGGTCACGCCGCGAGTGGCTGCACGCTAGTTCGCCCGCCAATTTGCTTAACGATCCACTCTCACATAGCCGGCGCAAGCCGACCCCGCCCGCGATACCAGAATTGATATCGCCGGTGCGAATCATATGATTGGACGGTTAACGCGTCGCACAGTACGCTACATCACGATCCACGCACCATGAGGGCCGCGAGGGCTGGGCAGGTTCGCTGGGTCGTCTACACAACAACATCAGGAGACAGTCATGGCGAATACACGACGTGCCGCATGTCGTGCGTTGGGCGCGCTCGCACTTTCCGCTGGCATCGGCGCGCTGACGCTGACCGCGCCCGGCGCTTATGCGCAGGACAAACAGATTACGCTCGGTTTCGCGCAAGTCGGCGCGGAAAGCGCATGGCGAACCGCCAACACCGAGTCGGTCAAATCCGCCGCAGCGGACGCGAAGATCAAGCTCAAATTCTCGGATGCGCAGCAGAAGCAGGAAAACCAGATCAAGGCGATCCGCTCGTATATTGCGCAGAAAGTCGATGTGATCGCGTTCTCGCCGGTCGTCGAATCCGGCTGGGAGCCGGTGCTGCGCGAAGCCAAGGCCGCGAAAATTCCGGTGATTCTCACCGACCGTAACATCGACGTCAAAGACACGTCCCTGTACGTGACGATGATCGGCTCCGACTTCCTCGAAGAAGGCCGGCGCGGCGGCCATTGGCTCGAAGAGCACTACAAAAGCAGCCAAGGCCCCGTCAACATTGCCGAACTGCAGGGAACGGTCGGCTCGGCGCCCGCCAATGACCGGCACTCCGGTCTGATGGAAGTGATCAAGAATGATCCCAAATTCAAGATCATCGCGTCGCAGAGTGGCGACTTCACGCTGGCCGGCGGCAAGCAGGTCATGGAAGCGTTTATTAAAACTTATGGAAATAAAATAAATGTAGTTTATGCGCATAACGACGACATGGCGCTCGGCGCCATCCAGGCGATGGAAGAGGCCGGTATGCATCCGGGCAAGGACGTCATCGTCGTGTCGTTCGATGCAACCAAGGGCGGCTTCCAGGCGATGGCCGCAGGCAAGATGAACGTGGACGTGGAGTGCAGCCCGCTGCTGGGGCCGCAACTGATGTCGGCGGTCAAGGATGTCGTGGCCGGCAAGCCGCTGCCCAAGCGCATCCTCACGGAAGAAACGGTCTTCCCGATGAGCGTCGCAGCGCAGACGCTGCCGACACGCAAGTACTGAAACGAAGTACTCAGCTATCCTCATGATGAGCGCCGCGTCGCGGCGCGCAGAAGAGAACACGCGCAGTACGGATAGATCGAACAGGTTTCTCCAGTGGTGCCTGGCCGCCCGGGCTGCTTCGGCAGCGGGCGGTCTCTTTTCAGATGGACGCCGCCGGAGCCTGCCGAACCCACGCATAGCCGATCGAGCGAGGTCCATGACCCATCCCGCTTTCGAACCGAATCAGCCGGCTATCGGTGCCCACCGCGCGAAGGGCGCAACGGGCGCCGCGAACGCGCCCGAACTCATTCTGGCCACCGCCGGCGTCAGCAAGACATTCCCCGGCGTGAAGGCGCTGCAAGGCGTCGATTTCCGTCTCTTTCCCGGCGAGGTTCACACGCTGATGGGACAGAATGGCGCTGGCAAGTCCACCTTGATCAACGTGCTCACCGGCGTGGTCGCGCCGGATGCCGGCACGATCCGTCTCGGCGGCGAAGTGGTGGCGTTCGCGTCGCCGCAGGAGGCCGAAGCGGCCGGTGTCCGCACGCTGTATCAGGAAGTGAACCTGTGCCCGAATCTGTCGGTGGCCGAGAATATTTTCGCGGGCCGGCAACCGAGGCGCTTCGGCGCGATCGACTGGCCCGACATCAAGCGGCGTGCCCAGGCTGCGCTGGCGCGTCTCGACGTGTCGCTCGACGTCACACGCTCGCTCGACGCGTATCCGATCGCCGTGCAGCAGATGGTGGCGATTGCGCGAGCGCTGTCAGTCGACGCGCGCGTGCTGATTCTCGACGAGCCGACTTCGAGTCTCGACGACAGCGAAGTCGCGCAGCTTTTTAAAATACTTCGGCATCTTAAGCAATCGGGCATCGCGATTCTGTTCGTCACGCATTTCATCGAACAGACCTATGCGATTTCCGACCGCATCACGGTGATGCGCAATGGCGAGCGCGAGGGCGAATATCTCGCGCGCGATCTGTCCGCCGATCAACTCGTCTCGAAAATGGTCGGCCACGAGCGCATGAGCGCGCGTTTGCGCGAAGCCGCGCACGACGCGCAGGCAGCGCAAGCGGCGCACGAGTCTGACGAGGGCGTGCCGGCGTCGCAGGCTGCGCAGCCGTTCATGGAACTGCGCGGCGTCGGCCGGCGCGGCACGCTGCAGCCAATCGATCTCGACGTTCAGCCCGGCCAGATTCTCGGCCTCGCCGGCCTGCTCGGCTCCGGCCGCACCGAAACCGCGCGCCTGCTGTTCGGCGCGGATCGCGCGGACAGCGGCACGATTCTCGTCGATGGAAAGCCCGTGCGGCTGCGCTCGCCGCGCGACGCGGTGCGCCACGGCATCGGCTATTGCGCGGAAGACCGCAAGAAAGAGGGCATCGTCGCCGAACTGTCGATCCGCGAGAACATCCTGCTCGCCTTGCAGGCGCGGCGCGGCTGGTGGCGCAAGATCAGCCGGCAGCGCGCGCGTGAGCTGGCCGATCTGTGGATCGAGCGGCTCGGCATCAAGGCCTCGGACGCCGAACAGCCGATTGGCCTGCTGTCGGGCGGCAACCAGCAGAAAGCTCTGCTCGCGCGCTGGCTCGCCACCGACCCCAAGCTGCTGATTCTCGACGAACCTACGCGCGGCATCGACGTCGCCGCCAAGTTCGACATCATGGACCGCCTGCTGGCGCTGTGCGCGAACGGTCTGAGCATCCTGTTCATTTCGTCGGAGATCAGCGAGGTGCTGCGCGTGAGCCATCGCGTCGCGGTGCTGCGCGACCGCCGCAAGATCGCCGAAGTCGCCGGCAAGGCGTCGACCGAAGACAACATCTATCGACTCATCGCGGGGAGCGGCGAATGAAGCTATCGAACTGGTTCGCGCGCGACGGCGTCGAACGTCCGTTGATCTGGCCGTGCGTCACGCTCGCGTTGCTGTGCGGCCTGAATCTGTGGGTGAATCCGCATTTCCTGTCGCTGCGCATGCTCGACGGCCATCTGTTCGGCGCGCCGATCGACGTGCTCAATCGCGCCGCGCCGCTCGTGCTCGTCGCGATCGGCATGACGCTGGTGATCGCGACGCGCGGCATCGACATTTCGGTCGGCGCGGTGGTGGCGATCGCCGGTGCCGCCGCGGCCACGATTCTCGCGACGCAGCCCGTACCGAGCGCTGGGCTCGTCGCGCAGGCGCTGGTGGCGGCGTTGATCGTCGGCGTGTTGAGCGGCATGTGGAACGGCGTGCTGGTGTCCTTTGTCGGTATGCAACCGATCATCGCCACGTTGATCCTGATGGTCGCGGGCCGGGGCATCGCGCAGTTGCTGACGGCCGGGCAGATCATTCCGATCGGCGCGCCCGGCTATCTGTTCGTCGGCGGCGGCTACTGGCTCGGCGTGCCGTGTTCGGTGTGGATCGCCACGGTGGTGGTGCTGGCGACCGCGGCGCTCGTCGAAGGCACGGCGCTCGGCCTCTTCATTCGCGCGATCGGCGTCAATCCGGTGGCGACGCGTCTGGTCGGCTTGCGCTCCAAGGCGCTCGTATTCGCGGTGTACGGCTTCTCGGGCCTGACCGCGTCGATGGCGGGCATCCTGATCAGCTCGAATGTGCGCAGCGCCGACGGCAACAATGCGGGCCTGCTGCTCGAACTCGACGCGATTCTCGCGGTGACGCTCGGCGGCACGTCGCTGCTCGGCGGCCGCTTCAGTTTTGCAGGAACGGTGCTGGGCGCGCTGATCATTCAGACGCTGACGTACACGACCTATTCGATCGGCGTGCCGCCTGAGGCGACGCTCGTCGTCAAGGCAGCCGTGGTCCTCGCGGTCAGCGTGATCCAGTCGCCGGCGGCGCGTGCTCTCGCGATGTCGTTCGGCGCGTCGATCTTCAAGCAACGCGGGGTGGCACGATGAAACGACTTCTTGATGCCCTGGCGCATGTCGTCGATCCGCGCACGTTGCCGATCGCCGTCACGATCCTGTTGTTCTGCGCGCTGTTCGGCTTTGGCTCGGTCATGTACACCGGTTTCTTCTCGTGGCAGGTGCTGCTCGATCTGCTGGTCGACAACGCATTTCTGCTGATCGTCGCGATTGGCATGACGTTCGTGATCGTGTCGGGCGGGATCGATCTGTCGGTGGGCTCGGTCGTCGCGCTGACGACCATCGTCGAGGCGGTGCTGTCCGAACACATGCATCTGTCGGTGTGGGTGATCATCCCGATCGTGCTGCTGATGGGCACCGTGTTCGGCGCGGTGCAGGGCGCGCTGATTCATTTCTTCCGTCTGCAGGCATTCATCGTGACGCTGGCCGGCATGTTCTTCGCACGCGGCCTGTGTTTTCTGATCACGACGCAATCGATCACGATCACCGATCCGACGTTCCAGAAGATCTCGGCGTTTCGTCTCGACATCGGCATCGGCTCGGTCACGGCGAACGTGCTGATTGCGATGGTGACGCTGCTGGCCGCAATCTTTGTCGCGCATTTCACACGCTTTGGCCGCAATGTGTATGCGGTGGGCGGCAATCCGCGTTCGGCGCTGCTGATGGGTCTGCCGGTCGCGCATACGAGGATCGGTGTGTATGCGCTGAGCGGTTTCTGCTCCGCGCTGGGCGGCGCGGTGTTCACGTTCTATGTGTTGTCGGGCTATGGCTTGCAGGGGCAGGGCATGGAACTCGACGCGATTGCGGCGACCGTGATCGGCGGGACCTTGCTGACGGGCGGCGTGGGGTATGTGATCGGCTCGCTGTTCGGCGTCGGCATTCTCGGCACGATCCAGACGCTGATCACGTTCGATGGCACGCTCAGCTCGTGGTGGACCCGCATCGTGATCGGTGCGCTGTTGTGCGCGTTCTGTCTGTTGCAACGGTTGATCGAGCGGCACGCGAAGTCGGTGCGGCGCCCCGGTGGCACCGCCGCGGTCACGACGCCGGGACATGGGCATGGACACGCGCATGGCGAGACATCGGCCACGGCGTCGGATTCGCAGGTGCTTGGGCGGGGAACGCCGGAGCAGGCGTGAGGCGGGCTGCGCACGCGGCGGCCTGACTCGGGCGCTGAGTTGCCTGCCTCCGGTTTCGGGCAGCGTCGCCCCGTGCAGAGGGCTGAAGGTGAAAAAGCTGGCGCTGGTGCAAAGCGGATGCGGACCACATCACCGTTCACGGCCGCGTTAGCCAGTCTCCAACCGCCGCCGGGCCGTCGCCACCAGTCTGTCGAACGAAAGACCGCCGGCCGCAAGCGCTGCGGCATCCGGAAAATGCTCGCGCGTAATGTCGGTCAATACCTGCCCCGGGGGCGCCTCGATCAGCACGCGCGCACCCATTTCCTGCATTGCGGTGAGCGCGTCGAACCAGCGCACGGTGTAGCGCATGTTGGTGGCGAGATCGTCACGGATCGCGTCGGCCGTATACAACGGTCGGCCGCCGCGATTGCCGATATACGTGCTGCGCGGCGCTTGAAAAGGGACCTGGCTCACGTAGGCGAGCAGTTCGTCGCTGGCCTGCGCGAGCAACTCGCAATGCGACGGCACGCTCACCGCGAGCCGCGTCGCTTTACGCGCACCCGCCGCCATTGCGCGGGCGATGAACGCATCGAGCGCGTCGTTTGCGCCCGCCATGACGATCTGGCGCGGCGCATTCACATTGCCGATATAGACGCGTTGCCGGTTCTCATCCGCATGCCGCGCGGCGAGTGTTTCCAGCTGATGCTCAGTCAAGCCCGATATCGCCGCGAGGCTATATCCGGACGGATATGCCGCTTCCATCAGTTCGGCACGCCGCCGCACCATTTTCAACGCGTCAGCGAACTGCACTGCGCCGCAACTCACCGCTGCCGCATACGCACCGACCGACAGCCCCGCGCTGATCTCCGGCGCGAGCTGTTCGTCAGCCAACGCGCGCGTCACGGCCACGCCCGCGATCGTCAAGCCGACCTGCACGGCAACGGTCGAACGGAGCGCGTCCGGCGTGTCCAGGGTCAACACGTCGAGGCCGAGTACTTGCGAGGCTTCTTCGAGTGTGTCGCGCACTGCGCGATGCTGCGGCAGACTGTGCAGGAGCCCATCGGTCTGTGCGCCCTGGCCGGGGAAAAGCAGCGCAAGCATCAGACGGCACCGCTTCGAGTTGTACGAGCGATGGTTTGCGCCCACGGATCGGCAAGCAATTGCGGACCGCTTGCATGGCGCACCATCACACGCGCTTTGCCGGCAGCCCACTCGGCGAGGGCGACGCCACCCGCTGGCGTTTCGAGTTGCGCATCGACACGGATGCCGATGCGTTCCGCAAGCGCCTGCAGTTGATCGAGCAACGCGCGGGCGCTGTCTCGCGCGAGCGGTTCGGGCGTGCGGATCAGAAGATCGAGATCGCTCGATTCGCTCACTGCCGGTGCACGCGTGGCCAGTTCAAAACCGGCGCTGCCCGTCGGTCCCCAGACAAAACCCGCCAATGGACCGCCCGAGCAGTTTTGCAAAAAGGCGAGGGCAGCGAAAGGAGGCAACGTATCGCGACCGGTCAGCGGCCCGGTTTGCCGCAAGCTCTCCGGCGAGACCACAGTCACGACATCGGCCGCACGCGCCCACGTGCCATAACGCTGCGCCCGTTCGACACCGCGCAGGCCGATCGCCACCAGGCCTTCTGGCGCCGGCGCGCGTCTGACGACCGCATACGGCGCGCGCTCGAACGCGTCACGAACCCACGCCGGCTCGTCATCGAACACCTGCAGTTGCCGCAGACACAGCAGGTCGTGCGGACGCCCCCGCGCATCGCACGGCAACGCGTGTTCGGCAACGAACGGCGGCGCCGCGCAAACTCGCATCACACGGCATCCCATTGTTGCGCAAGCCGCCGCCGCACCTCGATCGACGCCGCGCGATTCTTCTGCGCCGCCGCCGATTCCAGCCGATGCGCGAGCGTGCGGCCACCGTCGCGTGCGCTGCGAACCTGCTCGCACAACACCTGACGCACACGTTCGATCTGCGCTGCATCCGGCGCGTCCGCATCGACGCCTTCGATCAGTTGATCGAGCAGCCCGAGCTTCGCAAACGACGCCATCGAATACGACATCGGCACGATGGTTTCGCCGAGCGCGTCGAGTGCTTCGACCGTGCGGCGCGTGACGCGCGCGGCCGCTTCCTTGCCCATTGCGTGGACCATCGTGCCGGGCGCGTCGAGCGCGACGATGCGGTTGGCCTGATAGCCGTGCGCGAGGAACGCGCCCGACATCGCCGGCCCGACGATCAGCGCGACCACCGGATGGCCCGCGTCTCGCGCCGACGCATACGCATCGACGGCGGCCGCGCAGGCGAGGTGGATGCCGAGCATTTCCTCGCGATAGCCATACGCCTGGCTCTTCACATCGACGATCGCGACGATCGGCCGGCGCGTGCCGCCCGCATTGTCCAGCGCGATGGTTTCGCGCACGGCGCGCGCGAGCTGCCAGCCCTGTTCGAGGCCGACCACGTTGTCGGTTGCGCGCGGGAAGCGGTTTGCGGGATCGGGCACGACCGCGATGAAGCGCGCCGTCTCGCCGCCGAGCGGCGCATCACCGCTCCATACCGGCGCCTGACCCGACGGTTCGCCGGCGAGTGAAAGGAACCAGCGCGCGCCGCGGCTCGATTGAATGTGGCTCATGCTTGCTCCTTGCGCGCGACGTGTTGAACGCGGGGGTTGTACACGCCACGCATGCTCTGCGGTGTGACGCTGGCCGGGTCGATCTGCGCGAGCCGGTTCAGAAACACGTCCACCTGTTCGCTGCGATGCGCGGCCGGCACGCCTTGCTTGAACGCCGCATGCACGGCGGCGCGCAGCGCATCGGCATCGTCGTCGACCAGTTGATCGGCGAGCGCGCTCGCCGTGCGCTGTTCGCCGCCGATCAGTTGCCACACGCGACGGCGATCGCTCGCATCGAGTTCGTCGATGCCCGCTTCCTGCTCGATCACCTCGGGGCCGTTCATGCCGAGCCGGCCCTGCTTCGTCACGATCAGATACGAGCACAGCGCCGCCGCGAGCGACATGCCGCCGAAGCAGCCGACCATCCCCGCGATCACGCCGACCACCGGCACGTGCCGGCGCAACGCGACGATCGCCGCCTGAATCTCCGCGATCACCGCGAGACCCAGATTCGCTTCCTGCAGCCGCACGCCGCCGGTTTCGAACAGCACGACAGGACGCACGAGCTTGCCGCGTTCGCAGTCGCGCAGCGCCATCTCGAGCGTCGCGGCGATCTTGCTGCCCGAGACTTCGCCGATGCTGCCGCCCTGGAACGCGGACTCGATCGCAGCGATGACGGCGGGCTCCCCGTCGATCGTGCCGCGCGCGATCACGCAGCCGTCGTCGGCCTGGCAGACCACGCCCTGCAGCGGCAGCCACGGCGACTCGATCCTGTCGAACGGGCCGAGCAATTCGCGGAAGCTGCCCGCGTCCAGCAGCGAGCGCGCGCGTTCACGCGCGGGCAGTTCGATGAAACTGTCGCGCAATAGCGGCGCGCAATGGGTGCTTACACTCGTGTTCATGCGTCGTCTCCTTCTTCGGCGGCTTCGACCGCTTCGGCGAGCCGCAACGCGACTACGCCGGGCGTCGCGCCGAAGTCGTTGATTTCGATTTGCGCGGCGCCGTCGTAGCGGGTGAAGAAGCGGTCGAGCACGCTTTTCCAGATGTGGCTGTAGCCGTCGACGCTGGTGCGCACGACCACATGGGCTGCGAGCGAGCCGCTGGGATCGGAGGGCGAGAGCAGCACTTCCAGATCGCCCGAACCCACCACGCCGACATGCGCGCGGGTCGTGACGGCGCGTTGCGCCGGATAGTCGAAGGTCAGATGTTCCATGGGTCTGGGCTCCGGCCGGCGCGGTGGTGCGCCAGCATGTCGAGAAAGAGGGTGGCGGCGAGCAGATCGGCTGCGCCGCCGGGCGATGCGTTGAGCGACAGCAATTCGTGTTCGAGTGCGGCGAGCGCGGCGCGGCCCGCGGGCGTCGAACTGCCGCCGGCTTGCAGCACGCGGCGTGCGCCGTGTTGTCCGGCGTGCAGGCCGGGCAAGCCGGCGCGATGCAGGAGGCAGGTGTCGTCGAGCGAGGCCATGATCGCGAGCAATGCATCGACGCGCGCGGCGTTTTCCTCGATGCCTTTGGCACGCGCCGCGAGCAGCGCGGGCAAGCCGACGTCGATTACGTGCGGGAAACCGTCTTGCGCTTCGCGGCGTGCGCCGCCGACCTGGTAGCGCTGTCTTGCGCGTTCGCCGTGACTGTCGGAGGGCGCGGCGAAGCGGTCCGGGAAACAGGCGACTTGCGCGGCACGCGTGCAGATTTGCGATGCGTCCGGATGCTCAGTATGACCGGCGGTCGACCGGCGATCGGACGCAGCCGCGAAAGTACTCGCGGGCGAAACCGCGCAGGCGTCCATCGCCGCCCCCGCGACCAGCAAGCCGACGATCCAGATCGCGCCGCGGTGTGCATTGCTGCCGCCGGTGGCCCGCAACATGTCCTGCTCGCCGGCGCGGCCGATCTGCGCGAGTTCGGTGCGCAGCAGCGCCGACGGTTCGCCACGGCGGCGCGCTGTGCGCGCGAGCGCCGCGAAGGTCGGTTCGAGTGCCTGTGCGGAACACAGCATCGTCGCGAGATCGAGGTCGCGATGCGCGCCGCTGCCGCGCTGGTCGACCAGCGCGGGCTTGGGCGTGAGCTGCGCTTCATCGATCAGCGCGGTGCTCGCATAGTGGGCCAGTTGCGCGTCGGAGGGCGCGGCGCGGCGCGAATCGGCGCGCGTGGCATGGGCACCCGCGCGGGGCGATTGCGCCTCGCCCTCCAGCGCGCACGACCGCACCTGCGCACGCTTGAGCCAGGCAGCGGGCGCCATCGTCACCAGCTCCTGAAGCGCGCCGGCGGCGCGTACAGGCCGCCCGACCACGTCACCAGATCGTCGATGCTGCGTGCGGCCAGCAGCGAACGCTTGGCTTCGCCGCGCCGGATGCCGAGATCTTCCGGATACGCGACGATGCCGCGCCGGCGCAGCCCGGCGGTCTTTTCAGGCCTGGCGCGCAAGCCGATCGGCGTGACGCCGGCCACGGCGGCGATTGCCGCGCGCCGCTCGTCGATGCCCTCGGCCTTGTGCAGATGCGCGATGCCTTCCTCGGTGACGACGTGGCTCACGTCGTCACCGTAGATCATCACCGGCGCAACCGGCATGCCGTTTTTCGCGCCGACCGCGACCGCGTCGAGTTCATCGACGAAAGTCGGTTCGCCGCCTTTCTTGTACGTCTCGGCCAGTTGCACGACCAGCTTCTGGCCGCGCGACACCGGGCCTTGGTCCTTCAGCAGCTTGAGCCATGCTTCGCTCGAATGACGCCGGCCGCGTGGATCGTGGCCCATGTTCGGCGCACCGCCGAAGCCGGCGAGGCGTCCACGCGTGACGGTCGACGAATTCGCGTCGGCGTCGATCTGCAAAGTCGAGCCGATGAACAGATCGACTCCGTACTGCCCGGCCAGTTGGCACAGTACGCGATTCGAGCGCAGGCTGCCGTCGTTGCCGGTGAAGAACACGTCGGGACGCGCCTCGATATAGGCCTCCATGCCGACCTCGCTGCCGAAGCAATGAATGCTGTCGACCCAGCCCGATTCGATCGCGGGAATCAGCGTGGGATGCGGGTTGAGCGTCCAGTTGCGGCAGATCTTGCCCTTTAGCCCGAGCGATTCGCCGTAAGTAGGCAGCAGCAATTCGATCGCCGCGGTATCGAAGCCGATGCCGTGATTGAGCGAGGTCACACCATACGGCTCGTAGATGCCGCGAATCACCATCATCGCGGTGAGCACCTGCAGGTCGCCGATGTGGCGCGGATCGCGCGTGAAGAGCGGCTCGACGGCGAATGGCCGGTCCGCCTGCACGATCACGTCGACCCATGAGCCCGGAATGTCGACGCGCGGCAATTCGTCGACGATCTCGTTGACCTGCACGATCACGATGCCGTGACGGAACGCGGCGGCCTCGGCGATGGTGGGCGTGTCCTCGGTATTCGGGCCCGTGTACAGATTGCCGTGGCGGTCGGCCTTTTCCGCGCACAGCAGCGCGACGTGCGGCGTCAGATCGACGAACATGCGCGCGTACAGTTCGACGTACGTATAGATCGCGCCAATTTCCAACTGGCCGTCTTCGAGCAGTTGCGCGACCCGCAAGCTCTGCGGCCCGGCAAACGAAAAGTCGACCTTGTGCGCGATGCCGCGCTCGAACAGCGTCAGATGCTCAGGACGACTGATGCTCGAAATCAGCAGATGCACGTCATGCAGCTTCTGCGGATCGACCTTGGCGAACGAGCGGGACAGAAAGTCGGCCTGCTTCTGGTTGTCGCCTTCGAGCGCGACGCGGTCGCCGGGCTGGATCAGCGTTTCGAGCGCATCGACGATGCGGTGGGTCGGCAGGACGCCGTCTTCGAGCCACGGAGCGATGGCCGCGAGGCGACGGCTCTTCTCGTCGCGGCGCGTGGTCCATGAACGGGCGGAGGGTAGTGACGCAGTGGCTTCGGCGGGGCGGTTCATCGGCTCGGTCAACTCCCGGTGGTGGTGCGCGGGCGTCTGCCGCGCGGCTTCGGTTGATTCGCAAGCGCGGCTTCCGCCTGCGCGCGTTCGGTCAGAAAACGATGGAGCAGCTCGCCGGTGCCGAGCAGATGCGCGACGACGAGCGACTGGGCCATTGCGATGTCGCGGCGCTGCACGGCGTCGAGCAGCGCCGTGTGCTCATTGTCGGACTCGCCCTTGTACGCAGGCAAGCCGAACTTCAGACGCAGATACCGTTCGCCGCGCCGATGCAGCATGCCGATCATGTCCGCGAGTTGCGGACGCCCGGCGGGCGCATACAGGCTCATGTGAAACGCGGCATTGCGCGCGACGTACAGCGACGGGTCGGGCTCGCCTTCGGCGGCGCGGCACAGGTTTGCGGCTTCGCGCAGCGTCGCGGCGCTGTGGTTCGGAATTGCAAGGCCGATGGCGAGGCTCTCCAGGGCGGAGCGGATCTCGTAGATCTCGCGTGCCTCATCCGCCGACAACGGCGCGACTGTCACGCCTTTATGCACCGCGGCTCTCACCCAGCCTTCGCTCTCGATCTGCCGCAGCGCCTCGCGCACCGGAATCGCGCTGACCGAGAAGTGCCGCGCGATCGCGTCCTGGCGCAGCGGCGCGCCGGGCGCCAGCGTGCCGTCGACGATTGCCGCGCGCAGGGCCTCCGCGATCACACGCGAAGTGCTCTCGCGCGGCGCCGCCGCGGGCAAAAGCGGACCGCGTGCCGGGGCGTCCAGGGGAAAACCATCTGTTGCTTCACTCATAGTATCAAATATTATATATAAAAAGACGCGCTTTACACGCGGACAAACCCGGAAAGTTCTTTGCCGGCCGGCCCCGCGGGCCACGCCTCCGTCATACGAGGGTGGCCGTATCAATCCGCCTGCGCGCGCCATTCCATGTCGTCGTTCCCTGTAGTTCCGATTACGTACGCCCATCGCAGGGCCGGAGGAGCATGATGAATTCACTGACCGACAGTACACCGGTCGCGCGGCGCCGCACGCCGCTCAATCGTTCGCAGATCGTAGGTTTCTGGGGAGCATGGGCCGGCTGGACGCTCGACGGGATGGACTCGTTCATCTACGCGCTTGTGTTGACGCCGGCCTTGACCGAGCTGTTGCCGCGCTCCGGCTTTGCGGCCACGCCGGCAAATGTGGGTCTCGCCGGCTCGATCCTGTTTGCGCTGTTCCTGGTGGGGTGGGGGCTGTCGTTCATCTGGGGGCCGCTCGCCGATCGCTTTGGGCGCACCAAGGTGCTGGCCGGCACCATCTTCACGTTCGCGATTTTCACCGGGCTCGCCGCGACGTCTTCGAACGTGTGGGAACTCGGCATTTATCGCTTCATTGCGGGCGTCGGCATTGGCGGCGAGTGGGCGCTGGCGGGCACCTATGTGGCCGAAGCGTGGCCGGAGGATCGCCGCAAGATGGGCGCGGGTTATCTGCAAACGGGCTACTACGCCGGCTTCTTTCTCGCGGCGGCGCTCAACTTCACGATCGGCGTGCACTTCGGCTGGCGCGCGATGTTCCTCACCGGCGCGGTGCCGGTCGTGGTCGCGATTCTGATTCTGCTGCGCGTCAAAGAGCCGGAGAAGTGGCAGAAGGCGGAAGCCAACGCCGTGCAGAGCAAACCGCTGCGCGAAATCCTCGGGCCGGCCTATCGGCGCCGGACCTGGGTGGCGTGCATCCTGTTGACGATTGCGATCATCGGCTTGTGGGCGGGTGCGGTGTACGAGCCGTCCGCGGTGATTCAGCTGGCGACCCGCGCCGGCATGGCGAAGGCCGATTCGATCAGGATGGCGTCAGTGGCGACGGGGCTTTTGTCCATCGCGACGATCATCGGCTGTCTCGCGCTGCCGCCGCTCGCCGAGCGCATCGGCCGCAAGAAGACACTGGCGATTTACTTCGCCGGCATGGCGGTGTCGATCGTCGGCAGTTTCGGCTGGGCGTTCTATCTGCCGAACGGGCTCGCGCCGTTCATCGCGTGGCTTTGCGTGCTGGGCTTTTTCGGCGGCAATTTCGCGTTGTTCAGTTTGTGGCTGCCGGAGCAGTTCGAAACCCGCGTGCGGGCCACGGCGTTCGCGTTCTGTACGTCGTTCGGGCGGTTTGTCGGCGCAGGGGTCAACTTTCTGCTCGGTGCCGCGGTGCTGCACATGCATACGCTCGGCGTGCCGGTCGCGTTGACGGCGCTCGCGTTTGTGATTGGTCTCTTCGTGATTCCGTTCGCGCCGGAGACGAAGGGGGAGGTGTTGCCGCAGTGAGGTTGGCCGGGTGGCGTCAATAGGCCTTCAGCGCGATTATGCAGGCCAGCCTACGTGAGTGGATTCAGCAAGGAGTTGTCTGAATCCCTCTCTCTTTTTTTTGGAATCGGTTCGTTATCCGGATGAAGCCACGAGGTCTGGCGCCACTTTTTTTCCGCAGTGAGACGGGATCTCAATCCGCGTGCCGCCGCGCCTGTCCGCGAGGCCGCAGCAGCGACAGCAGCGGCCAGCCCAAATTGACGCCGAGGCTCGCCACCACGATCAGCGCCATGCCTGCGAGTTGCGGCAGCGACAGCGCCCGGCCGTACACCACCGCATCCACCACGATCGCGGTGAGCGGGTAGACGAACAGCAGCACCGCGATCACCGGCGTGCTTAGCCTGGGCAGTGCGCCGTAGATCAGCACATAGGCCAAGCCCGTATGCAGCACCCCCATGCCGACCAGCCAGAACCACTGCATCGGGCCGATATGCACCGCAGTGAGCGGCGCGATGAACGGCAGACATACCACGCCGACCGCGCATTGCGCGAGCGTCAGCAGATGCGGGCGCAGATTGCCGAGCCCTTTGGCAATCAGCGTGACGCTCGCATACAGCAGCGACCCGACCAGCGCCTCGCCGATCCCGATCAGATAACCCGAATGGCCCTGCAGATTCTCCGTGGCCGCGACGCCCGAGGCGAGCACGAGCCCGACGAAGGCGGTCGCGATCCAGCCGAGCCGATCCATGCCGAGCCGCTCGTTGAACAGCGCCGCGCCGATCAGCACGACCCAGAACGGCTGCACGTGAAACACGACCGTCGCCACGGCAATGCTGGTGCGATGGATCGCGTCGAAGAAGCCGACCCACTGTGTGACCATCAGCACGCCCGAGAGCAACGCGAGCGCGACGGTGCGGCGCGTGAAATGGGATCGCGTGAAAAAGCCCTTCCACGCGCAATACGCGGCAAGCGACATAAAGCCGAACAGGCAGCGAAAGAACACGAGCGTCAGCGCGCCGAGCCGCGCCTCCTCGACGAAGACGCCTAGCGTGCCCATCAGCAGCCCGCCGCCCGCGAGGGTGATCGCGCCTTGTTGACGTTGGGTGAGGGACATGCGAAGCGGCTCCGAGACGTGATATCCCGAGTATTGCGCGGCTTGCGTGGCACCGACAAACGAATTAAATTGAGTAATTCCATCAGCCGGATTGATAAATCATGCACCCCGAATTCGACGTCGACCTGTTGCGTAGTTTCGTCGCGGTGGTGGAGACGGGCAGCTTCACGAAGGCGGCGACCACCGTGCATCGCTCCCAGGCGGCCGTCAGCATGCAGATCAAGCGGCTCGAAACCATGCTCGGCACCACGCTGTTCGCGCGCAATACGCGCAATCTGTCGCTCACGCGGCCCGGCAATACGCTGCTCGAATACGCACGGCGCGTGCTCGCGCTGCACGAGGAGGCCTGGTCGGCGATCGTGCGGCCCGAGGTGACGGGGCGCGTGGTGCTCGGCGCGCCGGACGATTACGTGTCGTCGCTGCTGTCGCCGGTGTTGCGGCGTTTCTCGAACCTGTATCCGCATGTGGAGATCGAGATCGTCTGCGCGCAAAGCACGTCGCTCGCGCCGATGCTGGCCGATAACAAGATCGATCTCGCGTTCGTCACGCGCGACCGCAAGTTGCGCGGCGAATTCGTGCGCAGCGAGCCGATGGTGTGGGTGGGGGCATCGGTGGACACGCCGGTGCTGGCGGCGTCGCCGTTGCCGGTGGGACTCTACGAGCCCGGTTGTGTCGCGCGCCAGCACACGCTGGCCGCACTGGACGGCGCGCGGATCCGCTATCGGGCGGCGTTCAGCAGCGCGAGCCTGATGGGTCTGGTGGCGACCGTGGATGCGGGCTTGTCGGTGATCGCACTCACGCGTTGCAGCGTGCCGGCGCGGCTCGCGATTCTTGGCGAAGCGCAAGGCTTGCCGAAGATCGCGCCATTGGAAATCGTGGTGGCGCGCAGCGCCAAATCGGACCGGCCGACCTGCGATTATCTGGCTGCGCAGATGGTGCAGGATCTGTCGTTGCGGGCGCCGGCGCGTGGGGCGGGTGTGTAGGTGAACTGTGCGACGGGGGCGATCTGCAATCAGACCAGGCCCTGACCCGCAGACAAGCGGTCACCTTCCCATCCACCGCGAGCCGGGGCATTTCTTCAGATCGCGCGGCACCGCGGCGAACATCGACATCTGTTTGGTGTCCGGACGACAGTTGATGATCGTGCTGCCGGTGCCTTGCAGATCGGTCGAGTCGTCGAAGTTGCCGACCAGCACGTCGCCTTGCTTGACGGTGCCCGCCGTGACCGGCGCGACCACTACCGCGCACGGGTTTTGGTCACGGTTGTCGGGCACGGTGTTGATCGGCGTCGCGTGGTGCTTGATGGTTGCAAGGAAACCTTGCGGCTCGGCATACGCAACGGGGCCGTCGTGAAGGCGGCCGCGCTGACAGTGGCGGCGATCAGGGCCCGCGCGGCGGCAACGTGCGCGTGGGACGAGTCACGATTGAACCTCCGTGCCTGCGCACAAAGCAGTCGTGTCGGTCGTGATCGAAAGCATGGGTTCTGGTTTATCGATAGCGTACGGGGTGGGCGCGAACCGCATCAGAAATTGATGTTGGTCCGCACGCCGATGACGAACGTGTTGCGCAGCGGCTGCGTCGGGTCGTTCGGATTCTGGCCGGCGCCGGCATTGAACGTGTATTGGGCGTCGGCTTGCAGTTGCCACCACGGATTGACCTGATACTGATAGGTCGCCTCGAGCGTGGTTTCGCTGGTGCGCACGCCGTAGGGCCCGTTGGTGAAGGCCCGGAAGTCCTCATCGATTCCGTGCACGTGATTGCTCACCTTGATGTAGGTGAGCGCGAGGCCGACGCTATCGTCGTCGCGGCCGGCGAACGGTGCTTTCAACACGACCCCGAGGTTGGCCGCGATGCTCACCAGGTTGCGGTCGCCGGGGCCGCCCATCACGCGCGCGAACACACCGAGACTGCGCGGCTTGTCAGGATCAGGACGCCAAACCATCTGGTCGGCTACGGCGTAGATGCTGTAGTTGCCGCGATGATTCGCGGGCACGCCGGTCGATGCGGGATTCGCCAGCGACAAGCCGTTGTTGTCGTAGCGCTGGTCCGCGAAGCTGTTGTTGTTGTACCAGACGCCGATTTTGTAGGTGCCCGGCAATGCCTTGCTGCCGGTGCCGACCACTTCGCCGTCGGCCGGCTGGTTGATCGCGTATTGCAACTCGCCGATCCACAACGTGCCGTTGTGCAGATTGAAGTTTGTGCCGCTCAGGTTGTCCGGGTTGTTGCCGAGCGGGTCGCCGGAGAATACCCCGGCCAACGCCGTCAACGAAGGCGTGATCTGGCCGCGCACGCGCACGCCGAGGCCCGCCAGCGGATACGCCGGACCGCCGGACGGCATGTTGTACGAGGGCAGGGCGGGCCAGCCGAACATCGTGTTCAGGAACAGCGCCGAGTACTGGCTGGTGATGAATTCCTGGTCGATACTTTGCTGACCGATTTTCACGTCGACCCGCTTGTTCAGAAACGACTGCTGATACCACAACTCCCACAGGCGGGTAGTGTCCTCGGCTTCGATGCCGCTTGCCGTATTCAGTGTGCCGAGCTTGTTGGCGCTCAGGTTGGCGCCGTGAATCTGCAACGCGCTGACGTTGAACAGGCCGCCGGGCAGGCCGAACGCTTTTTGCGTATCCATCTGCACGGTGGCGGTCGTCAGACCGTCGTAGTCCGCGCCGCGCGCGAGGCCGCCGCGCAGATTGGCGAGCACTTCGCTGGTCTCGGTGAGCGTGAATGTCACGCCGTACTTGCCGAGCCAGGGGCGCAGGCCGCCGATGTCGCCGAGCATCTGATCGCGGTTCCAGAAGCCGGTCCACTGGCTCGTCTCGGTGGCCTTGATCTTCAGATCGGCTTCGGGGGCTTCCGGTGCGGCATCGGGATTGGCCTCGGCCATCGCGGCGGCGGTCGTCATCGATGCCCAGGCGAATGCGGTGCAGAGGGCCACGCGCCGCATGGAAGGCAAGCGGGTACGATAAGTTGCGCTGGCGCGCGCAGCGCTGTCGCGAACTGGACGTGCCTGAGCGACGCGGCCGTTGAGGTTGGCGAACTTCATCGAAATCCTTATTGGCGTTGTTCGACTGATTGATTCATCACGGACCAGCGATGTCGCCAGCCCGCGATTCGCCGTAACAGCCCGCGACGCCGTGCAGCAGATCACGCGAATCGGGCTCACGGGTATTGCAGGCGTCAATTTAACGGGAACGATTCTCATCAATATCACTGACATGTAATTTTGTACGTTACCTACTGTGGCTGGTTGATATTTGTAGGTAATTTGAACCGAATGAAAACGTAATTGAATCGTATGGGTGTGGACGATCGAACGTACTCGCGAGTGACGTGTCGAAGCGCACGATCAACCCGAAGCCCAACATAGTAAGGAGAAGTAGATGAAAACCCGCATTCTTTTGATGTCGATGCTGGTCGGCGGCAGTTTGCTTGGGAGCGGCGTTGCAAGCGCGCAACTGAATCTGAAGCAGTTCGGCCTTGGCGGCGGCAATAGTTCGGCGGGCGCCGCGCCGGCTGCCGAAGGCGGCATGTCACAGTTGCTGCAAACCTATGTGGGCGCGAACCAGCAGGTGCTGAGCGGCCAGTCGAGCCTCGCCTCGGCGATGGGCATGAGCAGCGCCGCAGGGCAGGCGCAGCAGGCCGCGGGTCTGCTCAGCGGCGGAACGCCGTCGGTCAGTCAATTGACGCAGGTGGGCAGCACGCAACAGTCGCTCTCGCAGAAGCTGACGGATGCGTTCGCGAGTCATGCGAGCGGCAGCGCGTCGGCGGCGCCGGTCGACAAGCAGGCGTTCACGGACGGCCTGTCATCGCTCGGCAAGGGCGTGAGCCAGTATTCGAGCCTGCAGTCGGGACTCGGCAGCATCGGTCAGATGAGCCCGTCTTCGCTGTTGCAGTCGGGGCTGAATCCGCAGACGGCGCAGAGTGCGTCGTACATCGCACAATCGGCGCCGGGCCAATTGCAGTCGCTGATGTCCACGCTGAATTCGGCGGTGCAGTTCGCGTCGAGCCACGGCATTACCGTGCCGTCGATCGCGACGTCGGCATTGAAAGGTATCCAGTAGCGGGCGGTACGCGCGTCGGGCGCCGCTCATGCAGTAGGACGGCGGCCGACGCGGTGACGGAAAGCGGCGAGGCGGCGCATCGGGCAAGCGGCAAGCAAGCGCGGCAAATGCGGCTATGATCTTGTCCCGAAACCGCCGGATCGCGTACCGGGCACACATGTGCAGGTCCGTCAGCGTCCAGCTCCAAAACCTACCGGGCCATGCCGATGTCATACGCCGTCAATCTGCAACACTACTTCGCCCGCATCGGCTACGAAGGCCCGCGCGCGGCCACGCTGGAAGTCCTTCAGACGATTCACAGACTGCATCCCGCAGCGATCCCGTTCGAGAATCTGAACCCGCTCACGCGGCGGCCGGTGAAGCTGGATCTCGAATCGGTCGAGAGCAAACTCGTCACCGCACGGCGTGGCGGTTATTGCTTCGAACAGAACGCGCTGTTCGCCAACGTGCTGATGCAACTGGGTTTCAAGGTCACGCCGCTGCTCGGGCGCGTATTGTGGGGGCGCGAGTCTGACGCGGTGCCACCTCGCACGCACATGGTGCTGCGCATCGACATTGGAACCGACGCGTGGATCGCCGACGTCGGCTTCGGCAGCGTCACGCTGAGCGCGCCGCTGCGGCTAAGCACGGGTCTCACGCAGCAGACGCCGCTCGGCACGTTCCGGCTCGCCGACGCATCGCGCGACGCGCTGTATCTCGAAGTGCAAGCTCACGACGAAAGCTGGGCGCGCGTCTATCGCTTCGACTTGCAGCCGGTGGAGTGGATCGATTACGAAACCTCGAACTGGTACACGTCGACGTCGCCCGATTCGATTTTCGCGAGCAACCTGATCGTGTGCCGCGTGTTGCCGGAAGCTCGTCTCACGCTGTTCAACGATCAGCTGAACGAGCGCGCTGGTAGCGGGCAGATGATTAGCGAGCGGCAACTCGTCAGCGCCGACGAACTTGCCGTATGCCTGCATGAGCGCTTCGGTCTGGACACCGGCGACATCGACATCGCCGAGGTGTTCGAACGCGTGCGCACGCCGGCGCAAAGCGCGTAACGTGTAGCGTTAAACGTGCAACGGCCGCCGTCATGATCAAGCGCCTCGTCCTGCAAACGGTGGTCTGGCTGGCGGCGATGGGCGCGCTGCTGTTCGGCGCGGCGGGCAGCTTCGCGTGGCCGGCCGCCTGGTGGTATCTGATCGAACTGGGCGCATTGAGTCTGTGGATCGGCCTGTGGCTCGCGCGCCATGATCCGGGCCTTCTCGCTGAACGTCTCGCACCGTTCGTGCAGGCACAGCAAAGCCGCTGGGACCGTTTCTTTATGATCGGCGTCGCGCTGGTGTGGTGCGCCTGGCTCATCGCGATGGGATTCGACGCGATGCGCTTCCAATGGTCCGCACCGCTGCCTGTCTGGCTGGTTAGTCTCGGTTCGCTCTGCGTGTTCCTTAGCCTCTTCATGTGCCGCTTCGTGTTCGAGGCCAACAGCTATGCCGCGCCGGTCGTCAAGATCCAGGCAAGCCGCGGCCATAAGGTGATCGACACCGGCCCCTACGCGCACATCCGCCATCCGATGTATTGCGCCGCGCTGCTGCTGCTCGTCGGTACACCGTTGCTGCTCGGGTCATGGTGGGGACTCGCGTTCGTGCCCGTGATGGTGTTTGGCATTGGTTGGCGCGCGGTGCGCGAGGAGCGCGTCCTCGCGGAGCAACTCGAGGGTTACAGCGAGTACATGGCGCGCGTGCGTTATCGCTTTGTGCCGTTAATCTGGTAGTGCGAATTCATCTTCGCGCGCGAACCTGTCTAGACAAAGTGATTTGCGCGTCTTGCAAGCGGCAGCTTCATCATGTGACGTCCCGCCACTAACAATTCCCTGTAAAGCCTTATCGCACGGCGTGGAGTAGGGGTTTGCCCGATGATTGCGGCAATTTCCATTTAATCCACTTGCAGGCACTTTTTGACTCGTGCAAGCTTGTCTATACAAATCAACGCAAGTAAAAAGCTAAGACACCCAGCTCGACGGTTTCCTCAATCAAAGGAGTTTCGACGTGAAAGTGAAGCGCAGAACGGCAGCAAACGCATTGATGGGCGCCGTTCTCGGCGCCGTGGCGATTTTCGCGGCCCCGGTGCAGGCCAAAGAGTGGAAGACGGTGACGATCGCGCTGGAAGGCGGCTACGCGCCCTGGAATCTGACCTTGCCGGGCGGCAAGCTGGGCGGCTTCGAACCCGAACTGGTCGCTAATCTGTGCGAGCGCGCCAAGCTGCAATGCAACCTCGTCGCGCAGGACTGGGACGGCATGATTCCCGGTCTGCAAGCCGGAAAGTTCGACGTCCTGATGGATGCGATCTCGATCACGCCGGAGCGTGAAAAAATCATCGCGTTCTCGCGGCCCTACGCCGCGACGCCTGCCACGTTCGCCGTGGCCGACGCGAAGATCTTGCCGAAGGCTGCGCCCGGCGCCGCCATCGTCAAGCTCTCGGGCGACCCGAAGGCCGACCAGCCGGCCATCGACGCGCTGCGCAAGCAGTTGAAGGGCAAGACCATCGGCATCCAGTCCGGCACGGTCTACACCAAATTCATCAACGACGGTTTCAAGGACGTCGCCAGCATTCGCGTCTACAAGACCTCGCCTGAACGCGATCTGGATCTGGCCAACGGCCGCATCGACGCTTCGTTCGACGATGTGACCTACTACGCCGCCAACATCGACAAGAAGGAAACGGCGTCGATCACGATGGCCGGACCGAAGATCGGCGGCCCGATCTGGGGGCCGGGCGAAGGGCTCGCATTCCGCAAGCAGGACGCCGATCTGAGGGCGAAGTTCGACACCGCGATCGGTGCAGCGCTCGCCGACGGTACCGTCAGGAAGCTTTCCGATAAGTGGTTCAAGACCGACGTCACGCCTTGATGCGTTGAGCGCTCGGTAGAAGCGGGGCGCGCAACGAGCGTGTGCACGCCGGCTGGTTCGATCCGCGGTCATGGACGAGGAGTAGGGAATGGCACTGATAGAAATGCTCGGCTTCGGGCCGCAAGGCTGGGGCGGTGTGCTGCTGCTCGCGGCGTTGATGACGGTCGCGCTCACGCTGGCCGCGCTCGCGGTAGGCGCCGTGCTCGGCGCGCTGGTGGCGGCGGCCAAGCTGTCGCGCTTTCGCACGCTGCGCGTGATCGGCGATATCTACACGACGGTGTTTCGCGGCGTGCCCGAACTGCTCGTGATCTATCTGTTCTATTTCGGCGGCTCGACGCTCGTGACCACCGTCGGTCAGTGGTTCGGCGCGGAAGGTTTCGTCGGCGTGCCGCCGTTCGTGGTCGGCGCACTGGCGGTCGGCATGATTTCGGGCGCGTATCAGGCCGAGGTGTATCGCGCGGCGGTGCTGGCCGTGTCGCGCGGCGAACTCGAAGCCGCGCGCTCGATCGGCATGCCGACGCTGACGATGGCGCGCCGCATTCTGATTCCGCAGGTCCTGCGCTTTGCGCTGCCGGGCATCGGCAACGTCTGGCAGCTGAGCCTGAAGGATTCGGCGCTGATCTCTGTGACGGGGCTCGCGGAGCTGCTGCGCACGAGTCAGGTGGCGGCCGGCTCCACGCATCAGTACTTCACGTTCTTCATGGTGGGCGGCGCGCTGTATCTGCTGATGACCAGCATCTCGAACCGGGTCTTCAACCACGCCGAGGCGCGTGTGGGCCGGTCCTTCAAGCGCAACTTCGCGCGCAACTGACGGGAGCGGCCAGCATGCATTTCGATTTCGACTTTCTGCTCGACACGCTCAAGCAACTGATCGCCGCGGTGCCGACCACGCTCGGGCTGTTCTTCTGCTCGCTGATACTCGGCGGCCTGCTGTCGCTCGTGATCGTGACGATGCGCGTCTCGCCGCACTGGTTGCCGAACCGATTCGCACGCGCTTATATCCTCGTGTTTCGCGGCTCGCCGCTATTGATCCAGATGTTCCTCGTCTACTACGGCATGGGCCAGTTCGGCGTGATTCGGGAAAGCTTCCTGTGGCCGGTATTGCGCGAGCCATACCTGTGCGCGGTTTTATCGCTCGCGCTGTGTACGGCGGGATACACCGCCGAGATCATTCGCGGCGGCCTGATGGCCGTTCCGGTCGGGCAGATCGAGGCGGGCCATGCGATCGGCCTGTCGGGCTTCGCGCTGCTGCGCCGTGTGATCGGTCCGATTGCGTTGCGCCAGTGTCTGCCCGCGTATTCGACCGAAGCCGTGCTGCTCGTCAAGTCGACCGCGCTCGCGAGCCTCGTCACAGTGTGGGAGGTGACCGGCGTCGCGCAACAGATCATCCAGCAGAGCTATCGCACGACTGAAGTGTTCATCTGCGCGGCGCTGATCTATCTGTTTCTGAACTTCGTGATCGTGCGTGCGCTCGGGCTGCTCGAAACGCGTCTGTCGCGCCATTTGCGCGCGGCGCCCGCGCAGCGCACACCAAGCCGTCCGGTCTCGGGCACCACTGAGACGCGCCGCGCCACGTCCTGAATGACCGGCCCGTCTGGCTGAATCTGGATTGAACCTGGAGAATTCCATGAACGCTATGGCACCCGTCGCACTGTCGGTCAAGAACATTCATAAATCGTTTGGCGATCATCACGTGCTCAAAGGCATTTCGCTCGATGCGCATCAGGGCGACGTGATCTCGATTCTCGGCGCGAGCGGCTCGGGCAAGAGCACGTTCCTGCGCTGCCTGAACCTGCTCGAAACGCCCGACGACGGTTCGGTCGCGCTCGCCGGCGAAGAACTGAAGATGAAACGCCGCGGCGACGGCAAGCTGCAACCGAGCGACCGCCGCCAGGTGGATCGTGTGCGCTCGCAACTCGGCATGGTGTTCCAGAATTTCAATCTCTGGTCGCACATGACGGTGCTGGAGAATCTGATCGAAGGGCCGATGCGTGTGCAAAAGCGCAGCCGCGCCGAGTCCGTCGAAGAGGCCGAGGCCTTGCTCGCGAAAGTCGGTCTCGCGGAAAAGCGCGGCCACTATCCTGCGCATCTGTCGGGTGGTCAGCAGCAGCGCGTGGCAATTGCACGCGCGCTCGCGATGCATCCGAAGGTGATGTTGTTCGACGAACCCACTTCGGCGCTCGACCCCGAACTGGTGGGCGAAGTGCTGCGCGTGATGCGCTCGCTCGCCGAAGAGGGCCGCACGATGCTGGTCGTTACGCACGAGATGGGTTTCGCGCGTCATGTGTCGAACCGCGTGATGTTCCTGCACCAGGGGCAAGTGGAAGCGGACGGCACGCCGGACGAAGTGTTCGTTGAATGCAAGTCCGAGCGCTTCCGGCAATTCGTGTCGAGTCATCAGGACCGCAGCACCCACTGATCAGTATCACCAGGTAATTGACCGAGCAGAGCACTATCATGGCCGTGATCCGTTCCGAACGTCCTCTCGACTGGTCTCAGGTGGCGGCAGTCGCCGCCGGCGAGCCGCTCGAGCTTTGCGGCGATGCCCGCGCGCGCATGATGGCGGCGCGTGTGCTCGTCGAGCAGATCGTCGCGCGCGGGATTCGCGCGTATGGCGTGAATACCGGCGTGGGCGCGCTGTGCGACGTGATCGTGTCGCCGGCCGAGCAGCGCACGCTCTCGCGCAACATTCTGATGAGCCACGCGGTCGGCGTCGGCGCGCCGCTCGGGTCCGCCGAGACGCGCGCGATCATGGCCGCGGCCGTCAACAACTTCGCGCACGGACATTCGGGGATTCGCCTCGAAGTCGCGGAGCAACTGGTGGCCCTGCTCAACGCCGATTGCTTGCCCGAGGTGCCCGCCTTCGGCTCGGTCGGCTATCTGAGTCACATGGCGCATATCGCACTGGTCTGTATCGGTGAGGGACATGTGCGTTATCGCGGCGAGCGGCTCAAGGGGCGCGACGCTTTGCAAATGCTCGGGCTCGAGCCGCTCGTGCTCGAAGCGAAGGAAGGGCTGAGCCTGATCAACGGCACGCCGTGCGTCACCGGCCTCGCGGCGCTGGCGATGGCGCGCGCCGCACGTCTGCTCGACTGGACCGACATGGTCGCTGCGATGAGCTTCGAGAATCTGCGCGGGCAGCTCGCGGCCTTCGACGAAGATTCGCTCGCGCTGCGCATTTCCGCCGGCCTCAATCTGGTCGGCGAGCGGATGCGCATCACGCTCGCCGACAGCGGCATTCTCGCGACGGTGGCCGGTCAACGTACGCAAGACCCGCTGAGCATGCGGACCATCCCACACGTGCACGGCGCCGCGCGCGACGTGCTGGCCGCAACCGCCGACGTGGTCAATCGCGAACTCGCATCGATCACCGACAACCCGATCGTCGCCGGCACACCGGACGCGCCGCGTGTCTATTCGCAGGCGCATGCGGTGGGCGCGTCGATCGCGCTGGCCATGGACAGCCTCGCCACCGCGATCGCCCAGGTCGCCGCGATGGCCGAGCGGCGCCTCGACCGTCTCGTCAATCCGCTCGTCAGCGGCTTGCCGGCGTTTCTCGCGCAGCCGGGCGGCACCTGTTCGGGCTTCATGATCGCGCAGTACACGGCGGCCTCGCTCGTGGCGCAAAACCGGCGCCTCGCGATGCCCGCGAGCCTCGACGGCGGCATCACGTCCGGGCTGCAGGAGGATCACCTGTGCCACGCCACGCCTGCCGCGCTCAAGGCACTGGAAATCATCGACAACGCCGGGCGCATCGTCGCGATCGAATTGCTGGCGGCGGCGCAAGCCTACGATCTGCAAAGTATCGAGGCGCCGCGCGCGCCGCATACCGAAGCGCTGCGGCAACGCGTGCGGTGCGTCGTGCCGACCTATCGCGACGACCGCCCGCTCGCCGACGACATGAGCGTCGCGTTCCGGATGATCGCCGACGAGGCGCCGCCGCCGTTGCCGAACCCCGGTAGCATTGGACCCCGGCCGGCCATTTCCGTCGACGGTGCGCAGCAGTTCGCGCGCGTGCCGGTGACGAATCTGGCGGCTGCGGGCAAGGTCCGTGCAGCCGCGAGCGCCGCGGTCAATGACGGGCACGCCGCCGCCCACATGGCATGATGGACAACAATGCCGGTGAGCGGGCTGACCCGCCGGCGAACCGGCTTCGGTGCACAACCCTGTACCACCGCGTACTACCCACGAGGTCGGAGTGAACACAACGACAAACGCGCAAACCGCACCGAACGCACCCGCCGCGCCGGGCGCCCAGACGCAGAACCACGGCGAGCGCCACCGCGAGATGCCGGTCAGGGCGATGCCAGCCTATGAGCAGATCAAGCGCTATGTGATCAAACGCATCAGCGAAGGCGACTGGAAGCCAAACGGACTGATCCCATCGGAAATGGAGCTGGTCAAGGAGTTCGGCGTCGCACGCATGACGGTGTCGCGCGCGCTGCGCGAACTGACCGCCGAGCGCGTGCTCACGCGCGTGCAAGGCTCCGGCACGTTCGTCGCGCCGCAGCGTTATGAATCGACGGTGCTGGAAATCCGCAATATCGCCGACGAAATCGCCGCGCGCGGCCATCGTCACGCGGCGCGCGTGCTCACGCTCGAACCAAGCGACGATCCTCAGGCGCTCGAAGCGCTCGGACTCGCGAGCGGCCCGGCGTTTCACTCGTGCATCGTGCACAGCGAGGAAGGCGAGCCGATCCAGTACGAGGACCGCTACGTCAATCCGCAAGTATTCCCCGAGTATTTGCAGCAGGACTTCACGGTCGAAACGCCGAATCATTACATGGTCCGGCTCGCGCCGATCCAGCGCGCGGAGTTTCGCATCTACGCGCAGAAGCCCGACGCCCATGTGCGCCGGCATCTGGCGATGGATATCGGCGAGCCGTGCTTGCAGCTCTGGCGTCGCACGTGGGTCGGCGACGACGTGGCGACGTCGGTGCGCTTATGGCATCCGGCGTCGCGCTTTCATCTGGCGGGCAACGTCTAGCGCGGTTTCATAAAGGCATCGGGGCGACAGCGTGAGGGGCGTCAGCCCTGGCGCTGCGACATGTCCGGCGAAAAGCGGCAACCCAGCCGATAACGCGAGCCCGGATGCACGAAGCGCGCGAACGTCACCGCCACGCCGCTTGTCCACGTGCGGCGCATCAGCGTGAGGCAGGGCTCTTCCACGCGAATTTCCAGCAGATCGGCTTCGGCGCGCGTCGGCAGCGCCGCGTCGACGACATGCTCGACGTCGTGCGCGGGCACGATTTCGAGCAGATACTCCGACGGCCTCAGCGCCGAGAAATCCTGTTGTAAAAAGTCCGGCGCGATTGCCGGATTCACATAGCGGTCTTCCAACTGCACGGGCAGGCCGTTCTCCCGATGCACACAGGTCACGTGAAACACCGAGGCGCCAGGCGCGAGTCCCAATGCGTTCGACACGCTCACCGACGCCGTCTCGCGTTGCGACAGCACCGTATCGCAACGGTATTCGTGTCCACGCGAGCGAATCTCGTCGCCGATATGCGCGATCATCAGCAGCGTGGATTGCGGTTTGCTTTGCGCGACGAAGGTGCCGACGCCCGAGACACGCGTGACGAGCCCCGCGTCGGCCAGTTCGCGCAGCGCGCGATTGACCGTCATACGCGACACGCCGAGCGTCGCGACGAGATCCAGTTCCGATGGCAAACGGTCGCCCGCCTGGCGCGCGCCCGATTCGATGATCTGGCGGATGTGGTGCTTGACCTGTTCGTAGCGCGCGGCTGGTATCTCGTCGGCGGCGCGCGCGGTTTTCAGCGCCGCCGCGGCAAGCGGTTTGTCGTGAGCCTTGCTGCGAACCGTGGAGGTCATCGGCGGCGCTCGCTAGCGGTTGGGTGACGCGGGCGTGGGCACGGGTGGAGGGCGGCGCGGGTTCATAGCGGCGGCGCGTCGTCGGCTTCGCGCGTCCAGAACGCGTTGCGATCGAAGTAGTTTTGCAGGAATTGCCGCAGACGCGGCTGCCCGGCATCGTGGAACACGTCACGCGGTTTGCCTTGCACGGCGATGCGGCCCTGGTCGATGAACATGACCTTGTCCGCGACCTGCGCGGCAAACCCCATTTCGTGCGTGACGACCGCCATCGTCATGCCGTCGCGCGCGAGCTGTTTCATCACTTGCAGCACTTCGCCGACCAGCTCCGGATCGAGCGCCGAGGTCGGCTCGTCGAACAGCATGATGTGCGGCTCCATCGCGAGCGCTCGCGCTATCGCCACCCGTTGCTGCTGGCCGCCCGAGAGCTTCGCCGGATACGCGTCGCCCTTGTGCGCGAGGCCCACCGTGTCGAGCATCGCGTTGGCGCGGCGGCGCGCTTCGTCGCGTGACAGATGACGCACGCGCAGCAGGGCCTCCATCACATTGCCGAGCGCGCTCATGTGCGGCCACAGATTGAACTGCTGAAACACCATGCCGACGTTGCGCCGCACGCGATTGATTTCGCCCTGCGATGCGCGCACCCGCTTGCCGTTGCGCTCGCTATAGCCGAGCAGCTCGCCTTCGATGCGCACGTCGCCATGATCGTAAGTTTCGAGTGCGGCGAGGCAGCGCAACAGCGTGCTCTTGCCGGAGCCCGACGGGCCGATGATGCACACCACTTCGGAGCGCGCGATCTGCAGATCGACGCCGCGCAGCACCTCGACGTCGCCGAAGCGTTTGCGCAGATCGCGCACTTCGATCAGCGGTGCGCCAGGCACCGTGGCAATACCGGCGGCGGACGCGGAGGAGGGCATGTCGGCGATAGCGTTCATAAGGGCTCCGGTTTCATGCGATGAAGCGTGCGATGCGGGTTTCGGCCCACATGCCCGCGCGCGAGGTCAGCTCGACCAGCGCGAGGTAGCACACGCACAGCACCAGCAGCGTTTCGACGAAAGCAAAGGTAGCCGAGCCGATGCCGGTCAGCACGAAGGTCAACTCGGGCACCGTGACGATGGACAGCACCGCGGTCTCCTTGCTCAGCACGATGATCAGATTGGTCAGCGCCGGCACGATCAGCACCAGCATTTGCGGCACCTGGATGCGCAACACGGCTTGCCAGCGCGTGAGGCCGAGACACGACGCCGCTTCGAGATGTCCCGGCGGAACGGACTGGAAGCCGGAGCGGAATGCTTCGGCAAAATACGCGCTGCCGTAGAAGCCGAGGCCCAACACCCCGGCTGTCATCGGTTCGAGCGTGAGGCCGATTGACGGGCCGCCGTAGTACAGCAGAAACAGTTGCACGAGAAACGGCGTGCCGCGAAACAGTTCGATATAGATGCGCAGGGCGCCGCGCACCCAGCGTCCGCAGAACAGTTGCAGCACGGCGATCACAAACCCGATGACGAGGCCGATCGCGACGCCCGCGGCCCAGGTGCCGAGCGTCGTCGCGAGACCCGCCGCGATCGGCTGCAGGTTGTGCGTGATGACGGTGGGGTCGAGCGTTTGCATGGCGTGGGTGGCGTAGGCGCGAAATCAGGCGTGCTGCAAACGATATTCGGCGGTGTGCGCGACGAGCGCGAGCGCACCGCAGATCACAAAGTAGATCAGCCCCGCCGCGAGATACGCTTCCAGTGGCCGGTACGTGCTGGCGGCGATGTTCTGCGCGGTGCGCGTCAACTCGGCCACGCCGACCACCGAGATCAACGACGAGGCCTTGATCAGCAGCACCATTTCATTGACGAGCGACGGAAGGGTGAGACGGAATGCCTGCGGCACGAGGATGCGCCGCAGCATGTCGAACGGCGAGAGCCCGAGCATGCGTGCGGCTTCGAGATGACCGGGTGGAATGCTGAGAAAACCGCCGCGCAATATCTCGGCGATATATGACGCGGAACATAGCGACACCGCGCTGATCGCCGCGACGACCGGCGATACGTTGATGCCCGCGAACGGCAGCAGGTAGTACACGAGCAGCAACTGCACGAGCATCGGCACGCCGCGAAAGAAGAACACGTAAGCGCCGCCGACCATGCGCGCCGCGCGCTTCGGCGAGAGCCGCGCCGCGCACACGCCGATCCCGACGAAGAAGCCGATCACGAGCCCCGTCAGCGAAATGCCGATGGTGGCGAGCGCCGCGTGCAGCAGCAATGGCAAGCCCTGAACGAAGACGGTCGTGCTGAACATAGGCGGAGCACTCGCTGGAACGATGGAGGGCGATGCGACGCGCCGCGGCGCACATCGTGTGCGTCAAACGCCGCGTGAGGCGATCAATAGTTCGGAACGGGCATCGTGGTCGGCGCGTCCATCGCGACGCCGAACCATTTCTTCTGCAAGGCCGCGAGGCGCCCGTCGTTGTGCATCTTCACGAGCGCGGCGTTGAATGCGTCGGCGAGCGGCTTGCTGTCCGCGTCCTTGCGCAGCGCGTAAGCGAAGTACACCTTCGCGCCGAACGGCGGCTGCACGACGGCGAACGTCTCCGGGCGCTGCTTGGCCACGTACGCGATGTTGGTCATCGAGTTCGCGACCGCCGCGATGCGGCCAGCGGCGAGGTCGGCGTAAGCCTGGTTGTTGTCGACGTATTCGCGGATTTCAGGCGGCTTCGGCAAGGTGGCCACGTAGGCCTTCAATTGATCGAGCTGCGCCGAACCCTTGCCCGCGCCGACAGTCTTGCCCGCGATATCCGCCGATTGCTTGAGCGATGAATCGCTCGCGCGTTTGAGCAGCGCGTCGGTGGCGTCCGCGACCGGCAGCGTGTACGTGTAGCGTTCCATGCGCGCCTTCGTGACCGTCAACGGGCCGCCCACCATGTCGAATTTGCCCGCTTCGAGACCCGGCAGCACGCTCGGCCAGGGCAGGTCGATGAAGCGGACCTTCACGCCCATTTCCTTGCCGACCTCGGCGAACAGGTCCTTGTTGAAACCCGCTTGCTGACCGTTTTCGAGGAAGTCGAACGGCGCGAACTGCATCTCGGTGCCGACCACCAGTTCGCCGGCTTTCTTCACTTTGGCGAGCTGGTCTTCCGCGTGGGCGGTGACGCTTGCCGCGCACAACGCGACCATGACAAGACGACACTTCCAGCCTGCAAGGATACTCATGGGATTCTCCGGTTGGCAAAGCGGTGTCGCGCGAAAGTGGTGCGTTCGTCGGGATTCGGCGCGCGTCATGCGAGGCAGTATATACCGCGTTTTTCGCGCAAAATAAATAAACGTTCGGCTAGAGAAAAGCCCTGATATGAAGGGCTGAAATGCAGCTTGCCGGTACGCTTTTGGCGGTATATACAACGGCAATGCAGTGGGCGCGCGAATGCTTTGGCGCGCTTGCGGCGCGGCGCTTCATGCGCGTGTTTCATCAGTCGATTCAACCGGCCTCCAGGGAGCAACGCGATGCCCGTCACCCGCATTCCGATCATCGATTTCGCCGGCGTGCGCGCGGGCGACCCGCAGGCCTTGCAGCGCGTTGCGGCGCAAATCCATGAAGCGTGCACGACGATCGGCTTCTTCTACATCGTCAATCACGGCGTGCCGCAAGCGTCGATCGACGCCGCCGCCGCCGCGGCGCGCCGGTTCTTCGCGTTTTCACCGGAGATCAAGCGGCGCGCGGCCGTCAATCATCGGCATCGCGGCTTCAATGCGCTCGGCGATGCCACCATGTATCAGGCGAAGCGGCCCGACTACAAGGAGTTCTTCAGCATCGGCCTGGAGTTGCCCGAAGACGATCCCGACGTGCTCGCGGGCCAGGCGCTGCGCGGGCCGAACAACTGGCCGGACTTCATGCCGGAGCTACGTCCCGCACTGTATGGCTACTATGAAGCGGTAGCGGCGTGCGGCGCCGATCTGCTGCGCGCGGTGGCGGTGAGCCTCGGCGTCGACGAAAATTTCTTCGCGCCGCGTTATACGAAACGGATGCAGCGCACGCAGATGGTCTACTATCCGCCGCAGCCTCCTCAGTCGGACGAAGATCAGTTCGGGGTCGCGCCGCATACCGACTATGGCTGCATCACGTTGCTATGGCAGGATCAGGTGGGTGGCCTCCAGGTGCGCGAGATCGCCAACGACACATGGGTCGAGGCGCCGCCGGTTGAAGGCAGCTTCGTCGTGAACGTCGGCGATCTGCTTGCGCGCTGGACCAACGACCGCTTTCGCTCCACACTGCATCGCGTGATCAATGCGTCGGGGCGCGAGCGCTATTCGATCGCCACGTTCTATGATCCGACCTACGGCGCGACGGTCGATCCGCGCGAGCTTGGCGCGAGCGACGCCGAACTCAAGTATCAGCCGGTCGCCGCAGGCGACTATATCCTCGGGCGCATCAACGATTCGATGGGCTATCGGAAGAAACACGCTGTTCAAGGAACGCAAGGAACCCCTACATGACAGATCATGGCAGCACGCTTCATGGCAGCACGCTTGGCACAACGCATGAAGACACTCACGGCGCCGCGCCGCTCGCGCAGACTCTCGACGCACTGCGCATAGCATTGGGCGACGACTCGGTGCGCGTCGGCGAACAGATCGGCGAACGCGCGCTGACCGACTGGACGCGTCACGACCCAACGCGTCCCGCTGCGCTGCTATTGCCGCGCACCACCGAAGAGGTCTCGCGCGCGCTCGCCATCTGTCACGCGGCGCATCAGCCAGTGGTACCGCAAGGCGGCATGACCGGCCTCTCGGGCGGCGCGATTGCGCGCGCCACGGATATCGCGCTGTCGCTCGAACGTTTGAGCGGCATTGAAGAGATCGACACCGCATCGGCCACGCTGACCGTGCGCGCCGGCACCACGTTGCAGGCCGCGCAGGAAGCCGCCGCCGCCGCCGGCTTCGAACTCGCACTCGATCTCGGCGCACGCGGCTCATGCCAGATCGGCGGCAATCTCGCGACCAACGCGGGCGGCAATCGCGTGATCCAGTCGGGCACCGCGCGCGATCAGGTGCTCGGACTCGAAGTCGTGCTCGCCAACGGCGACGTGCTGACGTCGCTCGGCAAGATGGTCAAGAACAACACGGGCTATGACCTGAAGCACTGGTTCATCGGCTCGGAAGGCACGCTCGGCGTGATGACGCGCGCGGTGTTGCGGCTGCATCCACAGCGCGCGGCGCGTCATACGGCGCTCGTCGCACTCGACCAGTACGACGCCGCCGTGAATCTGCTGCGCCGTTTGTCGACCCGCTTCGGCAACGACATCGGCGCGTTCGAGATCATGTGGCCGGACTTCTACAACTTCGGCGTGAAGCTGACCGGCGCCCGTTCTCCGTTCGCCGACGCGCATCCGCTCTACGCGCTGATCGAACACGCGAGCTTCGATGCGAGCGACGACGGTGAACGCTTCTCCGCGGCACTGACCGAAGCGCTCGATGCGGGCGCGATTCGCGATGCGGTGATCGCGCAATCGGTGGCCGACGCGCGCGCGCTGTGGGCGATTCGCGAATGCACCGCGGAGTTCCCGGTGCGCCTCGACGCGATCAACTTCGACGTGAGCCTGCCGATCGGCGAGATTGGCGCGTTCGTCGAGCGTTGCCGCGCGGCGCTCGACGAACGCTGGCCGGGCAACGCGTCGTATTTCTTCGGGCATATCGGCGATTCGAACCTGCATGTGACCGTGGACGGCCATTCGATCGCTGGTGTCGATCATCATGCGGTTTACGCGTTCGTCTATGAGATGCTCGGGCCGTTGCATGGCTCGGTGTCGGCGGAACACGGCATCGGTTTGCTCAAGCGCGAATTTCTGCCGATCTCGCGGTCGCCGGCGGAGTTGGCGGCGATGGCCGCGATCAGGCAGGCGCTGGACCCGCATGGCATTCTCAATCCGGGGAAGCTGTTCTGAGCGCGGGGGCGTTGTTGACGAGAGATACAGGAGAGCGCACGGCGCGTTCCGGGCACGCACGAGGCTGCCCGACGCGCGCCGGGTGAATCGTCAATGCGTGTCGATGCGTGCTAATGCGTGTTAATGCGTGTTAATGCGTGGTGACGGAGTCGAGTCCGGTCGAACGGACGGTGGCCTGCGCAGTCTGCGGCGGCGGGTGCCGCGCAGGATCAACCATACCTGAATGGAAGCAATAGGAGAACCCGTGCACGGCGATCAGGCAGCGTGCATGAACCGGAACAGGCTGGGTTGATGCCGCGAACGGCGCTTCGCCCGAACGCCGTCAATGCGCGTCAAGATAGCGCGCAATCACCGGATAAACATCCACCGACGCGTTCTTGCCGAAGATACAGTCGATGTGCCCATAACCCGGAATCAGGTGGCGCTCGTAGGGTTGCTCGGGGAAGTGCTTCACGAGCATGTCGAAAGTCAGTTCAGTGCTTTGCGGCAGATAGGTTTCGTTCCTGTCGCCGTGGATGAAGCCGATCGGCAGGCGCATGCCCGCGAGCCCCTTCATGCCGGCGGTTCCCGTAAGGTAGACATCGTTGCCGTCGACATCGACGACTTTGCCCGCGCGCACCATCGTCGCCAGATGTTTGAAGACCTCGACGTCATGCACGCCGAGCAATTCCTGCAGATTCGCATGCAGTGTCTCGTTGAGTTTTTCATGCTCGTAGAGCAGGCCGTACAGGAAGGTCGCGCGATGGCAGATCGGGTTGCCGCAGCCCTCGTCGTGATCGATCGGGTAAAGCCGTAGCGCTTCGTCGAGCAGGTTCCCGGGCCACGTGTCGTCCTGCGTGTACGCGGTGAGATCGCGCACCTTCAGATGCTGCATGATGGCGGGGATATGCAGGCCTGCCTTGATCTTCTGCAACGTGCCCGGCACCGGATGCGTCGACACCTGCGAGATAACCGCCGAGCGCACCCCTTCGAGTCCGGACAGCAACGACATGCTCAACGCGAGGCCGCCGAGGCAGTGGCCGACCGCCTGTATCTGCTGCGCGCCGGTCAGTTCGCGGATCTTCGCGACCGCGGCGGGGATATCCTCGCGAGCCACCTTGTCGACGTTGGTCGGCGCGAGCACGCTCGGCATCTCGATGCTGACGCGCAGATCGACGAGCCACACGTCGTAGCCGGCCGCGCAAAGGTACTCGACCATGTTGGTCGCAATCAGATCGGTCGAATAGATGCGGCTCGACACGCCCGAGCCGTGAATCAGCAGCACCGGTCGCGCTGTTTTACGCGCAGGGTCGACGTAGCGAGTGAGCCGCAGCGTCGTGCCGTCGGGTGTATCGAAGAAGAAGATTTGCGGCGCCGGCGCGCGCAGCGCCCGCTTCAGACGCGGCGTCGTCTTCGCGTCGAAGTATTGCAACGGTGCGGCCACTCCGCCGTATTCGGTGAACAGCACGCCCGCGAAGAACTTGCCGAACTTCAGCGTCCACTCGAGACGGGTCTCCAGATCGGGCGTATGGGTCACTTCGAGCGTGCGTTGCTGCTTGAGGAAGTTCTCGGGCGTGATGATCAGCGTGGCTTTGCCGATCACTGGCGCGTCGGCTTGCGGCGCGTCGCGAAGCTCCGCATAGAGGGTGTTGGTCTGCTCCCACAGATTGACGGGCGACGTGCGCGTGATGATCTTCTGGCCGGTGAGGTAGTACGTTTTTCCGTCGACGGCATTGAGCGTCATGCGGTAGTTCATGTCGCGCTCGTCCACGTCCGAACTGTCGACGACGAACAGGTTGAACGTGCCGTTCGTGATCGTCATCGGTCGTGCTGAGAGCGCGGCGCAGGTCAGCGTGCCGGCGGTGCGGGCGAGATGCTGCGGATTGCAAAGCATATCGGCGAGGTCGTCCGATTCGACCGTCAGCGTGAACTCGATCGGACTCGTGGCGGCGCCGCCTGTGAGGCCGGGGTCGACCGGCGTGTACGTGCCGACCATCGTTTCCGTGAAGCGCAGGCCGATTTTTTCGGCGGGCGGTGTCGCGGCGCTGCCCTTGGACTGATAGTCGATCGACCAGCCGTGCGCGGCCGCGAGCAGCGCGCAATTGCGTTCGGCTAGCGCGGAAATGGTCAGCAGCGGGTTGACGCCGAGCGACATCGGCATCACTGCGCCGTCCATCACGTACAGGCCATCATGCACCGCGTCGCCCGCCGCGCCGCTGAACACGCGGCCCATGTGATCGACCACCCCGCGTTCGGCATCCTCGCCCATGCCGCAGCCGCCGAGCGGATGTACGGTAACGGTCCGCTTGCCGACGATCTCGGTGGAGATCGGATTGCGCAGGTACTTGCCGCCGAGCGGCAGGGTCGCCTGTTTCAGCGCGTTTTCGATCGTTTGAAAGATCGGCTGGCGGCCCGCGTTCTCCCACGCGATGCGCGCGCGGCCTCTGTCGTCGATGCCGATCTGGCCGCTTTCGTCGTCGTGCGCCATCACCAGATAGCTTTGCGTGTGGTGGAGCGCGCCGTGATACGGGCCGCGCAGCAGGCTCTCGATCACGCGCGCGTCGTAGGCAAGCCGCTCATGCAGCGAGCGCGGTCCGCCCACGTCCACGCCTTCGAGCGGCGCAGCCGCGCCGAGCATGCCGACGAGCGCCGCGCCGACCGGCCCGGCGAGCGAGCCTTCCTCGATCACGTAGCCGTCTTTCACGTTTGCGGTGTTGCGATTGTCGATCAGGCCTGTGATGGTCGGCCCCACCGGCGCAATCTCGCCTTCTTCGTGCGAGTCCCAGCCGACGCCATTGATCGGATCGTCGGTGTTGTAGGCGAAGGCGAGCACGTCACCGTTGCCGGTGAAGTGCCGGCCGAGCATGTCCGAGCCGCTCAAACCTTCCTTGCGCGAGCGCAGCAGCAGCGCCGTCGAACCGATCGTGCCGGCTGCCACGATGACGATGTCGGCGCTCACGAACAGATCGGGCGCGTCGTAGCTTTCGCGTCCGAGCGCCACGAGCTGGAAGCCGACCTTCCATCGCTGCGAGCCGGCCGCGCGCGTCACCGCATGCACCGCGGCACCCGTGAAGATCTGCGCGCCGTGCGCGGCCGCATCGGGCAGATAGTTCATGTGCGTCGAGTTCTTCGCTTCGTAGTTGCAACCCGAATTGCAATCGCCGCAGCCCACGCAAGCTTTCTGATCGACGCCTGCGGCGTTCGCCCCTGTTGTGAAGGTGACGGTGATCGGCGGGCGGCTGAAGCGGTCAGCCATGCCGAGTGCCTGCGCCGATTTCTCGAGCGCCTGCAATTTCGGCAGCGCGGGAAATGTGGCGGGCACCGCCGACGGTTGCAGCATTGCGCGGGCCAATGCATAGCCGTGATCGCGGCCCGTCATGTCGGCGCGCAGCGCGGCAGGCCAGCGCGGATCGTCCCACAGGCGCGGGTCGGCTTCGAGCGCGACGTTCGCGTTGATCAGCGAGGTGCCGCCCAGACCGCAGCCCACCACTGCGTTCACGTCTTCGTTGACGTGCACTTCGAGCAGCGCGAGCGGCGAGCCGATTTGCGCGGCGGCGGTGTTGTACTGGATCTGCGCGGCGCCCTGAAACGGCGTGCGCGGAAATTCACCGGCCATGAATTCGCGCCCGCGTTCGAGCACGCACACGCTGCGGCCGGCGCGCGCCATGCGGCTCGCGGCAATCGCGCCGCCGTAGCCGGAGCCCACCACGACCACGTCGTAATGGTCTTGCAGCGCCGTCGGCGCGCTCGATAAGCGGTTCATCAGGACCACCTCGTCTGGGAATCGAATGCGGGGAAGGGGACGCGGACTCCGGAAGGAAGACGGTGCGCGGCTGCGGCTTTTTTATCGTAGATGGTGCGGGGTGACAAAAAAAGCGTGGCGTGCGCAACGCGCGATGTTAAAGGCGCGTCGCGTGCGGCCAACGCCGCCCATTTCGTCTCTTTTAGGCGGCCACTTTATTCATTTCGCTGTCGCTCGATTCGGCGGCGAGCAGATTCAGTGCGAGCAGAATGACCGCGCGATTGTCGATGTCGATGGCGATTCCCAGCACGTCGGTGAGCCAGCGGCCGATCTTGGTGTTGGAAAAATCCTCCGCGCCAGCCGTCTTTTTCATCGTCACGCCGAGTTTGACGGCGCGATAGTGATAGGAGGGCACCCGATGCTGAGCCGCGACCGCCGACAGGCCGCCTTTGCCTTCCGAGCACCAGCCGAGGCTGCCAGCCAGCACGATGCGCTCGGGTTCGTCGAGACCATCGATGAACTCGCGCGCGGCGAGCCGCACGCGCTGTTCGTCGAGGCCGTATTGCAGCAGCACGCTTTCCACCGGGTCTTCGAGCGCATGAGCGCGCAGATCGATTTCCTGCGCCATGCCATCGCTTTCCATCGACACGTTGCGTTGATGGCCCGCGCTGCGCAGACAGTCGATCAGATAGCGGCGGAAATACGCGCACACGGCGTAGCCGTTCGACGGCGCGCTGTCGGCGCAGGCATGGGTCTCGGTGTGGCCCGGCGCGAGCCGCAGTACTTTCGCGTAGATGAACTGCGCGACCAGTTCTTCCTTGTCCTCGCCGAGTGCCTGCAATTCCAGCGGGTGATAGGTGCGCAGCGCCCGCTTGACCAGCTCGACCATCGACACCATTTCGTCCGCGGACAGGCGGGTGCGCCGGCGCCATAGATCCGGCAGGATCGCATCGTCGAGATGGCGGACGAACTCGTAGCTCGGAACTGCGCCCATGAAAACCTCCGTCAGGGGTAAGGCGAGGAGCGCGGTGAGCCTTGGCTGCGGGCCGGCGGGTGAAGAGTGGAGCATAGAAGCCGCGCTGGAACGTAAGTCCAGTATGGTTCGCGGCAACCGCTTCGCCTATATGGATTAAGTGGTAGCCGGTGGGTAAACTGCCGGGTAAACCTTCTTACGAGAAACCCGCCATTCGTCTGACGAGAGGGCGCTCCGCGGCAGCGGAAAATCGCCCCGCGCAACCGCAATACGGCGTTGCATGACTCTGCCGCCCCCGCAGCGCGCCTGCGGCTCGCCACGCCCGGCCTGTACTGCTGTTGCGGCCCGTGGCGCAGGGCTTGCGCGCCCCTTCATCGAAGTTGCCGTGCCCGACAAGGAGACCGCGCAATGCGGGCCGACCCGATCCAGCGTGCCATCGACGAAGACCTGGTGCGCGTGCTGTATGCGCAAGACCCGATCGCCTTCTTTTCGCATTGGTTTTCGATCGCGGTGCTGGTGGCGATCTATTGGCCGAGAATTCCGTCGCCGCCGCTGTTCGTCGCGTGTTTCGGTTTTTATGCGGCGGCCAATTGCGGCGGCCTCGCGCTGTGGATTCTCAATCAACGTTATCCGCAGTTTTTCTCGCCGCGCGACTGGATCTATCTGCACGCATTGCGCGGCGTGTTGCTGTACAGCGCGCCCGGCCTCGCGGTGTGGTTCGCGTTCCAGGTCCCGCAGAGCGATTTGCCGCTGCTGCACACCGTCCTGCTCGTGACGCTGGCGGCCGGCGTGTTCATGTCGAACGGATTCGACCTGCTGAACTTCTCGACCGCGATTCCGTTCCTGCTGTTTCCGTCGATCGTGCTGCACTTCGGCTCGCATACGTTCGACCGCACGATACTCGCGATCGTCCTCGCGTTTTTTTTCTGCGCGATCAACGTCTACGCGATGAGCTATCGCAAGCTGTTTCGCCAGGTCGTGCAAGCGCGCGTCGATCAGCAGTATCTGGCGGAATCGCTGGCGGCGCAGAAACACGTCGCCGAAGAAGCCAGCATGGCGAAGACGCGCTTTTTCGCGGCCGCGAGCCACGATCTGCGCCAGCCGCTGCACGCGATCGGCCTGCTGGCGGCGTCGCTCGATGACAGCACCGCCACGCCCGCGCAGCACGCGAAGACTGCTGAGCACATCGTCTACAACGTCGAGGCCTTGAATCAGCTCTTCAATCAGGTGCTCGATCTCGCGCGGCTCGAAAGCGGCGTGACCCAGGTGATCCGCCTGCACTTCCGGCTCTCCGAACTGTTCGAGCGGGTGGGTAGCCAGTACCGCCCGCAGGCTGCGGCGAAAGGGCTCGCGCTGCGCATCGCGCCGACCACGATGGTCGTCCACGACGACCCGGTGCTGCTCGAGCGCGTGCTGAGCAATCTGCTGTCGAACGCGGTGCGTTATACCGAGGAAGGCGCGATCTGGCTCGGCTTTCGCCGCGCAGGGCGGCACACGGGCGGCTTTATCGAAGTGCGCGATTCGGGTATCGGCATTCCGGCCGACGAGCACGAGCGCATATTCGAAGAGTTCTATCAGGTCGCCAATCCACAGCGCGACGCGCGCCAGGGCCACGGTCTCGGCTTACCGACGGTGAAGCGGCTGGTCGGCATGCTCGGCGGCGAGTTGCAACTGCGTTCGGCGCCCGGACGCGGGTCCGTGTTCCGCTTTCCGGTGCAGGCGGGCGACGCCGGCGGCATCGTCGCGAGCCTGAACCAGGCGGTGGCGGGCGGTCCGTCGGCGCAAGGGCGGCGCGTGCTGTGCATCGACGATGAACCGTCGATCCTCGAAGGCCTCGCGAGTCTGCTCGGGCGCTGGGGTTGCGACGTGCTCGGCGCGCGCGACGAGGCCGAGGCGCTCGCGGCGCTCACCAGCGGCTTCGTGCCGGACGCGGTGCTGTGCGATTACCAGCTCGCGCATCACCGCACCGGCGCGCAGGCGCTGACGGCGGTGCGCGGTGTGCTCGCGCGCGCGGGGCACGAGAACGTGGTGACCCTGCTGATTACCGGCGACATGGCCTCGGCGGAATTGGCGGCGCTCGCGTTGCAGGGCATTCCGGTGCTGCATAAACCGGTGACGCCCGCGCGTTTGCGGCGCACGCTGGAAATGCTGTGGCAGCAGGCGGAGCTGGATCGCGGACGGGCGCTGGCGACGACTGCGTTGCGCGAGGGCGAGGCGGGTGGCGAGGCGGACGTGGCGCGTGACGCGGCAGGGGATGCGGCGGGTTCATCGCGCAGCGCGCCCGGCGGCTCGCAGACGCGCTCCGGGAGCGAACCGCAAAAGTAGGGGCGCCAAGGTGGGCGTGCCCGGGCCTACAGAGTCTTCCCCGCCTCCAGCCAGCCGTTGATCACCGCAATCGCGGTCGACCGGTTGTGCACGCCGAGCGCCCGGAAAATCACCGACAGATGCACCTTGACCGTTCCCTCGGCGACTCCCAGGTCGCGAGCGATCATCTTGTTGGTCCAGCCGCGATGCACGAGCCGCATGATGTCCTGCTGACGTGGCGACAGGTTTTCCAGCAGATGCTGCTGATGCGGCTGCAAGGCCGGCACTTGGGTGATCGGCTCGGTCAGCGCGGCGCCCCCTTGGCCGGACGCCGCTTGTGCAGCGGATTGCGCAGCCGAACCGGCGCCTGCCACCGCCCCCTGCGCATCACGTGAGCCGAGCAGACTGAGCGCTTCCATCGGCACATAAGCGCCACCCGACAACACGAGTTCGATCGCCTTGAGCATCACGCTCGCGGGCTGCCGCTTCGGCACGAAGCCGAGCGCGCCCGCGGCCAGCACCGCGCGCATTTCGTCCGGCGATTCCTCGGCGGACAGCACGACCACCGGTAGCGCCGGGTTTGCCTTCAACAGCACTTCAAGCGACGACGCGCCGGTCATGCCCGGCATGTGCAGATCGACGATCGCCAGATCGTGATCGGCGTCGGGCCGCGCGGCGGTGGCGAGGGTTTCCCAGCTATCGGCTTCATCGAACTGGGCGTCGGGATCGAAACCGCGCAGCATGCCCTTGACGCCTTGCCGGATCAGTTCATGGTCGTCGGCCACAAGAAACTTCATGATGTCTCCGCGAGTCGGGCCTGCCCGTTGTGGACCACCGCCGTGGTGGGGTGTCGTTTTACTTCTGTCCTCGTGAACCGCATCATGGCCGGCTCCCCCGCGTTTCCTGCGCCGATCGGTGGCGCGCCTTCCGGCTGGCCGCGCTGGAGGCGCGCTATGAGTACTCGCCGGCTGGTTCGATGCGCCACGTGATGTGTAAGGCAGGTCTCCCGCGCATAGGTTCCGGCTTGCTACGTAGACGAGCCGCGCGAGCCTTTTTTTGAATCCCTCCGCGCAAGATCGAACAGGTTATGCGCCGAGGATGAAAGTGCGTGCCGGCCGCGTCTATTTGACTGCAAATAACGTCGCATTCATCAGCAGTTTGAAGGCGAAGCCGAGCGACATCGCCGAGGCCACGCCGAAGCACCACAGAGCGATGAACCACAACCAGCCGGGCAGTTTGCGCCGCCGCGGCGGGGAGCCGGCCAGCGTGCAGTTCGAGCCGTTGTGGTTAGTGATAGTGATGTTGGTCGTCATGGCGCACCTTGCCTCGGAATACCCAGTAACCCATCGTCGTATAGGCGATGATGATCGGCAGAATCACCGCCGCACCGACCAGTGTGAAGGTCTGGCTCGCGCGCGGCGCGGCCGCTTCCCACAGCGTCATGCTCGACGGAATCGCATACGGCCACAGGCTCACCAGCAGCCCCGCGTAGCCGAGCAGCACGAGCAGCAGCGCGAGCACGAACGGCGTGTTGTGATGTCGCGCGCGCACCGCGCGATGCATCAGGAACGCGCAGACCGCGACGAGGAACGGCACCGGCAACAGGCGGTAGAAAAGGTTGTCGTGGAACCAGCGCTGCGCGATCGTCGGGTCCTGCAGCGGCGTCCACAGGCTGACCATCGCGATGAAGCCGAGCAGCACCAGCGTGAGCGGCCATACCACGCGATGCAGCCGTCGTTGCAGATCGCCTTCGGTCTTCGCCACCAGCCAGCAGCAGCCGAGCAATGCATACGTGACGACGAGCCCGAGGCCCGTGAGCAGGCTGAACGGCGTGAGCCAGCCGAACGCGTCGCCGGCATAGCCGCCGTCGATCACCGGAATGCCTTGCAGGAACGCGCCCAGCACGATGCCCTGGAAGAACGTCGCGCCCGCCGAGCCGCCGATGAACGCGAGGTCCCACAGATGCTTCGTGCGATTGGCCTTGGCGCGAATCTCGAACGACACGCCGCGAAAGATCAGACACACGAGCATGAAGATCAGCGGCAGATACAGCGCGGACAGCACGGTCGAATACACCACCGGAAACACCGCGAACAGCGCGGCGCCGCCGAGCACGAGCCAGGTCTCGTTGCCGTCCCACACCGGCGCGACGGTGTTCATCATCAGGTTGCGTTCCTTCTCGTCGGGGAAGAACGGGAACACGATGCCGATACCCAGATCGAAGCCGTCCAGCACGACGTACATGAAAAGGCCCAGCGCGATGATCGCGGCCCACACGACGGTTACATCCATTTTCTTTCTCGCAAGTGGTTGGGGTGAGGGTTGCGGCTACGCGGCGTCGATCATCTGATCGGCGGCGGACAGCGGGCGGCGCGCGGTCTGATTCGGCTCGTGGCGCGGCACGCCGTGCGGCGTGTGTCCAGGCAATGCCGGGCCCGAGCGCATCAGCTTGAGCATGTAGTAGATGCCAGTGCCGAACACGAGGAAGTAGACGACCACGAAGGCCATCAACGAAATGCCCACCTGCTGCGCGGTCAGCGGCGACACGGCCTGCGAGGTGCGCATCACGCCGTACACGACCCACGGCTGGCGGCCCGCCTCGGTGGTGACCCAGCCGGCCAGCAGCGTGATGAAGCCGGTCGGACCCATCGCGACGGCAAAGCGCTGGAACCACTTCGATTCGAACAGACGTCCGCGGCGGCGCAGCACCCAGGCGGCGAGCGACATCACGATCATCAGAACGCCAAGGCCGGCCATGATGCGAAAGCTCCAGAACACCACCGTCGAGTTCGGACGATCCTGCGGCGGGAATTCCTTGAGGCCGCGAATTTCGCCGTCCCAGCTATGCGTGAGGATCAGGCTGCCCAGGTGCGGAATCGACACCGCGTAGCGCGTGGTCTCCGCCTTCATATCGGGAATGCCGAACAGGTTCAGCGCGGTGCCGCCTTTCTCGGTGTCCCACAGACCTTCGATCGCGGCGATCTTCGCCGGCTGATATTCGCGCGTGTTCAGACCGTGCTGATCGCCGACGAATGCCTGGATCGGCGTGAGAATCAACAGCAGCCACAGCGCCATCGAGAACATCTTCTTCACGGCCGGATCGCGCCGTCCGCGCAGCAGATGCCATGCGCCCACGGCCGCCACGACCAGCCCCGCGACGATGAACGCCGCGAGCGCCATATGCGCGAGCCGGTACGGGAACGACGGATTGAAGATGATCTTGAACCAGTCGAGCGGCACGACGTGCCCGTTCACGACTTCGAAACCTTGCGGCGTTTGCATCCAGCTATTGGAAGCGAGAATCCAGAAGGTCGAGATCAGCGTGCCGATGGCGACCATGAGCGTGGCGCCGAAGTGCGCGCGCGGACTCACGCGCTGCCAGCCGAACAGCATGATGCCGAGGAAGCCCGCTTCGAGAAAGAACGCGGTCATCACCTCGTACATCAGCAACGGCCCGGTGACGGGGCCCGCGAAACTGGAGAAGCCCGACCAGTTGGTGCCGAACTGATAGCTCATCACGACGCCGGAGACGACGCCCATGCCGAAGGCCACTGCGAAGATCTTCGACCAGAACAGGCAAAGATCTTTGTAGTACGCCTTGCCGGTCTTCAGCCAGCGCCATTCGAGGACGGCGATGAAACTGGCGAGGCCGATGCTGAGCGCCGGAAACACGATGTGGAAAGAGACGGTGAACGCGAATTGAATGCGGGCGAGATCGAATGCCGATATTGCGGAGTTCATGAGCGTGTTGTGCGTGATGGCCGCGGGAGCGGACTACGCGCGTCGACCGGTGTCGGTGCGCACTGCGGCTGGCAGATGGCGCAAGAGTAGGGGACCGGGCACAATTTTGCTGCACCGCGACGTGCGTCAAAAAACCGCCTTGTTTTAGGCTGGTTTTACGTTTCTTGGTGGCAAGTAATTGAGAGATATCAAGTTTTCCTGATTGTCTTCGAGCGAGGATTCTGCAGCTGCGCGCCGCAACTGCGTCAATAGACCGCGCCGCAACAATGCACACCGCCGCCTTTGCGGGAGGACTCGGCCCTGGTGTTTGCCCGCGGCCCGCTTGACTTCGATATTTCCTGAGCATAAAGTTTTATTCACACGCAGGAAATCAAGGCCGCTACCCTCTCAGGCGGCCCACCAGGAGACAAGACTTGCTCAATCTCACGCCAGGTTCGCTCGCGGGCCTTCGCATCGTCGATCTGTCACGCGTGCTGGGCGGTCCGTATTGCACGCAGATCCTCGCCGACCACGGCGCGGACGTCATCAAGGTCGAGCCGCCCAACGGCGACGAAACCCGCAGCTGGGGTCCGCCGTTCGACGGCGACACGGCGTCGTACTTCCTCGGCGTGAACCGCAACAAGCGGGGTGTGGCGCTCGATCTGACGCAGGAAAGTGAACGCGCGAAGCTGCTGCATCTGCTCGACACCGCTGACGTACTGGTCGAAAACTTCAAGATCGGCACGCTGGAACGCTGGGGGCTCGGCTACGACGCGTTGCAGGCGCGCTTTCCCCGGCTCGTGCATTGCCGCGTGTCGGGCTTCGGCGCGGACGGCCCGCTCGGCGCATTGCCAGGCTACGACGCGGCGGTGCAGGCCCTCACCGGGCTGATGAGCGTGAACGGCGAGGCGGGCGGCGCGCCGTTGCGCATCGGCGTGCCGATCGTCGATCTCGTCACGGGACTGAACGCGGCGCTCGGCATCCTGATGGCGCTGCGCGAACGTCAGACGAGCGGACGCGGCCAGTTCGTCGAATCGACGCTGTTCGATAGCGCCTTGTCGATCCTGCATCCGCATACGCCGAACTGGTTCTACTCGGGCAACGAGCCGCAACGCAGCGGCAACGCGCATCCGAACATCACGCCGTACGACATGTTCCACACCGGCAGCGTCGATATTTTTCTGGCGGTCGGCAACAACGCGCAGTTCGCGCAATTGTGCGCGGTGATCGACGCATCGTCTCTGCCCGCCGATGCGCGCTTTGCGAGCAACCGGGAGCGCAGCGCGCATCGCCGCGAATTGCGCGCGGAGCTGGAGGCGCGCTTTGCCCAATGGGAGGGCGAACTGCTCGCCGATACGCTGATCCGGCGCGGCGTGCCGTGCGCACCGGTGCTCGGCCTCGGCGCGGCGCTCGAGCATCCGCACACGGCGCATCGCGCGATGCGGGTCGAGTTGGGCGCCTACAAAGGCATTGCGTCGCCGATCAAGCTAAGCCGTACGCCCGCCACCTATCGCAGTGCGCCGCCTGCGCTGAACGAGCACGCCGGGCAGGTCTTCGGCACGCCGCCGGCGGACGGCTGACGCCGCCGTCGGTTTGAATCTGCCTGGGGCGGCTTGCGCTTCACCGGCTTTCCCTCTCGCTACAACACAGCGCGGCCCCATGCCGCGAAGGAGACAGCATGTGCATGAATGATGCAGGACGGCGCTCGCCGGCAACTTCCGCAGCACTCGCCGATGACGGAATCGGCCGCAGACAAGGAGCCTTCCGATGCTCGCGCTGATCGGCACGGTCGCGATCGTCGCGCTGTTCGGGCTGATCATCACGAAGCGGCTGTCGCCGCTCGTCGCGTTGATCGTCGTGCCGATCGCGGCCGCGCTCGTGGCGGGCTTCGGGCTCACGACGGGCAAGTACATCGTGCACGGGGTGCAGAATATCGGCCCGGTGGCGGGCATGTTCGTATTTGCGATTCTTTTCTTCGGCATCCTGACGGATGCGGGCATGCTCGATCCGATCATCAATGGCGTGCTGCGGGTGGTCGGCTGTCATCCGACACGCATCGTGATGGGCTCGGCCTTGCTCGCGCTGCTGATTCATCTCGACGGCTCCGGCGCGGTGACCTTCCTCGTGACGCTACCGGCGATGTTGCCGCTGTACACGCGTCTCGGCATCGACAAGCGGATTCTCGCTTGCGTCACCTCGATGGCTGCGGGCGTGAATTTTCTGCCGTGGGTGGGACCGATGCTGCGCGCGTCGGCCGCGCTGCACATCCCCGGCACGGTGATCTTCTATCCGATGATTCCGGTGCAGATCGTCGGCCTGATCTTCGTGTTCGGCACGGCGTACATGCTCGGCAAGCGTGAAGAGAAGCGTCTCGGCCTCGATCGCGCGAGTGCCGCGTCGGTCGTGGTGACGCCGCGCGAGTTGAGCGCGGCGGAGCAGGCGTTGCGGCGCCCCGGCCGTTTCTGGATCAACATCGTCTTGACGCTGGTCGTGCTGGTCACGCTGGTGTGGGGCATCGTCGATCCGATGGTGATGTTCATGCTCGGCACGGTTGCGGCCCTGATCATCAACTATCCGGACGTCAGGCAGCAGCGCGAGCGCATCGACGCGCACGCGAAGGCCGCGCTGATGATGGCGAGCGTGCTGCTCGCGGCGGGCGCGTTCACCGGCATCATGTCGGGCACCGGCATGCTCACGGCGATGGCGCAGGTCATGGTGCAGCACGTGCCGGTCGAGCATGCGCGCCACATGCCGTTCGTGCTCGGGCTCGTGTCGATGCCGCTCAGCTTGCTGTTCGATCCCGACTCGTTTTATTTCGGCATCCTGCCGGTTATCGCGGAAAGCGGCAAGCTGCTCGGCGTGCCGCCGATCCAGATGGCGCAAGCCGCCTTGCTCGGGCAGATGACGACCGGCTTTCCGGTCAGTCCACTGACGCCCGCGACGTTTCTGATCGTCGGGCTGACCGGCGTCGAACTCGCCGAGCATCAGAAGTTCACGATTCCGTTTCTTTTCGCCGCCACCGTCATCATGGTTTTTACCGCGGTGCTGGTTAGCGTATTTCCGTTATGAGCGCGCAGCGTCGCGCGCCGTGTGCGCTGAGCATGCCGAGCGCGCTTCGTGACGCGCAGATATTCCACAGGACATTGCCATGAACTTCGAATTCACCGACGACCAGCAGTCGATCCAGGCCGCCATCGAAAAACTCTGTGAACGTTACGACGACGAGTACTGGCTTGCGAAAGATCGCGAAGGCGGTTTTCCGCACGACTTCCACCGCACGCTGGCCGAGGCGGGCTGGCTTGGCATCGCGATGTCGCCGGAGTACGGCGGCGCGGGGCTCGGCATGACCGAAGCCGCGCTGATGATGCGCACGATCAGCGGCTCGGGCGCCGGGTTGTCGGGCGCGTCGGCGGTGCATATGAACATCTTCGGGCTGAACCCGGTGCAGGTGTTTGGCAACGACGCGCAGAAGCGGCGCTTTCTGCCGCCGCTGATTGAAGGCCGCGACAAGGCCTGCTTCGCGGTGACCGAACCCGACGCCGGTCTCGACACCACGCATCTGAAAACCCAGGCCGTGCGCGACGGCGACCACTACGTGCTGAGCGGCCGCAAGATCTGGATCTCGACCGCGCAGGTCGCGAACAAAATGCTGATCATCGCGCGCACCACGCCTTTGGAGCAATGCGCCAAACCGACCGACGGTCTCACGCTGTTCTATACCGACCTCGATCGCGAGCGCATCGAAGTGCGCGAGATCGAGAAGATGGGCCGCAAGGCGGTCGATTCGAACATGCTGTTCATCGACGATCTGCGCGTGCCGCTCGAAGACCGCATCGGCGATGAAGGCGCGGGTTTCCGCTATCTGCTGCACGGGCTGAATCCGGAGCGGATCCTGATTGCCGCCGAAGCGGTCGGTCTCGGCCAGGCGGCGTTGCGGCGCGCGACGCAGTACGCGAGCGAGCGTATCGTGTTCGGCCGGCCGATCGGCCAGAACCAGGCGATCCAGCATCCGCTCGCGCAGGCGTGGATGCAGCTCGAAGCGGCCAACCTGATGGTGTTCAAGGCGGCCTCGCTGTACGACGCCGGCAAGGCGTGCGGCGCCGAAGCCAACGCCGCCAAATACCTCGCCGCGGAAGCCGCGTTCCAGTCGTGCCAGACCGCGATCGCCACGCTCGGCGGGATGGGCTACGCGAAGGAATATCACGTCGAACGGTATTTGCGGGAGTGTATGATTCCGAGGCTCGCGCCCGTGAGTCCGCAGATGATTCTGTGTTTCATCGCGGAGAAAGTGCTGGGCCTGCCGAAGTCGTACTGACGTATCTCCCGACCGCCATGGATGTCAAACTCGTTGCCCGCACGCTGGATCTGTTCGAATTGTTCGCCGCCGAGCAACGGCCGCTGCCGCTTACCGAACTCGCGCGGTTGCTGAACGTGCCGGTGTCGAGCTGTCTCGCGCTCGCGCGCACGCTGGTGAGCCGCGGCTATCTGGTCGAGGTGAGGAAGCGCGGCGGCTACTATCCGACGCGGCGCTTGCAGATGCTCGCCAGTGCCATCAATGCGGTCGATCCCGTCGTCGAGATCGTGCATCCGCGCCTCATCGAGTTGCGCGACGCGAGCGGCGAGACCGCGGTGCTCGGCAAGATTCAAGGCGCCGCCGTGGTGTATCTCGACGTCGTGGAGTCGACCAAGGCGATTCGCTACATGCGGGCACCCGGCGAGTTGCGGCCCTTGTATGCGAACTCGATCGGCAAGGCGATTTTTGGCGAACTGGACGCGAGCGCGCAGCAGACGCTCGGTGCGCAGCTGTCGTTCGAACGTTTTACGACGGCGACGGTGGCTGATCTGCCCGCGCTCGTCGCGCAAGCGGCGGCGGCGCGGGCGCAGGGCTGGTGCGCGAATCTTGGCGAGAGTGCGCCGGAGCTGTCGGCGATTGCGGTGGCGGTGAGGATCAGGGGCGAGTGGTACGGGCTGTCGGTGGTGGGGCCGACCGAGCGCATCCAGAAAGATCAGCAGGCGCATGCCGCGCAATTGCTGCGTGTGAAGCAGGCGATCGAAGTGCAGGAGCAGCAGGAGCAGGTGGAATAGGTTGTCGGCGTTGGGGCGGGGATTGCGGCGATTGCCGGTCTGCCGGCCGTTCGATCGCCCGGTTCCTACGCGCGGCACTGCGTACATGCGGCTCGCGCGCAACGCCCGCATTCAGTGCGGGCAACCCCACACGACTCGCCCCGCAAACGGCGCATCACGACTGCCCCCGACCCGTTATCAACCGACAATCAGCCCAGCCGGAACCGACTTCCACCGGTTCACCGGGTAGCCAATGAATCGGTTTGCCTCTACCATGCAGACAGCCGGTTGTAGGCGTTCTCGAGCAAGCGCACGCTCGAGCGGCACGCGCCGCGTAGCCATCAAGTCGTCATTCCCGTTATCCGTTTCGAACAGTCACGTTGACACGCCGCGAGCGAATCCGCGGTGCGTGTCGCGAATCCGTCATGAACAGCCAGTGCAGGGCAGGCCGTGCAGAAAGGGCGCCCTGACATGCGCCGCGTCATGGTTTCACAGCAGGCTTCATCCACCTGCCGGCGACGGCAGACTTCATCCATCAGGAGTCAACAGATGAGCACGATCAAGACGAAAGACGGTACCGCAATTTTCTACAAGGACTGGGGCAAGGGTCGCCCGGTCGTGTTTTCGCACGGCTGGCCGTTGACCGCGGATGCATGGGACGCGCAGATGCTGTTTCTCGGCAGCAAGGGCTTTCGGGTGATCGCGCACGACCGTCGTGGGCACGGCCGCTCGGAGCAGCCGTGGGACGGCAACGACATGGATACCTATGCCGACGATCTCGCCGCGCTGATCGAACACCTCGACCTGAAGGACGCGACGCTCGTCGGCCATTCGACCGGTGGCGGGGAAGTCGCGCACTACATCGGCCGGCATGGCACGCAGCGCGTCGCGAAGGCCGTGCTGATCGGCGCGGTGCCGCCGCTGATGGTGAAGACCGACAACAATCCGAACGGCACGCCGATCGACGTGTTCGACGCAATCCGCAAGGGCGTGGTCGCTGACCGCTCGCAGTTTTTCAAGGACCTGGCGCTGCCGTTCTACGGCTACAACCGGCCGAACGCGAAGGCGTCGCAAGGGGTGATCGACTCGTTCTGGGTGCAGGGGATGGCTGGCTCGATCAAAGGCCTGTACGACTGCATCGAGCAGTTCTCCGAAGTCGACTACACGGAGGATCTGAAGAAGATCGACGTGCCGACGCTGGTGCTGCATGGCGACGACGACCAGATCGTGCCGATCGATGCAGCGGGCCGCCAGACCGCGAAGATCGTGAAGGACGCGACGCTCAAGGTCTATGCGGGCGGCCAGCACGGCATGTGCACCGTCGAGGCGGACAAGGTGAATGCCGATCTGCTGGAGTTCATCGGCGCGTGATGATGCGGTGACGCACGCGAGTGCGTGAGAAGGGGCGGCGCGGGCGCGTGATGAGCGACGCGCCGCGCAAGCCTCAACTTCCAACCTCCCTCACGCAGTCGGCCAGCCTATCCGCGCCGCTCGCCGCAATGCCGAGCGCACCACCATCCGGTGGAACGGCGCGATCGCGAGAATATAGAAGCGCCCGAGTCCATTGTGGCAATGCACGACCGTGGACAGCACCAGATAGCGCGAACGGCCGTCCCGCGTCTCGCGGGTTTGCTGCAGCACCGACACCCGGAAGTCCAGATGACTGTCGTTCTCGCCGAGGATGATTTCGTGTGCGCTGCGCGTGTAGATCCTGAAGATGTCCACATGCTCCCGCGAGCCGGCCGCCGCTTGCGTGCGCAACTGCTTCGTCGTCTTGAGTCCGAAGCGCGCGACCAGCGCATCGCGCAACTCCATCAACCTGCCGACCCATCCCGCCTGATGCGCGAAAACAAAGCGCGCCAGCAATTCCGGATTGTCGATGGCGTTGTCGGGCAGGCGGACCGCGTACGCGTCGGCGAGATCCGGCGCGTGGTATAGACGCGTGACCGCGGATTCGACCGGCACAGCGACGGATTGCACGGTGGAGTGGGCGTTGGGCATGGTGACGTGCGGCGCTGAAATGATGCAGGCTCGAAGGCCGCGTCGATAACGTGACGGCGGCGGCGCGGTGATTCGCTGATGCACAAGGGGCCAAGTCTACGCGTGCTTGCGCACGGCTGCGCCGGCGGTTCGGTGCGCACGCCGCGAACCGTCGGCATTGAAAGAAAAACGCGTCGACCATGTCATACGACGTCTTATAAATCGAACTACGGTAACTGCTTGTTTATCAAGGAAAGGCCTTTCTATTGCGGGTCAGACTAGGGTAAATGCCTGGTTGAAATCCGCTCGGGCATCGTCGATAGTACGTTATCGTACAACAAGCGTGCGTTTATGCAGGCGGCATCGCCGCCGCTTCACCGCTAGCTGCCCCAAGTTCGATCGCGCGCGGCGCAGTCAACGCAGGAAAGGAACCCCTATGAAAAAGATTGCCCTGAGTGGCGCCGGCGGCCAGCTCGGCGCCGTCGTACGCGCCGCCATGATTGCGCGCGGCACGCCGCTGCGTTCGGCAGCAGGCTCGAAGGCCCTGACACCCCTCGTCGAAGGCGAGGACGTGATGCACGGCGACCTGCGCGATCCGGCGGTCGTCGATCGTCTGCTCGAAGGCGTGGACGTGCTGATCCACTTCGCCGGCACGAGCGTCGAGCGGCCGCTGCCGGAAATCATCGAGAATAATCTGCGCGGTCTGGTGGAGGTGTACGAAGGCGCGCGCCGTCACGGCGTGAAGCGCATCGTGTTCGCCAGCTCGAATCACGCGATCGGCATGTATCCGGTCACCGAAAAGCTTAGCCTCGACTGCGAGCTGCGCCCGGACGGTTTCTACGGCCTGAGCAAGGTGTGGGGCGAAGCGCTCGCCAGAATGTATTGGGACAAGCACGGCATCGAAAGTGTGTGCGTGCGCATCGGCAGTTGCCTCGAACGCCCGACCGAGCCGCGTCACCTGAGCACGTGGTTCGGCCATCGCGATCTGATGCACTTCCTCGACCGCTGCGTCGAGGCCGAAAACGTCGGCTTCCTGACCATCTGGGGCGTGTCGGCCAATACGCGCAGCTGGTGGGACAACAGCGGCGCCGCGCGTTTCGGCTATCAGCCGACCCAGAACTCCGAGGACTACGCCGCTGAGATTCTGGCGCGCCCGAATCCGCTCGACGCTTTTGGCCAACGCTTCCAGGGCGGCGCTTTTGTCGGCATCGATTATTCGCGCGAAGACGGCGGTCCGGACGCATCGGCCGCCACGGCGGCACGGCCGGTCTGACTGGCCTGGCATCACGAGGAGACGCAGTCATGAAAGTCAAGGGCATCCGCTGGTGGATGGTCAGCCTGGTCGCGGCCGGGCTCATCATCAATTACCTCGCGCGCAATACGCTGTCGGTCGCCGCGCCGACGCTGATGAAAGACCTCCACATCACCACCGAGCAGTACGCTCACGTGGTCGTCGCGTGGCAGCTTTGCTATGCGTTCATGCAGCCGGTCGCGGGCTTCGTGCTCGACACGGTCGGCACCAAGCTCGGCTTCGCGGCGTTCGCGCTCGCCTGGTCGCTGGCCTGTGCCGCCGCCGCGTGGGCGACGGGCTGGCGCAGTCTCGCGTTCTTGCGCGGCCTGCTCGGCCTCGCTGAAGCGGCGGGCATTCCGGCCGGCGTGAAAGCGACCAGCGAATGGTTCCCGGCAAAAGAGCGGTCGGTCGCGATCGGCTGGTTCAACATCGGCTCGTCGATCGGCGCGTTGCTGGCGCCGCCGCTGGTCGTCTGGGCGCTGTTGCGCGGACAGTGGCAACTGGCATTCGTGATCGTCGGCGCGGCGGGCATCGTGTGGAGCGCGGTGTGGATGGTGATGTACAAGCATCCGCGCAAGCAGAAGATGCTGAGCGCCACCGAGCGCGACTACATTCTGAGCGGCCAGGAAGCGAAGCACGCCGAGGCCGGCGCACCCAAGCGCAGCTGGCGCGCGATGCTGGGCAGCCGCGATTTTTGGGCGATCGGCATTCCGCGCATTCTGTCGGAACCGGCGTGGCAGACCTTCAACGCGTGGATTCCGCTGTACATGATGACCGAGCGTCACATGAACCTGAAGGAAGTCGCGATGTTCGCATGGATGCCGTTCCTCGCCGCCGATATCGGCTGCGTGCTCGGCGGTTATCTGAGCCCGCTGTTCCACAAGTACGCGAAGGTGTCGCTGTTCACGTCGCGCAAGATGGTGTTCGTCGTCGGCGCGCTGTTCATGATCGGACCGGCGTGTGTCGGCCTGGTGCAAAGTCCGTATGTGGCGGTGGCGCTGCTGTGCGTCGGTGGCTTTGCGCACCAGACCTTGTCCGGCGCGTTGTACGCGATCACGTCCGACATGTTCGGCAAGAACGAAGTCGCGACCGCGACCGGCATGGGCGGCATGGCGGGCTATCTGGGCGCCGCGGCGTTCACGATGCTGTTCGGCGTGCTGGTCACGCAGATCGGTTACAGCCCGCTGTTCGTCGTGCTGGCCGTGTTCGATCTGATCGCCGCCGCCGTGGTGTGCCTGCTCGCGAAAAGCAGCGACAAGGCGCCCGAGCCGCGCTGGTCCGGCGCCGGTGGCGTGGTCGCCGCCAAGTAAGTGATGGCGAGTTGCGCCGGTGTGATTCGGCGCAATCTCCAGCGTGACAGGTCATGCAGCAACGGCGCCCTCTTCAGTGAGGCGCCGTTTTTTTTCGGGCGCGGCGTGCGAGCTTCACCCGGCTGTGGCAACGCGACGCTTCTTTTCGGATGCACGGCGCGGCGCGTCGTACGCATCGGCGCGAGGAAAACGAAACAGGTCATCAAAAGGCCATCCGATCCGTCACGCGCACGCGTCAACGGAGGCCGCATACGTGGGGCCGCGCGGCACGCGTGAGCCGCACACCATCAAGTGCTGTGGGATAATCGCCGGGTTTTGCCCGGAGCGCGGCTCACAAGGTTGTTCGCACGGGCGCGCGAGGGGCCTTTATTCCCTTGGCCCGCTTCTTTTCAGCGATATTTCTCCAACAACCACGATGCCCGCATACCGTTCCAAAACCTCCACCGCCGGCCGCAACATGGCGGGGGCGCGCTCCCTGTGGCGTGCCACCGGCATGAAAGACGAAGACTTCTCGAAACCGATCATTGCGGTGGTCAATTCGTTCACCCAGTTCGTCCCCGGCCATGTGCACCTGAAGGACCTGGGTCAGCTCGTCGCACGCGAAATCGAAGCCGCCGGCGGCGTAGCCAAGGAATTCAATACCATCGCGGTCGATGACGGCATCGCGATGGGCCACGACGGCATGCTGTATTCGCTGCCGAGCCGCGACATCATCGCGGATTCGGTGGAGTACATGGTCAATGCGCATTGCGCCGATGCGATGGTGTGTATCTCCAACTGCGACAAGATCACCCCCGGCATGCTGATGGCCGCGATGCGCCTGAACATTCCGGTGATCTTCGTGTCCGGCGGCCCGATGGAAGCCGGCAAGACGCGCCTCGCCAATCCGAAAACCGGCACCATCGAGTTCAAGAAGCTCGACCTCGTGGACGCGATGGTGATCGCCGCCGACAAGGCCTATTCCGACGCCGACGTAGCCGAGGTGGAACGCTCCGCCTGCCCGACCTGCGGTTCGTGCTCGGGCATGTTCACGGCCAACTCGATGAACTGCCTGACCGAAGCGCTCGGCCTCTCGCTGCCGGGCAACGGCACCGTGGTCGCCACGCACGCGGACCGCGAGCAGCTCTTCAAGCGCGCCGGCCGCCGCATCGTCGAACTGGCCCGCCAGTACTACGAGCAGGAAGAGGCGAGCATTCTGCCGCGCGCGGTGGGCTTCAAGGCATTCGAAAACGCGATGACGCTCGATATCGCGATGGGCGGCTCGACCAACACGATCCTGCACCTGCTGGCGATCGCGCGCGAAGCGGACATCGACTTCACGATGACCGACATCGACCGCCTGTCGCGCATCGTGCCGCAGTTGTGCAAGGTGGCGCCGAACACCAACAAGTACCACATCGAAGACGTGCATCGCGCGGGCGGCATCATGGCCATCCTCGGCGAGCTGGACCGCGCCGGCAAGCTGCACACCGACGTGCCGACGGTGCATGCGGCAACGCTGAAGGACGCGCTGGATCAGTGGGACATCGTCCGCACTCAGGACGACGCGGTCCGTACCTTCTACATGGCGGGCCCGGCCGGCGTGCCGAGCCAGGTCGCGTTCAGCCAGAACACGCGCTGGCCGAGTCTCGATCTCGATCGCGCCGAGGGCTGCATCCGCTCGTACGAGCATGCGTTCTCGAAGGAAGGCGGCCTTGCGGTGCTGACGGGCAACATCGCGCTCGACGGCTGCGTGGTGAAGACCGCGGGCGTCGACGAGAGCATCCTCGTGTTCGAGGGCTCGGCTCACGTGACCGAATCGCAGGACGAGGCGGTGGAGAACATCCTCGCCGGCAAGGTCAAGGCCGGTGATGTCGTGATCGTGCGTTACGAAGGTCCGAAGGGTGGCCCGGGCATGCAGGAAATGCTCTATCCGACGAGCTACATCAAGTCGCAGGGTCTCGGCAAAGACTGTGCGCTGCTGACGGATGGCCGCTTCTCGGGCGGCACGTCGGGCCTGTCGATCGGCCACTGCTCGCCGGAAGCGGCGGCGGGCGGCGCGATCGGCCTCGTGCGCGATGGCGACAAGATCCGCATCGACATTCCGAACCGTACGATCAACGTGCTGCTGTCCGACGAGGAACTGGCGAGCCGCCGCGAAGCGCAGAACGCGAAGGGGTGGAAGCCCGCCAAGCCGCGTCCGCGCAAGGTGTCGGCTGCACTGAAGGCGTATGCGAAGCTGGTGATGTCGGCTGATAAGGGCGCGGTGCGCGACCTGTCGCTGCTGGACGATTGATTTCGCGACGGGCTTCGCGCCCGCTTGCGTGTAAAAAGGCCGCTCTACGGAGCGGCTTTTTTTGGCCTGTCAGCGCGGGGCAAAAGAGCAAACGACATCCGGCGCGCTCACCCCGCGACGTTCACGCTTTTACCGCTGATCGACCACCGTCGTGTTGTAGGTCGTTGAGCCGATCACCACGTTGTTCAACGCAATGCCGTTGACGTTGTACGCGTAAATCGGGCCTGGCGTGCTCGCACTGGCCGCTCCCGCGCAGACCGCCGTGCCCAGGTTGCAGTTCGAGATCGTGACGCCGGTGATCGCCGGCACCGTCGGCGCCGGTGTCGAGCCGTTGTAATCGAACGCGACCGGCCCTTGCGCGACGATCGCCTGAAAGCACGAGCCCGTCACGCCGTTGAGCGTCACATTGCTCGCCTGCACGTTCGAGATGTTGACGTTCTGCACGACCGCCGGACGGGTGCGGATCGCGTCGTTGGCGGGCTGGTAGTCGCAATCGAACGTGATCAGGCCGCCTTGCGCCGCCGACGGATTGGCCGCCGTCGCCGTGACCACGCCGAGCGGCACCGTGCCGTTGATCGGACTGCCGGCCAGCAACGCGCTGCCGTATCCCGAGCCTTTCAGCGCGACTCCGTTGGGCAGCGTGACCGTATCGACGTAGAAGTTCTTCACGAAGCCGCCGCGATTCATGTTCGTCTTGATGCGAATCGCGATGTTCAGCGGATTGGTCGCCCAGTTCTGGTTGAGCATCCGCAGATTGCGTGCGTAGATGTTCTGTACGCCGCCACCCATTTCGCTGCCGAGCGTGATGCCGCCGTGGCCGCTATTCATCGTGCAGTTCTGGATCACGTGGTTTTGCGCGGGGCCGTACTGCGTGTCGAGATCCTTGCCGGATTTGATCGCGATGCAATCGTCGCCGGTGTTGAAGGTCACGCCATCGCACAGCACGTTGTCGCACGCATCCGGATCGAAGCCGTCGTTGTTCGGGCCGACGCTGTTGGTCGTCACGCCGCGGATCACGACGTTCTTGCAATCGGTCGGATGATGCTGCCAGAACGGTGTGTTGTTGGTCGTGTAGTTCTCCATCAGCACGTTGGTGCAGCCGAGGAATTCGACCATGCACGGACGCAGGTAGTGCCCGCTGCCGAAGATCCGCTTCTCGATCGGTACGCCCGCCTCCGACAGCGCGGGCAAGTAGTTCGCGTCCTCTTGCCACGGCGTGGTGGGGCTCGTGAGCTGCGCATAGAGCGCGTCGGAAATGCCCGGCACCGCGGTGCGCAGATCGACGTTGTTCGAATTGATCGACACCTGCGACGGCGTCGTCGAGTTCACGCAGCCGTACGCGCCGTTCGATCCTTTAAAGGTCCACCAGCAGGTGGCGGTGTTGCCGGTGCCGGCGAACGGCGTCATCGCCTGGCCGTTGAGCACCGAGGTGGCGTCTTCACCGGTCAGTGCGATGTTGGTCTGGTTGCGGGCGTAAACCGGCGAGCCGTAGTTGAGGCAATCGTTTGCCTGCCAGCGGCTATAAAACAGGTTGCCGTTGGCGCCGCAGTTCACCGGGCCGTCCTTCGCGTAGTCGGCGGGATTCGGGCTGAAGTAGATCGTGCAGTTCGCGCTCAGGTGGAAGTTCACGTTGCTGAGCAGGACGATCGGGCCTGCGCAATACCACGTGCCCGCCGGCACGACCACGCGACCACCGCCGGCTGCGTTGCAGGCCTGGATCGCGGCGAGAAACGCGGGCCGGCAATCGAACGAACTGGCGGCGTTGGTCTGTTCCGAGCCGGGGCTCGTGAGCGATGCCGAGCCCGTGTACGGATTGCTCGCGGCGATCACGGAGCAGGGCTGCGCGCCGTACTGGGTGACCAGATAGTCGCGCGCGGGGAACATCGACTGGTTGATGCCTTGCAACGACGCGATGATCTGCGTAGCCGCGCCCGACGAGCCCCAGATCGGGTCCTGCACCACGGGCGGTGCGCTCGGCGCGGCGGGCGAATCGTTGATGGAGCTGCCGCAAGCGGACAGGCCGCCCAGCAGGGTCGCGCCTGCGGACGTCCCAGCCAGCACGATGAATGCGCGGCGCGCGGGCGAGTGCGGTTCGCTCTGCTGGCGGTTTCTCGATGCGTTCCGTTGGCCGTTGTTTTTATGCCGGGTTGTCACGGATGTCTCCTTGCCCTTTGCGGGCGTTGTCAGTAATCGTGGGTGATGATGGGGACGACCGTCGCCGGTATCGTTTTTCTACAGCAAGAATCACGACAGGTAGTGATCCTTACTATGTGTAAAGAGCGGACGACAACGGCAATGGACTCCCACGCACGAGGGTGAGCGCGCGCCGTTCCACGGCTCCATCTGCATGGAGCCGATGCAAAGGCGAGCAGGAACGTGCGGCGTTAAGCGGGCTGTTGGCCGATTTCGTGATTGGCGAGCACTTCGAGCGCGCGCACCATTGCGGAGTGGTCCCACGCCTTGCCGCCATGCGCGACGCACGCATTGAACAGCGCCTGACAGGTGGCGGTGTTCGGCAGCGATACGCCGAGCGCTTGCGCGGTCGACAGCGCGAGGTTCAGGTCCTTCTGATGCAGTTCGATGCGGAAGCCCGGATCGAAGCTGCGTTTGGTCATGCGCTCGCCGTGCACTTCGAGAATGCGCGACGACGCGAAGCCACCCATCAGCGCTTCGCGCACGCGCGCGGGATCGACGCCGGCCTTCGACGCGAGCAGCAGCGCCTCGCCGACCGCTTCGATCGTCGCGGCGACGATCACCTGATTGGCCACCTTGCACACCTGACCCGCGCCGACCGCGCCGATCAGCGTGACGTTCTTGCCCATCATGTCGAAGAGCGGCTTGACGCTGTCGAAGGTCGCGGTTTCGCCGCCCACCATGATGGTCAGCGAGCCGGCCTTAGCGCCGACTTCGCCGCCCGACACCGGCGCGTCCAGATAGTCCGCGCCGCGCTCGCGCACGCGCGCGGCGAATTCGCGGGTGGCCATCGGCGAGATCGAGCTCATGTCGACCACCGTTTGTCCCGCGCGCAAGGCGCCGGCCACGCCCGCGTCGCCGAACAGCACGCGTTCGACGTCCGGCGTATCCGGCACCATGATGAAGATCACATCGGCCTGCGCGGCGACCGCGGCGGGGCTGTCGCACGCGATCGCGCCGGCCTGGGTGAGTTCGTCGGGCACACCGCTGCGCGTGAACGCGGTCAGCGCGACGCCGTTCTTGAGAAGGTTGGCGGCCATGGGCTTGCCCATGATGCCGAGTCCGATAAAGCCTGCTTTTTGCATGGAATGCTCCGAAGATGTCATGGCGGCCGTGCCGCTGCCCGTGTCTGGCTTGGCGCCGGGGTTCAGGCCTGGCCCGCCGGTTTCTGCATGAAGTGTTTCTGAACCGTCTGTGCGGCGTTTTTCAACATGCCCATGTCCGCGCACACCGCAATGATGCGGCAGCCCAGCGACAGATAACGTTCCGCGTCGGCCTGCACCGGTGCGAGAATGCCGCTCGATTTGCCGGCCGCCTGCGCGCGCTCGAAAACGTGCGCGATCGCCTGTTGCACCTCCGGATGGCTGGCGTTGCCGAGGCGGCCGTAGCCGGCCGCGAGGTCGGACGGGCCGACGAACACCGCGTCGACGCCGTCCACCGCGAGGATTTCGTCGATCGCCTCGACGGCCTTGCGGCTCTCGATCTGTACAATCACGCAGACGTTGTCGTTGGCGATGTCGAAGTAGTCGGGCACGGCCGCATAGCGGTTGCCGCGATGGCTCACCGACACGCCGCGAATGCCCTGGGGCGGATAGCGCGTCGCGGCGACCGCGCGGGCCGCGTCGTCGGCACTTTCGATGAAGGGTACGAGGAAGTTGGAGAAGCCGCTGTCCAGCAGCCGCTTGATGAACACGCTGTCGTTGGCCGGCGGCCGCACAACCGGCGCGCTGGCGCTGTCCTTGAGCGACATCAGTTGGGGGATCAGCGTGAGCACGTCGTTGGGCGCGTGCTCCGCGTCGAGCAGCATCCAGTCGAAACCGATGCCGCCCAGCAGTTCCGTGACGACCGGACTGGCGAGCGACGCCCAGCAGCCGATCTGGGTTTCACCGGCGCAAACCGCGCGCCGGAAGCGATTGGGTAAGGCCTCGTAGGGCGTGACAGACGGCATGGGTATCTCCTCGAACGGCAATGGATCGGGCGAGTCCGACGACGGCTATGCGAGACGTTATAAGTCGTCGTATGTCTTGCTCTCAGAGTAGCATTCACCCCATGGGTTGTAACCGCCACGTAAACCCGAATTCCCCGCCGGACAGGCGTTTCAGGTTGCGCGGTAGGCCTCCTATGTTGTAGGATGACTTATATCTAAGGCCTTCACTTAAGGAAAGCGAAAATGTCTATTACCGGCGAAATGCTGATCGGCCGCCAAGCAGTGCGCGGCGAGGAACAACCATTGCACGCGGTCAATCCCGCCACGGGGTCCGAGATCGCCGAGCCGGCTTTCGGCAGCGGCGGCGTCGCTCAGGTCGAGCGCGCGTGCGAACTGGCGCAACAGGCGTTCGACCCGTACCGGGCGTTGCCGCTCACGGTGCGCGCCGAGTTTCTCGAGCGCATCGCCGACGGCATCACGGCGCTGGGCGATGCGCTGATCGAGCGCGCGCACCAGGAGTCGGGTCTGCCGAAGGCGCGTCTCGAAGGCGAGCGCGGCCGTACCACCGGCCAGCTCAAGCTGTTCGCACAAGTCGTGCGCGCCGGCCAATGGCTCGCCGCGACGCTCGACTCGCCGCTGCCGGAGCGCAAGCCGCTGCCGCGCTCGGATCTGCGTATGCAGAAGATCGCGCTCGGCCCGGTCGCGGTGTTCGGCGCCAGCAACTTCCCGCTCGCGTTCTCGGTGGCGGGCGGCGACACGGCGGCAGCGCTCGCGGCCGGTTGCCCGGTCGTCGTGAAGGCGCACCGCGCGCACCTCGGCACGTCGGAAATGGTCGGCCGAGTGATCCAGCGCGTCGCGCAGGAAATGGACCTGCCTGAAGGTGTGTTCTCGATGATCGTCGGCGCGGGCAATCTGGTCGGCGAAGCGCTGGTCGCGCATCCGGCGATCAAGGCGGTCGGCTTCACCGGTTCGCGCGCGGGCGGCACGTCGTTGATGCGCGTCGCCGCGGCGCGTGCCGAGCCGATTCCGGTCTACGCTGAGATGAGCAGCATCAACCCCGTGTTCGTTCTGCCGAACGCGCTGGCGCAACGCGGCGACAGCATCGCGCGCGGTTTCGTCGATTCGCTCGTGCTCGGCGCGGGTCAATTCTGTACTAACCCGGGTCTCGCGATCGTTCTCGACAGCGACGCGCTGAAGGGCTTCGTCGCGACGGCGTCGGAAGCACTGAGCGGCAAGCCGGCTCAAACCATGCTGACCGCGGGCATTCACGCCGCATATCAGGACGGCGAAAGCAAGCTGGCGGCGACCAAGGGCGTCGAGGCAGTGGCGCGCGGTGTCGACGCAAGCGGCCCGACGCAGGCTCGCGCGGCGCTGTTCGTGACCGATGCGCAGACTTTCCTCGCCAACCCGGCGCTGGAAGACGAAGTGTTCGGCCCGGTGTCGACCATCGTGCGTTGCAAGGACGAGCAGGAAATGCTGAAGGTGGCCGAGCACTTCGCCGGTCAGCTGACCGCGACGCTGCAGATGGACAGCGCCGACATCGCCGCCGCGAAGAAGCTGGTGCCGATTCTCGAGCGCAAGGCAGGGCGGATTCTGGTCAACGGTTATCCGACGGGCGTCGAGGTTTCGCACGCGATGGTGCACGGCGGCCCGTTCCCGGCGACGTCGGACAGCCGCGCGACGTCGGTCGGCACGACGTCGATCGAGCGCTTCCTGCGCCCGGTCTGCTACCAGGACTTCCCGGCGGATCTGCTGCCGCAGGCGCTGGCCGACGGCAATCCGCTCGACCTGTGGCGTCGTCGCGACGGCGAAATCACGCGCGGTTAAAGATTGACCTCGCTCTCGTGGCCTGCAAATGAGCGGGCCGCGAGCGTGAGATGAAAGCGAAGCAGGATAAAAAAATGGCCGGGACATCCCGGCCATTTTTCCTTTGCGCGCAGCCTGTCGATCAGCTGTTCGCCTCGCTCACCTCGTTCGCGCGCCGCAACCGTTCACGACTATTCGACAGATGCATGCGCATGGCCGCGCGCGCGCCTTCCGCATCGTGCCGCGAGATCGCATCGAGAATGCTTTCGTGTTCGAGGTTGACGAGCGACAGATACGCGTCCGGTTCCGCGCGCGCAATGCCGGCCGAGTCGAGCCGGTTGCGCGGAATCAGCGCGCTGCCCATTTGCGTGAGGATGTCGACGAAATAGCGGTTACCCGTGGCGCGCGCGACCGAGATATGAAACTGCAGGTCGGCGTCGACGCTATCGAGCCCGTTGTGGCGAGTCGCTTCGATCGCGTCGAGCGCGGCGCGCATGCGCGCGAGGTCGTCGGTCTTCGCGCGTTGCGCGGCGAGACCGGCGCACTCCGTCTCGAGGCTGATACGCAGTTCGAGAATGGACAGCACGTCGCGCAGCGTGGTGGCCGGCACCATGTCGATGCCCAGCTTTTCGCGCTGCGGCTCCAGCACGAAACTGCCGATACCGTGCCGCGTCTCGATGATCTTGCCCGCCTGCAGACGTGAAATTGCTTCGCGAATCACGGTGCGGCTCACGCTCAGCGTGACCATCAGCTGTGATTCGGTCGGCAGTTTGTCGCCGGGCTTCAGCGCGTTGGTCGCGATCTGCTCGGTGACGTAGTTCACGACGAACTCGGCAAGATTGCGAGCGCGTCGTGGCGGTGCCGCGGATGCCAGTGGAGTAGCCATCGAGAACGCCCCTTGAATCAGATAGTTGCAGATACGCTCTGCAGGTTCATTATACCGTCGTCTGACGACTGATTATAAAAACGCTGGATCAATTACAGCGCCGGCGCCCGAGGGGCGTCGACGCGTGCCGAAAGCGCCTCGCGAAGCAGCAGTGGTGCTCGCGCGAGGCGCCCGGAAGTACGATAACCGCTGGCGCGGCGTTAGGCCTCGCGCAGCTCGACGCGCTTGATGTCCTTGACGATCACGAGGTAGCTGAACACCGTGAGCAGCGCGTTCGCGCCGACGAACACCAGCGCGCCGTTGAACGAGCCGGTGCGCGCGACGAGGTAGCCGATCACGATCGGCGTGACGATTCCCGCGACGTTGCCGAACATGTTGAAGATCGCGCCCGACAGGCCGAGCGCTTCCTTCGGCGAGGTATCGGCGACCACCGCCCAGCCGAGCGCGCCGATGCCTTTGCCGAAGAACGCGAGCGACATCAGCGCGACCACGATCCAGTCGGTCGACACATAGTTGCAGCCGATGATGCTCACCGACAGCAGCATGCCGCCGACGATGGGCACCTTGCGCGCCACCGTCAGCGAGTGGCCACGCCGGATCAAGCCGTCCGACAGCACGCCGCCGAGCACGCCACCCGAGAAGCCGCAGATCGCCGGCAGCGACGCCACGAGTCCCGCGTGCAGGATCGTCATGCCGCGCGCCTGCACGAGGTAGATCGGAAACCAGGTCAGGAAGAAGTACGTCAGCACGTTGATGCAGTACTGCGCCAGATAGACGCCGAGCAGCATGCGGGTGCCGAGCAGTTGACGCACGAGTGACCAGCCGCCGGTATTTTCGATCCTGTCGGCGCGCGTCGTTTTCTTGTGCCCGGTCACGACGCCGCCGCCTTGCTCGATGTACTCCAGTTCGGCGCGCGATACGCGCGGGTGGTCTGCGGGGTTCTTCATCACCTTCAGCCAGGTGAGGGCGAGCGCGAGCCCGATCGCACCCATCACGACATAAACGGCCTGCCAGCCGAACGCGTGAGTGAGCCACGCCATCAGCGGCGTGAACACCACCGCGGCGAAGTATTGCGCCGCGTTGAAAATGGCCGAGGCAGTGCCGCGTTCGTTGGTCGGGAACCAGCTGGCCACCACTTTCGCGTTGGCCGGGAACGCCGGCGATTCCGCCGCGCCCATCGCGAAACGCAGCGCGAACAGCGCGACGACAGCGGCGCCCGCGCTGCCGAGCAGACCGATCGAGCTTTGCAGCAGGGTGAAGAGCGACCACAGGAAGATGCTCGCCGCGTACACGCGCCGTGCGCCGAAGCGGTCCAGCAGCCAGCCGGCCGGCAGTTGCGAGAGCACGTACGCCCAACTGAACGCGGAGAAAATGTAGCCCATGCGGATCGCGTCGAAGCCGAACTCGGTGCGCATCGCGGAGCCGGTCACCGAGAGCGTCGCGCGGTCTGCGTAATTGAGCGTGGTGATCAGAAAGATCAGCAGCAGGATCGCATAGCGCACTTTGGTGCGCGTGGTGGCGTCGGCGGGATTCGCCGTGCGGCTCATCTCCATGGTCATCTCCTGAATTTTTTTGCAAGGGAGCAGGGCTCCCTGGGGATCTGGTGTAACCAGCCGTCGCGATGCCGGCCAATCGGTCCGGCTACGGAACGCCGGGCGGCACGGGTACGCCTGAGGTGTCGCGCGAAGCCGGTGCCGCGGTAGCGCGGTACAAAAACGCCCGGCGACGTTGCCGTCCCGGGCGCTCGTGGTTAAAAGCCGTTCACACGGCCGTGTTCACACGGCCGCCGGATCTCTATTCCACTGTTACGCCAACTGCATTACTGCGGTCCGAGCTTCTTGATCAGCGCGTCGAGTTGCGCCATTTCTTCTTCGCTCAGGTCGGTCAGCGGTGCGCGGACCGGGCCTGCGTCGTGGCCGACCAGCTTCGCGCCAGCCTTGACGATGCTGACCGCGTAGCCTGCGCGACGGTTGCGGATCTTCAGGTACGGCAGGAAGAATTCGTCGATCAGCTTGCCGACCGTTGCGTGGTCGTCAGCGGCGATCGCGCGGTAGAAGTCCATCGCGGTCTTCGGAATGAAGTTGAACACCGCCGACGAGTACACCGGCACGCCCAGCGCCTTGTAGGCTGCGGCGTAGACTTCAGCCGTCGGCAGGCCGCCGAGATACGAGAAGCGCTCGCCCAGACGGCGGCGGATCGTCACCATGTTTTCGATCTCGCCCACGCCGTCTTTGAAGCCGATCAGGTTCGGGCAGCGCTCCGCCAGACCTTCGAGCATGTCGGCGTTGAGCTTCGAGTTCGCTCGGTTATAAATGATCACGCCCATGTTCGGCACGGCCTTGCAGACTTCTTCCGCGTGCGCCGCGATGCCTTCCTGGCAAGCTTCCGTCAGGTAATGGGGCATCAGCAGAATGCCGTTCGCGCCATGGCGCTCCGCTTCCTTTGCGTATTCGATCGCGACGCGCGTCGGGCCGCCGGCGCCGGCCAGAATCGGTACCTTGCCTTTGCAGACTTCGGTTGCGGTGCGCACCACGTTCGAGTAGTCGTTATGCGTCAGCGAGAAGAATTCGCCCGTGCCGCCGGCGACGAACAGTGCCGACGCGCCGTACGGCGCGAGCCATTCGAGGCGTTCTGCGTACGTGTCGGCGCGGAATTCGCCTTGTGCGTCAAAGTCGGTAACGGGGAAGGAGAGAAGGCCTTCCGAAACGATCTGCTTGAGTTCCTGCGGTGTCGTCATGATGAATATCCAGGTGCCAGTTTTGAGTCGATGAGTAGTCGTTCAGTCGAAATGGAGATTTCTTATACGTCATCGTACAACAAGAAAACGGGTAACTCAACGGGGTTTTCACGGCATAATGCGCGCTATAGGGTAAATACGGAACGTCCAAGCAAACTTTCATGTTGTAGGATGACGTATGAATAGCCGGCGTAGCAGGCGATCGTGCCAAAAGCGCCATAAGGATCGATGCAATGGAACAATCTCCGCTCTACATTCGCGTTCACCCCAACGACAATGTCGCGATCGTCGTCAACGACGGCGGCTTGGGTGAGGGCGCCGTTTTCCCCGATGGGCTGACGCTGCGCGAGCGCGTGCCGCAAGGGCACAAGGTCGCGCTGGCCGATCTGGCCGAAGGCGACGAGGTCATACGCTATAACGTGGTGATCGGCTACGCGCTCAAGGCACTGCCCAAGGGCAGCTGGGTCAACGAACACGTGATCCGCATGCCGAGCCCGCCGGGACTCGAAGATTTGCCGATCGCCACGATCAAGGCGCCGGAGATGCCGGCGCTCGAGGGCTACACGTTCGAGGGCTACCGTAACGCGGACGGCTCGGTCGGCTCGCGCAACATCCTCGCGATCACGACTACCGTGCAATGCGTGGCCGATGTAGTCCAGCATGCGGTCACGCGCATCAAGGCCGAACTGCTGCCGAACTACCCGAATGTCGACGACGTGGTGAGCCTCGGCCACACCTACGGCTGCGGCGTCGCGATCGACGCGCCCGATGCGATGGTGCCGATCCGCACCGTGCGCAACATCGCCCTCAACCCGAATTTCGGCGGCGAGGTGATGATGGTCAGCCTCGGCTGCGAGAAGCTGCAGCCCGAGCGCCTGATGCCGCCGGGCACGATTCCGATCGCGGCGGCTGCGAATGTCGCCGAAGTCGCGGACATCGGCGATGTCGAGGCTGAAGCGAACGGCGACGTGGTGGTGTTGCAGGACGAATCGCACGTCGGCTTCCAGTCGATGATCGACTCGATCATGCGCATGGCCGACGGTCATCTGAGGCGCCTGAACAACCGCCGCCGCGAAACCTGCCCCGCGTCCGATCTCGTGATCGGCGTGCAATGCGGCGGCAGCGACGCGTTCTCCGGCCTGACGGCGAACCCGGCCGTGGGCTTCGCGACGGACCTGCTGGTGCGGGCCGGCGCGACCGTGATGTTCTCCGAAGTCACCGAAGTGCGCGACGGCGTCGATCAGTTGACGGCGCGCGCGGCCGACGCGGACGTCGCCGCGGCGATCATCCGCGAAATGCAGTGGTATGACAATTACCTGAAGCGCGGCGGCGCGGACCGCAGCGCCAACACCACGCCCGGCAACAAGAAGGGCGGCCTGTCGAATATCGTCGAAAAGGCGATGGGCTCGATCATCAAGTCGGGCAACTCGGCGATCTCCGGCGTGTTGTCGCCTGGCGAGAAGGTTCGTCAGAAAGGGCTGATCTACGCGGCCACACCCGCGAGCGATTTCATCTGCGGCACGCTGCAGGTCGCCGCAGGCATCAACCTGCACGTCTTCACCACCGGCCGCGGCACCCCGTACAGCCTCGCGGAAGTGCCCGTGATCAAGGTCGCGACGCGCTCGGACCTCGCACGCCGCTGGCACGACCTGATGGACGTCAACGCCGGCACGATCGCGACCGGCGCGGCGACCATCGAAGAGGTCGGCTGGGAACTGTTCCGCCTGATGCTCGACGTCGCCAGCGGGCGCAAACAGACCTGCGCCGAAAAGCTCAAGCTGCACAACGCGTTGACGCTGTTCAACCCGGCGCCGGTGACCTGATTTCCGGCGGCGCGGCGTGCTCGCGCCTCCAGGCTGATCCGCTCGCAATCCCATCAACAGAAAGACATGACCGACTCGAACCTTGACCGCTCCGCGGCACAGAAACCTTTCCGCCGTCTGCTCCTGACGGGCGCCGCCGGCAACCTCGGCAAGCAATTGCGCGGCGCGCTCGCTGCGTGGGCCGACGTCGTGCGCGTGTCCGACATCGCGCCGCTCGGCGAAGTGTCGGAGCACGAAGAAGCGTCCGTCGTCGACCTCGCCGACGCAGCAGCGGTGCACGCGCTGCTCGAAGGCGTGGACGCGGTGGTCCATCTCGGCGGCATTTCCGTCGAAGCGCCGTTCGAAGATCTGCTCGAAGCCAATATCCGCGGTTTGTACAACCTGTACTCGGCGGCGCAGAAGCAGGGCGTGAAGCGCGTCATCTATGCGAGCTCGAACCATGCGGTGGGCTTCCATCCGGTAACCTCGGTGGTCGATACCGACGCGCCGCTGCGCCCCGACACCCTGTACGGCGTGACCAAGTGCTTCGGCGAATCGCTGTCGCGCTACTACTTCGACCGCTTCGGTCTCGAGACGGTGTGTCTGCGGATCGGCTCGTCGTTCGAGCAGCCGCGCAACCCGCGCATGCTCGTCACCTATCTGAGCTATCGCGACTTCATCGAACTGGTGCGCTGCTCGCTGTTCACGAACCGCGTCGGCCACGCGATCATCTATGGTGTGTCGGACAACCGCATCTCGTGGGTAGACAACAAGAAGGCCGCATTCCTCGGCTTCCGTCCGCAGGACAGCTCGGCGCAATTCGAGCATCTGTTCCCGGCCAGCGCCCCCCACACGCAGTTCGACGATCCGACCCAGCGCTTCCAGGGCGGCCCGTTCGTGCTGGCAGGCCCGATGGAGCCGAAACGGTGAGCGTCACGATGAATGCGCCCGTCGAGCGGCTCGACGCGGCAGGGCGCGCGTCGGTGGGCGAAAGCCCGGTGTGGCGCGCGGCGGAGCAGGCGCTTTACTGGGTGGATATCCCGGCGCAGAAGATCGTGCGGCTGCAGGTCGATTCGGGCCGGCGCGCCGAATGGCTGTTGCCTGAGAAGGTCGCCTGTATCGCATTCGATCGTCGCGGCACGGTGCTGGCCGGCTGCGAGACTGGGCTCTTCGCGGTGACGTTGCCTGAGGCGGCGCAGGCTTGCGGCAGCGAACCGGTCGCGGCATCGGTGCGCAAGCTCGCCGCGCCGGAATTCGGCGCCGAAGGCATGCGCTTTAACGACGGCCGTTGCGACCGTCAGGGCCGCTTCTGGTCCGGCACGATGGTGATGGACATGACGGCGGCCAATCCGGCCGGCGCGCTGTATCGGTTCGACGCGAACGGGGTGCTGTCCGCGCCGGTCGTCGATTCGCTGATCACGCAGAACGGCCTCGGCTGGTCGCCGGACGGCAAGACCATGTATCTGTCCGACTCGCATCCGCTGCACCGGCTGATCTGGGCGTTTGATTACGACATCGAGTCGGGCGAGCCGCGCAACCGGCGCGTGTTCGCCGATCTGCATCACCATGCGGGCCGCCCCGACGGCGCGGCGGTCGATGCGGACGGCTGCTACTGGATCTGCGCGAACGACGCTGGGCTGCTGCTGCGCTTCACACCGCAGGGTAGGCTCGACCGTCAGGTGCCCGTGCCGCCGACCAAGCCGGCCATGTGCGCGTTCGGCGGCAGCAAGCTGGACACGCTATTCGTGACCTCGATTCATCCGGGAGCCAGCGCGAGCGAGCACGACGGTCATGTGTTCGCGGTGCGTCCCGGCGTCACCGGGCTGCCCGAGCCTGAATTCGCGGGCGAACTGTAAGCTGAACCTGCGCGAAAACTGGCGCCGGCACGCGATTCTGCCCGGCGCCAGTCATCCAACTTCCCTCTGATCATCACTCGTCGTACAACAATGTGGCGTAGAGACCACGGTTCGGCGTGGATTTCTGAACAAAAAACCCGGGCGTCCCGAGCGCCGTCCTTCCCTCCCCATTTCTGCTCTCGCTGGCGCGGGCTCTCGCCGGCGTCCCCAACAGGTCATCCGTACCGGGGCTGTCAATCCTGCGGGTAAATACCGTCTGTACAAGTCAAAACGCGTTTTATAGACTTCGTATGTCGTCGTACAACATATAAGCCCAAACAGATTCCTTTCTTGAATATTGGGATAGCAAGGGGATAGCAAGGCGGTTTCGCACACGTTTTCGTGCATGTGATTCGCGCCGAAGTAATCGAAGTAAAAGAAGCAAGTTGTCTGACAGGAGTGCTGAGTATCTGTGCCGGGGATGTTGCGCAGACCAGTACGGCAACCCGCTCGCTACCCGCAAGGGGCGGTGAGTGTCGAGCCAGGAGACGCAGCAAACCATGTCGCATCCGCAATCGATTGGATGGTCTATTTTTCAAGGAATGTCACGATGAACAAGAAGTTTGTCTCTTCCCGTGTGTCGATGATCGTCGCAGCCGCGGCGCTGGCGTTCAGCGCCGCGTCGGCAGAAGCGCGCACGTTCCGCGTTTCGGACGTGCATGGCGATACGTACCCGACCAACATGGCCGTGAAGTACATGGGCGAGGAAATCAGCAAGGCGACCGGCGGCAAGGATTCCGTGAAGGTCTTCGGCAACAGCGCGCTGGGTTCGGAAAACGACACGATCGATCAGGTGCGCATCGGCGCGCTCGACATGGCGCGCGCCAACGGTGCCGCGTTCAACGAAATCGTTCCTGAATCGATGATCCCGTCGCTGCCGTTCCTGTTCCGCGACATCGACCATTTCCGCAAAGTGATGTACGGCCCGGAAGGCCAGAAGATTCTCGACGCCTTCTCGGCGAAGGGCATGATCGCGCTGACGTTCTATGAGAGCGGCGCGCGTTCGATCTACACGAAGAAGGCGATCCATTCGCCGGCCGACATGAAGGGCCTGAAGGTGCGCGTGCAGCCGTCCGATCTGATGGTCGACGAAATCCGCGCGATGGGCGGCACGCCCACGCCGATGCCGTTCGCCGAGGTGTACACGGGCCTGAAGACGGGTCTGGTGGATGCCGCGGAAAACAACATCCCGTCGTACGAAGAAACCAAGCACTTCGAAGTCGCGCCGGTGTTTTCCGAAACCCAGCATTCGATGACGCCGGAAGTGCTCGTGTTCTCGAAGAAGATCTGGGACACGCTGACGCCGCAACAACAGCAGATCATCAAGAAGGCCGCGGCTGATTCGGTGCCTTACTACGAGAAGCTGTGGACCGCGCGCGAAGCCGATGCGAGCAAGACGGTCACCAAGGGTGGCGCGACGATCGTCGCTTCGTCGCAGGTCGACCGTGCGGCTTTCGTGAAGGCGATGCAGCCGGTGTGGGCGAAGTATGAAAAGACCCCGCAGATGAAGCAGCTCGTCGACGAGATCCAGGCAATCAAATAAGGTTCGCCTGCCGGACCGGCGGCGATAGCGGCGGAAACAGCTTGCAGGAAGTTCTGCGGGCTTTTCCGCCGCGCGCGGCGTGCTGAGCCGGCGCAGTCGAACACAGTTGCAAATATTAAAGACAGATCTGTCGTGAGCAAGGACGGGGTCAATGAGTTTCTTGAAACGCCCAAATGATTTTCTCTTTCGCGTGCTGACTGTCGTGGCCTCGGCAAGTCTGGCCGCGCTGTGTCTGCTGGTGATTTATAGCGTCGTGATGCGCTATGTCTTTAGCGACGCACCCGATTTCGTCGAGCCCATCGCGCTGCTGCTGGTGATCGTGATCGCCATGTTCGGCGCCGCGCTCAAGGTGCGCGAACGCGGCCATATCGGCCTCGACTCATTGGTCAACAAGTTGTCGGAGAAAGGCCGCACGATTGCAACGGGGATTCAGCATGTTTGCCTGATCGCGTTTGCCGTCGCGGTTTTCTTCGGTTGTATGGAGATGGCGATCACCACGAGGGAAGACCGGATTCCGATTCTCGGTTTGCCAGAAGCACTGCGGTACTGCATTCCGGTCGTTGCCAGCATCTGCATCGCACTGTTCTCGTTCGAGCATCTGCTGGCTCTCTTCGAAAAGAAACACAAATAGAACAATCATGGAACTCGCCCTTCTTTCCATCAGTTTTCTCGTCTTCCTCTTTCTAGGGGTTCCTGTGTCGTTCGCGTTGGGACTCTCGTGCGTCCTGACGTATCTGTATGAGGGGCTGCCGGCGGCCACCGCCATGCAGTCGATGATCTCGGGCATGAACGCGTTCTCGTTCCTCGCGGTCCCTTTCTTCATCTTCTCCGGCGAGTTGATGTTGCACGGTGGCATCGCGGACCGGATCCTGCGGTTCGCGCAGGCCACGGTGGGGCATTTCCGCGGCGGCCTGGGCATGGCCAACGTGGTCGCGTGCACGCTGTTCGGCGGCGTGTCGGGTTCGCCGACGGCGGACACGTCCGCCATGGGCGGCGTGGTGATCCCGCTGATGAAGCGCGAAGGCTACAGCGCGGCGTATGCGGTCAACGTCACGACGCACTCGTCGCTGGCGGGCGCGCTGATGCCCACGTCGACCAACATGATCATCTACGCGTTCGCGGCGCAGGGCATTACCGGCACCTTGAACGGCGTGAAGATGAGCGGCGTGTCGATCGGCGATCTGCTGTTCTCCGGGTTGCTGCCGGTGTTGTGGGTGATGGGCCTCGTGCTGATCGCCGCGTACTGGCAAGCGGTCAAGTTCGGCTATCCGCGCCGTCCCGACGGCTCGACCGGCGTGCAGCGCTTCCCGGGCTGGATGGCGGTGGCGCGTACGTTCATCGGCGCGGTGCCGGGTCTGATGGTCATTGCGATCATTCTGTTCTGCGTGGCGCGCGGCATCGCCACCGCGACGGAAGCGGCGGCGATTGCCGTGGCGTACTCGCTGATCCTGACGCTCGTCGTGTACCGCTCGATGACGCTGAGCAAGCTGGGTCATGCACTGTCCAAAGCGGCCAAGACGACGGGTGTGGTGCTGCTGCTGATCGGCGTGTCGAACATGCTGCGTTTCCAGATGGCCTTCCTGGAGATTCCGGACGCGATCGAACGCATGCTCGACGGCGCGACGACGCTGCCCTGGCTGATGTTGCTGTACATCAACGTGATCCAGGTTTTTCTCGGCACGTTCGTCGACATGGCGGCGCACATCCTGATCACGACGCCGCTGTTCCTGCCGATGGCGATGCACAACGGCGTCGGCCCCGTGCAGTTCGGCATCATGATTCTGCTGAACTGCGCATTGGGTCTCGTGCACCCGCCGATCGGTTCGGTGCAATTCATTGGGTGTGCAATTGGCAATGTGTCGATCGGGGAAACCACTAAGGTGGCGTGGCCGTATTACCTGGCTATCTTCAGCGCGATCAACATCGTGACGTATGTGCCGTGGTTCTCGACGTGGTTGCCAAGTCTGATTAACGGACACCCGGTGTTCTGATTCAAAAAAACGTATAAACCCACACTCAGCGGCGCTCGCACATGGCCGCGAAAAAAATAGAATTTTTAACAGGAGTAGAAATGAAAAAGGCACTGGTTGGTTCGGCCATCGGGTTGGTCGCCCTCGGCGCGCATGCACAAAGCAACGTGACGCTGTACGGTATCGTCGATACGGGTATCGGCTATCAGAACAGCTCGACGACGCTGAGCCCGACTTCAGGCGCAGCATCCGCGCGACCGTCCCCGGGCGGCCACTCGCAAGTCAAGATGATCAACGGCATCTGGGCTGGCAGCCGTTTCGGCCTGAAGGGCGCGGAAGATCTGGGCGGCGGTACGAAGGCGATTTTCCAGTTGGAGCAAGGCTTTAACAGCGCAACCGGCGCACAAAGCGTGTCGGGTCTGGCGTTCAACCGTCAGGCATGGGTGGGCGTGACGAACGGCACGTTCGGTACGCTGACGGCTGGTCGCCAGTACACGTCGTACTACACGCTGCTGTCGCCGTACAGCCCGACCACGTGGCTGACCGGTGCATACGGCGCACACCCGGGCGATATCGACTCGCTGGATACGGTGTATCGCGTCAACAACTCGCTCGTCTATACGTCGCCGAGCATGCGCGGCCTGACGGTCAGCGGTTCGTACTCGCTGGGCGGCACGCCGGGCAGCTTTAGCGCCGGTCAGACCTGGAGCGCGGCAGTCCAGTACCTGAACGGCCCGTTCGGTATCGCTGCAGGTATCCAGCGTATCGACAACGGAGCGTCGGGCGGCGGCCTCTGGGGTGCGAACTCCACGACGATCAACTCCAGCTCCAGCCCGTCGGCGCCGGCCAACTCGGCTATCAACAACGGCTTCCAGACGGCAGCCAAGCAGCAGCGTATTGCGGTGACGGGCGGCTGGGCGTTCAACTCGCAGTGGGACGTTTCGTTCGCTTACTCGAACGTTCAATACGCTGCGGGTACGAACTCGTTCTTCCACGACACGCAAATCTGGAATACGGGCGGCGCAGTGTTGCACTGGAAGCCGATCACGGCGCTGGACCTGGCCGCTGGCTATAGCTACACCCGCGCGACGTCGTCGAACGGCATTTCGAACACGGCTAGCTACAACCAGTTCAACCTGTCGCAGTACTACAGCCTGTCCAAGCGTACCGGCCTGTATGCGCTGGAAGCGTATCAGCGTGCTAACGGCCAGACGCTTGCAGGCAACGGCCGCACGATCATCGACGCAACGGCAAGCGTCGGCGACGGTCAGAACGGTTCGCCGTCGTCGTCGCGCAGCCAGGTTGCCGTCGGCGTGGGCATCATCCACAAGTTCTAATTGGGTAGTAGTGGCGGCGTTTTGCAGGCCGCCACGGCAACGCGTTGAAGAAATGCGTTGTTGAGCAACAACAGTTACGCGCGCAATGCGCGTAACTTTTCGGCGGTGCGGGGCCTTTCCGGCCTCGCGCGCGTTGGTCCCGCCAGCGCGTTCGGCCGCAAGAACGTCTCTAACGCCGCTATTCGGCGTCTGCCCACAAACGTCCCCCGGTTGCCCAGTTTTCGCGCTTCACGTCGGTGAGGATGATGTCCACCGAATTCGGTTCGACGCCGAGCGAGTCGCAAGTCGCTTTGGTGATCGCTTCGACAAACTGGCGTTTCTGTTCCAGCGAGCGGCCTTCGAAGAGTTCGATGTGAAACGTGGGCATGGCATGACTCCGTTGAGCAATGAGATTGAGATGAGCGTGGCGCCGTTTCAGTCGCGATAGCTGCGATCGAGCCGGTCGAGCTTGCGCAGCAGCGCGGGCCATTCGAGCGCGCCTTCGATTGCGCCGCCGTCATACAGTTGTGCCGCCGTGCGTGCGGCGAGCGAGTCGTTCGGGATGACGAGCGCCGTGCCGCAGGCCTGCGCCTGCAGTTGAATCTCGCAGGCCTTCAGCAGCGTGGCCATCAGCACGTAGGCTTCGGCGACCGTGCGTCCGGCCGTCAGTGTGCCGTGATTGCGCAGCAGCATGGCGGGCTTGTCGGCGAGATTCGCGACGAGACGCTCGCCTTCGGCCGGTGTGAACGCGAGGCCTTCGTAGTCGTGGTACGCGAGCTGGCCGTAAAACCGCAGCGCGTGTTGCGAGGCGGGCAGCAGGCCGGCCGGCTGCGCGGAAACTGCGACTCCCGCCGTGTTGTGCAAATGCATGACGCAGAACGCGTCGGCGCGCGCCGCGTGGACGGCGGCGTGCAGCGCGAAGCCGGTTGCGTTTACGGCGTATTCGCTGGTGCCCACGATGTTGCCGGCAATATCGATCTTCACGAGGTTCGACGCGCGCACTTCGTCGAACGCGAGACCGAACGGGTTGATCAGGAAGTGGCCGGGTTCGTCCGGCACGCTCGCCGAGATATGCGTGTAGATCAGATCGTCCCAGCCGTTGAGTGCCGCGAGGCGATAGGCGGCGGCCAGGTCGATGCGGGTCTGGCGTTGCGCGTCGGAAAGTGGGCCGGAGTCGGCCACGTGGCCGGTCGGGGTGTGGATGAACGACATGACTGTCTCCTGAGGTTGCCTCGTGTCGGTGCAACGCCGCTTGTCGTCGGCGCGTGCCGACCTGTGCGCAATGCGGCCGCCGCGTATCAATTCCTGCGGGTGACCGGCGTCGTGACCGGTTGAGCACTTTCAGCGCATTCCACCGATTCGTCTGCGGCAGCGCCGCGCGTGCCGCGATGCCTGAGCCATTGCACGCACCACGTCGCGAGTACGAAGGGCGCGGTCATCGCCGGCCAGCCGAAGCGGGCGGCCGCGGCTTGCAGCACGATCGAAACGGCCACGCCGCCGAGCATTGGCACGACACCGCTATCGACGAGCGCAAGTGCGGTGAGCACGCCGTTGAATCCTAACAGGCCGGTGTCGAACGAGTGTGGGGTTGCGCCGAGCAGAAGATGCGCGGTGCTTGCGAGTGTCGCACCCCCTAGCGCCGATAGTGCCTGCCGGCGCGATGCCGCGGCGATTCCGGTCAACACCAGCGAACCGGCTAACGCGCCCGACGCAAAGCCGGTTTGCGCGAAGCTGGCGAGTACGCCGCCACTCCATTGGGCGAAGCCTGACGGGTGCAACGAGGCCGGGCTCACAGGCTGCGCGCCGCTCGTGATCATAGGCAGCCAGCACCATGTCACGATCAGACACGGGCTCGACAGGCAACCCAGTCCACGCGCGCGCAGCCAGCGCGACCACGGTCCCGCGAGCCACGCCGTGGCCGTCGCGGCGAGAATCGCGACGGCGGTTGCAGTCGCGGCGTCGCGGATGAAGCTGAAGGCGGCGAGTCCTGCCAGCGCGCCGTTGAAGCCGTGCAGTCCGGCGCGGGTGTCGTCGTCGTGATAGCCGGCCAGCATGGCGCTCACGTTGGCCGCGACCGCGCCCATCAGCGCCGCGCACGCAAGGCGCGGTACGGCCACGCACCACGCGGCGAGCAGGCACGCGCCGGTGAACGCATTCGGTTGCAGCACGATCTGGCCGACACTGCGCAACAGCGTGCGCAAGGCGGCGGAGGGCGCGTCGGTCGCGGCGGCGTGCATGGATTGACGGTGGTTCGATTGAATGTCGGAATGTCGCAATGTCGATGACGCTCGCCGTGCGAGCATGCAAGGTGAGCGCCGCTCGCGCACGCAGGTTCGGCCGCAACGAAGCGAGCCGGCCCTGGCTACTGCAAACCGCGAGGATAGGACAACTGCGCGCACGCGGGCATCGTCGCGCGTTGATAGTGGCTATTTGGCAGGCCGCACATGTGCACGACGAACACTCGTCGGCGACCCGCTTGCCGGCATTCGCGCTACGATATGAGCCCGGCGCACAGGCGGCGCCGCTTTCGCGAGGAGACAGGCTAATGCGTGAACTACGGTGGGCCTCGGAAGAGGGCGACGGCATCGAACATCTCACATTCGACGCACACGATGACGGCTTCGCGGTGGAGAGCGTGGTAGTCGGCCAGCGCTACGGCCGCGCGTACGGGCTGCACTACACGGTGCGCTCCGACGCGCAATGGCGCACGCGCCATGCGTGGCTGAAGATCGTCGGCGGTGGCGAACTGGAACTGTATGGCGACGGCGCGGGCCATTGGCGCGACGGTCATGGCCTCGTATTGAGCGGGATCGAAGGCTGTATCGACATCGATATCGCGGCCACGCCGTTCACCAACACGCTGCCGATCCGCCGGTTGCAACTGGCCGAAGGCGAGCGTCAACCGATTTCGGTCGCCTATATCTCGACGCCGGATCTGCAGGTCACGCGCGTCGAGCAGGCGTATTCGTGCGTCGGTCTGAATCGCGAGTATCGCTACGAAGGTATCTTCCGCAACTTCACCGCGACCATGCAGGTGGACCAGGACGGCCTCGTGATCGACTATCCGACGCTATTCACGCGCCTGCCGCGCGCGCGTTGAGCGGCGCCGCGAGCGGGCCGTCGTGTTCCGTTCGATGCCGGCTGACGAAGCCTTCGATGCAGGCCGCGATGCGCGCGGGCTCACGCAGAATGACCCGGTGGCTCGCATCGATTTCGCTGCGTTCGTAAGCCCCGAGCCAGCCCTCTAGCCGAGCGATAGCTCCGGTCCGACATAACGGTCGCGCAGCGGCACGATGAATTGCACCGGCGCACGCGCATGACGCGCTCGCCGGTTCGGGGGAACCGGCAGGAGAGGGCGTAACGGGAGGCGGCTTCCTGGGCATGCGGCGATTTTGACGCGGCTGCCTTGCGCGCTAGCAGCGCGTGCTTCAGTCGCGTCGGCTGGTTGCTCCGCCGGCGGTCTCTTTCGTTGCATCATCAGGCATTGTGGAGTCGCCGCGTCCCAGCGTGCGTTGCATCAGCGTCGTGTCGATCCAGCGGCCGTGCTTGAAGCCCACGGCCTTCAACGTGCCGGTCAGTTCGAAGCCCAACTGTGTGTGCAGCGACAATGAACCGCCGCTGCCGTTATCGGCGATCACGGCGACCATCTGGCGCCACGGTCCGCTTTCGCAGCGTTCGATCAGCGCCTGCAGCAACACGCGTCCAAGGCCGCGCCCGCGATAGGCGTCGCTCACGTAGATCGAATCTTCGATGGTGTTGCGATACGCGGCGCGCGGCCGGTACGGTGTCGCGTAGCAATAGCCCGCGACCTCGCCGTCGATCTCGGCGACCATGTACGGCAGCCCGTGAGCGCGCACGGATGCGAGCCGCGTGCGCAGGTCGTCGACGGAAGGCGGGGTTTCTTCGAACGACGCGACGCCGCTCAGAACGTGATGTGCGTAGATCGCCTGAATCGCGGGGAGATCGGCTTCGGTGGCGTCGCGGATCGACGGGGCGCTGCGTGTGTCCGTTGACGGTGATCGTGATGGTGCCGTGCGGGTCGTGCTCATACGTGTTCCTGTCGTAGCCGGTAAAACCGCTGAAACGCTTACTATGCTCGCCGCGCTCGCCGATTTGAAGCAGGTCAAAAATCGGCGCGATATGTGGTGGGAGATCGCGGCAAACGCACGGCAAATTCGCTCTTATCGTTGCCGGTCGGGGCAACGCGCGCCTCACAGATCGAACTGATCGAATTCGCTTTGCAGTTGACGGTTGCGGGCCACGCGTTCGTCGATTCCCGCGCCGAGCCGTTCGACGATCGCCGAAATCAGCAGATTGAACAGGCAGGTGAGCGGCGCGAGCGAGTCCCAGAACTGGCCGACATCGGTCTTCACCTGCAACAGATCGCCGTCGAAATCGCGCGCCCACGGACAGTAGATATCGGTGACGAGCGCGAACGGCAGGCCGCGGCGGGTGGCGGCTTCGCAATAGCGGCGCGCGACCGTCGAATAGGCGCGTGTGTCGGTGACGATCAGATACGGCGACTCGAATTCCGAGTTCAGCGAATCGACGTATGAACCGGACATGCCATCGGAATAGAACACGCGCGGCCGAATGTATTCGAGGTAGCTGTAGAACGCATTGCTGATGCCGCGCGTGGATTGAATGCCGAGGATGTACACGGCGTCGGCGTTCGAAATGCGCTCGGCGACGCGAGCGAACACAGGCGTTTGCGCCAGCTGATAGACATGCTGGATCGCGCCGATCTCGAGTTCGAGCGAATGGGCGAGCGCGGCATGATGCGCGGTGGCAGCGGCGGCGTCGGGCGGGGCCTGGCCGGTTAATTCGCCTTGCCCGCCTGGGCTGCTTTGGCTGCCGCTTCGGCGGAACGCGTCGAGCCGGTCGGTGATGAGCCATGGACGCTCCTGCGCGCCGCGCAATTCGCGCTTCAGGTCGTCGAGGTTCTGGTAGCCGACGCTGCGCAGGAAGCGGCCGACCGAAATGCCGCTCGTGCCGGCTTGCTGGGCGATCTGATCGGCGGTTTCGAGGCCGAGCCGGTCGAGGTTCGCCAACATGTAGCTGGCGACGCGTTTGGAAGTCGGCGTGAGTTCGGCAAAGCGGGCTTCGACGGTTTGAGCGAAGGCGGAAGGCATCGTGAGTCGCGGCTCGGTGGTGGATCGATCATCGCGATGATGACATATTCAGCCGGCGGTTCGCTTCGTTCGATCCTGAAAAGGAGGGGCCACGGCCGTGACCGTGAGGGCCGTCACGACTGCGGTCCTAACCGACCCGCGGTTCAAACCGCCGGCCGCACCGGCGCGGCTCGCGAGAAACGCCGCGCACCCGCGACGCACGCCACCACTACCACCGTGACCACAATCATCGCGGGGGGCACCTGTTCGTGCAGCAGCAGCCCGGCCAGCAGCAGCCCGAAGAACGGCTGGAGAAGTTGCAACTGGCCGACCGCTGCGATACCGCCAAGCGCGAGCCCGCGATACCAGAACACGAAACCGATCAGCATGCTGAAAAGCGACACGTACGCGAGTCCCCAGAACGCGGCGTGGCTGACGCCCTCGAACGAAGCGGGCCGGGTCCACCAGGTGAGCGGCAGCATCAGCGGCAGCGACAGCACCAGCGCCCACGAAATCACCTGCCAGCCGCCGAGATGCCGCGACAGACGCGCGCCTTCGGCATAGCCCAGGCCGCATACGACGATGGCGCCCAGCATGAGCGCATCGCCGATGGGCGATGCGTCGATGCCGTGGCGCATCGCGAACGCGACCACCGCGCTGCTGCCGAGCGCCGAGAACAGCCAGAACGCCGGTTGCGGACGCTCCCCGCCGCGCAGCACGGCGAAGATCGCGGTGGCGAGCGGCAGCAGGCCGACGAACACGACCGCGTGCGCGGCACTGACGTGGCGCAGCGCGAGCGCCGTCAGCAGCGGAAAGCCGACCACGACGCCGAGTGCGACCACGACGAGCGGTAGCAGATCGCGGCGCGCGGGGCGCGTCTCACGAAACACCAGCAACAGCAACAAGCCGAGCGTGCCGGCGATCGTCGCGCGGGCGACGGTCAGAAACACCGGGTCGAGGCCTTGCACGGCAAGCCGCGTGGCGGGCAGCGAGCCGCTGAAAATCAGTACGCCTGCGAGACCGCTGAGCCAGCCGTTCGTCGTCTTGTCCATCGGAAGAGTCCATATGCCCATGAAATAGAACGTATAGGATCCCGCTTTCCGCCGAAAAAGGTAAGCTACAGATCAGTACAATTCGTACAAACTGTACCGAACATGGAGCAGTACAGATGATGGAGCGTGAGAGCAATCAGGGCGCGTCGGGCACGCGTGTCGGCACGGTGATGGACAGTTTGCGCGAGCGCATCGCGAGCCGCTCGCTGATGCCGGGCGCGCGCGTGCCCTCTATCCGCGCGATGACCGAGGCACTCGGGGTATCGAAGTCGACCGTCGTGGAAGCCTACGACAGGCTGGTCGCGGAAGGCGTGATCGTCGCGCGGCGAGGCTCCGGATTTTTCGTGTCGGGCCATGCGCCACCGTTCGCGCTCGCCGATCTCGGGCCGCGTCTGGATCGCGAGGTCGATCCGCTGTGGCTCACGCGGCAGTCGCTGGAGGCGGGGTCGAAGGTACTGAAACCTGGCTGCGGCTGGGTGCCGGCCGCGTGGCTGCCGGAAGACGGCGTGCGCCGCGCGCTACGCGCGGTGGCGCGTGATCCGCAGTCCGTGCTCGCCGACTATGCATGCCCGGCCGGTCTGCCCGCGCTGCGCCAGCAACTCGCGTGGCGGCTCTCGCAGCACGGCGTGGATGCGCCGCCCGAGCAGATCGTGCTGACCGACGGCGGCACGCACGCGCTCGATCTGGTGTGCCGCTTCCTGCTCGAACCGGGCGACACCGTGTTGATCGACGATCCGTGCTACTTCAACTTTCAGGCCTTGCTGCGCGCCCATCGCGCCCGCATCGTGAGCGTGCCGTACACGCCTTGCGGGCCCGATCTGGCGGCGTTCGAACGGGCACTGATCGAGCATCGTCCGCGGCTCTACGTAACCAACTCTGCGATCCACAATCCCACCGGCGCGACGCTTGCGCCGGCCGTCGCGCATCGGCTGTTGAAGCTCGCGGGTGAGCACGATCTGCTGATCGTCGAGGACGATATCTTCGCCGACCTCGAGGACGAACCCGCGCCGCGTCTCGCGGCGTTCGACGGGCTCGCGCGGGTGGTGTCGATCGGCAGTTTTTCGAAGACCCTGTCCGCGGCGGTGCGCTGCGGCTACGTCGCCGCGCGCGGCGAATGGATCGAGCCGCTGATCGACCTGAAGCTGGCGACGACGTTCGGCAACGGCCAGCTCGCGGCGAGCGTCGTGCATCGCATGCTCGTGGACGGCACCTACCGACGGCATCTGGAATCGATGCGCGCGAAGCTCGCCGACGCGATGGGCGAGACCGTCAGGCGGCTCGGCTATGCGGGCCTCGATATCTGGACCCGGCCGCGCGGCGGCATCTTCGTGTGGGCCCGCTTGCCGGATTCGCTCGATGCCGCCGACGTCGCGCGTCATGCGCTCGCCGACAACGTCGTGTTCGCACCGGGCAACGTGTTCAGCGCGTCGCAATCGGCGGCGGGCTTTCTGCGCTTTAACGTCTCGCAATGCAATCGCCCGAAAGTGTACGAGGCGTTGCAACGGGCGATGGAAGCGTCGGCCGTGACAGGAGGAAGGGAGCGGAAGCGCGCGTGAACGCGCGCATCCCGCGAAGCTATTCGCCCTTCAGGCGAAGCTATTTGCACAACAGAAGCAGGCGCTCCTGATCCGTGCAGGTCGAGCGAGGTTTCTGCGCCGCTTGCGTGGCAGCCGCGTTCATCGCGGCGCTCCTGTTCGTCAGGCACGCGCGCAGGTGCCTTTCGACCGGCCCGTAATATTTCCAGCCGCGCACGAGGGGCGGCAATTCGAGTTTCACCTGCTTCCATTTGGGATGGCCGTGCTCCTGCAGTGTGTCGAAATTCGCGCATAGCGAGTCGGCGAAGCGGTTCAGATTGCCGACGGTATCGCGCAGGCCATAGTCGTAGGTGACGAGAAAGGCCTTGACGGTCAGCGCGGGGACGTCTTCCTTCAACCAGGTCGGGTAGCTGGCCGTGCGGATCGTGGTGGGGAAGTAGGTCTGCCTGGCGCGCGCGGTTTCGGGCGCGGCGGGATCGACCCGCAAGAGGCGGATCTGTTGCAGCAGCTCGGGGTTCATGTCGTTGAACAGCTTGGCCGGTTGCCCGACCACGATGATCGCGACGTCTACCTTCTTCACGATCAGCGCGGCGAGCGCGTCCTCGTTGCTCAGGTGCTGGACGTTCTGTGCGGGAATCGGCTGGCCGAACATCAGGTGGTAGAGCGTCGTGGCCGTTTGGGCCGTGCCGCTGCCCAGCAAGCCGACGCTGATGGTCTTGTCCTTGATGTCGGCGAGAGTTTTCAGCGGCGAATCTGCGCGCACCACGACGTTAATTTCCTCGTCATAGAGCGGCATGATGAGCCGCAGCGGCCGGATCGTCGTGCCCGCGTCGGAGTTGCCCGCGTTCGCCATGTCGATGTAGGCCTGATACACATCGGACTGCACCAGCGCAAGTTTGACGCCGGGCTCGAAGCGCATGCGCTGCACGTTCTCCGCGGAGCCCTTCGACGCCACCACGTCGAGGTCGATGCCGACCGGTTGAGCGACCCATTTCGACAGATCCTGGCCGATCTGGATATAGGTGCCGCGCTCGGGTCCGGTGACGATCTTGTAGTGCGCCGGTTCTGCGCCAGCGAGTGAACATACCAGGATCAGCGCCAGCCCCAGCCATCCCGCGAGAAGTCTCTTCAGCATGGTCTATTCACCTATCGGTCAGGTTGTACAGCCTCGCGCGTCAGTGCGCGTGAAGCGCAAGAGAGCCGGTTGCCATGTCATGTTCGACGCGCCTCGATCGTCGCGTCCGTCTGTTGCCGCTCAAAGCGCACGCATTAATGTGTGCGCTTTGAGCGGATATGTGCTACGTGATTCGGTCTCCAAACCAATTTTCACTGGCCGGTTGGCGTGCTGGTTGACGATTGTCCGCCGTTCGACGGTGCCCGGCGCCAACCGGAATCCTTGATGGCGCGCTCGCGCGCGTCGACGCCATTTGTCGTTCCCGCGGTACCGGCGCGTGGCGCTGCCGCGGATAACTCGCCGGTTGCCGGCACGCCTTGCGCCAACGGTGTTTGCCGTTGACCCTGTTGCGTTGCCGCGGCGGCCTGTGGCTGCGCGAGCGGTTTGCCTTGCGCCGGTGTGGCGGTTGCAGCGTGCGGGTTGAGCGGCGCCCAGCCGGTCTCCCGAATCACGCGCGCGAGGATGCCCTTGGCTGTTTCGTTGCCGGTGTCGAGCGTGAGCGCCTCGTTGGCGTGCGCGCGCGCGCAGGGCCACGACTGCTGCGCGATGCATGTTTGCGCGGCTTGCAATGCGGCGTCGCGGCGCGCGGTCAGGGGCCGCAATTCAGACGCCAGGTCCTGCGCGGCGCTGTTGCCCGGTTGCATCGCCAGCGCGGCACCGAGTGCGGCTTGCGCGGCGGACAGGTCGTTGGCGCGAAACGCGAGCCGCGCCGCTTGGAGGGCTGGCGCGACATCGCGGAACTGCGGAGCAGGTCTGGCAGGCGTCGCGGCGACGGGCGGCGCGGCAACAGGCGGCAGGACGGCGGGTGGCGCAATGACAGTTGCCGCCGCGACTGGTGGCGCGACGACCGGTGGCGCGATAGGCGTTGCGGGAGTGGGTGGCGTTACCTTTGCCCCGTTGGCCGGGGCAGAAGGCCTGGCTGCGGCGGCAGGAGGAGTCGATTGAGCCGGTACGAATGGCGCGATCGTACCCGTAGTCATTCTGGCGTCATGAGCAGTGGAGGTGGTCTGATCGCCAGGCGTGTCTTCCGAATCACTGCCGGCGCTGAATAGCGCAAAAACGACAAACGCCAAGCCGATGACGACAAGTACGGCAATCGCAATCAGTGCGTGGCGAAACGTAAGTCCTTCACGCGGCGGGTAGCTGTTGTCGTCGTACGGCGGAAGAGGCACGTGCGTTGACGCTGGTGCGGTACGAGGTCCGGCCGCGGGAGGGGCGGCCTCGTCGGGACGCACAGCGTGGACCGTCGCGGTGTCACCCGACGAAGGCTGCGCGTCGTGGAATTTCTGACCGGCCTGATCGCTCGCGCCGGTCCGACTGCCTGCGAACGCGCGTCGGTATGAGCTCTCTTCGAGTGGATGTACCGCGCCGCAATATGGACAATAGTCGACCTGGCGGTATAGTGCGCCGCCGCAGCGGTTGCAGGGTGTTGGAAAACTGTGGCCGAGTGCTGTCTGGGTGGACATGCCGTGGACCCGCCTGTGGAAAACGATGCCATTACGGCATGTTCCGGATCGTGTTGAGGCTGGAGCCTTGTCCGCGGAATCACGATCCACATGCGCCGGAGAGTCAGGAAACGCAAGCCGCGCTTGCACTACCAATGCTTCCAATATGTGGTGTTTCGCTCATAACGTCAATCGCCGTTGGCACCTATCCTGTGTGCGCTACCGCACATTGCCAGGTACGACGAAACAGTGCGGATACTGGAAGAACGACCGCACATGTGCGTTTTTCCAAGGTTTCAAAAGCACTGCACGCGCGCATGAATTGCAGCGCTTGCGCAACGCAACAGCATGGCGGCGAATATGAAAACGAGGTCGATGCGCGTAGCGCTCGACCTCGTCTCCGATCCCGACATTTAAGTGCTTGCATCAAGCACCGAAAGACACCCCGGCGGCAATCAATTCTTTCGCAGCGGATGATCCTTCAGCAGCCACGCGAGCGCGAAAGCCAGCACCACGACGCAGGCGGCCGCGAGATACACCGTGTGCAACGCACCGGCGAACGCATGCAGATAGTCGTTGCGCAACGCGTCCGGCAACTGGTGGATCGCGGCGGGTCCCAACGCATGCGGCAGTTCCGTGTCGGGCGGAATCAGCTTTTCGAGGCGGGCGGCGAGTCCGTTCGAGAACACCGCACCGAAGGCGGCCACGCCGATCGAACCGCCGATCGAACGGAACAGCGTCGCGCCGGAAGTGGCCACACCCACGTGTTTGAACTCGACGGCGTTCTGCACGGCGAGAATCAGCACCTGCATCACCATGCCGAGACCGCAACCGAGAACGCCCATGTAGAGATACATCACATGAATCGGCGTGTCGATCTGCAGACGCGAGAGCAGCATCATCGCGATCGCCACGAGAGCGGTGCCCATGATCGGGAACAGGCGGTACTTGCCGATCTTGCTGATCACGCGGCCCGTCACCATCGACATCACGAACAGGCCACCCATCATCGGCAGCATCTGCATGCCCGCCGCCGTCGGCGTCGAGCCTTTGACGACCTGCAAATAGAGTGGGATGAACGTCACCGAGCCGAACAGCGACACGCCGATGATGAAGCCGATCAGGCTGCTCAGCAAAAACGTGCGTTGCTTGAAGAGTTGGAGTGGCATGATCGGTTCGACCGCGCTGCGTTCTTCGTGGATGAAACCCCAGATGGCCACGAGCCCCATGCCGAGCGTGAACCACAGTTGCGGCGACGACCACGGCAGGATCGTGCCGCCCTGGCTCGTGAACAGAATGATGCAGGTGAGCGCGCCGGCCAGAAACGCGGCGCCCATGTAGTCGATGGTGTGCTTCACCTGACGAACGTGCGGCTTGAACACGGCGCCGATCACGACGAGCGACATGATGCCGAGCGGCAGGTTGATGTAGAAAATCCAGCGCCAGGTGAGGTGCTCGACGAGAAAGCCGCCGAGCAGCGGCCCAATCACAGTCGCGAGACCGAATACGCCGCCGAACACGCCCTGATAGCGGCCGCGCTCGGCCGGCGGAATCACGTCGGCGATCGCGGCCATCGTCACGACCAACAGGCCGCCGCCGCCGAGCCCTTGCAGTGCGCGCAGCACGATCAGCTGGGTCATGTTCTGCGCGAGGCCGCACAGGGCGGAGCCGACGAGGAACACGATGATCGCCGTCTGCAACACGATCTTGCGGCCGAACAGGTCGCCGAACTTGCCGTACAGCGGCACGACGATGGTCGAGCTGAGCAGGTAGGCGGTCACGACCCAGGACAGGTTATTGAGCCCGCCGAGTTCGCCGACGATGGTCGGCAATGCGGTCGAGACGATTGTCTGATCGAGTGCGGCGAGCAGCATGACCAGCAGCAGCGCTGGGAACAGCAGGCGGACAGGCGGGTGGGCGGCGGCTGGCGAGTCGGCCCGCGAGTCCGGGTGCAAGCCGGGCTGCGCGTACGGCTTCATACGCTCGGCCGGTTGAGTTGTGGTCGATTGTTTCATGGCACCGGGCGATTGAAATTAATTAATTAGGAGATTAATATATGCGACATCGCGTCACTCGTCAAATTGAATGCAATGGCAAGGATTCCAGCAGATGACCCTGCGGCGAAAAAATCGCCGCGTGGCACGGCCGCCATCAAGGCGGGCAAGGTGCCGAAGCGCGCTGTGAAAGCCGCGTCGGAAGACTCGACACGTGCCGCAACCGCCGCGCCCGCCCGCCGCCCTGGCAGGCCGACGGGCGCCGCACGAGGAACGGAGCAACGCAGCCGTCTGCTCGACGCCGCGCTGACGCTGTTCGCGCGGCAGGGCATCGTCGACACCACGCTCGGCGAGATCGCCCGCGAGGCGGGATTCACTCCGGCGATGATGCATTACTACTTCAAGACGCGCGAACAATTGCTCGACGTACTGGTCGAGGAGCGCTTCGGGCCGTTGCGCGCGGAACTCGGCATGCCGTTTCAGGAGAATTCCGACGATCCCGTTGCCGCGATCACGCAGCTCACGCAGCGGCTCGTGCTGGTGGCGAGCGAGCATCCGTGGTTTCCGTCGCTGTGGGTGCGCGAAGTGATCAGCGATGGCGGCCTGCTGCGCCAGCGCATTCATGAGCGCTTCGGCAACGCGCATCAGAAGGCGTCGCTCGCGGCCATCGCGCGCTGGCAGAAAGAAGGGCGTCTTAACGCGGGACTGGAGCCCGCCTTGGTGTTCGTCTCGCTGATGGGGTTGACGCTTCTGCCGCTAGCCACGGTGAAGTTGTGGCGCAACGACCCTTTGCGACGCAACATCGGCGGCGAAGAGATCGCGCGGCATGCGGTCGCGTTGCTGCTTCACGGGATAGGTCCGAAGAAAGCGGGCTGACGCCCGGCGCGTTTTGAAATGCGAGCAGACAGGCCTACGCAGACCTGTCAGACAACGCTGCGGCGACCCCGCAGCCGCAACGTGCCACGACCGACCCACGCGACTCGCTGCGTCAGGCTCGACGTTTCTTTTTCCATTCTTCAAAGGCCGCCTTGGTCGTTTCGTTTGGCGGATAGGTGCCCGGCAACGCCGCGCCCTCGCGAATCCGCTCCGTGAGAAACGTTTCAAACTGCTCCTGCGCGGCGGCGGCTGGCGCGATCTCCGCGGCCATCTTGCGTGGAATCACGACCACGCCGTCCGCATCGCCGACGATCACATCGCCGGGAAACACGGCGACGCCGCCGCAGCCGATCGGCACATTGATGTCCACCGCATGATGGCGAATCAGATTCGGCGGCGCGCTCGCGTCCGCGCAGAACACCGGCATGCCGAGCGCGGCGATCGTCGCGCTGTCGCGCACCGGGCCGTCGGACACCATGCCCGCCACGCCGCGCACCTGCAAACGTAGCGAAAGAATCGAACCGAACGACGCGCTGCCGCGCTCGCCGCGGCAATCCTGCACGAGTACGTAACCGGCCGGAATCGTTTCGACGCATTTGCGCTGTGCGTACTCGGGGTCGGCGAACAGTTCGAGCACGTCAATGTCCTCGCGCGACGGAATGTTGCGCAGCGTGAACGCCGGCCCGACCAGATTCGCGCCGCTGTGCGACGCGAGCGGCGCGACTCCTTGCATGAATGTATTGCGCAATCCGCGCTTGAACAACTGTGTGGTCAGTGTGGCAGTGCTGACATGGCGGAGTGCGTCGAGCGTCGCGGAGTCGAGATCGGACATGGTGTGGGGTGGCCTCGGTCAAGGAACTGGGTAGTCGGCAAACGCATGCTGCATGGCGCGGCACCGGAGACGGCGAAGGCGCCGACGCGGCCTTCGCGCTCACGATGATAGCGCCGCGGCTCCCCGCACGGCCGGCCTGCGCGAACATCGCGTGAGCGTGACGACCGCGGCGAGTGGGCAGTGCCAATGTACGCTCGACGCGGACGCGGCACGCCACGTGCTACCAGGGAGGTGGATGTGAGCGCCGTGCGAGTCGAACAGCCTCGCCGGCGCCGCAAAAAATGCGGATTTCGGAAAAGACGTCTGGCGGAAAGAGCCGTGCAAATGGGAGTTGCACGCGCCGCTGAGGCGAATCGGGTGTCGGCATCGGTCTGTCAGCGCCAAGGCCGACAGCCGTTATTTCATCGGCGTGCAGTTTTGGCGCGTTACTGTGGGCGGGCCGCGCCTAGGCCATGACCTACAATCTTGGCCCTGTTTGCAACTCGTTGCATGAATTCGAGTCGGAACCATGAATAGCACTTTCGCAGCCGCGCAAACCGGCGGCAAGCAACAGAACGAAACATTGGCCACGTCTGACGGCCTAACCGGTTTTTTAGAGCAACAACAGAAAATGAACGGAGCATTGAGACTCGATCAGGCCACGATCGTGCTCGTAGAAGACGACCCGGATAGCCGGGAATCGCTGACCTTGTTACTCGAAGCAGAAGGCGCCATAGTCTGCGCCGTAGCGGATGCGGAGGAAGGTGTCGAAGCGGCGCTGAGGCTGTCACCCGACGCTGTCGTCTGCGATCTCGACCTGCCGGCCATGGATGGCTTCTATCTGATCCAGCGGCTGCGCGACCACGAAATTCGCAGCGATCACTCGCCGTCGGTCGCGGTGGCGCTCACCGGTCACACTGACGACGCCTACCGCTTGCGCAGTATCGGCGAAGGCTTTCAGCATTTCATGACCAAGCCTGCGTTGCCGGAGGAACTGGTGACGCTGCTGCGCGACGCGATCGACGCCCGCGCGGCGGGTTGATCTGCCGGGTGGTCAAGCTCTGTAGTTGCTTCGCAACCCGTATGTTGCGCAGCAGGCAGGCCGCGAGTTCGCATGCAACCTTGCGAGGTTGAAGCGCCGGAACCAAGGCGTTTGCGCGACCAAGCAGCGCATCGCGCGGCCCGTGAAGCGGGCCGCCGGGCACGCCGTTATTTCGCGACGGCGACGGGCATCGAGGCGCCCGCGCCCGACGCTTCGGCTGCCTGACAGGCGGCGCACAATCCCTTCAATTCGATTTCATCGCTCGCGAGCCGATAACCCGCGTCCTGGATCTGCGCGACCAGCGCCTGGCGCAGCTTCGGCTGATGCAACTCGGTCACGCTGCCGCATTGCTGGCAGACCACGAGGATGCCGTGCTGGCACTGCGTCAGATCATGGCAGACGGTGAACGCGTTGATCGATTCGATCCGATGCACGAGCCCGGCAGACAGCAGAAAATCCAGTGCCCGGTACACCGTGGGCGGCGCCGAGCCGGGATGAATCTGGCGCATCTCGTCTAGCAGCGAATAGGCTTTGGTGGCGCGCCCCGAGTTCAACAACAGTTCAAGCACCTTGCGGCGAATCGGCGTGAGTTTTTCGCCCCGTTCGCGGCAATATTGATCCGCGAGCGTCAGCGCGGCTTCCTGCGAATGGGCGTGCGCCGGCTCATGAGCATGAGCGGAGTGGGCGGGGGCGGCCTGGTCGGCGGTTGCGGCGGGCTTGGCGGTCTTCATGCGTCGATTATAAAGGCCCGCGGGGCTCGCCGTAGGCGGCGTGCCTCACCGGGGTGTCGGGGCAAGACATTGGCGCGAGTGCTGACACCGGCTGCTGGGCGCAGGCGCGGCCTGCGAGCGCCGGTACAGCGTGGCAAGCGTGATAGGCGCAACGGGCCGGATAAGCAGGACAAGCGCCCGTCCACCAGCTCAAGTCAACGGAAAGTCGACGTACTTCTTGAAACCCGAGCGGGTCGCAATGCGCGAATACCAGCGCTCCAGATTCGGCAGCGGCGAGCGCTCCACGCCGTCCAGGCCGAACCAGCGTTTCGCGTAGGCGCCGATCACGATATCGGCCAGCGTGAACTTCTCGCCTTCGAGAAAAAAGCGCCCCTGCAGATGCGTGTCCAGCATGCGCCACAGCAGGCTGACCGCGTTGATATCGGCGGCGAGTCGGGCGGTATCCCGTTGTGCCTGCGGCGTGCGCACGAGGGTCCAGAACACCGGCCGCTCGGCGGGCTGCAAGGTCGAGAGCGACCAGTCGAGCCAGCGGTCGATACTCGCGCGCTGTTTCGGCTCGGACGGATAGAGCAGGCTCGCCTCGCCGTATTGCAGCACGAGGTAGCGCAGGATGGAGTTGGATTCCCACAGCACGAAGTCGTCGTCGACCAGGGTCGGCACTTTGCCCGTGGGATTCATCGCGAGATAGTCTGGCTCGTTGTTACGGCCGAATGCCAGGCCGGCGTCGATGCGTTCGTACGGCAGCACCAGTTCGTCGCAACACCACAAGACTTTTTGGACGTTGACCGAATTGGCCCGTCCCCAGATCGTAATCATCCGGTCAATCCTTTTTCTTACAGTTGGCAAGCCGCGCGGTCCGCGGCGTTCAAGCCCCAACGATACACGATGCGTGCGGATTGCGCGCCGCGCAGAGCCGCTGACGAAGCCGCCGGCGCGTTGCCCGTTGCGTACAATGACCGCACCTGACTACGACGAGGCACCGCATGGCCCGCATTGTCCCCGACGACTGGAAGAGCCTCGCCGCCACCGGCGCAGCGGCCCGCGAACGCGAAACGCTCGCATTGCTGGAGGAGGCGCTGCCCGCCGACTATACGGTCTATCACGGCGTCCACTGGACGCGTCTGAACCAGAATTTCTCGGTGTTCGGCGAGGCCGACTTCGTGATCGTCAGCCCGGCCGGGCGCGTGATGATCGTCGAACAGAAAACGGGCTTCCTGCGTGAAACGCCGAAGGGGCTCGTCAAGGTCTATCTGCAAACCGAGCGCAATGTAGCGATCGCGCTCGCGCATACCATCGAAGGTTTGCACCGGCGCTTCACCGCGGCGTTCGGGGCGGGCACCTACTTCGTCGAGGAACTGCTGTACTGCCCCGATCACATCGTCAAGGATGCGGCGATTGCCGGGGTGAATCCGGCGCGCATCGTCGACGCGACGCGTAAGGATCGGCTCGCGGCGGTGATCCGCGAAGCGTTGCCGGCCGACGAGCCGCGCCTTGCGTGCGCATCGAAGATCCATCACTTTCTCGCCGACGAACTCGCGCTCACGCCGGACGCGAGCGCGCTGGTCGGCCAGGCTGGCACGCTCGTCACGCGTCTCGCGGGCGGGCTCGCGACGTGGGCGCGGCGGCTCGAATTCTCGCCGTTCCGGCTGCGCGTGATCGGCACGGCCGGCTCGGGCAAGACGCAACTCGCGGTGCAGGTGATGAAGGACGCCGTGGCGCTCGGCCAGCGGCCTTTATACGTGTGCTTCAACCGGCCGCTGGCGGACCACATCGGGCGGGTGGCGCCACCCGAGGCGAAGGTCGCGAACTATCACCAGTTGTGCGACTGGATCGCGCGCGACGCGGGCCGCGAACCGGATTTCCAGTCCGGCCAGGTGTTCGAGCAACTGGAGACGATGTTCGCCGATACGCCGATCGCGCCGCGCTGGCAATTCGACGTACTGATCGTCGACGAAGGGCAGGACTTTCAGCAACCCTGGGTCGCCGCGCTCGAGCGGATGTTGCGTCCCGGCGCCGCGTGGTGGTGGCTCGAAGATCCGCTGCAGAATCTGTATATGCGCGAGCCGGTCGCGTTACCCGGTTGGACCACACTGAAGGAAACCACCAACTATCGCAGCCCGCGCGACATTCTCGACTATGTGCGCGACGTGGTCGGCGCGTCGGTGCCGCTCGCCGCGGCGCTGGCCTCGGGCAGTCCGTTCGACGGCTCCGATATTTCGCTCTCCGTCTACGACGACGCGCACGCGGAGGCCGGCATCGAGGCCACCAAGCGCGCGATCACGCAGGCGTTGTCGCTGGGATTTCGCAAGCAGGACATCGTGGTGCTGTCGTTCCGCGGCCGCGAAGGCTCGGCGATGACCGCGCTGGATCATCTCGGCCCGCATCGGCTACGCAGTTTCACCGGCAAGTACGATCTGTTCGGCAACCCGGAGTATCGCGAAGGTGACGTGCTGTTCGAGTCGATCTATCGCTTCAAGGGGCAGGCGGCGCCGTGCGTGATTTTCACCGAGGTCGACTTCGAGATCTTCGACGAGCGTATCGCGCGCAAGCTGTTTGTCGGCGCCACGCGCGCGACGATGAAGCTGATCGTCGTCGCGTCGCAGCGGGCCGCGCGTCATCTGCGGCTGCGCGATGGGAAGGAGAGCCGGGAGGTTAGGGAGGGTTAGCGGCCGGGCGGCGCGCTTCGTGCGCCGCGCCACCGTTTAATCAACTCCACGCACGCGCGCCCACCAGCATGCCGGTGCGCGAGAGCGCATCCCACCAGATCACGCGCAACAGCGGTGCTTGCTGGGCGATCAGCAGCGCCTGCACCGGATCGCTCTCGACGAAATGCGTGACGCCGCCGCGCAACGCCGCGCCGGCCTTGTGGGCAGCCGCGCCGGCGGGACTTTCGTCGTGCGCGCCGGGGCTGCGCATCACCAGTTGCATATGACCGAAGCCGTGCCGCGCGAGCCACGCCTCGGTGCGCGCGCGATCCATCTCGGGACGGCCCGTGATGATCGTGCGAACCCGTTGCAGATCGATGCCGGGCAGCACCTCGAACGGCAGCAGCGCATCGCGCTCGACGAGCGCGGCGGCGAGGTCGTCGTCATAGCGGGCGAGCGGCACGTCGGGCAGCAGAATGCCGTCGAGGTCGATCGCGTACGTCGTGTACTCGTGATCGTCGGCCATCGCCGGCGCGGCGCCGGCTTCGACGCGCTGCCAGTCCTCGCGATAACGCTCGGTGTAAGCCTGACGCTCCCAAGGGAACAACGCAAAGTAGCCGCGCGCGTCGATCGCGTAGTCGGGTTGCGTGCGGCTCAGGTCGTCCACCGCGCCGGTCAGCGTTCTGACGTCGAGCCCCTGCTCGCGCAGGAATGCGATGCAATCGGTGAGCGTGAAGCCCCGTCCCGCGATGTCTTCGCACAGCAGCACTTTCGCGCCCGCGGGCGGCATCGGCAGCGTCGAATCCCACGCGACTAGGCGCGACTGGCGGTCGTAGCGCAGGAACGCCACCGGTGTGCCGACCGCATGTGACACCATCAGCGCGAGGGGCGCGCCGCCGCGCAGAATGCCGATCGCCATCGTGAAGCGTTCCGCGAGCAGCGCAGGCTGCAGCGATTCGATCCAGTGATCGAGTTGTTCGTACGTCAGAGGCAAAACCGGCTTGTTCATAACTCTCGTGGCGTCGCGGCGCGTAGGGCGAGTGTCTGCGGGACGCGCGGCTCGCCGCAGTGGCGCGTCCTCGTTTTGTGAGGCAAAGAATTTTGACGATATTATGCATGCGGTTCAAAGATCGCACCTCAGGGTGACGACGCATCGTCGGCGTGGATATCGCCAGAGCGAGGCTGGGCCGGACGAAGAATGGGCAGGGGCGGCGACGGATCGCGTCGGCATAGCGTCGCGCCGCCCGCAAGCAAAAGACAACAGATAAGAACGCAGGTGACCAACCGTGATTGCAAAGCTGCAAAAAAATAGAAGCGCGCCCGGGCGCGCGCGCTGGGCGACAGGCCTGATCTTCGCGCTTGCCGCATGGGCGGCGCAGGCCCAGACGGCGGCGCCGTTGGTGCTCGACGTGCAGGGCAAGATCGGCAAGACCACCGATGCGTCACACCACACCTATCATTTCACCGAGGCCCAACTGCTCGCACTGCCGGTCCATTCGATCACGACCTCGACCACGTGGACGCCGCGCTCGACCTTCACAGGACCGCTGCTCGCGGATATTCTGAAAACCGTCGGAGCGTATGGCACCCAGCTCGAGTTCCATACGTTCGACGACTACACGTATACCGTGCCGGTGTCGGATGGCAATCGCTATGGCGTCGTGGTTGCGTACAGCATGAACGGCCAGCGTCTGAAGATCAGCGACTTCGGGCCGCTGTTCCTTATCTATCCGCGCGATGCTTACCCCACTGAAATCACGGGCGCGTTGGGCGATTCGAAATTCGTATGGCAGATCAAGGCCCTCATCGTCAAATAGTGCGCCGTTCGTGGCGCCGTGTTCTCTACGTGCTGATCTGGCTGACCGCGCTCGCTGCGCCGGTCGGCGCGATCGGCTATCTGCTGTACGCGAATCTGCTGAACCCGCGCGCCACCGGGCAGTTGATCGGCACCTACGACGGTTTCTACTGGGACGCCGCGCAGTTGCAGATCGCGTACGCGCGCTTCGAGAACCAGTTGCTGCTCTACCAGTCGGGCGACGACGACGACTATGAGCGGCTGATGCTGCGTTTCCAGTTGCTGCAATCGAAGCTGCACGTGATGGCCGGCTCGACGCGCCGGCTGAGCTCGCAACTCGCGTTGCTGCAACGGCAGCTCGACGAAATCCAGTCGCTCGATCGTTTGCTCGGCGACATTGAACCCGCGGTAGAAGCGTTGCCGCAGGACCGCAAGCGCGCCAATGGGATCGTTGCGCAGATGCGCGAGCACTGGAACCAGGTCAACGATCTCGCGCTGAGCCGGCGGTTCGCCGACGTCGCCGATCGCGAGGCGCTGAACCGCGACTTCATCGACAAGCGGCGCATGCTGTTCGCGGGCGGCCTGCTGCTGCTGTTGCTGTCGGCGGCGGCGACGCTGTTGCTGGTGCTCAATGGCCGGCGCCGCGCCCGGCTGATGCAGCAGCAGCATGCGGCGCTCGCAGCCGAACACCAGGCGAGCCGCACGGCGCGCGAGGCGAGTCTCGCGAAGGACGCGTTTCTCGGCATGATCAGCCACGAACTGCGCACGCCGTTGCATGCGATCGTGTCGTCGATCGAATTGCTGGGGTTCAACTATCACTCCGAGGCCGACCGCAAGGTGATCCAGCGGCTCGAAACCGCGGCGCGTCATCTGGAAGCGCAGATGAAGGACCTGACCGACTACGCGCGCCTCGGCGCCGGCAAGCTCGAGTTGCGTCACGAGCATTTCGAGCCGCGCGAACTGCTGGCGTCGATCATCGACGAGCACACGATGTCGGCCGCCGCGCGCGGTCTGAAGCTCGAAAGCGAGGCGAACGGGATGAGCGGTCTGGTCGATTCCGACCCGCACCGGATTCGCCAGATCGTCAACAACCTCGTCACCAACGCGATCCGCTACACCGAGACCGGCACAGTGCGCGTGCAGTTGCGGCAGCAGCCGGGCGTGCTGATCTTCGTGGTCAGCGATACCGGGCCGGGTGTGTCGCAGGCGCAGATTCCACTGATCTTCCAGGAGTTCACGCAACTGGACGCGTCGCGCACGCGCCGCTTCGAAGGCGCGGGCATGGGGCTGACCATCGTGCAGGGGCTGGTGAAACTGTTCGGCGGCACGGTCGACGTGGCGAGCACGGTCGGCGAGGGCACGAGTTTCACCGTGACGATTCCGACCACCTCGGTCGCGGCCGCCGCGCCGGCCGTGGCCGCGCAGACGCCGTCGGGCGACGCGCGGCCGTGCGTGCTGATCGTCGATGACAACCGGCTGATTCGCGAGTCGCTCAGCGAAATGGTCGTGCATATGAATTTCGACGCGCATGCGCTCGCCAATGCCGACGACGCGCTTGCCTGGCTCGGCACCCACCGCTGCGACGTGGTGCTGCTCGACCTGCATATGCCGGAGCGCGACGGGTACACCTTTCTCGCGGACTTCGCGCGACGCGGCGGGCCGTCGTCGGAGGCGCCGGTGATCGTGGTCAGCGCGTATGCGCCGGAGGCGGGGGACGGGCGTGGCGCGCAGCCGTTCTTCGAGGCGTTGTTAAAGCCGGTCCATTACGAGGATTTGCGCCGCGCGTTGCAGCGGGCGTTGGCTGCGCGGCATGCAGTGTGACGGGCGGGATACGGCACATGATGTGCCGGTGCGTGGCGCGGCAGCGAAAGCGGGGCATCAAGCTGAGCGCACTCCTTCAGCCGCCAGACGGCACGGTTTTCGCCCGCTTGCGTGCCGTTGTTATGGACGGTTCAGCCGCTTGGACAGGTCGGCGACGAGAATCGCCATGCGCGCGGGCTTTTCGTAGCACGCGACGTCGTAATCGCGGATGACCTGGCTGATCTCCGATTCGCTGGCCTTGCCGGTCAGCAATTCGCCCGTCAGCACGAAGACCGGCGCGTCCGGATTTTCCGACGCGCGCACCGCGCGGATCGCGGCCGCCGAGGTTTGCGCGCCGAACAGCCAGTCGATCACGACTCCGTCGAACACCTGGGTTTGCAATTGTTCGGCGAAGGCCGTGAGTCCGTAGATCGCCACCGCCGCGAACCCGCTGCGCTCGAGATAGTCGCGCAGATTGTCGGCGCTGGCCTGATCGTCGTCGACCACGGCGATGGTCGGCTTGTCGGTCTCGGCGCGGCGCGGATAGATCTCGATCTTGTGGACCTCGTACGCGCTTTGGTAGAGCGTGCCGTCGTGGCGCGCGACGCGCCATTGGCCGAGCTTCGAATACGCAACGAATTCCGGGCGGCTGCCCGGTTCGAGCGCGGCGCCGACCCACGCGGTGCACGCCAGTTCGATCGCGCCGATGCAGAACACGGCTTCCTGGGCGATCGCGCCGACCATGCCCGGATCGAGCGATTGCGCGCCGAACAACTGTGCGGCGGGTTCGCCGAACACTTCGGCGACTTTCTTGATCTGCGCCAGGGTCCACGGGCTGTTGCCGCGCAGCTTGCGATGTCCCTGGGAAAAACTCAGATCGAGGATGCGGCAAAGCTCCGTGGTCTGCTGGCGCTTGCCGATGCCATGCCGGCTCATCAACTCGCGCACGCGCTCGGCGACTGCGATGGAGTCAGGTGAGTGTGTTTCGTTGGTCATACTGCGTAAGAATCCGCCGTCTTAAAGAGTACTGGGTGCGATACGACAGGCGCAGTGCGACCCTGCACATTCGGTGCGCATTGACCGGCTATGTGGGGGATCGCAATGTACCGTAAAAATTTGTCGCGATTCGTGTTTTGTAAGACCACCGTCGAACTCGGCAGTGCGACGGCTAAATCGGCATTCGGGCAATTTTTATCTATTCGGCATAAATGTATTTTACCGGGGAAACAGTGCCGTATCGCAGAAAATGCATGGGAGTAGGTGTCGGCGCGCGGGATGGGCGGCGGCGTTGCGCCGCGGGATCGGTCGAGCGCCGGAGCGGCGCGCCAACAGGGAAGGCCGTCGCCCCCCTACGCCGCCGGCATTTTTTCAAGCTTCGCCGCGGAGTCTTTCAGTCCTTTGAAAATCCGCTCGGCGACCTTGCCAGGAAAGCGCTCGGGCAATTCCGCCGACACCCGCGCGATCACCTCGGGCGTCTGCGCGATCAGCCGCTGGATCAGCGGCTCGGCGTCCGCGCCGTGAGAGCATCTGAGCGCCATCGTGTTGAAGTGGCGTCGTTGCACGTCGCGAAACGCATCGTGTTTGCTGCGCGACCACATCCCCATCGCGAGTCTCGCCTTGAACCATGACCACTGGTTCGGGCCGTTGCCTTCCACCGGCCAGATCGACATCACGTCGTAAAGCGGCGTCATGCGGAACTGGCCACCCGCCAGCAGGCGGATGCTGAAGTTTTTCGCGTGGCCGTCGGGCGCCGCGAGCATCCAGAACAGAATCTGGCTCGCCAGCAAGGTTTCGATGTCCTGCCGCGCTTGCACCGATTGCTGCAGAATCCGCGCGAGATCGAGCATGCCGGGGCCGCCTTCGTTTTCGTATTTGCGATGCGACGGCACGCCGTACACCTGGCAGAAGTCTTCCTGGGGCAGACGCAGCAGCCATTGCCCGCTCGAATGTAGTTGCCGGTCGAATCGCTCGACGCTCAGAACCCGCTGCTTGCCGAACGTCATGATCTCCGCGTTCGCGACCGGCAGGCCGTAGGCGCGCAGAATCCGCAGGCACAGCCACTCGTTTTCCACCGAGGTGCTGAGATCAGCGAGCTTGTTGCCGACGAGGCCGAGCGGCAGTTTGAAAATATGCGTGGTAGGGGTGGCGCCGTGCGGGCGCTGCCATTTGCCGTCGTGCCATAGCAGCGCGGTTTTTTCCTGCGCGCCGGCGAGCGAGATGCGGAAGTCGTCGGTGTCGTCGGGCGCGCCGGGCGCCGGATTGCCGACCGTCCGCGCCAGCATGGCCTCGATTTCGCCGTCCGTGAGCGGCGTGCCCTCGATGCGCTCGACGCCGGTCGGCACGTCATCTTCGGCGAGCAACTGGACGGCGCCCACACAGTCGCGGCCGATGGCTTGCAACAGGTCGAACGCATCGAGCGTTTCGGTCTGGTAGCGTTGGGCGATGCGCTTTCTGATCGCGTCGCTGTCGGGCAGCAGATTGTCGAAGTAGTTGAGAACCCGATGCCCTTTTTGCGCCATGTTGCCCGGCGTGAATGGCAGCGACAGCGACAACGGCCGGCCGGCGGGCGACGCGGCCCACGCGGGATCGTAGGCGAACTCCATGGGGCCGCGCGCGGGCAGGCGCCAGACACCGACGCGCTCGCCGTTGGCCCAGACCGACAGCGCCCGTGAATGCGTTTGCCGGGCCATGGTCACCACTCGACGATCGGCGCCTGCTCGGGCACTGGCTGGCTCTTGTCGCGCAGCTGCAATTGCAGGCCGTAGACGCCGCAAAGCGCGAGCAATTGTGTGAGCGTCAGTGCGCCAGCATCGGTTTCCAGCGCCGAAATACGGCTCTGGCTGATGCCGAGCCGCGCGGCGGCCTCAGCCTGGGTGAGGCCGGCTTGCCGCCGGCTGGCGGCGAGCAACTGGCCCATCTGATCCGGCGTGGCGATGAGGTGGAGCATACCGATTATCTGTGAGACGGATAAATGCAATTTATGCGTCCAACGAATATTTGTCAAATATTCGCCTGGCGAATATTTTTCGAATATCTGTTAAACGAATAATTTGCAAATATCTGTGAGACGAATAAATGGTGCTGCATCGCGCTGAGTGTCCGGCTCACCGCGCTTGCGCCCAAGCTTCTGCGTACGCCACACCCGCGACGGCGCGACGGCATTGCGGACACTGCGTCTGCCTGCGAAGATGACGCCCACACTTAAAACCCGCCTGCCCGATGACCACGACTTACCCGCTGCACTCGAACTTCACCTCTGCCGACCAACCGTTCCCGAGCCATGCCGACGTGGTGATCGCGGGCGCCGGCATCATGGGCTGCGCGGCTGCCTACTATCTGGCGCAGCGCGGCTTGTCGGTGGTGGTGCTCGACAAATCGCGGATCGCCGGGCAGCAATCGTCGCGCGCATGGGGTTTCGTGCGCCAGCAGGGCCGCGAAGCCGCCGAAGTGCCGCTGATGATGGCGAGCATCCCGCTGTGGAAAGAACTCGAACGAGAGCTGAATTTCGATCTGGAATGGCGGCAAGGCGGCTGCCTTTATGTTGCGTCGGATGAAGAGGATTGGGCTTCGTTCCAGCAATGGATGGATGTGGCGCGTCAGTACGGACTCGACACGCGCACGCTCGATCGCAGGCAGATCGACACGGTCGTGACCGGCATGCACGGCCCCGCGCTCGGCGGCCTCTATACGCCGAGCGACGGCCAGGCCGAACCGCGCCGCGCCGCAGCCGCCTTCGCGGCGCGGGCCGCCGAAGCCGGCGCGCTGTTTTTCGAAGGCTGCGGCGTGCTCGGCGTCGAACGCGCGGGCGGCGCGATTGCCGGCGTGGTCACGGAGCGCGGCACGGTGCGCACCTCGCGGTTCATCTGCGTGGCGGGCGCGAGCAGCTGGCGGCTGCTCGACACGCTCGGCCTCGAATTGCCTCAACAGGCGGTGCGCGGCACCTGCATGCGCACCAACCCCCTGCCGCGCATCACTGCATCCACGTTCTGGGGGCACGGCCTCGGCGTGCGCCAGCGCGCGAACGGCGCGATCAATCTGGCCGACGACATGCAGGTCGATGTCGACATGACGCTCGGCCATTTCCGCGCGCTCAAGTGGTTTTTGCCCGAATTGTGGAAGCAGCGCGCGAAGTTCAGCTTCCATCTGAACGGCGCCTGTCTGCGCGATCTGCGCGAGCGCCTGCCGGGCGGTGTGCCGCAGAGCGAGCGCGTGCTGCATCCGCGCGATCCGCTGCCGCCGCCGAACGTCGGCCACGCGCCTCGCGCGTTGAAAAAACTGCGCGCGTTGTTCCCGGCGCTGAGAGACGCGCAGGTGGTCGAGTCGTGGGCCGGTCTGATCGACGTGCTGCCCGACGGCATTCCGGTGATCGATGCACCGTCGCAGGCGCCGGGCCTGACGATCGCCACCGGTTTTTGCGGGCACGGCTTCGCGATGGGGCCGATCGTCGGCAAGCTGCTCGCCGAGATGAACGACGGCGGCGCGGCCTCGCTCGATCTTTCGGCGTTCCGATTGCAACGTTTCTTCGACGGCACGATGCAGCGCCCCCGCAGCATGCTGTAAACGCCCGCAACCTTGCACCCGACCCATGAGTGAACACGAACCGACTCTGCGCCACGCCAACGTGCCGTACTACACGCAATGGGGCAGCCCCGAGTGGGTTGCGCACATCGTCGAACAGCGGGGCGACCCGTGCGACGATCCGCATTGGCAGCGCAGCGGTTTCGCCGATCCGCAGCGCTACCGTTTCTGGGCCAAACGCCTGTGCGGGCTGGCGTGCCTCGAATCCGCGCTCGACTACTGGCGTATCGGGCACGCGCCGCGCGCCGCGCTGCTCGACGACGCCTTGCGGCATGGCGTGTACCGCGTGCGCGACGACGGCGGCGTCGACGGGCTGATCTACCGGCCGTTTGCCGGGTGGGCAGGCGACGCATTCGGCATTCAGGTCGAGGTGCTGCCGCAGGCGCCGCTCGAGGAGATCGCCGCGCGAATGAACGCCGATACGCTGGCGATCGTTTCCGTGAGCCCCGAGATCCGCTATCCCGACCGGCCGAATCAGCGACGGGGCGGTCATCTGATCCTGCTGCACGGACGCGATCGCGGCGGCGTATGGTTCCACAACCCTTCCGGTATCGCGCCGTATCAGGCCGATGTGTATCTGCCGTTCGAGACGATGAAGCGGTTCTATGCCGGGCGCGGGATGACGCTTGGCCGGGCCGCGCGTTAGGGGCGCCTGGTGAGGGCGGATGTCAGTCGCCCGCGTTGAGTGGCCGGCTGGTCGTCCGGCGGCCCATGCAACTCGCGAGCCGCCTCGCGCCGTGATCGGGCCCGTTTTCTGCTGGCGATTCTCCGACCTTTGCGAGATCGGAGCTGCCCATGAAACGAACCTACTGCCTGCTTGTCGCCAGCCTTGTCGCCTTGGGCGCGGTCACCTCGGCGAATGCCGCAAGTCGCGACGAACAGACCAAAGCCTGCCGTGGCGACGCGATGCATTTCTGCGCAGCCCATATTCCCAATGAAGACAAGATCACCGCCTGCATGAAGCAGCACATCGATGAACTCAGCCCGGCGTGTCGCGCGATGTTCAAGGGCGGCAAGAAAGCCGAGGATAAGAGCGCGTCGCAGTGACGGTCGAAGGATCTCGCGGGTTGGACGTCCTGCGAAGGGCTTAGCGCGCTGGCTTTGATGTGGGCTGGAGGGTGGTGTCGAGCGCGGCATGTCCATAGCGTGTTCGAGATGCGGTTGCCGCGTGCGCTGCGTCCGCTCGCCGTGCTTCGTCTCGGACCGAGCGCGTCCCTCTGCATCGCCTTATCGCCAAACTCAATACCCACTCGAACGCGAGGCTGCGGGCATTTTCGGCGTGACTGGTCAATGTCGCCACGGTCGGTTACGGTGACGTCTTGCCGTCATGGCGCGAACGCGTCCGCTAGCTGACGACTCGTCCATGCATCCCGCCCGAAACCGGCCTCAACCCTTCACCAAGGATTGGAACGACTGCTCATGACCCGCCCGACCACGCAGATTTTCGATGCCGCCGCAACCGCGCGGCTGATTCCGTATGCGGCGCTCGTCGATGCGCTCAGGCGCGCGAGCATCGACTACGCGCAGCAGCGCATTGCGAGTCCCGAGCGGCTCGTGGTGCCGCTCAACGCGGGCGGCATCATGCTGTCGATGCCGGCCACTGCGCCCGATCTCGCGATCCACAAGCTGGTCAACGTGTGCGCGAGCAACGGGCCGCGCAATCTGCCGACGATCCACGGCCAGGTCATGGCCTTCGACGCCGACACCGGTGAAACGCTGTTCGTCCTCGACGGCCCGACCGTGACCGGCCGCCGTACCGCGGCGATGTCGATGCTGGGCGTCGAGACCTTCGCCACGAGCGCGCCGCGCGAATTCCTGCTGATCGGCACGGGCACGCAGGCGCTCAACCACCTGCAGGCGATCGGCGAGTTGTTTCCCGACGCGCGGGTGTTGGTGAAGGGCAGTGCGCCCGCGCGAGCCGAAGCGTTTTGCGCCGCGCATCGTGGCAGCGCGCATGACCTGCAGCCGCTCACCGGCGCGGCGATTCCCGAGTCGGTCGAGGTGGTGATCGCACTGACCACCAGCAAGCAGCCGGTCTATGACGAAGCGGCGCGTGCCGGGCGGCTCGTGATCGGGGTCGGCGCGTTCACGCCGGAAATGGTTGAGATCGGTGCGCGCACCATCGCTGCCAGCGCGCTTTTCGTCGACGATCCGGCCGGCGCGAAACACGAGGCCGGGGACTTCATCCAGGCCGACGTGGATTGGGCGACCGTCGGCGGGATCGCCGCGGTGCTGGAGCGGGCGGTGCGGGTGTCACCGGACAAGCCGGTGGTTTTCAAAAGCGTCGGCTGCGCGGCGTGGGATCTGGCGGCGTGCCGGGTCGCACGCGAGGCGTTATCAGGCGGCTGAAGCGTCGGAGAAACGGCTGGATCGAAAAGCGAAGCTCTTACGCCGGGCGTGCAGAGCAGGGGTGAGAGCTTCCTCGCGAGTGAGCCTTGTACGAAGGCCCCCCAGGAGGACTTGCGCACGATGCACGCAGCCGAATTGGCGGAAAGGGCGCGCGGCCAGACCCCGCAAGAAAACCTCGCGCGAACAGCACACAACGAAAACCGCACGAAAGGCTTCCGCAATCAACCTGCCTCCCACCCGCACAAAAACCATAGAAAACAGTCCTCTGCCACCTCGGGTTGGCATCTTGCGCCAACGTGGGGCAGATGTTGCCGTGCAAACAATCCCAAAAAGTTGCACCATAGGCGTTTGCTGGAAAAAAGCGCCGGTTCGCCGGCGCGGGCGTCTCGCCCACGCTTTTCCGCCCCTTGACCGACGCCTCCTCCATCACGACGCTGCGACCGCGCTATGACGACCCAACACGCTTCAGCCACACCCGACCTGCCGCTCGACATGATCATCTTCGGCGGCACCGGCGACCTGTCGTTTCGCAAGCTGCTGCCCGCGCTGTACATGGCGCATCTGCACTGCAATCTGCCGCCGGATACCCGCATTCTCACGATCGGCCGCAAGCCCTGGTCGCGTGACGAGTACATCAACGAATTTATGGAGCTGAAGGCCAAGCCCTTCATCGAAAAGAAGGCGTTCGACGCCGCCGCCTGGGACAAATTCCTCGCGCTGTTCGAGTACGTGCGGATGGACGTCGATTCAGCCGAGGACTATCAGCGTCTGAAGGAAGCGTCGCGCGAGGGCGTGCGCCGCGTGTTCTATCTCGCGACGTCGCCGGATCTGTTCGTGCATATCTGCGATCACCTGTCGTCGGCGGGGCTCGTCGACGACAATTCGCGCGTGGTGCTCGAAAAGCCGCTCGGCCACGATCTGGCGTCCGCGCAGGAGATCAACACGGCGGTCGGCAAGCATTTCAGCGAAGCGCAGATCTACCGGATCGACCACTACCTCGGCAAGGAAACCGTGCAGAACCTGATGGTGCTGCGCTTCGGCAATGCGATCTTCGGGCCGCTGTGGCAGGCGCCGTACATCAAGAGCGTGCAGATCACGGTCGCGGAGACGGTCGGCGTGGGCAGCCGCGCGGGCTTTTATGACAAGACCGGCGCGCTGCGCGACATGGTGCAGAACCACCTGCTGCAACTGCTGTGCATCGTCGCGATGGAGCCGCCGGTGTCGCTCGACCCGGACGCGGTCCGCGACGAAAAACTCAAGGTGCTGCGCTCGCTGCGTCCGATGACGCCCGAGGACATCGCTCGCGATACCGTGCGCGGCCAGTACACCGCGGGCGCGGTGGACGGCGAGGCGGTCAAGGGCTATCAGGAAGAAGACAACGTGCCGGCGGGCAGCCGCGCCGAAACGTTCGTCGCGCTGCGCGCGCATATCAACAACTGGCGCTGGGCCAACGTGCCGTTTTTCCTGCGCACTGGCAAGCGGATGCAGAAAAAGGTATCGGAGATCGTCATCGAGTTCTCCGAACTGCCGTTCTCGATCATTCCGAGCGGTGGACGCAACTACGGCAACCGTCTCGTCATCCAGTTGCAGCCGGAAGAGTCGATCCAGTTGCAGATGCTCGCGAAGGAGCCGGGTAGCGGCATGCACATGCTGCCGGTGAATCTGAATCTGGATTTGCAGCAGGCCTTCACCGAGCGTCGCGCGGAAGCGTACGAGCGTTTGCTGATCGACGTAATCCGCGGGCGCCTCACGCACTTCATGCGGCGCGACGAACTCGAGGCCGCCTGGGCGTGGGCCGAGCCGATTCTGGCTGGCTGGGCCAAGTCGGGCGACAAACCGCGCGGTTATACGGCGGGCACGTTCGGGCCGGCGGCATCGACAGCGCTGATGGCGCGTGAGAATGCCGTGTGGGCGGAAGAGTCGCAGTAAATCGACGCTTGCAGGAAGGCGGGCGCTGCAACGTTCTTTGAAGCGTCGTTGTAGCGCGTGTGTGTGGTTCAGGGGCTGCCGGGTCCGGGTAAAGGCCCTGCATGTTCGGATTCATCGCCGCAGGCTCGCCAGCGGTTAATCCCATCAGGCAGTACGCGTCGCCGTTCTGGCGGCGCATCTCTTATGTCAGGCTCGCGCATGAGTGAATGCGCCAACGCGCGTCAAAAGCCGCGACCGGTTTTGCCGTGCCGCGGCTCGGTACTCAATCATTAGTCATCCGTATCAGTCGATCTGCATGCGCTGCACGAGAAAATCGAGCAAGGCACGCACACGTGCTGGCAAGTGGCCGCCCTGGCCGAGATAGAGCACGTTGACCGGTTCCGTGTCGCCGGGATTGAATGCATCGAGCAGCACGACAAGGCGGCCCGCCGCCACGTCGTCGCGCACCTGAAACGAGGCGAGCCGCGCGAGCCCCACGCCGGCCACCGCCAGTTGACGCAGCGTCTCGCCGTCGCTGACGAGCGCATTGCCTTCGACGGGTACATCGATGCTGCGGCCGTCTTCGTCAAGTAGCGGCCAGCCGTTGGCCGCTCTCGCGAAACCGAAGCCGAGCCGGTTGTGCGCGTGCAGATCCGCAGGCGTGCCTGGCGTTCCGTGACGCGCGAGATACGCGGGCGCGCCGACGATCACCATGCCGGCGTCGCCGAGTTTGCGAGCGACCAGTTGCGAATCCTTGAGCGGGCCGCTGCGAATCGCGACGTCGGTACGTTGCTCCAGCAAATCGACCACCTGATCGGTCAGCACGATGTCGAGCGTGATGTCGGGATGCGCATCGAGAAACGCGGGCGCGAGCGGCAGCAGATAGTGCCGCCCGAGCGGCACGTTCGCATGCACACGCAGACGGCCACGCGGCGTCGCGCCGAGAGCCGCGCCGCGCTCGGTTTCGTCGAGCTCCGCCAGCACGCGCACGCCGCGTTCATAGAACACACAGCCTTCGGGCGTGAGTTGCAGATTGCGCGTGGACCGATTGAGAAGCCGCGCGCCGAGCCGGGCTTCGAGCCGTGCCACCAGTTTGCTGACGGCCGAGGGCGTCATCCCCAACGCGCGCGCGGCCGCCGAAAAGCCGCCTAGTTCGACCGACCGCACGAACACTTCGAGTTCGCCGGAGCGGTTCACGTCCAAACGTGCCATCGTGAGTTGAATTCACAGGTGATGTGCCAGCGGGCAGTCTACCGAAAGCGCGGTGGCGCCGATATCTTTCATTGACCGGACGGCATGCACGACGCGCGCCGTCGCAATGAACGAAACGATCAGGGGCGTCGCAATGAACGCAACGAAGAAAGTGGCTTTGGTGGTGGGCGCGCAAGGTGTGATCGGGCGCAATCTGGTCGAGCATCTCGCCACGCTCGACGATTGGGAGGCGATCGGCCTCGCGCGTCGCGGCGGCGAGACGAGCCCGCAGGTGCGATACATCGCGGTCGATCTGCTCGATCCGGCCGACGCGCGCGCAAAACTGCGCGGCCTCGATCACGTCACGCACGTGTTCTACGCGGCCTATCAGGACCGCCCGAGCTGGGCCGAACTGGTGCCGCCGAATCTCGCGATGCTGGTCAACACGCTCGATGCGATCGAGCCGGTCGCGACGGGTTTGCAGCATGTGAGCCTGATGCAGGGCTATAAGGTGTACGGCGGCCATCTCGGTCCCTTCAAGACGCCGGCGCGCGAAGACGACGCGCACTTCATGCCTCCCGAGTTCATGTTCGATCAGCAGCGCTTTCTCGAATCGCGCCAGGCGGACAAGCGTTGGCACTGGTCGGCGATTCGTCCGGCGGTGGTGGGCGGATTCGCGCTCGGCAATCCGATGAATCTGGCGGTGGCGATCGCCGTGTATGCATCGATGTCGAAAGAACTCGGCGTGCCGTTGCGCTTTCCCGGCAAACCGGGCGCCTACGACAAGCTACTCGAAATGACCGACGCAGGGCTGCTCGCGCGCGCGACCGTGTGGGCCGCGACCGAGCCGCGCGCCGCGAATCAGGCGTTCAACATCGGCAATGGCGACCTGTTCCGCTGGAACGACATGTGGCCGAAGATCGCCCGCTATTTTGAACTCGACGTGGCGCCGCCGCTGCCGCTGTCACTGGATACGGTCATGGCCGACAAGGCGCCGTTGTGGACTGCGATGACGCACAAGCACGGCTTGCATCCCGTTGCCTATCAGGACGTATCGTCATGGCGGTTTGCCGACTTCGTTTTCTCGTGGGATTACGACATGTTCGGTGACGGTTCGAAAGCACGGCGTTTCGGCTTTCACGAATTCGTCGAGACGGAAGCGATGTTGTTTGGCCTCTTCGACGATCTGCGCCGCCGCAAGCTGATTCCATGAGCAATTCAATAAGCATGACGATTTGATTTCATCCGCTTTACGTCTATGATGGGCCTCCTTATACGCGTGGCACAGCGGCATAAAAGGAGACATCGATGAGGCGAGTGCTCGTGGCATTGAAGTGCATGGCAATCGTGGCGGCCGTTCTGGCCATTCCTGCATGCGGCGGCGACAATCTCACGGCCGCCAGTCCACCCAAAGTCATTATCGACAGCGACTACAACACGCTGAGCGACGACGGCCAACTCGGCGTCATGGCGGCGCAATTGCAGGCGCAAGGTTCGCTGAAAGTACTCGGCATTACCGTGGTGTCCGGAAATCAATGGCTAAAGCAGGGCGTCGCGGACGCGTTGAAATCGGTCGAGCGCCTCGGCGTCGAGAAGCAGATCGGCGTGTATGCAGGTGCCAATTACGCCTTGTCGCACGACTTCGCGACGATTCAGGCCGAACTCGCGCAATTCCCCGGCGGCGACGGCTATCTCGGCGCGTGGAGCACGCCCGAGCCCACCTCGGATAGCGACCTCATCGCACCACCGGACGGTTTCGCGACCCATACCCAGGTGCAGAGCAAGAGCGCGGTCGATTTCATCGTCGATTCGGTGAAGCAGTATCCCGGCGAGGTGACGATCCTTGCGATCGGCCCGCTGACCAACATCGCACTCGCCACTCGCCAGCATCCCGAGATCGTGCCGTTGATCAAGCAGATCATTTACATGGGCGGCGCGGTCGACGTGCCGGGCAACACCACGCCGAGCGCCGAGTTCAACTGGTGGTTCGATCCGGAAGCGGCAAAAGCCGTGCTGCATCTGCCGGTCAAACAGGTGGTGGTGCCGCTCGACGTGACGAACACTGTGAAGATGGACAAGACGCTGTACGACCGCGTCGCGCATGATCCGACGAAGCAGACCATCATCACGCAACTGTTCAAGATCTTGAATGGCTATGGTTTCGACGGCAAGAACGGCTTCGAGACGAACCCGAACTACACGACGAACATCTGGGACACGTTGACGCTCGCGTATCTGATGCATCCTTCGTTCGCGACGCAAACGGTGGACGAGTGGGTGGACGTGGATACGAGCTTCGGCGCCAATGACGGCAAGGCAATGGGTTATACGAGTTCGCCGCCAGCGGGTTTGCAGAAGATGACGATCGTCAAACGCTTCGACAATCCGAGCTTCTTCAATTTCTATGTCGATCTGCTGACGCGGCCGGTGCCGGTCACGCTATCGAACTGAACGCGCCCATTCGCGCTGCGCGCGCCTGGCTGTCACCCCGCCTCAGGCGGGATGCAGGCCGCGCAACAACTGACGCACACGCGAGAGATCCTGGTCGACGTGTTCGGTCTTCTCGAACAACTCCGCGAGCCAGTCGACGAAGGCCCGCACGCGCGGCGACACGCGGCGATTCTTCATATAGGCAACCGAGACCGGCATCGGCACAGGCTTCCATTGCGGCAGGACTTCGCGCAGCAGGCCCGAATCGAGGTAGGGCTGGGCGGCGATCCGTGCGGGCTGGATCAGGCCGAGCCCTTGCAGTCCACAGGTGAGATACGCCTGCTCGTCGCTGACCTTGACGAAGCCGTCGACTTTGACGTTTAGCGCCTCGCCGTCCACCTCGAAATCGAAATCCACTTCGCGGCCGTTGTGCGGCGACATGCAATTCACGGCGACGTGTCCGCGCAGATCGTCGAGCGCGACGGGCGTGCCATAACGGGCCAGATAGGCCGGACTCGCGCAGGTTACGTGTTCGAGCGTGCCGAGCTGGCGCGCGACCAGATTCGAGTCGGGCAATTCGCCGAGTTGGATGCTGCAGTCGATCGCTTCGGAGATCAGATCGACCGTGCGGTTGCTCACGCCGATCGCCAGATCGAGATTCGGGTAGCGGGTGTGAAAGTCGTCCAGTGCTGGGAGGACGATGGCGCTTGCCACGGCGCCGGGCATTTCGATGCGCAGACGACCTGTCAGGTTGTCGGTTGCGTGGCGGATGCTGGCTTCCATTTCGTCGATGTCGGCGAGGATTTGCGCACAGCGCTCGTAGTAGGCGGCGCCTTCGGCGGTGACGCTCAGGCGCCGCGTCGTGCGGGCGAGGAGTGCCGTGCCCAGCAGCGCTTCCAGATTCTGGACGATGGTGGTCGCCGTCGCGCGGGGAATGTTTAGTGATTCCGCTGCGCGGGTGAAACTGTTGGTGTCCACGATTCGGATGAATGTGCGCATTGCAGTTATTCTGTCAATCACGGTGCAGACTCCAGTCGAGGTTTTAGGGTGTTTTTTTGCCTGCTCGGCGTTTTGGGTGTGCTAGTCGGGTGTTGGCCTTTCCTTGAGTTCACGGTGGTCTATTAGCGTTGCCCCTGTGCGGGGCGGCACCTACTTTCTTTGCCGCCGCAAAGAAAGTAGGCAAAGAAAGCGGCTTCAAACCGCTAACTCTTAAGCGGGTCCCCTGGCTTGGAGGGGGCAGTGGCGCATCTGGAATCGGAGCGCTCGCGCATTCCGCGTAAGTGACAAAGCCGTCATCCGCTCCCACTCCGCACTGCGTGCGTCGCGGACGGGTATGCCAGGGAAACCCGTGGGTGGTTCTCCTGGTGGCGAAAAGGGGTCGACCCGCCTCGATGAGGCGCCGAATACTCCAAAGGTTCAGTGAAGTACCGCTGCGGCGCGCGAAGCGCCGCCGGAAGAATGACTGCCTTGTCACCGGGGTGGAATGTGCGAGTGCACGGATTCCAGATGTACCACTGCCCCCTCCAAGCCAGGGGACCCGCTTAAAAATTAGCGGTGTGAAGCCGCTTTCTTTGCTTACTTTCTTTGCGGCGGCAAAGAAAGTAGGTGCCGCCCCGCACAGGGGCAACGCTAATAGACCACCGTGAACTCAAGGAAAGGCCAACACCCGACTAGCACAACCAAAACGCCAAGCAGGCAAAACAACAAAAACTGGTTCCAACAAAAGCCCGCGCAGCAGGCGCAAAAACCAACCGCTGCGCGGGCAAAAAACACTTACTTCCGCAACGAATCCAGATCAATCACAAACCGATACTTAACATCACTCTTCAGCATCCGCTCATAAGCCTCATTGATCTGCTGCATCGGAATCAATTCAATATCCGAAGTAATCCCATGCTCCCCGCAGAAGTCCAGCATCTCCTGCGTCTGCGCAATCCCCCCGATCAACGACCCCGCCAGACGGCGGCGCTTCATGATCAGGTTGAACACCTGCGGCGACGGGTGATCGTGCTCCGGTGCGCCGACCAGCGTCATCGTCCCATCCCGCTTGAGCAGATTCAAAAACGGATTCAGATCGTGTTGCGCAGCCACCGTATTCACAATCAGATCGAAGCTGTTCGCATGCGCTTCCATCTCTTCCGGATTCTTCGAAATCACCACCTCGTGCGCGCCCAGCCGCTTCGCGTCTTCGATCTTCGACGGGGACGTCGTGAACAGCACGACATGTGCGCCCATCGCGCGCGCCAGCTTCACACCCATGTGGCCCAGGCCGCCGAGGCCGACAACCCCGACCTTCTTGCCAGGACCGGCGCCCCACGTGCGCAGCGGCGAATACGTCGTGATGCCCGCGCACAGCAGCGGTGCGACGCCCGCCGGGTCGAGATTCTCCGGCACGCGCAGCGTAAATGCTTCGTCCACCACGAGTTGCGTGGAGTAGCCACCGTACGTGATCTGCCCGTCGACTCGGTCTACACCGTTATACGTGCCGACAAAACCGTTTTCGCAATACTGTTCGAGACCTTCCTCGCAACTCGCGCACGTGCGGCACGAATCGACCAGACAGCCGACGCCGACCAGGTCGCCCGCCTTGTACTTCGTCACGTCCGAACCCACCGCCGTCACGCGGCCGACGATCTCGTGGCCCGGCACCACCGGAAACACCGTGTTCTGCCATTCATTGCGCGCCTGATGCAAGTCCGAGTGGCACACGCCACAAAAAAGGACTTCCATCTGCACGTCATGGGCGCGCAGTTCGCGGCGCTGGATTTCGAACGGGGCGAGCGGCGCGGTAGCGGCGGTCGCTGCATAGGCATAAGTCGTGCTCATGGGTAGCTCCAGCAAAGAGGGTGATGGCACAAGGCGCCGGCGATAGGCAACGCGTGTTGCCGATGCGGCTAACCCTGACAAGAGACCGGGATCACAGCGCCGGCAGTGGTTGACGAGTCCGCCGAAGCGTTGAATTGGCAACCGAGCCCGGCACAGCGCGGAAAAGGATGATCCGGCAGGGTTCCCATCATAGGACCCGAGCGCGAGTGCGGGAATACCTGAACGTCTTGAAGATTTGCCTAAAACTCCTGGCGGGAAGCGCGATAGGCTGTTTGATGCTAAATTTCAAGCATTATTCTCTTGCTCGTCACTATACCGTCATGTCAACCCGTTCTGCTGAACCCGTCTTGGCCGATCCCGCGCAACAGCGCGTGTTCGATTTGTTCGAGGTGCTCGCGCCGAATCCGGGCATCACGCGTTCGAGTCTGGAAGGCGTCAACCTGATGCGCGCGAACAGCCCCATGCCGCGCATGCCGGTCATGTATGAGCCGAGCATCGTGATTGTTTGTCAAGGGCGCAAGCGCGGCTTTCTCGGCGATCAGGTGTTCCAGTATGACGCGCAGCAGTACCTCGTGCTGTCGGTGCCGCTGCCGTTCGAATGCGAGACCGAGGCGAGTGTGGAAAAGCCGTTTCTCGCGATTTCGATTCGGGTCGATCTGACCATGGTTGCCGAGTTGTTGATGGCGCTGAACGAGACGCAGGGCGCCACGCAGAACGAACCGGTCGGCATCTATTCGACGCCGCTCGACCCGGCGCTATGCAATGCGGTGCAGCGTCTGATGGACGCCCTGGCCTCGCCGCTCGACGCGCGCATTCTCGCGCCCGGCGTGGTGCGAGAAATCTGTTATCGCGTGTTGACGGGCGAGCAGGGCGACGCGATTCGCGCGGCGCTCACGCATCAGAATCATTTCGGTCGCATTGCAAAGGCACTGCGCCGCATTCATGCGGACTACCACGGACAACTCGACGTCGATATGCTCGCCTCCGAAGCGGGCATGAGTCTCGCGGTGTTTCATGCGCAGTTCAAAGCCGTGACGGCGACCTCGCCGATGCAATACGTGAAGACCACACGTTTGCATCACGCGCGTTTGCTGATGGTGCAGGATGGTTTGAATGTGGGCGCAGCGGCAGCGCGCGTGGGTTACGAGAGCGCGTCGCAATTCAGCCGCGAGTTCAAGCGCCTGTTCGGCCTGAGTCCGGTCGACGAAGTCAAACGCATGCGCACCGTCTACGATGCGCCGCCGCCGCGCCTGCTGAAGCCGGTCGCGCGCTACGTCACCGCCGTCTAGCCGCATCAGGGTAGTGGTGCGGCGCGCTCGCTTATAAGCCGCTGAACCAGTTGTAGCCCTGGTCCTCCCAATAGCCGCCGGGATTCGTGTTGGTCACGAAGATCGCCGCGATATGCTTGGGGTTCTTGAAGCCGAGCTTGGTCGGCACGCGCAGCTTCAGCGGGTAGCCGTATTTGGCCGGCAGCGGCGCGTTGCCGAAATCGAGCGTCAATTGCGTTTGCGGATGTAGCGCCGTCGCCATGTCGAGGCTCGAGTAATAGCGGTCCGCGCATTTGAAGCCGACATAGCGCGCATTCAGATCGGCGCCGATACGTTCGAGGAACGTGCGAAACGGCACACCGCGCCATTGCCCGATCGCGCTCCATCCTTCGATGCAGATATGGCGCGTGATCTGCGAAGCTTGCGGCAACGCGCGCAATTGATCGAGATTCCAGGTGCGCTTGTCCGCGACGAGTCCCGACACTTCCAGCCGATACGTCGAACCGTCGATATCCGGCGCGTCGAACTCCGGGTAGAACGCGTTGAAGGGAAAGGGATCGGTGATCTCGCGCGCCGAATACGTCGGCGCAAGCTTGTTACGGTCGAACAGCCACGCCTGGACGCGATCGTTCCAGCGCGACATCGCCCACAGCACCTTGTCGACGGAATCGTTGTCCTGCATGTTGCAGCCCGAGAGCATCGCGAGCGCGCCGATCGACAGCGACGAGCGCAGAAACAGCCGCCGTTGCAGCCGCTCGATTTGCGGCTGATGATCGGCGAGAACGAGCCGCGCCGGCCGGGTGTCGGTGGCGTCGGTGGCGCGGGTAGCGCGGGTAGGTTTGGATGCGCTCATGCCTGAGTCCTTTCATGCGCAGTACCGTGGGCGCGACGCGCGCGTCCGCTCAGCATCGGCAGCAACGTGCGCGGCACCAGCAGTACCAGCGCCAGATGCACGACGACGAAGCCGACCACGCCCGCCATGGCGATGAAATGCACGCGTCGCGCGAAATCGAAGCCGCCGAAGAGCGCGGTCAGCCAGGAGAATTGCACCGGCTTCCAGATCGACAGTCCCGACGCGACCAGCAGCACGCCGAGGCACAGCACGAACAGATAGAGCGCGCGCTGCACCGCGTTGTATTTGCCGGTATCGTGCGGCAGTTTGAAGCGCAGCGCCAACGCCGCGTCGTGCACGACCTCGCGCGGATAGACCGGCAGCAGCTTGCGGCGCAAATGCCCGCGACCCATGCCGTACGCCAGGTACAGCAGCCCGTTCGCACACAGCAGCCACATCGCCGCGAAGTGCCAGGCGATCGAGCCGCCCAGCCATCCGCCGACGGTCGCCCACGCCGGAAATGTGAACGGGAAGAAGGGCGACGCGTTGTAAATCGCCCAGCCGCTCATCACCATGCAGACCATCGCGAACGCATTGATCCAGTGCGTCACGCGGACGACGAGCGGGTGAACGATCAGGCGAGCTTGCGATTCGGACATGAGCGAAGAGGACACGCGAACGGGAACTGGAAAGCCGCGTCGTCAAAGAGCGCGGCTGCCTGGGTGATCGATGAAAGCCTGCGCCGCGCCCTTACATCGGCGGCGTTACGCCGTGCTCGCCGGCCGAGATGAAGTTCGCCGCCATCGAGCCGTCCGCTTCCTTGTGCGCGAACAGCACGACCTTGGCGCCAGGCACCAGCAGCGAGCGGTCGCCCGGTTGCAGGCTGACGATAGGCACGTCTTGCGGAATCACGATTTTCTTTTCGCCGTCCTTGTACTTCACGGTGATCGTGCGGCCATTGCTAACCACGAGCGAGCCGACCGTGCCGTTGGTCATCGTGCTGTTCGAACCGAGATCCCACGGACGATGGCCTTCGCCAGAACCGCGCATGCTGGCCGGAAACACGTGGACTTCGAGCGCTTTCAGCGTGCCGTCGGCTTGTGGAATCGCGGCAGTGCCGACATAGCTGTCCGGCTTGATGTCGTTGACGTTGGCAAGCGTGACGCCGCGAATCGGCGTATCCGCCGCGAGCTTCACGTCGACGTCCTTGCCGTCGCGCGTATGGACCTTGAGCAGATCGCCCGAGAGCGACGTCACCGTGCCGCGCACGCCGGTGGGCGCCGCGTTTTGGGCTTGCGCCGCGCTCGCGGTCGCAAGGAATGCGGCGGCGACGAGGGCGGGGGCGACGAATGCGCGCAATGCATGCGCCGAAACGATCTTCATGAGTCTGCTCCAGGGTGGTGAACGGTCCCGCCAGATTAGCCATGAATCGGCTCGCGAGCGTGACGCATAGATGACAAAAACGTCATGAACGGCATGCCGCTGCCACGTAGAATGGCCGCGTCAGGCACGTCCGGCGTGCGGTTGTTTGCGCACCGGGCAGCGCGCTGTTGAGTTACCGCTGGAATCGCGGCCCAGGTCAAGGCCCGAGCCGGGCCGCGAGCCATAGCCCGAGTTGGAGCACCGAGCACCATGAGCATTCTCGTCATCGAAGACGATCCGAAAACCGGCGACTATCTGAAGAAAGGCTTGCGCGAGAGCGGCTATGCGGTCGATCTCGCGCGCACCGGCACGGACGGCCTGCACATGGCGCTCGAACGCGCGTACGACCTCGTGGTGCTCGACGTGATGCTACCCGGCATCGACGGCTGGGAAATCATGCGTGCGCTGCGCGCGCGGCGCGATCTGCCGGTGATCTTTCTGACTGCGCGCGATCACGTCAGCGACCGCATACGCGGTCTCGAACTGGGCGCGGACGATTATCTCGTCAAGCCGTTTTCCTTCACCGAGCTGGTGCTGCGCATTCGCACACTGTTACGCCGTGGCGTGATCCGCGAGAGCGACGTGTTCGAAGTCGCCGATCTCAAGCTCGACGTGCTGCGCCGCAAAGTGACGCGCGAAGGCATCGACATTCCGCTCACCAACAAGGAATTCATGCTGCTGCATCTGCTCGTGCGCCGCCAGGGCGAAGCCTTGTCGCGCTCGCAGATCGCCTCGGAAGTGTGGGACATGAACTTCGACAGCGACACCAACGTCGTCGATGTCGCGATCAAACGGCTGCGCGCCAAGATCGATCATCCGTTCGAGAAGAAGCTGATCCACACGGTGCGCAGCATCGGCTACACCTTTGGCGACGGCGCATGAAACTCTGGACCGAGCGCTCGTTGACGGCGCGCACCACGGCGCTGTTCGCGTTGATCGCGTGCCTCGTGATCGGCACGCTCGGCGCGTATTTCTATCACTCCGCGCAAGTGTCGCTGCAACGCCGCGCCGACGTCGTGCTCAACGGCCGCGTCGAGCATTTCAGCCGGATCGTGCATGACCTGTATTCGGTGAGCGAACTGAAGAGCCGGCCGCTGCTGTTCGAGACCATGCTCGGCGCGGAGCAGGACGTGCTGCTGTTTCGGCGTCCCGGCGAAGCGCCATTCGTCGACGTGAACCCTGCGAAGGTCGCGGTGCCCGCGCTGCCGGCCGGCGCTGTGGACAGCCCGCCGGGCTTCGCCGACATCCATCAGACGCGCTTGCCGAACGGCGTGCCGGTGCACTGGGCGATCGCCACCGCGAGAGCGCGCGAGGACGGCGCCGAAGTCGAAGTGATCGCCGGGCACCCGATGACTCAGGAAGTGCAGATGCTCGCCGCGTACCGCAATCGCATCTTGCTCGCGACGCTGAGCGGCATGCTGGCCGCCACGCTGCTCGCCTGGTACGTGCTGCGCCGCGCGCTGCGCCCGGTTCGCGCGATTGCCGCGCGGGCTGCGCAGATCAGCCCGGCGAGCCTGTCCGTGCGGCTCGACAGCGACGCCGCGCCGGTCGAATTGCGGCAGCTCACGCACGCATTCAATGCGATGCTCGATCGTCTCGCCGATGGCTATCAACGCCTGTCACAGTTTTCCGCCGACCTGGCGCACGAGATTCGCACGCCCATTGGCGCGCTGATCGGCCAGACGCAGGTGACGCTCGCCAAGCCGCGCGAGCCCGACGAATATCAGCAGTTGCTCGAATCGAATCTCGAAGAGTTGGACCGCTTGAGCCATATCGCGGAGAACATCCTGTTTCTCGCGCATGCGGATCATGCGGCGCTGTCCGTCGAACGCGAGCCGGTCGATCTGCGCGCGGAACTCGTCAGGATCGCAGACTATTTCGAAGGTCCCGCCGACGAACGCGGCATGCGCTTCGAAGTCGACGCGCAAGGCGTGGCCTCGGTCAATCCGCTGCTGTGGCGCCGGGCGATCCACAATCTGGTCGTCAATGCGGTGCGCTACGGCGCAAGCGACACGGTCGTGCGCTTGCGCGGCACGCAGGACGAAGCGGGCGCCACCGTGGTGGTCGAAAACGAGGGCGAACCGATTCCCGAGGCGCAACTGGACCGTCTGTTCGATCGCTTTTATCGCGCGGATGCGGCGCGCAGCGCGTTCACCGAATCGAACGGCTTGGGGCTCGCGATCGTCAAGGCGATCATGCATCTGCATGGCGGTACCGCGCGCGCGGGGTGTCCAGCGCCGGGCGTGGTGCGCTTCGAGTTGCGCTTTCCGGCCGTCTAGTTGCCAGCTTGCGCAACCGCTGACGGGCCAGGCGCTTGCGGGTCATGGCAGCAGACGCATAGCTTGTTGCCGTCGGGATCGCGGAAGTAGGCACCGTAGTAGTTCGCGTGATAGTGCGGCCGCAAGCCCGGCGGCCCTTCGCAGGCGCCGCCGTGCGCGAGCGCGGCGGCATGGGCGCGATCGACCGTCGGGCGATCGGCGGCGAGCAGGGCGATCATCTGGCCATTGCCGGCTTCGGCAGGGCGGCCGTCGTAGGGTGTGCCGATCAGGAACAACGGACGCGGCGCATCGGCCGGCATCCAGCCTGCCCAGCCCCGGTCTGTCTCGCGGAACTTCAGTGGCAGGCCTAGCGTGTCCATCAGCGCCTGATAAAAATCGAAAGCGCGCTCGAAATCGGTAATGCCGACGAATACGTGGGACAGCATGGGTGTCGCTCCTCGTTGACGCGGTTCGGGCTCGTCCGGTGCGGCTTGCTCGCGTTCATTCTGCGCTCCATCTGATGACCGGCGTGCGCGATGCGCAGGCTCTCATCCGGACGCGCTCTCCCGCATTGTTCGCCTCGGCCCAGGCCCTGCACTCGCGCGGGCCGGCCTATACTCACTGATCGGATAGCGAAACATTCGAGCCGGCTTCCGCGCGCTTTGCGCAGGTTCGCAAAGCGATTTCATTGCCTGCGTCTCACCTCAGGAGTCGTGTCATGGTCAAACTCGCTCTGTACGTTCATCTCGAAGCCAAGCCCGGCAAGGAAAAAGAAGTCGAGGCGTTTCTGCTCGGCGGCCTGCCGCTCGTCGAACAGGAGCCGGCCACCACCGCGTGGTTCGCTCTGAAGCTGGGACCGTCCAGCTTTGGCATTTTCGACGCCTTTCCTGACGAAGCCGGCCGTGACGCGCATCTGAACGGCAAGGTGGCGGCCGCGCTGATGGCCCAGGCGGGCGAGTTGCTCGCGTCGCCGCCGAGCATCAACAAGGTGGACGTGCTGGCGGCGAAGTTGCCGGGGTGATCGGGTGGCGTGTCGAGCTTCCCATGTGCTGAGAAAGCCGCGGACACGATCACCGACATGGCCGCAGACCCATCTTGCCGTCACGTCGCCACGCCGCGTCTGAACGCCGTCAAGGTTTCAAACGCCGGCTCTTAACCACCGGCGCTAACCATCACTGGCCGCATTCGCAGCCGGCTGGTTTGCATAGTGCGCGCGCTTTTCCTCGTACATCAGCAGGTCGGCGCGCCGCACGCCCGATTCGAGCCGGTCGCCACGCTGGCAGGTCGCCGCGCCCATCGAGAAGCTCAGCGGCGAGCCCGGATAGAACTGGTTGTTCATCTCCACGAGTTGGCGGATCGCATCGATCATCGCCGCGCCGCCGCGCTCGTCGGTATTCGGCATCAGGATCGCGAACTCGTCGCCGCCGATGCGCGCCGCGTGAAACGGCGACTCCATGGCCTTCGCGAGCACTTCGCCTGCGCGCCTTAGCAGCGCGTCGCCGGCGGCGTGGCCGAGTTGGTCGTTCACGCGTTTGAGGCCGTTCAGATCGGCCATGATGATCGTCACCGGCCACGGACCCTTGCGTTCGAGCCGGTTCAGTTCGTCCACGTAGAAGGAGCGGTTGCGCAGCTTGGTCAGCACGTCGTGCTTGCCGAGGAACTCCAGATAGGCTTCGGCCTTCTTGCGCGCCGTGATGTCCGTGAGCGCGACCAGCACCAGGTCCCAGTTCTGCTCGTGGCCCGGCAGCACCGAGAATTGCAGGTGCACGTGCACCTCGCTGCCGCCGAGCGAATAGTTGAGCACCTCGCGTTGCTGGAACAGTTTGTCGTCCCACAGATCGATCAACTGGTCGCGGAAATGCGGGCGCATGTCGTCGCGGAACACGTCGGGCAGATGCGCGAGCAGGGTCTGCTTGTCCTTCGCGGCGAACATGTCGAGCGTGTGCTGGTTCACGTCGAGCACGTGAATCTCCTGCATGCAGCGTTCGACAAACTCGGGATGCACGTCGGTGAACACGCGAAAATCGGCGATGCCGGCCGCCCGCGCACCGTCGAGCAGACGCTTGACCGCGCTGAAATCCTCCACCCACAACGACACCGGCGAATGCTCGAAGAGGCCGCGCACGTACTGCTCGGCAAGCGTCACGCGCCGGCGCGCGCCTTCGAGCTCGGTGATGTCCTCGACCGACACCAGCACGCGGTCCCAGCGGGCCTCGTGACCGGGCAACACGGCGCCCTTGAGCAGCACGTCGAGGCGGCGCCCGCCGAGCGTGTAGTTGACGGTCTGGCTCGTGAACTGTGCGTGGCCCTCCCACAACTGGCAAAGTTCTTCCAGGTGGGTCTTGAGCATGTCGTCGCGAAACACCGAGGCGAGATTGCTGGTCAGCGCGTCGAAATCCGCGGCTTCGAACTGTTCGAGCGTCTTCTGGTTGACCTTGATCACGCGGATGCTATGCGCGCATTCGGCAACTCGCCGTGGATCGTCGGCGAAATGTGCGCGCAGATCGGTCACGCCCGCGGCCCGCCATGTATCGAAGAGGGTGCGCACGCCGCTGAAGTCTTCGAGCCAGAGCGAGACGGGCGCAAGCCCGAACATTTCGGAATCGTCGCCCAGGGAGGCCGCCGTGGGGTTGTTCCCCAAGGACGTTTCCTTCGGGGCGCTTTTTGCGGGCGCGGAGCCGTGCGGGACAATATCGAGCATGAGGGTCTCGGGATCGAAGTTGCCGCTATTTTAAGACGGGTTCGGCATCAGCTGAAAAGAAAGACCAGCGACGCATCGTTTTGCGCAACTCTGTCCAACAGGATAACGGCCGGGCGGGCAGGGGACCTGAGGCGCTGCGCGCGTGATGCGAGGGGCGTAAGGAACGAACGGTAAGAGCTAGCGCAAACAGGCCCATGTCCGCAGCACGCATTTCCGAGCCTTGCTACACTCGACGGCCATGGATTTCACCCACCACGTCGTCAACCATCACGCCGTCATGAAGCCATCCCTGCTGATCCTGATCCACTTGAGCGATGCAAGCCGCGCCAATATCGAAGCGGTGTTCGACGTCGTCTATGTGCCCGATACCGGGCAGCACGACGCCGCGATCGCCGCGCACGGCGAGACGATCCGCGCCGTGCTGACCAACGGCACGATCGGCCTGAGCGCCGCGGCGATCGACCGGATGCCGCAGCTCGAACTGGTCAGCGCCTTGGGCGCCGGCTACGAAAACCTCGCCGTCGACCACGCCCGTGCGCGCGGCATCGTGCTCGTCAACGGCGCGGGCACCAACGATCATTGCGTGGCCGATCATGCGTTCGCCTTGCTGCTCGCGGTCGTGCGCGACGTGCCGCAACTCGATCAGGCCACCCGCATGGGCGTCTGGCGCGATACGCTGCCTCTGCAATCAAGCGTGTCGCATAAGCGTTTGGGGATCGTCGGCCTCGGCAATATCGGCGAGAAGGTCGCGCGCCGGGGCGCGGGATTCGACATGGAGATCGGCTATCACAATCGTCAGCCGTGTGAAGGCTCGCCGCTGCGTTACTTCGACAGCGTGCAGGCACTCGCGCAATGGTGCGATTTGCTGGTGGTGGCGACGCCCGGTGGAGCGGGCACGCGGCACCTGATCGATGCAAGCGTGCTGGAGGCGCTCGGTCCGCAGGGCTTTCTCGTCAATGTGTCGCGCGGCAGTGTGGTGGATACGGCCGCGTTGGCGCGCGCGCTGACCTCGGGGACCATTGCCGGCGCGGGGCTCGACGTCTACGAAGGGGAGCCGCAGCCGCCCGAGGCTTTGCTGACATTGCGCAACGTGGTGCTCACGCCGCATGTGGGTGGCCGTTCGCCGGAGGCGATTACCGCCTCGGTCGAGAATTTTCTGGGCAATGTGAAACGCCATTTCGCGGGCGAGCCGGTGTTGACGCCGATCTGACCGACGCATGATGTACGGGGCAGCGCGCACGGTGCAGGCGCGTTGCCGTCCATGCGTCGCCTACTTCTCCTCATCCCGCCCAGGCCGCGCGCCGATGTACTCGTACTCCGCCGTGTTGAGCCGCGACACTCGCAACTCGACCGCGTTGCGGTGATACGAATAGGCGATCCGGCGGATTTCCAGCAAAGGCGCACTGACCTCGACACCGAGTTGCTCGCTCTCGATGTCGTTCGCGAGCGCGACGCTCACGCGTTCATCGGTCTCGACCACGTTGATGCCGAATACGTCCTGATAGAAGTTGTACAGCGTGTTCGGCCGGTTGCGCAGCTTCGTTTCGGTGAGGCCCGGAAAGTGCGCTTCCGGCACGGTGATGTGTTCGATCAGTACCGTCTTGCCATGCAGCGCGAGGCCGTTGACGAACTGGAACACGCGCGCGCCGGTCTCGATGCCGAGCGCGGCCGCCACTTCACGCGACGCCCGCGCCTTCCTGAAGTCGATCAGCGTGACGACCGGATAGGCCTTGTCGCCGTCGCGCCGCACGATCCGGAAGAAGCGGAAAAAATGCCGGTCGCGCTGGTGCATCGACACGAAGGTGCCGAGCCCCTGATGACGGATCAGGATGTTTTCCGCGCAGAGTTCGTCGATGGCCTTGCGCAGCGTGCCGATGGACACGCCGAAGCGTTCGGCGAGGCGCTTTTCCGAAGGAATGCATTCGCCGCCTTTCCATTCGCCGGCCGAGAGCGCGGCGAGGATCGCGCTTTTGACTTCCTTGTACCGCGTGCCGCCGAGGGCGGGCGGATTGATGGCGAGCGTGCTCATGAAAACCTCTGCAATGCGCGAGTCGCGCGACGCCGCTCGCTAGAGTTGGACCCGCCCCGATTTTAAACGACAAAGTCATCTAGCACATCTAGATGAGATAGATTCTGTCGGTTCGTCGCGACATTGCTTCGGGCCCTTCCCGTTGCCCAAAAATCTCTTGTCCTCACGCCAAGAATTACTGGCTTTTCACGCACGCGCACGTGGGCCTAACCTGATGGTCAGCAGCCGTTCCCACAGAACCATAGGACTATCGGGCCATCACCCTATGCAGCCATCCGTCAGCGACATGCTGAGCGTGCGCGTCTGGCGCGGAGCCGAAGACGGTGCCTTCGAGCCGTTCGAGGTGCCGCGCCGCGCGAGCCAGACCGTGCTGGACGCCGTCACGCACATCCAGCGCAGTATCGATGCCACGCTGTCCTACCGTTTCGCGTGCCGTGTCGGCATGTGCGGTTCCTGCGCGATGACCGTCAACGGCCGCGCGCGCTGGACCTGTCGCACGCACGTCGCGCAGGTGCTGCGGCGCCCCGGCGACGTGCTCGAAATCGCGCCGCTCAACCATCTGCCGATCGTCAAGGATCTGGCGGTCGACATGACGCGGTTTTTCGACAAATGGCGCGAGGCGAAGGGCTATTTCGCGGGCAACCGTGATCGCTGCGCACCGCTCGAACTGGTCGATCCCGCGTCGCCCGAACGGCAGGCCGCGGATGCGGCCATCGAGTGCATCGGCTGCGGCGTCTGCTATGCGAGCTGCGACGTGGTCGGCTGGAAACCGGACTATCTCGGGCCGGCCGCCCTCAATCGCGCGTGGACGCTCGTCAACGACGTGCGCGACGTGCAGCAGGGCGCCCGCCACGACGCGGTCGCCACCGACGCCGGCTGCCACTCGTGCCACACCCTCGGCTCATGCACTGAACGCTGCCCGAAAGCGCTGGCGCCCACGGCGAGCATCGCTGGCCTCAAACGCGCGGGGCGCACGCGGCCAACCGGAGGCGGGCAATGAACCGGACCTTCGACGCATGGTGGCTGCAACGCCTGTCCGCGATGGTGCTGACGCTGTGCGTCGCGATTCATCTGGCGACGATGATCTGGGTCGTGCATGGCGGACTGCGCGCGGTGGACGTGATCGCGCGTCTGCATGGCAATGTCGCATGGGGCCTGTTTTACGCGATCTTCGTGATCGCCGCGGCGCTGCACGTTCCAGTGGGCCTGCGCCGTATCGCCGACGAGTGGTTGAACTGGCGCGGTGTCTGGGCGGCGCGCGCGAGCGTGCTGATCGGCGTCGGCCTGGCGCTGGCGGGCTTGCGCGCGGTCTATGGATTGATCGTGGGCGTGCCGGCATGAACTCCACCACCCGTGCTAACCAAACCGCCCATCCACGCGCCGCCACGCCGGGCCGCCGGCTTGACTTCCGCGCGCGCAATCATCCCGCGTGGTGGGCTTTTCTCGTGCACCGCCTGTCCGGTCTTGCGCTGGCGTTCTTCCTGCCCGCGCATTTCTGGGCGCTCGGCACCGCGCTGAACGGCGCCGCGCGTTTCGAATCGTTTCTCGCCGCCACGCGCGCGCCGGGCTTCGTGTTCGCGGAGTGGGGGCTGGTCACGCTGCTCGCCGCGCATCTGATCGGCGGGGTGCGGCTGCTGCTGATCGAGTTCCGGCCGTGGAGCGGCTTGCGCAAGGATCTGATCGCGCTGACCGCGGGCGGCGCGTTCGTAATCGGGATGGCATTTGCGCTTTCGCTGACATTGTGAACGCGCGCGTTTGAAGAGGCTTCAATGGGAACGACCACGATGGAAACGACACAGGACATGACGGACTTCACCGTCGACTACGGCTTGATCGAGGAGATCGCCAGCACCTTGTATATCCGTTCGCTCAAGCAGTTGCCGCCGGACGTGAAGGACGGCATTGCGAAGCTCGAAGCCAGCGAGCGCAACGACACCGCGCGCCGCGTGCTCGGCACGATGCGGCAGAACATCGTGGTGGCCGAGCAGACCGACAATCTGCTGTGTCAGGACACCGGCCTGCCGATCTACAACGTTACGCTAGGTGAGGGTGTGCGCTTCGACGGCTTGCGCCTGAAGGCGGCGATCCGCCGCGGCTGTGCGCGTGCCACGCATGAGCATCCGCTGCGCTCGTCGGTCGTGCATCCGCTCACGCGGCACAACGAGCAGAATTCGTGCGGCGTCGGGGTGCCCGTGATCCACATCGATTTCGACGCGACGCCGGGCACGCTGTCGATCGAAATGATCCCGAAAGGCAGCGGCTCGGAGAACAACTCGTTTCTGCGCATGGCGATTCCGGCCGAAGGGGTGGATGCGATCCGGCGCTTCGTGATCGACTGCGTGGTCGAGGCGGGCGGCAAGACCTGTCCGCCGACGATCGTCGGAGTGGGCGTCGGCGGCACCTCGGACCTGTGCGTCGCGCTGGCGAAGCGGGCGGCCACGCGGCCGCTCGGCACGCACTGCGACGACGAGCACGGCGCCGCGCTGGAGCGGCAGATGTCGGCGGCGGTCAATCAGCTGGGCGTCGGGCCGCAGGGCCTCGGCGGCGATGCCACCGCGTTCGCGGTACACGTCGAACTGGCGGCGACGCACATCACGATGAACCCGGTCGCGGTGAACATGCAGTGTCATTCGGCGCGGCGCGCGCGCGCCACGCTGAGCGCGCAGGGAGTCGAGTATGGCTACTGAAACGTCCATGAGCACGCCGTTGAACGCACCGACAAACGGCACGCATCACACGCTCGACATGCCAGCGAGCGAAGCGCAGATCCGCGCGCTGCGCATAGGCGACACGGTCACGCTGAACCGCACGCTGTTCGGCATTCGCGACGCCACCCAGATTCACATGTTCGATCACGGCCGCGCCACGCGCTTCGATCTGCGCGGCCACGCGGTGATCCATACCGCGCCGAACGTGCGGCGCGTCGACGTCTCGCCGCAGCATCCGGCGGGCTACGAGCCGGTGTGCATCGGCACGACGACGTCAATGCGCATGGAGCGCTTCACCGCGCCGCTGATGCAGACCTACGGCGTGCGCGCAGTGATCGGCAAAGGCGGGCTCGGCGCAGCGTCGAGCGCGGCGTTCGCGCAGTTCGGCGGCGTGTACCTCGCGATCGTCGGCGGCACGGCGGCGCTCGAAACCACGTGGATCGAGCAGATCGAAGACGTCGATCTCGACGATCTCAACCCGGAGTCGCTGTGGCGTTTGCGCATTCATCACTTCGGGCCGCTGCTGGTCGCGATGGACAGTCACGGCGGCAGCCTTTACAGCACCGTTCAACAGAACACGCGCACGCAGCGCGACGCGGTGCTCGCGTCGCTCGGCATTCGCGCTTGAGGCATCGGAGAGCGCATCGCAATGAAACAGTTCGATACCGACATCCTCATTCTCGGCAGCGGCGGTGCGGGTCTGTTCGCCGCCTTGCACGCGCAGGCCGCGGCGCCGCAATTGCGCATCACGATTGCTGTCAAAGGGCTGCTGGGCAAATGCGGCTGTACGCGCATGGTGCAGGGCGGCTACAACGTCGCGCTCGCGCCGGGCGATTCGGTCGAGCGCCACTTCATGGACACGATTGAAGGCGGCAAGTGGCTTTCGAATCAGGACCTCGCGTGGATGCTGGTGACGGGCGCGCTCGAACGGATTCGTGAACTCGAAAACGAACTGGGCTGCTTCTTCGACCGCAATCCGGACGGCTCGGTGCGGCAGAAAGCGTTCGCCGGACAGACATTCGACCGCACCGTGCACAAGGGCGACCAGACCGGCATCGAGATCATCAACCGGCTCGCGGAGCAGGTGTGGGCGCGCGGCATCGAGCGGCTCGAAGACCATCGCGCGGTGGAGTTCATCCGCAGCCGCGACGGGGCGACGCTCGCCGGCGTGCTGATGATCGACATGCGCAGCGGCGAATTCGTGTTCGTGCGCACGCGCGCGGTGCTGCTCGCGACCGGCGGCGGCCCGACCATGTATCGCTACCACACGCCGAGCGGCGACAAGAGCTGCGACGGCATGGCGATGGCGCTGCGCGCCGGCCTTACGCTGCGGGACATGGAGATGGTGCAGTTTCATCCGACCGGATTGCTCGCGGGCGGCGGCACGCGTATGACCGGCACCGTGCTGGAAGAGGGTTTGCGCGGCGCGGGCGGCTATCTGCTGACCGGCGCGGGCGAGCGCTTCATGCAGGCGTACGATCCGCGCGCGGAACGCGCGACCCGCGATGTGGTGTCGCGCAGCATCTTTCGCGAATTGCGCGCCGGGCACGCGACGCCGAACGGCGGCGTCTATCTGCAGATGCATCACCTCGGCGCGGACAGCGTGCGTCAGAAGTTCAAGGGCATGGTCGAGCGCTGCGCCGATTGCGGTTTCGATCTGGCGGGGGGCCTCGTCGAAGTGGTGCCGACCGCGCACTACATGATGGGCGGCGTCGTATTCGACGCGCAGTGCGCGACTACGCTGCCGGGCCTGTTCGTCGCCGGCGAGGATGCCGGCGGCGTGCATGGCGCGAACCGGCTGGGCGGCAATGGCGTGGCGAATTCGACGGTGTTCGGCGGCATTGCGGGCGACACGCTGGCCGCCTGGGTGCCGCGCCACGGCTATTTCGCCACCGCCGACACGGACGCGCTCAACGCGGCCATGGCGCGTTGCACGCGTCCATTGCACCAGCCGTCGGGCGACCTGGAAGCGATCCGCGACGCGCTCGCCGAGGTGATGTGGAACGACGTCGGCATTCTGCGCGACGCCGAGGGGCTCGAACGCGCACGCCGCCAGCTCGGCGAGCTGGAGACGCAGCTCGAACAGACCGGCGTCGACGGCCGCGACTTGCGCTTCAATCTGTCGTGGCACGACTGGATGAATCTGCGCAACCTGATCCTCGTGAGCCGCGCAATCACCGAATCCGCGCTGCTGCGTGAGAACTCGCGCGGCGCGCATTATCGCGAGGACTTTCCGGAAGCGGGCGATCTGGACACTTCCGAATACATGTGCCTGCGCCTCGAAGGCGAGCGCTTCGCCGCGAGCCGCCAGCGCGTTCAGTTCACGCGGGTTCGGCCAGGCGAGTCGTTGCTCGAAGAGGAAAGCTCGGCGGTGTCGATGAAATGACGCTTGACCGCGTCCGTGAACGCCTCGCGCGGATGGTCGCGCCGCTCCAGCAGGCCGACCCGGCGTGGCGTCACCCGCTGGGGCAAAGGCGTCACCTGCAGGCCCGACTCGCGGGTCCAGTTCGCGTTGGCGAGCAGCGGCACGATCGACACGCCGAAGCCGCGCCGCACCATCTCCGTGATCGCTTCGATCGAATTCAACTCCATGATTTCGTTGCGCGCCGTGCCGAGCTGGCGCAGCGCATTGTCGACCAACACGCCGGTCCACGTGTGACGGTCGAAGCGGATAAAGGGTTCTTCGAGCAGCGCGTCGATCGACGCGTGCGGTGCGCCCGCCGGTGAGATGAACACCATCGGCTCGCTGTACAGCATGGTCCATTTGAGCGCGGCCGGCAACGCGGACGGCGACTGCGCGACGATCGCCGCATCCAGTTCGCCGCTTTCAACACGCGCGGCGAAGTCGCTCGACAAACCCGTGAACAGCTTCAGATCGAGCCCTGCATAGCGCTGCTTGAGCTTGAGCATCGCGTCGGCGAACGCGCCCATCAGCGACGACACCAGCGCGCCCACGCGCACCGTGCCGGACAGTTCGCCGGCGTCGCCGGTCGCGAGAATCTGCCGGTAGTTGGCCACCAGCGTTTCCGCGAGCGGCAGCACCGCGCGGCCCTGCGCGCTGAGCGACACCGAACGCGCCGCGCGATCGAACAGCACGAGGTCGAGATCGCGTTCGAGCGAGCGCATCTGCAAGCCGACCGCGGCCTGCGTGAGACATACTTCCTCAGCGGCGGCCGCGAACGAACCGTGCCGCGCCACCGACAGAAATGTCACGAAATAGCGGATTGCGCTCAAAGCGGCCCCGGTTCGGTTCGTTCGTCAGGTCACGTTCATTGCATGCCCCAGCGCTGCACCGTATGACGCTCGAGCACGCGGAAAATCAGGTTCTCGACTGCGAGTCCGATCAGGATCACCGTGAACAGTCCGGCAAACACATTGGCGATGTCGAGCAGGTTTTTGTTCTCGTAGATGAACCAGCCGAGACCACCCGAACCCGAACTCACGCCGAACACCAGTTCCGCCGCGATCAATGTGCGCCACGCGAAGGCCCAGCCGATCTTCAGCCCGGTCAGGATGCTCGGAAACGCGGCGGGCACGAGAATCCGCCACACGTAGCGGCCGCCGCGCAGACCGTAGTTGCGCCCGACCATCTTCAGCGTATTGCTCACCGACAGAAACCCCGAGTGCGTATTCAATGCGACCGACCAGGTCACCGAATGCACCAGCACGAAGATCAGGCTGCCGTTGCCGAGGCCGAACCAGATCAGCGCGAGCGGCAGCAGCGCGATGGCCGGCAACGGATTGAGCATCGAGGTCATCGTCTCCAGAAAATCGGTGCCAATGCGCGAGGTGATCGCCGCCGCCGTGAGCAGGGCCGCGAGCACGATCCCGCATGCGTAGCCGATCAGCAGCACATGGATCGACGCCCACGCCTTGCCCGGCAACTCGCCGCTCGCAATGCTCTTGAAGAACGCCTCGATGGTCGCGCTGAACGTCGGAAAGAGCAGTGGATTGTTCAGCACGCGGCCATAGATCTCCCACACGCCCGCGAGCAGCAGCAGGATGATCAGCTTGCGTATCCACGCCTGGTTGTAGAGCCGCTCGAACGGCGACAGCGGCTTTTCGACGACGCTGAACTCGCGCGTTTGCGCCGGCTCGCGGACCACCTCGGAGCGTCGCACGAGAGCACGCGCGTCGCGCTGACCGGAACCGTCATGGGTAAGCATGTCAGACATTTTCCGCCCTCTCGATCTCGTCTTCGAACAGCATGTGCTGGATGCGCTTTTCGAGCGCAATAGCCTCTTGCGGCGTGCTCGCCGTTTCCAGTTCGGCCTTCACCTGGCCCGGGTGCGGCGACAGCAGCAGAATCCGGCTGCCGACCTTGATCGCCTCCGGAATCGAATGCGTGACGAACAGCACCGTGAAGCGCGTTTCCTCCCACAGCGCGAGCAGTTCGTCCTGCATCTTGCGGCGCGTGAGCGCGTCGAGTGCGGCGAACGGTTCGTCCATCAACAGGATGTCGGGCTCCATCGCCATGCCGCGCGCAATCGCGACGCGCTGCTTCATGCCGCCCGAGAGCGTATGCGGATAGCTGTCGGCGAACGACGCGAGATTGACCTTCTCGATGTAATGCATCGCGCGCTCATCGATCTCCTTGCCGTGCAGCCGATGCGAGGCCTGCAGCGCGAACATCACGTTCTGCCGCACCGTTTTCCACGGCAATAGCTGGTCGAATTCCTGGAACACCATCATCCGGTCGGGGCCCGGCCGCGTGACGGTCTTGCCCTTGAGCGAAATCGTGCCTTCGGTCGGCGCGAGATAGCCGCCGACGCTTTTCAGCAAGGTCGATTTGCCGCAACCGGACGGCCCCAGCAGCACGAAGCGATCGCTCTTGAACACTTCGAAGTCGACGCGGTAGGTCGCCATCACGAGCGTTTTCGGGGTCTTGTATTGCAGCGTCACGCCGCGCACGGCGAGCAGTGGCGCGGTGTCGGGATAAGGCGTGGCTTGGGTCGCGGCGCGCATGTCAGCTTCCTTGCAGGGATTGAGCGGTGGGGAAGAACATGTCCTTCCACGAAGCGGGCTTCTTTTTGATCAGACCCGTGCGCGCCATGAAGTCGGCGTATTTGATCGTGTTCTGCGGGACCGTGGTGAACGACACGTTGGGCGACGTGATCATTTTTTCCACGTCCTCGACGCTGCTCTTTTCCTTCGAGATCCGCAGGTAGGCGACCGCGGCCGCGTGCTTGTCGTGATTGATCCACGCCTGCGATTCATTCAGCGCGTCCATGAAGGCCTTCGTGAGTTTCGGGTTCTCCTGATAGAAGCGCGTCGTACACCAGACCAGATTGAAACTCGACTTGCCGCCGAGCACGTCGTACGAATTGAGCACGGTATGCACGTTCTGCTTCTGCAACTCCTGCTCCTGGAAAGGCGGCGAACCGAAATGCGCGGTGACCTCGCTGTTGCCGGACATCAGCGCCTGCTGCGCATCGGGATGCGAGAGCGACACGGTGTATTTATCGAGCTGCCCCTGGTTACCCGCGCCGAATGCTTTTTCGGCGGCCATCTGCAACGTGATTGCCTGGATCGACACCTTGGCCGCCGGCAACGCGATCTTGTCTTGGCCGGTGAAGTCCTTCAGCGTCTTTACTTTCGCGTTGGTCGTATTGAGCAGCAGCGGCATCGAATTGATCGCGGCGAGCGCCTTGACCTCGACCGGCGTGCCGGCGGTGCGCGACCACAGCAGCACGAGCGGTGCGACGCCGCCCGAGGCGATCTGCAACGAGTTGGAGAGCAGCGAGTCGTTCATCACGTTGCCGCCTGCGAACTCGACCCACGACACTTTCAGATCCTTGATGCCCTCCTGCGCCGCGTGTTTCTCGAACAGCTTCTGGTCCTGCATGATCATCAGCGGCAGGTAGCTCACGCCGTATTGCCGCGCGATCTTCACCTCGCTCAGTTCGGCTTGCGCGGCACCGGCGGCGAGCATGGCCGACAGGACGCAGCTCACGCCGATCGTTCGAAACAGTCTCTGCACGTTCATGGCTGGCACACCCTATGTTGGTGGAGCGCCGTCGCGGCGCGGGTGGGGAAGATCGGTCGAAAGCGGGGCGAGCAGGGGTAGGGCCGCTAGGACGTGAGCGTGGGCGCGCGCGCCTGAATGAATGACGGGGAAAACGGCGCTGGCGCGAATAGCGTGAGCGCCGTGAAGAGTGGGGCAAGCATCATGCGTGTCTCCAGTGGCCGGCGGTGCGCGGCGTGACGTTTTGCCCGCACAGGGCGCCGGCATGCGTTCGGCTTTTTTCCGATGCCTCGGGAAGCGCCTCGCGCCGCCTCGAGATGATCGGTGTGATTTAGGTCATCTGTATGAGTGTGGAGTCTAGGCGATGATGTAGGCGAAATCAAACTCGGGGAAACGCGAGATCGCGCGGCGGTCTCGAAGGATCGGCGCGCAGCCGCTTTGGTACGGGCGTCACAGGCCTCCAGCCGCGCGGCATAGTGGAAAACACTCCTCTAACACATATAGATGACCTAGTTGACATATGCCGAGTCGCCGCCTACTATCGGTTTCACCCCAGCGCGTTTCGAGCGCGTTGCCCCGGCGGCACCCCACCGCATTCATCACACGAACGGAGACGCTAATGAGCAATCCCACGGCAGACATCAACAGCACCCCGGCAGCGGGTGCGTCGCCCGAACGCAAGACGATCCACATCGTTCTGCACGAAGCGAAGGACACAGTCGGCGTGGCGGTCGTCGAGGGCATCAAGGCGGGCACGCAACTCAACGCATGGATCATGGACGACGACGAGATCGTCAGCTTCCCGGCGAAGCAGGACATTCCGATCGGTCACAAGGTGGCGCTCAAGGACATGGCCGTTGGCGATACGGTGTTCAAGTACGGCGTGGACATCGGCAAGGTGGTGGCGCCGATCAAGGCCGGCGAGCACGCGCACGTGCACAACATCAAGACGAAGCGCTGGTAAGCGGCGTTGCCGCACCACGCTGCGAGCACTATCACTTCGCGGAATCGAGCCGCACCAACCCGAACGAGAGAGACACCATGAGCGTGATTGACCTGGATACGACTTTCCGCGGCTATCGTCGCGACAACGGCCGCGTGGGCGTACGCAACCACGTGATCATCCTGCCGGTCGACGATCTGTCGAACGCCGCGGCGCAAGCGGTCGAACACAACATCAAGGGCACCATGGCGCTGCCGCATCCGTATGGGCGGCTGCAGTTCGGCGCCGATCTGGATCTGCACTTCCGCACGCTAATCGGCGCGGGCAGCAATCCGAACGTCGCGGCGGTGATCGTGATCGGCATCGAGGAAGGCTGGACCAAGCGCGTGGTCGACGGCATTGCGAAAACGGGCAAGCCGGTGATGGGCTTCGGCATCGAACTGCACGGCGATCACGACACGATCATGCGGGCGTCGAAGGCGGCGAAAGAAATGGTGCAGTACGCGACGTCGCTCGATCGCGAGGAATGTTCGATCTCGGATCTCTGGGTGTCGACCAAATGCGGCGAGTCGGACACCACGTCGGGCTGCGGCGCGAATCCGACCGTCGGCAATGCGTTCGACAAACTGTATGGCCTCGGCACCACGCTCGTGTTCGGCGAGACCTCGGAGCTGACCGGCGGCGAGCAGATCGTCGCCGCGCGCTGCGCGAACGACGGCGTGCGCGAGCGCTTCCAGTTCATGTTCGACCGCTATCAGGAGATGATCAACCGCTGGAAAACGGATGACCTCTCCGAGTCGCAGCCGACCAAGGGCAACATCGCGGGCGGCCTGACCACGATCGAAGAGAAGGCGCTCGGCAACATCCAGAAGATCGGCAAGAAGTGCATGGTGGACGGTGTGCTGGACAAAGCCGAGGAGCCGACGCATGCGGGGCTGTGGTTCATGGACTCGTCGTCGGCGGCCGCCGAAATGGTGACGCTGTGCGCGGCATCGGGCTTCGCGGTGCATTTCTTCCCGACCGGGCAGGGCAACGTGATCGGCAATCCGATCGTGCCGGTCATCAAGATCTGCGCGAATCCGCGCACGGTTCGCACCATGGGCGAACATATCGATGTGGACGTGACCGGCATCCTGCAGCGCGAGCAGAATCTCGACCAGAGCGGCGACAAGCTGCTCGCATGCATGATGGCGACGATCAACGGCCGCTTCACCGCGGCGGAAGCGCTCGGTCATCGCGAGTTCGTGCTGACGCGTCTGTTCGAAAGCGCCTGATTGCGGCGGTCTGGCCGCTGCGTTCATCTGGTAGTCTCGCTTTGCAGGATCAGTAGGCGAGCCCGCCAGCCACGAATGGAGCGGACCCCACATCCCGGCGCACGCCGGCACGGAGACTGGCCGCGACGCCCGCCCGTGCCGGCATTTCAGGCGGCAGCGGCGCCGGCTCGACATCTGGCAGCAGCGAGTGGAGGAGACACCATCTTGCGCGTGCTCAAACATCTCTACGTGCAGGTCCTGATCGGGCTTGCCGCGGGTATTCTCGTCGGTTATTTCTGGCCTAGGTTCGGCGTGGAAATGAAACCGCTTGGCGATACGTTCATTCGCCTCATCAAGATGCTGATCACGCTCGTGATCTTCTGCACCGTGTCGGTGGGCATCGCTCGCATGGAAAGCCTGAAGCAGGTCGGCCGCGTCGGCTTCAAGACGCTGCTGTACTTCGAGGTCGTGACCACCATCGCGCTCGTGCTCGGCCTCGTCGTCGCGAACGTGCTGCGCCCGGGCGAAGGACTCAACATCGATCCCGCTTCGCTCGATGCCCACGCGATGTCGCATTACGTGGCGGACGCGCACGTGAGCTCGTCGGGCTTCATCGACATGATCGTGCCGAACTCGGTGGTGGGCGCGTTCGCTCGTGGCGATCTGCTGCAGGTGCTGCTGTTCTCGGTGCTGTTCGGCATTGCGCTGTCGATCATGTCGCAACGCAGCCGCTTGCTGATGCGCGGCATCGAGCAGTTCGGCGACACGCTCATGCGCATCGTCGAGATGATCATGCGGCTCGCGCCGCTCGGTGCGTTCGGCGCGATCGCGTTCACGGTCGGCAAGTACGGCATCGGCACGTTGCAGCAACTCGGCCTGCTGATCCTGTGCTTCTACATCACCAGCATCCTGTTCATCGCGATCGTGCTCGGCGCGGCCGCGCGCTGGGCCGGTGTGGGGCTGTGGCCGCTTCTGCGCTACTTCCGCGAGGAACTGCTGATCGTACTCGGCACGTCCACCACGGAATCCGTGCTGCCGCGTCTGATGGAGAAGCTCGAACGCATGGGCTGCCCGCGCGCGATCGTCGGCCTTGTGCTGCCCACCGGCTATTCGTTCAACCTCGACGGCGCGGCGATCTATCTGACGATGACCTCGCTCTTCATCGCGCAGGCCACCAACACGCACCTGACGCTAATGCAACAGATCGGGCTGCTGGCGATCCTGATGCTGACGTCCAAAGGCGGCGCGGGGGTGGCGGGCGCGGCGCTGGTCGCGCTGACTGCCACGCTGTCGACCCACAACATCATTCCGGTGGCGGGCATCACGCTGATTCTCGGCGTCGACCGCGTGCTCAACGAAGTCCGCGCGCTGACCAACATGATCGGCAACGTGGTGGCGACGCTGGTGGTCGCGCGCTGGGAAGGCGCATTCGATGCGCGGGCGGCACGCGAATTCCTCGCCGCGCCGCGTGAAGTGCAGGCGCAGGTTCAACTGCCGCGGCAACCGCAGCCGAAGCCGCACGCGGCGCACCCGGTTCTCGACGAAACCAGCCGCCTCGCGGCGGGGAAGGGCAGCTAAATGACGACCGTCGCGAAGAAGATCGTTATCAGCGAGTTCATGGACGAAGCGGCGATCGACACGCTGCGGCAACGCTTCGACGTGCGCTTCGATCCCACGCTGTTCGAGACGCCCGGGCGGCTTGCCGCCGAACTGGCCGATGCGCACGCGCTGATCGTGCGAAATCGCACCCAGGTCACGGCGGCGCTGCTCGATGCCGGCGCGAGCCTCAGCGTGGTTGGACGGCTCGGCGTCGGCCTCGACAATCTTGATCTCGCCGCCTGCGCGGCTCGCAACGTGGCCGTGTTTCCGGCCACCGGCGCGAACGCGCAAGCCGTCGCCGAATACGTGATCGCTGCCGCGCTCGTGTTGCTGCGCGGCGCGTATCTGCACAGCGCCGAGGTCGCGGCGGGCGCATGGCCGCGCGAGGCTTTGTCGAGCGGACGGGAAGCCGCCGGCAGCGTATTGGCGGTAATCGGCTTCGGCGGCATCGGCCAGCGGGTCGCCGGGCTGGCGCGCGGGCTCGGCATGACGATAGTCGGCTACGATCCGCAGCAGCCCGCCGCCGCGCCGTGCTGGCGCAGCACCGGCGCACGCGCCATGGCGCTCGACGATGCGCTTGCGCTCGCCGATGTCGTCACGCTGCACGTGCCGCTGTGCGAGGCGACGCGCCATCTGCTCGATAGTGGGCGCATCGCGCGCCTCAGGCACGGCGCGATCGTGATCAATACGGCGCGCGGCGGCACGCTCGACGAACACGCGCTCGCTGCGGCGCTGCGTGAAGGGCGCCTCGCGGGCGCCGCGCTCGACGTCTTCGAGGACGAACCGTTGCGGCGCGGCTCGCCGCTCGCCGATGCGCCGAACCTGATTCTCACGCCGCATATTGCCGGCTTGACGAGGCAGGCCAACGAGCGCGTGAGTTCGCTCGTCGCCGACCGGGTGGCCGCTGCGTTGACGAACCCATCACCCGACACCGACCCGGTCGCCGACGCGAACGCGATGCCAGGGGCCCTGTAGGACTGAGGCCCCCTGAACCCACTGAACCAGAGGAATGATCGATGGCCCGACTGCTTCCCGACGCACTCACCGAGCTTGCCGTCGGCTCACTGCGCCGCGCCGGCGCGTTGCCGGCAACCGCTGACTCGACGGCGCGCGCGCTGGTCTATGCTGACCTGCGCGGCTTGTCGTCCCACGGCGTGTCGCGCCTGCCAATGTATTGCGCGCAGTTGCGCAACGGCCGCGTCGATCCCGCCGCGCAAGCGGCCATCGTCGCGGATCGCGGCGCGAGCGTGCTGATCGACGCCGCGGACGGTCTCGCGTATCCGGCCTGCGATCTCGCGGTGTCGACGCTGATCGAACGCGCGCGGCAATTCGGCAGCGCGGTGGCGGGCGTGAAGCGCAGCCATCACTTCGGCGTGGGCGCGGCTCATCTCGCCGCGCTCGGCGAAGCAGGCATGGTCGCGCTCGCGTTCAGCAATTCGCCGGGGGCGATGCCGGCATGGGGCGGCCGGCGCGCGCTGTTCGGCACCAATCCGATCGCGGCGGTGTTCCCGCGTCGCAAGGGCGAGCCGCTTGTGATCGACCTCGCGCTGTCGCAGATCGCGCGCGGCAAGATCGCGATCGCCGCGCGCGACGGCAAGCCGATTCCCGCAGGCTGGGCGACCACCCGCGACGGCTTGCCGACCACCGACGCGCGCGCTGCGCTCGACGGCATGATGTTGCCGTTTGGTGGCGCGAAAGGCGCGATGCTCGCGCTGGTCGTCGAATTGCTGGCGGCGGCGCTCACCGGCGCGAACTTCGGTTATGAAGCGGGCTCGTTCCTGACCGAGGAAGGTGAACGCTCGCGCATCGGCCATCTGTTCTGGGCGATCGATCCGGGGGCGCTCGCCGGCGACGACGCTTATCTGTCGCGCGTGGAAGCGTTGATCGCGATGATGCTCGAAGACGACGATGTGCGCTTGCCGGGTTATCGGCGCGAAAGCCTCGCGAGGACGGCGCAGCAGGAGGGCGTCGAGATCCCGGACGCGCTGATCGCGCAACTGCAGGGACGCGATTGAGCGCGCATCGCCAGTCAGCCCGTGATTGACACAGCGTCCTACTGAAAGCCCGACGGAAACTATCGGCAGCGCGGATAGTTTCCGTCGCGAATCGCGATTTCCCTTCTGACGCCAGGGCGAATAGGATGGTCGGTATTGCACGATCCCGCTTCGACACCCCCGCAGCAGCGACGGAGATTCCACATGGAACACCACGCCCGCACGCAGAACGAACGGCTCGACATCAAGACCACCACCTGCTACATGTGCGCGTGCCGCTGCGGCATCCGCGTGCATCTGCGCGACGGTGAGGTGCGTTACATCGACGGCAATCCGGAGCATCCGCTCAATCAGGGGGTGATCTGCGCGAAGGGTGCCTCGGGCATCATGAAGCAGTACTCGCCCGCGCGCCTGACCCAGCCGTTGATGCGCAAGGCCGGTGCGCAGCGGGGCAGTGCCCAGTTCGAGCGGGTATCGTGGGAGGTCGCCTTCGACGTGCTTGAAAAGCGCCTCGCCGCGATCCGCGCGACCGATCCGAAGAAGTTCGCGCTCTTCACAGGCCGTGACCAGATGCAGGCGCTGACAGGCCTCTTCGCGAAGCAGTTCGGCACGCCCAACTACGCCGCGCATGGCGGTTTCTGCTCGGCCAACATGGCGGCGGGCATGATGTACACGATAGGCGGCTCGTTCTGGGAATTCGGCGGCCCGGATCTGGACAGCGCGAAACTGTTCTTCATGATCGGCACCGCCGAAGACCATCACTCGAATCCACTGAAGATCGCGATCTCGAAGTTCAAGCGCGCGGGCGGCCGCTTCATCGCGATCAATCCGATCCGCACCGGCTACGCGGCGATCGCCGACGAGTGGGTGCCCATCAAACCCGGCACCGATGGTGCGCTCTTCATGGCGTTCCTGCACGAACTGATCGCCGCCGATGCGTGGGATCACGAGTTCGTGCGCCGCTATACGAACGCGGCGGAACTCGTCGATCTCGACGAGGCCAGCGAAAACTTCGGCCTGTTCGTGCGTGATCGGGAGAGACCCGCCGGCAATCCGCTGTTTCCGCAGAATCATGTGTGGTGGGATGCCGAAGCCGGACGCGCGGTGCCTCATCATGCTCCCGGCGTGACGCCCGCGCTCGACGGCCGCTACACGCTCGACGACGGCACGCCGGTCACGCCGTCGTTCGCATTGCTGCGCGAGCGCGTGGCCGGCTGCACGCCCGAGTGGGCCGCCGGCATCACCGGCATCGCGGCGGACACGATTCGCCGTCTCGCGGGCGAAATGATCCAGACGAGCCGCGAGCACCGCATCACATTGCCGGTCCGCTGGACCGATGCATGGGGCGAAACGCACGAAACGGTCACAGGCAATCCGGTGGCCTTTCACGCGATGCGCGGGCTCGCCGCGCACTCCAACGGCTTCCAGTCGATCCGCGCGCTCGCGGTGCTGATGTCGTTGCTCGGCACGATCGACAGTCCCGGCGGCTTTCGCCACAAGTCACCGTTTCCGCGCGCGGTGCCGCCCTCGGCCAAACCGCCGAACAGTCCCGACGCCGTCAAGCCGAACACGCCGCTCGCGAACGGCCCGCTCGGCTGGCCCGCCGCGCCCGAGGATCTGTTCATCGACGAACACGGCGGCCCGGTGCGCATCGACAAGGCGTTCTCGTGGGAATATCCGCTCGCCGTGCATGGCGTGATGCACAGCGTCATCACCAACGCGTGGCGCGGCGACCCGTATCCGGTCGACACGCTGATGATTTTCATGGCCAACATGGCGTGGAATTCGTCGATGAACACGATGAAAGTACGTGAGATGCTCGCCGACAGGCACGCTAACGGCGAGTACAAGATTCCGTTTCTCGTGGTGTGCGACGCATTCCAGTCGGAGATGACGGCGTTCGCCGATCTGATCCTGCCGGACACGACCTACCTCGAACGGCACGACGCGATGTCGATGCTCGACAGACCGATCTCCGAATTCGACGGCCCGGTGGATTCGGTGCGCGTGCCGGTCGTGCCGCCGACGGGCGAGTGCAAGCCGTTCCAGGAAGTGCTGATCGAACTCGCGTCGCGGCTGAAGTTTCCTGCGTTCACCACCGCCGACGGCGCGCGGCGCTTTCGCGACTATCCCGACTTCATCGTCAATCACACGACCGCGCCGGACTCCGGCGTCGGCTTTCTGATCGGCTGGCGCGGCAAGGATGGCGACAAGGCGCTGGTGGGCGAACCGAATCCCAAGCAATGGGAACAGTACGCGAAGAACAATTGCGTGTTCCATTACCGATTGCCCGAGACGCTGCAGTACATGCGCAACTGCAATGGCCCGTATCTCGACTGGGCGGTCAAGCATGGCTTCAGAAAGTTCAACGAGCCGATCCTGATCCAGCTGTACTCCGATGTGATGCAGAAGTTCAGGCTCGCCGCGCAAGGACGCACGAGCGGCAGGCAGCCGCCGGATCATCTGCGCGCGCGAGTCGAAAAGTATTTCGATCCGCTGCCGTTCTGGTACGCGCCGCTCGAAAGCGCGGCGACCGATCTCGCGCGCTTCCCGCTCGCTGCCGTGACGCAGCGGCCGATGGCGATGTACCACTCGTGGGACTCGCAGAACGCATGGCTGCGGCAGATTCATGGGGAGAACTATCTGTACATGAATCCGCTGATGGCCGCCGAAAACGGCATCGCGGATGGCGGCTGGATTTACGCGGAATCGCAATGGGGCCGCGTGCGCTGCATGGCGCGCTTCAGCGAGACTGTCGAGCCCGGCACCGTGTGGACGTGGAACGCGATCGGCAAAGCGGCGGGCGCATGGAATCTCGGCCCGGGCGCGAACGAAGCGCGGCGCGGCTTCCTGCTCAATCACCTGATCACCGACGAACTGCCCGGTCGCGACCCAGCGGACTCGCGGCTGTCGAACTCCGATCCGGTGACTGGCCAGGCCGCGTGGTACGACGTACGCGTGCGGATTTATCCGGCTGAAGCCGATGCGCGGCACACGTTGCCGCAATTCGACACGATGCCCGCGCTGCCGGGTTCGAACGGCGTGGTCTCGCGGATCGTGCAAACGTACTTCGCGGGACGAGGCGAGTTCGCGGCGCGGCTGCGGGGTGCGAACCGGCGGAAGTAGCGGCCCAGGTCACGCCGCACCACGGTCAGCGACAGGAACAAGGTCGGCGCAAGCATCGTCTCACTGGCAGCGGCAAGGAGCTTTAGATGACCCAGATGGCGTTGGTGATCGATCTGAACGTGTGCGTGGGATGCCAGGCGTGCGTGACGAGTTGCAAGGAGTGGAACACGTCGGGCGAATCGGGCAGTCTCGCCGACCTGAACCCGTACGACGCGGACCCGTCCGGCACCTTCTTCAACCGCGTGCAGAGTTTCGAAGCCGGCAGTTTCCCGGATGCGGAGACGATCCATTTTCCAAAATCGTGTCTGCACTGCGAGGACCCGCCGTGCGTGCCGGTCTGTCCGACCGGGGCGAGCTACAAGCGCAAGGAAGACGGTCTGGTGCTGGTCGATTTCGACCGCTGCATCGGCTGCAAGTATTGCGCGTGGGCGTGCCCGTACGGCGCGCGCGAACTCGACGAAGCGCGCAAGGAGATGACCAAGTGCACGTTGTGCGTGGATCGCATTCACGATGAAAATCTCAGCGAACGCGATCGGCAGCCGGCCTGTGTGCTCGCGTGTCCGACTTCGGCGCGGCTCTTTGGCGACATTCACGATCCGCAGTCGGTGGTGTCGAAAGCGATCGAGGAGCGTGGCGGCTATCAGCTGATGCCCGAGTGGAACACCCGGCCCGCGAATCATTATCTGCCGCGTGTGCCCACTGCGGCGTCGAACTGCGGCAGCGACGCGTGCTCGTGCAAAGCGGCCGGCTCGTCCGCCACCGACGCGGCTCTCGCGCCCGCTTCGCTCGACGCGCAACTTGAGCGCGGCGAACTGCATCTCGCGTCGATGGCGACGCGCATCTAAACGCGCATCTAACCGAACCCACCCAGGACCTCACGATGAATCCGGCATTCTCCGTAGTGTTCCTCACCACTTTAAGCGGCGCGGCCCAAGGCTTACTGATTGCGCTCGTCGGTGTGGAGAGCGCGGCGCAACTGGGTCTCGTCGCGCCCCCCACGGCTGCGTTCTATGTCATCGGCGCGGCGGTGTCGGTGGTCCTGGGCGGGCTCGGGCTGATCGCGTCGTTCTTCCATCTCGGTCATCCCGAGCGTGCATGGCGGGCGATCGCGATGTGGCGAACCTCGTGGCTCTCGCGCGAATGTCTGTGTCTGCCTGCGTTTCTCGCCTGCGCGTTTTTCTACGGCGTCGCACACTGGTTCGCCTCGCCGTGGTCGCTCGCGCTGGGCTGGCTCGGCGTGCTGGCGAGCGCGACGCTGTTCGTCTGCACCGCGATGATCTACGCGTGCCTGCGCTTCCTGCAGGAATGGGCGACGCCGCTCACGCTGGTCAACTTCGTGCTGCTCGGCTGCGCGTCGGGCTTCACGCTGGCCACGGCGCTGAGCGCGTGGTGCGCGCCCGCGTTGACCGTGGGGCTCGCCGTCTGCGCGTGCGTGCTGACGCTCGCGGGCTGCGCGAGCCGCTCGGCGTCGCTGGTGCGCAATGCGCGTTTGCGGCCGAAGTCGACCGTGCAGAGCGCGACCGGTATCCGCAACCCGAAGCTCGTGCAGGTGTCGCGCGGCTTCACGGCCGGCGCGTTCAATCTGCGCGAGTTCTTTCACGGCAAGTTGGCGGGGACGCTGCGCGGCATCAAGTGGGGCTTTCTCGTCACGGCGTTCGTCGTGCCGGTCGTGTTGATGGCCCTCGGCGCGCGGCTGGATTCGATCGGCGTGTCGCTTGGCTTGCTTGCGGCGGCCTGTCTCGTGCAATACGCGGGCCTCGTCGCGGAACGCTGGTTCTTCTTCGCCGAAGCGAAGCATCCACAAAATCTTTATTACGCGAGAGTCGGCTGAAACGCGGCTTCGCAGGGTCGCGCGGTTTGCGAAGCGGGCTGAAAGGGTGACCGGATCGATCGAGCAAGGCGATCCTGTGGCCTGCCTCGCGGATTGACGGCTGAGCGCGCCGGCCGGCGCGCTCAATCAACGTCCACCGCTTTACCCGCACGCGCCGACTTCACCACACGCCGTACAGAAATCACACCCGTCCTTGCGAATCACCGCATTCGCACCGCACGACCCGCACTTGCGCCCGAGCATCGTGTGCAGTCCCTGCGCGCCGGCGGGCTGTGCCAACACGTCGGCATCGGCACTGGCGTCAGCGGGAGGCGGGCGCAGCCCGAAGTCCGCCGACAATGCCGTCTCCGCTTTCATCTGCCCGCGCGGCAGACGCGCCAGCATGCGCGACGGCACCTGATTGCCCTCGGCATCGAGAAAGCCCCGCCGATGCAGAATCTGCTGGATCGCAAACGCGAGTGCCGCCACCTCCGAATCGTGCCAGCGCGGCGCGCGATGCCCGTCGAGCCGTTGCACGTCGCCGAGCCGGACCTGTCCGCGATCCCACGAGACCTTGCGCATATCCTGCAGGTTGCGCGCGACGAACCCGCCGCGCGCGGCGAGCGACAGCGAGCGCATCGTCGCTGTGATCCATTGCTGCGATTCGTCGCGCTGGCCGGTGGGGATGAAGAATTCGATCGGCCGCTCGATCGTCACGTCCTCACCGCCCAGACGCCCGGTCACCTCGATGAACGACGCCGCCACGTAGAGCGACTTCTTGCCGGCCTGGGTCAGATATTCGACCTTCTCGATGATCGCCGGCAACTCGCCTTTGGGCCGATGATCGATCGCGATACGCAACGGATCGAGATCGTTCTCGGCGAGCGTGTCGTCCGCTTGCGGCGGGCTCACGCTGAGCACCGCGCCGAGCGTCTCGTTCGGGCGATACGTAGCGAGGCCCTTGAGGCCGTTTTTCCACGCGTCGAAGTAGAGGTTTTCGAACGCTTCGAACGGATAATCGGCGGGCACGTTGACCGTCTTCGAGATCGACGTGTCCACGTAAGGCTGCACGGCCGCCATCATGTCGAGGTGGTCGCGCGCCGACATCTGCAGCGCGCTGACGAAATACTCCGGGAGGTTCTTGACGTCGCCGCCGAGTTCGCGATAGAGCCGGTACGCGTAGTCCTCGACGTCGAACGATTCGCGCCCGCCATCGGCCATCACCTTCATGCGCGTGTAGGTCCACGAGAAGGCCGGCTCGATGCCGTTCGACGCGTTGTCCGCGAACGCGAGGCTCACGGTGCCGGTCGGTGCGATCGACAGCAGGTGGCTGTTGCGGATGCCGTCGCGGCGAATTGCCTGCTTGATATCGTCGGGCAGGCGCGAGGCGAAGGTGCCGGCTTCCAGGTAGCGCTCGGCGTCGAATAGCGGAAACGCGCCGCGCTCTTTCGCCAGTTCCACCGACGCGCGATACGCCTCGTCGCGCATCAGCTGCGCGATGCGCACCGCGAAGAAGCGGCCTTCCTGCGAGTCGTAGCGCAAGCCGAGCATCACGAGGGTGTCGCCGAGGCCGGTGAAGCCGACGCCGATGCGCCGCTTCGCGCGCGACTCGTCGTATTGCTGCGGCAGCGGCCACAGCGTGACGTCGAGCACGTTGTCGAGAAAACGCACCTGCGTGCGGGTGCGCCGCGCGAGGCCGTCCCAGTCGAAAGAAGGCTTGCCGCCTTTCATCTGCGCGAACGGATCGATCACGAAGCGCGTCAGGTTCAACGGTCCGAGATTGCAGCAGCCGTATGCCGGCAGCGGTTGTTCGCCGCACGGATTGGTCGCGCGGATGGTTTCGACGGCGCGCAGATTGTTGTCCTCGTTCATGCGCGAGATGAACACGATGCCGGGTTCCGCGACGTCGTACGTGGAGCGCATGATGCGATCCCAGATCTCGCGGGCCGGGCGTTCGCTGTAGACCCATTGACCGTCTTCGCGTTGCCGCACGTCGCCGGCCGCGCGCAGCGCCGGCGACGGCTCGGCCCGGTGCACAAGTTGCCAGGGCCGATCTTCTTCGACGGCGTGCATGAATTCATCGGTGACGCCGACCGACACGTTGAAGTTGTTCCAACGGCCCTTCGAATGCTTGGCCTCGATGAATTCGAGCAGATCGGGGTGGCTGCAATCGAGCACGGCCATTTGCGCGCCGCGCCGCGAACCGGCGCTTTCGACCGTGCGGCACGACGCGTCGAACACGTCCATATAACTGCACGGCCCCGACGCCGACGAACTCGTGGTGTGAACGCGCGCACCCTTGGGCCGGATCGCGGAGAAGTTGTAGCCGACGCCGCCGCCGCGGCGCATGGTTTCGGCCGCTTGCAGCAGTGCGACGTAGATGCCGGGCAGGCCCTGCTCGTCGACGCCCTGGATCGCGTCGCCGACCGGCTGCACGAAGCAGTTGATCAGCGTGGCGGCGATGCCGGTGCCCGCCGCGCTCATGATGCGGCCCGCGCCGAGCGCGCCGTGCCGCAGATTGTCGACGAACAGCGCCTCGACCGATTCGCGCAGCGCCGGCGGCTCGGCCTCGGCGACGCCGCGGGCGACGCGTTTGAACACGTCGTCGGCCGATTGTTCATCGCTTTTCGCGTATTTTTCGAGCAGCACGTCGACGGAGAATTGTTGCGGAGCGACGAGGGGAACGGGGAGCGCTAGAGCCGCGCGGGTGTCCGGCGTGTCTTCTGCCATGGTAGGCCCTCAAACGGCGCCGCAGCGGGCGCGGCGCGGTGGGTGGAAATGCGGGTCACTTTACCGTCGCGCAGGAAGCCGGCGGCTGACTTGTCGCAATGAGGTCCACCTTAGCGCACGTGGCGAAGGGCCGCAATCGGAGGTGTTCGGCGCGCGGCGTAACGCGCGTGGGCGAAGGGCGCCCGTGCATCCTGCCGCGCAAGGGGCGGTTTGCCGGGCGTATCGGCGCGATGCGCGCGACGCCGGCACAGAACCAAACAGGAAGAATGACGGCAGGGTGACAGCGCAGCGGCGGCGGCTCGAAGCGTCAGGCTTCCGCCAGCGCGCAGAGGATTTCGGCACAGATCATCGCGGAAGCGTTCGACGGCGCGGGCCGTTCGGCGGGTTTGAACACCGCGTCGCCGCGGCGGATCTTGCGCCGCGATACCGCGCAGGTGCCAGAGGTATGCGCCGACCTCCGCCGCCAGCGCTGCTCGCCGTAATGACATCGCCCCGGTTCTACCCAGCGGATCACCAGCGTCGTGTCGGAGCGCTCGAGAATTTCGATGCGTACGCCATTGGTACCGTCAAGGGGGATGGACTCTAAGGTCATCATCATCGGCTCCGTATTGTGGTGTGCCGAATGTAGTCCCGTGCGCGCCGGATAGCCATTGTGTCGCGGTTGAAACAGTGTTCTCCAAACAGCAACAATGGCGCTCGACATTTGCGATCGCCCGAAAAGACGGACGTTACACGCCGTTATTATGTGAATTTTTAATAGTGTGAATTTTTGCAACGGAGTGTTGACCGGAACGCGACGGAAGCGCTGCCTACAGAGGGCGCCGCTGCTCCTTTAAGATAGGGCTCTTCGATGAGCCGCCGACTGGCCGCTGCCAGTCTAGCGGGTTTGGTTTTTTCCGGTCGGCTCGCGCGCACATATCCAAAGAGAATCCCTATGATTTCACGCCCGCCCGACACCTCGTCCGATCACCCGGTGCCGCCGGATCGCCTGAAAAAGCAGAAGGCGGCCTCGCTCGCCTTATACATCGGACTGGTGTTGCTGGCGGTGTGGGTCGTGCGCGACTTCATCGTGGTGGTCGCGTGGGCCGGGGTGGTCGCGATCGCGCTGTGGCCGCTGTTGCGCAAGGTCGAGAGCAACCGCTGGTTCACGGGCCGCACCACGCTGATCGCCGCGGCGCTCACGCTGGCGATTGCGCTGCTGGTGGTGCTGCCGGTCGGCATCGGCATCGCTCAGGCGCTGCGTGAGGCGCACGACCTGAACGAATGGTTCAGGAGCGCGCGGGAAAACGGCATCGCGCTGCCGGACTTCATCGCGCGTTTGCCGTTCGGCGCGCAGCAGATTTCCGCGTGGTGGCAGGCCAACCTCGCGCAGCCGCTGGGTGATTCGGCAGCGATGAAGGGCCTGCACAATCCCACGGTGATGACGCTCGGCCGCCGCTTCGGCGCGCGTGCGCTCCATGCGGTGGTGGTGTTCACTTTCATGCTGGTCACGCTGTTCGTGATTTTCCAGACGGGGCCGCGCCTGTCCGGCGCGCTGATCCGGGGCGTGCGGCGCGGCTTCGGCGACGATGGCGCCGAGCTTCTGCAACGGATGGCCGCCGCAGTGCGCGGCACGGTGTCGGGGCTGGTCGTGGTCGGCCTCGGGGAGGGCGTGTTGCTGGCTGTCGCCTATTTCGTGACCGGCTTGCCGCATGTCGCGCTGCTCGGTTTGATTACCGCGGTCGCCGCGATGCTGCCGTTCTGCGCGCCGATTACATTCGGCCTCGCGGCGCTGTGGCTGCTCGCGCAGGGCTCGGTGGCCGCGGCCATCGGGCTGGTCGTGGTCGGCTCGATCGTGGTATTCGTCGCCGAGCACTTCGTACGGCCCGTGCTGATCGGCAATTCGACGCGCCTGCCGTTCCTGCTCGTGCTGTTCGGCATTCTCGGCGGGGCGGAGACGTTCGGGCTGATCGGCATCTTCGTCGGGCCCGCGCTGATGACGGTGCTGATGGTGTTCTGGACCGATCTGGTGCGGTAGGGCGGGGTTTTCGCGCGCCCCGGCCCCGCTCACGGCCGCTGATTCGACGGATGCTCGACCGCCGGCGGCTTCATGCAGCCGAGCGCGTATTTCAACGCGGCCGGCAGCAGCGCGCTCCAGACTTCCCACGTGTGGCCGCCGTCGATGATGCGCAGCGCCGCCGGATTGCCCGCCAGCCGCAGACGCGTGTATAGCGAGGACGCGTCGGCCTGGATCGCGAGGTCGTCGTCGCCGGCGGCGATGAACATCGGCAGGCGATACGGCTGGCTCATGTAGCGCTCCCACTGCGCTGGATAGTTGAGTTCGTGCCAGATTTCAGGATCGAACTGCCGCTCGCCAAACACGCCGACCCGGCGCGCGGCCGATGCGCGCGGCGGCTCGTTCGCGTAGATCGCGGGGCTCAGCAGCAGCGCGCCGCAGAACAGTTCCGGGTGCGTCAGCACGTAGCGCAGCGCGCCGAAGCCGCCCATCGACACCCCGCCGATCGCCCGCCCGCCACGCTGCGTCGACACCGCGTAATGCGTTTCTATCTCGGGCAGCAGATCGCCGAAAAACGCGCTTTCCATCTTTTCCTTGCGATCGACGTACCAGTCGGTGCCGCCTTGCGGCATCACGATGACGACCGGCGGGATCTCCTTGCGCGCGATCAGGGCATCGGCGGCGCTTTGCAGGTGGCCCTGGGTGAGCCAGTCGTTGGCGTCGCCGTTGTTGCCGTGCAGGAGATAGAGCACGGGCATGCGCGCGGCGTCCTGACGATAGCCGCTCGGCAGATAGACCGTGTAGCCCCAGTCGCGGCCGAGCGCTTCTGCATAAAAGCTGCGGCTGACGACGGTGCTGGCGGACGCCGGCATGCTGGCGGCGATGGATAGCAGGGCGAGTGCGAGGTGTAGGAGTGGACGCATGTGAGAGTAGGAAGCCGGCGCGCAGCTTGCGCGCGGCCGTCATGCTATCAGCATCGGCGGCGGAGTTGAGACCGTTGGAGCCCGATTTGAGCGTAGGCGATGCAGGCAGGAAGCGGAAGAGGCGCGCCAGCCGCTTGCTCCGCACGCACCTCTCAGGACGACGTCCCGAGCGCGCCGACAAAGCGTCCGACGAAGCGCTTGAGCGGCGCCACGCCCAACGCGACGGCGAAGAGGGCGCCGACCGCGATCACATCGGCGAGCAGGCCGAGCGGGTAGTTCAGATAGCCGTCGGTCGCCGCGTACAGCAGCGAGTCGACCACGAGCGAGATCACCGCACCGGCGATGAAGCACAGCAGCCCTTTGCGCCCAATCACGCCGACCCACGGCAACCACTGCGCGAGCTTCTTCGCCCAGCCGAGTTCGATCAGATTGGCGACGACCCAGGCGATGGCGAGGAAGTTGCCCGCCCGCAGCCAGGACAGATTCTGCTTGAGGCTCGCGTCGAGCGATCCATGATGGATGAAGAGCTTGAAATAGGCCGCGCCGGCCACCACCGCGAACGCACTGAGGCTGACGATCCAGCTGAGGCGGTGCGCACTGACACGCTGATAAACCGGCTGGCATCGCGCGAGCACGCCGAGCACGAACAGCAACTGCCACGCGAACGGGTTGAAGTCCCAGTGCATGTCCGGCGCGGCGGGCAGGTAGGCGTCGATCGCCGGCGCGCCGGCCCACAATGCGACGCTGCCGGCCAGCAGCAGCCACGGTTTGCTGCGCGCGAGCGGCAGAATCATCGGCACCAGCAGCGCGAAGAACGCGTACATCGGCAGCACTGAAGCCAGATAGGGCTGACGGCGGAACAGCAAAATGTCGCGCAGCGCGCCGACGGGCGCTGCGATCAGGTCGTCGAGATCGGTAGTGGCGAGATTCGGTCCGTCGATGCTGAACGCGCTCAACACCGCGCTGACCAGCAGCATCAACCCCGCGGTGACGAGGAACGCGCGATAGATTTCGAGCGAGCGCCGCAGGAAGCGGCTGCGCGCGATCGTCTCGTTGCGCCGTTCGGCGAGCGCCACGTAGGCCGTTGCGGTAGCGAAGCCGCCGAGGAACACGAAGACTTCGGCGGCATCGCACAACGCGTACGCGTGCAGCGTAAAGCGCGACAGGATGCTGCCGCCGATGTGGTCGACGACGATGATCAGCAGGACCAGGCCGCGGAAAAAGTCCAGCTCGATCAGGCGTGAAGATGAAGGTTGCATTGTTTGCGCCAAAAGCAGCCCCGTGCGACGGCGCGCTGATGCAGCGCGGCAGGCGTCTCACAAGGCTTTGGAATTGGATTGATTCAGTGCTGCGGCGGGACTCGACCCATGTCGTGCTTCACGTCGTGCTCACGTCGTGACCCACGTCGCCGCGTTCGACCGGCCTCGCAGGGCGCGGTGTCAGGGGGCATTGAAAAGACCCCGGAGGACGGCGCGGAGTTCCGCTGCGCCGCGGCCAAAACCGCCCATTATATTTCTTTCCATGACAAGCGCGCAGCGCAGGGCGCACGGCGCGAGTGCGGCGAAGCATCGCCGAATTCGTGCGGACCGTGCTGTGACGCCTACCTGAACGGGAGCCGGGAAAAAAGTGGCTGCCGCACACAGTGGAGATTTCGCAACGTTTCAAGAGATCGAAGCGACCCCCAATGGACGGCCCGCAAACGGCGTGTGAGGATTTCCCAAAAGCGCGGCGGGGTCGTGAGCGGCACTGTCGAAGTGCCCGAAAGCGCCAGCAGAAGAAGCGGCCGGATCGAGTTGTCCGATTACTCGAGTGCAGGGAGATCATCATGAACAAGCAAGTCTTCGCGCTGGCTGTCTCCACCGCTGTGTCCGCCGTTTTTGCCGCGTCCGCCGACGCACAGACCAGCGTCACGCTGTATGGCGTGATCGACGAGGGCATCAACTACACCAACAATGTCGGCCGTGGCAACGTCTACGAACTGGCGAGTGGTTTCGCGCAAGGCAGCCGCTGGGGCCTGAAGGGCGCCGAGGAACTCGGCGGCGGCCTCAAAGCGGTGTTCCAGATCGAGAACGGTTTCGACCTGAATGCCGGGCGGCTCGCGCAGGGCGGCCGGATGTTCGGGCGGCAGGCCTATGTCGGCTTGAGTTCGGCGCCGTACGGCACACTGACCTTCGGCCGCCAGTACGATTCAGTGGTCGACTATCTGGCTCAGACCACCGCCAACGGCAACTGGGCGGGCACGCTGTTCTCGCACCCGCTCGACAACGACAACACCGACAACACGTTCCGTCTCGACAACACGGTCAAGTACGCCAGCCCATCGATCTCCGGCTTCCAGTTCGGCGGCACCTACAGTTTCAGCAACGACACCGGCTTCGCGAACAATCGGGCGTACAGCATCGGCGGGCAGTATGCGTATGCCGGCTTGCTGGTGGCCGCGGCGTATCTGCAGGCCGACAATCCGGGCAATGGCGCGAACGGTGCGATCACCACGAACGACGCCGGTTTCATCGCGGCCCGCATGCGCGTGTTCGGCGGCGGCATTACCTATACCTTCGGTTCGGCGACGGCGGGCTTCGTCTACACCAACTCGAACTATCTGAATCCGACCGGCAACGGCTATCTCGGCACCACGCCGCTCGTGCCGCCGGGCGTGCTGCTGAACTCACTGAAGTATCAGAATTTCGAGGTGAACGGCAAGTATCAGATTTCGCCGATGCTGTTCGTCGGCGCGCAGTACGTGTACACGATGGAGACCTACGACGCGTCGAACGGCGGCGTGAAGCCGCGCATTCACTCGTTCGGCCTGATGGCGGATTACAACCTGTCCAAACGCACCGACGTCTATATTCAGGGCGAGTATCAGCAGGTCACGGGCGACCAGACCTTTTCGATTCTCGACTACGCGTTCATCCCCGGCACCCAGTCGCCTTCGTCGACGTCGAAGCAGGTCGTCGTGCGCGCGGCGATCCGGCATAAATTCTAGGCAGGCCGCTGCGGGTGATTCATCGCGGGGTTTTATTGCGCGATGCGCTCGCGCCTTGATCGAACAGCGCGGGCTTCAAAAGAGCCGTAAGACTATTTTCTTCGGCTTGCCTCGCCGTATCGGACGCTTTCCTGAAATCGCTTGCCCCGCCCCCTCAAAGGCGTGCGGTTTGTTTGCTCGCGTTTGAACCGGCGAGTGCGCTGCCGGTTTCGGGCCATGGTCCCGCGCAATGAACTCGCACGGCACGGCTCGCTCAAATGGTATCGCGCTGTCGCCGCCCGGCAGCCGCGTTCTTCGTTTGCCGTAGACAAGCCCGCTTATTTTTGCACGGAGACTTCATGAGCAATCGCGCGACACAGATACTTCCGCATCATCGTTATGTGCATTCGCTGGGCGCGCCGCTCGCGTGCGTGCAAGGCACGATCGCCAAGGTGTTCGACAGCCCGGACAATCACCACGGCGCCAATCACCAGCACCTCGTCATCAGGATCGACAAGGTGCTGAAGTTCGAGGGCGGGACGCAGAACCTGGTGGGCACGGAGGTCTTCGTCGCCGTGCGTTTCGGCGACAACGAGGGACTGGCGCAGGAAATCCCCGGCCTCCAGGCGGGGCAGCCGATCGAGGCGCAAGGCGAATATATCTCCGAAGCCAGCGCTTATCCGACCGCCGACAATTCGAATCCCGTGCTGCCGGTGTTGCACTTCACGCATCATCCGGTGGGATATGTGAAGTACGCGGGGCAGTACTACAGCTAGCGCCCACGTTGGGTCGTCGAAGTCAGGCGAGCTTGTCGATGTTGACGACCGCCTTTTCCTCGCCGACGCATTTCCGCGCGTCGCGCGCCATTGCGACACATGTCGATTCAAGTTCCGGCGGCGAGCTGCCGTTAAAGAAAAGGTGATTGTCCGATCACGGGACACGACGCGCGATGGCGCGATTGCCTCGTGTTGCGATGCTGACTCCGGTGGACATTCCCGCGAGCGGGGCAAATCGGACGTGTGCAGTGCGCGCACACCCTCGTGCAATCAGTCGCCGACGATCGCGGACGCGACGCCGCCGTGTGCCCGAAAGAGCACGCCGTTGTACACACCGCGGCGGGTGCGAACGCGTCCCGGAAATACGTGAGTAATGTTTGTATCAGAGTGTTCGCGACGAGGCGTTTTCGTTAAAGCGCCTTTACAATTCCGCTGGAATTTTGATCAGCAATCTGGGCCTTCGCGCTGGGGACCGGCTGTTCCGTGAGAGACCGGACGCAGTCCGTTCCGGTCAGCGTCAGGGTGGATTGGTCGGCAGGGCACGGGATGAGCGGCGCACGAGGCGGCCTCGCCGTGTCGCGAAGCAGGCTGCGCGGCGTAAGACCGCGCGCATTGGCAGATGACAGGGCGGCATCCGGCCCGCTCATGAATAAGGCAGGAGTCGAACAGAGATGACAAGACGTTTCGACAGAACGATGATGGCCAGCCTGGCCGGCGTGTGGGTCGCGCTGGCAGTGAGTGGTTGTGCGAATGTCGGGCAGCAGGACGCGCAGAACGGCGTGGCGGTGAGTCCGGCGGCTGCGTCCGGCGTGGCGGCTGGGGTAGCCGCGTCGGCTTCCAATGCCGCGTCAGCGGGCACGCCTGTCGCAACGGGCTCCGATGAGGGCGCGTCGCTCAAAAAATCGCCGCCGCTCGTCTATCGGGTCAAGCGTGGCGATACGCTGTCGCGCATCGCGCAGCATCATCACTGCAGCGTCAAACAGTTGCAAACGTGGAACGCATTGAAGGCGTCGTCGCGGCTGAAGCTGGGGCAGATGCTGCATGTTGCGTCGCCGGAAACGGTGCGGGCCGTGAATGCCGCCAATGCGGCGAATGCGAAGGCGGTGTTGGCTGCGAAAGCTGCCGCAGGTTCCGCGGCTTCGGCTTCGGCTTCGGCTTCGGCGGCGGCGGCGGCGGCGGCGGCGCCGCAGCAAGCAGCGGCGGGCTCGGCGCAGTCCACTGCGAACTTGCCCGGCGCAGGTTCGCCGACCCCCGAACAGGCGCGCGAAGTCATGCAGCAAACCGCGCGGCACGCGAACGGCGTCGCGCTGGCGTGGCCAGCGGGCGGCCGCGTGGTCGAGGCATTCCAGCCCGGCGAAACGCGCGGTATCGAGATCGGCGGCAAGCCGGGCGATCCGGTGCGCGCCGCCGCCGACGGCCGCGTGATGTACGCGGGCACGGGGTTGAACAGCTACGGCAGCCTGATCATCGTCCAGCACAACAAGGATTTTCTGACCGCGTACTCGCATAACCGCAAGCTGCTGGTCAAGATCGGCGACATCGTTCGGCAAGGACAGCAGATCGCGGAGATGGGCGACGAAAACAACTCGCGCGTGTCCGTCGGTTTCGAGTTGCGCCACGACGGCAAGCCGATCGATCCGCTGCCGTATCTTCCACAAGGTCGCGGCTAACGGGCGCGGACCGCTCGCGCGCCGTCAGACGAACCAGCGCAGCGCCGCGGCGACGATCGCCTCCGGCGCGTCCTCCTGCATCAGATGGCCGGCGTTCGGCACCGCCTGAAAGCGCGCGCACGGAATCGCGGCGGCCAGCTGGCGACCGCGTTCGAGCGGTATCCACTGGTCTTTCTCGCCCCACAGAATCTGCACCGGACAACGCAGCTGCGCGTAACGCGCTTCGACTTCGTCGGTATGGCGCTGGTCCATCTGCGCGATCTGCCTGTAGAAGGCCGCTTGTCCCGTGGCGCCGAGCCACGGCCTCACATAAGGCGCGAGTTCATGGTCCGGGATCTCGCGGGCGATCGCACCGCGCACATACGCTTTCACCACCGCTTCGTGAATATACGGCGGCAGTCCGGCGAATGCGTCGCCGTGTTCGCGCACGTGCCGCACGAACGGCGAACCCCATGGCGCGACCGCGACCGGATCGATCAGCGTGAGACTGCGGTACTCGCAGCCGTTCAGCAGATGCGCACGTAGCGAAGTCGCGCCACCGAAATCATGCGCGACGACGTCCGGCATCTCGAGCTTCCAATGCGCGAGCAGTTCCGCGAGCAACACGTTCTGGATGCCGAGCGAGACGTCCTGTGCGTCGCGCTGCTCCGATTGTCCGTAGCCGAGCAAGTCGTAGTAGTGGACCGTGCGCATGGGCGCGAGATGCGCGGCGATGCGATGCCACACATACGAAGAGAACGGCGTGCCGTGAACCAGCACCAGCGGCGGACCGTTGCCGGTGACGCCGTAACGCACGGTTTGATCGCGGAACGTATAGCTTTCGGGGAGCGGCCAGGTTTGCATGGCGATGAGCGTTGCAAAGAAGGTCTGCTTACCTTAGCAGGGGAACGTCGAACGTGCAGCGCGCCTTTTCGTAGGCGGCAGGGGGTGGCTCCCGCAGAAGCTCACCTTTGTTTTGTTCAGCAAAACCAGGCAAATTCGCTGACGATGCGCTTGCTGCAGTGTTTGAACAATGAGTCAGCGTCTTTTGCAACCCGCACTCTTACGATTCGGGCAGAAATTGGCTTGAAACAAGGGGTATTTTTGAGGTCTGCGATCGATGCGCTGGGTAATCGATCGGCTGCGAGCGCCGGCGGCATCCGAGTGGACAGCGTTGTGCTGTTCGAAAGGCGGCTTTTCAACGGTGAGGAGATTCGGGAGGCTGCGGCGCGATCGCGCGAGTCGAGTCGAGTCGATATGATGCGCCGCCGTGCTGCAGCCTCGTGTCTCTTACTTCGCTTGAACGCTGCGCAACAGTTGCGATACCTGGCCATGGTGATGCAGGATCGCCGGATCGGCCTGCAACAGCGGCAGGTAGCGCGGCAGGAACTGGTTGTTCGGCTGATCGGGCGAGAACAGGCCGGTCACCGCTTCAGCGGCGGCGAGCCGGTCGGCGGCGTCGGCTTCCTTGTCGTCGAGAATTTCGTCGACGCTCGCAATGACCGTCGACAGCGGCGTGAGCCACCGAAACCCCGAGCCGTTGATGAGCACCTGCAGAAAGGCCGCGGGCGTCACCGGGCCGAATTCCTTTTCATACGCCGCGCGTTCGTGATCGAGAATGGCCTTGTGCAGCGAGAGGAGGGGTCGGCGAATGTCCGAGAGGAATTGAGTGCATTGCTGGTCGTTCATTGTGCTGCTCCTTCGGAGGGTCTGGCCGGATCGAGCCGGCAATCGGCTCATGCTAACAAAATCGCCCGCCGTTGATTGAGCGGCGCGTCGCGAGTTTGTGCAATACGCGTCCGCTCGTGTGAATGCGCCGATACTACCGCATCGATTCGGCGCCGGTTTCAAGCTCGCATTCTGCGCGGGGCAAAGGCCGCTTGCCGCAGCGCAGCCCGCCCGGGTACACGGCGAATTTCTTTTTACACGGCTACAATTTGCCGGTCCGTTCCGGCGCATGCGCGCCGCATTATCTGCCGCTTGCATCCGCAGGCCGATTGCCAGGCGAGTCGCATCGTGTATTAGTTTGGCTCGTCGAATAACCACGACAATCCTTTACGTTTTGGTTCGCCGTCTCTGTCTAAATAGCCTCACAAACAATAAACCCCACCCCGGAGCCGTACATGACAACGTTCAACATCAACGGTCAGACCCACACCGTCGACGCGCCACCCGACATGCCCTTGCTGTGGGTCCTGCGCGATCTCGTCGGCCTGACCGGCACCAAGTTCGGTTGCGGCATCGCGCAGTGCGGCGCATGCACCGTGCACCTCGACGGCGTGGCGGTGCGCTCGTGCGTGTTCCCGGCGGCGGCGGTCGGCGAGCGCAAAGTGGTCACGATCGAAGCGGTCGGCAGCACACCCGCGGGGCAGAAGGTGCAACAGGCATGGCGGCAACTGGACGTCGTGCAATGCGGCTACTGTCAGTCGGGGCAGGTGATGTCGGCGGCTTCGCTGCTCGCGAGCAACCCCAATCCCACCGACGCGGATATCGACGCCGCGATGGCCGGCAACATCTGCCGCTGTGGGACGTACAACCGCATCCGCGCGGCGATCAAGCAAGCCGCAAAGGGGGTGTGACATGTCCCAGGGATTGCTCGATGCACAGAATGGCGCGGGGGCCTCGCAAAGTAGTGTTGCTGGAATGTCGCGCCGCACGTTTCTGAAATTCGGCGTGACGGTCGGCGCGGCGGCCGGAGGCGGCCTGCTGCTCGGCTTCAGCCTGCCGGCCGCGAGCCAGGATCAGAAGGCCGGTAAATCGGTGGTCGGCGGCGATGCGGTCGAAACGCCGCAAAGCGGCGTGTTCGCGCCGAACGCATTCATCCAGATCGATACAGCGGGCAAGGTCACGCTCGTGATTCCGAAGGTCGAGATGGGCCAGGGCGTTTATACGTCGATCCCGATGCTGATCGCCGAAGAACTCGACGTGCCGCTCGATGCGGTCACGCTCGATCACGCGCCGCCCAACGAAAAGCTCTTCATGGACCCGCTGCTCGGCGGCCAGCTCACCGGCGGTTCGACCTCGATCCGCTTTGCGTGGGAGCCGATGCGCCGCGCCGGCGCGACCGCGCGCATCATGCTGATCGACGCGGCCGCGCAGCAATGGCAGGTCGACCCGGCGAGCTGCCACGCGCAGGGCGGCCAGGTGATCCATGCGGCCAGCAATCGCAGCATCGGCTATGGCCAGCTCGTGGAGGCCGCGGCCAAACTGCCCGCGCCGCAGAACGTACCGCTGAAAGAGCCGAAGGATTTCAAGCTGATCGGCACGCCGGTGAAGCGCCTCGATTCGCCGGAAAAGGTGGACGGCACCGCGCTGTTCGGGCTGGACGTGCGCATGCCGGACATGGTCTACGCGGCGATCGCGAACTGTCCGGTGTTCGGCGGCACGCTGGCGAGCGTCGACGACACTAACGCAAAGAAAATCCCCGGCGTGCGGCAGGTCGTCAAGATCGACAACGCGGTGGCGGTGATCGGCGATCACACCTGGGCGGCGCGGCGCGGAGTGCAGGCGCTCGACATCAAGTGGAACGAAGGCGCGGGCGCGAACCTTTCGATGAAGCAGATCGTCGACGATCTCGCCGACGCCTCGCAACGCAACGGCGCGGTCGCGCGTAAAGAGGGCGACGTCGGCCAGGCGTTCTCCAACGCGAAGTCGCGCGTCGATGCCGTGTATCAACAACCGTTCCTCGCGCACGCGACGATGGAGCCGATCAACTGCACCGTGCACGTGCGCGCCGACGGCTGCGATGTCTGGCTCGGCTCGCAGGTGCCTACGCGCGTGGTGGACGCGGCGGTCGCGGTCACCGGCCTGCCCGCCGACAAGATCGTCGTGCACAACCATCTGATCGGCGGCGGCTTCGGGCGGCGGCTCGAGTTCGACATGGTCACGCAGGCGGTCAAGATCGGCAAGCAGGTCTCGACGCCGGTGAAGGTGCTGTGGACGCGCGAGGAAGACATCCAGCACGACATGTACCGGCCGTACTACTACGACAAGATCTCCGCCGGGCTCGACGCGAACGGCAAGCCGCTCGCATGGCAGCACCGCATCGTCGGTTCGTCGATCATGGCGCGGTTTGCGCCGCCCGCGTTCAAGAACGGGCTGGACCCGGACGCGGTCGAAGTGGCGTCTGACCTGCCGTACGACCTGCCCAATCAGCTGGTCGACTACGTGCGCCAGGAACCGCACGCGGTGCCCACCGCGTTCTGGCGCGGCGTGGGGCCGACGCGCGGCACGTTCGTGGTGGAGAGCTTCATCGACGAACTCGCCGCGCAGGCGAAGATCGATCCGGTCAAGTACCGTCAGGACCTGCTGGGCAAAACACCGCGCGCGTTGAACGTGCTCAACGTCGCCACCCAGGCGGCGGGCTGGGGCAGCGCGCTGCCGAAGGGGCAAGGACGGGGCGTGTCGGTAATGCACGCGTTCGGCAGCTTCTTTGCAATCGTCGTCGACGTCGCGGTCGATCAGGGTGAAGTCGCGGTCAAGCGCGTCGTGTGTGCGGTCGATTGCGGGATGGTCGTCAATCCGAACACGATCGAAGCACAGGTGCAGGGCGGCATCATCTTCGGCATCACGGCGGCGCTCTACAGCGAGATCACGATCAAGGACGGCCGCGTCGAGCAGAACAACTTCACGGACTACCGCATGCTGCGCATCGACCAGACGCCGCCGATCGACGTGCATATCGTGAAAAGCAGCGAGGCGCCCGGCGGCATCGGCGAACCCGGTACCGCGGCGCTCGCGCCCGCGTTGACCAACGCGATTTTCGCGGCCACCGGCAAGCGGCTGCGGCAATTGCCGGTCGGCAGCCAATTGCAAACCGCCTGACCGGAGCCCGACGATGAAAAACACACTGAAGGGTTTCAGCGCGGCGCTGTGCGTGGCGCTGCCGTTCATCGCGCAAGCGCCGGCTCATGCGGCCGCGCCCACGCCCGCGCATGCGGCGGACCCGGCACTGCTGCAACGCGGCGCCTATCTCGCGAAGATCGGCGATTGCGTGGCCTGTCACACGGCCCCGAAGGGCAAGCCGTTCGCGGGCGGCTTACCGATGACGACGCCGATGGGGCAGATCTACACCACCAACATCACGCCCGATCCGCAGACCGGTATCGGCGCCTATACGCTGGAGGACTTTACGCGGGCGATGCGCGAAGGCGTCGCGAAGGACGGTCACAACCTGTACCCGGCAATGCCGTATCCGTCCTACGCGAAGATCAACGACGAGGACATGAAGGCGCTCTACACGTTCTTCATGAGCGGCGTTACGCCGGTGCAGCAGGCGAACCGCGAGGCCGACATCAAATGGCCGTTGAACATGCGCTGGCCGCTGAAGTTCTGGAACATGGCGTTCCTCGAGAAGGGCGCCTATCAGGACAAGCCGGGCAAGGATGCGGCATGGAATCGCGGCGCGTATCTGATTCAGGGCCTCGGGCACTGCGGCTCGTGCCATACGCCGCGCGGCGTCGCGTTTCAGGAGAAGGCGCTCGATGAAAGCGGCAGCGCGTTCCTGACCGGCGGCCTGCTCGACGGCTGGTTCGCGTCGAACCTGAGCGGCGAGCACAACGTAGGGCTCGGCCGCTGGAACGATGAGGACGTGCACGCGTTCCTGAAGACCGGCGCGAATCGCCACGCGTCGGCGTTCGGTTCGATGACCAGCGTGATCAACAACAGCACGCAGCATATGACCGACGCCGACATCGCCGCGATGACGACCTACCTGAAGTCGCTACCGCCGGCGGGCGGCAGCGGTGCGGTGCCGTATGCGTATGACCCGCAGAAGACGAAGGTGTCGTTGAACCGTCCCGCGAACGATGCCGGCGCGCGCGTCTATACGGCGTATTGCATGCACTGTCACGGCGCCGACGGACGCGGCTTCGCGCCGATGATGGCGCCGTTGGCCGGCAATCCGAACGTGCTGGAGAAGGACGCGTCGTCGCTGATCAACGTCACGTTGAACGGCACGGGCGATCTCGTGATCGGCGGCGTGCCCGCGCCGTTCCCGATGCCGAAGTTCGCGCCGGTCCTCAACGACCAGCAGATCGCCGACGTACTGACCTTCGTGCGGGCCGGCTGGAACAACGACGCGCCGGCGGTGAGTGCGTCCGAAGTGACGAAGCTGCGCAAGTCGACGCAAGCGGCGCGTTAAGCTTCGGTGCGGCGGGGGCGATCACCCGCCGCAATCGACAAAAAAAGCGGCAACCGTGGTTTGCGCGGTTGCCGCTTTTCTATTGGCGCGGCGCGGGACTCGCGGGGCGCGCCGCCAGTGTCAGCGATGCTGCCCGATCTTCTGGCGCTTTTCGAGCACGCGTGCGTACCACGTCAACGGGAAGCACATCGCGAAGTAAATCATCGCGACCATGCCGTAGATCGGGAATGGGCGGAATGCGGCGTTGGTGATCATGGTGCCGGTCTTGGTCAGTTCGGTGAAGCCGATGATCGACGCGAGCGCGGTGCTCTTCACCACCTGCACGAGAAAACCGACCGTCGGCGCGACGGCGATCTTGCGCGCCTGCGGCCACACGATATAGCGCAACTGCTGGCTGAACGTCATGCCGAGACTCGCGCCCGCGGCCCACTGGCCGCGCGGCACCGCTTCGACGCAGCCGCGCCAGATGTCGACCAGATACGCGCTCGTGTAAAGCGTCAACGTGACGGTCGCCGCGACCCAGGGCGATACATCGACGCCGAGCAAAGGCAAGCCGAAGAAGGCGAGAAACAACTGCATCAGCAGTGGCGTGCCCTGAAACACTTCCACGTACAGCACGACGATGCGGCGCAGCCACCCGATCGGCGACACGCGCATCGCGAGCAACAGCAGCCCGACCACGCCGCCGCCGACGAACGCGATCAACGACAGCAAGAGCGTCCAGCGGGCGGCGAGCAACAGATTGCGGGCAATGTCCCACAGCGTGAATTCGATCATGATCAGCGCTCCGTCGGCACGGTGCGGGCGCCGCGCCACATCAGGCGGCTGCGCCAGCTACGCGGCGCAGTGTCGTTGCCGCGCGCGGTGCGGCCCGCGAACAGGCCGCGTCCAAAACGGTTGATGAGTTGCCGCAACACGATCGACATCAGCAGATAGACCACGGTGATGATCACGTAGCTCTCGAACGAGCGGAAGTTGCGCGACTGGATGAAGTTGGCCGCGTAGGTCAGATCGGGCACCGAGATCTGCGACACCACCGCCGAGCCGAGCATCACGATCAGCACCTGGCTCAGCAGCGCGGGGAACACGTTGGCGATCGCCTGCGGCAGCACGACATGGCGGAACACCTGCCGTCCGTGCAGGCCGAGCGCCTCGGCCGCCTGCACCTGGCCGCGCGGAATCGAATCGATGCCGGCGCGCACGATCTCGATTGCGTACGCGCCGAGGTTGACGGTCATCGCCAGAATCGCGGCCTGGATTTCGTCGATGTGAATGCCGAGACTCGGCAAGCCGAAGAACACGAAGAACAACTGCACGATGAACGGCGTATTGCGGATCAGTTCGACATAGCTCGCCACCAGCCAGCGCGCCCACTTCGGCCCCGCCACCGCGATGCTCGCCCCGCCGATCCCGACGAGGCCGCCGAGCACGGTGGAGACGGCGGTGAGCCCCAACGTGACGGCGGCGCCGCGCACGAGCATCCCCGCATAGAGGTCGAAGCCGCTGAAATCGAACGCATAGGTCATGAGGTGGCGCTCATCGTGATGTCGAAACTCCGCGCAAATGGTTTAGAGGTCGGCGGGCAGCGGCGCGCGCAGCCATTTCTGCGAAATCGCGTTCATCGTGCCGTCCTTGCGCGCCTTGGCAATCGTCTCGTCGACTTTCTGCTTCAGACGCGGCTCGTTCTTGTTCAGGCCGACGTGATCCGGCGAGCTGAACAGCGAGAACTTCTGCTCCGGATCGTTCGCCGGGTGACGCGCGAGAATCGTCGCGCCCACGTCGTTGCCGACCACCATCAACTGTACCTGACCAGAAAGAAACGCCGAAATTGCGCCGTTCGGATCGTCGAAACGTTTTATGGTGGCGCTGGGCGGCGCGATCTTCGTCACGCTCAGGTCTTCGAGCGTGCCGCGCGCGACCGAGATCGATTTGCCCGCGAGGTCCGCGGCGCTCTTCACCGGCAGCGCCTTCGGGCCAAACACCGCGAGGTAGTACGGCGCGTACGGTTGCGAGAAGTCGATCACCTTTTCGCGCTCGGGCGTCTGGCCGACCGACAGCAGCATGTCGGCCTTGTGGTCGGCGAGGTAGGCCATGCGGTTGTCGCCGGTCACCTGCACGAGTTCGACCTTGGCGTTGAGCGTCTTGCCGATCAGGTTCGCGACGTCGATGTCGTAGCCCATCGGCTTCATGTCCGGACCGATCGAGCCGAACGGCGGATAGTCCTCGAACACGCCGATGCGCACCGTGCCCGACTTCGCGATGTTGTCGAGGGCGTCGGCATGTGCGGCCGACGGCAACGCGCACAGCGCGCCGGCGGCGGTGAAGGCGAGCGTCGCGGCGAGCGTGGCGAACACGCGGCGGGTGGTCGAGCGGGCAACGGGGCGCTGGTTCATGATGTGTCCTCTGTCGAAAGCGTGTGATGCGTTGATGTTGGAATGGGTGGCGGCAAGCGGCCCGGCGCGTGTGTACTCAGTGCGCGGCGATCAGCTTGCACGCGTGCGGTGGCAATTCCGCGAACACCCGCAGGCCGGGCGCGAGCCCCGGTGTTTCGCGCGGCGTGGTCGCGGCGGTCAGCGTGAAGCCCGCGCAGTCGATGGTCGCTTCGAGCGACGCACCCACGTCGCGAATGAACGTGACGGTTCCAGCGAGCCGGTTGGGGGAGACGTCGTCGGCTGCCGACGTGGGCTTCACGCAGATGTCTTCAGGCCGGATCAGCAACCGCAAGCCGGCGCTGGACTCCGGCACGCGCGCGCCCGGTGCGAGCGCGATGCGCCGGCCGCCCGGCAGGCGCACGCTGCCGGCGCCATCGTACGAGACCGGCAGGATATTGCCGAGCCCGATGAAGTCGGCCACGAACTCGCTGACCGGCTCGCGATAGATGTCGAGCGGCTTGCCGACCTGCGCGATGCGGCCTTTTTCCATCACGACGATTTCATCGGCCATCGTCATCGCTTCGCGCTGGTCGTGCGTGACCATGATCGTCGTGATGCCGAGGCGCTGCTGCAGCAGGCGGATTTCGACCTGCATCGCCTCGCGCAGCTTGGCGTCGAGCGCGGAGAGCGGCTCATCGAGCAGCAGCAGTTTCGGCTGCGAGGCGATCGCGCGCGCAATTGCCACGCGCTGGCGCTGTCCGCCCGAGAGTTGCGTGACCGGCCGGTTCGCCATATGCGGCAGCTGGATCAGCTCCAGCAGTTCGGCGACGCGGCGCGTCTGCTGATCCTTCGCCGTCTTGCGCAGCTTGAGCGGATACGCGACGTTCTGCGCGACCGTCATGTGCGGAAACAGCGCGAGCGACTGGAACACCATACCGAAGTCGCGCTGGTTGGCCGGCAAACGCGTGATGTCGCGGCCGGCGAACTGGATGCTGCCCGAACTCGGCGTTTCGAGGCCGGCGATCATCCGCAGCAGCGTGGTCTTGCCGCAGCCGGACGGGCCGAGAAAGCACACCAGCTTGCCGTCGGGCACGCTCAGATCGACGTTGTCGACGGCGTGCGCCGCGCCGAAGCGGCGGGTCACGGCCTGCAAGGTCAGATGGGTCATCGGAGGCTCCAGCAAAGTGACGTCGGGCGTGCGTTCACAGTGCGACCCCTTCGTCGCCGATCAGCTTTTCGAGCAGCCAGATCAGCGCGAAGTCGATCGCGACGATGACGACGGCGAAACAGAACACGGTCGGATCGAGCGATGACACCGTGCGGCTGTAGAGCCACACCGGCAGCGTCATCGTATCGATGCCATACAGGAAGAAGGTCACGGTGAACTCGTTGAACGAGACGATGAACGCGAACAGCATGCCGGCGAGAATGCCGGGGCGCATCAGCGGCAGGATCACGTCGACGAGCGCGCGGCCGGGGCTTGCGCCCATCACGCAGGCGGCCTCCTCGAACTCCGGGCCGATCGACGCGACCGACGCCGCGCAATTTTTCACGGTGAACGGCAGCGCCAGAATTACATGCGCGATGATCAGCCGGAACACGCCGAGTTCGACCGGCAGCACGTTGAACACCAGCAGCAGCGACAGCCCGAGCATCACCAGCGGATAGACGAGCGGCAGCGCGACCAGCTGTTCGACCGCGGGTTTGCCGCGAAAGCGGTAGCGGCTCAGTGCGTAGGCGGCCGGCACCGAGACGAGCGTGGCGATCAGCATCGTCGAGAGCGCGACGACGAGACTCGTGGTCAGCGCCGCGCCCATCGACAGTGAGTCGCTCGCATCTGGCGACACGAAGCTGTGCCACGCGGCGCGATACCAGTGCAGGCCGAACGCGGGCGGCGGAAATTCGAGCGTGTCGGCCGCGCTAAACGACATCGTGATCATCGTGAGGATCGGCAGCGCGGCGAGGAACAGCACGAGCGCGGCGAGCAGGGCGGTGGCGCGGCCGAGCTGGCCGGGCATCGTGTCCGGCAGACGCGGTAGGAACGCGAAACGCGCAGTGGGCAGCGGCGTGCTCATGCGTGGGACTCCCCTGAGAAACGCTGGGTGCGCCGCACGAGGCGCTGCGACAGCGCCATCACCGCGAGCGTGGCGATCATCAGCACGACGCCCGAGGCGGACGCCGCCGGCCAGTTGAGCAACGGCGCGACCTGGTCGTGGACCAGCACGGCGAGCATCGGCACGCGCCGTCCGCCGAGCAGCAGCGGCACGGCGAACGCGCTCGCGTTGTAGGCGAACACCAGCAGCGCGCCCGACACGAGGCCGGGCATCGCCAGCGGCAAGAGCACATGACGCAGCGTTTGCCAGCGCGTCGCGCCGAGCGTCGCGGCGGCTTCCTCATAGGAGATCGAGACCGCGCGCATCGCGCTAGAGAGCGGCAGCACGGCAAGCGGAAACGCGGTCTGGATCAGGCCGAGCAACACGCCATGTTCGCGATACAGCCACATCACCGGACGCTCGACGAGGCCGCTCGCGAGCAGCGCGTGATTGAGCAGACCCGCCGGCCCGAGAATGATCAGCCAGCCATAGCCTTGCAGCAGCAGATTGACGAGCAGCGGCAGCAGCACGCCAGCGAGCAGCAACCGGCGCGCGAGCCGCGACTTCGTGCGCGCCATGGCCAGCGCGACGGGAATTGCCAGTGCGACCGCGCAGAGCATGCTTTGGAACGCGAGCCGCAAGGTGAGCCACAGCGATTTCATGAAATAGCCGTCGAGCAGGTCCGCGTAGTTTTGCAGCGTGAAGCCGCGCCATTCATGGCCCGGCGTGCCGAAGCTCATGCGCAACACAACCAGCGCGGCCGCGCCGAGCAACGCGAGAAACAGCAGGATCGGCGTGAGCAGCAGCCACGGCCGCGCCTTCGCCATGGCGGTGGCGGCGGGTTGCTCGGGACCGCTGAAGCCGGCACCGGGCGTCGCCTCCAAAGCCGGCCCCGATGCCGCCGAAGCACGCCGCGAAAAGCGCGCGAGCATCGCAGTCATGCCGAAAAGATTTCGGTGTAACGCTTGATCCACGCCGGCTGCACCATGGCGAGCGCCTTGTCGTCGTGGAGCACGGCTTTCTCGGCGATCTGCTGCGGGCTCGGCACGAACGCGCGGCTCGCGGCGGGAATCACCGCCTTCGAATTGACCGGGCCGTTCAGCACGTCGGCGGCCATGCGGCCTTGCACGCCCGCGTCGAGAGAATGATTGATGAACGCGTGGATCAGGTCGCTGTCGCCCGGATGCGATTTCGGAATCACCGTGAACATCAGTTGCGTGGCGAAGCCTTCCTTCATCCCGTAGGTCACGCCCATCTTGTACTCGGGCTTGCGGATCTGGTCGGGGAAAAAGGCCGGCGAATAGATGCCGCCAAGCTCGAGCGAGCCGGTGCGGAACAGATCGGCCACCTGGTTCGGGTTCTCGCCGAGCGTCATCACGCGGTCTTTCAGTAGCATGAGCTTTTTGAAGCCCGGCTCGATGTTCTGCTGCGAGCCGCCGTTCATCTTCGCGGCGATGATCGCGAGGTCCACCGCTTCGGCCCATTCGGGCGGCGGCAGGAAAATGCGGCCGGCGTACTTCGGGTCCCACAGCGCTTCATACGAGGTGGGCGCGGTCTTGACCGTCGCCGTGTTGTAGATCAGCCCGTCCGACCACAGCAGATAGCCGACGCCGAAGCCGTTCGCGCCGGTGCGATATTGCGGCGCGACTTCCTTGAGGTTCGGCAGCTTGTCGAGATCGGGCTTCATCAGCAGACCGGCGTCGCCGAGCCCCGCCGCGCCGACGCCGGCCAGCGTGATGACGTCGTAAGTGGGGCGCTCGCCCGCGGCCTTGACTTTGGCGACCATGCCGGAGGTGCCGTCGGCGCGATCGGCGATCACTTTGGCGCCGGTTTTGGCCGTGAAGCTGGCGGCGATGTTGCGCAGCGCGGCTGCGCCGGTGTCGTCCGACCAGGTCAGCAGGCGCAGCGTCTTGCCGCTGAAGTTCTGCTCCTGGGCGCGCAGGTTGACGAACGGCATCGGCAATGTGGACGCCGCCAGCGCCGCGCCGATCGTTTTGATGACCTGCCTTCTGGCCCGTTTGATCTCTTGCATGGCGGTCTCCTGTGATGAACGCCTGTTGCTGGTGATAGTCGCTGTGACCGCTGCCATTTAGAGCGCCGCTCGTTGGCGTTGCCAGTTTGCGCACTCGGCGGCACACGTTGCCTGCCTATGCGCCGTGTGTCGTGTGTGGATGCACTCTAGGTTTGCCAAAATCCCTCGCCAAACGAAATATGCGCATGGGCGGTATGACGTAAGCTCATGCGCGGGCGCTGGCGTGATCGTGGTGCGGATCTCGGCCCAACCGCCGGCGGCGCCGCGACAGCGGCGCATGCGGGTTAACGTCCATGTTTTGCGCGCTGCCTCGGGTTCGCGCGGAGGTATGAGGAAAGCTCGGTTCTGGTGCGGGTGACCCCGCGCATTGCCCCGTCGCGGTGCAGACAGCGCCGACGACCTCGCGCAGCCGCCCGCGCCATGCATCGAACGCATGCCGGTTTGCCCGCCGGCGTCTCGTGTAGCGCGTGCCGATCGCGTATCCTGTGGGCTGGACGGGCAGACCCACACGCCGCGGCGCGACGCCCGTGCAATGACTTTTTCTGATTCCGGATACCACGATGCGACGTCTTCCGCCGCTCAACGCGCTGCAGATTTTCGAAACTGTCGCGCGCCATCGCAGCTTCACCCGCGCCGCCGACCACCTGTGCCTCACGCAAGGCGCGGTCAGCCGGCAGATCATCGCGCTCGAGGACTACTACAAGTTTCCGCTCTTCAGACGCCACGCGAAAGGCCTGACGCTGACCGCCGAAGGCGAAATGCTGCTGCCGGCCGTGAAGGAGAGCTTTGCCCGCATCGAGGAGATTTCGCTGCGCCTCACGCGGCAGCGCACCGATCTCGCGCTGAAAGTGCCGACGTGCGTGATGCGCTGGATGCTGCCGAAGATCATGCGCTTCCAGACCGAGTACCCCGATCTGCACGTGCAGATCACCACGACCTGGCAGCACGCGGTCGACTTCCAGAGCGAGCCGTTCGATGCTGCGATCATCTACGCGTCGTCGCCCGGTGCGGACGTGCAGGCGGTGCCGTTGTTCGAGGAGCGTCTGACGCCGGTCTGCGCGCCCGACCTGCTCAAGGACAAGCCGCTCGCGCAGGTGGCCGACCTCGCGCGGCACACGCTGCTGCATCCGACCCGCGATCACCGCGACTGGAAGATGTGGCTCGCGAAGATGGCCGAAGCGGATGACGCGAATGCCCAGGTGGTCGACGCTGAACACGGCCCGAGTTTCGATACGCTCGACATGGCGACCAACGCCGCCTTGCAAGGCTTCGGGATTGCGATCAGCGATCTCGCGCTGATCGACGAGGATGTCGCCGCGCGGCGCCTCGTGCGTCCCTTCGAGATGGTGCTCAAGACCGGCTGGCGTTATTACTTCGTTTATCCGGATTCAGTAGCGCATCAGCAGAAGCTGAATCTGTTCCGCGACTGGATCGCCGCGCATTGGGAAGAGTAGGCCGCGGCACAGCGGCCGCCGCCCGCCTGTCGCCGCATCAGGGTGCGAACGACAGGAACAGATACGCCGCGAACAGCGACAGGTGCACGGCGCCTTGCAGAATCGTCGTGCGGCCGGTGCTCAGCGTAAGGGTGCCGACCACCAGGGTCAGCGCGAGCAGCACGGTTTCCTTGCCGTTGATGCCGAGCACGAGCGGCTGACCGGTGTACAGAAACACGCCGGCGACAGTCGGAATGGTCAGTCCGATACTCGCCAGCGCCGAGCCGAGCGCGAGATTCAGGCTGTTCTGCAAGCGGTCGGCGCGCGCTGCGCGCACGGCGGCGAGTCCTTCGGGCAGCAGCACCAGCGCGGCGATGATGATACCCACCACGGCCGGCGGCGCCCCCGCGTTCTGCACCGCGGTCTCGACGACCGGGGACAGCACCTTCGCCAGCAGCACCACGCCGACGAGGCAAACCAGCAGCAGTGCGCCGCTCACCAGCGCGAGGCTGACGCTCGGCGGCGCGGCATGGACGTCTTCGTCGGGCACGCCGGCGAGGAAGTAATCGCGGTGACGCACGGTTTGCACGAACACGAACACGCAATACAGCACCAGCGACGAGATCCCGGCGAACGCCAGTTGTGACGACGACAGGATCGGGCCGACGCTGGTCGTCGTGAAGTTCGGCATGACCAGCGTCAGTACGGACAGCGACGCGAGCACCGCCAGCGCGGCCGCCGCGCCACGGCTCTGGAAATCCTGCTCCAGATGGCGGATACCGCCCACCAGCAGACAGAGGCCGACGATGCCGTTGCACACGATCATCACCGCGGCGAACACCGTGTCGCGTGCCAGACCGGCTTTCTCGGGGCCGGACGTCAGCATCACCGAAACGATCAGCGCCACCTCGATCACAGTGACGGCCACCGCCAGCACCAGCGTGCCGAACGGCTCGCCGACGCGATGCGCGACCACTTCCGCATGATGGACCGCGGTGAAAACCGCCACGCACAGCGCGACGCCCACGAGCGCGAGCAGCAACCCGTTGCCCGGCATCGCATACGCGGCGCCGAGCACGATCCACGCGGCGAACGGCGCGGCAATGGTCCAGCGAGGCAAAACGGTCGAGGGCTTGGTCATTCGGGCGTCCTGTCATGCGTGTTCGTGGCCGGGCGATCCGTGTCGCCCGGAATTGAAGCTGGCAAAGCTGAGGAAGGCTAAACCAATGGATCAACAACGCGCGCTAACATACTAAATTATAAAGGATAAATCGAAGAGACCGTTTGAACTTGCATCAAACGAGTGTCAACCCATGAGGGATGCTCGCCGCGTTGCCCAAGGGCCGGGCTGTCAGCGCGCGAACGGCGACTTCTCTCTTGTAGCAGGATTTCGTTACGCGGGACCGCGTGATGGGATGTCGCGTGCGCAGCGGCTGGGCCGCAAGACACGGGGCGCTGGGCGGACCGCACCGGCGCGGTACGGACGAACAGGGGTTCAAGCCGGGCGCGGGGCCAATATCATGCGAAGTGACACCGGCGCCCGCTTGTTGCTTTACAACAGATCGATCTGCTTATTGTCCTTCAGCGCGGATCGTCAGCGCGTTCTTCACCGACGTCACGCCGGCCACCGACTTCGCCGCATTCGTGGCGATGTCGAGTTGCGCTGATTCCGGCACGGAACCGGCCAGCGTCACGTCGCCGCCGCGCGCGCGCACGGTGATGTTCGAGACGCTCAGGCCTTTCGTCTTGGCCAGCGTGCTGCGGACTTTGCGTTGCAGAGCGCGATTAGCCTGTTTCGTCTGCTTGGCGGTCGGCGCTGCAGACGCGGGGGACGCGGCATCGGCCGTTTGGGCGTAGGCATTGATGGACGCCAGAACGATCAGCGCGCCGCCGATCACCTTGATTGCCGGAAATGCTTTCATTCGACTTTCTCCTATTGTCATAAGTACGCAGTCCCCGGACGGGGACCATTTGCTACACCAACGAGTGAATCGGAATCAAATCTGAATGGAACCGAACTGCAGGTCCTGCGGAAGCTTTCAATCTGTATGCCGATTTGGGCGGACCGAGACAAGCGCGTCCACGCCCTCAAAGGGCTGTGTAACAGGCCGCAGAGAACGATACAGCAATTAGTGCCATGTTGAACGCGGGCTATCCCGAAATGAGGCTTTGCTACAACGATTCGGTTGATGGAAACAGTTCGATGGCGTTGTAACGCTGATTAGCCAAGCTGTTGTGCTCGTGATGTCGTTATTCTTTTCTATGCGACGTGGTTTTATCCCAATGGTTGGGAATGACGCAGTATTCGCGCTTTGTGAACTCTTGAATGCTGTTATGCCGCCTGCTTTAAAATCAGGAATCGAATGCATGCGAAATGAGCTGCTGCCTATCCGGCCATTACAGCGTGCCGATCTTCCGGTCGATACGATCGAACTGGCGCGCTTCATGATCGGCAAATATCTCGTGCGTGATCTGCCCGAAGGGCGTCTTAGCGGGCGGATCGTCGAAACGGAGGCCTATCCGGTCGGCGATTCGACCAGTCACGCGTTTATCGGCCGGCGTCCGCATAACGGCGCGATGTTTCTCGCACCCGGCCATGCCTATGTGCGGCTGACCTACGGTCTGTCGTACATGCTCAACATGTCGGCGGAAGAGGCCGAGATCGGCGCCGGCATCCTGTTTCGTGCGATCGAGCCGCTCGAAGGCCTGCCGCTGATGGAAGCGCGGCGTCCCGGCGTGCCACTGCGCGATCTCGCGCGGGGTCCGGGCCGGCTCACGATGGCGCTCGGCATCGGCCAGTCGTTCGATGGCCGCGATCTGTGTACTGGAAGCGGTCTGTGGATCGGCGTGATCGAGACAGGCGAAACGCCCGTCGGCGTGACGACGCGCATTGGCTTGTCGCGCGAGATGCATAGGCCGCTGCGATTTTTCGAACCGGGCAGTGCGTTCGTGAGTGGTCCGCGAAAGCTGCTTCTGATGCCACACTCCGGCGCATAAAAACGCGCGTCAATTCGACTGATGCCGCGACGCACTGTGGCAAAAACTGCTCAGATCAGACGTTATTCTGAAACGGCGGACGCGTCGATTACGGCCTCGACAATTGTTACCGTAATGCGGAAATGTAAATCGCATCGTGCCGTAATTTCGGCGCTTTTTTCGAATCCAGCAATTATGTATCTCTAAATTAAGGGTTTTCCCTCGACCATCTGGTGACTAGACTGAGATCACTCGCTTCTCACATGGTGTGGTCAGCGATGCATATAAAACAAGTCTGGAGGTAGTCATCATGAAATCACTCATCAAGGCAGTCGCCATTGCAGCCGTTCTTGCCGCCCCGGTCGTTTCGTTCGCTCAGTCAAGTCAGCAACCGGTGACCCGCGCGGATGTTCGCAACGAATTGATCCAGTTGGAGCGCGCAGGCTACAACCCCGCTACGAGCAACGACACAAACTATCCCGCCGACATTCAGGCTGCCGAACGCCGTGTACAGGCTGAGAACCCGGCCGTCGCGCAGACGCAGCCGGTCGCCGACACGAGTGGTTACGGTGCGCCGATGAGCGGCTCGTCGCAAGCGGGCGGCATGCTCCAGCCGACGAGCGGTCCGAAGTCGGTGTATTTCGGCAACTAAGGCGAGGCAGCCGCGTTCAAGAGCTGGCCGGCAGGCCCGGCCGGCTGCCGGACGAAGCGGGGCAGGCGCGCTCGCAGCCGCCTCGCTGCCGCGGCCAAGCCATTTGACGTCCCAGCGGCGTGTGCGCTTTTGAGATTGACGGTCCGCATGCGATCGCCAAGTGATTCAGTTGCCTCGCGATCCACGCATGCAACGCCGCGCGCACCCATTGGCACCGAAGCGCGCGTGGCACGTTTCCCAGTTCAAAGAACCTCCGCTGCCGCAAGGTAGCTTCGCCCAACCGTTTCAACGATTGGGCTTTTTTTGCGTCGTTTTACGCAACGGGTAGTCGGCGTCGTGTGGCCGGTCGCGGCATTGAGCATGCCGCGCGCATCAGGGCCGCTCGCCGTGAATATAGAACTCGAGCTGCTGAATGGTGAACTGCTGCTCGGCGATGATGTTCTTCACCAGGTCGCCGATCGACACCATACCGACCAGCCGGTCATTCTCGATCACCGGCAGGTGGCGCATGCGGCGCTCGGTCATCAGGGCCATGCAGTCTTCGGTGGTCTGGTCGGGGCGCACGAAACGCACCGCCTTGCTCATGATGTCGCGCACCGGCGTGGCCTTCGACGAGCGATCCATCAGCACCACCTTGCGCGCGTAGTCCCGCTCCGTGATGATCCCGGCGATGCTGTCGCCGTCCGTCACGACCAGTGCGCCGATGCTTTTTTCGGCCATCAACCGGATCGCCTCGTAGACGGAATCGTCGACGCCGATCGTGATGACACCGGTGTTGTTCGGTTTCGTTTTAAGAAGCTGGGCAACGCTTGTCATGGAGCGGCTCCGTTTCGCAGTGCAGCACGCCGGTGCGGCGCGCTGTCGTGAGGGACAGGCCATTGCAGTATAGGCGCGACGCGGCGGCGCGGTACTCCGGGAATACCTGGGGCGCGTCGCGCGTCCGATTCGGGTAGCGGCCGGCCCGACAATCTTTGGCCGCGCGCCTTGCACCGTGCAGGGACATCCGGGTGCGCCGTGCGGATTAGCGGTAAACTCCCAGTCCAACCCTTATCCCCGATTTGATCGGGTTCATGTCAGCAATACTGTCCAACGCCATGCTCACGTCTCACGAACCATCGCCCGCAGCAGACGGCGCCATCAACGGCGAATGCGTCGTTCTCGACGCCACTGCCACGCTTCCCACGCGCTACGGCACGTTCACCTCGTACGTGTTTCGCGTGTGCGAAAGCGGCGCCGAACATCTCGCGCTCGTGATGGGCGAGGTCGCCAATCAGTCGTCCGTGTTGACGCGCCTGCATTCCGAGTGCCTCACGGGCGACGTGCTCGGCTCGTATCGTTGTGATTGCGGCGAGCAGCTCGACCTCGCGCTGCGCTACATCGCGGCCGAAGGCTGCGGCGTGCTGCTGTATCTGCGCGGCCATGAAGGGCGCGGTATCGGCCTGTCGAACAAGATTCGCGCGTATGCGCTGCAGGAGCAGGGGCGCGACACCGTCGAGGCCAATCTCGACCTCGGCTTGCCGGACGATTCGCGGGAATACGATTCAGCCGCGGGCATTCTGCGCACGTTGAAAGTCACGTCGGTGCGCTTGATGAGCAACAATCCGGAGAAGTTCGACACGCTCTCGAAGCACGGCATTCCGGTGTCCGAGCGGGTCGCGTTGGCGATTCCGATGCGCGAGGAAAATGAGCGTTATATCCGCACGAAGCAACTCAAGTTCGGGCATTACTTCGACGAAAACGAATAGTTCGGTTGGCATTCGGGTGAACGCCGGTGTATTTGCTTGGATGTTTGAAAAATAAGGATTTTTTAAAATTCTGTAGTGCGATGACCGGCTGCTTCGTCGCATATCCGAAAAAATAATGAACGAACTCGAGGCAGGTAATATCCGGCTCCGTGAGGAGCGGCATGGTGTTCTGGTATTCAATATAAGTATGTGATTTCAATTGTATTTTGTCGGGTGCTGAGCGCTGGGTCGATTAGTCTCCGCCAACCTTCCTCTGTTTGAGCCGGCTGCGCTGGTGTAGGTTTTTTTCCTGTTGGGAGAGAACCTGCGCCATGTGTTTTATCCGCAAGAACCTATGCCGGGAATCAAGCGCCCTTTCTCATCGTCGCGATGCCACCGACCCGGGAGAGTGATCTGCTCGCCACGCTTCCCGGCGTGGAGGCACTTACTCGCACGATTGCATGAATCAATTGCTCAGCGACATACGCTGAGTAAAGTAGCGATAAAGGGTTTTGTAAAGATAGGAATGCTTATCTAAATGGTCGGGACTCGGACGCGTTTTTCCCCTCCCGCCCCGGCTTGTCGCGATCCTCGAGCGGCTACACGAGCACTTCACGTATCTCCAGCAGCAGATCGTTGAGATCGATCGCGAGCCGGCACCGCAACTCGCCGATGATGCGGCACGCCGGGCTCAGCCGGGCGCCGCCCCCGTCAACTGCGAGTACACGTCGTGCGAAAGTTGCAGCAACTGCTTGCGATCGATCCCGCCCGACACCGCGTAGCCAAAATCGCCGTCGACCCAGTAAAACACGTTCACCGGCCCGGACTGATACAACTGGAATGCCGTGGTGTTCGAGTTCACCTTGCGATGCGAGATGCACAGCGTGACGCGCTCGCCATTCGGTCCGCGATACATGAATTGCGCGGTGGGCCCATCGGCGCCGGGCAACAGGCGGCCGCCCGACAGGTTGAAGCCGCTCTTCGACAGCACCGGCGGATGCACGTTGGTGCCGAGCCGGTCGGCGAGCCACTGCACGAAGTCCTGTTCGTGATCGGCGCTCATCTCGCTCGGCCGGTCGATTGCCGGCATGTAGACCACGTGCGCGAGCGCCGCTTGCCGCGCGAACATTTCGCTGCTGTCCGCGCTCACCGGACGCGTGTCGGGGCGGCCCATCGTCACCGGCCCGACGGCGTCCTGGCCCATGTGCGTGCCAAAGCCGATGCCGATGCCCAGCACCAGCGCCGCCGCCATGCCGGCGAACTGCGGCCAGTTGGCGGCAATGCGCGAGCGGCGCGGCGCGCTTGCTTGCAGGCGCTTCGGCACGGGCTCGCTGAGCACGCGGTCATAGCGCTCATGGAACATGCTGTTGAGCGAAAAATAATCGCTGACGCGTGCGGCCAGCTCGGGGTTCTGTTCGAGCGCGCGTTCCACCTCGGCACGGCGTTCGTCGGACAGCGTGCCGTCCACGTACGCATGCAGATCTTCTTCGCCGATCGGCGTCTGTTGGTCGCTCATCGCACCACCTGTAATTTCGCACCGGGCTGCGCGCCCGCCATCAATGCCCGAAGCCGCTCGCGTCCGCGCGACAGCCGCGACATCACCGTGCCGATCGGGATGTTCAGCGCGAGCGCCACGTCCGCATAGCTCATTTCCTCGAGACCGACCAGCAGCACGACTTCGCGCTGCTCCATCGGCAGACGCTGCAACGCGTAGTCGAGGTCGCGCATTTCCAGCGAACGGGCCTGCTCGGACGCCACCGCGAATTCGCTCTCGGCGACGCTGTCGTCATCGACGGCCACGTGAACGGCGCGCGCCGACGCCTTGCGCGCCTGATTGGCGAACACGTTGTGCATGATCGTGAAGAGCCAGGCGCGCAGGTCGGTGCCGGCTTGGAACATGCCGGTGCGGCCGAGCGCGCGTTCGAGCGTGTCCTGCACGAGGTCGTCGGCGAGATCGCGGTTGTTGATCAGCGCTCGCGCATAGCGCCGCAAGCGCGGCACATGCTCCATCAACTCGTCACGCACATCCATTTTTGATCCCGATGGTGAGTCCGATCGCGGGTCCGATGAAAGGGCATCGATCGGGCGTAGGGCCGGCGGCTGTCGCGCGGACTGCCAGGCGCATTCCAATGGCAAACACGGGGGAGTGCATTTTATTCCCTTTCAGTGCGCGAGATAGTGGCGCGCAGCCGGGATCATCGCGCGGTCATCAAGTCGGCGGCGCGCATCAGGCCGTGGGTGCGGGCGTCGCCGGCCACCACGAAGCGCTGGCGCTGCGCCGTCCAGCTCAACAGCCGGATCTCGCCGATGCGGCGCGCGGACCACTGCGGCTGCGCCGGCGCGAGCAGCGCGAGCGTCGATATCACCACCACCGGCTGGTTGTCGGCGTTCAGATAGATGAACTCGCTCGCGCGCTGCAACGGGCCAAGCGACAGCACGCGTTGGCCGACCAGCCGCAGGCCGATTGGGCCTAGCTCGGGCGCGGCCGGGTCCGCGGAGGTCGGCGACGCCGCGGAAAACGGCGTCGCCGCCGTTTCGGCCAGGGCCATCACGGCGGCGTTGTCGAGCGCCTGGGCGGATACCTGGGTCGCAGCCAGCCAGCCGCTCGCGGCCGCCAGCGTCAGCGCGAGCGCCACCAATGCGTCGACCAGTTTGCGCCGGCGTCCCGCAGGCTTGATGCGCCCCAACGCGCGGCGCGATCGGTCGGCGGGGCGCGTCACGGGCTCGTCGGCGGTGGGGAAGGTCTGCTGGATCTGCGCGTTCAGCCGGCCGTAAAACGCCACCCGCCGCGCTTCCGCCGGGTCCTTGCCGAGATAGTCGCGCAGGGAGCCCGCGCGCTCAGGCGTCAGGGTGCCGTCGGCGTAGGCCTGGATGTCGGCCTCGGAAAGCGGCGAGTCGGGAGGGACGTCGGTGGAGGTCATGGTGTCGGTGGTGGTCGGAGTGCTGCTATCGAGGGCGAACACGGGCAGGCGAGGGTTTATTCCGCGCCACCAGGCCGTGGGTCATTTTTCGATGCCATGAAGCGCGCGATGACGAACGGTGCGGCATCCTTTGCGCTTTCCTGCGGCCGCCGAATCGCGAATAAGCGTGCGTGCAAATCCCGGTGAGCAGGCTTTTATTCCGCTTTCCAGATATGTTTTTCTCGTGCCGTCGACACAGGAATAAAAGCCGCCACGCCGTAGTTCTCCCTGATGCGAACCCGCACAACACTCATTGGAGTCCATCATGAAGAAGCTCGCATTTGCCGCCTTGTCCGTCGTCGTTCTCGCTGCTTCGTCGAGCGCTTTTGCGCAAGGCAAGACACGGGCCGAGGTGTATCAGGAATTGATCGAGGCGCAGCAGAACGGCCTCGACTACATCACCGATGCGTCGTACCCGGACGTCAACCCGATCTTTGCGCAACAGGTTCAGCAGCGCAAGCAAGCGCTCGCCGCGAAAGCGGCGGCGGCGAGCAGCGTGGCGAACGGTGGTGGCGCGTCGGCAGGCAGCGTCAATTGACGTATCGGCAGCGCCGGCGCGCGGCTGGAACGGGCGCGCCGGTGTCGAGCGGAATAGATCGCCGCTGCGCGTGTTAGCCGGTAGGTGCATCTATCCGATAAGGAGTCCTCGTGACCCAACCTCCCGTTCCTCAATCCGGGCGTGGCTGCGTGCCATGCCGGCTCGCCGCGATCGGCGCGGTCGTCCTGGCGCTGGCCGGTGGCTTTGCCTACACGGCCGGCTGGCTCACACCGGCACGTTTGAGCGCATCGCGCTTCATCGATACGTTCGAAACAGTGGCCGGCCGGCCGCATCCGGGCTACCGGCGCAATCATGCGAAGGGCCTGTGCGTCGAAGGGTATTTCGACAGCAACGGCAACGGCGCCGCGCTGTCGCGCGCAGCCGTGTTTACACCGGGGCGCACGCCGGTCACGGGACGCTTCGCGGTGCCGGGCGGCAACCCGTTCGCGCCGGACATCAGTTCGCCCGTGCGCAGCCTCGCGTTGGAGTTCCAGTTGGCGAATGGCGAGCAATGGCGCACCGGCATGAATTCGACGCCCGTTTTTGCGGTCCACACGCCCGCGCAGTTCTATCAGCAGCTGCTCGCCGCGCGGCCCGACCCGGCGACCGGCAAGGCGGACCCGGCGAAACTCAAGGCGTTCTATGCGGCCAATCCCGAGACTGTGCCGTTCCAGAACTGGGTGAAGGCGCATCCGCCTTCGTCGAGTCTCGCGAATGCCGCCTACTATGGCATCAACGCATTCCGTTTCACCGACGGTTCCAACACGACGCGCGCCGTGCGCTGGGCGATGGTGCCCGAGACGCGGTACGCGCCGATCACCGATGCGCAAAAGGCCGCGAAGAATTTCCTCCAGGCCGATCTCGATGAACGTCTTGGGAAGGGACCGTTGCGCTGGCATCTGATCCTGACGGTCGCGCAACCGGGCGACCCCACCGACGACGCCACGCTGCAATGGCCCGACGATCGGCAGCAGGTCGATGCGGGCACACTGGTGCTCGAGCGCGCCAGCTCGCAGGAAGACGGCGCGTGCCGCGACATCAACTTCGATCCGACGATCCTGCCGGCGGGCATCGCGTCATCGGACGATCCGTTGCTCGCCGCGCGTTCGGCGGCGTATGCGCTGTCGTATCAGCGACGCACGCGCGAAGAGACGCTGCATCCCGCCGTTCATCAAACACAGACCCACGGAGATCGCTCATGAGCCCGACGCCTACCCATTTCAGTCCGCTCGCACGGCTGCTGCATTGGACGATGGCGCCGTTGATCGTCGCAATGCTGTTCATCGGCGTGGGGATGGTGGCGAGCGTTTCGCGCGCCCACAACACGCTGATCGCCATCCACAAGCCGCTCGGCATTGCGTTGCTGCTACTGGTGGTGCTGCGCGTGGGCGTGCGTCTCACTCGTGGCAGCCCCCCGCTGCCCGCCGACATGGCGACGCCGCAGCGCATCGCGGCTAAGGCCTCGCATCTCGTGCTGTATGGGCTGATGGCGGCGATGCCGTTGATCGGCTGGGCGATGCTGTCCGCGGCGGGGTATCCCGTCACGCTATACGGACCGCTGCATTTGCCGCCGATCACGCCGCATAACGTCGAGTTGTTCGCGGTGCTGCGTGCGTTGCACACGTGGCTGGCGTTCGCGCTGTTTGCGGCCGTGTTGCTGCATCTGGCCGCTGCGCTGTTTCATGGGTTGATCCGGCGGGATGGAGTGTTTTCGAGTATGGCGCGTGGAGGGCGGTAGTGGTTTGTGACTGGGGCCTGCTGATGTGAGGGGGCCGCCGGAAGATGGCTGGTGATACGGGGCGCGCCGCGCATGGTGCTTTGATATGCGGCCTTCGCTACGCGTAGCGGGGTTACGGCGTGACACTCCGAACCTCGGCGGCTCCGAGCCGGAAGCCGGAGTCTGAACGCCCACTGGTCCGAAGCTGTGAGCCGCGAGCCGTGAGCCCGAAGCCCAAAGCCCGAAGCCCAAAGCCCGAAGCCCGAAGCCCGAAGCCCGAAGCCCGAAGCCCGAAGCCCGAGGCCCGAAGCCCCACGCCCCAAGCCGCAAGCCGCAAGCCGCAAGCCCCAAGCCCCAAGCCCCAAGCCCCAAGCCCCAAGCCCCAAGCCCCAAGCCCCAACTCCGCCCCCCACAGCCAATCCCCTCCAACGCGTAAAATGGCCGGCTATCACATGCAATCGCAGCCGCGCGGACCATCGCCGACACCCGCATCGACGCACGCTCCGGCGAGCCTCACGATCCACGCGCGATTGCCTCGGCCGGCTTGAATAGGAATGGACGCTGATGTCGTCAGTTTTCTTTGATCGGGAACGGATTGCGGAATGGCTCGGTGATCGGACCATGGCCAAAGCGCGCTCGGTGGGCGCGGTCACTCATGTGCAGTGGCAGGGCGCCACGCTCAGCGGCGACGTCCAGGGCACGCAGCCGCGGCCGTACAGAACGCGAGTGCGATTTCGCACCGATGGCGCTTCGCCGTGGGCGCAAAGCGACTGCACCTGCCCGGTCGGCCGCGACTGCAAGCACGTCGCCGCGCTGCTGCTCGCCGAACTCGAGTATCACGACGAGATGGACCACATCATCGACATCGAGCCGAACGAAGAGACGGACGACGGCGAGCCGCCACGCAGCCAGCCGCCGCAACCCCTCGCGAACCTGGCCCGGCCGGCCGGCGTGCGCCCTGAACTGGTGAGCTGGCTGGAGCGTTTTCGTGCCCGCGCCGAGGCCGCCGACGCGATCACGCAAAAAACGGGCGCCGGGAGCACTCAGACGCTTGCGTACCGGCTGAACTGGTCGAACTTTCATATGCGCCACGAGGTCGTGCTGTACCGCGCGCGCTGCAATCCGGACGGCATGGTCGTCGAAGTCGACGAACCCTGGGACAACGTGGAAGCCGCGCTCCTCAAGCAACCGAAATTCGTCTCCGACGAAGACCTGTCGATCCTGCGCGGCCTCTGGCTTGGCCGCTCGCGCGAGGACTTCGGCCAATTCATCCTGCGCGGCACCAACGGCGCGGAGATGCTGCAGAAGCTGATCGCGACGGGACGCCTGTTCTTCGACTTCAAAGCCGCGCCGGGCGGCGCCGGGCCGGTGCCGCTGTCGCGCGCCGCCGACCGCCCCGGCCGGATCGAATGGGAGCCGCTCGCCGACCAGCGTCTGCGGCCCGTGCTGTGCACCGAACCGCGTGCGTCGATGGTCCTGCCGACCGAGCCGGTCTGGTACGTGGACGGCGTCGCGAACGAAGCGGGCATCGTGCAGTCGTCGCTGCCGTTCCAGCAGTTGCCCGATTACCTCGCGATGCCGCCGATCTCGCTGGCCGAAGCGCCGCTCGTCGCATCGGTGCTGCGCGAGATCGCGCCCGACTTGCCGCTGCCGCCCACCCATGACGCGTCCGCGATCCGCGTGATCGACGTCGAGCCGGTGCCGGTGCTCACGCTCAACAGCCACGCGCTGCCGTCCGCGAGGAAGGGCGAGCAGCGCAACCTCCAGGCGGTCGAACTGGCAGGCGTGAGCTTCGACTACGACGGCGTGAGCATCAACGTCGACAGCAGCGTCACGCTGGTGCCGATGCCGGGCGGCGACGTGATCCATATCCGCCGGCGCTACGAGGCCGAGAAGAAGCGTCTGCTCGAACTGCGCAAGACCGGCCTGCAGAAAGTCCCTACCAGCCGGGTCTCCGCGTCGCGGCTGTTGCCCGACACGATGCTCGGCCTGCCCGACGCCGACGCGTGGTCCGCCTTCGTCAACGATGCCGTGCCGGAACTCGTGCGGCAAGGCTGGCGCGTGACGATGGCGCCGGCGTTCCGCTACAACGTGATCGAGATCGATGCGATCGACGGCACCGCCCATCAGGCCGGCGACGGCTGGTTCGATCTGGAGATGGGCATCCGGGTCGGCGAGCGCAATGTGCGGCTCGAACCGCTGCTCGCCGATCTGTTCCGGCGCGACCGGCGCTGGTTGAACGGCGGGCTCGACAGCATCGCCGACCATGAGCCGATCGAACTGAAGACGGAGGAAAACAAGCGGCTGCGCCTGCGCGCCGATCGTCTGAAGCCGGTGGTGCGGGTGCTCGTCGATCTGTTCGACTCGCTCGGCGGCACGCTCGCCGAAGGCGCGCCGCTGCGCGTGCCGTCGGTCGACGCCGGCCGGCTGGAGGCGTTGAACGACACCGGCCGCTGGCAATTCCGCGGCGACGATTCGATCCGTCAGCTCGCGCGGCGTCTGCAAGCCGGTCCGGGCCTGCGCGAAGTGCCGGTACCGCGCGGTCTGAAGGCGGAGCTGCGCGCGTATCAGCAGCAAGGCCTCAACTGGATGCAGTTTCTGCGCGAACAGGATCTCGCCGGCGTGCTTGCCGACGACATGGGGCTCGGCAAGACTGTGCAGACGCTCGCGCACCTCCTCGTCGAGAAGGAAGCGGGACGTCTGAGCCGCCCCGCGCTGATCGTCGTGCCGACCACGCTCGTGCACAACTGGCGCGAGGAGGCGCGGCGCTTCGCTCCGGAGTTGAAGGTGCTGGTGCTCAATGGCCCGCAGCGCAAGGAGCGCTTCGAGCAGATCGGCGAACACGAATTGATCCTGACCACCTACGCACTGCTATGGCGCGATCAGAAGGTGCTCGCCGAGCATGAGTATCACCTGCTGATTCTCGACGAGGCGCAATACGTGAAGAACGCGACCACCAAGGCCGCGCAGGCGATCCGTGGTTTGCGCGCACGACATCGGCTGTGCCTGACGGGCACGCCGCTGGAGAATCATCTCGGCGAGTTGTGGTCGCAGTTCGATTTTTTGCTGCCGGGTTTCCTCGGCACTCAGAAAGACTTCACGCGGCGCTGGCGCAATCCGATCGAGAAGAACGGCGACAATGTGCGCCGCGCGCTGCTGGCGCGCCGCATCCGGCCGTTCATGCTGCGCCGTCGCAAGGACGAGGTCGCGAAGGAGTTGCCGGCCAAGACCACCATCGTGTGTTCGGTCGATCTGGAGGGCGCGCAGCGCGATCTCTATGAAACGGTGCGCACGGCGATGCAGGAGAAGGTGCGCGCCGCGGTCAGCGCTCAGGGGCTCGCGCGCAGTCACATCATCGTGCTGGATGCGTTGCTGAAGCTGCGCCAGGTCTGTTGCGATCCGCGGCTTGTCAGGATGTTGAAGGCAAACGGTGCGGCGGCGCAGGCAGACGATGAGGCGGCTGGAAATTCCGCCAGGCCGGACAGGGAAAAAATCGAGAAAGGTGAAAAGGGCGCACGCGCGATGCGTTCGGCCAAGCTCGATCTGCTGCTGTCGATGCTGCCCGAGTTGATCGAGGAAGGCCGTCGCGTGCTGCTGTTTTCGCAGTTCACCGGCATGTTGTCGCTGATCGCCGAAGCGCTCGACGAAGCCGCGATTCCCTATGTGATCCTGACCGGCGACACGGCCGATCGCATCACACCCGTCGAACGGTTCCAGCAGGGTGAGGTGCCGCTGTTCCTGATCAGCCTCAAGGCGGGCGGCGTCGGCCTGAACCTCACTGCCGCCGACACGGTGATCCACTACGACCCCTGGTGGAATCCGGCCGCCGAAAACCAGGCGACCGACCGCGCACATCGGTTGGGGCAGGAGAAGCCGGTGTTCGTCTACAAGCTGATTGCCGCGGGCAGTATCGAGGAAAAGATCGTCGAGTTGCAGGAGCAGAAGGCGGGACTTGCCGACAGCATCCTCTCTGAAGACGCGGCGGGCGCCGCCAAGTTTTCGGATGACGATCTCGACGCGCTGTTCGCGCCGATGCCGGAAATTGAAGGCGAGAGGTGACCCTCGTTGGGCGCGTGGGCGCGCTGTGGCCGCACTGTCGCGGGATACATCTCAAAGCCGGCAAGTGAGGGCTGTAGTCCGGCGAGCGTAGTCTGTTCTGAGTGGCGTCGGCCTCTGTCAGGTGACGCCGCTTTTTTTTGCGCAGCCAGCCCACTTCAACCTCAACGCCGGGTTTTATTGGGCCGCATTGCTATCTCAATAAAAGTGGGGCGTAGTCGCCATAGTCGCCAAATGCGATCTTTTTTGAGATAAAGCTCGCTCGCTGACAACAACGGCCGGATACCCCCAATCAATCCGTTCCCGCTTGCCTTTTGTCGCGATTTGACAATGTTTAAACGATTTATTTTGAGATCATTCTTATACTCACTCGAAAATTGTTAAATCGGTGAGCGGCGAGTACGGATCAATCTGCAATCACAGGCAGACCCGCTCCAATCGGCGCGCGAGCGAGACCAGCCGATGTGAGCGCCGATTGGCCGCGGACGCGATCCACAGTCGGCGGGGCCGGAGAGACTTCAAGAAAACAGGTGAAAGCGGCACTCAATCGGAAGTCGCCACGGATAGCGGCTGAACTGCGTCCGAAAAACGCATGGCGGTTTCGATTATGATGACCTGTTCTGAATAATCTGTAGGATAAAGTCGGTCGCTATAAGCGTTGTTTCGGAACCGGCCGAGGCAATGCTGAAAACGGGGGCGAGGAAGAACCACTAGTCGAAAAGCTGCGGCCAGATCGAATGGGAAGCCGGATCGCCGGTGCGAGCACCGCCATCCCGGTCGTCTGCCGGCTAGCCGGCCACCGGTTACGAAGAACGATTTCGCGTTGCGGGGTTTTATGAGAATTGCAGTTCTGGATGACGATTCGGCTCAGGCCGATCTGGTTTGCCAAACGCTGTCGGCGGCGGGCCATATCTGTCACGCATACGGCGCGGGGCGGGAACTGGTGCGGCAGTTGCGGCGCCAGACTTTCGATCTGCTCGTGCTCGACTGGAATGTCCCTGACATGTCGGGAGAAGAGGTGCTGCACTGGGTGCGCGAGAGCCTCTCCGAGCGCTTGCCGATTCTGTTCATGACCAGCCGTGGCCGCGAAACCGATATCACGTCGATCCTCAACACGGGCGCCGACGACTATCTCGTCAAGCCGGTATCGGCCGCTGTATTGCTGGCGCGGGTCGGCTCGCTGCTGCGGCGTGCCTACTACCTGAAGCCGCCGGCGGCGAAAGAAGTATTCGGCGAATTCGAATTCGATCTGGGTGCCAAGCACGTGACGGTGCGGGGCACGCCGGTCGCCGTCACGCAGAAGGAATTTGAACTGGCGCTGCTGCTGTTCCAGCACTTGAGCCGGCCGCTGTCGCGCGCTCACATTCTCGACGTGATCTGGAAGCAGGCCACCGACATCCCTTCGCGCACGATGGACACCCACGTGTCGATGCTGCGCAGCAAGCTCGGGCTGCGGCCGGAGAGCGGTTATCGTCTCACGCCGATCTACGGTTATGGCTACCGGCTCGAACGGATCGAGACCAACGAGCCGCCGGCCGCCGCGGACGAAACGCCGGAAGCGGGGCAGGCGTGATGTTTTCCCCGACTATGACGGTACGCTGCAGCGTACCCGTGCCGGGCCGTCGTGCCGCCGGCTGGCTGTTGATGGCCGGCCTGATTGCAATGAGCTGGTGCGGGTCTGCATCGGCCGGGCCGGCGGGACCCCGCACGCTCAATCCGCGCGCCAAGGCCACGGCGCCGGCTTACGTGCGGTACACGACGCGCGAAGGCGACTCGCTGTACGGCATCGCCAACCGTTATCTGGACGGCACCGCCGACTGGGCGACCCTGAGCCGTCTGAACCACGTGCCCGCGCCACGCCGCATGCCGGCCGGCATCGTATTGCGCCTGCCCGCCGACCGCCTGAAGCAGGATTGGGAGACGGCTCACGTGGTGGCGACCAGCGGTCCGGCCGAGCGCGCCTTCGGCAAGAACCCCTATGCGCCGCTCAGACCGGACGCGACGCTGGTCGAAGGCGACCGCATCCGTACCGGGCCGAACGGCTTCGTCACGCTGGAGTTGCCGGACGGGTCGTTCGTCACCGTCTCGCAGGATGGCGAGCTCGACATCGGCAAGCTGCGGCGCACCACGCTCACCGGCGCGGGCGACCGCGTCTTCGATCTGCGTCACGGCGAGGTCGAGAGCCAGGTCACGCATGCGAAGAAACCGGACGACCGCTTCCAGATCCGTTCGCCATCGGTGGTGGCGGGCGTGCGCGGGACACGTTTCAAGGTGACCTACAGCGGCGACGCGCAGACCACCATGGTGACGGTGTTCGACGGCGCAGTCGGCGTCGATCCGGCCGCGCAGAACGGCCGGGACGCCGCACCGCCGCCCGGCGCGGCACTGCAGGCGTCCGAGCAGCTCGTGAAGGCGCGCTTCGGTAACGTCACGCGTTCGGGCAGCGCAGTCGGTGGTCCGGTCGAACTGCTGCCGGCGCCGGCGCTAGTCCAGCCGGCACGGGTGCAGGACGGCCAGACGGTCGCGTTCGATCTCGTTCCGGCCGACCACGCCGTCGGCTACCGCGTGCAGATCGCGCGCGACGCCGATCAGCTCGACCTGATCCGCGATCTGCGCGTGAGCGCGCCGCATGCGGACTTCGGCGATCTGCCGGACGGCACGTATTTCGTACGGATCGCCGCGACCGCCGCCAACGGGCTCGACGGTCTGCCGCAGGTGTACGCATTCGAGCGGCGTCAGGTGGGGCTCGAGGCGTCGGCCGGGCCGCGTGCCAACAGTCACGACTACGAGTTCCGCTGGTTCGTCAGCCGGGCGCGCGTCGACACGCGTTTTCGCTTCGTGCTGGGCAAGACGCCCGATCTGCGTCAGCCGGTGGTCGACCGTACCGATCTGTCGGGCGGCCAATTCGTCGTCAGCGATTTGCCGGCCGGCGTCTATTACTGGACGATCATCGCCGAGCAGTTCCAGAACGGCCGCCTTTACGAAACGGGCAGCGCGGTGCGCTCGTTTACGATCGCGCGCTGACGCTGATAGATTGGCGAGGCCGGCCCGCGTGCCGGCCCATTCTCTGGCCCCTCACCCCGCACCCATTTGCCGACCACTCCTACGCGCTTGAGCCTCGTCGACCCGCGTGCCCGTCTTGGCAGGCGCGCCGGCCTGCGCTTCCTGATCGAATGGGTGAGCGTCGGTTGCCTCGGCATTCTGGTGATTCTGCTTGCTTCGCTCGGCCGGCTGAGCGCGAGCGTCGATCTGCTGGTCTACGACTATTTTCTCAGTGCGCGCGCGCAGCCTTCGCTGCCCGACATCGTCGTGGTCGAAATCGACAACGCGAGCATCGCGCAACTCGGCCGCTGGCCGTGGCCGCGCAGCGTCCATGCGGCGCTGCTCGAACAGATCGCCAGGGCGAAACCCGCCGCCGTGGTTTACGACGTGCTGTTCACCGAGGCCAATCCTGAAGACGCCCAGTTGGCCCACGCGCTCGCGCTGAGCCCGACCTACCTGCCGGTGCTGCTCACCGCGCCCGACGCCTCGGGGCGCCGTGTGGCGGTCGAGCCCGTCGCGCCGCTCGCGCAGGCGGCGGCCGGCCTTGGCCACATCAATTTCGAAGTGGACCGCGACGGCATCGTGCGCAGCGTCGCGCAGTTCGAGGGGGACGCCGGCTCGCGCTGGCCGCAACTGATGGTGACGCTCGCCGATGCGGTCAGGCGAGACACCGTGCACCTGAGTGGGCGGCCGCCACGGCAAGCGCCGGTCAGTGCGGCCGCGAACCTGGCTGCCCGCGATGACGGCGGCGAAGACCGCTTCCTGATCCCGTTCGGCCCGAACGCGCAGAGCTACACGAGGCTGAGCTTCGCGAGTGTGCTCGCCGGCAAGGTACCGGCCGACCAGTTGCGCGGACGCGTTGTGGTGATCGGCGTGACCGCGTCCGGTCTGTACGACCGTTTTGCTACGCCGGTGTCCGGTGAGCTCGGACCGTTGCCCGGTGTGTACATCCACGCGAACGTGCTCGACACATTGCTCACCGGCCGCGAGATCCAGCCGGCCGGGCGCTGGATAGTGTTCGCGGTGTCGCTGCTGCCGCTCGCGATGCTGCTGGCCGGCTTTCTGGTGCTGTCGCCGCGTCGTTCATTGCTGTTGACGGTCGGCCTCGTGCTGCTCTCGGCGGCCGCCAGCGCGGGGTGGCTGTACGGCGCGCGGTTCTGGATGTCGCCGGCGCCGGCCATGATCGGCCTGGTGGTCGTGTATCCGATCTGGAACTGGCGGCGACTCGAAATGACGATGGCTTATCTGCGCGAAGAACTGCAGCGCCTCGCCGACGAGCCTCATCTCTTGCCGCAAACGCCGCAACGCGGCCGCGAGTTCAGCGGCGATGTGCTGGAGCAGCACATGGCGCTGATGGCGCAGGCCGCGCAGCGGGTGCAGGACATGAAGCGCTTCGTCTGGGACAGCCTCAACAGCATGCCCGAGCCGATCCTGGTCAGCGACGTGCACGGCGTCGTGCTGATCGCGAACCATGCTGCCAAGGCGCATTTCGCGCGGCTCGGCGCGCCGCTGCCCGAAGGGCGGCACATGCAGGCGGTGCTGGACGGCCTGACGCTCGTCAAGACGATCGACGGCGACGCAAGCTCGGACGCCGAGCACAATCAGTACGCGCATGCGCACTGGCCGGCGCTGCTCGATCCCGCGCGCGCCGAATTCGCCGCGCTGATGGAGCACGGCGTCGAGGTGCGCGACGCCAACGGGCGCGACCATCTGCTACGCTACGCGACCTGCACCAACGCGCAAGGCGAGCCGACCGGCTGGATCGCGGGTCTCGTCGACGTGTCGGCGCTGCATGCAGCCGAGCGTCAGCGCGAAGACGCGTTGCGGCTGCTGTCGCACGACATGCGCTCGCCGCAGGCGTCGATTCTGGCGCTGGTCGAGATCGAGCGCGCCCGCACGGAGCCCACGCTTGCGCGCGAATTGCTGGGGCGCATCGAGCGCTATGCGCAACGCGCGCTCACGCTCGCCGACGACTTCGTGCAACTCGCGCGCGCCGAATCGCAAGCCTATGTGCTCGAACCGGTGAGCCTGACCGAGCTGATCATCGACGCGAGCGACGAAGTCTGGCCGCAGGCGCACGCGAAGCGCATCACGCTGCAGACGGACACCGGCGGCGGCCACGAGGACGACGGCCACTGGATCTGCGTCGACCGGTCGCTGATGACGCGCGCGCTCGTCAACATCCTGAACAACGCGGTCAAGTACAGTCCGCCGGATACGCGCATCGTGTGCAGCGTCGGAAGCGAAACGCCGGCGATCGTGCCGGGCGCGGCGCGGCGCGTGTCGTGCACGATCCGCGATCAGGGCTACGGCATTCCGAAGGAGCAGCAGGCGGGGCTGTTCGAGCGCTTTCGCCGCTTTCACGCGAGCGAGCGGCCCGAGGTGGGCGGCGCGGGGCTCGGCATGGCCTTCGTGAAGACCGTCGTGACGCGCCATGGCGGCGACGTCGACGTGATCAGCGCGCCGGGCGAGGGTACGGCTTTTACGATCTGGCTGCCGGCGCTCGACGACGCGCAGCTCGACGCATCCGTCACGTCACGTTCATGACGGACCAACACGCAATGTTCGGAAGAGAAGATGGACACAACCACTCTGATGTGTGCCGCGCTGGCCGCGGTGAGCCTCTGCGGATGCGCGGGGCTGAATGCAGACGTGCACAGCGCGAATCCGGCGGCGGGGCTGCCGGGCGAGCCGACTTATACGATCACGCGCATGCCGTCGCAGGATGCCAGCGCCGATCATCCGCAATTCGAGGCGCTGCTGCGCGACGAACTGGCCAAACGCGGCTTCGCCGCCGCGACGGGCAACGCCGCGCATTATCTGCTGTCGATTGCGTACGACACGCGGCCGGCCACGGTCGGCGTCGGCGGCAAGGATTGCGCGCCGAGCGACTGCGCCAAAGCCGACGCGCCGTTCGCACTGTTCGGCGGCACCGCTTACCGGCATTCGCTGACGCTGCGCTTTTTCGAGCGCACGAGCGGCGAAGAGCGCTACAAGGTTCGCGCGGTGATCGCCGATCGCGATGCGAACGCGCTGCACGCCATGCCGGTGCTCGTGAAAAGCGCGCTGGCGAAGTTTCCATTCGATGCGTCCGACTGGCGTGTCAAGCTCCGGCAGGACAAGGCGCGCGGCGTGCCGGTCGTGATTTCGGTGAAGCCGCTGGCGCAGTAACGGGCGCGTTATTGCGGCGGCGCGTCGGCTTGCGGCCAGCGGTTGTCGAACACGCAATCGGCGAGCGGCAGGCGCGTCGCCCAGCGCTCCGTTTCCAGCATCGGCTCGCTGTAGAACTGGTCGACATGACCGAGGCACAGTATCGCAACCGGCCGCGCGCCCTCGGGCATGTGCAGCAGCGTACGAACCGCGTCGACGTCGAACAGCGACACCCAGCCCATGCCGAGCCCTTCGGCGCGCGCGGCGAGCCACATGTTCTGGATCGCGCACGCCACCGATGCCAGATCCATCTCCGGTAACGTGCGGCGCCCGAAGATATGGCGTTCGCGCCCGTCCATCAGCGCGATCACCAGCAGTTCGCCGCACTCCAGCATGCCTTCCACTTTCAGCTTCATGAACTCTTCGCGGCGCTTGCCGAGCGCGTCGGCGGTGGCGAGCCGTTCGCTTTCGACCGTCGCATGCAAGGCGGTGCGCAGCGCGGAATCGGTGATCCGCATGATTCGCCACGGCTGCATGAAGCCGACGCTCGGCGCGTGATGCGCCGCGTCGAGCAGACGCGCGAGCACGGCGGGATCGACCGGATCGCGCACGAAGTGGCGCATGTCGCGGCGTTCGTAAATCGCGCGATAGACGGCGTCGCGCTCGGAGTCGTTAAAAGGCTTCGCCATGGAACAGGGCGGCCGTGAAGGCCGGGTTGGAGGGCCAGTAAGCGTGCATGTAGGTCGCCACGATCGAGCCCGCGCGATAGATAGCCTCGCCGGGGCCGTCGCCGTTCGGCCGGGTGGCCAAGCGCAGTGGCGTGAGGGGGCTGATCAGCTTCGAATAGTGAAACGTGTGACCGGTCAGCGGCCCATGCAGGCCGTCGATCTGCTGCATGCCGAGCGCGGTGAAGCGGGTTTGCATCGTCGCATGGCCGGGCAGCAGGCCGAGCATCGGCGTGGTGACGCAGTGCGTGTCGGTCAGCCGCTCGAGCAGGTAGAGCATGCCGCCGCATTCGGCCACCAGCGGTTTGCCCGCCGCCGCGTGCGCGCGGATCGACGCGGCGCTGCGTGTGCTGGCGGCGAGCGTCGCGGCGTGCAGTTCCGGGTAACCGCCGGGCAGATAGAGCGCGTGGGCGTCGTCGGGCAAGACCTCGTCGGCGAGCGGCGAGAAGTAGTCGAGCCGCGCGCCGAGCGCTTCCAGCAGCGCGACGTTGGCCGGATAGATGAACGAGAACGCGGCGTCGCGGGCAATCGCGATGCGCTTCCCGTCGAGCAGACGCGGCAACGCTTGCGGCACCGGCGCGCCGAAGTCGACCGGCGGCGGCAAGGCGCTGAGCGCGGTCTGGGCGAGCGTGTCGGCGACGTGGTTCAGACGCGCGTCCAGATCGTCGATCTCGGCGGCCTGGTGCAGCCCGAGGTGGCGGTCGGGCAATGCGATTTCATCGCTGGCTGCGATATATCCGCACCAGCGCAGCCCGGCGGGCAATGCCTCTTGGAGCATCTGCGCGTGCCGCGCCGAACCGACGCGATTCGCGAGCACGCCATGAAACGGTACCTGCGGGCGAAAGTGCGCGAGGCCGAAGGCGACCGCGCCGAAGGTCTGCGCCATCGCCTTCGCGGAAATCACTGCGAGCACCGGCACGCCGAAGACCGTTGCGAGATCGGCGCTGCTCGGCGTGCCGTCGAACAGACCCATCACGCCCTCGATCAGGATCAGATCGGCTTCGGCCGCCGCCTGGGCGAGCAGATTGCGGCACGCGGCTTCGCCAACCATCCACAGGTCGAGCGACAGAACCGGTGCGCCGCTCGCGCGCGCGAGGATCATCGGATCGAGAAAGTCCGGGCCGGTTTTGAACACGCGTACGCGCCGTCCCAAGCGTTGGTGATAGCGCGCGAGACCGGCAGTGATCGTGGTTTTGCCCTGGCCCGAAGCGGGAGCGCTGATGAAGAGTGCGGGGCAGGCGCGCGAGGAACTCTCCTTCGGGCGCGCTCCGGAGTAAGTCTCCTGAGCGGACGCCCCGGTAGACGTTCCCTGGGAGGGCGCCCCGTGCGAAGCGCAGGCATCGCCCTGTTGGGCCGCTCCTGATGAAGTGCCGTCGAGCCGCTCGGACATCGCTCAGAACTCCACGCCGCGCTGCGCTTTCACGCCTTGCTCACGATACGGATGCTTGACGATGCGCATTTCGGTGACGAGGTCGGCGGCCTCGATCAGCGCGTCCGGTGCGTGGCGGCCGGTGACCACCACGTGCAGCATCGCGGGGCGCGCATTCAGCACCGACAGTACTTCGTCGAGCGGCAGGTATTCGTACTTCAGCACGGTGTTCAACTCGTCGAGGATCACCATCTGGTAGTCGCCGCTTTCGATCATCCGGCGCGCTTCGTCCCAGCCCTTGCGGGCGGTGGCAATGTCGGCGTCGCGGTTCTGCGTGTTCCAGGTGTAGCCGTCGCCCATCGTGACGAAATCGCAGTTCGCGATCGCGCCGAGGAAATCGCGCTCCGACGTATGCAGCGCGCCTTTGATGAACTGCACGACGCCGAGGCGCATGCCGTGTCCGAGCACCCGCACGGCCATGCCGAACGCGGCGGTGGTCTTGCCTTTGCCGGTGCCGGTGTTGACGATCAGCAGGCCTTTTTCGACGGTCGCGTTGGCCTGCTTCTTCTCGTGGCCTTCGCGTCGGCGCTCGGTCATGCGTTGATGCGATTCGGGGTCGGTCTTCATCGAAGGTCCTGTCGGTGAGGGGCGTGGTCGGGTGGTTCGACGCTGGCGGCGGTTGCGGCCGTGGCGATTGCCACGGTGACGTCACCGTGGTGCGTTTTGGAGACGAGGAGGCGGGCGGTGGGAGCAGTCGGTGCAATGGGTACGGCACGTGCGGCGGACGTAGCAGGAGCGGCAGGCGGTATTGCGTCCGGTGCGGTGTGCGCCGCGCATGCGCCACGCACAGTCGCCGCTACAAGCGCGGCAGGCTCACACGACGCCGCTAGCAGCGCGCACGGTTCGCAGACGCCGTCCACGCCGAGATGCTCGCGCACGGCGTCCGACGGTGTCGCAACGGTGATTGCCGCGATCTGCTCACGGCTGAAGAGCAGCAACGGCAGCGCGTGACGCGCACAGAATTCGAGCAGACCCGGCTCGTCAGCTTTGGTGTCGACTGAAGCGATCGCACGAATCCGTTCGATTGCATGTGGGCCGAGCGCGGCGCGCACGGCCGCTTCGATCTGCGCGGGCGAGGTGTTCCGGCGGCAACCAATGCCGACGCTCAGCGTTTTCATTGGGGGTCCGTTCCGGGAGTCGAGGCCGCGGCGGTAGCGGCACCAGCAACAGAATCGCCCTGAGCGTCGGAGCCGCCCCTGCGAGCAGCCGCCGCCGCATGAGCCATGTCCGTCTCCGCCGCCATACGAGCCAGCGCCAGCGACGCCACCCCGCCAATCACCACAATCGCTGGCGAGCCAAGCCCCGCGTGGGCGACAGCATCCACGAATCCGCCGAGCCGCGCCAGCACGTGACGCTGTTCGGCACGCGTAGCCGACTCGATCGCCGCGCACGGCGTGTCGGCGCGCATGCCGGCCGCGAGCAGCGCGGCGGCGATCTCGTTCAGGCGCCGCATGCCCATATAAATCACCAGCGTCATCCGTGTAGCGACGAGTACGGCCCAATCCGGCTCGCCGCTGCCCGCGCCGTGTCCCGTGACGAACACGACGCCCTGTGCGTAATCGCGATGTGTGACCGGGATGCCGATTGCCGCGGGCGCGGCAATCCCCGCCGTGATGCCGTTGATCACTTCGACCTCGATGCCCGCTTCATGCAGCGCCTGCTGTTCCTCGCCGCCGCGGCCGAACACGAACGGATCGCCGCCTTTGAGCCGCGCCACACTGCGTCCGGCCCGCGCGTGCCCGAGCATCTGCGCGACGATGCCGGCTTGCGGCGTGGACGGATGCCCGCCGCGTTTGCCCACGTACACGACCAGCGCGTCATCGCGTGCGAATTGCAGCACGTCGGGATTGACCAGGTCGTCGACCAGCACCACGTCGGCTTGCGCCAGCGCGCGGGTGGCCTTCAGCGTCATCAGTTCGACGTCGCCGGGGCCCGCGCCGATCAGCCACGCGCGGCTCATCGCGGCGGGCACGACGCGCGCCATGTCGTAACCGGCGGGAAGGGGGGAAGCGGGCAGCGGTGTCCCATGGCGGAGATTGAAATCATGCGGTGCAACGGATTCGGGCTCGGTGAAAACGCGGCTGGTTCTTGGCGAATCCAGCGAGAGTACGGCTCATACGGAATACGCGAATGGACGCGTCACGTCGTGCTTCAGCGCCTTCATATCCGTCCCTCGCGGATTCCGGCGGCTGGCGGCGTGACGTGCGCCGCCTCTGTGTCTGGCCGGTATCCGGGCTGGCGGCCTCATGCGCTTTGCCTTCCCGTGCAGTATTCGCCGGACAGTGGCATCGAAAATACGCATGCGCGGCAGGGCTGATCGAACAGCGCGCCGCAGGTCGCTTACCGTTGGGGGTAATTAGCATACCGCGCATGGGTGACATATAACAACGTATATCTTTTTAAATCAAAGGGTTATCAGCGTATGGCACCGCAATGCAACGTATGGCAACGCCCCGCGGTTTCCCACGGTTTCCCATGGGGCTCCCGCAAGGCGACCAGAAGGAACAGCATTATGCAACGCATCGTCATCACACGAGAACTGCTTGACTCGATCCGCCTACCAGGCGAGTGTCGGGCGATCCAGAAAACGCTGATAAGGTAATCGCACATGACCGATGCCAGCAAGCATTCGCAATGCACCTCGCGCCCGGCCGTTGATGCCCTTCAATACGAAAAGCTCGCGCTCGCGGCTTTCCGTCTGTGCGACCGGCAGAGAGAACAACTCGACAAGCTGGTCACGCTCGCGGCGTCCGTATGCTGGAGCCCCGCTGTAACGAACGAAGAAAGGGCGAAACAGCGGACGTTGCTGCAACTGCTGGTCGATACGGGCGAGGCGGATCAGCGGAGCAACGAGTGCGATAGTGAACTGTTCCAGGTCATCGCGCTCGATGCCAAGGGCGTGGCGCACAGCCGTATCACGGCCCGTGATACGGCTAGCCTGCTGTCCGATGCTGTGTGAAGCGCTTCAGAAAGCGATGCAGTCGATAGAGTCGCGCCGCGCCGACCGTCCCGCGCGAAAGCAGATTCAAGGTCAGCGACCCCCCCACTGACCGATACGCGACACCCGTTGTCCTGATGAAAAAGGCGCGATTTCCATCGCGCCTTTTTTGCTTTCCATTGCAATGAACCTCGTACTACAAAATAGACCGGATGTAGGATGTTACTTACAACGGACTACTAATAAATACAGCTAAATGTAAAACCCGTATTCGTTCGAGTAGGACATGTCGTCAAACCATCCGAAGTCGTAGTCGTCACTTCCGCTGTCGTAACTGTCGTCCAGGGTGAAGTTGTACTGGTTGCCACCCGACGAGACAAGCATGTTATTGCTGCCGTAGTCGGCCCATCCTGTCTCATATCCGGTCGGACCATATGCGACCGCGTTATAACCGCCGCCCACGCCATAGGTGAACTGCGTGAATCCCGTCAGGTTGCCGTTGGTGTCGTAAGAGTCGTACTCCATTTCCTGACCATTGCCATTGAAGATGATGGCGTCCTGCGTACCATTGGCGTTGAACTGATGCGCGGTCATGCTGCCGTTGCTGCCGTACTGATCGTATTCGATCAGCCGGCCCGATGGCCCGTCCCAGAACCAGTCATCGGTCTTCTGGCCACTCGTATTGAAACTTGCGTATTCGACTTCCTGACCATTGCCGTTGTAGACAATCGCCGTCTGCGAATTGTCGGCATTTAACAGGTGGACAATCTGCTGATTGCCTGAAAACTCGATTAGTTCGGTCTCCCGGCCGTTCTTGTCGAAAAAGGCATCCGAAGTCAGCGCGCCGTTCGCTGCAAACGTTGCGTATTCGGAGACATGTCCAGACGGATCAAACATGGCGGAATTCTGCGTGCCGTCCGCGTTGAAGATATGCGCGGTCCCGCTACCGTCCGCGTTGTAGTCGTCTTGCTCTGTCGCGCGGCCGGTCGTAGCGTCATAGAAGGTATCCTGCGTGAGCTTGCCGTTGGTGCCGAACGTTGCGTACTCGGTTTCGCGGCCGGCTGCATCGTACGCGATTGCGTTCTGCGTGCCGTTGCTGTTGTACAGGTGCGCAACTGAACTGCCGTCCGCGCTCCAGTCCCTTTCCTGTGTCTCGCGGCCGGTCGCGGCGTCATAGAGAATATCCTGGGTGATCTTGCCGTTGGTGCCGAAACTTGCCTGTTCCGTCTGGTGACCCGCAGCGTTGAAGTAAACCTGGTCCTGCGAGCCATCGGCATGGAACAGGTTCGCCACCGCGCTGCCATCCGCGTTGTAGTCATCCCGCTCTGTCGCGCGGCCAGTCGCGACGTCATAGAAGGTATCCTGCGTGAGCTTGCCGTTGGTGCCGAACGTTGCGTACTCGGTTTCGCGGCCGGCTGCATCGTACGCGATTGCGTTCTGCGTGCCGTTGCTGTTGTACAGGTGCGCAACTGAACTGCCGTCCGCGCTCCAGTCCCTTTCCTGTGTCTCGCGGCCGGTCGCGGCGTCATAGAGAATATCCTGGGTGATCTTGCCGTTGGTGCCGAAACTTGCCTGTTCCGTCTGGTGACCCGCAGCGTTGAAGTAAACCTGGTCCTGCGAGCCATCGGCATGGAACAGGTTCGCCACCGCGCTGCCATCCGCGTTGTAGTCATCCCGCTCTGTCGCGCGGCCAGTCGCGACGTCATAGAAGGTATCCTGCGTGATCTTGCCGTTAGTGCCGAACGTTGCGTACTCGGTTTCGCGGCCGGCTGCATCGTACGCGATTGCGTTCTCCGAGCCATTGGCGTTTAACAGGTGAGTGGTCCAGCTACCGTCCGCGTTCCAGTCGATTTCCTGCGTCTCGCGGCCGGTCGTGGCGTCATAGAGAATATCCTGCGTGATCTTGCCGTTGGTGCCGAAACTCGCATACTCCGACTTATTGCCGTGAGAGTCATAAACAGTTGCGTTTTGCGAGCCGTCCCTATTGAACTGAACGGCAGTCTCGGAACCGTCGCTATGAAACTGCTCCTGGCCTGTCGGATCGCCGTGGGCATCGTAAATATTGGCAACGTAGCTGCCATCAGCGTTATGGCTATAAACAGTTTGAGTCAGAACGTTGCCGAACTGATCTGTGGTCACAGAGGAGGTAATGGTTGATCCGCTAAAGTATTGTGTCGCAGAATCGCCGGAGGAAAATGTTTCACGGATGGACCCGATATTTCCGGTTCCGTTTGCATCACCAAACGTAGCGCCTGTTAGGTCTCCCGGAGCTGGAGGTTTAGCGCCGTTGGCTTCGCCGTAATAGGTAAAGTAGTTCTCCCCGGAGACGCTGTTGGGAATGGTCGCAAATACCCCCATCGCGTCTTCAATCATCCATTGCTTATCCGCGCTGCTCGCGACACCTCCAGTTAAATCGAGCGCGTGTTGTTTGTCGAGAAGTTCTTGCAGTCCTGTGCTTAAAGTATTGCCGTTTGAATCTGTGGCCCACTGTCCCGCAAGATAGATTTGCGAGCCGCCGTTACTTTTGATTTCGTTTTGAACGACCCAATTGTTGTAGGCGGCCTCGCCTTCTTGATGTAATCCGATCATCGCGTTAAGTCCGTACGCATTTGGATCACCCGGACTAACGGTGTATTCGGCGCGAAATGCGGCATCGGCTCCGGCATTCATGAAGTGACCGATTTCGTGGGCAAGGTTTCCGACTAGGATTTCTGGCGTCCAACTCTGATAGTTGTTTGCGAAAACCACGCCATTAGGCTCAAATGCGATAGCTCCGGTCGTTCCCTGCTGCATCGCTCCCATCGTTCCGGCGATGACCGCAGCTCCATAGGCTTGCAGCTCAGCCACCAAGGTTGGGCTTTTGTTAATGAGCGCGAGGGCTTGTGGCGTGATTTTGACATTGCCCCAAAAGGCTTCATTGCCGGTAAGGGTGGTGGAATTTGCCATATATAAATCCTAGAAAAATTACGTTTACGCTATTAGTACCAAGGATAATTGTCACTACGCCCGATCAGGTCATAGATTCCCCTCCCATGAGATTTCTGGTGAATACTTTTCAGCATGTTGCGATTTTCATCTTGTATTTTTGTGAGATTTCCAAATCCTATAAATAGCTTTGCTCAGCAAATCACCGTTTCCCGCTGCTCGCCCTAAACCGGTTTCGCAGCGCTTCTCGGCCCCATCAACAAGTTCGATGTGCCAGGCGACATCAGTAGCCGATAGACTCGGGTTTTTTTCGGGACTCGCCCACATGGCATTAGCTGGCGCAACAACGGATTGCAGTTCTTCAAAATTTAGGGTTATCGACTCAGCCTTAGCCGGTTTGCTTACTGGTTTTCCCGATTCGAAAGTCCAAACGCTTTCAACTTTTGAAAGCTTTCCGGCATCCAGATCGACTACGTACATGTCCCACGCCGGAGTTAAGAAGGAACTGCTTCCTTCGATAATTCCTCGTTTAGGCCGGAAGCTATCAAGTGGTTTTCTATCGATCGCGCATTTGCCCGCCGCGTCGCCACCATTTCTAATCGGCCCAAAATTTATTTTTTCCCCATTATCGGAAACAATTGCGCAGGCTGCGATAAACCCCGCGAAACCAGTCGAGGCGATGATGTTAATGAGCTTTCTAAACATAAATTTTTCGTGAAATTTTTTGGTTGAATGAATTCCCAGTCTCGCATTGATTTTTGAATGCCATCCCATACCGGCTCAAACTTGGAAAATGTTTATTTCATTTGTGCATTTCGCATCGAGGCCATCAAATCGGAAAATTAACTCGATATCATTAGCCCCTTTGAAGTGGTAATTAACACTGTAAACGGGCGCGTGGGCATATGTTGTTCTTCTGACGTAGCCGAATTCTTTGAATAACTCAGATTCCGTGATGCACTCATGCAAAGCAATATTGCGCACTAAAATGATGACTCTGCGATAGGATTGATCGTTGGGCACATAGATGCCATAGCGAAATCTAATTTTCTGACGCAAGGAACTATTGACGCGTGGAACCGTTTCCACTTCAAAATCCTCGCCCGTGATTACATCCTTCAAATCTTTAACCTGCGACGGGGGTTGGATTTCCAAAGTTAAATTTAATTTGCTCGCAACATTTTTATAATCAGAAAAATCTCCCGTCCGGACAATTTCTTTTATCCCGTAAAGCCAGTGAACATGCGCAAGTTCATCTTGTTCCGCAGACAACTGTGCGCAGCCAACACTTGAAGCGCAAACGAAAGGGGTTGCAATGGCAGTAATGGTGATGTTTCGCATTTCCACTCCTTTAGTCCCACATTGATTTCTGGATGCCATCCCACACCGGCTCAAACAGTAACCTGAAGCGCTACGCGACCGCGTTTTAATAAAAATCCGTGCATGCAAATGTTTTTACAATCGAAGTTACTTGTTTTTGCATTTCCCTCCAATCTTTGAGATGTTGCGGGTTGTATGTCATCTCGATGAAGGAATCCAGATCTGGCATGACAAAGATTTGTGTGCATTGGGTTGGTACATATGGGGGCGCAATCATCCGATGGCATTCGATTTTTGTGGTCCACTCAGACGTGTCGGTGTAAAGGTCCTTATGGCCTGACTGAGCAATAAAACTGGCTTCATTTGGCGTCGAGCCAACCAGCTCCTCATGCCGCAAGCCATATATATTTTGGTCCGTAATCTCGTAGTGCCACGCGGCTGCTGGATAGCTCGAATTGCTTTCCTTCACCCGATGGATGTAATGCCTGAGCCAGCCTTTTTCCCCGATTTTCGCCTCATGGTTATTCGATCGAATGCCGATCAAGATCCAGTCCTGATTGAATCCATAGCGGTTTTTCTCGTGAAACCAACTGTCCAGATTCTCACCGCTGCGAGGTGCGTAATCCGGCATATGCAAGAGCACCCCAAAACTACTGATTTTCATGGCCGGTGTCGCGATGCGATCGCGATTTTTTTCAAGCCACTGGGCATTCCAGATATCGTCCCCTTCATACACGACGGGAAAGAACCGATATTTTGCCGGAATGGCCATCGTTATTCCGTTCAGATTGCCGAGTGCCATGGCATCAGGATCAAATCTTTTTTTTTGTCCCCGACGCGTGAATGCAGGCGGCGACCAGTGCGCAGGTAAGCACGATACAGAGGACTGTCTTTCTGTATTTCATAAATTTAGGTTCTTTTAATCCCGCATTGATTTCTTAATGCCATCCCATACCGGCTCGAACAGTTAACCTAAAGCGCTACGCGACCGCGTTTTAATAAATACCCGAGGATGCAAATGTTTTTACCATCGAAGTTACTTGTTTTTGTATTTGCCTCCAATCTTTTAGGTGTTGTGGGTTGTACTTTATATCGACAAAGGAATCCAATTCCGGAATGATGAATGTTTGTTCGCAGGTTGTCGGCACATAGGGCGGAACGACCATTTGTTCACATTCAATTTTGGCCGACTGGTCTTGAATATCAGCGTAAAAATCTTTATGCATTGATTGCCAGGAAAATTGGCGATCATTTGAGGAAGCCCCGACCATCACTTCATGGTGGAGACCGTAAATATTTTGTGCGATTTCATAGTGAGATGCGGCTGAAGAAAATTTGACATTGCTTTCCCTGACGTCGTCAATGTAATGCTTGAACCAGCCTTTTTCATGTATTTTCCCCCTGTTGTTATTCCACATAATGCCAACCGTAATCCAGTCCTGATTGAACCCGTAACGGTTTTTCTGATGATGCCAGCTATCTCCATTTTCAGAATTGAACGGCGCATAGTCCGGGAGATGCAGCAGTAATGAAAAGGTACGAATCTTCATGTCGGGTGTCGGGACGCGATTGCGATTCTTCCTCAGCCATTCGGCATTCCAGATATCATCACCCTCGTACTCAATGGGGAAGAACTGGTATTTCACCGGAACAGCCATCGGCATACCATTCAGTTTGCCGAATGTCGGCGAATTGGGATCAATCTTTCTGTTTGTGCCCGACACGTGGATGCAGGCAACGACCAATAAGCTGGCAAGTACAATTGAAAAAGCAGTTTTTTTGTATTTCATATGTTTCTATTTTTCAGTCCCGCATTGATTTCTGAATACCATCCCATACCGGCTCGAACAGGTAATCGAACGCGCTGCGCGGCCGGGTTTTAATAAAGACCTGCGCATGCAGCCCCGGCCCAAGCACTATCGGTTCTTTCGCGATCCGGTTTGCACGGGCCACCGCATCGGGCGGAATCTCGATATGCGCCAGATAGAACGGCTGTCGCGTCTCCTTGTCATTCAGCGAATCGGCGGACAGATAGGTCACCGTGCCTTCCAGCACTGGCGAGGTACGCGGGTTATACGCAGTCAGCCTCACATCGGCATGACTGTTCGGGATGATCTCCCGCACGTTGTCGGGCTTGATCTTCGCTTCGATAATCAGCGGCGCGTCTGTTGGCACCAGATCGAGGATCGGCTCGCGTGGACCGATAGCCGCGCCAAGCGTATGCAGCCGAAGCCCCACGACCTCGCCAGCTACCGGTGCCGTGATGCGTGTACGTGCATCGGTGTCCTGTGCGGGGCGCAATTGCTCCGTAATCTGCAAGATTTTCGCCGTGGTGTCCTTCAACTGACCATCGGCTGATTTCACATAGTCGTTGCGCAACGTGGCAATCTTCAGATCGAGATCGGTCTGCTTCTGCCTTGCGCGAATCAGTTCCGCCGCATCCGACTGTTGACGCGACTGATAGTCGGCCGCAGCGCGACGCAATTCCATCATCTTGGTCTCGGTGACGTAACCCTCGCTGCGTAGCTGTTGGTTGACCTGCAATTCCTGCCTTGAAATGCCCAGGCTTTGTTCACTGGTGTTCACGAGTGCACTGACAGCGGTAATCTCCTGACGCGTCTGTGCCGCCTGTTCATGAAGCAACGCCAGCTGGTCTGCCAGCGCCTTGCGCTCGGAGTCGAATAGCGTCTTTTCCCGCTGCATCAACTCTGCAATACCCTGCTTCAAGGAGTTGTCCGTAAAGCGGGCCGGAAACGTGACGGCGTTTTTCATATCGCGCTCGGCGGTGAGCCGTGCCGCTTTCGCTTCGTCGTCATCCAGTTGCGACTGCAATGCGGCCACTTCCGCGCCGGGGCGCACGTTGTCCAGCGTTATCAGCAGGTCGCCAGCCTTGACGCGATCACCGTCTTTCACATGGATCGCCTTGATAATGCCGCCTTCCTGATGCAGGACGGTCTTGCGTTCACCATCGTCCCGCACGACGCCTTCGGCGACGACCGCACCGGATAGCGGCGCAAGCGTGGCCCACAGACCGAGTGCGCCCATTCCCACGACCAGCACAATGCAACCAGCCGTAATCGTCCTGCGCGGCAAGCGCGGGCCATCGTCGAACGGATGAAGGTCGGACACATTGGTAAAAGGGTGCGTCAGTCTGGCGCAAACGGTCTGGATAGCTGTTCCTAGTTTCATGACGTCGGAGCCTTTCGGAGTTGCGGCCTGTCGGCAGGTGGTCCAGCCGGATTTGTGCGTGATCGCATCCACGCTTCGACCTGCTCGCGGGTTCCGAAACACTCCATCTGGCCGCCGCGCATCACCAGTACGCGGTCGGCAATCGACAGGACGGTCTGCCGGTGACTCACCACGACGACCGTCACGCCGTCCCGCTTCAGTTGCAGCACGGCATTGTTCAATAGCCGTTCGCCGTCGGTATCGAGATTGGCATTCGGCTCGTCAAGAAGCACAAGCCGGGGTTCGCCATAGAGCGCGCGGGCGAGGGCAACGGCTTGGCGCTGGCCGCCTGACAAGGTCTCTCCCGCCTCGCCAATCTGCGTTTCGTAGCCATTTGGCAAGGTAAGGATCAACTCGTGAACGCGCGCCCGCTGCGCCGCACGAACGATAGCGCCCGCGTCCGCTTTCGCCAGATCGGGGTCGCGGGCGATGTTGCCTGCAACCGTCCCGGAGAACAGTTCCACGTCCTGAGGCACGTAACCGAGAAAGCGACTGAGTGATTCACGCGGCCACTGCGCGATATCAGCACCGTCAAGGCGAACCGTGCCCGACTGTGGTGCCCACAAGCCGGCAAGCAACCGCAAGAGCGTTGACTTTCCAGACGCGCTTGAACCGACGATCACCAGAAGTTGCCCCGGAGTCAGCGCGAAATGAATACCCCTGAGTAACATGCGCCCACGCGGATCACCCACGCCGCGACTGTTGAACGTTAGTGACTCGACCGTGAGCCGTCCCTGAGGTCGCGGCAATTCAACTGGTCGCGTTACCGGTGGGCGACGATAGAGCGCGTCGAGCCGCTTCCAGCTTTGACGCACCTCAATAAACTGCTTCCAGCTCCCAAGCATATGCTCGACTGGCGCGAGCGCCTTGCCTAACAGGATGGTGGTGGCGAGCATGACGCCGCCCGTCGCAATCTGGTTAATGACTAGCCATGCACCGGCCGCCATCATCACGACCTGAATCGCCTGACGTAGCGTCTTGCTGATGTTCCGGCTAAGGGCTGAAGTGTCGGCCGCTTGCGCCTGCGCGTCGAGATCGATGCGCCGACGCGACGACCACGCATCGAGCACGGCCGTATTCATGCCGAGCGCCGTCACGATTTCCGCGTTACGGTTGATCTGTGTGTATAGCTGGTCTGTCTCGCGCTGATGTGCGGTGTAGGCGCGCACGGTGTTTTTCGTCAGCCGGTCATTGAGCAGCGCCACGCTCACAAGCAGCACCGCGCTCGCAATCGCAATCAGGCCAAGCGACCAGTGAAACAGGAACATGAGAACGAGATAAACGACAAGCCACGGCATATCCAGAAACGCCGTGATCCCTGATCCGGAGAGGAAAGCCCGCAATGCAGCGACGTCCTGCGCCGTTGCAACGTCGAGCGATTGAACGCGCCGCGCATGCGCTTCGATTCGCGCGGCCAGTGAGAGCCGGTCAAGGCGGTCAGCAAGCTGCCGGCCGAGGTCGCTCAACAGGCGACTGCGCACCACATCGACGGCCAGCATCATCAGCAATGCGATGACCATAAAGACCATCAGCATGGCGAGTGTTTCCAGGCTTCGGCTTGGCAACACGCGGTCATAGACCTGTAAGAGGTACAACGTGGGGGCGAGAACCAGCAGATTGCTGGCAACACCGAACAGCGCGGCAAACCACGCGTGTCGCTTGATTGCATGAAACATGAAGGTCTTTTTATTTGTTTGGCTGGTCGGGTTGTCCGTCGCTGCTGCCGACGAGTTGCGCGAGCGTCGTGCCGTCGAGCTGGGCCACGCTTGCCTTGAGATGGAGAAATTGCATCAGCGTGTCGTAGCGCGCTTTTGAAAGATCGCGCCGGGTGCTGAACAGTTTGTCCTCGGCATTCAGGACATCTGCATTGATCCGCACACCCACCTTGAAGCCCTTGCGATTCGAACGCAGGGCGGTCTCAGCCGACCGCTGCGCGGTGCGAAGCGCGGAAACCTGCGCCAGTCCATCACGTACACCAAAGAACGCCTGTTGTGCTTCCAGCGCAGCCGAACGGCGCGCGTCTTCAAGATCGTGGTCTGCCTTGTCGCGCAGTGCGAGCGCCTCGCGCTTTCTGCTCGTCGTGGAGAATCCGTCGAACAGGGGAATGCTGATCTGAATTCCCACTTCGCCGGACGTTGCCCGGTTCGCGCCGGTATTGAAGTTTGTCTGTCCGTTGATGAATGCCGCATTACCGTGACTGACATTGCCGACAATCGATATGCTCGGCATGAATCCCACATTGACCTTCGAGACTTCGCGTCGTGCAATCTCAAGGGCGATCTGCTGCTGTCTGACGTCCAGCCCTGACGTTTCGGCATCCGACACCCAGTTCTCAACTGGCTGAGGTATGGAAAGCGATAACGCCGCATCGTCATTGAGTGGGTCCAGGCCATCGACAGGATGCCCCACTATCTTTTGCAGGGCGGCGTATCGGGTCGCGAGGTCGCCTTGTGCATGTGCAAGGTCAGCCACGGCAGCGTCCGCGGCTGCCTGTCCTTCATCAAGGTCAACGACGGTGGCAGCGCCTAGCGAGAATGTTCGTCGTGTGAGCGCCAGTTGTTCGGCGACTGAACGCTGATGCTCCTGGGCCAGCAGGAAAGTGTCCTTTGCGCCCAGCGCGTCGAAGTATGCCTGCGACACACGAAGTGTCGCATCCTGTTTTGCACTTGCGAAGGCGAGGCCGGACGCCATCACGGATAGGGTGCTTTGCTGATAGATTTGCCAGTCGTCCCACTTGAAAACAGACTGGTTCAGCGACAGCGTTGACCCGACCGTCGAATAGCCGGCCGCAGGCTGGCCGGGGACATTGACGGTGTTCCTGAATGTGGATTCCGTGAAGGAGAGATGAGGCAGCAGCGCGCCGCGCGCCTCGGGTTCCTTTTCAAGTCCTGCCCGATAGGCCGCTTCGGCGCTCGCAAGTTTGGCGTCGTTGGCGAATGCGTCGTCGGCCAGTTGCAGCAGGCCTGCCGCATACGTTGGCACGCTGCCAGACAGTAGCGTGAGGAGGCCGAGCAAAATCGCACAGTTTTTCGACAGACGCGCGGTCTGTCTGGTCAGACGACATCGTGAACAATTCCTGGTGACCATCACAGGCTCACGGCGACGCTGATTTGATTCGTTGGCATTCGCTAAATTTCCTCCTGGACAATTGACCAAGAGGCTACTGCTTCGTCCCCTTTTTAAGAGTCGGACGAATCTGAAATGCAAATGCCGATGTTGTCGAAGCCGAGAAGAGTCCGGGAGTTGTCTTGCGTCCGGTAATTGTGAAACCGGAAAATCGTCCGCCGTCCGTCAACTGGCCTCGCCGGGTAGATGATGACGAGTGAGTGCGTTCCCGCTGTGTCGTTCGCGCGTGTCCGGTGACCCAGCCTCATAACCGCCGCCAATGACAAGTGGTCCTTACGAATTTCCCCAGACGGCTGGGGTTCTTTCCGCAAACATCCCGCAACTTCCCCACTCGCTCCCCACGGCAAGGCAGTCGCCCCACAGGGCTCCAACACATCTGGCTGCAACCCTTGCCTGACAAGGCTTCCGATAGGGGTTCTCACGTAAAATGCCGGTTGCGGGGGCAGCACAGGTTGAGCACATGACGCGCTGCCTGTTTCCCGCTTAACTGCACACGCGAACGCATGTGCGGGTACCAAACGCGCGCATACGTTAGCACATGGCACCCGGTCCGATAAGCGCCTGCGGCCGGCGTTTCCTTGACTGCGCGGGGCCGCGGGCCTACACTCGCACGCACTTTGGTGCTCGTGTGCGCGCTCGTGCGCATGCAGTTAAACGGGAAACAGGGTGCCCGCCTGCATTGGACCGGGTCAACCTGTGCTGCCCCCGCAACGGTAAGCGAAAAGTGGCGTCGGCTGGATTGACCGACGCTGCGGAGCCGGCTTCGATGTCCACGCGCAAGGCCGCGTCGGCATATCACCACTGGGCGAGAAATCACTCGTCCGGGAAGGGGAAGCGGCGCTTTCGCCAGCCCGGATACCGGCCAGAATACGCAGGACGCCCGTCGCGGGGATGCGACGGTGCGTTCATGACCTCACACCCGCTTTCTGTTTACTGTTGTCGCGGCAACGCCGCCGTTCGTCCCCGTGTGTTGTGATCGAGCCGGCTTCGGCAGCGCGTGCGCCTCGTGCGTGTGCGCCCGGCCGGGCCATGCAGACAGACGCGCGAACGTACCGACGGCCCCGTGCAACGCCTACGGATGGACCTCACAATGCAAACTCAAATGCGCAAGATCCCCGTCACCATCGTCACGGGCTTTCTCGGCAGCGGCAAGACCACGCTGCTGCGGCATATTCTTCAGCATGCGGGCGGCAAGCGCATTGCGGTGATCGTCAACGAGTTCGGCGAGCTCGGCATCGACGGCGAAATCCTCAAAGGCTGCGGCGTCGGTTGCGATGAAAACGGCGTCGAAACGGAAGGGCAACTGTATGAACTCGCGAACGGCTGCCTGTGCTGCACCGTGCAGGAAGAGTTCTTTCCCGTGATGGAAAGGCTCGTCGAGCGCCGCGAGCAGATCGATCACGTGCTGATCGAAACCTCCGGTCTCGCGTTGCCCAAGCCGCTGGTGCAGGCGTTCAACTGGCCGCAGATCAGGAACAGCTTCACCGTCGATGCGGTCGTCACGGTCGTCGACGGCCCGGCTGCCGCCAGCGGCCAGTTCGCCGACAACCCCGTGGCCGTCGACGCGCAGCGCAAGGCCGATCCGAATCTCGATCACGAGTCGCCGCTGCACGAACTGTTCGAAGATCAACTCTCGGCGGCCGACCTCGTGATCCTGAACAAGACGGACCTGCTCGACGACGCGCAGCAAGGCGCGGTCGAAGCGGTGATCCGCGAAGAGATTGCACCGCAGGTGAAGATCGTGCGCGCGCAGCTGGGCCAGCTCGATCTCCATACGCTGCTGGGTCTCGAAGCGGCGTCGGAGGAAACGATCCACTTGCGCCACGATCATCACGGTTCCGCCGAGGACGCCAATCACCACCATGATGAATTCGATTCGGTGGTGGTGCAGGCGAGCGCGCCGTCGCGCGAAGCGGTGATCGCCGCGCTGCAAGCGCTCGTCGAAGCGAACACGATTTACCGCGTGAAAGGCTTCGCTGCATTGCCGGGCGCACCGATGCGTCTCGTGATCCAGGGGGTGGGCCGGCGCTTCGACAGCTATTTCGATCGGCGCTGGCAGCCCGGCGAAGGGACCCAAAGCCGCTTCGTGCTGATCGGCGAAGACCTCGACCAGGCCGCGTTGCAACGCGCGTTCGACGCGGCGCTCGGCGTCGTGTCGTCGAGCGCCGCGGCCAGCGAGGCGTAAGCGCTCATGCATCTGCTGCGCACGACGCCGGGCGGTTTCGTCGACGATACGCAGGGCGTGATCCGTATCGATCAGCAGCCCGCCGACATCGTCGTGCTCAGTTCCGCCGACACCACGCTGTCGCTGCTCGCGAGTGTTTTTCCGCGGCTGGGGGAGGGCTTCCCCAGCGTGCGGCTCGCGAACGTCACGTATCTGCGGCAACCGGCCTCGGTCGATTTCTATCTCGAGGATGTGCTGCAGCACGCGCGCGTGGTGGTGGTCGATCACCTGGGCGGTGAAGCGTATTGGCCGTACGGGATCGAGCAGGTGGTCGCGCTGGCGGAGCGTAAACAGCAGACGCTCGCGATGTTTTCCGGCGACTTGCAGGAAGATCCGAACCTGCTCGCGCGCAGCACCGCCGACGCCGATCTGTGTCATCAGCTCTGGCGCTATCTGCGTGAAGGCGGGCCGCAAAACGCCGAGGCGTTTTTGCGCTGCATCGCGCACCGCGCGTTCGGCTGGGCGCGCGAGCCTGCGCCGCCGCGCGCGTTGCCGGCCGCCGCGCTCTATCATCCGCGGCACGACGTGCCGAGCGTCGCCGACTGGCAGGCGCGCTGGCAAGCCGGCGCGCCGGTCGCGGCGATCCTGTTCTATAAGGCGCATCTGCAGGCGGCCAACACGGCGGTGTTCGACGCGCTGATCGACGCGCTCGAAGCGCAGGGCCTCAATCCGTTGCCGATCGCGATCACGTCGCTGAAAGATGCGATGAGCCGCGACGTCGTGCAGACACTATGCGCGCAACACGAGGTCGCGCTGGTGTTGAACACGACGGCCTTCGCCGCGTCCGCGATCGACGACCCCGCGCCGCTCGCGCTGGCCGGCGACGCGCCGGTGTTCCAGGTGATCCTGAGCGGCGGCAATCGCGACGACTGGCTCAAGGACAACCACGGCCTCAATTCGCGCGATATCGCCATGCATGTCGCGCTGCCGGAGGTGGACGGGCGCATCATCACGCGCGCGATCAGTTTCAAGGGGCTCGCGTATCGCTGTGCGCACACCCAGGTCGACGTGGTGCGTTATCAGCCGGACCTTGAACGTGTGGGCTTTCTCGCCGAACTGAGCCGCCGCTGGTGCCGTCTGCGTTCACTCGATAACGCGGACAAAAAACTCGCGCTGATTCTCGCCAACTATCCGATGAGCGAAGGGCGCATCGGCAATGGCGTGGGACTCGACACGCCCGCGTCGGTGGTCGGCATGCTGGCGATGCTGCGCGACGAGGGCTATCGTCTCGCGGACGAATTGCCCGCCGATGGCGATGCGCTGCTGAAGAAGCTCACGGAAGGCGTAACCAACGATCCGGTGATGCGCGATCTGCGGCCCGCGCTGCAAAGCCTCGCGCTCGACGACTATCTCGGGCATTTCAACGCGTTGCCGGCCGGCGCGCGTCAAGCACTGAATGCGCGCTGGGGCACGCCCGAGCAGGATCCGACGCTGCGGCGCGGCCGCTTCATGATCGCGGGCTGGCGGTGTGGGCAGGTGTTCGTCGGCATCCAGCCTTCGCGTTCGCGCGAGCAAGGCGACTATGCGAGCTATCACGACGCCGATCTGGTGCCGCCGCATGCGTACCTCGCGTTCTATTTCTGGCTGCGTCACCAGTTCGGTATCGACGCGGTCGTGCATGTGGGCAAACACGGCAATCTCGAATGGCTGCCAGGCAAGAGCGTCGCGTTGAGCAACGCATGCTGGCCCGATCTGATCCTCGGGCCAATGCCGCATCTGTATCCGTTCATCGTCAACGATCCGGGCGAGGGCAGCCAGGCCAAGCGGCGCGCCCAGGCGGTCATCATCGATCACCTGATGCCGCCGCTCACGCGCGCCGAAAGTTATGGGCCGTTGCAGGATCTGGAGCGTCAGGTCGACGAATACTATGAAGCGCTGATGGTCGATCCGCGCCGCTCGAAGCTGCTACGGCGCAGCATTCTGGCGACGATCGTCGAGCACAAGCTGCATGAGGAGCTGAGTCTCGCGGAGCCGAGCGGCGAGGATGACGAGGACGCGCTGCTCACGCGCGTCGACGCGTGGCTGTGCGAACTGAAGGAAGCGCAGATTCGCGATGGCTTGCATACGTTCGGGCAATCGCCCGACGGCGTGCAACGGCGTGACACGTTGCTGGCGTTGGGGCGCTTTCCTGTCGGCGACGGGCAAGGCGCTAAGGCCGGCTTGATCGACGCATTGGCGCGCGATCTGCGCATAGATCATCTGTTCGATCCGCTGTCCGTGGATTGGTCGGCGGTGTGGGACGGCCCGCGTCCCGATGTGTTGCAGCAGGTGAGCGATGCGCCGTGGCGGCATGGCGGCGACACGCGCGAACGGCTCGAGTTGCTGGCGGCGGAAATGTTGAGCGGCGTGTGTGGCGACCGGGGCGATCTGAGCGAGCTGCACGGCGGAATATCACGCGCGATAACGCCAGCCGGTACGCTGCCGCAAGCGGAGCAGGTCATCGAGCGCTTGCGCGACGACGTGCTGCCGAGGCTCGACGCCTGCGGTCGACAGGAAATGCTGCATCTGAGACGCGGCCTCGAAGGGCGCTTCGTGCCGCCGGGGCCGAGCGGTTCGCCGTCGCGCGGGCGGCCCGACGTGCTGCCCACCGGCCGAAATTTCTATTCGGTCGACACGCGCGCAGTGCCGACGCAAGCCGCGTGGTCGCTCGGACTGAAATCCGCGCAGCAGTTGCTCGAGCGGCATCTGCAGGACAAGGGCGATTATCCGCGCGCGATCGGGCTCTCGGTATGGGGCACCGCGACGATGCGCACCGGCGGCGACGACGTCGCCCAGGCGCTCGCACTGCTCGGCGTGCGGCCGAAGTGGGCGCCGGGCAGCCATCGCGTGACCGACTTCGAGATCATGCCGATCGAAGCGTTCGACCGTCCCCGTATCGACGTCACGTTGCGCGTGTCCGGCTTTTTCCGCGACGCCTTTGCGAACGTGATGCACCTGTTCGACGCCGCCGTGCAGGCCGTTGCCGAACTCGACGAACCCGAAGCGCTGAATCCGATTCGTGCGCGCGTGCGGCGCGAGCGCGATGCGCTGATCGCGCGCGGCATGGATGCTGCCGAGGCACGCCGGCGCGCCGGCTGGCGCGTGTTTAGCGCACGGCCCGGCGCGTATGGCGCGGGTCTGCAGGACATGATCGACTCGCAGCAGTGGCAGACCGACGCCGATCTCGCGAACGCGTATCAGGCCTGGGGTGGCTACGCGTACACGCAGAAGCACTCGGGCGAAGCAGCGCGCGATGCGTTCGGTGCGCGCCTCGCCGCGCTGGACGTGGTGCTGCAGAACCAGGATAACCGCGAGCACGACCTGCTCGATTCGAACGACTACTATCAGTTCCAGGGCGGCATGGTCGCGGCGGTGCGGCATCTGACCGGCACTCAGCCGAGCGTGTATCACGCCGATCACAGCAACCCGAGCGCGCCGCGAGTGCGCACGCTGCATGAGGAAATCGCGCGCGTGATTCGTTCGCGTGTCGTCAATCCCAAGTGGATCGATGGCGTGAAACGCCACGGCTATAAGGGCGCGGCCGAGATCGCCGCAACCGTCGATTATCTGTACGGTTACGATGCGACCGCGCGGGTGATCGCCGATCATCAATATGCGCTCGTCGCCGATGCTTATCTGAACGACGTTAATACCCGCGAGTTCTTGCAGCGGCACAACCCGCATGCATTGCATTCGGTCTGCGAGCGTCTGCTCGAAGCGATGCAGCGGGGGTTGTGGCAGGCGCCGGGCGAATACCGCGCGCAAGTCGAAGGGCATCTGCTCGCGAGCGAGCAGCAGATCGAAGGAATGCAGACATGAATGCAGCGACACCAGCAGTGAGCCACCAGGCGGCCGGGGATCCGCGGCCTGATCAGCGGCCCGCGTTTCCGTTTGCCGCGTTGATCGGCCAGGCGCCGTTGCAGCAGGCGCTGCTGCTGGCCGCGATCGATCCGGGGCTGGGCGGCGTGCTGGTCGCCGGGCCGCGCGGCACGGCCAAGTCGACCGCGGCGCGCGCGCTCGCCGAGTTGCTGCCGCAAGGGCAACTGGTGAATTTGCCGCTCGGCGCGAGCGAAGACCGTCTGATCGGTACGCTCGATATCGAAACCGTGCTGCGCGACGGCTCAGTGCGCTTCTCGCCGGGCCTGCTCGCGAAAGCGCACCACGGCGTGCTGTATGTGGATGAAGTCAATCTGCTGCCCGATGCGCTCGTCGATGCATTGCTCGACGTCGCGGCGAGCGGCGTGAACACCGTCGAGCGCGATGGCGTTTCGCATAGCCACGACGCGAGCTTCGTGCTGATCGGCACGATGAATCCCGAAGAGGGTGAACTGCGGCCGCAATTGATCGACCGTTTCGGCTTGATGTTCGAGTTGCAGAACTGTTTCGAGCCGGCAATGCGTCAGGCGATCGTGAAGGCGCGGCTCGCGTTCGATCTCGACCCGCAGGGTTTTCGCGCGGGCTATGCGGGGCGGCAGGCGGCGTACGTCGAGCGGATTCGTGCCGCGCGCGAAGCGCTGCCGCAGCTCGCGTTCGATGATGCCGTGCACGCGCACGTCAGCGCGTTGTGCATCGAAGCGGCCGTGGATGGTCTGCGCGCCGATCTCGTGATGCTGCGCGCGGCGCGGGCGTTGGCCGCGCTGGAGCAGGCGGTCGCGGTAACGGCGGAGCATGTCGACCGGGTCGCCGGGGCGGTGCTGATTCATCGGCGTCATCAGCGTGATGGGCAGGCAGGTGGCGATGCGTATGAGAGCGAAGCGCAGCGGCAAGCCGATGCGGGCGGCGCTGCGGATCGACCGGCAGGGTCCGGTGCGGATGCGGCGTCGGCGTCTCCCGGCGCCGACGAGAACGACTGGGGCTACCTGCCGCCCGAGCCGGCCCCGACCACGCAAGTCAAAGGCGTCATACCGCTTGGCGCAAAAAAACGCTGAGCCATCGGAAGGGCGCCGCCGCTGACTCGCGCAGCGGTTTTCGATGGCGACAAGGCGTGGGTGCGAATTCGCGCAGTCATCTGCGGAGCGATCCGCGCGGCAAGTCGGGTACGTGCATCGCCTGGCCGCTAACGCTTGCCGCGAAGCGCGCGGCGCCGCTGCGTGCGGAGCATCTGCGCTTCGTGCGCGAGGCACCGCGCGGCGGCGTGCTGCATTGTTTCGTGCTCGATTGTTCCGGCTCGATGCTGGCCGGGCAGCGTCTCCCGCTCGCGAAGGGCTTGCTGATCGCGCTGTTCGACCGCGCGAGCGCCGCGCGCGCCGAAGCTGCGCTGATCTGTTTCGGCGGCACGGATGCGGACGTGCGTTTTGGCCCGGCCGTGCCGCGCTGGTGGAACGAGCGCTGGCTCCGGCCGGTGGGTGGTGGCGGCGGCACGCCGCTCATGTCCGGCATCCGGCGCGCCGCACAGTTGCTCGCGCAGAGTGCGCGTGTGAAGCCCGCCCAGCAGCGTTGGCTGTGGATTTTCACCGATGGCCGCACGCGCGACGAACCCACGCGCCCGCTCGACGCGGACGAAGTCATATTCGTCGATTTCGAGCAGGGGCCGATACGGCTCGGCCGTTGTGAGGCACTCGCGGATGCCTGGGGAGCGCGGCGTGTCAGGCCCGAAGAGTTGATCGGCTGAGCTGCGCGTGCGTCTGTGCGTCCGCTTCGATACGCTTATTTCAGGCCGTTCGACCAGTGCTGCACGTCGTCCTGCCGGTCGAATACGAAGACTTTCATCGCCATCTGCTGGGACGCGTCGAGCCGATCCAGCTCGAGCCCGTGGTTCGACGGGGCGCCCGGCGCGTTACCTTTCTGCACGTTGCGGATGATGGCGCTGGTCTCGATCTGCGTATCGAATTCCGCCGACTTCAGGCGGAACGCGATACGCAACCGTTCGCCGACCGCGCCGAGGGTCCACGAGGCACTCAACGACATGCCGAGCGCGCTGATGCCCTTTGCCAGACCGAGTCCTTCATATGTATCGCCCGTTTCGCCGATACCGAAACGTACCGCCAGATGCGCCTGAACGCGGATCGATTTGCGCTCGCGCAGACGACGCACGACGCCGGGCTTCGACAGCACGACGTAGTCGAACGGCGCGCGGCAGACCGCTTCGACCGTGCAGACGAAGCGGAACACGGCCTGGCTGGCGATGGCGACGATCTCGATGTTTTCGCCCGGCCCGAGCGATAGCTGGCGGCCTTGCTGCAACGGCGGCGTGACGAAGAGCGTGTGATTCGGCGCGAAACCGATGATGCGGCATGGATGCATTGGCGCGCCGCTGCCGAGTTGTGAACGCACGCCGATCAACGCGCCTATTTCGAGGTGCATGTCCTTGAGCGTCAGTTCGCCGGCGGAGTCCGCGGATGGTGCTGCCGTGGGCGGCGGTTGGCTAGCCGTGCCCGGCAAATTACCGCGCTGCGGGTGAAAGTGGCCGAACAGGAAGTTGCGCTCGTCCGTGTTCGCGAGAGTAGTGCCGCTGGCGAACAGCAGTGTGCCGTCGCTGTCGACGATCGGCCAGGCGAGGGGCGTGCCGACCGGCACCGCATCCGGGGCAAGCACCGGAGATAGCGCGACGGGCGAGTTTTCCACGACGTGTTCCTCGACAGGATCATCCATAGTCGGACGTTTATTTTAAGTGGCGGGATATCTTGGTTGACGGCGGCGGGAGTGAAAACTTTAGTGCGAGGCTATTGCGGTCGATTACGCGTCGGCGGTTCCAAACGGGGTGTTCGATAAAATCGGATAACTAACTAATTTTTCGCTGTGCCCGGAGGCGTGACTTTGCTGGCCAGAAGAAAATTCACCGAAGGGGCTTGACGCCATGGCGGCCGGTCTCCATAATCTCGCTTCTCTGCTGCTGATGCAGCGACGCAGAACGACGCGGTGCCGGGTGGTTGAAGTGGGCGCTGTGCGTGAGCGGATCGATCTTTAAAAATTAACAGCCGATAAGTGTGGGCG
>NZ_CADIKI010000015.1 GCF_902859935.1 Paraburkholderia fynbosensis
AACGGGGATCGTTGCCTCGTTCAAGTTTGCCGCTTCGCCGATCACCACAACTCGAAAACGTGCCGCGGACTTCAGCGCTTCGAGCCAAAACAAGACTTTTTCAACACAATCTGACAGAAAAGGGGCATTCGCGCAAAACGCACAGACAAGCCAAGCTTGTCATTTATTCTATGCTGCGGAAGAGCGATATGAACCAAAGATCATGCCCTTCAACTGCCTTTATTCTCATTTTCGATACCACCAGACAGGCGCCACGGAGCGCGGCGAGACTCCGCCGACCCGGATGAAAAGTCCGTGTTGGCGTTGACCTACCGGGACAAGGTAAGTCCGTCCTGTGGTTACCGGTTGGGCCTAAAACTCGCGCTTCAAGTTGAAAGCCATGACCTACAATAGGCCATACAACATGTACATGAAAAGCAATTAGGGATTTCCCCGACCTGCGAATCTGGGTCAAGCACTACATTGCCGAGTTCGTCGTACACAAAGCCGGTCGGTAGCAGGCAGCGATACTCGCCACGGTTTACCTTGTTCAGGATTCCGCCGCGTAGTCGTGCCTTGAGAACATGCAGTTTGGCTTCACTCATTGTTCCCTTGAGCCCAAGCAGGAGCCGATCGTTGAAGCTTGCCGGATCGTATATCCCGTCCTCGTCAAGAATCAACGTGTCCGCAGGCGCGCAGATTTCCAGCAGCCGATGCCAGTCGGCATTGTTTCTTGCAAGGCGTGAAACCTCCAGGCCCATGACGATGCCAGCGCGGCCCATGCCAACATCAGTGACCAACCGTTGAAACCCCTCCCGCCATGACGCTGATGCTCCCGATTCGCCCTGATCGCTGTCGATCGTGACGATCTGCTCGTCGCGCCAGCCGAGCGAGGTCGCACGCCCACGCAAGGCGTATTGCCGCTTCGTGCTCTCAACGTTCTCGACGACTTGCCGCATCGACGATTGCCGGATGTAAAGATAAGCACTCCGTTCGAGGTGGTGAGGTTGAACTTTAAGCGATGCGTTCACGGTCTTCTCCACTCATTGAGCGCCATAGCCATGCCTGCGAGTGCATAGATGACACTCTGGCGCTCGAAGGACTGTGTGTACGGAGAGGACCGGGTACCGATCGGATCCAGTGGAGCACGCCCTAAAACCATCATGCGTGCCCATGCCCACATGCCTCGAGCAAGAAAGACGCTGAGTCCGCGGCGGGCCTCTGCGGGCAAGGCCTCGCCAAGCATTGCGGAGCGCAGCACCTCGTATTGCGCAGCGATTGCAGATGAAACTACCAACGGCCAAGCACCGGTTCGTGCTATTCCGCCGTTTTTTTTACACCGAAGGCGCGCTCGATCGTTCTAGGATGCACATCGAGACCAAATTCCTTGCGAACCAGCTTTGCCAGTTCGCGTGCCCGAATCGGTTCTCCGGGCGTGAACTGCGATTTGAGAAAGGCCAATACGTCGCCCTGGATCTTGTGTGGACCACGTGGTCCACGCTTCCTCGGGACCAAACCTGCGATCCCTCCTTCCTCGAAGTCTGCCCGCGCCTGATAGAAGGTCGGTCGCGAGACACCATATTCGTCGGAGATCTGCGTCACCGATGCCTTCTCTACCGAGACCCGGCGCAACATCTCGTACTTGACCTGCACGGCGTCGTGGGGATCGAAGAATCCGCCTTCTTGGAACTTGGGATCAAGAACGCTCTCTGGCGTCTGATTCAGCGTACCGTCTTCCGCGAGAACATCGGTCTTCGAGCGCTTGCGTTCGTTCGGTGGCACGATCACTCCAAAAATATGCACGTTGTTGTAATTAAATTATGCCGCACAATGAAACTTGTCAAGCTCTATGACTCTGCATGGTAGCAGCCCGGAACACGGACATTCTAAAGCGCGATAAAACATCAAAAAGTCAGGATATGCGGCATTAATTGCCTTACATCGGCGACATAATTACTCTTACATAGACGAGGCGTCCTCTGCATGCCTGTGTGAAGAGAAGCGTCTCACGAGGAGCGCAAGCTCCATCAAATCCGCAACCGTGAACAGCGCGCGAGCTCGTCCGATCGTGACTTCAGGATCGGGTTCGCTCATATCGGTCCACTTCGGAGGAACGGAGCAATAGCTCTTGTCGTCGATGCGCAGCAAGAGACGTCTGCCAGACCGGTTATAGCGTTCACCAATACACAGAAGTCGCTGCCCACTGAATGGATGAAACGGATGGGTAATGCGGACAAGGTGTTCTGAGGCAACAACAAGATTCGCATTCCGAGGTATGTTACAAGCGACTCGAGAAGGGGCGCTTCGTATGGCCTCAAGCAGACGGTGGCGTTATTTGCCTGAGCCCGGCACAACTATCGATGCTGCTAGAAGGCATCGACTGGCGGCAACCGACGAGAACGGCACGACCGACCTCGGCGTTGTAAACGTCGTGGCTCGCGCGTAAACTGGTCGCATGACGCGCGCGAGCCCACTTCCCGACGATGTCGAAACGCTGAAGGCGATGCTGCTCAGCCAGGAGGCGGCGCTGCGCGAGCGCGACGCGCAGATGCTCAAACTGCAGGAAACGGTGGACTCGCAACAAGCCGCGCTGGCTTCGCGCGCAGTCGAGGTCGAACACCTGAAGCTGCTCATTGTCAAGCTGCGCCGTATGCAGTTCGGTCGCAAGTCGGAGAAGCTGGACCATCAGATCGAGCAACTGGAGCTGCGCCTCGAAGAGCTTGAGGCCGACGAAGGCGCGGCGCCAGTCGAAATCCCGAAGACGCCGCGCACGGCTGCGGAACAGTCCCCGCGCAAGCCACTGCCTGAACATCTGCCGCGCGAGATCCGAACACACCTGCCCGAATCTGCCGGGAAGTGCGCTGAGTGCGGTGGCCAGATGAAGTCGCTGGGTGAAGACGTCGCCGAACAGCTTGAGTACGTACCGGCCAGCTTCCGGGTCATCCGTCATGTGCGCCCGAAGTTTGCGTGCATGTGTTGCGATCACATCTCTCAGGCGCCTGCACCGAGCCGTCCCATCGAACGCGGTCTCGCCGGTCCTGGGCTGCTGGCACACGTGCTGGTGTCGAAGTTCGCAGACCACGTGCCGCTTTACCGGCAGTCAGTCATGTACGCGCGGGAAGGTGTCGAGCTTGATCGCTCGCTGCTTGCGAAGTGGGTCGGTCACGCGGCGACGCTGCTGCAGCCGCTCGTTGAAACGCTGCGTCGTCACGTGATGTCGGCGACGAAACTGCACGCCGACGACACACCGGTTCCAGTGCTTGCACCGGGCAACGGCAAGACGAAGACCGGTCGGCTGTGGGTGTACGTGCGCGATGACCGTGCATCGGCCGATACGACGCCGCCGGCGGTGTGGTTCGTCTTTACGCCGGATCGCAAGGGCATCCATCCGCGACAGCATCTCGAATCATCGCAATAGCGTGTGAGCGCTTCCCACCGGTTCAGCGCATAGAGGATCGCCCGGCTCGTCACGCCCAGGTGGAGGGCTCTTCAGGTCGACCAACGAACTCAAGTTTCCCCGAGAAACCGACATATAACCCGAGGGTGAAGATAATCCTTCTTGTCCCTATACCCATGATCGCCGTCGTGCCAAGGTGGTTGAACCGGGGGTCAGGCGAAGAGCCGCGACCTCCACCCCGAGATAACGCCTCGACCGGCCTTCCAGAGCAGCAACCAGTTGCGGATTCAACCGGTCGATGCAACGGATTTTGTGAAATCGCTCAGCCCGTGTGTCGGGGTTTAGTGTGTCATACGCAGCACATCGGCATCTACGCCCGTGCGTTACGTCTTGATGTGCAAGAAAGCTCGCGCGAACGGACTTATTTGCGCGATGTTACCTCACTCACTTCCGATCATTGCGACATTGCCCGGGCCACTTTCGCGTATGTCACGGCGCACTGGCGCGCACTACCCCGAGGAACCGCCGCCCGCAGAAAATGCGCCGAACGACGCTGTTCACCTGAGCATGGTACTCAGGTGATTCCCTGTGTTAGCTTACGTCGGCTTGAGGACGAAGTAGTCTGTGGACCAATGAGATGGCGTGCCAATCGTCACTTCACGGCCACGACCCTGACGGATATGGCCTACTGCTGCTGGATCGTCAATTTGTTCTCGACGGACTTGACGCCCGCAACACCTTTTGCAGCCTCACTCGCTTTATCGATCTGAGTGCTGTCCGGCACACTTCCCGATAAGGTTACAGCGCCACCTCGTGCCCGCACAACGACAGAGCTGACGTCCAAACCTTGAGCCTTTGCGAGCGCCTGCCGCACTTTCCGACCTAGCGCCCTATTTGCCGCTTTTGTTGCTTTTGCAGATTCTAGATTGGAGGCGTCAGACGCGTCCGCGGGGTGCTGCGCGACTTGGCTGTCACTTGCCGGTGGCACGTGCTGGCCGAGCGCCGGATTTGCGACCAAGCACGCTAGCAGCGCTCCGACGGATAATAGTTGAAGCGGCTTGTGCGGTTTCATCTTCTTCTCCAACTTTGACGGGTTGCACATCGTGAAGTGCGGTCATGCTCCAATAATTTTCATCTTTAGCCGAGGAGACTCTCGCATAGATTCGAACGGTCTTCCACGAAGCCGGAACTAAAATCTCGGCTAACACATGCTCTGTCTCGCCAGCGTTCAGGAAAACCGGTAGGTTCTCTGCCTTGTCGTCGATCTGCAGCATTTTGAGGTCTTTCCAGTGAGGCGCCGTTCCTGCGATGCGCTCAGAGGGCAACTGTTTGGATATCGATTCGGGCACCGGTACAACCTCAGCTACTCGAAAATCGCCTTGTGTTAATTTGATCGTTCGCAAACCGACGTTCTCGAATTTAATCGTTATGGTTAGCAACGTCCAATCAGTACCTGTGAGGCGACGATCCTCGACGGACAACGTAGTGTTCGCTTTGGTGAGAGGTTGTCCTTGAAACCAGAACCATAAACCACCCGCCAGGATCGCGGCGATCGTGAATATCGATTGGAGCAGTGCAAAGAGATCCTTCTGGTATGCAACACTCCAGCGCACTAATTCTTGTCGGTCCACGCCGCTGGTTTCACTGGGAGTCGTCATCTCAACGTGTCCTCGATAACGTGCCGGGATCTTGCGGATGCTTTTCAAGGTACGGGTCGCGCAACGCGTGCAATGCTTCGACCAAACCTTGCTTAACCCCGGCCTGCTGAATCCAATGTTTTCCTGATGGTTATACTGACACAGTTCAGCAGTCAGCATTGATGCGCTATCCCTTTCAAAACCCTTCATATTAAAAATCATGCACACCGTCTGAAGTGTCTCTACACTGCTGCCCTCGCGCAGGCCTTGATACATCAAGGCCGCCAATTTTCCGCAATATGGGGCTGATCGGTCAGTGCGTAAGGCTTTCGACATACACATCCATCTGTCGACGTATGGCGACGTCTATGCCATCTCCCTCGCCCGTAAATATTTAGCGCCCTCGTTCCGCACCAGAGATCCACGCTTAGTTGCCGAACAAACTGTGAGCGGAGCGCAACGATCATGTTGGCCGGGGCCGCGACTGAGCAGCCAGTTGGGACATAAGGTTTCGCGTTTTCCGGTGATAAGGGCAGTTATCTCCGGCACGCGTTCTGTTTCCGGCAGAAAAACGGTTGTCTGGCGTAAGACCTGTGCGTCATCTAGACTGAACTCACGTGCCTGCGCCGCCTCCGCACTGCTTTCGGGCCATTTCTGCGCGGCGCGCTGGAGACCGCCATGCCGCGTCCCGCTGCCGCCACCCGCGACGACATCCGCGCCACCGTCCTCGCGATGCTCGCCGAGGCCGGCGACCCCGAGCCGCCCTCGGGCGCCCGCTTCCGCCAGGTCGTGTCGGTGCGTAAACTGCGCGCACGCCTGGGCGCGGGCGATCCCACCACGCTGTCACGCATCCTCAACGACATCGAGACCGAGGTGGTCCGCGCGGGCATGACCGAGGTGGCGATTCCGGAACTGCCCGATGAAATCGCGACGCACATGCGCGCGCTCTGGCAGGCCGCCGTCGCGGTCCAGCTGGACGACGTGATGCGGCTGCGTGCCGACGCCGCCCAACAGGCCGAAGCATCCGCGGCGGCCCGTCATGAAGCCGACCTGCGCACGGAAATGCTGCGGGTGGAACTGGCGGAGCTGCGCGCGCAACTCGGCATGCGCGACACCGAACTGGCGACGCTGCGGGCCGACTACCGCAGCCTGACCGAGCGGACGGAGGCGTACCGGACGGCCGCCGCCGACCTGCAGGGACAGCTGAACGCGGCCCAGCTCGCGCTAACTGACATGAAGGAGGCGCATGCCAGTGAATTCGCGGCCGTCCACACCCGCTATGAAGGGCTGTCGCGACAGCTGCTGCAGGAAACGGAGCACCAGCGCCACGCGCTGCAGACCGAGCGTGAACGGCTGACGGAACAGGTTGCCGAAAAGCAGGAGCGGGTGGCGGCGCTCGAAGGGCTCCGCGACCGCCTGCTGGCCGACCTCGCGGCTGAACGCGACGCGCACCTGCGCGCGGCCGCGGAAGTCGCGGCGCTGACCACGCTGGTCGCGGAACAGCGTGCGCTGCTGGCCACCGTCGACGGCCGCGCTCATACGGCCGGGCCCTCGCCCCACCCCTCGCACCACCGGAAGCCGGCCAGCACGTCGCCGACGCCGACGACCACCAGACGGCGCCGCCCGAAATGAACCACCCACCCGGCGTACCTGGCTTTTCCGGCTGGTTCGACATGGCCCGCACGCCCCCGCAGCGCCTGCCTGAGAGTATCGACGTGGCGCTCGCCTATGTCGCCGACGCCCTGGGCCACCCGGTCTACACGCGCTGGACCCTTCCATTACTCAAACGCGGATGTCCGTCACTGGCCGACGCGAGACGCGACCATCCCCTCGTGTTTGCCCTGCTGCTCGATCACGACGCGGCGGTCGAGTACTGGGAGCGCGGTCGGATCAGGGTCGCAGCCGGCGACACCGCACCGGCGCCCGACACGGTGCTGCTACGGCTGCTGAAGCAGCACCGGCGGTTCCGGTTCGCGCCGGACGACCCGGCCACGCCCACGGTGTCGACTATAGACACTGAAGACACTGGCGTCCCTGCCCTCGCCGGTCCGGACACGTCCGGTCCTTCGGCGAGTCCCGCGCTCTGGCTCGCGGCGCTCGCGCCCGATTCCGCCGGCCGCGCGTGGCTGGCGCGCGCGGGCCGCTTCGCCAATCCGTCGCCAGTCACCAATACGCTAGGGGCGGCGGACGACGCGCAGGCCGTCGCCCTGTTCCTGCGCGACCGCGCGAGCCGCTCGCCGCATACGCTGCGCGCGTACCTCGCGGAACTGCGACGCCTGATCGGGTGGTGCGACCGGCATCAGCTGGGGCCGCTGTCGGACCTGACCCGCCAAAACCTGCTCACGTACCGCACGGCGCTCGAACGGACCCGGCGCAGCACGCCGGCCGCGGGCACAGCGCACGACCCGACGCACAACCGCCCAGCCGGTCTGCAGGCCACCACCCGCGCGCGGGCGATCGCCGTCGTCTCAAGCCTGTTCCGCTACTGGTTAAAGACCGGCTACGTGATCGCCAACCCCGCTGCCGAACTGTCCGGCGGGGCGGCCACCCGGGACAGCTGGACGCCGTCACGGATCATGCCGGCCAGCGTACTGGCGCTGTGCGACGCCGTGGTCAGCGGCGCCGCACCGGACACGATGTCGGCGCTGGTCTGGGCGCGTCGCCGCGCGATCTGGTCGTTGTACCGCTACGCCGGCGTGCGGCTCGCGGAACTGGTGTGGTCGGAAGCCGACGGCCTGCCCCGGCTCGAGGCTGACCCGCAGGACCAGTGGACCCTGCACGTGCAGGGCAAAGGCGGCAAGCGCCGGTCGGTTCCGCTGCCCTCGGTGTGCGTGCCCGCATTACGCGCCTACCGGCTCGCGCGGGGCCTGCCGGCCTGTCCGTCGCCCTTTGAACGGCTCGCCCTGATTCACAGCGAGAAGCGTGACGCGCTCGGTCACAGCGGCCTGTACGACGAGGTCAAGGCCGTCCTGCTCGCCGCTGAAGAACGGGTGGCGCCGGGCGACCTGACGACGCTCACGCTGCTGCGCGCGGCCTCCACGCACTGGTTACGGCATGGCTATGCGCGGGCCCTGGTGGTGGATCACGCAGTGCCCTTGCCGGTGGCGCAGACGCTACTCGGTCATGCGTCGGTGCAGACGACCGCCGCCTATGCGCGCACGGACCTGACGCAGACGCGGGCATTCGTGGAGGGAAGTTTTCCTTCAGGTTAGCTGTCGTAAAAAAACAAGCAGAAATACAATGTACTTTAAGAGAAAAATTTTTGAGGGTATCGATGCCTCCGCCTGAGCATCTCAACTGGCTAGTGGAGCAGCCGCCAGTGACGACAATCGAGGGAAAGCAAGTCAGGTTGTTCGAATTCGCGCATCAACCCGATAACGTTACCCTGTCCTCGTGGGCTCGGCATTTCCGACAACACTACTGTCCAGATGAGGACATCGACGCGCTGCGGTCAGCGACGGGACTGTCGCGCGCGGAGTTCCTCGCGCAGATGATATTCCCGAGCACAGTCAAGCCGGGTCCGTCGATACGCTCGGGAGACTTTGCGGAAATACTAGTATGTGATTTTCTCGAATTCTCAATGAATCACTGGGTTCCGCGCTCCCGATTCTCGGAGAAAGCAACGCCAAACGAATCGGTGAAAGGCACGGATATCATAGGCCTATATATGTCCCCAAACGGTATTACCGCCGAGGACACGCTGACGACCTTTGAAGTCAAGGCTCAGTTGAGCGCAGGTCGACCTCAAGCGAGACTGCAGGTGGCAGTCGACGATGCAGCGAAGGACAAAGTGCGGCAGGCTTTTACCCTTCTTGCCATGAAGCGGAAAGCGCTCATGCATGGCGACAATGAGCGAGCTGCGCTGGTTGAGCGCTTCCAGGCAAAGGCCGACAGGCCTTTTAGAGAGCAGACGGGCGCGGCCGCTGTTTTGAGTAACGATGCATTCGATGCCGAGCTGATTGCATCGACAACAACAGCATCACATCCTCCAGGGTCAACTCTCCTACTACTAGTAATCCGGGGTGAGGATTTGATGACACTCGCTCACAGTCTTTACGCGAGAGCCGCAAATGAAGCCTGAAGAGAATTCTAAGCGCCTGTTCGGGATAACGCAGGCAAAAGCTAGAATGTACGAGTACGGAGTGCGACTCGACGAGCACATCGTTATTCCCGCCGGCACTCATCCAGAGGACCTATTCGCGCTAGCGATTGGCATATTGGGTGATGAAGCCGCAGCGATTTGCGACTTGTGTCATCAGCGTGGCACGGTCCTCGGAACCCGAAATGAATCGGACCAGCAGGCTCTTCGGTTTGCGGCATCGTTTTTCTATGCGTATGTTGAGTCGAAGTTCGATACTGAACTCGACGAAGAACTGCTCACGCTTGCAGCCGCCACCTTCTACCTTGCAGAAACGCCGGGAAGCAGTTTGGTCGTCAGCAACCTGTTGTCTGAGCGATTCCTGCCACGGTTGGACCCCTTCGCATTTGGCTTGCGTAGGGCGCTAATCAACCGTTGGGACACTGACGAAATCTCTCCCGACAATCGGTTTTCGCATTTGTTGAAGACCATGCTCCGCGCCGCGAGCGATTTACTGTCCCGTGACGGCAGTGATGAGCGAATCCTTCTTAGACACTGCGATGCGTTGCGAAAAGCCGTGTATCGCAATGGCGCCTCGCGAGACATTGCGTTCGCGGATTTATGTGTTGCAGTCACGCTTCAGAAGGCCAGGAACTCAAGTCGTTTGAATTTGCCTCGGTACTCGCGACTCGATGAAGAAGCGTGGTCAGACGTTCTTCGCAAGGCAGGCTTTGTATCTGAACTTTGGCCGGCACAGCGTCTTCTAGGGAAAGCGGGCCTCTTCGCAGGCGCGTCAGCAGTCGTTCAGATGCCGACAAGCGCAGGGAAGACTCGTGCAATTGAGCTTGTGATTCGAAGCGCAAAGTTATCCGGCAGAACTCGAACGGCTGTCGTGGTCGCACCGTTTCGCGCACTGTGCCATGAAATCTCGAATTCTCTGCGTCAGACATTTGCTGGCGAGCAAATTTCCATTGATGAACTATCGGATGTATTACAGCAAGATTTCTCGGAGTCGCTTGCCGAGCTGCTAGCCGAAGTTATCGACCGTACGCCGCAAGTGTTAGTGCTGACGCCAGAAAAGCTTCTGTATGTCTTGCGGCAAGCTCCCCAGATAGCAACAAAGATTGGATTGGTTGTCTACGATGAAGGACACCAATTCGACTCGGGTTCTCGGGGCGTAACGTATGAGCTGCTACTGACGACCCTTAAACAACATCTTGAGCGAAATGCTCAGGTCCTGTTGGTGTCCGCGGTAATCTCCAATGCAGCAGCCGTCGGGCGTTGGCTGATTGGCGAGCGCGCTTTCGTCGTCGACGGACAAGGCTTGATGCCAACGCAGCGCTCAGTAGTTTTCACGAGCTGGCAGCATGCCCTTGGCACCCTTCAGTTCGATGCACTTGGCCAGCCGGATGATTTCCCCTACTTCGTTCCACGAGTCATTGAGCCCTTTACGTTTCCGCTCCGCGGCAAGGAGCGCGTCGTTCGGGTCTTTCCGGGACGGGAACCGCCAGATGTTGCTTTATATCTCGGTTTGAAGCTGTCACCCCAAGGTAGCGCAGCGATTTTTTGCGGAAGGAAAGATAGTGCTGCCGGCATCGTGAAAGACGGGGTGCAATACTTTGAGAGAGGTCTGCCATATCCGTCGCCTGCTGATATTGCGAATCAGGACGAACTGGCAAAGCTCGTCTATCTTCACGTTAAGCATTTCGGCGAGGACGCTATTGTTACCAGAGGTGCGAGGTTCGGATTGCTGGCTCATCATGGCAATACGCCGCAGGGCCTGCGCCTTTGTATCGAGCATGCTGTGAAAGAGGAACTCGTGCCGCTTGTGGTATGCACGTCCACGCTCGCGCAGGGAGTAAATCTACCGCTGCGCTATCTGATTGTGTCGACGATATATCAAGGTGGAGAACGCGTGAAGGTCCGTGATTTTCACAATTTGATGGGACGGGCCGGGCGCGCTGGGATGCACATTGAGGGGTCGGTTATCTTCGCCGACACTCGCGTATTTGACGGCAGGAACGTGCGACGTGAACGCTGGCGCTGGAATACTGTCCGAGACCTGCTGAAAGTTGACAACGTCGAGCCTACCGGTAGCTCGCTGCTTGGACTTGTTTTTCCAATCATGAACGACGACGGCTCTCAAGAAGTGCAGCCCGCGTTCGACGTGATTGTCGCTCTGCTCGCGGACGAGGACAACGCCCTCGCGCAAATCAACGACGATGCAGAATACCTTGGTCGCGTCGGTGCGACACCGGAGCATGTCGCCGCCCAGGTCAAAATTAAAGAGAGGCTTGTGAACGCTGTTGCCAGCTTCCTGCAGGCCAGTCGTGGAAATGTCCCATTCGAAGACTTCGTTGAGGTGGTTCAAGGCCTCGCGCAGAGTACGCTGGCATACACGTTGGCATCGGACGCAGAAAAGACGCTGCTCGTTGATATATTTATCGCTATCGCTCGTGCAGTGCAAGAGCGAGAACCTGAAGCTGCAAATCAGACGAGAAACTCCCGTACGTTGTTGGGTTTGAACGCACTTGCGAAGATTTACAGATGGTGTGAGCGCGACCGTGAAGCTGTGCTTTCCGCACAGACACAGGCTGAACTGCTGAGCATCATCTGGCCGATTTTGCTTGAGGTGGCAGAGGATGAGCTGTTGCAAAAAATAATCGGCAAGGAGTTCCTCATCAACGTCGCGCAGACATGGTTGTCGGGGGCACCCTACGCTCAAATCGGCGAGGTCATTTTGGACGCCGGAGTCGCAAAGCGACACGGCGAAGGCGCTCGTCGATTCACGCCTGAAGATGTCGTCGATATTTGCGACAACTGTTTTGGGTACGAGTTTTCACTGTATTTGACTGCATTGGTGACATACTTCGACCAAGACGGGGACCCAAACACAGAAGGTACCGTGGACTTGATAAAGGAGTTGCAGAGCGGCTTGAAGTACGGCCTGCCAGACCCCCTGACTGTGGCGATTCAGGAGGCAGGCTTCTCAGACAGGATGCTGTCGCAGGATTTGCGTCCCGTCTTTGAGGGTGTGCGCCACTCGCGCACGGCCGTTTTCGAGTATGTTCGAAATAACCCGGACGCTGTCCGTCCGACCTTGGACCGATACCCATCTTATTTTCGGATGGTGCTCGACGGTATCATTCAGGGATGAGCGTGGCTCGTTGATCGAATCGAATGGGCAGGTCTAAACGTCTGCATGCCGGGCCAACCTAGGTACGGGTCGACGGGAGCAACGAACAAAAGTCTTGTTCGTTGACGTGACTGTCTTGCCCGTATAGTAGTTCGCGTGTTCGAATTGATGCTTGTCCAGAACATTCCGGTCCTCGACTACGGCAAGAACAAATCCCGGATTTCGTTCCATCCGACATTGCATATGGATGACCTCCGCCTGAAGTAACCGTGCCGCGCTAGCTGCCGCGACGACGATTGGAGGTGTTTGGCTTTGCAACAGATGGTCAGCAACCAACCCGCCAGCGATGGGCAACTGAATGTCCTTTTCGTATCTCAATTGTAGGTCGGCCGCCACGCTTTTGACGATGTCAGTCAGACGAGCTTCAAAGTAGCTAGCTTGCCGTTCCGTCTGTGCAGTCTCGATGGCCCCGATGGCATGCAGTTGTTGAGCTTCTTCTGCCACGCGGAAAATTAGCGAGGCGATAGCCTGTACTTCTTAAACGGCGGGGTTCTACACATAGTATTTGAAGTTCGCGCGCCACTTCTCCGGTGGAAGTCCAGGGTTTGCGAGCAGAATTTCACCAACACGATCCGAGTACTTCACCGTTATCGGTTGTCCTTCACCCAGTACACAGGCGTTGTAGTTGAGCTTGGTCAGTCCGAGAACATCTTTTGCAATCTGGACCAAGTCTCCCTCGCCGTGCTGGATGGTGATTGACAAAGGTACTGGTACTTCGAATCCATCGTAAGTGCCCAATCGTGGCTTGAATCCATTCGTGAACAGCAATCCGTAACGGGATGTCCGTTCCCAGAGTACACCTCGTAAAACTGGATGCTGTCCTCGCTTCGCAGTATCCGGATTGTTGTCATGCCGGTAGAGGCGGTACGTGTTCCGCTCTTGGTTCACTCGAATTGCGACGAGGTCGACTCCAGGTGGGCAAGCCCGTTTAAAACCCTCGTACTCTTCCGCGTCAATGCCAGACCGAGCGTGCAGGAAAATCTCCTTCAATGGCCTTCCGTCCTGTTCTCGATACGTTGCCAAGACGCCGCGCAGTAGCGCTTCGGCCTTTTCTGGTGGCAGATGGAACTCCTTGCGCTCAGCGGAATACCAAGGGCCAAACTCGCCTATGAAGACGACTCCATCCCCGCTGTCCAAGAACATTTGCGCCGCGCAACACGCGTTCTGACCGGTGTCTGTGCGCTTGTATGCCAAGCCGACATAGCAAACGCCTTCGCGAGCCCAAGGGGTCTTCCAGGGTTTCGAGCCACACTTGTAGTAAACGGCTGTGGCAAAATTCCAAAGTCGGTCCGACAGTGGATTCGCTCCCTTCAACCCTTGCCTCACCTGTTCCGTAATGCGCAATGTCGATTCTCGGATGATTTGAACAGGCAGTTCAGCCTCCATCATTCTGGCCTTCAATTGGCGCCTAAAATCTGGGGACATCGAGTGCGATTCTTCAAATTCTTCGATGTCACCAATTATCTCAGCGACATCGGGTTCGTCATCGAACATCCGCGTTTGGCCCGCGTCGCGGTCAGCGATTGCTTTGGTCAGAAACGTCTTCTCGTCTTTACTTCGTGACAACTCGCTTTGCTTCGAGACCGCAACAGAGGCATTCGGTCGGCAGTTCTCGGCGACCTCGTCTGGCACGACACAGATAGCGAGGGCAGGCCTCGAGTCCAATTTTGCAAGCCGGCCCATCTCGTTCACGTAGAGGTTTGCCACGGCAAAGGCTCGGTCGAACTTATCGGCGATGCGGGACGCATCAGACAGGGCTACTGCGTCAATTGCGAAGCTTCGAACTGGGTTTGGCCATTTAGGACCGAAAGCTACATCGAACCCGGGGTAAGGCGGCCATGCGCGATGCTTTTGCGGGTCAACACAAGACGCCGGCGCGTTCAATGCTTCGCACCATTCGCTCCAAAGTTCAATCCCTTCTTTCGTGCCGACTACTACCGTGTCTGGAATTTGTGTTCGCGCTTCGGCGGGGCCAAACAGTGCGAGTCCGTCGTGGGGGTCTTCGGCCATCTGGTCGTGGCCGAATAAGAGCAGTGGTTCGCCAAGATAGTGAAATTTGTTCATGCTTCTTCGTGCCTCTCGCCAGACGGTGCGTAATCTTCAGTGCCTTCTGCATCTCGCGAACGATATTCAGCGATTTCTTCGCCGATGTCTGGCGCGCGGGCCAGAGCCACAACATCCAGACCTACTGGACACTCCCACATCAAAGGTCGCGTTGACATCGTGACCGAGCGAGGTCCCGTTCCTATCTGGATTGTGTCCGGGCCCGTTTCGAGGCTTTGGACTATGCCGAGAAGCAAACGCAGCCACTTTTGGTTCCACCAAGACTTCGTGACGATTTTTCTTCGACGATTGATTTCAGGACCCTCAAACGGCACGCCTTCGAGAGTCGTTACGCGAACGTATATGCGCAATAAAACCTCCCAACTGCCGTCTGGGCCCTGCTTGGGAGAGAATGCGGGTGACAATTGGTAAGCGAACTTCGACGCCCGCTCGCCATATCCTTTTTGGACTTGGCCGGTCAGTTGGGTCCACGTCGTCCGGCCATCGACGTTCCGGACTGTCTGCTTGCGCTCGCCGACTTTCGGCGCAGGAAAATAGAGTACATCGCGTGACATGCATCGTTCGAGGCCTTTTTCATAACAGGCGACCTCCAGACTCCGACGAATCAGCTCTGTTGCCACGTTCTTGGTTCGACGCCCCTCTGTTTCTGGAAAGTGCGACCAGAGAACCTCCGAGGGGCGTGCGCTTCGACGAATCGGTGCTGTGGCGGGAGGATGAGTGAAGGCAGCTACTCTTCGCTCATGAATGATTGCAAACGCCCACGACTTTCGGAGGTCGCTCATTTCGGATTTGGTTAGTGTCTTCACCAAATCGAAGAGCAGCATCGCCTCAGGAACCTTCACGGCAAACGCGTTTGCAAAGACCGGTTCAGGTTCGGGCACTGTGACCGAGGAAGGGAAATAGTCGCGCAACGCTATCTGCCGACCACGCTCTACTTCATGGGACAAGGGGACACCGAGTGAAGAAAGACGCTGCAGAACGTGTTGAAGGCCTGTATTCCAAGATGGCGTGAAGCTTGCAGGTTCTAGTTTTGCAATCCTCGAGGGAAGGCGTCCAGCAACGTACCCACTACCTGCGCAAGGCACAACGAAATCCTCTCGCATGCCGGCAATTGTGCATCTTTCGAGGAACGCAGAATCTTCCAGGCCGGATGTCGACAAAAAGGGAAGGTAGAGGCGTGCACGTGACTCAATGAGTTGACGAACGGTATCGTCGACATTCTCTCCCTGGACGGGGGCAGTACCTTGGCACCAAGTCCGGTATCCGGCCAAGGTGAGGCGGCGGGCGAGCCAAGCGGCGGCGGCGTGGTCTGCGGGAACATGGTCAATCAGAATCGTGTCGTGACTTGCCGATATCGATTGGCCTCCGCGCTGTGGGAAGAACGGTGGAGTAAAAATGCTCGGGTGTTGTGCCAACAAATGCTTTTGGGGGCCGGCGAGTTGTACCCGCATACGTTCAATGTCGAACAGGTCCAGTTTCCAACCGTACTCAGCTGCCAAGAGCTCGCGGGCCCAATCCTTCTCTGAGGCCGAGAGGGCCTGTGTGCAAGCAAACACGAAGAGGTCAGGACCGTGGCCTTTCTCAAGAACTCGATTGCAGTCAGAGCGCAGTTTTTGTCTCCAGTCGCTGCGCACTGTGTAGGCAAAAACTATTTTTCTGCCATCTTCGAGCGGGATGATAACTGCATCGCGACCTTCATCCCCGGTTCCGCCTAATGGGTCGATGGCGATATATCCGACGCCAGCTAACAAGGCCGAACAAAGACGCTCGAAAACACGGTAATTGGTTAAATTTTCAAGGCAATAAAGAATCGGGTCGGCGGACATGGCCGTTAATCCATCACAATGGTCGGATTGCTAATAAGGGAGCGGGAAATTTCGCCAGCGAGGCGTACTTTGCATCATAGCGGGGATTTCGTCGCAACGGACTATGAGGTTCGCTCGGTCATGTCTATTGAGATTTTTCCGCACTTGGAGATTTCGCACCATCCCCCCAGTTAGCCTTGGCATCCGGTGTTCCGTGCAGTTGAGTTACTGCGAACGGAACACCAAGTGTTGGGCGCTCACTTTATGTCCTATCCGTGACAGTCGGCTGGCATGACAGCCATCTCGTTAGGTCACAGCTTCTGACACGAGCGTCGCCCAAGTTTTTCAAAGATCGCGCGAACTCATTGCGTCGGTTTCAGCACCTAGTCGCGCTTCGTCGCGAATCGCCGATGCGCGTGCGCGATGTACGCAAGCGGCTCTTTGCGCAGGCTAGCGCTGTTTTCGCCCGGCGAGGTTAGCGCAGTGTACGCCGCACTTGCGAAACTCAGAGCTGTGCCTGCCCACAACGCTGGGCTGTCAGGTGAGGTTGTGGCCCATTGAATGCCGTTGGCAGCGAGAGGGAACAACGCGCCGAACGTTAGCTTCTTCCAGTTGAAGCGCATTGCGTCACTGAGTTCATCAATCTGCAGCTTAGATTGTTTGACGAAATCGCTAATGGCGTCCGCACGGTCTTCGGCGTCCTGTAGAAGGGCGATCTCGGCGGAGCGAACTTCAATCACCCTCCGTAGAGCAGGAAGTAGGTCGCCATACTGTTCTTTAAACTTCACGATGGCAGCCAGATTTACTTCGCCCTCAGGCACAGGTAAGAGACAGTCGAGAATCTCATGTCGGGCGTCTTGATGCGCAGGCCTCTGTGGGCGACGCTGAGTTCGGCCTAACCCTAACAGAGATGTGTACTCCCACCTGTTCGTCACAGGTGCTGCATCGACCTCTTCCAGTCCTCCTAGGCATACAGCGAGATACGCCATGAACAGTTTTGCTATCGATGCCTCGACCATGTACCACGAGTCGTCCAATCGTTCGGCTGCGCCGGAGCGAACCAGAAACTCCGGTATGCCTTGAAGTTTTTCGATGTGGATACGGACGCGAGGCCGCGCCTTGATTTTCTCCGGTGAGTAGTGAAATGTTCTCAACCTTGCTTCGACGAGTTTCACGAATGCGGTATCGAACTGCTCCAATCGCCACAGATACTGCGCCGGTATAACGGTGTTGACCAATCCTACGTCGAGAAGCTCTCGCATGAACACATCGAGCTCCTCGGGGCGATACGCCAATTCGAGCGGGACGATGGCGGAAACTTTGTCCCAATAGAGAAGGGTACGCATTGTCCATGCCGTATCTGGAATGGAGACGTATGGGAAGTACAGTGCGTTGTTACGCATAAGATTTCCGGTTCAGATTCATGGTGGACCCACTCTATGTTCCGACACTAACGAACCTTACGACCGCCGCGTCACGAAAAGGAGGCATCTAAAGTGAGAGGGCTAGAGCTGGAGCCTGGAGGTTGCGGTTGTTAGCTCGGTCCATTTTGAAGATTATGTGCTTTAACGTGCGGGCATCGACCTCAACCTTCACAAGCAAGGTGAGTAGTTCCAGGAGGTGCCCGACCGCTGAGAACGGTGCACAGGCATCTGACCGGCCTCTTCACCACAGGCAAGGTGAGCAGTTCCAGGAGGTGCCCGACCGCCGAGAACGGTGCACGGGCATCTGACCGGCCTCTTTACCACAGGCAAGGTGAGCGGTTCCAGGAGATGCCCGAGCGCCGAGAACGGTGCACGGGCATCTGCCCGGCCCCTTCACCACAGGCAAGGTGAGCGGTTCCAGGAGGTGCCCGAGCGCCGAGAACGGTGCACAGCATCTGACAGGCCTCTTCACCGCAGGCAAGGTGAGCAGTTCCAGGAAGTGCCCGACCGCCGAGAACGGTGCACAGGCATCTGACCGGCCTCTTCACCACAGGCAAGGTGAGCAGTTCCAGGAGGTGCCCGACCGCCAAGAACGGTGCACAGGCATCTGACCGGCCTCTTCACCACAGGCAAGGTGAGCGGTTCCAGGAGGTGCCCGAGCGAGAACGGTGCACAGCATCTGACCGGCCTCTTCACCACAGGCAAAGGTGAGCGGTTCCAGGAAGTGCCCGACCGTCGAGAACGGTGCACGGGCATCTGACCCGCCTCTTCACCACAGGCAAGGTGAGCAGTTCCAGGAGGTGCCCGACCGCCGAGAACGGTGCACAGCATCTGACAGGCCTCTTCACCACAGGCAAGGTGAGCAGTTCCAGGAGGTGCCCGACCGCCGAGAACGGTGCACGGGCATCTGACCGGCCTCTTCACCACAGGCAAGGTGAGCGGTTCCAGGAAGTGCCCGGACCGCCGAGAACGGTGCACGATACCTGACGTAAGACTCCGCTCACGTGCACGGTGAGTCGTTCTAGGAGGCGCCTTACGGCCGCGACTGTTGTGCCTTATCTGTTATGGGGCTCATTTACTCGTCCCGTGAATACGGACGGCGGAGCGCAACGAGAAAATCAAATCAATCATTTCAACAACGTTGGCTTATACTCAAGCCCGGTTTAGCGGAATATTTTGGTGGCAGTCATGCTCAACTTCGTCACCTATCTGAGACCGATACCTTGATTCATCGAAGACGAGAAAGTCCCGTGTGACAGGTGAAGTCGTAACTGTCTTTCGGTCAACCAGGTAAACAGACGTGCGGAGATCGTCAACTCTTCAAGGTCACATGGCTGCCGGGCAAGGCAAGTCGCAACTTTATTGCCAAAAACCTAGGACTTCCCGCAAGTCGCAACTTTTTTGACAACGCACAGTTCGCTCAGAACTTCACCTTCACCTGAAATCCGATCGTAAACGGCAGATCGTCCGAAGGAATCGGCGGAATTACGATGAAGTTCGCGCCGACGCGTTTGTATTCGACCATCACGATCGGTGCGACCACGGGTCCGATCGTGTGATTGCGGCCCAAGCCCCAATTGCCGTAGTTATAGCCGGAGATGATCCCGGCCATCGCCGCGAGCCGCACAATGCCCCAATGCGCGAACTCCGGCGCCCAGACACCGCCACCATAGTACGAGGGCCGGCGCAGCGAGTTACGAAAGCCACCGGCGGTCAGCGCCCATTGATTGTTGAGCCAGCATTCGACGCCGAGGCCCGGATTGAACTGTTCGAAATCGGTATTCGGATCGGGGTTGATGTGATACGAACCGAGCATGGCGTCGACCCATATGCCGCCCTCGCACCAGTTGCCGGCCTGCGCGGCGGATGCCGCCGCCAGACTCGCGATGAGCGCCACTGCAGTACGTCGGATGTTCTTCTTGATCTGCCGAAAATGCATGTCCTCTCCGCCACCGGTCGAGCGCCGGTGTCATCTATGTTCTGGCTATGAGTTTGCCGCCCGTCGCGCACTGTACCTCAACCCGCACACGCGATGTTGAGGCTGCGCTCGGACGTGCGGGCACAAGACCTGCCCGCAGCCTGGAACCGCAACGATAACGGAGAACCGATGGCAAAGCGGTGAATGCGTGCCCGCATCCACCGCCATTCTGAATGGCAGGTCTAGAGCCCGAGGTCCGACAAGCCCGGATGATCGTCAGGACGGCGTCCGAGCGGCCAGCGATACAGACGGTCGGCTTCGCGGATCGGCAGATCGTTGATGCTGGCATGACGGCGCGCCATCAGTCCATGCTCGTCGAACTCCCAGTTCTCGTTGCCGTACGAGCGGAACCAGTTGTTCGAATCGTCGTGCCATTCGTAGGCAAAGCGCACCGCGATACGGTTATCGGTAAATGCCCACAGTTCCTTGATCAGCCGGTAGTCGAGCTCCCTCGCCCATTTGCGGCGCAACAGGCCGACGATCTCCGCGCGGCCATGCGTGAACTCGGCCCGATTGCGCCAGATGCTGTCCGGCGTGTACGCGAGCGATACACGCTCGGGATCGCGCGTATTCCAGCCGTCTTCCGCAGCGCGCACTTTCTGAATCGCGGTTTCGCGCGTGAACGGTGGCAGCGGCGGGCGGGTTTCGATGGAGTCGGCCATGATGTTTCCTCGGTCAGGTTGCAGCGCGCCGGGATGGCGGTCGCCGATTTGCGCAAGCGCTTGTGGATTTGCCTGGCGAAGCGCCTGTGACGGTGCCAGCGGACGCGGCGGGTTCACTGGCGGATGGCTTGGCCTCGGCGTCGAGCAAGGTCTGGGCTGCGCTGCGCGCGTCGAGCGCGGCGCCGGCCTCGCCGCTCACCAGCGCCACGGCGATTGCACCATCGAGCAGAAGCAGCCACTGACGCGACAATCGCGCGGCGCGCCGCGCATCCATGTCTGACTCTGCGGCGAATTCGTCACATTGGATCCGCACGAAATCGAGCAGACGTTCCTTGTGTTTGCGCGCGACGACCCGGATCGGATCTTCCGCCGACGCAATCTCACCGGCCGCATTGAGAAACGCGCAGCCATGAAAATCGTCCGACGCAAACCATTCGCGCAGCACCTCGAACATACCGAGCAGACGCTTGCGCGCACTTTTGCCGCGTCGCTGTGTGCCGGCGATAAACCAGTTCATCCAGCGTTCGTCGCGCCGTTCGAGCGCGGCCGCGACGAGTGCATCTTTCGATTCGAAATGCGTGTAGAAGCTTTTGCGCGCCGTTCCGGACTGCTTGACGATCGCGTCCACGCCGGTTGCGTGAATGCCGCCGGCGTAGATCAACGCTTCGGCGGCATCCAGCAAACGCTCGCGCGCAGTGCCGGGCACGGCTGCTTCAGTGAGAGTGTCGGTAGCCATGAACGAAGAGTAGAACGATCATTCTCCCCCGTCAAGTTTTTGCGGGTTCCGGCAGGTAGATACGCTAGCTGCTATCGTGATGACGATCGGTCACCCGGAACAAACTTCATGAGCCCATCACCTGTGCGCGCCATGCTGACGCGCGTGTTAATGGCCGCCACACTGTTGACGGCAGTCGCCTGCACGCCGGTGCAGGTCCTCACGCACTCGGTCAGCCAGAACGAGGCGCGCGTGCCGGTCGGCCGCTACGAGATCGACCCGGACCACACCAGCATCACGTTCGACATCGACCACTTCAAATACTCGCGCTTTACGATACGCTTCGATCGCAAGCAAGGGCAGCTCGACTGGAACGAGGGCGGGCTCGAACGGAGCACGGCGTCGGTGACGATCGACGCGGCGAGCATCGATACGAACGTGCCGCTGCTCGACAAGATGGTGAAGGGCCCCGACATGCTCGACGTCGCACGCAATCCTGCGATTCGCTTTGCGAGCACGCACTTCCAGCGCACCGGCGAATCGCGCGGCACACTGAGCGGCGATCTGACGATTCGCGGCGTCACGCAACCGGTCACGCTCGAGGTCACGTTCAACGGTTTTGCGCCCGATCCGCTGACGAAGAAAGACACACTCGGCTTCTCGGCAGAAGGCCGTTTCAGCCGCGCGAAGTTCGGTTTGTCGACGTGGTATCCGGCCGTCGGCGACGAGATTCATGTGCGCATTCAGGCGGAGTTCGTGAAAACGCCCGCAGGCGGCTGAGCGCGATGCGGGCGTTGCGTTGGACGTTGTTCTGGCTGTTCAGCGGGCTTATTCGCACGTGGTCATATAGTTAAAGCGTCAACTCACGCAGCCGTCCAGTCGAGAATCACCTTGCCGCTCTCGCCGGAGAGCATCGTGGCAAAGGCCTGCTGATAATCGTCCACCTTGAAACGGTGCGTGAGGATCGGCGACAGATCCAGGCCGCTTTGCAGCATCGCGACCATCTTGTACCAGGTCTCGAACATTTCACGCCCGTAAATGCCCTTGATCTCAAGGCCTTTGAAGATCACCTGAGTCCAGTCGATTGCGGTCTGCGCGGGCGGAATACCGAGCAACGCGATCTTGCCGCCGTGATTCATCGCTTCGAGCATGCTGGTGAACGCGTTCGGCACGCCGGACATTTCCAGGCCGACGTCGAAACCTTCGGTCATATGCAGATCGGCCATCACGTCACGCAGCGATTCGCGCGACACGTTCACCGCGCGCGTCGCGCCCATCTTGCGCGCGAGTTCGAGGCGATAGTCGTTGATGTCGGTGATCACGACATTGCGCGCGCCGACGTGTTTCGCGATCGCCACCGCCATGATGCCGATCGGACCCGCCCCGGTAATCAGCACGTCTTCGCCGACCAGATTGAACGACAGCGCGGTGTGCGTCGCATTGCCGAACGGATCGAAAATCGCCGCGAGATCGTCGGAAATTTCAGGCGGAATCTTGAACGCGTTGAATGCCGGGATGACGAGGTATTCGGCGAACGCGCCTTCACGATTCACGCCGACGCCGACCGTATTGCGACACAAATGCCGACGCCCCGCGCGGCAGTTGCGACAGAAGCCGCATGTGATATGTCCTTCGCCCGACACGCGATCGCCGATCGCAAAGCCGCGCACTTCCTGTCCCATCTCGACGATTTCGCCGACATATTCGTGACCGACGTGCATCGGCACCGGAATGGTTTTTTGCGCCCAGTCGTCCCACTTCCAGATGTGAATATCGGTGCCGCAAATCGCGGTGCGCGTGATGCGAATCATCACGTCGTTGTGGCCGACTTCGGGTTTCTCGACGTCGGTGAGCGTGAGGCCCGGCGCGCGTTCGAGTTTTGCCAATGCTTTCATATGCGCCTCCGTTTCAGATCACACCGAGTTCACGACCGACGCGCGCGAAGGCATCGACGGCCCGGTCGATCTGCTCGGGCGTGTGCGCGGCGCTCATCTGGGTGCGGATGCGCGCGCGCCCCTTGGGCACCACCGGGAACGAGAAGCCGATCACGTAGACGCCTTCCTTCAACAGCGCGTCGGCCATTTTCGAAGCGAGTTGCGCGTCGCCGAGCATCACGGGAATGATCGGATGTTCGCCGGGCACGAGCGTGAACCCAAGCGCGCTCATTTTGCTGCGGAAGTGCGCGCCGTTTTCGCGCACACGTGCGCGCAATTGCGCGCCTTCGTCGCTTGCTAGCAGTTCGAGCACTTTCAGCGACGCGGCGGCGATGCTCGGCGTCAGCGTGTTCGAAAACAGATAGGGACGCGAGCGCTGCCGCAGCAACTCCACGATTTCCTTGCGCGCGGCGACATAGCCGCCCGATGCGCCGCCCAATGCTTTGCCGAGTGTGCCGGTGATGATGTCGACACGCGACAGCACGCCACAATGTTCCGGCGTGCCGCGCCCATGTTCGCCGACGAAACCCACCGCATGCGAATCGTCGACCATGACGAGCGCGCCGTAGCGCTCGGCCAGATCGCAGATGCCGGCGAGGTTGGCGATGATGCCGTCCATCGAAAACACGCCGTCGGTGGCGATCAGTTTGAAGCGCGCGCTGGCGGCGTCCGCCTCTTTGAGCCGGGCTTCGAGATCGGCGAGGTCGTTGTTTTTGTAGCGGAAACGCTTCGCCTTCGAGAGCCGCACGCCGTCGATGATGCTCGCGTGATTCAGCTCGTCGCTGATGATCGCGTCGTTCTCGTCGAGCAGGGTTTCGAACAGACCGCCGTTCGCGTCGAAACAGCTCGAATAGAGAATGCAGTCGTCGGTTTGCAGGAACGCGGCGAGCGCATGTTCCAGTTCCTTGTGCACGGTTTGCGTGCCGCAGATGAAGCGCACCGATGCCATGCCGAAACCATCGTTGTCCAAACCTTGTTTGGCGGCGTCGATCAGCCGGGTGTCGTCGGCGAGGCCGAGGTAGTTGTTCGCGCAGAAATTCAGCACGTCCTTACCGTTGGCAAGACGCACATCGGCCGACTGCGGGCTCGCGATCACGCGCTCGTTCTTGTAAAAGCCGTCGGCGCGGATCTGCTCGAGGGTGCCGCGCAGGTGGGCGAGATATTGGTCACGCATGAACCCTTCTCCTGAATGGGATGGTGGCGCCTGCCCGCGTCCGCCTGTCGGGCATGGGCGCGGCATGGGCGACGGCGGCAAGACGGCCTGCTATAGTCGGCTGTCAGTTTTATCGGATTTTTTCGTTTTTCCGAACTAAAATCCGGTATATCGAACAACTCTAAACGATGGGTCAGGAAATGGCAAGTTCGGGTATTCGCCGCGCCGCGGCCAGCGCGGCGCCTACGTCAGGCGTGACATCGGTGCCGGCGAGTGCCGCGCCGCCGCGCGTCGGCGAACAGATTCAGCGTCTGCGCGCCGAACGGCGCATGACGCTCGACGATCTGTCGCGCGCGGCCGGCGTGTCGAAATCGATGCTCTCGGAGATCGAGCGCGACAAGGCCAATCCGACGATCGCGGTTGCCTGGCGGCTGACCAATGCGCTCGGCGTCAGTCTCGATTCACTGTTCGCGCCGCCCAAAGCGCCGGAAGCGATCGCGGTCTCCGGCCCGCACGAGATTCCCACGTTGAGCGGGCACGAGGCCAAGTATCAGTTGCGGGTGTGGGGGCCGATCGAGCTGGCCGGCAAGTTCGAATGGTACGAATTGACGCTGCAGCCGGGCGGGGCGTTGGTGTCGAATGCACATGAACCCGGTACGCGCGAGCATTTGACCGTCCTGCACGGCTCGATCGAAATCGAGGCGGCCGGTACGACGAAACGGCTCAAGGCCGCTGACACCGCGCGCTATGTCGCCGACGAACCGCATGCGATCCGCAATGCCGGCAAGGGCGAAGCGAAAGCATTGCTAGTGGTGATCCACGGCTGATTCAGGCTCAGGGTCCGGGCGTCTTGCGGCTAGCCGTTGGCGGATTTGGCCATTCGGCTGAGGTTGCGTCTGACACTGTATATTTGTACAGTACAGGGTATCGACTGGAGCCGATAATGAACAATTTAAGAGCCGACCCTACCGATCAAGCCCTAGCCGCGCTGCGCTATCAAACCGCAGCGCGCGATCTCGAACACATCGTGCGCAATATCGCGGCGCGTTACATCGTCCAGCAGGTGCCGCTCACGTGGCGTTTGCTGCATGCCATCGAAGCCGAGGCGCTGGCCGACCTCGGGTTTGCCAGCCGGCACGACGCGCTCATGCTAGGCCTGTTCCAACGTCCGTCCGACCTGCCTTATCCGGAAACCGATGAGGCGGTGGATTTCGGCACGTCCACCGCGCTACCTGCGGTGTTCGCGTTCGCCGTCAGCGCTTATGAAGAAGCCGCTCGCCACGCAGCGAGGCCGGCGTCGGAAAGATCCACGCTGAAGCGCTCGCGGCCTTGGGGCGGCTGAAGGCTCCATTTTGGTCGGTTGCCGCCTACAATACGCGCAACTAACGGAAGGATAGCCGATGTCCCCCCCTCATCTGTCCGACCCGGTCCCACGTCCTGCGCCGTCGACTGATCTGTTCGATCAGCAACGCGAAGACTGGCGCCGCGATCCGCAAATCGCCTTCGACGCCTGGCTTGCCAAGCAGCATTTCAGACGTTCCTCCGCAAGTGTCTACCAGGCGCAGTGGGGGCTTTTTCTTGATTGGCTAAGCGCGCGCCAGAAGAGTCTGATCACGGTCGACACGCCTATGATTGCCGAATTCGTCGCCGGACTCGATGTCCGGAAACCTCAACGAATCCGGTATTTGCGGCTGATCGAGCGGGTCTTGGATCACGTGCGCGAAATCGAATCCGCGTCGACCAACCCGGCGCGCTTCATTGCTCAGGATGGCGAGGCAGCATGGCGAAATGCGCGCGATAACGAGCCGACCGGCTTTCTCACCCATGCCGAACGAACCGCGCTGATCGCGCAATTGTTTGCACCGCTGCCTGATTTATCGACCGCGCAGCGCTGGCGAGAGCGCCGCGACCGCGCGTTGATCGCCGTGTTTCTCGGCGGCGGCTTGAAGACAGGCGAAGCTGCGGTGCTTACGGTTAGTTGCGTGAACATCGGTTCGCCCTGGGTGACCGTCGAGTCGGCCAATCCGATGCTCACGCGCCGCACCCGGCTCGCGCCCTTCGCGACTGCGATCCTCGACGCGTGGCTCGCCGAGCGGCGTCATACGGAATTGGCCGGCAACCTGGTTTTCCCGGCGGCCCCTTCCGGGCGGCCGATGCATAAGGCCACCATGCTGCGCGCGGTCGACGCGTTGGTCGACGGGGCCGGGATCGCCGCGTCGCGGCAGTCGCGCGCTAGTCCGCAAACCTTGCGCAACACTTTTGCGGCAGATCTATTCGAAAGTGGGGTTGAGGCCGAACTGGTCGGCCAATGGCTGGGATTTGTGCAGGCCGTGTCGGCCAACCGGCTGTATCGCGCGTGGCAAACGTGGGTTGACCAGCAGGATTTGACTGCCGCCGAGGTTCCTGATCCGGCCGCGCCGCCTTTGGCCGCACCTAGGCGTGACGGGCGTTTGACGCGAAAATCGGGAGCCGGCGAGCCCTGAAATCCTCACCTTTCCGGTCCCGAATTTCCTCACCTTTGGCGTTTTATCCGCTATCGCACCGCGTCGAATTGGCGTGCCGGCGCGGCAGCCGGGTCGCTCGACAAAAAGCGGCTGAGCGCTGCAAGCCTTGATTCGCCGAGTCCCGACGAGTGCTCACATTCCGGGCAAAGGAGCTCGAAGCGGTGATCGACTTGCGACAGCTCCGGCTCACCTTCATCGCATTTCGGGCAGCGTTGCGGCAGCATGACATGGCCGTCCGCCGACGTGCCGATCACGCGCAGCTCGTCACTGGTGAGCCGGCCCGCTTCGACGAGCGAACAAATCAAGCCACCGATTGCCGCATCGATGCCTTGTCGGCCGCGCAACACGGTGACCTCTTTCGTCAAGGCATCCACCTCATCCGATTGCTCGCGCAACTGAGCGTCGAGCCGATCGCCGCGCGCCTTGGCCGCCGCGATTTGCTGAATAAACTCGAATTCCTTGCGACTCGCGTCGCGAACGCCCGATTGATACGTTGCCGCCATGCTGCGCAGCGAATCAAGTTCCACCAGCATCGGCTTGACGCGCCGCTCCGCTTCGGCGACCGCGTCCTTGATCTGTTGCGCATAGTGTTCGGTGCTTTGGCGCAACTCGACATGCAATGCGTCGATCCGGTCACGCAACGTGGCGTTGGTCGCCAGTTCATTATCGAGACGCTGACGGAGCGCTTCGTTTTCCCGCTCGAGTCGACGCACCGTCGACTGCAAGCCTTCCTGGTGAACATTTCCATGCGTGGTTGCACTGGATAGCTCGGTTTCGAGCGCACGAACACGCTCCCACGCCGCTTCAGCGCGGAGTTCGCTGCGCTTGATCGCCTCGTCCGCTGCATCCCGGCGAATTTCCGCGTCCCGTGCACGTTGCTCGGCGACCGCGATTTCCGCACGAATTTCCTCGCGTTCGCTCACGAGCGTTGTCTGCGCGTGAGCAAGCGCCTCTTCGAACAATGCCCCCAACAGCTCGCCAGCGCGATCTTCCAATGCTTTAGGGATGGCCCCGGCACCGACTTTCACTCGTGACACGTTCCGGATGCGTTCCCAGAAGTGGTCGATGTCCTTCGGGATGTCGCTTGCACTGCCGGTCTGCGTGAGATCGCGAACCGCCGCCATGGATGGGCGTACGCCAAGATCGAAAAAGAGGCGTTTGCATGCATGCAGAGACAAGTCTTGCCGTCGGACGCCTTGAGCACGCATCGTTTCAAGCTCGCCGCGAATAGCTTGTCGTTCCTGGTCCAGATTCATGTCAGCCCTCGATGTCGCTCGAATTGGATGGATCATAACAATTTACGTAACGTTTGCTACCTATTTGTTCGGAGCGTGGCGGTTTTGTTGAATTGATGTGCTTTTGAGCACCCCGGAGGCTGACTGACTCACGTCTACTGGTTTTTTCCGTGAAACAAAACGAAGATTAACCAATAACCCTTTGTATAGAAAGCTCTTTTGCTTACTTTCCGCCGATCGTGCACTGTTTCACGAACCTTTGATGAGAGGACGGTGGGTGAAGGCTTTGTCCGGAGGACTCGCGGGGAGAAATGCTAGAGAGTAATAAAAGTAAACACCTTTGAACCCATGTTAAAAACGTTAACGCCACGGCAAAGCCTTATCTGGCAAGGGTTCCAGCACGGTAGGGTGAAGCTTTGCGGGAGACGTGGTGAGGTTTTGCGGGAACGTTGGGTGATGGGGTTCGGGGGGCTCGGTGAGCAGGTCCGGGACAGAACGTGAGCGGGTTCGGGAGCCGCCGTCAACATGCGGCTGACCAAAGGTGAGATTTTGCAGGACCTGATTGCGGTTGGCAGCCCGATGGCGCTTGAAAAGTCTCTTCCGACGTGCGTCGGGTCAAGGGTGAGCGCTTTCGGGAGTGTCGGCGATGGTGGTTGACGGTCTTATTTAGAGGCCGTCAACCCCATCGGTGAGCGAAGTCAGGAGAAAACGAGAACCGAAGGTGAGACTTTACGGGGCCAAGGGGCGTTTTTGCCATAATTTTGTGCATTCCGGGGCGTGAGGTGAGCTTTTGCGGGAGTACGAAGACGCTGAGGGCGAAAATTGTGGGCTGGGGCCTCGGCTGCCGGGTGTTGGAATTGGAGAGGTGAGGAAATTCGGGAGGTGGTGTGCGGCCGGATTTGCTGCCGGCAGAATTGCCTTGTTTTCGTCAAAGGTGAGGCTTTTCGGGAGGATTCCGAACAGCTTTTTACGGCTGAGGTGAGGAAATACGGGATCAAAATGGTGCCCGCGGCCTGAAAAAGCCCTACGGAAGCCGCCTTCGGCACTGCTACTTTGTCGCGCTCGAATTTCATGGGTGAGGTTTTTCGGGACCTTCGAGGAGGTGTTTGAAAGGCACTCTTCTTGGCAAGAAATGGTTAGAGGTGAGGAAATACGGGACGCCCATTGGTTTTCTCGTTAATATGTCTAAGCTAAGTCATTGAAATTGTTGAGATATCGGTTGGACCTTTTTAAAGGTGAGGCTTTTCGGGAAGATATCCTCGGGATGGGGAAAGTGCCCGGAAAGCCCAAAGGTGAGGCTTTTCGGGATCATTTTGGAGTGCGTTTTGGGCGCAATGCTGCGGGAGCCCGCATCATTCCGAGCGTTCAGGGGGAGCAAAGGTGAGCTTTTTCAGGGGGCGTGAGCAATGCGTCACGTCCTGACACCGGCAGTCTTTTCCGTCGATTTCGCCCACCGGTGTTGACGTGATTCGGGTGGTTGTCGGCATTGCCGAGAAGCTTTGGCATTTTCATTGATCTAACCCGCAGCCATTATCGGATTGCCGCGCGTACCCATGGAGAAGATAAGGCGATGGCGCGGCACCTCTCGTGCTCGGTGAGACGTTGCCGACGGCGCCGCGCGGGAAAGGCTGTTGCGTTGTCCACCTCGGCTTCTGCGGCGGCAGGCGGTCTGCGAGCGGGATTCACACGGCTTTGTCGCAAGAAACGCTTCACGCGGGGTCGCAACTGCTGCTCGCCGACTCCACTGAATTCTTCCCGCTGCTTCCCCTTCCCGCCCACGAAACGTTGTGAAGCACCCCGGAGCCTGGTTTCACCCTAAGGCCAATTCGCACTGCGAGGCGACGTTGCCCGAAATTCACGAAATTTTTATGGTGAGGAGATTCGGGATCGAATGCTCCCCGTTCGCCCGCGCTGCGAAAAACTGGGAATTTGCGAAGGCCGCGACCCGTAAGGATGGCCCGAACCTGGCGTCAAACGGTTGAGGTGAGGGTTTTCGGGAGTTGCTCGAGGTGAGTCGTGGCTCGTAAGCTCACTTCACCGGGAACGGTGAGATTCAAGCTGTAGACGCGCATCACCACAGCCGGTATGCTCTCGCCAAATCCCTCCTCGACCAGACGCATGGCCACGAAGCGCGCGAAGAAGACCGATGTAGTCAGCCCGAGCTCCGCGGAATTGCGCAAAGCCGTCGAGGCGATCGCTATTCAGCCGAAGAGCGGCAAAATCACGCTGCTCACCCGCAAGCTGTTCAACGTGCTCCTCGCCGTGGCTCAGCAAGCCGACGAATCGGGCGACACGTACCGGGCCTTGCTGTCCGACATCGTCGCCAATTCCGCATTCGATTCGAACGACACGGCACTCGTCAAGGAGCACCTGCGGCGCATGGTGTCCGTGCAGGTCGAATGGAGCACGGGCACGTCCAGCCAGAAACCCGGTCGCAAATGGGGCATTTCCACGTTGATCGCCGACGCGGAAATTCTCGAAGACCCCACCACCCGCCGCGTCTGGGTGGAATTCTCTTTCGCGCCGAAGATCAAGAAGAAGCTGCTCGACCCGGTCCAGTATGCGCGTCTAAGTCTGCAATTCCAGAGCCAACTGCGCAGCAGCGCGGGTCTTGCGCTTTACGAGATCTGCGTGCGCTATCTGACCAACCCGAGCCATCTGACGATGCGTGAGACGTGGGAATGGTGGCGCCCTATTCTCTCGGGCACGCCGGACACGGAAGCCGGCGACGAAGCGAAACGCGAATACAAGTACTTCAAGCGCGATTACTTGCGGCCGGCGATTGCTGAAGTCAACGCTGTCACCAATATCTTCGTCGAGTTGATCGAGCATCGCGAAGGGCGGCGTGTGGCCGAAATCCAGTTTCGCGTGACCGAGCGCAAGCAGCCAATGCTCGCTCTCGACGAGCATCCGAATGTGTTCGACAGCACGCTGGTCGACCGGATGGTGAAGATCGGCATCCCGCTGAAAGAAGCGCAAACACTGTATGCAGACAGTGAAGAGAACCGTATTCGCGCCGCGTTGCAGATGACCGAGCAACGCATGCGCAGCACGTCGTTGCCGGCTGTGCGCAGCGCGCCCGCGCTGTTCAAGGACGCGTTGAAAAAGGGTTATGCGCCGCCCGTCGAAGCATTGCCGTCAGGCAGTGGCGGGAAGGTTGCGGTCGCCGCGCCGGCAGATGATCTCAAAGCGCGATTGCTGGGCGAATATTCGGCACATCGGCGCAAAGAAGCGTACGAGTTGTACAACGAGCAAGGCGAGGCGGAGCGGGAGATCGCACGGCAGTCGTTTGAAGAAGATGAATTGCCGGGACTCGGGACGCACATGCGTGACGACTGGCGTCGTCGCGGGTTGGATTCGAAGATTGTCGAAACGGCCTTTTTCGATTGGCTCGCACGCAAGACCTGGGGCGAGCCGACCGACGGCGACTTGCTCGCCTTCACGCTGAGCCAATCGCGCGCAGCCTGATTCTTTGAAGAGGTAGGCGGCGACGATTGAACGCCGCCCAGCGCTCTTACTTCAGTATCTTTTCAATTTGCCGCAGGATGTCATCACGCTTCTCACGCGTGAGCCCCTTCAGGCGCAGTTCGATTCGATCATCCCCATACGATTTGAGATCGCCCACCGACACGCCCTCGAGTTTGATTTCGAGACGTTGCGCGTAGCGTTGTCGACCTGCCGGTTTGACGCTTTCCTGCGCGCTCACTCTGCCCTTCACGATATCCGCGACTTGCCGCGTGCTCAGGTCGTCGGAGAGGATCTTGTTGATCAACCGCAGTGTTGCGTCGGCACCCCGGGCGGTGTGGTATCGACCCACCTGATACGCCATGTTGGACCCGAAGCGGTCAGGACGCGCGACCATCTCGTGCATCACGGGCTCAGGCAACTTGGCGATGGACAAGGCGACCGCGACAGTGGATTCGTCCAGGCCGAGATGTTCTGCAAGCTCCTTCTGGCTCTGGAAATGACGATCGTCAAGAAAGCGTTTCCAGACCACTGCATTGTCGAAGACCGTCTGCGAGTCGCGTTGGACGTTGAGGTCGTAGCCCAGCTTGTAGCTCTGAATCCCGATTGGCAGATCGATAACGACCGCCTTCACGGATTCCTTGTTCGCCTCTTTCAGTGCGCGCACACGTCGACCACCATCGCTGACAAAGTAGGTGCCAGGACTGTCGTAATCGGGAATGACGTGAATCGCCTGCTGCTGGCCCTGCTTGGCGAGATTGACAGCAAGGTCCGCAATCGACGACTTAAGGTAGAAGTGCCGGGGATTGAACGGGCTAGGCTTGATGCTTTTCAGCGCAAGCTCGATGACCTGATTGGGTTTGTACCCGTGTTCGATTCTCCACGCCCGGTAGGCGGCCGATTCATTGGCAGTATCGACGGTATCGGTTTCCGGGACGTTTGGCGCCGCCGTGGTGGACATTGGACGCGCAGGGGCCGCACTGTTCCCGGGGCTATTCTTGACTAGGCCGTCGATCGCATTCAGACGGTCGAGCGCGGTTCGCTTTTCGCTGCTAGTCGTATCAGGACGTGCTTGAAAGCCTTTGGCGAATTGGGAGGGTTTCATTCAGGGTCCTTTATGCGCATAAATTTCACGGGAGCAAGGCGGCGATCTCGTTCGCGCACGCCCGTACTTCAAGGGCGGCAAGCTTGGCGCCCCGGTCGTTCATCTGAAGTACCGTCTGCCCTAACGCCATGGCCTGCTTGTAGGCTTCACGTGTCGGAATCTGGGTCTTGAGCAGAGGAAAGCCGAGTTCTTCCAGCGCACGCTTCAGTTCGCGCGTCAGCATCCGTTTCTCTTCGGTCTTGTTGAGTAGAAAGACTGCGCGCAGATCTTCGTTCATTACCTGGGCTTGCTGGACAAGCTTGACCAATCCGATGCTCGACCAGTAGTCGGCGGGCGATGACGACGTGGGAATGACTGCAACGCTCGCTGCAAGCAGGACGACCCCAGAAACCTTTTCGGTAATGGAGGGCGGGCAGTCGACGACGATGATGTCATAGTCAGCCACGAACTTCTTGATCTCACGATGGATCTGGCTGCCTGCTTCGGAGAGGTTGACTACCGGGAAAGGGATGCCGGTGTCGCCGTCTGATGATGCACTGGCCCAGTGAATCAGTGTGTTCTGACCATCTGCGTCTACGACGAGGACGCGTTTGCCTTTCTCGTGAAACGCGGCGCCGAGATGCATCGCGATTGTGCTCTTCCCGACCCCGCCCTTCTGCTGTGTTACCGCGATGATTTCTGCTGCCAAATTTCACCTCCTCTTTTTTGGACGCAAATGGATTTTACCTGGATGGATTTCCATTTCAATCATTTTTATGAATTCGAGATAGAAATTGGCCATTCGATATAGGTTTATGCCCATAAAGAGCGTGAAGGCGGGAAAAGGCTGTTGGTGCGGCGGTCCGCTGGGTAGGCGGACGAGGGTTGGGAATGCTTGAACGAAAGAGGGTGGAGCGTGATCCGTATCGGCTTCTGAGCGGGCCGATTTGATTTTGGTGTTTCGCTGCACGCATCGGGGTTGGTGTGGGCATTCTTCCGAAGCTCTCATGGAAGAGTAAGCGTTCAGCAAAGGTGGGCTAGCGCTGACCCATGTTCGGTGGATGATGTGACAGGACTTTATGCGCATAAAGTCTACTCACGCGAGTGGGCCGGATGGTCCCGCTGGAGGCGTCCCGACAGCGATTGAGAGAGAGAGAGAGAGAGAGAGAGAGGCCCGTCGGTCGCTTTTCGATCGCAGGAGCGTCCCCGCATGCGCGTGGTAGCGGGAGATAAAAGACGCACGCGCGATGCCGGCGATGCATGTGAATCTCAGGATGGTTTCGGGCTTGCTGCCGCGTGTGAATTGACGGATGGCGTCAGTTCATCTCCTCTCATAACCGAGAATCGCTGGCGTGTCAGAAAAGGGGATGTGATTAAGTTCGAAACTGCAGAATAAAGCGTGCTGCAGATTCGCCCAATGTGAACCCGCTGGGAGATTTTTTCGTGGTTGGAACTGAGTTACGGGTCGCTTCGGCTGCGTATTACTGGTACTAGCCGGTACTCGACCTATCAGACACTGTCAGTCGAGATGTCGTCTTTCCCGACCAGATTATGATTCTCCGGAGGAGAGTCAAAGCTCAAGCCTGCGCCCATGGCGCACCGCTCGCGGCTTCGGGCTTGACCTCTTGCTGTTCCTGAAAGGGCTGCTATCGAGTCGGAAATGAGGAGATGAACTGACACTGTCTGTCGAGCCAAGTGCTGCGGTTTCCATGTCACTGCCGGTGCCAAAAGTTTATGCGCATAAACTACCCTTCCCTCTTATTCCATCCCAATAGCTCCCGTTCCCCGCCCTCCTGTCTGAACCCGAGCACAAAAGCGACATGAGTAAGTAAGACACAAAAAAACAAAACAGCCTCGAAACAATTTCACGCGACCCTACCCATCTACATCCAACAAGTAGACCACCGTCTGTGAACTGCGAAATTCCTCCCCCAAATGCGGCCGCTCTCCCTTCCCTCCAACCGGATAAGAAACAGACAGGAAGGTTGCCAACGCGCCGGCCTACTTTCACCGGCTAAAATTCCGCACACGCCACCCAGACTACCGAGCACTTACTCCCATGATCACGATCTACCACAACCCCCGCTGTTCGAAATCGCGCGCTACTTGCGAACTCATCACCAGCACTTACAACAGCACGAACGAAGCAACTGAAGTCATCGAGTATCTAAAGCATCCGCTCACCGTCGCTCAGCTCAAACAACTCAACGCACAACTAGGCTGCACGGTCCGCGAGATGATCCGCGACACGGAAGCCGAATACAAAGACCTGCAACTCGCCGAGACCACCCTGACTGACGCTCAGTTATACGAAGCATTGGCGGCGCACCCCATCCTTTTGCAGCGACCAATCGTCTTGCGAAACGGGCGTGCTGTAATCGGTCGCCCGCCGGAAAACGTTGCTGCGCTATTTGCCTGAGCGTCGAAAGAAAGCCGGCTCGCGTGATACAACAGCGTCGAGAGTCACAAGCCGCAGCACATCAGCGCCCAACCCCGAAAGCAAACTAAGCTTTCCCCGGCAACGCCGCATCCTTCGTGACAATCTTCGTCGGAATGAGGCGCAGCTCGCTGAATGTGTCCGCGATGCGTTGCTGTTCCGCGAGCACGCTCGCATCGATGGGCTTGTAGATATGCGCGTAGTGGCGCAAGCCCGCTTCGATCACACTCGCGTCGAGCCCCTGAATCGGCGCGAGTTGAGCGGCGGCCTCTGCGTAGTGACCACGCACCCACGCTCCCTCTTTGGCGACCTCATCCATCATGATTGCGAGCACCGCGCTGTTTTGCTGCGCAAACGGCCGCGCGCTCAGGAAGAACTGATGGTGGCTCACGATACCGTCGGCATCCGCGAGCAGGCGCGCGTTCGTCTGCCGTTTCGCGGCTTCGAGGAATGGGTCCCAGATGGCCCATGCGTCGATGGCGCCACGTTCAAAGGCCGCGCGTGCATCGGCGGGCGCCAGGTAGACGGGCTGAATCTCGCTGTACTCCACGCCGTTCTTCTGCAACGCGGCGACCAGAAACCAGTGCACGTCCGAGCCTTTGTTCAGCGCGATCTTTTTGCCCTTCAAATCGGCCAATGTTTTGATCGGCGCATCCTGATGCACGAGGATGCCTTCGGCGTGTGGCGTCGGAATTTCATATGCGGTGTAGACGAAGTTCGCCCCCGCGGCCTGCGCGAACACCGGCGGCGCCTCGCCGACATAGCCGAAGTCGATTGCGCCGACATTCAGCCCTTCGAGCAATTGCGGGCCAGCCGGAAACTCGGTCCACTTGACGGTGATGCCCTGCGGTGCGAGCCGCTTTTCCAGCGTGCCGTGCGACTTCAGCAACACGAGTGTGTTGGCGGCTTTCTGATAGCCGATGCGAAATTCCTTCGTGTGTGTATCGTCGGCGAAAGCGGAACTGCAAACGGCTGGCAGCGTGGCCACGGCGAGCGAAGCGCCTGCGCCGGCAAGAAACGCGCGGCGCGTGAGATGCGAATGATCTGACATGGAAAGGCTCATTAAAAAGACGGCCGCAAAACGGGTCGATTGGCACCGACGATAATTCGTCTGCAAGCCTGGACGAACCGATAAATTCGCATAAGCAAATCATGCAAGTGAGCGACGCACCTAAACCGTGCCGCCGGCCTAGCTGCGCCGGGCCGTCACCGGCCGCTACAATTTGCCACTCGCAAAACCGCGGCTGCGTCATTGATTAAAAAGGACCATCGTGCATCTGACGGCAACACTTACTCCGTGGGCATCCCACGACACTCAACTCATTTTGTCGTGTGCGCTGGGGCTCGCACTCATCATCGTTTTCATTAGCGTGCTGAAGCTCGCGCCGTTTCTGTCGATTCTGGTTGGCACGTTTGCGGCGGGTTCTGCCGCCGGCTTGCCGCTCGAAGCGGTCGCGAGCGCATTCAGCAAAGGCGCGGGCGCGTTGCTCGGCGACGTCGGCATCATCATTGCGCTCGGAGCGATGCTCGGTGCGCTGATGGCAGAATCAGGCGCCGCCGACCGGCTCGTGTCGACGATTCTCAAACACTCCACCCCGCGCACATTGCCGTGGATGATGGCCGTGGTCGCGCTGATCATCGGCTTGCCGCTCTTCTTCGAAGTCGGCCTCGTGATGATGGTGCCGATCATCTTCGTAATGGCGCGCCGCTCGCAGCAGCCGATCCTGCGCATCGCGATTCCCGCGCTGGCAGGCATGACCACGTTGCATGCACTGCTGCCGCCGCATCCGGGTCCGCTGATCGCCGTAAGCGCGTTGCACGCCGATCTCGGTCTGACGCTCGGCCTTGGGCTGATCGTCGCGATTCCTGCGGTGATTCTCGCGGGGCCGCTCTACGGCATCTTTCTGTCCAAGCGGATGCATGTCGCCGAGCCGGAAGAGATGGGCAAGCTCTTCACCGCTCAGCAAAACACCGCCGAGCCGCCGAGTTTTGCCATTTCGCTGATCACGATTCTGCTGCCCGTCGTGCTGATGCTCGGCCGCACCATTGCGAAGCTGTTGCTTCTGCCCGAAACGTTCGTGTTCGACACGCTGAATTTTTTGGGTGAACCGCTGATTGCGCTTGGCCTCACCGTGCTGTTCGCGGTAGTGGCGCTCGGTTGGTCGCGCGGGATGGCGCGTGAGCGCGTCGGCGGGATTTTGCGCAAGAGCCTGCCGCCGATCGCCGCGCTGCTGTTGACCATTGGCGCTGGCGGCGGCCTGAAGCAGGCGCTGGTGGTGGCGGGCATCAGCACGACGATCGGGAAGATCGCGGTGGGCGCGCACATGCCGCTGATTCTGCTGGCTTGGCTGATCGCCGTCGCACTGCGCCAGGCTACCGGCTCGGCGACCGTCGCAACCACCACCACGGCGGGTATCGTCGCGCCGGTCGTCGCCGGATTGAGCGCGACGCACAACTCGCTAATGGCGCTCGCGATCGGCGCGGGCTCGGTGTTCTTCTGCCACGTGAACGACGCGGGTTTCTGGATGGTGCGCGAATACTTCGGCCTGCAATTGAAACAGACGGTGCTGGTCTGGTCTGTATTGCAGACAATCGTTTCGGTCGTCGGCCTCGCGCTGACGCTCGTATTGTGGACCGCGTTGACGTGACAACGGGATCGACCGCGCGGAGCACCTGCCGGCGCTGAGGCCCGGCAGCTTTCCGGGGAGGCCTGGGCCGCTTACACTTGCCGGCAAGCGAGGCGCACCCCGTGCCTCGCGCCCTGAAAGCGGAGCCACTGCCATGCTCGAACTGAGGCCGTCGTGCGAAGGATGCGGCAAGTCGCTGCCCCCAAACGCGTCCGACGCGATGATCTGCACGTACGAATGTACCTTCTGCGAAGTCTGCGCGTTGACCCGGCTGCGCAACGTTTGTCCGAATTGCGGTGGTAATTTCCAGCATCGGCCGATTCGCACGCGCGCCCAGCTGCAGAAACATCCGGCGCGTATTGAACCGCATGTCGGTGCGCTCGATGAGGCATCGCATGCGCGGTTTTTCGAGCGTTATAGCGACACACCTCCTAACGAGCGCTAATCATGGCGGCGGGGTTGCTCGCTGCCAGTATGCCGACGCGATGGATCAATCATCGGTGGCGCGCGCCCTCGTCCTTCTTTCCCGCGTTGCCGATGTTTGACTCTGTGTTCGCCAGCAAGGCAACCGGCCGAGCCAGGTCGCATCGGTCACCCAGTGAAATCGCCGCAGGGCTAGAAAAACATTATTGCGCGAATTGAAATCAAGCCGGTTTTCCGCGAGTTCATGGCTAGACCTCGATCGCGGCCTGCCTGTTACATGTACCGTCAAATCAATGCCGGCACTGCTTTCGGATTATTTCAAAAACTGAAAAAATGTCTTCCTGTCTTCGGTATTTTTAGGCAGCTACTGAATCGCTATCCTTCAGCCATCGATCGCACAGATCGCGAACCAACGCTGATGAGGAGTAGCACCATGAAACGCATTCTTTCCGCCCTGATTGCTTCCGTTGCTTTGTTTGCAGCCGCTTCGGGCGCAGCTCACGCTGCCGCTCCGGCACAGTGCAACGGCCCGGCATCGTACTGCAACGTTTTTTTCGGCAACTAATCGGCCGACGGACGCGACGGACTCCGTCTGGAACGCGTTCATTGCCGAGCTGGTTTGCGAAGACAAAAAGAGGGCGCCAAATATGGCGCCCTCTTTGCATTCAAGCTCAATTGCGTGATGTCGCAATGGCGAGGCACTCCCAAGGCAATGGCAACGCTCACCTCACTTCGCGCTTACCAAGCCGCGCCGCATCGGTGAGATGCCCGCTCAAGCGTCCCTTCGCCCGACTGCCTCTCGCCAACGCGCCCCGCCCTGCGAACGGCCGCTAAATCTTGCCGCCGCCATCCATCCCACTGCCCTTACGCCACACTTCCTTGCCGCGCTCGGATAGCTCACCACTGCTATGCACCTTGTCCGCTTGCGTACCATCGACGGCCATCTCGCCGCCGGGTTGCTCCTGCGCTCGCTGCTTTTCCTTCTTGCGAGCCGCAACCGCTTCGTCGTGGGACTTGCCTGCGTAATTCAGACTCATGGCTGTTTCCTCCAAAAATTGCACTCCCGCTATAGCTGAAGCAACGCGCATGCGCGCATGGCAGCCGGGAGTCGACGCGCGACCGCCTTCAGATTTACCCTTCGCCATGCTCCGCGCCAACCGGGTTCGCGGTGATTTTTGCCAAATGCGACACGTCGCAGCCGACCTACAGCCCCGCCACCACATCCTGACCACACATCTGCCTCAAATCGTCCAGTACCGAAGGCATGCTTGATTGACAAGGCAAAAATACCAGTTATCCACAAGGTTATTCAGGGTTTCTGTGGATAACTTTGCGGGTCGCGGAGTTATCCACCGATCACCTTGCGCGCCGCATATCGGCGCCGATGCAACAGTCGCGTTCGCAAGCGTCTTCGTCCACAACTGCCCATCTATTGCCTATGATGGACAGTCCGTACCTTTCTGCGCATAAAGCGCCAATCAAGGAAGCGAACCATGGCCCATCACATTGCAGTCGTCGTCGGCAGCCTGCGCCGGGACTCTTTCAACCGGCAACTCGCGCAAGCCGTGATTTCTCTCGCGCCGGCCGATTTCTCCTTCGAGTTCATCGACATCGGCTCGTTGCCGCTCTACAGCCAGGAGTACGACGCCGATTATCCCGAAGCCGGTAAGCAGTTGAAGCAGCGTGTCGAAGCCGCCGACGGGCTACTGTTCGTCACCGCCGAATACAATCGCTCCATCCCCGGCGTGCTGAAGAACGCGCTCGATTGGGGCTCACGTCCGTGGGGCACGAACTCGTGGGGTAACAAGCCCGGCGCGGTGATCGGCACCTCGCTCGGCGCGACCGGCACGGCGCTCGCGCAGCAACATTTGCGCAACGTGCTCGCGTATCTCGACGTCCCGACGTTGGGTCAGCCCGAGGTGTTTATCAAGCACGACGCGGCGGTCATCAACGAAAAAGGCGAGATCCTGAACGACGGCACGCGCAAATTCCTGCAGACTTTCGTCGACCGTTACGTCGCGTGGGTCAAGCAGCACACGGCGGCCTGACAGATTCCCGCGTGGCGAGCGCCAATGGCTCGCCACTTCCGCCACACCAGATCCAACGCGGGCAAGCCGGCTGCCATCGCCAAACCAGCCGCCGCCGCAACGTTCAAATGTGGTGATGCCCGGTCACCCGTTCCCATCCGTGACGCACCGCCAGCTTGAAACGCTCCCAGGTACTGTCCGGAGACGTCGTTTCCCAATGACGCCGGGCTTCCGGCTCGATGTCGTCCCACGGACGGTCCCGAAACCGCGCGTCGCTGCCGATTTCCGCGCCGTAGCGATACGCCGGCACATAGTCTTCGTATCGCGCATTTTCAGACGCGTATTGCTCGTCATAGTGCGTGCGGAAATCTTCTTCGTATTCCAGATATTCGTTCGGCATCTGCCCGCCCAGACCAGCGGTCGGCTGTCCCGCTTCGGAGACAACCTCCGAGGGCTGCATGACCGCGCCTGAGCCCGGCATCGAGCCGGCTGCGATTGCGCTGCGCCCCACGTCGCCGACCAAGGGATCGCGAACCGGCTCATTCACCGGATCGACGGTGGGCCGCTCGCTGAGTGGCGGCGGCGCAAATGGCTCGGCGTCCGTGCTTCCCGGCGGCGCGGTGTACAGGGGATCGGCGGTAGGGGCCGGCCGCGCGCTCGCGTCGGGCGTGGTCGTCGTGGCCGCAGAGGGCGCGCTCGATGTCCGCGGCGTGCCCGGCGTCATGGCGCCAATGCCCAGTTCGTCGAGCACCGAATGCTCGCGTCCGCTTGAAGATTGCGTTTCCCAATCCGGCAGACGTTCGCCGATGTCGGTCGCGCCCAGTCTCGTCAGCGTGCTGCGGGCGAGTTCGGCATGCGACTCGCTCGTGGCGTTGACACACACCAGCACGGCGCCGCGACGCACGGCCTCGGCGTAGCGCGCCGCGTCCGGGGCGCGCGAGCCGGTGGAGAACAGGCTCGACAGGAAGCGCTCGATATTGGCGAGCACGCCGGCGCCGGCGACTTCGTCGGTTGCCGAACCGACCGACGGTTCTGGGTTCGCCTGCAACTCGATGGCTTCGCGTGCGAAACCGGTCTGCACGAGCGTGTCGCGAGCGCTTTCCGCTTGCATGTAGGTGTCGAATAAACCAATCACGGTATGTTGCATGGCAGTCTCCCGACGTATTTAGCGGAGGGCGGCGCTGGAGCAAGCCGCCCGCTTCTTGTGTCTGCCCGCAACGATCATGCCGGGACCAGCCCAGTGCTCCCGGCTACCCTAAGTGCCTGCCCGCGTCCATCGGCGCGGGGTTCGTGCGTAAGGCGCGGCGGGACATCGCCACGCTTTTTACAACTGTCGGTAAATGACGCGCAGGGCCGCTCAGGCGACTCGCCTCTATTGCTGCGCTGGGTGCTCCGCCGGGTCGGAGCCCGCTTGCGCCAGATCGCGCTGGATCGTCTCGAGCAGCTTTTCCAGCAAGCCGATATCGAAGGGCTTGGACAACACCCGCGCGTCCACACGCCGCGCCCGGTCGAGTTCCTCCGCGTAACCAGTGACGAGGATCACCGGCAGTTTGGTGTCGAAGGCCAGAACCGCCTCGGCCAGATCGATGCCGTTCAGCTTGCCGGGCATATGAATGTCCGACAGCACGAGATCGAACGGTAGCGGCTCGCCGGTGCGCGCGCGCCGCGCATGCGCATCGTCGAACAGACGCAGCGCCGTGTCGGCGTTGAAGACGCACGTGACCTGGTGGCCCATCATCTGCAGCAGCGCTTCAGTGCCGGCGGCCACTTCCTCGTTGTCCTCCACCAGCAGGATGCGCAAACCTTGCGGAGCACTGCTCTCCACGGCGCCCGCTTGCGCCGGCATCGTGATCTCGGCTTCGGCCGCGGCGCGCGGCAAATAGAGGCGCACCGACGTGCCAGCGCCGACCGCGCTGTCGATCGCCGCGAGGCCGCCCGAGCTCTCGCAGAACGCGAAAACCTGTGGCAAGCCGAGGCCGGTACCCATGCCCTTCGGCTTGGTCGTGAAAAGCGGTTCGAACGCGCGGGCGAGCACATCGGGCGCCATGCCGACGCCGGTATCTTCGAGCGAGAGTTGCACGAAGTCACCGGTCAGCGGAAAACCGTCCTCGTGACGGAACACGATGTTGGCGGCCCGCACGGTGAAGCGCCCACCATTGGGCATGGCGTCGCGCGCGTTCACCGCAATGTTGATCAGCGCCAGCTCGAGCTCCGCGACGTCGACGCGCGTCGGCCAGGTCTCGGCGCCGGGATCGATCACGAGCGACACCTTCGCGCCGAGCGACGCGCGCAGCAACTCGCGGCACGTCGGCAGCCATTGTTCGAGCAATAACGTCTCGGTGCGCAGCGGCTGCTTGCGCGCGACGCCGAGCAATTGCCGGGTCAGCGACTGGCCGCTCTTGAGCGCCCGCTCCATCGCCGACAATTCGCGCTCGAGGCCGCCCACGCCGCGCCGCCGCACGATCTGCACGTTGGACGAGAGGATCATCAGCAGGTTGTTGAAGTCGTGCGCGACGCTGCCGACCAGCGTGCCGAGCGCCTCCATTTTGCGCGACTGGCGATACGCGGATTCGATCGAGCGGCGCATCGACGCTTCGGCCTGCCAGCGCTCCCACGCTTCCTCCTCCGCGCCGAGGCGCCGCAGCGACAGCCAGATCACGCACCACAGCGCGATCGACGGCGTGAACATCGACAGGATCAGGACGCTCAGGTGCCGGTACCACGCGGCCCAGATCGCCGACGTGCGGTAACCGCACAGCACGTACACCGGATACGCGCCGACATGCCGGAACGCGAGGATCAGCGTGTCGCCGTCGACGTTCGAGCGCATGCGCACGACGCCTGCCCGCCGCCCTTGCGCAACGGCTTCGGCGAACGGCGAATTGGACGCCATGGCCGCGGCTTCGCGCGGCGTGCGCGGAAAATGTGCGAGCACCGCGCCGTCGGTGCGCACGAGAGTCATGATCATCGGTGTGCTGTTGCTGCCCCCGAGCAGTTCGCGGTAGAACGCATCGAAGTAGCTCGGCCGCAGCGCCACCGAGACCACGCCGGCGAACGAACCGTCGGCGGCGCGCCGCTCCACGCCCATGTTGAACACCTGTTCGCCGGCAACGTGCCCCGTCATCACCTTCGACACCTGCTCGCGCGCGTTGCCGTCGCGAATGCCGACGAAGTCGTCGCGCATGCCGATCGACAGCACCGGCGACGGATAGTAACGGCTGCTCGCGAGCAGCGCCCCTTCGCCCCCGAAGATCGACACGGCGGCCACCTGCGGGTAGCCGCCGCCCATCGTGCGGAGCTTCTCGTGAATCTCGGCTTCGCGGGCGCGGATGCCGTCGTCGTCGAGACCTTCAGTCAGATCGATGATGCGCGCGTCGAGCGTCTCGTTCATGTCGAACACTTTCAGCGCGTGCTCTTCGGCGACGCGCACCGTGCGCAGCGTCATGTCGGTGGCGTCGGCCTCGCGCGTGCGCAGATCGCTGAGCGCCATCGCGGCGACGTACACGCACGGCAGCAGGATCGCCGCGACCAGCAGCGCGATCAACGTGATGCGGCGCACTTGGAAATTCTGCTCCGGCACGGCGGGGAACGATGCGTCCTCCCGTGGTTTCGCGGAATGAGGGGAAAGGCGGCCTGCGCGAGGTGGGTCGAACGGGTCTGGTGTCATTTTTCGATCATGCCAAAGTCGTTCGGGTCCAAGGAGCCTGCACCGTCGGCTTCATCGCAGAAGCACAGACATAGCGCGGCACCAGACGTTACCGGTGAAGAGCGGCGCTGCCGGGGTTTGCACCTATTTGTCTGCTGGTTAAACAGCGACGAATCCAGAAGCGCAAACGTATCAAAAAGTATAAATATAAAATAAACCGGCATCATCCTATATAAACATTTTTATAAAAAGCACCAGCGAAGAATATCTCATTACGGTATGCGATTTTGGTGAGTTGCCTTTACGCGAATTTGCTCCGAAAATCCCCTCACGATAAACATTCGTCTGCCATGTTCGGACGTATAGGCCGTGAGGGCACCCAGTCCATGCATACCATGCAGGGATCAAGGCGTTCGCGGCGCCGCGCGCGGCCAAGGAAAGCAGCCTGATCCATCGAGCCGCACAGATTGATCTACGGGGTAGGCTCGAACATGCCGGTCATTGCCGTCGTCCACGGTGCGCACTCGCATTCATGCAGGCGAACCGGATTCTCCAAACGCGCGTCGCCGCGCACGCTCTCCGCTCGCTCGCAACCTGCGTTTTCGCGGGCTTCATCGCACTTTGCCGTAGGTCGACAGACCTCGCGCTAAAGAAACCGCCTCTACGCGCCGTTATGCGTAAGAGATCTTTTCGCTTTTCGACCCGCCCATGCCCTTGCCCATTGTGATCGCCGACGATTCGTTGCTTGCCCGTAAGGTGCTCACCAAGGCATTGCCGTCGGACTGGGATGTCGACGTGTCCTACGCATCGAACGGGCGCGAGGCGCTCGGTCTGTATCGCGAGGGCAAGGCGTCGGTGATGTTCCTCGACCTGACGATGCCGGACATGACCGGCTACCAGGTGCTGGAAGCGTTGCAGCATGAGGATCTGAACACCTTCGTGATCGTCGTCTCCGCCGATGTTCAACCGATGGCCCAGGCGCGCGTGCGGGCGCTCGGCGCCGCCGCGTTCATCGCCAAGCCCGTGACGCCCGAGGCGGTACTGCCCATCCTCAAGGAGTACGGGTTGTATGTCTGAGCCAGTCCTCACCGAAGATCAGCGCGACGCGCTGCAGGAGGTCGCCAATCTGGCGATGGGCCAGGCCGCGACGCGGCTCGCGCGACTGCTCGATTCGTTCATCGAATTGTCCGTGCCGCGCGTGCGAATGGTGGCGCTCAGCGAGGCGGCCGAGGCGCTGCGCGAGATGACCGGGATCGACGACACGGTGAGCGCGGTGCGCCAGGGCTTTCGCTCCGACATCAAGGGCGAGGCGCTGGTGATCTGCCGCAGCGACAGCATCGCGCAGCTGTGCTCGCTCGTCAGCGATCCGTATGCGCGTTCGAGCTACGAGGCGGTGAGCCAGAAAGAACTGATGCTCGACGTCGCCAACGTGCTGACGGGCGCATGCGTGTCGTCGATTCTCGACCAGCTCGGCCGCACGCCGGTGTTTTCCGCGCCAGGGGTGCTCGGCGAAACGATGACGCTCGACGAGGTCTTTCAGCCCAGCGTGCTGCAGTGGCGGGTCGCGCTGCTCGTCGAAGTGAATTTCGCGCTGGAGGATCACAGCTTCCGCGCGCACCTGGTCATGTTGATGGCCGAAGAATCGATTCGCCACATGAACGGAGCGCTCGACGCGCTATTGTCCAGCCTATGAATGTAACCGTGGATTCGTTGAGCGACCTGGTGGTCGAACGTGTCGGCTTTGGCATCTTCGTGCTCGACCGCGAGATGAACGTGCTCATGTGGAACCGCTTCATGCAGGACCACAGTGGTCTGTCGCCGGAACAGGTGGTCGGCAAGTCGTTGTTCACGCACTTTCCGGAGCTGCCGCGCGTGTGGTTGTCGCGCAAGATCGAAAGCGTGTTTCAGCTCGGCAGTTTTGCATTCAGTTCGTGGGAGCAGCGGCCGTATCTGTTCCGGTTCGACCATGACCGCCCGATCACCGGCGGGGTCGATTTCATGCAGCAGGACTGCACGTTCATGCCGCTCACGCGCGATCGCGAAGTGGTCGCCGTGTGCGTGACGATCTCGGACGTCACGCACGTGAGCATCGTGCAGCGCGAGCGGGAAGAGGCGGTCGCCAAGTTGCAGGAGTACGCGGACCGTGACGGGCTGACGGGCATCGCCAATCGCCGTTTCTTCGAAGCGCGTCTGCTCGATGAATTCACGCGCTGGCAGCGCTATGGCGGCGACATGTCGATGCTGCTGTTCGATCTCGATCACTTCAAGAAGATCAACGATCAGTTCGGCCACGGCGTCGGCGATACGGTGTTGCGCGTGATGGCGCAGCGCGTCGCCGAGGTGGTGCGGGCGCAGGACACCTTCGGGCGTTTCGGCGGCGAGGAGTTTGCCTTGCTGCTGCCTTGCACGCCGCTCGACGACGCGATGCGCGTCGCGGACAAGATCCGCTCGGTGATCGCCGACACGCCGGTCGAAGTGCTGGGCACGAGCGTGCCGGTGACCGCGAGCGTCGGCGGCGCGGCGGCGCGCCAGGGCGTGCCGGCGTACGACGTGCTGATCAACGAGGCCGATGCGGCGTTGTATAGCGCGAAGCGGCAAGGACGCAACCGCTCGGTCGCGTTCGGCTGACGGCGCCTCCCGGCCGCGCCATCCTTCCCGCCCTTAATTCGCCGGCAAAACTGCGGCCTATCGCAAACGTTGTTATACTTTTCGCCGTTTCCGGCATCCCGGCCGGCTGTTTCGCGCGTGTCCGCGCGCGCGGGCTACTGCCCTGCGGGTAAGCATTAAACCTCTTTGATCGCCTTTCAGCGGGCGCCTCCTGCGGAGATCGTCTTGGCTGTTTCCAATCTTGTCGTGGACGATACAGAAATCGACGCCGCTGCCGCCACGTCCGGCAGCTCGTTCTATCTCGCCATGCGCATCCTGCCGGCTGCGCAGCGCGATGCGATGTATCAGGTCTACGCCTTCTGCCGCGCTGTCGACGATATCGCCGACAGCGACATGCCGCGCGCCGAACGCGCCGCCGCGCTCGCAGACTGGCGCGCCGACATCGACGCATGCTACGCAGGCGCGCCGCGCGCATCGCTGCGCGCGCTGACGCGGCACATTCACACGTTTCACCTGCAGCGCGAAGATTTTCACGCGATGATCGACGGCATGGCGATGGACGCGGCCGCCGACATCTGCGCCCCCGACGAAGCCACGCTCGATGTCTACTGCGATCGCGTCGCCAGCGCGGCGGGCCGTTTATCGGTGAGAATATTCGGGATGCAGGAAGAGGCCGGCCGTTTGCTCGCGCACCATCTGGGCCGGGCGCTGCAACTGACCAACATCCTGCGCGATATCGACGAAGACGCCGGTATCAACCGCTGCTACCTGCCGCATGAACTGCTGGCGCGCGAAGGTATCGCAGTGACGAACCCCATGCAGATCGCGGACGATCCGTCGCTGCCGCGCGTGTGCGCCACGCTCGCCGAGCGCGCGCAGCAACACTTCGCCGCGTCCGACGCCATCATGGATCGCGAGCCGCGCAATCAGGTGAAGGCGCCGCGCATCATGTCGGGCGTCTATCGCCTGCTGCTCGAACGCACGCTGGAACGGGGCTTCGACATTCCGCGTACGAAGGTCAGCAAGCCGAAGCTGCGCATGCTGTGGATCGTCGCGCGTTACGCGCTCTCCTGAACTGATGCCGAAGCTCGTACATGTGGTCGGTGCGGGCCTCGCGGGCCTCGCCGCCGCAGTGCAGTTGCAGCGGCGCGGTGCGCAAGTCGTGCTGCATGAAGCGGCGCCCCAGGCAGGCGGCCGCTGCCGTTCGTACTACGACGCGCGGCTGGGCACGACCATCGACAGTGGCAATCACGTCGTGCTCTCAGGCAATACCGCGACGCTCAACTATCTGCGGGCGATCGGTGCCGCCGACGAACTGGTCGGCCCGTCGCAAGCCGAGTTTCCGTTCATGGATCTCGCCACGCGGGCGCGCTGGACCGTGCGTCTGTCGCCGGGACACGTGCCCTGGTGGATCTTCGACCCGAACGCGCGCGTGCCGAACACCGGTCCGGGCGACTATCTCTCGCTCGTGCCGCTGCTGTTCGCGAAACCGGGCCGCAACCTCGCGCAGACCATGCGCTGCAACGGCCCGCTGTGGGACCGTCTGCTGAGACCGCTGTTTCATGCGATGCTGAATCTGGAGCCGCGCGATGCATCGGCGGAACTGACCGGCGCCATGGTGCGCGAGACCGTGCTGGCCGGCGGCCTCGCATGCCGGCCGCTGATCGCGCGCAACGGTTTGGGCAGCGCGTTCGTCGATCCCGCGTTGCGTTTGCTGCAGCATGGCGGCGCGACTATCAAGCTGGGCTCGCGGCTGACGGACATTGTCTTGAGCGCCAACGGTGCTCGCGTGCAGGCGTTGAATTTCGCCGACGAAAGCGTCGCGCTCGAAGCGAACCACGCGGTGATCCTTGCCCTGCCACCGGAGGTCGCGCCGGGCGTCGTGCCGGGTCTGCGCGCGCCGACCCGTTTCGCGGCGGCCGTCAACGTGCATTTCGCGATCGAGCCGCCGTTCGGTTTGCCGCCGATCACCACGCTGCTCAACGCGACGGCCGCATGGCTGTTCGCGTTCGACGGGCGCCTGTCGGTCACGCTCAACGAGGCCGAGCGGCTGCTCGACATGCCGCACGAAGCGCTCGCGAGCACCGTCTGGGCCGACGTGGCGCGGGCTGTCGATCTGCCCGCCACGCCGCTGCCGGCCTGGCAGGTCGTGATGGAAAAACGCGCGACATTTGCCGCGCTGCCGGACCAGGAAACGCTGCGTCCGGGCACGCGCACTCGCTGGAACAACCTGACGCTCGCGGGCGACTGGACGGCCACCGGCCTGCCCGCAACGATTGAAGGCGCGATCCGCTCCGGCCAGAAGGCTGCGGATACGTTGCTGAACGAACCGATGGAACGCCGATGAACGATTTATCTCAAGCCCAGCCGCTGGACGACGTCCTGCCCGAACTCGCCGACCCGGCGCTGAATCGGCCGAATGTGCTGGCTGTTGACACGCAAGCGAACGACGCGCCGTTGGCATCGAGCGCATCGCTCGACGCGGCGATTACGCGCGCGACCGATGCGATCCTCGCCGCGCAACGGCCGGACGGCCACTGGGTGTACGAACTCGAAGCCGACGCGACGATCCCCGCTGAATACGTGCTGCTGGTTCACTATCTCGGCGAAACGCCGAACCTCGAACTCGAGCAGAAGATCGCGCGCTATCTGCGCCGCATCCAGTTGCCCAATGGCGGCTGGCCGCTGTTCACCGACGGCGCGCTCGACATTAGCGCGAGCGTGAAGGCGTACTTCGCGCTGAAGATGATCGGCGACCCGGCCGACGCCGAACACATGGTCCGCGCGCGCGGAGCAATTCTCGCGCACGGCGGCGCGGAAAACGTCAACGTCTTCACGCGGATTCTGCTCGCGCTGTTCGGCGTGGTGTCGTGGCGCGCGGTGCCGATGATGCCCGTCGAGATCATGCTGTTGCCGATGTGGTTCCCGTTCCATCTGTCGAAGGTGTCGTATTGGGCACGTACGGTCATCGTGCCGCTGCTGGTGCTCAACGCGAAGCGCCCGCTCGCGCGCAATCCGCGCAAGGTGCGCATCGACGAGGTGTTCCGCGGCGCGCCGGTCAACACGGGCATGAACGACCGGGCGCCGCATCAGCATGCCGGCTGGTTCGGCTTTTTCCGCGGTGTGGACACGCTGCTGCGCACGGTCGACGGCCTGTTCCCGAAGGCCACCCGCGAGCGCGCGGTGCGCGCGGCGGTGGCCTTTGTCGACGAACGGCTGAACGGCGAAGACGGCCTCGGTGCGATTTTCCCCGCGATGGCGAACTCGGTGATGATGTACGACGTGCTGGGCTACCCGGCCGATCATCCGAATCGCGCAATCGCTCGTCAGTCGATCGAGAAGCTGCTCGTTATCAAGGATGACGAAGCATATTGCCAGCCGTGTCTGTCGCCTGTGTGGGACACGTCGCTCGTCGCCCACGCGTTGCTGGAAACCGGCGAAGCGCATGCCGAGCAGGCGGCCGAACGCGGGCTCGCATGGCTGCGTCCTTTGCAGATTCTCGACGTGCGCGGCGACTGGATCTCGCGCCGCCCGAACGTGCGGCCTGGCGGCTGGGCGTTCCAGTACAACAATGCGCACTACCCGGATGTCGACGATACGGCGGTGGTCGTGATGGCGATGCAGCGCTCGGCGGCAATCACGCAATCCACGGCCGATCGCCAGGCCATTGCGCGCGCACGCGAGTGGGTGGTCGGCATGCAGAGCAGCGACGGCGGCTGGGGCGCGTTCGAGCCGGAGAACACTCAGTACTACCTGAACAACATTCCGTTCTCCGATCACGGCGCATTGCTCGATCCGCCGACTGCGGACGTGTCCGGCCGGTGTCTGTCGATGCTCGCGCAACTCGGTGAATTGCCGCAGAACAGCGAGCCGGCGCAACGCGCGTTCGCTTACATGTTGCAGGAGCAGGAGTCTGACGGCAGCTGGTACGGCCGTTGGGGCCTCAACTACATCTACGGCACGTGGACCGCGCTGTGTTCGCTGAACGCCGCCGGCATGTCGCACGACGATCCGCGCATCAAACGCGCGGCGCAGTGGCTGCTGTCGATCCAGAATCCGGACGGCGGCTGGGGCGAGGGCGGCGAAAGCTACAAGCTCGACTATCGCGGCTATGAGCGCGCGCCGAGCACGGCATCGCAGACCGCGTGGGCGCTGATGGGCCTGATGGCGGCGGGCGAGGTCAATCACGAAGCGGTCGCGCGTGGCGTCGATTATTTGCAGCGCGAACAGCGCGAGCATGGCCTGTGGGACGAAACGCGCTTCACCGCGACGGGCTTTCCGCGCGTGTTCTATTTGCGCTACCACGGCTATCGCAAGTTCTTCCCGCTGTGGGCGTTGGCGCGGTTCCGTCATCTGAAGCGCAACGGGCTCACGCGCGTCGCGGTCGGGATGTAACGGATGCCGCTTTCGACAACACCGTCAGCCGGTGCCGAACCCAGCAGCTTGCCAGTGATCGTGGTGACGGGCATGGCGTTCGAAGCGCGGATCGCGCGCGGCGAGGGCGTCGAAGTGGTCTACGCGGCTCGCGCCGATCTGCTCGAGCGCGCGCTGACCGCTACGGTCGCGCGCGGCTCTTCGGGCATCGTCAGTTTCGGGACGGCGGGTGGGCTGGCGCCGGACCTGGAACCGGGCTCGCTGATCGTCGCGAACGCGGTCGAGGGACCGTTTGGGCGGCACGAAACCGACCAGCAATGGGCGGACAGGCTCGCCGCCGCGATGATGGCAGGGCCGCTCGCGGGGCGTTTGCAGCGTGGTCTGATGGCAGCGGTCGCCGCGCCGTTGGTATCGGCTGACGACAAACGCACGCTGCATCGCGCGACCGGTGCGTTGGCGGTGGATATGGAATCGCACATCGCAGGCGCGATGGCCGCTGCGCACGGGGTGCCGTTTGCCGTGTGTCGCGCGATCGTCGATCCGGCTTGGCGCACGCTGCCTTCCGCCGCGACGGCCGGTCTGCGAGATGACGGCAGCACGGCGCTCGGGCCGATTCTGCGGGAACTGTTGCGGCAGCCGTCGCAGCTCGCCGGCCTGATTCAGGTTGCCGTCGACGCCCGCGCCGCGCGGATTTCGCTGGTGCAGGCGCGCCGAGCCATCGGCGAGGCTGGGGCGTTGCGGATCGCCGCTGTCGTTTGAAGACGGTGCCACGCCGTGCGGTGCCGTGCTCCGAAGGGGCCTGGCCGGCAATTAACTCAGCAGCTATTGAAACGCTAGGGGAAAACCCTTATCTTGGTACAATGTCAGTATTAACCCTAGGTAGTCGCTATCCGGCGTCGAACCTGGGTGCCTTACGCACGGAGTGCCAGATGAATTTCCATACCAGAAAGTGGGTCAAGCCCGAAGACCTGAACCCCAACGGGACGTTATTCGGCGGCAGCCTGCTGCGCTGGATCGACGAAGAAGCAGCCATCTACGCGATCACGCAGCTCGATAATCAGCGGGTTGTGACCAAGTTCATGTCCGAGATCAATTTCGTCAGTTCCGCGCGTCAGGGCGACATCATCGAACTCGGCATGACCGCCACGCATTTCGGCCGCACGTCGATCACGCTTCGTTGCGAAGTGCGCAACAAGATCACGCGCAAGAGCATTCTGACCGTCGAGAAGATGGTGTTCGTCAATCTGGACGAGAAGGGCGAGCCCGCGCCTCATGGACGCACGCAGATCCGTTACGCTGAAGAGGCGTTTGCCAGCTATCGCGAAAGTGCGCGGCAGGTGCCGCAAGTCCCGGTTGCCGTTGAAGACGAGCGGGTGGCGGCGCGCGTTGAGGCGGACAGCCTGCATTGAGACAGAGTTGACCCGCTCCGGTGTGGACGAGAGTCGCGGCCGGGGCCGCTGCGCCGCACACCGAGGTGATGCGGCATTCCTGTTCGCTGGTGTGGCCAGTTTCTAGCTAGTTTTTACGGGACGCCCGTTCTGGGCGTCCCGCAGCGCGTTTGTACATTCCCGGCGCTTTTCCCACCTCTCATCTTTCCCGCGCTATTGCGCGACCGGGGCCGCGGCCGGCTGTTTGTCGTCGGGCGGGCTGGATTGAGGCGAGGGCGCCGGTGTGGCGGACGCAGGCGCCGGGGCCGTCGCGGGCGCGGCCGGCTCTGCGCCCGCTGCGCCGCTGGCCGGCGTGTCGCCCGGATCGGTGTAGTTGGGCACGCCTGCCGGTGCGCCCGTGGCCGCCCCGGAGGCCGCATTCGGGGCGCCGGCTGCGTCACCCGGGTCGGCGTAGTTCGGCAAGGCTACCGGTGCACCGGCAGCGGGCGCTGCCGCGCCCGAGTCGCCCTGGTCGTCGTAGTTGGGCAGCGGCGTAGCGTTGCCGCCTGAACCGCGCAGTCGCGCGCGGCGCTGCTGCGTGTACGCGTCGCGCACGAACGAGTATTTGTCGAGCGCGGCTTGCTGCAGCAGATCGGTTGCGCCCAGCAGATCGGAGCGCACGCTCACGAACTGCAGCACGTACAGCGGATTGCGCACGGCCGGTTCCATGTAGTTCAGCGGATTGAACTTCACATCGACGATGAGGCCCATGCTGTCACGCACGGTGCTCGGCCCGAACAGCGGCAAAACCAGATACGGACCCGATGGAATGCCCCAGTGCCCGAGCGTCAAGCCGAAGTCCTGATGGTGCTTGGGCAGACCGGCGGGCGTTGCCCAGTCGAGCAGGCCGCCGATACCAAAGACCGAGTTGAACGCGAAGCGCATGATGTCTTCCGTCGCGTCGGTGAACTTCAATTGCAGCAGTGCGTTGGCGGCATTGGTCAGATCGCCGAGGTTCGAGAAGAAGTTGCTGACCGCCGTGCGCAACGGCTGCGGCGTCACCTTCTGATAACCCTTCGCGACGGGCACGGCGACATAGCGGTCGACCCCGTCGTTGAAATTGAACACGACCCGATTCATCGGTTCGAACGGGTCGCCGGGCTTGCGGTCGGGCCCGGTCGCACAACCGGAGATCAGACCCGTAGCGGCGAGCGCCAGCGCGGTGTTACGCAGCATCATGCTTATATTCCTTTTTGCTTCGCGCGACGTTGGCGCGGCTTGCCCATGAGCACAGGTTGAAACACCACGGCACCGATCAGCGTGCAGAACAGCGACAGCGCCAGCAGCCGTCCCATGCTGGACGTTCCCGGGTGGTGCGACAGCCAGAGGCTACCAAACGCGGTCGCCGTTGTCGCCGCGCTGAACAGCACTGCGTGCGTGAGGCTCGACTGCAGCAGGCCGGTCTGGCCGTTGCGCCACGCCATCACGAAGTAGATCTTGAAAGCGACCCCGACGCCAAGCATCAGCGGCAGCGCGATGATATTCGCAAAGTTCAGCGGCATGCCGAACACCACGCACAGCTCGAGCGTGACGAGCGCGGAGACCAGCAGCGGCACGAGCGTGCGCAGCACGTCGCCGATCCGCCGCAGCGCGATCCACAGCAGAATGGCAATCGACAGCAGCGCATAGCCGGCCGCTTGCAGGAACGCCTTGATGATCGTGTCGGCCGAGTGCAGGATCGAAATCGGGCCGCCGATCGCGCCCGGCTCCGCCTTCTTCACCGCGTGGGCGAAGCGGGCGAGCATCGCGTCGTCGCCGGGATCGGTGCCGGGTTTGACCTTCGGCGCGATGTCGACGAGGGCGCGGCCGTCCTTCGACACCCACGTAGCGGAGATGGCCTTGGGAAGGTTCTCGCGGGTGATTTCGGTCGGCTGCAGCAGGTTTTCCAATTGCTTTAACGCGATGCGCAGCGTCTGCGACATCGCAGTTTCGGCGCGCTCGCGTGTGGCGGCGTCGGCGGCGGCGAGTTTTTGCAGCGTGGCCGACAAATGCTGGGCTTCGGCGGCGCCCGGGCCGGGGTGATCCTCGGCGGCGAGCGAGAGCTGGTTCGCCGCGCGCTTGAGCGCGGCGACACGGACCTCATCGGTGGCCTGCTGCGCGGGTTGCTGCTGCAGCGCGGGCAGTAGTTGCTGCGCGGCGCTCGCGATCAGCATCATCTTCTGCTGCTGCTCGGTCGGGACGAATGTGTTCAGCGTAGTGACGCGGCCCACTTCCGGCAACGCTCGCAAACGCTCGGCCATGCGCTCTGCCTCGCCGAGCGACGGCGCCAGCGCATGCACGTTGTTGACCGAGGCTTCCGGCGAATCCTTCAGCGACAGCAGCGTCGCCATCGATTCCGTATGCGGGTCCTTCAGGTGCAGCGGGTTGAAGTCGAAGCGTAAATGCGTGAGCAGCGGCGACGCGCCGATCACGACGATCAGCGTGCCGATCAGCACCGGGCGGCGGTGATGGTCGAGGAAGTCGTCGACGGGCGCGAGTTGCTTGAAACCCGGCGAGGCGGTTTCCCCCGGTGGATTGAAGACTTTCAGCAGGGCCGGCAGCAGCGTCATGTTGGTGAAATACGCGACGAACATGCCGACGCCGGCAATCTGCCCCAGTTCCGACACGCCGCGATACGCGGTCGGCAGGAACGAGAAGAAGCTGAGCGCGACCGCCACCGCCGCGAGCGTCAGCGGCACGCCGATGCGGTGCGCGGTGTGCATCAGCGCGGCGGACAGCCGGTTGTCGCGGTTGCGCTCCTCGCGGTACTTGACGCCGAACTGCACGCCGAAATCGACCCCGAGGCCGATGAACAGCACCATGAAGGCGACCGAAATCATGTTGAGTGCGCCGACCATCAGCAGGCCGAGCGCGGCAGTGATGGCGAGTCCGACGAAAAGCGTGATGAACACGGCGGCGATCATGCGGCCCGAGCGCAGTGCGAGCCACAGAATCACCAGCACGACGATGAACGTGCCGATGCCGTTGAGCACCGCACCGTCCTGGACCGACGCGAACTCTTCGTCGGCGAGCGGCTGTTCGCCGGTCAGCCGGACCGTCGCGCCGTAGCGCGCGTCGAGGTGCAGCGATGCGGCCGTGTCGCGGATCGCTTTCGATGCGCTCGCCCCCGGTTGCAGCGCGTCATAGTTGACGACCGGTTGCACGATCACGAACGCGCGGGCCGGATCGGTGGCGGCGCTTTTGTCGACCAGCGCGCGCCACGAGAATGCCGCGGGCTTGCCGGCCAGCACGAGATCGAGCGTGTTCGCGCTTTGCGATAGCAGGTGGCTCATGTCGGCGAGCTTCACCTGACCGAGTTGGAGCGGCAGCAGCAGGCTCGTGGTGAGCGTGCCGGCGAGACCGGTCAGGCTCGGATCGTGGGCGAGGGCATTCACGAGCGGGCGCGACTGGACGAGCTGCGAGGTGGTGGACATCACCTCGTCGGTGGACGGGAACAGCAGGCCGTTGTGTTCGAAGAACGGGCCGCCGGCGGGCTGCGAAACGGCGACGAATTCCTTCGTATCGGCTTTGAGCGCGGCTGTCAGCGCGTTGGCGGCGGCGTCGGCGAATTCCGGCGCACGCGCTTCGACCACCACGAGCACGGTGTCGCCGCGATTGGGGAAGGCCTGGCTCAGCGCGTTTTCGAGCGCCGTCCATTGCTTGTCGGTTTCGATCAGACGGCTGATGTCCGTGTTGATCTTGAAGTTATGCACAACATAGAAGCTGCTCAGAACGGCGAGCACGAGCGACAGTGCGATGATCCTGTACGGATGGCGCACCGAAGAGGCGACGAGACGGACAATAGATGACTTCAGCATGTAGGCGAACGTAGCCTTATCACGGATGTTGTTTTTAACGAAAGTGCACAAGTATACAGAGCCAGAGCGCTTTAACCCGACTTCGGTAGCAAGTACGGCTCCCGCAAGGGCTTTCAGGGGCGGGAACGCATTGTCGGTATACTGGTCTATCCTGCTTTGGCCTTGGGCTCGCAGGCCCAAGGCGCTTACTTTTCTCAGGTCCTGACGAACGTATGAAACGTTATCTGTCTGCTTTTCTGGCGGCGGCCGTGGTGTCCACGGCGGCCTACGCGCAAACTGCGCCCGATGCGATCGTAAAAAGTGCCGTCGAAGGCACGGTTGCCGCGATGAAGGCCGACCCCCAGGCACGCGGCGGCGACATGGCGAAGATCACCGGTCTGGTCCAGACGCGCTTCGTGCCGGCCACCGACTTCCAGCGCACCACGCGGATCGCGGTCGGCAAGGCATGGGCGACCGCCACCCCTGAACAGCAGAAGCAGTTGTACGAGCAGTTTACGCTGCTGCTAGTGCGCACTTATGCCGCGTCGCTTTCGCAACTGCGCGACCAGGACGTGAAGTTCAAATTCCAGCCGGTGAACGTGCCGGCCGGCGCGACGGACGTCGTCGTGCAGTCGCACGTCATCAGCAACGGCGGCGATGATGCGATCGACTACCGGCTGACCAAGGGCCCGTCCGGCTGGAAGATTTACGACATCAACATGATGGGCGCGTGGCTGATCCAGGTGTACCAGACTCAGTTCGCCGATCAGATCGCCAAAGGCGGGATCGACGGGCTGATCAAGTTCCTGACCGCGCATAACGCGCGCGGCGCCTGACGCCCAACTGATACAAGGCCGCAAAAGAAAAAAAAAGCGCGGTGGCCGACTGGCCACCGCGCTTTTTTGTCGGGCACAATCCGGGACGGCGCGAGGCCGCCTCATTGACTCATCAGTGCGCGGTTGCCGTCTGCACCTTCTTGCCCTTGCCGCTGCGCTGAATCTCGTCGAGCTTGATCTCGACGTGACGCGAGAACACGTATTCAGCCGGGCGCTGCTTGCCCAAAGGAATGTCCGTCGTGAAAGCGCCCGTGGTCTTCGGACCACGCAGGCTCACCCTCAACGCCTTCAGCGGATGCGCAACCGTATCCATCACGGCGGTCGCTTCGAAGCCGCAGTGCACCATGCAGTCGGCGCACTTTTCGTAGTTGCCCGTGCCGTATTTTTCCCACTCCGTGGTTTCCATCAGCTCCTTGAAGGTCTTCACATAACCTTCGCCGACCAGATAGCACGGCTTTTGCCAGCCGAACACGGTACGCGCCGGGTTGCCCCACGGCGTGCATTGATACGTCTGATTGCCGGCCAGGAAGTCGAGGAACATGCCCGACTGGCTGAACGACCAGTTCTTGCCGTTGTTGCCGCGCTTGAAAATTTCGCGGAACAGATGCTTGGTCTTGTCGCGGTTCAGGAAGTGCTGCTGGTCCGGCGCGCGTTCGTACGCATAACCCGGCGAAACTGTGATGCCGTCCACGCCCATCGGACCGAGCGTGTCGAAGAACGCGGCGACGCGTTCCGGCACCGCGTCGTTGAACAGCGTGCAGTTGATGTTCACGCGAAAGCCCCGGCGCTTCGCTTCGCGAATCGCGGCCACCGCCTTTTCGTACACGCCTTCCTGCGACACCGAGTGATCGTGTGCTTCCTTGTCGCCGTCGAGGTGAACGGACCAGACGAAATACGGATTCGGCTCGTAGTCGTCCATCTTCTTTTCCATCAGCAGTGCGTTCGTGCACAGGTACACGAACTTCTTGCGCGCGATGATGCCCTTCACGATCTGCGGCATTTCCTTGTGCAGCAGCGGCTCGCCCCCGGCGATCGACACCACGGGCGCGCCGCATTCGTCGACGGCGCCGAGGCACTCTTCCAGCGACAGACGCTGGTTCAGGATGGGGTCCGGATAATCGATCTTGCCGCAGCCGTTGCAGGCGAGGTTGCAGCGGAACAGCGGCTCCAGCATCAGGGCAAGCGGGTAGCGTTTGTTGCCGGAGAAGTGCTGACGCATGATGTATGCGCCGACCCGGACTTTCTGAAGCATCGGAATAGACAAAATGTCCTCCTTAAACTCCGCGTGCGGCCAAGGGTTGCATCAGCTTCGCTGGCAACTTGAACTCGACCGTTTCTTCACGGCCCGCCATCGTCGTGACATCGACGGGGCCCAATGCGCTCAGCGCATCGATGACGTTCTTGACCATCTCTTCCGGCGCCGATGCACCGGCCGTGATGCCGACGGTCTGCACGTTGGCAAACCATTCCGGCTTCACTTCCGAACCGTCGGCGACGAGGTAGCTCGCCACGCCGCTTTCGCTGCCGATCTCGCGCAGCCGGTTCGAGTTGGAACTGTTGGTCGCGCCCACCACCAGCAGCACGTCGACCTGCTTGCTCAACTCGCGCACCGCTGCCTGGCGGTTTTGCGTCGCGTAGCAGATATCGCGCGTATCGGGGCCGACGATGTTGGTGAACCGGCGCAGCAGCGCGTCGATGATGCCGCGCGTGTCGTCCACCGACAGCGTGGTCTGCGTGACATACGCGAGCGGCGTGTCGAGCGGCAGGTCCAGATGCGCGACCTCGGCCTCGCTCTGCACCAGCAGCACCTTGCCGGGGATCTGACCGATCGTGCCTTCCACTTCGGGATGCCCCGCGTGGCCGATCAGGATCAGCGTGCGCCCGGCGCCGACATATTGACGGCCTTGCACATGTACTTTGGTGACGAGCGGGCAAGTGGCGTCGAGCACGTCGAGACCGCGCGCCTCTGCATCCCGTTCGACGGTTTGGGCAACGCCGTGCGCGCTGAAAATCGCCACGGCGCCTTGTGGCACTTCATCGAGCTCCTCGACGAAGCGTGCGCCTTTCTGGCGCAGATTGTCGACCACGTGACGATTGTGGACGATCTCGTGACGGACATACACGGGCGCGCCGTGTTGCTGTAACGCGCGATCGACGATTTCGATTGCGCGAACAACACCCGCACAAAAGCCGCGGGGCTGAGCAAGGATGACTCGCATAGGTTGGCGAACTCCGACTGACGCGGGTCCCGAAGAAGTCGGTAACTCTGACTTTATCGCCGCGACCATCTAATTAGTTGACGTCTTGAGCCCCGGCGACGGGCCGGTACAGCAAAACCAAACGCGCATTCTAACGCTATCGGGCCAGCTTTGCTTTTGGCGCGCCCTTGTGTGGGGCGCCTGCCGCAGCCACGGCCTGCCTTGCGGGGCCGCGCGGATCGTGCATGCGGTAATGATTGCACGCTGCACCGGTTGGGCGGAACCCTTAAACTACAAGGTTCCTGCGGAGCGCATCAGCGAGCCGCATTACAGAATGGTTTCGAGGCTCGCTGGATGGACGTCGATCAGTACGAAAATTTTCCGGTCCCGAGCGTGCTGCTGCCAAAGGCGCTGCGCGCGCCAGTCGATATTATCTATCAGGTTGTCCGAACCGCAGCCGATGTTGCCGATGAAGGCGACTGGAGCGCCGTCGAGCGGCATGCCCGTCTCGCCGATCTCCGGGCGGGCCTCGACGCGGTGGCGCAGCGGCGTGCGGCGCCGGTTCATCCGCTGCTGTTCGGCAAACTCGCTGGCGTGGTGGCTCAATACAAACTGCCGCTCGCGCCGTTTTACGAGTTGCTCGACGCCTGTGCGCAGGACATCGGCACCCGCCGTTACGGCGACCGTGCCGCGCTGCTCGACTATTGCCGCCGTTCGGCGAACCCGCTCGGGCACCTGATGCTGCATCTGGCGGACGCGGCCACGCCGGACAATCTCGCCGACGCCGACGCAATCTGCACGGCGTCGCAATTGATCAGCTTCTGGCTGGACGTCGCCGCCGACTGGAAAAGAGACCGCGTGTATCTGCCGCTCGCGGATCTGCGGCGCTTTGGCGTGACCGAGGCGCAGATCGCCAACGGCATCGTCGACAACGCCTGGCAGGCGCTGATGGCGCACGAAGTGTCATTCGTGCGGGACATGCTGGTGCGCAGCGCGCCGCTCGCGTTGCGGATTCCGGGGCGGCTCGGCATCGAGTTGTGCGTCGCCGTGCATGGCGGGCTGCGCTTTCTCGAGCGAATCGAGAAGGCGGGCTACGACGTGTTTCGCGAGCGTCCGGTGCTTGGCACATTTGACTGGTGCGTGGTCGCGCTGCGCGCCGTGGTGATGCGGCTGTCGCGGCGCGTTGGCGTACAGGCGCAATCAATCGAGGGTAAAGCTTAATGGCGGCGGTTCTGTTTGTTCTTTCGTGTGTTTCCCTGCTGATCTGGGGCGTGCTGCTGCTCGGGCGCGGCGGCTTCTGGCGGGCGCGTCCCGCCGCGCCGCTGACTGTCGCGCCGCGCGCGACGTGGCCCGCGGTAGCCGCCGTGGTGCCGGCCCGCAATGAAGTCGACGTGATCGCCGAGGCGGTCACGACGCTGCTGCAGCAAGACTATGCCGGCGCCTTTCACGTGATCGTCGTCGACGACCACAGCACCGACGGTACCGCCGAGGCCGCGCGCGCGGCCGCGCTGCACCTGCAGTGCCCGGACCGGCTAACGGTGTTGAGCGCGAAGCCGTTGCCGCCGGGCTGGTCCGGCAAGGTATGGGCACAGTCGCAGGGTATCGAGGCGGTGCGCACGCTCGGCCTGCCCGCCGATTTCCTGCTGCTCACCGACGCCGACATCGGCCATCCCACGGACGCGGTCAAGCAGCTCGTCGCCCGCGCGGACGTAGAAAAGCGCGATCTGGTCTCGCTGATGGTGCGTCTGCGCTGCGATTCGTTCTGGGAGAAGGCGCTGATCCCGGCCTTCGTGTTCTTCTTCGCGAAGCTATACCCGTTCGCGTGGGTCAACAACCCGCGCAATCGCACCGCGGCGGCGGCGGGCGGCTGCATGCTGGTGCGACGCAGCGCGCTCGAAGAGGCCGGCGGCATCGAGTCGATTCGCGCCGAACTGATCGACGATTGCAGCCTGGCCGCGCGCATCAAACACCGTGGCGCGGGACGTCATCCGATCCGTCTGGATGTGGCGGCGCGTAGCGTGTCGCTGCGTCCGTACGATAGCTGGCGCGAGATCTGGAACATGATCGCACGTACCGCCTTCACCCAGTTGCATTACTCGCCGCTGCTGCTGGCCGGCACGCTGGCCGGCATGACGATCATCTATCTGATGCCGCCCGTCGCCGCGCTGGTGCTCGGTCCGTTGGGCTGGCCCGCGTGGCTCGCATGGGCGGCCATGTGCTGCGCGTATGCGCCGATGCTGCGCTACTATCGCCGCTCGCCGTTGTGGGCGCCGTTTCTGCCGCTGGTAGCGCTGTTTTATGTCGGCGCGACGTTTGCGTCGGCGGTGCGTTACTGGCGCGGCAAGGGCGGTCAGTGGAAGGCGCGCGTTCAGGCGCCGGTGCAGGAGCGTTGACGCGGCGCGGTCGAATCGAGTTGACGAAAAAAAGCGGCGCTACGGCGCCGCTTTTTTTATTTCACTGAGTCAGCAGCATGTAGAGCTGAATCACCACGTCCGGTGAAAACTGGAACGGCACCCAGCCGTGACCGGTATGGCGCATCACCAGCAGGCGGTCGCCGTTCGACTGCTTCTGCACGGCCATGACCGGGTTCTTCGTCGAGACGAATTGCCAGCCCGGCGGGATGCCCGGCGGCTGCTCGAGCGTCATCGACGCGCGCGCGTTCGACAATTCCTCGATCAGTCGGCCGATCTGATCCGGGCGTAGCGCAACCATCTGGTTGCCGATCTTCATCGTGATCTCGTCCTGCGACGGGCGATCGATTTCCAGCGTCGGCTGGAGTTGCACGGCCGGCTGTTCCGCCGGCGGCTCGCCGGCCGGTTCGGGCGCGGGCTCGCCGGCGACCGGCGCATTGTCCTCGACGGGGGCGGGCGCGGCCGTCTCAGACGCAATCGTCTGCGACGTGGATGCGGGCGCGACGTCCTCCGCAGGCGCGCGCAGCGCTGCGTTCTGTGCGGATGTCTCGGGGATGTTTTCGGGCTGCTGGGCCACGACAGCCTGAATGAGCTGATCGACGCCCATCTCCAGCGCGCCGAGCTGTTCGTGAAGATTCATGCGAGGTTTCTCTGGTAAGACCCGCGATTTTACCTGCTGCGCGTAGGCTTTGACCTGTCACGGACACGGGACTTGTAACAAAATGCTTACGGCCGCCGGATCATCCGGCGCGGCGCGAGGGCCGAGCTTGATGCGGCGGGTCACCGCTTCAGGTAGCCGGCCTCGCGGAACCATTCGAGCGCGTCGCGCAAACCTTCGCGATATGGCCGCGCGCGATAGCCGAGTTCGCGTTCCGCCTTCGCCGAGGCGAAATACATCTTGTTCTTCGACATCTTCAGGCCATCGACGGTGACGAACGGTTCGCGTTTCGTGATCTTCGCGACCGCTTCCGCGCCCATCGCGAGCGGATAGAGCGGCCAGCGCGGCAAACTGAGTGTCGGTGCCTTGCGGCCGGTCAGGGCGGCGATGTCCGCGAGCATCTGCTGAAGGGGCAGATTTTCGCCGCCGAGAATATAGCGCTCGCCGATCTTGCCGCGTTCGAGCGCGAGAAAGTGGCCGGCCGCGACGTCGTCCACGTGCACGAGGTTCAGGCCGGTATCGACGAACGCGGGAATCTTGCCGAGCGCCGCCTCGACGATGATGCGACCGGTCGGTGTCGGCTTGACGTCGCGCGGGCCGATCGGCGTGGAAGGATTGACGATCACCGCCGGCAGCCCGTCCTCGGCGATCATCCGCTCCACCGCGCGCTCGGCCAGCACCTTGCTGCGCTTGTACACGCCGATTGCCTGGTCGGCTTTGAGCGGCGAGGTTTCGTCGGCGGACTGGCCCGAACTCGTCACCTCGAGCGTCGCCACGCTGCTCGTGTAGACGATGCGTTCGACGCCTTCCTTCAGCGCCGCGCGCATGGTCGCCTCGGTGCCTTCGAGGTTCGAGCGCTCGATCTCGCTCGGGTCGGGCGCCCACAGCCGATAGTCGGCCGCCACATGCAGCAGATAGCGCACGCCGCGCAGCGCGCTGCGCATCGACGCTTCGTCGCGCATGTCGCCGACGACGATTTCCGCATCCAGCGCCTCGACGTTCTGGCGCGAACTGGTGGCGCGCACCAGCACGCGCACCTTGAAGCCCTTCTGTTGCGCGATGCGCGCCACCGACGAGCCGACGAAGCCGGAAGCGCCGGTCACGAGCACGAGGTCGCGATTCTGTTCGGTCATTCTGTTTCCATTTCCTGCATGACAGTCGACGGATTGTACGTGGCGCGCACGCGGTGTGGCGCGCCGCGTGCCTCGAACGGCACCGAAGAGTCCGTCGAACTGCATGAGATCGAGCAGCCTCGCCGCGACGCGACTAGAATGCCGGCTTGAAAGATTGTGAGGAGAAGACGGCATGGCCCCGGATCTCGATCAGCGGATCGAAACGTATCACGTGCACGTACGCGGCTTGGTGCAGGGCGTCGGCTTTCGCCACGCGACAGTGCGGCAGGCGCACGCGCTCGGCATCAAGGGATGGGTCGCGAACCTCGACGACGGCTCCGTCGAAGCGATGCTGCAGGGTTCGGCCAATCAGGTCGACCGGATGCTGTCGTGGCTGCGTCACGGGCCGCCGGCGGCGCGCGTGACGGAAGTGAGCGGCGAAGAGCGCTCGACGGAAAAGCGCTACGAGCGTTTCGAGCAGCACTGAGCGCAGCAGCGAAAAAAAGGCGGCGTGCCATCGTGTTGATGGCGCGCCGCCTTTTTCGTTTGTGTCGAGACCGTCAGCGTTTATTGCGCCACCAGCAGGCTCTCCGCAAAGCCCCATTCGTCCTCGATCCACTGATGACTGCACACGAAGCCTGCACCGTCGGCAATCGCGGGCATCTCCTCCGCGCGATATTTGTGACTGCTCTCGGTCCAGATCGTTTCGCCTTGTTTGAGGGACACCGTCAACTGCGCCGCGCCGATGCGCGCCGTGATATCGCGCTTCGCCCGCAGATGCATCTCGATGCTGCGCGCGTCGGGATTGAAGCGCGCGACGTGCTCGAACGCGTCGAGCGGCAAGTCGCCATCGAGTTCGCGGTTGATGCGCGCGAGCAGATTCAGATTGAACGACGCGGTCACGCCGATCGAATCGTCGTAGGCGGCCACCAGCACCGGCGTCGGCTTGATTAAATCCGTGCCGAGCAGCAATGCGTCGCCGGGCGCGAGCATGTTGCGGATTTCACGCAGAAAGCGCGTCGCCGCGAGTCTGCCGAAATTGCCGATGGTACTGCCGAGAAACAGAACGAGTAACCGCTCGTCCGGTGCGCGCTGCTTGCTCACTTCGGCGAGACCGGCCAGATAGTCACGCTCATAGCCGACGATCGAAATCCGCTCGATGTCGCCGAGTTCGCGTCTGCAAAGCTGCAACGCACTGCGCGAAATTTCAATCGGGCAGTAAGAAGTGGGGCGCTTTTTACACAGTGCTTCAAGAATGCGCCGCGTTTTCCGGCCGCTGCCGCTGCCGAGTTCGGCGACGGTCACGTCATGCGGCAGATGCTCGACGATGTCCGCAGCGTGCTCTGCGAGCAGCCTTTCCTCGGCGCGCGTCACGCCATATTCGGGCAATACGGTGATCACTTCAAAGAGCGCGGAGCCCACTTCGTCGTACAGATATTTCGACGGCAGCTCTTTCTGCGGCGTGTGGGCGAGTCCCGCGCGCACGTCGGCGGCGAAGGCAGAGCGTAGGTCGGGCGAGGCGTCGAGCGATAGGGCTGGCTGGGTCATGCTGGCTCCAGTAGTCATATTCGATGAGCGGGATTGCTGGCCGGGCGGCGCATGCGCGGTGAAACGACGCGAGCGCTGCATGCCGTGAGAGAGAAGGGCGGGCGGGTCTTTGCAGACCGCCTTTGCCGTTCGGGCTCGTTGATGCTGCGTGTGCTGTTGCGAACAGCGTGCAAGGCTTCGTAGCAAGATTCGCGCTTGAGTCGCTCGCGCGACTAGGATAGCGCGGTCGATGAGACAGCGCGGCTTCGCCCGCCGCGCATGAAGCTTATGTTCTAGTGCATCGACGCGCGATGCGCACGAACTAATTGCAGACGGTGGCCGGAAAAGCGCAAGCCCGTGGAATCAATAACCCGTCTAGAATGCCGGCTTGCGCCGTTCTTCGAATACAAAAAACGCAGGGCTTGCCGATGTGCAATGCCCGCGTGTGAGACCTTATTGCAATGACAACAACGAACACCGCGCAAGCGGATGCTGCGCTGCAAACCGCTCCGCCTGAATCCACCTCATATGCCGACGCGTTTGCCGCAGCGTTGACGCCATGAGCCGCGCGATGAACCAGTATGACCCAAAGCGCGGTATTGCGTTGTCGGTCGGCGCATCCGCGATGTTCGCCTTGCTGTCCGCTTATGCAACGCTGCTCACGCCGCTGAACGGCCTCGACATCTTTGCATGGCGTGTCGTATGGACGGTGCCGGGTGCGCTGCTGCTGGTCGCGTTGCGCAAACGCTTGCCCATTCTCCGACGACTTCTTTACCGGATGGTGACCGAACCGAAGCTCTGCGCCGCGATGATCGCGAGCGCGGCGCTGCTCGGCGCGCAACTGTGGTTGTTTCTATGGGCGCCGCTGCATGGGCGGATGCTCGAAGTGTCGCTCGGCTATTTCCTGCTGCCGCTAACTATGGTGCTGGTGGGGCGCTTCTACTATCACGAGCGCCTCGACGCGTTGCAATGGCTCGCCATGCTCTGCGCGGCAGTGGGCGTCGGCCACGAACTGTGGGCGACGGGCGCGTTTTCGTGGCCGACGTTGCTGGTCGCGCTCGGCTATCCGCCGTACTTCGCGCTGCGCCGCAAAATCAACGAGGATTCGCTGGCGATGTTCACCGTCGAAATGGCGCTGCTGCTGCCGGTGGCGATCGTGTGCATCGTCAGTGGCGGTTCGCTGACGACGATCGCCGGCCGCGTCGACATGTGGTGCCTTCTGTTGCCGGGCCTCGGCGCGTTGAGCACGATTGCGCTGGCTTCGTATCTGAAGGCGAGCCGCTTATTGCCGGTCGCGTTGTTCGGCATCCTCGGTTATGTGGAACCGGTGTTGCTGGTGCTGGTGTCGATCACGCTGCTCGGTGAAACACTCAGCGCCGCGCAACTGGCGACTTATATTCCGATTTGGATCGCCGTGGCGTTGACGGCATTGCATGGTGCCCGTCTCGTCCGGCTCGCGCCGAATTGAACGGCGCGGACACCGACATCCGACGCGCACGGCGGCCCGGGCGCTCAGCGCGGCGCCGCTGGCCGCTTCGCATTGGTGCGCATCGGACCGACTTGCGCGTCGATCGCTTCGCGCAGATCGGGCCGCCAGCCGAAGCCGAACATGGCTTCCGCAAGAACGAACAGCGGTCCGATGAGCAGGCCGATCACATCGTCGACGAAGGCCGGCTTGCGATGTTCATACGCGACATGGCCGATGAACTGGAACACCCAGCCGATCACGAAAAGCCCAATGCAACCTAATTTGAAACCATCGGGTTGCGGCGGCGCTTCATCGGGCCGATCAACGCGGCGGGGAGCGTCGAGATCAGCGTATGCAAGGTGAAGTCGAAGTCTTCGTACGCGATGTCGAGTTGCACGCGCACTTCGTCGCGCACGGCTTCCGTGCTGACGACATAGACGCCGAGCGGCGAGTGAAGCAGCGCGCGAAGTTGGGTGCCCGCCAGATCGTGCGGCGAATGCGGCAGCGTCACCTGCAAGAGGGCGCGTGCCGGAGGAAACGGGATGATGTTGCTGTGTTGAACCGGCGGCTTGTCGAGCGACTGCGTGGCCAAGCTGTCGATGGATTGCGTAAGGGCCATGTGATGTGGCGTTCGTTGACGCCATGGGTTGATCAAGACAGTTCGAGATTAGACTTCCGCAAGTAAACGCGGTGCAAAAATTGGCGCATTCGCTGAAAAGATCATGGGGGCGCGCGGCACACCCCGCCACGTAATCGCGCAGAAAAAAAAGGCGAGTCATGCGACTCGCCCTCCCTGAATGGCACAGTTCGGCTTCGATCAGTTACCCATGCATGGCCGGTGCGTGCCTGAACCGATCACGTGTTATTGCGTCGTTGTCGTGTCGGCTTGTGCGCCATCGGCTTTTGCCGGGGCATTGCTGGCCTCTTTCGCGCTCCCCGTATTGGCTTTTGCGCCGCTGGTTTTGGCGGCGGTTTTCTTGACGGTTTTATGTGCTTTGGCCGTGTGCGTGGCGGAAGTCTTTTTCACCGATGCCTTCGTCGTAGCCTTGGCGGGCGCTTTCGCCGTGGCGCCGCCTTCGTCCGTTGCGCCGGTCTGCACGGCGGTGCTCGCCTTCAGATTCGCTTGACCGGCGGGCTGCATTTGCGCGGGTTGCGTGCTGGACGGCGCGGCCGTTTGAGCGAACGCGGTCGACACGAGCAGAGCGGAAGCGAGAGCGGCGAAAAGCGTCTTCATGATGTGACTCCTCATTGAACCGGTGGATTCTTGTGTCGCGGCTGAATGATTTCAGCGCTGCCGGTTTAACGTTGGCGGGACGACAGACGTTGACGCCGCTCTGGTGACAAAACGTAACCGCCGAAACATATCGGGGTACTAAATCAACGGCGGTGCGTAGAGCATCCCCGCCTTCGCGTCACGTGCGTTTCGCTAGAGCCAAACCTGAGGCATCATTGAAACGGATTCTCGACGACACCCGGCTTCGCATCCGGCTCGTCCTTCACCTTCGCCGGCAGATTGGTTTGCGCCTGCAAGCTGGCGACGATCGCATCCACCGCTTCCTTCAATGCAAGCGCCGCCTTCAGTCCGCGCTGATCCTGCGTCAGTTCCAGCGTGCCGTTCAGCACGACGCGCGTGGTGCCGTTGCTCAACGTGAGCGCGTCGCCCTGAATGTTGAGTACGTCGTCATCGTTCGAATAGGGTTTAAACACCTCTGAGTCCTCCCGGTCGCTGGTCCTTGACGTTTTCCGGAATGCCCGGAAAACGGATGCCCGATGCTGCTTCGAGTTCGTGAATCGTCCGGATGTCGTAACGATTGGTCGAGACATTGTCCACCACCACCGCGAACGCCAGCTGCCGCGAAGGCACGTAGACGACCTTGAACAACTGCGTCGGCACGAACACGCGCGTTGCGCCGATGGTCTGCAACTGCTGGCCGTTGAAGATCGGCCCGGTGACCACGTAGGTATCGTCGTACGACACCGCGATCTTGCGCACCGACGTTTCGATGCGCGCCCATAGCCGTTGGTTGTTCTCGCGATTCTGCGGCACGATGTTGGCGAGCGAGAACGATTGTGCCATCGCCTGCTGATTCCAGCGATTGCCCGCCGGACTCATATGACCACGATCAAAACCGCTGCGTTTGTAGTCCGCGAGCGTTGCGCCTTCGCCGTCGGGCAAACGTGCATCTTCGAAGAACTTGTTGGTGCGCACCATGTCTTTCGCGGCTTCGATATGATCGCGCGTCAGATGCTCGGCAGACCAGAGCGGGCCATGCGTGATGCCCGAATGCAGAACCGCGAAATCGCTATAGCAGAGCATGCGCGTTTTCGGCGCCATGTTCTGATTGGTCAGAACGGGCCATTGCGCATTCGGTGTGAACTGGGAACAGGACGGCGCTGCGCTCGCGTGAGCGGCAACGGTGAACAACAGACAGGCGAACCACTTCTTCATGTGTCAGTCAGTCGAGGGATCGGGGGCGCAAGTATAGCGTTGCGCGCCTTTATCCGGCGACAGGACATGCAGGGCAAGTGGGAGAAAGAAGAGAGATCGCGCGGGCAAAAAAAACGGGCCGCTTTGCAGCGACCCTAATGCGTGGACTTTCGACTCTACGCACGCATGCTTAAGGCCGCCTTAACTGCGCGCGACGCAGAATCGAAGTAGGTGACATGGCGCACGAACACCCGCGCGCACGAGCGAACGCGCCCGTGAACGGAACTTTCGACCGACATAGTCGGCTCTTGAAAAGACGCTAAAACTTAATTACCGAACACGCTGTTTTCGGCGCGAACCGTTTGACGGTCTACGGCTTGCAGGCGCCAGAAACCGCTGGTCGGCGCGCGGGTCGGCAAGCCAGTCCAGGCGGCGGCGCCCTGCGCCGCGCTCACGCGTTGCTTGCGGTCCACATGCAAGCCTCGCAGCGTACACAACGGTGCGTCCGTGCGGGGCGCACAGAGCGTCGTTACGCCGTCTTCGTCGTGCAATTCGCCCCAAGGGGGCAGGTCGATCCCTTGATGCGCTTCTCTCGACCACCGGTGTTCGTCGGTGTCGAGCCATAGCACAGCGTAATCGTGGCTGACGGTGGGATCGGAACCGTTGATCAGGATGGTCAGTCGCATGGCAGGTTCCGTACAAATTGCGAAGTGATGCTCTATTAGTCTATGCGGTGATGCGCGTTATGCAAGGCAAACGGTATGAGGTTCGGATACGAAAAAACGCACGCCCGCTGCGCGCGGCGGTACGATAGCCGACGTCACGATGACGTTCGCGGAGGCGCGCCATGCTGCGTCGGTTTCTGCAATTTGCGATGGTGGCGGCATGCCTGAGCGTGGCGACTCCGCTCAGTGTGACGGCAGCGGACAGCGTGCCGTTCGCCGCCCCCGCGCCGGTCGTCTATGTGTCGAACTTCGATCTGGACGTGGCGAACATCGCACCGGATAGCGGGCCGGGACAACGCGTGCGCCGGCTGCGCGGTTTGCTGCCGGCAGGGCCCGGGCCGCAGGGCCAGAGCAAGAATCCGCAAGAGCACGCCGCGCAAATCGTGAACGAGATGGCGGACGCGTTGACGGAAGATCTGCAAAAGGGTGGCGTCGATGCCCGCCGCATCGCGCCGGGGCAACCGTCGCCGGCTGCCGGTTGGCAAGTGCGTGGTGTCTTTCTAAGCGTCGACGACGGCAATCGCTTGCAACGCGCGATGGTGGGCTTCGGCGCGGGTCAGAACGATATCCAGGTGGCGGTGTCATGCGACAGCCTGGGCGCGGCCGATCTACCGCCGCTGTATCAGGCGGTCGAGGAAGCCGGCAGCAAGAGCATGCCGGGCGCGGCGATCAAATTGAATCCGTATGTGATCGCGGCCAAATTCGTGATGGCGAGCGGCGACGAGAAGAAGACGATCAGGAAAACTGCGCAGGAGATTGCAGACGCGGTGCTCGTGAAGCTGCACGCCGCGACGACGCAGTAAGGCGCGTGCGTCGTCGCTGCCGGACAATCCGGGTTCGCCAGCCCAACGCCTTTAAGCCAGATCCAGCGACGCCGTCAGATCCCCGAGCGGTGCAAGCCCATTGCTCGCGAACGCCCGGTCGCGGGCACGCACGCCGGCGAGCGGCGGCAACCCATGCACACGGCTGATGAAGCGAAGAATCGAGTTGGTGTCGTACACCGTGTGGTCGACGTACCCCTTCTTTGCCAGCGGCGAAATCACCAGCGCCGGAATCCGCGACCCCGGACCCCAGCGGTCGCCCTGCGGCGGCGCCACTGGGTCCCACCAGCCGCCGTTTTCATCGACAGTGACGAGCACGACCGTATTCGCCCATTGCGGGCCGCGCTGGATATGCTCGATCAGCGTCGCGATGTGACGGTCGCCCGATTCGACGTCGGCATAGCCCGCGTGCATATTCAGATCGCCCTGCGGCTTGTAGAACGTGACGGTGGGCAAGCGCCCCGCATCGATATCGGCGATCAGCCGGTTCGTCGACGCGTCGTTGCCGAGGCCGCCGTCGCGCAGATGCCTGCGCCGCGCCGCCGTGCCCGGCGCGTAATTGGCGAAGTAGTTGAACGGCTGGTGGTGATACTGGAAGTCGGGCACCGCGCCGGTATCCTGGTGCTCCAAAGCGTATTGCCACGCGCCGCTGTACCACGCCCAATCGACGCCTTTTTTCGTCAGCCGGTCGCCGATCGTCGCGTAGTTTTGCGGTTGCAGCACGCGCGGATTCATGAGGTCCGAGAGCGCTGGGTCGCCGCCTTCCGGCGCCCGCACGTTGCTCGGCTGATACGGCGGCGCCATCGTGTTGACCGCGTAACCGTCGGCGGTGAAGGCGCCGTCGTTGACGAATTTCGGCGGACCGTCGAGCGCGGACGCGGGCGAGTCCGCCGCCATCTTCAGGCGCGTGCCGGTCGGATCGTCGCCTTCCACCACCGACACCAGTTTTTTCGCCGGGCTGTTGTGGATGTCGGGATAGAACGGTGCCTGCGCCGAGATCAGAAAGATATGGTTCAGCCAGGAGCCGCCGAAAGCGGCCATGAAGAAGTTGTCGCACAGCGTGTATTGCTGTGCGAGATTCCACAGACGCAGCGAGTCGGCGGAATTGCGGTAATGCCCCATGACGAGTCCGCCGGAATCGCCCCACGCGGCGAACTGGTTGTTGCGGCCGGCGTTGATCTGCATCTGGTTCTGATAGAAGCGATGCACCAGATCGCGTGTGATCACGCCGGTCGGCAGCGGCGCGCCGTGCGCATCGGCGATGCGGAAAGGGCGGTTGTGCAGATGGTCCAGATCGTTCTGGCCGATCATGAAGCGCCGGCCGTCCACTTCCTGCGCTTGCGGCACGAGCCCGCCCCAGATCGGGGGCAAGTGGGGCAACGGCGTTTTGCCGTCGCGGTCGAGTTGCAGATAGCGCTCGGCGCTCACCGCGTCGAGCGGATGCTGGACGCCGGGGAAGTTGCCGTACAGATTCGCGAAGCTGCGATTCTCCGCATAGATCACCACGATGTGTTTGACCTGATCGTGCAGCGCGGCGTCGAGGCGCAAGTCCGCCGCGCTGCGCGGTGCGCCGTCGCTCGCCGTGAGCTGATCGGTCTTGCAGCCCGTCAGCGCGAGGCCGAGGCCGACCGCCGCGAGCCCGGTAAGGACGCGGCGGCGGTCGGGATCGTCGGGGGTGTCGGCGGGGTTGTGAGCCGTGTTGTCGGCGTGTGGCGGCAGGCTGGAATCGTGGTCGGTCATCGGTGAGTTCCGAAGTGAGCGTGACGGACGCATAACCGCCGCTCGGGGCGGCGCGCGTCACCGGTTTGCGGATTGGAAGGAGGCGGGTGGCCTCGCGGGCTAAGGCAGTCGACGCTTCACGCGCCAACTATTGTGCGTTGCATCGACGGCGAGCAGCAGCCAATGCCGTGCATCCACGGGATGACGCCGTTGCGTTGCATAGCGGTCGACGTTCAACTCAAGCTCGTCATGCGCGCGCCGGCGACACGTGGCGTGCGCGCCCGAGCCGTCCGCGAATTCGACGATCGCAGCGGCCGCTCCGGCCGGCGCGGGCAGATGCGCGATGCTGACTGCGCAGCCTGGATAAAGATGCGAGTCGGCAACCTGGATCTGAATGGAATCAGACATGATCATGGCCTCCATACGCTTGGGCGGAGCGAGAGCGCCGCAGTGATGCTCAGCGCAATGGACCGGATCAAAGAATAGCACCGCGTAGCCGTTCCGCAATGGGTCATGGCGACGATAGTCGCGTCGCATCAAACCAGCGGCCGCCGCTCGTTAATGAGCGCCGCACGCTTCGCGCTATCATGCTGATCTGACCATGATGAACAGCATAAAACGGCAGCCCAAGATGGCAAAAGAAGAGCAGACAGGAGTGGGACGCAAACTCACGAAGCCGCGTAGCGCGACAGCGTCGTCATCGAGGGACGATGCAGCGTTGCCGCAGACGGACGCCGTCGCCGCTTCCACCGATCCCTCCGACGAAGAGAGCGCCGGCGGATCGACCTATCTGGTGCCGGGCCTCGAGCGGGGCCTGCGCATTCTCGCTGAATTCAGCGCGCGCGAGCCGGTGCTCGGCGCGCCGGAACTGTCCAAGCGTATCGGCATTCCGCGCACCACCACCTTCCGCTTGTTGCAGACGCTCGAAGCGCTCGGCTTTCTCGAGCGCGTCAACGGCGACCGCTATTTCCGCCTGAGCGTCGGGGTGCTGAGGCTCGGTTTCGAATATCTGAGTTCGCTCGAACTGACCGACGTCGGCACGCCGATTCTCGAACGTCTGCGCGACGTCACCGGTCTGAGCACGCACCTGCTGATTCGCGATCAGCGCGATGTCGTGTTCGTCGCCAAAGCGCAAACCCATGCGCCAATGTTCAGCTCGGTGAAGGTCCACGTCGGTACCCGTTTGCCGGCGCATGCGACGGTGCACGGCCAGGTGCTGATGGGCGATTTGAGTTTCGAGGAATTGCGGCAGCTGTATCCCGAGCCGCAACTCGAACGATTCACCGAACGCACGCCGGCTACCGTCGAAGAGTTGTATGGACGCGTGCGGGAAAGCGCGGCGCTCGGTTATGCGCTGAGCGAGGCGTCGTTCGAGCGGGGCATTTCGGTGGTGAGCGCGCCGGTACGCGATCAGAGCGGCAAGATCGTGGCCGCGTTGACCGTCACGATTCCACGCTCGGATATTGGTGAAGCCGAAGAGCGCGAACCGCTCGTCATCGCCGTTTGCCAGGCGGCGCTCGAACTGTCCGAGCGTCTCAGCTATCGTCCCCGGCCGGATGATCCGACGGCGGCCCACGCGCGCCGCAAGCAGGTCGCGGCAAGTTGAGTCAGCGCTGACGTTGCCGTCAGCGCTGGTTGGCAATGCCGGTTGCGCGTGCAGCCGGACTGCGCAGTTCACGTCACCCTCACCCTCCGTTGGGCAGTTCAGAACGAATGATGGATGCCGGTCAGAACAATCGTCTGGTTCCGTCCGCTCGACACACCCGCAGTGAAGAACGCGGCGTTGGTGTCCGAACCCGCGCGCTGATACAGCGCATTCACGTACACTTGCGTCGCCTTCGACAGCGCATAGATATCGCCGATCATGAACTGCGTCCAGCGATGCCCGGCCAATGTCGTCGTCGCGGCGCCGCCGGCTACGGTGTTGAACGGCGTGAACTGGTAATTCGCGCCCGCGTCGTAGCTCTGATACGTGTCCGAATGTCCCGCCGATTCCAGCTTCACACGCGTATACAACGCGTGCACCAGCAGCTTGCCGAACTGGTACGACGCGCCCGCGCCCATGTTCTGAACCTTGTCGGCGACGTAGTTGGCGGCGGGCACGCCCTGGAACGTGGTGATGCCGGTGGTGACGATCGACGGCGTACGGTCGTGTTCGTTCGAATACGACGCGCCCGCCTTGAACGGACCGTTTGCATAACTAAGAGCAAAGCTCATCGTCCGGCCGGTGGCGAAATTGGTCGTGTTGCCCAGACCCATCATCGCACCGACGGAAAAGCCGCCGAAAGTCGCTGAACGGAATTTCACCGAGTTGTCGAACGGCACCACGCCGGTGTCGGCGAGCGAGTCGATGTTGCCCGGATGGAACGCATACCAGCTCGCGGCCAGATAGGCGGTGCTCAGCGGACCAAGCACGTCAAAGCTGAACGGCGTCTGATGGCCGAAGGTGAGCGCGCCGATCTTGTCCGAACTCAAGCCGACGAACGCCTGGCGATTGAACAGCGTGCCCGATTTAGCGAACGCGCCAGTGTTCGTGTAGAAGCCGTTTTCAAGCTGGAAGATCGCCTTCAAACCGCCACCCAGATCTTCCACGCCTTTGAGGCCCCAGCGGTCGGGCTGCATGTTGCCCTGTTCCATCATCCACTTGGAATGACCTCCCACATTGCTGACGTACGCGATACCGGCATCCAGGCTGCCGTATAGCGTCACGCTGCTCTGCGCCCATGCGCTTGTGGTCGCGCAGATTGCCGTCAAGCCGGCTGCAATGATGTGCTTCACCGTTGGTTCTCCTGATCACACGACGCCGGCTTGCGCCGCATGCGTCGTCCCTGATCCTTGCTTTGGGTTGAATGCAGTTGCGGGTTTATGCGCGAAAACTGCTCCGCTTTTGTTTCACCTATGGGCGTTTGTATCGCCTATGGAAATTATAGTGAGTCCAGAAGTGGTCAAAATAAATTTTCGGACCCGTACAAACCCGAGTCATGCGTCATGCGTTGCTCTGCGAATTCGACGAAAACTCAAGCCTGGTAAGACTTGGAGTCCGTTCGTGCGTCTCTCCCGGAGCGCTGCGAGCAGTGTCGTGGGCACCACAGTCGGTGTTTTCCCCTACGACTTCAGATTTTTATTTTTTCTCGCCGAAGCCGCTCCTATAATCTTCCATACACGAACTGATGTTCCTTATATGGAACGCAGAGCTCCCGGAGAAGGCAAAAAATGACTGATCAATGGCGCTGCGCCGGCCATGCCGGCGACCTGTCCGAAGACGCGCCGCTCGAGTTCAAGCTCGACGGCACCGAAATCGGCATCTACAAGGTGGGTGGCGAGCTTTACGCACTCGAAAATGTTTGCCCCCACGCATACGCATTGCTGACGCAAGGCTTTGTCGACGGCGACACCGTCGAGTGCCCGCTGCACGAGGCCGTGTTTCATATCCCCACCGGCAAGTGTCTGAAGGAGCCCGGCGGCCGCGACCTCAAGATGTATTCCGTACGTCTGGCAGGCGAAGAAATCCAGATCAAGGTGGCATGACATGCGTGAGGTAGCCGTGAACTTCAATCCGTTTCTGAAACCGTGGCTCGCACCGCAGCCGAACAACGTCGCCGGCAAGGGCGTGATCGAGAAGCCGGGCGAGACCGAAAACTTCATCTGGCAAACGCGCAAGGCCGAGCCGACCCAATACGAGAACGACTTCGGCGACGCGCTCGAAAAAGTCTTCGAAGCGGGCGCGATGGAGTTGCAGGAGGTCGTCGACGGTTTGAACCGCGTCGGCTTCCGCACGCCGGAAGGCACGGCGTGGGACGCGGAGCGTCTCGCCACCGAATTCCGTCTGCTCGCCGACTAAGCGCGCTTTCCCGAACACGTTTCATCGCATCCGTACCCGGAGTCTCTTCATGACGTCCCCCACGACAACTCAAGGCGCAGCCGACCCGATCCAGTCGTACCTCAACCAAGGCCTGCGCAACTACTGGTATCCGGTCGCGCCGAGCTGGCAAGTCGGCGACGCGCCGGTCGGCATCACGCGCCTCGGCGACCAGATCGTGCTGTGGCGCGACAAGGAAGGCAAAGTCCGCGCGCTCGAAGACCGCTGCCCGCATCGCGGCGCGCGTCTGTCGCTCGGCTGGAACCTCGGCGGCAGCGTCGCCTGCTGGTATCACGGCATCGAAGTCGACGGCAGCGGCACCGTGCAGCGCGTGCCGGCCGTGTCGGCCTGTCCGCTGGAAGGCCAGAAGTGCGTGAAGTCGTACCCAGTCGAAGAGCACGCCGGCGCGATCTTTCTGTGGTTCGGCGACGACGCGCATAAGGAACCCGCGCCGCTCACGCTGCCGGAAGAACTGGTCGGCGAGGAGTACGCGAGCTTTCTGTGCACGTCGCACTGGAAGTGCAACTACCAGTACGCGATCGACAACGTGATGGACCCGATGCACGGCGCCTATCTGCATGCGACATCGCACTCGATGGCCGAAGGCGACAAGCAGGCCGACATGCGCGTGCGCAAGACCGAAACCGGTCTGATGTTCGAGAAGGTCGGCCAGCGCGACGTGAATTTCGACTGGGTGGAACTCGGCGAAACCGGCACCCTGTGGATGCGCCTCGCGATTCCGTACAAGAAGAAGTTCGGCCCGGGCGGCAGCTTCGGGATCATCGGCTTCGCCGTACCCGTCGACGAAGACAACTGCCAGGTCTATTTCTGGCGTACCCGCAAGGTGCAAGGCTGGCAGCGCGACGCATGGCGCTTCCTGTACCGCAACCGTCTGGAAGGTCTGCATTGGGCCGTGCTCGAGCAAGACCGCTACGTGCTCGAAAGCATGGCGCCGAACGCGCGTGACCACGAGTTCCTCTATCAGCACGACGTCGGCATGACGCGTGTGCGCCGCATGCTGCGTCAGCGCGCGCAACAGCACTTCGCCGACCTCGACGCGCATCGCGCTCGACTGGCGGCAGCCGCGCCGGCCGCGACGCAAGCAGCAGGCCACAGCCATGCATAACGACGCACACGCAGCGCTCAATGGCCGGCGCGTCCTCGTGACGGGCGGCGCGCGCGGTCTCGGCGCGGCGTTTGTCCGTGCGCTGGTGCAAGCCGGCGCGCAAGTGGTATTCGGCGACGTGCTGCGCGACGAAGGCGCGGCGCTCGCGGAGTCGCTGCGCGGGCGAGGCCATGCGGCGACCTACCTGCCGCTCGATCTCGCCAACCCCGTCAGCATCGAACAGTTCGCGCAGGAAGGCGCGGCGCAACTCGGCGGCATCGATGCGCTGATCAACAACGCGGCGATCACCAACTCCGGCGGCAAGTTTGCCGACGAACTGTCGGTCCAGACGTGGGACGCCGTGATGAACGTCAACGTGCGCGGCACCTGGCTGATGAGCATCGCCGCGCTGCCGTATCTGCGCGACTCGCGCCGCGGCAGCATCGTCAACATCGCGTCGGACACGGCGATGTGGGGCGCGCCGAAGCTGCTCGCGTACGTCGCGAGCAAAGGCGCGGTGATTTCGATGACGCGCTCGCTGGCGCGCGAATTCGGCGCTCATCAGGTGATCGTCAACGCCATCGCGCCGGGGCTCACCGAAGTCGAGGCCACCGCGTACGTGCCCGCCGAGCGTCACGAGTACTACCTGCAAGGCCGCGCGCTCACGCGTGCGCAAGTGCCCGACGACGTAACCGGGCCTGTGCTGTTCCTGTTGTCCGACGCCGCGCGCTTCGTGACCGGCCAGTTGCTGCCGGTGAACGGCGGCTTCGTGATGAATTGATCTTGTCGAATCGAAAGGAGAAAGAAATGGCGGACGCCGATATCGAACGCAAATCGTGGGACCAATCCGCGGACGCGAGCTTCGCACAATGGCTGGACAGCCGCGTCGCGCGCCTGGAAACGCGTCGTTACGACTGGGACGCGCTGAAGTTCCAGGCCGACTACGACCCGAAGTATCGCCGCGCGCAAATGCGCTATGTCGGCACGGGCGGCACGGGCGTCGCGAAGGACATGAACACGGTGCCGGCAGGCGGCTTCACGTTCTCGACGATGGTGATCCCGGCCGGCAACGTCGGCCCGAGCCATATTCATATGGATGTCGAAGAAATTTTCTTCGTGCTGCGCGGCAAGATGAAAGTGATCTGCGAGAAAGACGGTGAAACGTGGGAAGCGGTGCTCGGCGAGCGTGATCTGATCTCGGTGCCGCCGGGCGTCTACCGCACGGAAATTAACGTCGGCGAAGAAGACGCGCTGATGTGCGTGATGCTCGGCTCGCCGAAACCGATCACGCCGACGTATCCGCCGGATTCGCCGCTCGCCAGGCTCAAGCGCTAAGCCTGCCGCATCGTTGTGAAAACACCCGCGAAGGAAATCATGTCCGCAGTCCCGTCCGTTACCGCCGATCAGCACGCCACGCTCGAAGCACGCCTTGCGCGCTTTCCGGCGCAGCAGGTCTTGCTGGGCTCGCAAGGCGTGCTGAGCTATCGCGAAGGCGGTAGCGCCGACAGCAGCGCTAACAGCGAGGCGCTGCCGCTCGTGCTGCTGCACGGTATCGGTTCAGGCGCCGCATCGTGGGTGCAGCAGTTCGACGTACCTGGCGCGAGCCGCCGTATGCTGGCATGGGACGCGCCGGGTTATGGCGCGTCCACCCCGGTTGCGGCGGCTTCGCCCGTTGCCGACGATTACGCCATGGTACTGAAGGGCTGGCTCGACGCGCTCGGCATTCAACGCTGCGTGCTGGTTGGACATTCGCTCGGCGCAATCATCGCCGGTGCGTTTGCTGCGGCTCATCCGCAGCGCGTGGCCGGTCTGCTGCTGCTGTCGCCGGCGGGCGGTTACGGCGCGGCATCGGCCGAGGTGCGCGAAACGAAACGCGATCAACGCCTCGCCATGCTGAACGAACTCGGCCCGCAAGGTCTCGCCGAAAAACGCAGCGGCAATATGCTGTCCGCACACGCAAATGACGCAGCCCGTGCATGGGTGCGCTGGAACATGTCGCGCGTGATTGCGCACGGCTACGCGCAAGCTACCCATCTACTCGCCAATGCCGATCTCGCGAGCGACCTCGCGCGCTTCGAAGGCCGCGTCAACGTCGCGGTCGGCGCCGACGACACCATCACCCCGCCCGCAGCCTGCGAGCGAATCGCTCTCGCTGCGGGCACCAAATTGCAGGTCGTGCCGCGCGCGGGACACGCCGGCTATATCGAAGCACCCGCCGCGTACACCGCGATCATCGACACGTTCTGCCGCGCGAGCGGCGCACAACGGAGCCAATGAATGACGCCCGACACACTCAACGCCGAGCGCGACGCGGACGACGAGCGCAGCGAGACCGGTAGCGATTCCGGCTATCGCGTGCCGGGTCTGGAACGCGGTCTGAAGATTCTGACTGAGTTCTCGCCGCGCGAGCCCGTTCTCGGCGCGCCGGAATTGTCCCGGCGCCTGAAGATTCCTCGCACGACGGTGTTCCGTCTGCTGCAAACACTCGAATCGCTCGGCTTTCTCGAACGCGCCGACAAGGACCGCAACTATCGCCTCGGCGTCGCGGTGCTGCGGCTCGGCTTCGAATATCTGAGTTCGCTCGAATTGACCGACCTCGGCCTGCCGATCATCGAAGCATTGCGCACCGAAACCGGTCTGACGAGCCATATCGTGATTCGTGACGGACGCGATGTCGTGTTCGTCGCCAAGGCGCAGAGCCATGCGCCGATTTTCAGTTCGGTGAAGGTCAACGTCGGCACCCGCCTGCCCGCCTATGCGACTACGCACGGCCAGGTGTTGATGGGCGATATGACGCTCGACGATCTGAAGAAGCTCTACCCGGAGCCGGAACTCGAACGCTTCACCAAGCAAACGCCCGCCACCGTCGAAGACCTGTACGAACGGATTCTCGACGACGCGCGGCGCGGTTTCGCGCTCAGCGAGTCGTCGTTCGAGCGCGGGATTTCGGTGGTCAGCGCGCCGGTGCGCAACGACACGGGCCGCATCGTCGCGGTCATCACGACGACGATTCCGCGCCACGAGATCGACGCGTCGCTGCTCGACAGCGGTTTGATCGAGAAGGTCCGCCGCGCGGCCGACGAACTTTCGCAGCGGCTCAACTATCGGCCGAAGAACGGCCCGAACGCGGGCAGCAAATACATGAAGGCACTGGGACTCCGATGATTCAAATCGACTTGACCGGGCAGGTGGCGGTGGTGACGGGCGGCTCGTCCGGCATCGGCCTCGCGAGCGCCGAGCTGTTTCTGCGGGCGGGCGCTTCGGTCGCGATCTGCGGGCGCGACACCGAGCGTCTCGCGCAGGCGCAAGCCGCGCTGAAGGCGCAGTTTCCCGACGCGCAACTGCTGGCGCAAAGCTGCGACGTGCTGAACGCCGACGACGTCAACGCGTTCGCGCAAGCCGTACAGCAACGCTTTGGCCGCACCGACATGCTGGTGAACAACGCAGGCCAGGGCCGCGTGTCGAAGTTCGCCGACACCACCGACGACGCCTGGCGCGAAGAACTCGACCTGAAGTACTTCAGCGTGATCCGCCCGACCCGCGCGTTCCTGCCGATGCTGCGCGATGCGGCCGAGGGCGGCGCGGGCAACGCGACCGTGGTTTGCGTGAACTCGCTGCTCGCGCTGCAGCCCGAGCCGCACATGGTGGCGACCTCGTCGGCGCGTGCAGGGGTGCAGAACCTGATCAAGTCGCTCGCGGTGGAACTCGCACCGCAGCACATCCGCGTCAATTCGATTCTGATCGGCATCGTCGAATCGGGTCAGTGGCGCCGCCGTTATGCGAAGGAAGCGCAGCCGGGCCAGAGCTGGGAAGACTGGACCGCTGAACTGGCGCGCAAGAAAAACATTCCGCTAGGCCGCTTCGGTCGCCCCGACGAAGCCGCCCAAGCACTCTTTTACCTGGCTACGACGCTGTCGTCCTATACGACGGGCAGTCACATCGATGTTTCTGGAGGCGTTGCACGACATGTCTAACAAAACCACCGTCGGCGAACTGATCGCCGCTTTCCTCGAGCAATGCGGCGTTCAAACCGCATTCGGCGTGATCTCGATCCACAACATGCCGATCCTCGACGCGATTCATAACCGCGGCAAGATCCGTTATGTCGGCGCGCGCGGCGAAGCCGGTGCGGTGAACATGGCCGACGGCCTCGCGCGCGTTTCCGGCGGCCTCGGCGTCGCATTCACCAGCACCGGCACCGCAGCGGGCAACGCCGCGGGCGCGATGGTCGAAGCATTGACCGCGGGCACCGCGCTGCTGCATGTCACGGGCCAGATCGAAACCGAGTATCTGGACCAGGATCTCGCGTACATCCACGAAGCGCCGGACCAACTGTCGATGCTGTCGTCGATCTCGAAGGCCGCGTATCGCGTGCGCTCGGTCGAAACCGCGCTGCCGACCATCCGTGAAGCCGTGCGCGTGGCGCAAACGGCGCCGAGCGGCCCGGTCAGCGTCGAGATTCCGATCGACATTCAGGCCGCCGAAATCGAATGGCCCGCCGATCTGGCCGCGCCGCACGTCACGACGCTCACGCATTGCAGCCAGCGCGTCGCGCAACTCGCGGAGCAACTGGTCAAGGCGAAGCGCCCGCTGCTATGGCTGGGCGGCGGCACGCGTCATGCGACGAAAGCGGTCGAACGTCTGGTCGCGCTGGGCTTCGGCGTCGTCACCAGCGTGCAGGGCCGTGGCGTGCTGCCCGAAGATCATCCGGCGACGCTGGGCGCGTTCAACGTGCATGCGGCGGTCGAGAGCTTCTACAGGACTTGCGACGCATTGGTCGTGGTCGGTTCGCGTCTGCGTGGCAATGAAACGCTGAAGTACAAGCTCGCGCTGCCGCAACCGCTGTATCGCATCGACGCCGACGCGCTCGCCGACAACCGCGGCTACCGCAACGAGATGTTCATTCACGGCGATGCGTCGGCGGTTCTCGAAGAACTCGCGACGCTGCTCGAAGGCCGCCTGAAGGTCGATCCGAAGTTCGCGCAGGATCTGGCCGCCGCGCGTGAGCGCGCAGTCGCCGACGTGGGCAAGGGCCTCGGCCCGTACAAGCGCCTCGTCGACGCGCTGCAGAAGGCGGTGGGCCGCGACTACAACTGGGTGCGCGACGTCACGATCTCGAACAGCACGTGGGGCAACCGCATGCTGAAGATCTTCTCGCCGCGTGCGGGCGTGCACGCGCTCGGCGGCGGCATCGGTCAGGGCATGCAGATGGGCATCGGCGCGGCGCTCGCGGGCAATGCCGCGAAGACGGTATGCCTCGTTGGCGATGGCGGCCTGATGGTCAACGTCGGCGAACTCGCGACGGCCGTGCAGGAAAACGCCAACGTGATGATCGTGCTGATGAACGATCAGTGCTACGGCGTGATTCGCAACATTCAGGACGCGCAATACGGCGGCCGTCGCTGCTACGTCGATCTGCATCAGCCGGATTTCGCGCAGTTCTGCGAGAGCCTGAAGCTCACGCACTACCGCATCACCTCGCTCGACCAGGCCGACGCGATCATCCGCGAAGGCATCGCGAAGACCGGCCCGGTGCTGGTGGAAGTGGACATGCTCTCGGTCGGCTCGTTCGCGACCGCGTTCGCGGGCCCGCCGGTCAAGGAACAGGAGCCCGAACATGCATGAGTCGGGCTACGCGGGCCATCACGCACCCGTCGACGTCGCGATGATCGGCTTCGGCGCGATCGGCCAGGCGGTGTACCGCGCGGTCGCCGCCGATCCGATGGTGCGGGTGTCGCACGTGATCGTGCCGGAGCGTCACATGGCGTCAGTGCGCGAAGTGGTGGGCGCGTCGGTGGATGTGGTGACGTCGGTTTCCGCATTGAGCAGCCAGCCGCATTTCGCGCTGGAATGCGCGGGCCATAGCGCGCTGGTCGATCACGTGGTGCCGTTGCTCAAAGCCGGTACGGATTGCGCGGTGGCGTCGATCGGCGCGTTGTCCGACATGATGCTGCTCGACGCGTTGTCCGCCGCCGCCGATGAAGGCGACGCGACGCTGACGCTGTTGTCCGGTGCGATTGGCGGTGTGGACGCGCTGGCCGCGGCCAAGCTCGGCGGTCTCGACGAAGTGCTGTACACAGGCCGCAAGCCGCCGACCGGCTGGCTCGGCACGCCGGCCGAACAGGTGTGCGATCTGCATACGCTGAACGAAGAGCGGGTGATCTTCGAAGGCAGCGCGCGCGAGGCCGCGCGGCTCTATCCGAAGAACGCCAACGTCGCCGCAACGATCGCACTGGCCGGCCTCGGTCTGGACCACACCACGGTCCGGCTGATCGCCGATCCGAACGTGACGCGCAACGTGCATCGTATCGTGGCGCGCGGCGCATTCGGCGAGATGTCGCTGGAAATGTGCGGCAAGCCGTTGCCGGATAACCCCAAGACGTCCGCATTGACCGCGTACAGCGCGATGCGCGCGCTGCGCAATCGCGCGGCCCGCTGCGTGATTTGAGACCTTAGCTGACTAGTTGAAGCAAACCGGAATGACCGACATGACTCACTTCGATACCAGCCTCGTGCCCACCGGCGATATTTTCATCGGCGGCGAATGGCGGCAAGGGCGCGGCAACCCGTACAAAAGCCTGTATCCGGCGGATCAGTCGGTCAACATGGAAATCTCGACGGCCAATGCCGACGACGCGCGCGACGCAGTGGAAGCCGCGGATATCGCGTGGCGCCGCGCGGACTGGTCGGGTCTGAAGCCGCATCAACGCGCGCTGGTCCTGTACCGCATCGCCGATCTGATCATGGCGCGCCACGAAGCGCTCGCGCAATTGCAGCGCCGCGACAACGGCAAGCCGATCGGCGAGACGCGCGTGCTGGTGGCGAGCGCCGCGAACACCTTCCGCTATTTCGCGGCCTGCCTCGAAACGCTCGACGAAGAAGTCACGCCCTCGCGCGGCGACTATCTGACAATGAGCCTCTATGAACCGATCGGCGTGATCGCGGCGATTACGCCGTGGAACTCGCCGATTGCATCGGATGCGCAGAAGCTCGCGCCGGCATTGGCAGGCGGTAACGCGGTGGTGCTGAAACCCGCTGAAGTCACGCCTTTGACCTCGCTGGCACTCGCGCGCATCTGCGAAGAAGCCGGCGTGCCCAAGGGAGTGATCAGCGTGCTGCCCGGCAAGGGCTCGGTGATCGGCGACGTGCTGGTGCGGCATCCGCTCGTGAAGAAGGTGTCGTTCACGGGCGGCACCGAAGTGGGCCGTGGCATCGCGCGCATCGCGGCGGACAAGCTGATGCCGGTGTCGCTCGAACTCGGCGGCAAGTCGCCGACCATCGTGTTCGACGACGCCGATCTCGATCACGCGGTCAACGGCGTGCTGTACGGCATTTTCAGTTCGTCGGGCGAGGCGTGCATTGCGGGTTCGCGGCTGTTCGTGCAGCGCTCGATTTACGATGCGTTCATGAAACGCCTGGCCGAAGGCGCGCGCAAGCTGCGCGTCGGCGATCCGTCGCGCCCTGAAACGCAGATGGGTCCGCTGATCACGGCGGCGCATCGCGAAACCGTCGAGCGCTATGTCGCGCTGGGTCTCGAAGAAGGCGGGCGGCTCCTGTGCGGCGGCGAACGTCCGGTCGGCGAAGGCCGCGAAGCCGGCACGTATTTCCAGCCGACGATTCTCGAAGGCCTCACCAATCAAGCGCGCATCTGCCAGGAAGAAATCTTCGGGCCGGTGCTGGTCGCGATGCCGTTCGACGACGAAGCCTCGCTGCTGAAGGACGCGAACGACAGCGTGTTCGGCCTCGCCGCCGGCATCTGGACGCGCGACTACAAGCGCGCGTACCGGATCGCCCGCGCGCTCGAAGCCGGCACGATCTGGATCAACACCTACAAGCTGTTCTCGATCTCGACGCCGTTCAGCGGCTGGAAAGAGAGCGGCATGGGACGCGAGAAAGGCCGCCTCGGCATTCGCGAATACATGCAACAGAAGAGCCTGTACTGGGGCTTGAACGACGCGCCGCTGGCGTGGGCAAACTAATACGCAAGAGGCACGTTATGACGATTCTCGGCATCGAACAGATTATTTACGGCGTGACGGATCTCGCCACCTGCCGCCGCTTTTTCGCGGACTGGGGCTTGAAAGAGACCGCGCACGACGAGACCCACGCGCGCTTCGAAACGCTGAACGGCTGCACGATTCTCGCCGTCGACGCGAACGACCCGTCGCTGCCGCCCGCGTTCGAAGAGGGCCCGACGCTGCGCGAAGTGACCTGGGGCGTCGCCACCAAAGCCGAACTCGACGAGTTGCGCGGCCGCTTCGCCGGTCAGCCGGGCCACTTCGAAACCGACGACGCGGTGGGCTGCATCGACCCGAACGGGATGGCGATTCGCGTCGAAGTAACCCGCAAGCGGGCGCTCGACGTACACGGTTCGCCGTCGAACGTGTGGGGCCAGACGTTGCGCGTCGATCAGCCGTCGCCGATCTACGAGCGCGCGGAACCGGTCGAAGTGGGTCACGTCGTGTTCTTCACGAACCAGCTCGCCGAACAGGAAAAGTTCTACCAGGAGCTGCTCGGCTTCGAAATGTCGGACCGTTATCCAGGCCGCGGTGCGTTCATGCGCTGCGCGCCGCACGGCGGCCATCACGACATTTTCCTTCTGGCCTTGCCCAACGGTAAGCGTGGTCTGAATCACGTCGCGTTCACCGTGCGCGACATCCACGAAGTATTCGGTGGCGGCATGCACATCAGCCGTTGCGGCTGGGATACGCAACTCGGGCCGGGGCGTCATCCGGTGTCGTCGGCGTACTTCTGGTACTTCCAGAATCCGGCGGGCGGCCTGATCGAGTACTACGCGGATGAAGACCAGCTCACGCCCGATTGGCAGCCGCGCGATTTCGAACCGGGTCCGACCGTGTTCGCCGAATGGGCGATCGACGGCGGTATCGACGGCAATACGCGGCGCCAGAAAAACGCGAAGGCGCCGGAAGGCAAGTTCATGACGGAGCGCAAAAATGACTGACGCTGCCACTGAAAAGGCGCAAGCCGCGCATGCCGGGCTCGAAGCGCCGCGCACGATCGTCGTGATCGGCGGCGGCCAGGCAGCTGGCTGGGTCGTGAAGACGCTGCGCAAGGAAGGCTTCGATGGCCGTCTCGTGATGATCGCCGACGAGGTGCATTTGCCGTACGAACGCCCGCCGCTGTCTAAGGCCGTGCTGGCCGGCGAAGCGGATATCGACACCGTGCGGCTGGTCAAGCCCGACGACTTCGATGCGCTGAACGTCGAAGCGTGGCAACCGGATTGCGCGAGCGCGATCGATCGTGAGCAGCGCATCGTGCGCACGCAGTCGGGCCGCGACGTGCAATACGACCGCCTCGTGATCGCCACGGGCGGCGCGGCGCGCAAGCTGCCGGACGCGCTCGTGAAGACTTCGCACGTTACCTACCTGCGTACGCTCGACGAAGCCGTCGCGCTCGGCGAACGGCTGCGCGCAAGCAAACGCGTGCTGGTGGTGGGCGGCGGCTGGATCGGCCTCGAAGTCGCGGCCACCGCGCGCAAGCTCGGCGTCGACGCGACCGTGGTCGAAGGCGCGCCGCGTCTGTGCGCGCGCTCGCTGCCGCCGATGGTGTCCGGCTTCCTGCTCGAACTGCATCGTGCGAATGGGGTGGACGTGCGCCTGAACGCGTCGCTCGTGAAGCTCGAAGATCATCCGCACGACGCCAACCGGATTCGCGCCACTTTCGCGGACGGCTCGACGCTCGACGCCGATTTCGCGGTCGCCGGCATCGGTCTTACGCCGCACACGGCGCTGGCCGAAGCCGCGGGCGTGAAGGTGGACGACGGCATCGTCGTCGATCATTTCGGCGCCACCGACGACCCGCGCATTTTCGCGTGTGGCGACGTCGCGAATCATCCGAGCGCGTGGCTCAAGCGCCGCGTGCGGCTGGAGTCGTGGGCCAACGCGCAGAACCAGGCAATCAGTACGGCGAAAGCCTTGCTCGGTACGTTCGAACCATACGCGGACATTCCTTGGTTCTGGTCCGATCAATACGACGTCAATCTGCAAATCCTCGGCGATATTCCTGGCGATGCGCAACTGGCGGTGCGCGGCGATTTGCCGGGCAAACGCGCGACCCTGTTCCATCTGGAAGACGGCGCGATTCGCGGCGTGATCGCGATCAACACGCCGCGCGAACTGAAGCTCTCGCGCAAATGGATGAATCAAGGCCGGAGCATCGACCTTGCCACCTTGACCGACGCCTCGACGGCGCTTGCCTAACCACATCTACGGACGGCACCACGGCATGAGAACCATCGACAACACCATGGGGGACCGCAGCAGCGCCGGTGTCTCAGGCCCCGTGACCCGGGGCTCGATCATCGCGCGTCTCGAGCGGTTGCCGAAGAACGCGATGCAGGTGCGCGCGCGCATTCTGATCGGACTCGCGACGTTCTTCGACGGCTTCGACGTGATCGCGATCGCGGCCACGCTGCCGATCCTGATCGCGAAGTGGCAATTGACGCCGTGGGAGATCGGCTTTCTGATCGGCTCCGGTTCGGTCGGACAACTGATCGGCGCATTCGTGTTCCCGTGGTACGCGGAACGCAAGGGCCGCGTGAAGGCGATCGCGCTGAGCTCGGGGATCATCGGCATCACGAGTATTGCGTGCGGTTTTGCGCCGACGTTCGCGGCGTTCGTCGTGCTGCGGGTAATTCAGGGTTTGGGGCTCGGCGGCGAATTGCCGGTGGCCGCGACTTATATCAACGAGATCAGCCGCGCGCATGGCCGTGGGCGTTTCGTGCTCCTCTATGAAATCGTTTTTCCGGTCGGCCTGCTCGCCTCGAATGCACTGGGTGCGTGGATCGTGCCGCGCTTCGGTTGGCAAGCGATGTATTTCATCGGCGGCATGCCGTTGATCCTGTTCTTCGTGCTGCGCAAGCTGGTGCCGGAATCGCCGCGCTGGCTCGCCGAGCGCGATCGGATGGCCGATGCGGACGCCGCCGTGCATGCGTTCGAACGCGCGAGCAAAGGGCCGTTGCCGCCGGTGGTCCATGCGGCTGAGTTCGACGCGATGGCGAATCGTCATCCGAAGCGCCGCATGGCGGACCTGTTCGGCCCGGCTTATCTGAAGCGCACGCTGGCTGTGGCGATGCTGTGGATCACTTGCGGCTTCATCCAGTACGGTCTGTCGACCTGGCTGCCGACGATCTATCGCACGATTTATCACGCGCCGCTGCAACTTGCGCTGAATCTGGCGGTGGCGGCCTCGGTGCTCGGCGTGCTGGGATCACTGACCTGCGCGTTGCTGGTCGACAAGGTGGGACGCAAGCCGATCATCAACGTGTCGTTCATCGCGTGCGCGCTTTCTCTGGTGCTGGCAGGCGTGTTCCACGGCTCGTCGGTGTATGTGGTGGCGACGTTCTGCGCGTTGGCGCTGGGCTTCCTCGCGTGCGGTTTCATTACCGCTTACGTGTACACGCCGGAGCTGTATCCGACCAGCATCCGCGCGATGGGCTGCGGTGTCGGCGGCGCGTGGCTCAAGGTCGCGGCGATTTTCGCCCCGGCGATCGTGTCGAAGACGATGATCGGCGGCAACCTTCAGGTGGCGTTTTATATTCTCGCGGCAGTGCCGTTTCTGGCGGCGATGGCAGTGCATTTTCTTGGCATCGAGACCAAAGGGAAGGTGCTGGAGCAACTGGAGGCTTGAGAGGGTGACGGGTTGCGTCGGCGGTTGAGGGGCGGCGAGGTCGTGTCGCGATTGTTGGGAGACGAGAGGCACATCGAGTGATGTGCCTTTTGTTTTTTGTGGCGTGCGAAACGTGAACTCCGTAGGAAATCTGTTACGTAAATAAGGACTGGTCTCGATGGTGAATTTCGATCTATCTTCAGGTGAAGTTCGGACACCCCCTTTTTGGGCGGACGATCACACGCCTTATCAATCGACGACCAGATGGGTGCCGTCCATCCGCTCGCCACTCCTCACAATGCTTTGCGATAGACCACAAACCCCGACTTATCCGCGACCGCGTCATAAAGCTTCATTGCCGTCTGATTCGTCTCGTGCGTTTGCCAGTAGACGCGCTGCGCCGCATCCGCTTTGGCCCGCGCATAGACTGCTTCGATCAGCGCCCGCCCCACGCCCTTGCCGCGCTCCGATTCGAGCGTATAGAGATCTTGCAGATAGCAGACCGGCCCCGCCATCGTCGTGTGACGGTGATACAGGAAATGCACGATGCCGACCAACTGATCGTTGCGTTCGGCGACCAGCGCATGCATCGGCTCATAGCCGTCGAAGAAACGTCCCCACGTGATGTGCGTGATTTCGCGCGGCAAGGCCGTTTCGCCGGAGCGGCCGTAGAACGCGTTATAGGCGTCCCATAGCGGCAGCCATGCGTCGAAATCTTCTCGGGTGACAGGGCGGATCTGAATCGAGTGGGACATCAGTGCGTTTCCTTGTTGAGTGATGGCAGCAAATGCTTGAGTCACCACGGTGTGAGCGCGGCTCGCGTCATCGCGGTTTCGTCGGTTTCGTCGTGCTGCGGAATAAACAGGGGCGTGAGCGCTGGACATCGCGATGGCAATCGAATCGTTCAAACCATCTCGGCTCTGAGCCAACGGGCGAGCGTTGTGTCGTCGGCGGTCGTCAGCGCTTGTGCGACGCGCCGGCCCACCGCCGCGCCGAATTTATAACCGTGCCCCGAGCACGCCGACACCACCAAGGTATTGCCGATGCGCTTCGAAAAGAAGCGCCTGTCAGCCGTGAATGTGTACGCGCAGGTCTTTACTTCGGTCACCGTATATTCGTCAATGCGCCTGAACGGCGGCGCAAACAGCCGGCGTATCTGCTCGCCTTCGTCGGGGCACGCGGCGCGATCGGCGTCGGGGTCCGGCGCGCGAGCCTTATGGACGCCAGCGCCAAACTTCAGGCCGATGCCGTCGAGCGGCGGCAGCACATAGCCGTCGTTCTGGCCGCCAATGTCGACGATCGCAGGCGCGTTCGACCACGCCTCTTCGAGATCCGCAGGCGGTTCCAGGTAGGCGACGGCGTTGCGGTACGTCGTCAGGTTGTCGGCAAGCGCGGGAAACAGCTGCAGGGTCCACGCGCCGGTGGCGACTACCAGCCGGTCGGCGCGCACGATCATGTCGTCGCCGAGCCGCACCGACGCCGTGTGCGGATCGACCGCAAGCGCCTTGGTATGCATGCGAATGTCCGCGCCGCGCATTTTGAGCCACGCCTTCAGGTCGCGCGCGATGCGTTCGCTAAAGAGCGCGCCGCCGTCACGATCGAGGTACGCGTAGCGAAACGTATCGGGGTCGAGAAACGGATAACGCGCGGCCGCGTCGTGCGCATCGAGCCGTTCGTATTCGAAGCCCATGCGGTCGAGGCCCGCGCGGAACTGTTCGGCGCCGTCGTCGGGGAATTGCGAAATGCCGAGCACGCCGCAGTTGGCATAGTGCGACACGCCAAGGTCGTTCCACAGCAGGTCCCAACTATCCAAGGCCTCGGCGATGGTGCGCGCATAGCCGTCGGCATCGCCATATGCGCGGCGGATCATGCGATGACGGTCGCCCGACGCGCCGAGCGGATTCGGAATCGAGCCCTGCTCGATCAGGGTGATGTCGTGCCCGAGTTTGGTGAGCGACCACGCCGTACTCAAGCCCGCGATACCCGCGCCTACGATTGTCACGCGCATTCAGATCCCCCGAGTCATGGTTCAGGCTCAGAGTCTAGCAGCGGGAAAATATCTTCGGTACGCGTTCGCGGGAATCGGCGCGCAAGGCGAGGAGCCGATGCGAAACGTCGTCACAAGCGTCGTGATGAAAGGCGGTGGTCTCCGCGCGCCACCGCATCAATGTCTTTGATTCGAGCTACTGCGAAGCTGATTGCGGACCTTCTTCGCGGCGAATAGCGGCACGTAATCGAATACGCGCGCATCGAGCCGGTAATCGGCCAGCGTGTCTGCATACATACGGGAAACTGTTTCGGTCGGCGTGTCGGTTTCTTCAGCGATGCTTCTCACCACTTCGTTGACATCAGGCTCGGGCTGCGACATAAATTTCTCCGGATAAGGCCGGTTGGTTGGACGGACGGAACGCGGACAGCAGGAAATTCATTACAGGACGCGATCCGCGTGCATGCCAATTGAATCGGTCTATCGTGCGATCCGATTCACAGAGATTTTTGTCTTGCACTGTGGCAAGTGTCCGCGCAGCGGGGCGATGCGCGAAATCAATGGCTATGCCGATGCTTACGCGTCGCCGAATAACCGCTCGGACAGAAAATCCACAAACGCCCGCAGCTTCGGCGAGAGCTGGCGGTTCGACGGCCACACCACCGAGAACTGTCCCGCGTGTGCGAGATGCTCGGCGAGCACGCTGCGCAGCGTGCCTGCGTGGATCGCCTCGCGGGCCAGGAAGTCGGGCATGTACGCGATACCGAGGCCGAGTTCCGCCGCGCCGCGCAGTGCTTCCATGTTGTTGCAGGTCAGCGCGCTCGGAAAGTGCGCGGCGGCATCGTCCGGCAAGCCGCGCAACGACCAGGCTTGCAGCTTGCCCGAGGTCGGAAAGCGAAAGCGCAGACACGCGTGCTGGGCGAGATCGGCGCGCACGAGCGGCACGCCGCGCCGCTGCAGATAGGCCGGCGAAGCGCATAGCACGAAGCGGAACGGGCCGAGCCGCCGCGCCATCAGTTGCGAGTCGGGCAGCTCGCCGCTGCGGATCGCGGCGTCGAAGCCGCCTTCGATCACGTCGACGAGACGGTCGTTGAAATCCAGTTCGAGGTCGATCTCCGGGTAGCGCCCCGCGAATTCCGGCAGGATCGGCAGCAAGAAGCGATAGCCGATGGTCGGCAAGCTCACCCGCAAGCGCCCGCGCGGCGTGGCGTTGGCTTGCAGCATCATCGATTCGGCTTCGCTCAGTGCGTCGAGAATCTGCCGGCAGCGCTCGTAGAAACGTTCGCCGTCCTCGGTCAGGCTGACGCGCCGCGTGCTTCGCTGCAGTAGACGTACGCCGAGATGCTGTTCGAGGCGCGCGACGCTTTTGCCGACCGCCGACGCCGACAGGCCGAGCCGCTGCGATGCGCCGACGAAGCTGGACGCCTCCGCCGTGTGCACGAATGCGACGATGCCGCTCAGGTTTTCCATGCGCTTGATTCAGGAGCCGAAGTCCGGAGTGCGGTCAATGTAGCATTATTGGCCGACTTTATTCCGTTATCCGCGCTTGGTTGGGCTGGGTTGGGAGGCGTGAGCCCACCGGGCGGCGGGTGCCTGGAGTTCGGTGAAGTGTGGCGGAGATAACTCGCCAAAGGGCCGTCCGCGCAAAGCGCTAGCTCCGTCGAATCCCTTCGCTGCGCATCGATCCGGCGGGCTCGAACGTAAAAGGTATATGCACCGCTATGTCCGAGGCTTTCGCCATGCGCCGCGCCGTCTGTGCCACCGCCATCGTCATTGGTGCAGCCGCCGCTGCGTCCGTGCTGCTGCTGACGCTCGCGGGCTGTTCCAACGACATGGCGTGCCGACGACAAGATCGACGATTCGTACTATGCGCGCAAGAAAAGCTTTGACGGGCCGGAAAAGCATTACCGGTTTCTCGACACGCCCGTGCCCGGCAAAGATGGCGGGGAGTGGCGCGCGCGACTGTTCTGGCCGCTTATCCGGGTAAAAAACCTCTGCCGGATCTTTGCACGCGAGCCCGACATCAACGACGGCACCTATCGCGCGCTGCTCGGCCGGCTGGATGCAATGGGCTACGATACGACGCGCTTCAGGCGCGTGCCGCAGCGCTGACGCACCACCCCCCGGCCAAACAATCTGAAATACGCAGTTAAGCGTCTGGAGGAATAAAACGGCACACTGAGGCGTTAGCTTGATACCGGCTGGCGCGTTTGAACGTGTGACGTGCGACCGCACCGGATCTTCAGACAGCTTTAGCAGCAACGTACCGTACTCGCGGACAAAACCACCATGAACACTCACGCCGATTCCCTGACCGATTCGACCGCCGCCCCGCTGCCGACGCGCTACACCCGCACGGCGATCACGCTGCACTGGCTGATCGCGCTGCTGATGATCGGCAACGTCATGCTCGGCCTGAGCGCCGATTCATTGCCCGACGACTGGGTGCGTCCGGTGATCGATACGCACAAGTCGATCGGCATCACGGTGCTCGGTCTCGCGCTGCTGCGCATCCTATGGCGCGTGTCGCACAAGCCGCCGCCGTTGCCGCGCGAGTTTCCGTCATGGGAGAAGGTCGCCGCGCACCTCGCGCATTTCCTGCTGTATCTGCTGATGATTGCACTGCCGCTGTCCGGCTGGCTGCACGACTCCGCATGGAAAGACGCGGCGACGCATCCGATGCATCTGTTCAACGTGATTCCATGGCCGCGCATCGGCTATGTGATGAACCTCGATCCGGCGCTCAAGGAGACCCTGCACGACCGCTTTGGCACGCTGCATACGTGGCTCGGCTATGCGCTCTACGCATTGCTGGCGATGCATATCGGCGGCGCGCTCAAGCATCAGTGGATCGATCGCAAGTCGGTACTCCGGCGCATGGCGCCGTGAGGCTTCCAGGCGCTGTCTTCCTTTCCCGATAACCGCGGCATCGACGCACCCAAACCCCCGGCAGTCATTTTGAAAAACACTCTGGAACAGGCACTTGCACTCGCCTCGCCGCGCATCTTGCCGCGTCGCGCGACCTTGTCGAGCACGCTGATTCACTTCAGCGTCGTCGCCGTGTGGCTGCTGCTGTTCGCGCGCGCGTTCTTTCTGAAAGGGGCGTTGGCGTGGTCGACCGGGATTGCGTACGTCGTGTATGACACACTGCTGCTCGCGTTCGTCACGTGGAAGTCGCTGCCGCTGATGCGGCGCCCGGCGCCGCTCGAAGCCGACTACGAGCAGCGCCGTTTGCCGAGCATGGGCGTGATCGTCGCATCGCACAACGAAGCGGCGGTGTTGCCGGTGACGCTCGCCGCGCTGCTGCGCCAGACGCACGGCCCGGCGCAGATCGTGATTGCCGACGACGGCTCCACCGACGCCACCCGCGCGCTGCTCACCGAACGCTTCGGCCTCACGGCCGCCGCCGACGGCGTGCTGAGCGCGGCGAGTGCGCTGCACCCGAACCTGTTCTGGCTGCGCGTGCCGCACGGCGGCAAGGCGCGCGCGCTGAACGCCGCGATCACCGTGATGACCACGGACACCGTGATGACCGTCGACGCCGACACGCTGCTCGACGACGACGCCACCTACGCGATGCGCGCCGCGTTCGCGAGCGAGCCGAAGCTGGTCGCGGCGGCCGGCATTCTGGTGCCGGTCTGCGGCAAGTCGCTCTCGGGCCGCGTGTTCCAGTGGTTCCAGACCTACGAGTACATGCGCAACTTCATCGCCCGTTTTGCGTGGATGCGCGCGGACAGTCTGCTGCTGATCTCCGGCGCGTTCGCGTCGTTCAGGCGCGACGCGCTGCTCGACGTGGGCGGCTTCGACCCGCAATGTCTGGTCGAAGACTACGAGCTGATTCACCGGCTGCGCCGCTATTCGGTCGATCGCGGCCTCGGCTGGGACGTGCGGGTGGTCGGCGACGCGCATGCGCACACCGACGCGCCGGACAACCTCGGCAGTTTTCTGCGGCAACGCCGGCGCTGGTTCGCGGGCTTCCTGCAAACGCAATACTGGAACCGCGACATGACCGGCAATCGGCGCTACGGCACGCTCGGCATGCTGATGCTGCCGGTCAAGGCCCTCGACACGATGCAGCCGATTTACGGCCTGACCGCGTTCGCGCTGCTGCTCGGGTTTCTGGTCGGCGGGCATGGCACGATTGTCGTGTCGATCTTCAGTGTGATCGGCCTGAAGACCGCGATCGATCTTGCGTTCTATTTGTGGAGCATTCATCTGTATCGGCGCTGGACCGGCGAGCGCACCGGCAACAGCCTGTGGATGGCGATGCTCGCGGCGATTGCCGAGCCGTTCACGTTTCAACTCGTGCGGCACGCCGGGGCGGCGCTCGGCTGGCTGCACTTTCTGCGCGGCGGACGCTCGTGGGGCGTGCAACGCCGCTCCGGCCTGGTGGCGCGCGACGAGAGCTGACGGCGCGCCGCCTTTGCGGCACTTTCGGCGGCAGCGCGCGCTCAGGCGGGCGCGACGCGGCGTCGCGAGGCACGGGGCGCCCTCCCCCGACCCGGACGGCGGTCGCATCTAGTAGACTGGCGTCGATGCCGGCCTCAAGATATGCAGGGCGGCGACCTTCTATCCGCTGGTGCATGGAGGCTTCACGTATGCATGCTGTTCCCCCGCTCGAACAAGACACCGTCGATGCAACCGTCGATGCGGCGCCTGCTCAAGCAGCGTCGCAGAATGCCGCGCATGCGGCCGCTGCGGCAGCAGCGCACGCGCATGCGCCGGACCACGCCGCCCACGACGCACCGGTGCGCGATCTGCGCCGCGTCGGCATTCACCCGGACTACTGGTATCCGCTCGCGTGGTCGCATGAAGTGAAGCGGGGCAAGACGCATGGCGTGACGTTCGCCGGCGATCCGATCGTGCTGGCGCGCGCGGAGTCCGGCAAGGTGTTTGCGCTGGAAGACCGCTGCGCGCATCGGCAAGTGCCGCTGCATCAAGGCGTGGTCGAGGGAGAGTCGATTCGTTGCGGCTACCACGGGTGGACCTACGACTGCTCGGGCAAGTGCACCGACGTGCCCTATCTCGGGCGCGACCGTTTGCCGAACGGCGTGCGTTCCTATCCGTGTCAGGAAGTCGAAGGGCTGATCTTCGTGTTTCCGGGCGATGCCGAACTGGCCGAACAGCGGCCGCTGCCCAAGCTCGGGTCGGTGGGCGACAAGAAGTACAAGACGCGCCGTTTCGGCCGTCCGGTGAACTGTCACTATTCGTTCATGCACGAAAATCTGATGGATATGAACCATCAGTTCCTGCATCGCAAGCAGATGGGACAGATGCGCGCGCGTTCGCTGGGGCGGCGTAAAGGCGAAGGCTGGGTCGAAGTCGATTACACGTTTGCGCGCATGGCCGGCCAGCAGCCGATCGGCGAAGCGATCGTGTTCGGCCAGAGCCGCAAGACCGGCGGCGACAACGACAAGGACGTGATGACGATCCGCACCGAGTATCCGTATCAGACGCTGCAGATCCGCACGTCCGAGCAGACGCTGGTGATGGACCTGTGGATCGTCTATGTGCCGCTCGATCGCGAACAGCGCACCAATCGCACGTTCGGTTTGCTGTCGATCCGTAAGCCCGGCATTCCCGGCGTGCTGAATCTCGCGTGGCCGCTGCTCGTGTGGTTCACCGAGCGCATCTTCAAGGAAGATCGCGAAATCGTCGAAGCCGAACAGCGCGCGCACGACTCGCAGGGCGCGGACTGGAATCACGAGGTGTTTCCGGTCATCAACGAACTGCGCGCGTTGTTGCGCGAGGGCGGCGCGGCCGATCAGGTGGTGGGCGCCGGCACCGGCGACACGTCGGTGATCCGCTTTTGGGATTCGCGTCAGGGCAATCCGTTGGCGAAGTCCTGAGATTCGGGCTGAGGTGCCGCGCACGTCGAGGCGCGGCGCATCGTATCGCATCGCGTCAGTCATATCGGCCTGAGCGCGCTAATGGCTTGAGCCTGCGGCGCTGGCCGGAATTGCCGCCGCAGTCGCACGACAATGCGGGCACGGCGCCGCATTCACAGGACAAACCCGGCAAAACGCGCCGGCGCGCTCTCGTTTCCCCCTCCCAGCGAATCAATCCATCTCCATCCGGTAGGCAATGCGGCGCGCGAGAGCGGCGATAATGTCGTCCGATACGCGCGGGTTTGCGCCAATCGGCATGCGCCGCGCTCACATCCCTGTACCATTTCGCTTTTTCCAACTTTCAAGAATCTCTCGTGAACACGCAACAAGCCTCCATCGCACCGCGTAAATCGCTCACCTTGATGCAATTGCTTGGCCTCATCGGCGCCGCCGGCCTGATCGCCTCCATCCTGCTGAATCACTTGGTCTAGCTCCATCGCCCTCGCATCATGCGTGCGGCTCCACGCCGGCACTCGCTGCCGGCTTCATCGACATTCCGAGTGCCATGTACAAGAAGGGCGTAGCCGTAGAAATCCAGTTTTCACCCGAGCGGCTCAACGACGGCGCGGGCGATCCTTACTGGATCGATCTGACGCAGGACGAAGCGCAGCGCTTGCTGGAAAGCCTGCAGGCGCGCCTCGCCGCGGGCGGCGGCACCGTCGCGCCGCTGGTCGTGAGCCTTGATGAGACGCCCCCGCAGCCAGCTGTGGCAGGCGCGGCGGAGGCGTCCGGTCATGCCGTGTCGGCGGACGACTTCAAGCAATGGGTCTGCGTGATCTGCGGCTGGGTCTACGACGAGGCGGCGGGCTTGCCGGATGAAGGTATCGCGCCGGGCACCCGCTGGGCGGACGTCCCGGCCGACTGGCGCTGCCCGCTGTGCGACGTCGGCAAGGAAGATTTCGCGTTGGTCGAGTTTTAAAGCCGGCCAACGGATTTGAACGCATCAGACCGTTCCGGCGATCCATTGCCACGGCACGGTCCCGGCTTCCGGCGTGCTCAGGCGCTCTCCGCCGGATAATCCGCGCCCTCGGTCGTCGCTTTCCATGCGTCGAAGTCGCCGCGCATGAAGTCGAGCTTCTTGTACGCGAGGTCGAGCGCGATCTTGCCGAGCAGCAGACGCAGCGGCGGCTGCTCCGACAGCGCGGCGTCGATGATCGCCTGTGCGGCGCGCACCGGATCGCCCGCCTGCTTGCCGCTGCGCGCTTCGGTCTGCTGGCGGCGTTCGCCCGCCGTGCCCGCGTAGTCGTCGATCACGGTGGCCGACTGCTTGATCGACGGTCCCGCCCAGTTCGTGCGGAACGGGCCGGGTTCGACGATCAGCACGCCGATGCCGAGCGGCTTCACCTCGAGCGCCAGCGATTCGGACAAGCCTTCCACCGCGTATTTGGTCGCGTGGTAATAGCCGGTCGCCGCGAAACTCGCAACGCCGCCAATCGACGACACGTTGACGATCAACCCGCTACGCTGTTCGCGCATGATCGGCAGCACCGCTTTCGTGATGTCGATCAAACCGAATACATTGGTCTCGAACATCGCGCGGACTTCGTCGTCCTCGCCTTCCTCGATCGCGGCCAGATAGCCATAACCCGCGTTGTTCACGAGCGCGTCGATACGGCCGAAACGCTGCTTCGCCTGTGCGACCACCTCTTCGATCTGGGCGCGGTTCGTCACGTCGAGCGGCAGAGCGAGTGCTCGCTCGCCGTGCGGCTCGGCGATATCTTTCACTTTCGACACATCGCGTGCGGTCACCACCGCGCGCCAGCCGCGCTCCAGCACCAGCTTCGCCAGTTCACGGCCGAAGCCGGTGGAACAGCCGGTAATCAGCCAGACGGGGTTGTCTCGATTCATCATTTGGGAAACTCCTGTTGATGGTCTACGACGAGTGAAGAGTGCGCTACGGCACAAGGCGCGCCGTTCGCGTGCGCGATCGGTGCGCTAGTGGTGTTCTGGGTGTTGCGTGCGCGGCGTTGTCGGCGCAGGGCATCCGCGGCGGCTCGCCCGGGTGTGGGCCGTGTGCCGGGCGGCGTCGTTATGCGCGCCGCTGTCCGGTATGGCTTTTCAATTGTAGCCGCAGCGCGGCGGCTTCGCTTTGCAGCGCCTTGACGAACGCAGCGGCCAGCGGATGGCCTGGACGATGCTCCGGATGTATCACGCTCACGCGGAACGGCAACGATACGGTGAGCGGCCGGATATGCAGATGGCGGTCCGCGAAATCGACGGCGGTCAGCGGATTGACGATCGCGATGCCGAGGCCCTGGCGCACGAAGCTGCACACGGAAACAGCGGTCGGTGTCTCGATCAGCTGGCGGCGCGCGATGCCCGCTTGCGCGAACACCTCGTCGATCTGAAGCCGGTAGGGATCGCTCGACGACAGGCTGATGAAAGCCTGATCCGTGAAATCCTTCAACTCGATCGCGCGCTTCTTCAGCAACGGATGCCGGTCGGGCAGCACGCACACCTCGTCCACTTCGAGCAACGGCGTCAGCCGCGTGCCGGGCGGTGGCGCGCCGTGTTCGGTCAGACCGAGGTCGTAGCGCTGCGCGCTCAGCCATTCTTCGAGGAACGGCGACTCCTGCGTGGCGATCGACAGGCTCACGCCCGGCTGCGCGTCATGAAAGCGCTTCGACGCGCCCGGCAGGATCGAATGCGAAAAGGCGGGCAACGCGATGATGGAAAGCTGGCCGCCCTGGAATTCGCGCAGGCTGGCCGCCGTCGATGCCACCCGTTCGAGCCCGACATACGCGCGCTTGATTTCGTCGAACAGCGTCAACGCGGACAGGGTGGGACGCAGCCGGCCGCCTGCGCGCTCGAACAGCGCGAAGCCGATGCTCTGCTCCATGCGTGCGAGTTCGCGGCTCACGGTGGGCTGCGACGTGAAAAGCATCTCGGCCGCCTTGGTGACGCTGCCCGCCGTCATCAATGCGCGGAAGACTTCGATGTGCCGGTGCGTGAGCGCCATATCGGGTATATCAAGAATGAATGACTGACCGAAGAATAGGTATTTTACTGAATGACGGGTTTTCAGCATCATGTCGGGCATTGCACTGTTTCGACATCGAGAGAACCGTGATGCCATTCAATCCCGCACAACTCGTCGGACTCGCCCGGCAGCACGGCACGCCGCTCTGGGCCTACGACGCCGAAACGATTCGCCGGCGCATCGCCGAACTCCGCGCTTTCGACGTCATCCGCTACGCGCAGAAGGCCTGTTCCAACGTGCACATTCTGAAGCTGATGCGCGAGGCTGGCGTCATGGTTGACGCGGTCTCGTTGGGCGAAATCGCGCGCAGTCTCGCGGCGGGCTTCTCGGCCGGGGGCGACCCCGAAGGCGTGGTGTTCACCGCGGACCTGCTCGACCACGCGAGCCTTGCCGCTGTGCTCGAACATCAGATCACGGTCAACGCCGGCTCGCTCGATATGCTCGAACGGATAGGACGCCATGCGCCCGCAGGCCATCGCGTGTGGCTGAGGATCAATCCCGGCTTCGGTCACGGGCACAGCAACAAGACCAACACCGGGGGCGAACACAGCAAACACGGCATCTGGCTCGACGACGTGCCGCGCGCGATCGAACTGGTGCGCCGTTACCGATTGACGCTCGTCGGCCTGCACATGCATATCGGCTCGGGTGTCGACTATGGGCATCTGTCGCGCGTCTGCGAGGCGATGGTCGATGCCGTGACAGGCCTCGGCCACGATATCGAAGCGATTTCCGCTGGCGGTGGTTTGTCGGTACCGTATCGCGAAGGCGAGCCGCGCATCGACGTCGATCATTACTTCCGGCTGTGGAATGCGGCGCGCCAGCGGATCGAGGCGCACGTCGGGCATCGCGTGCGGCTGGAAATCGAACCGGGGCGCTTTCTGGTAGCGGAGGCGGGCGTGCTCGTCGCCGAAGTGCATGCGTTGAACCGGCGGCCCACGCGGCAATTCGCGCTGGTCGATGCGGGCTTCAACGACCTCGTGCGGCCGTCGTTGTACGGCAGCCACCACCGGATGAGCGTAGTGAAACGCGACGGCGTGCCGAGCGACGCGCCGCTTGCCGCGTTCACGGTAGCCGGCCCGCTGTGCGAAGCCGGCGACGTGTTCACGCAGGCCGAAGGCGGCATCGTCACGAGCCGCTCGATGCCCGCGCCCGAAGTGGGTGACTTCATCGTGTTCCATGACGCGGGTGCGTACGGCGCGTCGATGTCATCGAACTACAACAGCCGGCCGCTCGCGCCCGAGGTGTTGCTCGACGCGGGCGAGGCGCGGTTGATCCGGCGCCGTCAAAGCATCGGCGAATTGATCGCGCTCGAAACCGTGGCCTGACGCATCGACTGACATCGCGCCGAAGTCAGCGCGCCCGCACGGTGCGCGTGTATGACGCGATCATCGTCGCGAGCTCCTGTGCGGCGGGCGTGAGCGGGATCGCCGCGCGCTGCAGCAGGCAGACGTTCTGTTCGACCGCCCGCTCGCGCACCGCGATCGCCGTGAGTGCGCTGGCAAACGGCCCGCGTTTCGCCACGATCGACGACTCCAGCGACAGGCAGTCCGTCGCGCCGACCAGATGCAGCGTCTCGTACAGGCCCTCCACTGTGGCGATGACTTTCGGCGGCGGGAGGCCGTGGCTTTCGAACAGATGGCTCAGCCGGTTGACGTGCGGATCTTCGGTCAGATTCGGCGAGCGCGTCGCCACCCACGTGCAGTCGACCAGTTCGGCGAGCGAGGTCGCCCCTGCTTTCGGATGACCCTGGCGGCACACGATCACCGGATCGGACGGATAGAGCGGCGTGACCGACAGATCGGCCGTATCGGTATGCTTCGACACGAGCGCGACCGCGAAGTCGAGCGTGCCTTCGCGAATCCACGAAATCATCATGCGCGAGGTGCCGGTGCGCAAATGCACCGCGACCCGCTCGAAGCGCGTGCGAAAATCCATCAGCACCGGCGCGAATGCGTCGATGAGCGGCTCGGTCGTCATGCCGAACGTGACCTCGCCGACATAGTCGCCGCGCACTTGCCGCACTTCCTGCTCGGCGCGCTCGCACTCGCCGATGATCGCGCCGGCCCGCTGCAATAGCCGCTGGCCGAGCGCGGTCAGCGCAATGCCGCGATTCGTGCGGATGAACAGCGTCGCGCCGAGCATCGATTCGAGGTTCTGCAACTGCTGGGTGATGCCGCTCTGCGCAATGCCGAGCGCGCGCGAGGCCGCGCGGAGGCTGCCGTGCTCGGCGACCGCCGTGAAGGCGCGCAGCTGGGAGATCGTCAACGCCATGAGGGTTCCAGTTCGTTGATCTGGTGATCGGTAAAAGTGATCATGATAGTTTGAACGGGACTTCTTGGAGGCGCGGCGGCGTCATACGATGGCACCGTCGTCATTCATCCCCCACACTTCGACTCCCATGAAAATTTCGCTGATGATCCTGAGCGCTGCGCTGACTTTCAGCAGCGGCGCGTTTGCCGCCGAAGCCGGCACGCTGCGCCTCGGCATCGATCCGAGCTATCCGCCAATGGATGCCAAGGCGCCCGACGGCAGCTTCAAGGGTTTCGACGTCGATCTCGGCAACGAAATCTGCCGGCGCATTCACGCGCGCTGCCAATGGGTGGAACTCGAATTCTCGGGGATGATTCCGGCGCTTCAGGCGCGCAAGATCGACGCGATTCTGTCGTCGATGGCGATCACGGAAAAGCGCGAGCAGCAGATCCTGTTTTCGTCGAAGATCTTCCAGTTCAAGTCGCGGCTGATTGCGCGTCAAGGCTCGCCGCTCGCGGGCGGTGTGAACGCACTGGCCGGCAAGCAGATCGGCGTGCAGTCGGGCACGCAGTTCGAAGGCTACGCGTTGAAGAACTGGGCGCCGCTCGGCGCGCACGTGACCGCGTACAAGAGCCAGGACGAAGTGTTCGCCGACTTGCAGAACGGACGGCTCGACGGCGCATTGCTCGGGTCGGTGGAAGCGGACATCGGCTTTCTGCGCACGCCGGCGGGCAAGGGCTTTGCGTTTGTCGGCGAACCGCTGTCGATGGGCGATCGCGGCGTGGGCATCGGCTTGCGCAAGGACGAGACCGCGGTGCAGGCGTCGATCAATGCGGCGATTGCTTCGATGCTCAAGGACGGCACGTACGCACAGATCGCGAAGAAGTACTTCGACTTCGATCCGTACGGCAATTGATTCTTTTACTCCCGACTCTTCTTCCCCAGGCTTTCCCCTCATGAACAGGCAATCGATTCCGCTTCTTTCGCCGGCTATCGGCACGCACCGCGAACTGGTGTCGTTCCATTTCGGCCCGGCGAATAGCGGGCAGAAGATTTATATCCAGTCGTCGCTGCATGCCGACGAGACGCCCGCGATGTTGACGACCGTGTTGCTCAAGCGCCGCCTGCTGGAACTGGAGAAGCAGGGCGCGTTGAATGCGGAAATCGTGCTGGTGCCGGTGGCGAATCCGGTCGGGCTCGGTCAGTACGTGCTCGGTCAGTTTCTCGGACGCTTCGATCTCGGCAGCGGCAAGAACTTCAACCGGCACTTCTTGCAGTTCTCGAAGCTGGTCGCACGCGCGAAGGATGCGTTGGGTTCGGATGCGGCGGAGAACCGGCGCATCGTTCGCGACTTGATCGCGGCTGAACTGGCCGAGCAGAAGCCGTTGACCGAATTCGAGTCACTGCAACTGGCGATGCTCAAACTCTCGTTCGATGCGGACGTCGTGATCGATCTGCATTGTTCGCTCGAAGCGGCGATGCATCTGTACACGAGCGAAGCGGCCTGGCCCGAGTTCGAGCCCTTGTCGCGCTATCTCGGCGCAGAAGCCTCGCTGCTCGCGACCAACTCGGGCGGCGAGTCGTTCGACGAAACGCATAGCCTGTTGTGGTGGACCTTGCAGCAAGCCATGCCCGCTAGCAAACCGGTGCCCACCGGCACGATTGCGGTGACGGTGGAATGCCGCGGTCAGCGCGACGTCTCGTACGAAGTGGCGCAACGGGATGCCGACGCGATAGTCGATTATCTTGCGTGGCGCAAGGCGATCCGGCTGGACGCGCGGCCTTTGCCGCCGCTGCTTGCGCCTGCGACGCCGCTCGCGGGCAGCGAGCAGTTTTACGCACCTGTCAGCGGGATTCTGATTCATCGCGCGAAGATCGGCGAGACGATTCGCGTCGGACAGGCTCTGTTCGATATCGTCGATCCGCTCACCGACGAGACGACCACGATCACGAGCAACACCGAAGGCGTGCTTTATATGCGTCGCGCGATTCGCTTCGTGACGGCAGGGGCGCCGTTGGGACGGGTGACGGGGACGCGGCCGTTCAGGACCGGCGTGTTGCTGGGGGCTTGAGTTTTTTTCGCGGGCGGCGCGGATGCGTTGTTTTGTGCAGGGCCCTTCGAGGGATATGCATGACGACAGCCTCCCTGGGCAGCGGAGTACTTTCGACAGGGGCTCCGCCTCGACGGCGAAGCCCCGCTGCTTCACCTCACGCCAACATCGGCGCAACCGCCGCCGGATCGCTGATACTCGGCCGCCCGTTCTCAACGTGACCCGCAAAGCGGCGCGAGAAACTCGCATCGTCATTGCTCGTCACCGTCAGGTCGTACCAGTGATGGCTCGCCGCCAGCACCCACACCTCTTCGAGATGCAAGCCGGCCGGCACCAGCACCGGACGCGTGCGCGCCCCATACGCGTTATCCGTTACCGTCAAACGCGCGATGCCGCCACCGCTGTTGCTGAACTTCAGGAACACGTTGCCGTTGGCGACGTCGTATTGCGCCTTCACTTCGGGCAGCGCCGGCTTGTTGCCAAACAGGCCCAGACCGTGCGCGTTGTGCGTCTTCGTCGGCTGCGCATTGCCCGCGAACTTGCGCACGAAGCCGTTCGGCCCGAACACTTCGAACGCGTACACGCCGTTCGTCGTCGTCAGATCGAAGGTCTCGCCGAGCGATTTGCCCGCTTCGACGGTGTAACGCCACGGACCATCGGTGCGATTGCTCGAGTACACATAGAAATGCGCGCCCTGGTCGCCCGTGTTGGCGATCGAGATCTCGAACGTGTTGCGGTTCACATCCGCTTCGCCATTCACATGCAGTTCGTACGGCAATGCACGCGCGAAACGAATCCCGCTTTCCTGCGGATCGATCGCGCCCGGCGTCGCGGGCACGGTCGGCTTCGGCTGCGTCGCGCACTGGTTATCGGCGATGCTCTTGTAGTTGCTCGTGTCCGGCAGCGGCGGCACTTTCGAGTCCGGCGTGCGGAAGTCGAATGCGGTGGTCAGGTCGCCGCACACTGCGCGGCGCCACGGCGTGATGTTCGGTTCGTGAACGCCAAAACGTGTTTCGATGAAGCGAATCACCGACGTGTGATCGAACACCTGCGAGCACACGAAACCGCCCTTGCTCCACGGCGACACGATCGTCATCGGCACGCGGGGGCCGAGCCCGTACGGCAAGCCGTCGGCGGTATAACTGCCGCCGCGCGCGGGATTGACTACGTTGTGAATCTCGCCTTCGGTGCTGACCGTCGACTTGCCTTGCGCGGGCGTCGTCGCCGGTTGCGGCGGCACGATGTGATCGAAGAAGCCGTCGTTCTCGTCGTACATGATGAAGAGCACGGTCTTGCTCCACACCTCGGGATTCGACGTCAACGCATCGAGAATCTGCGACGTGTATTCGGCGCCGTATGCGGGCGTATATTGCGGGTGCTCCGAGTACGCGGCCGGCGGGCACAACCACGACACTTGCGGCAGCTTGTTCGCGAGCACGTCGGCCTTCAGGTCGTCGATGGTGCGCACGGTTTGTGCGCGCTCATACAACGGCGAGCCCGGCTGCGCGTTGATGAAGTTCGTGAAGTTCTGCAGGATGTTGGTGCCGTAGTTGCCGTTCAACGGATCGGAGCCCGTCGTACCCTGCTGGTACACCTGCCACGAAATGCCAGCGGCTTGCAGGCGCTCCGGATACGTGGTCCAAGAGAGCAACTGGTAATTCGGCGGACCGTCGCCGTCGACGAAATCGTTGTTATCGAGGAGCGGTCCGCCGAGCGTGCCGGTCGGATCGACCGTCCCGGTCATCAGATACGAGCGGTTCGGGTGCGTGGGTCCGGGCAGCGAGCAGAAGTATGCGTCGCAGGTGGTGAACGCATCGGCCAGCGCGTAGTGAAACGGAATGTCGCTGCGCAGGTGATAGCCCATCGTCATGTCGGTCTTGTTGGCCGGCCACTGATCGTAGCGGCCGCCGTCGATCGCGGCGTGGGTCTTGTACCAGGAATGGTCCAGATCGCCGACGCATTGCGCGCTGGTGGTCGAGGTGTCCAGATGGAACGGCAGCACCGGCTTGGTGGCGTCCGCTTTCGACGGCTGATACCACACCGGCTTGCCGTTCGGCAGCGGAATCGGGAAGCGGTCGTTGTAGCCGCGCACGCCGCGCATATGGCCGAAGTAGTGGTCGAACGAGCGGTTCTCCTGCATGAACACGACGATGTGCTCGACATCGCGGATCGTGCCCGTGCGCGAGAACGCGGGCACGGCCAACGCATTGCGGATCGACTCGGGCAGCGCGGTCAGCGCGGCGGCAGCGCCGGCGGAAGAAGCCACGGTCTGCAGGAAACGGCGACGGCTAGTTGATGTCATCGAATATCACCTTCTGCGGGGGGAAAGAATAGCGCGCCTCTGCACGCCATGAAAAGCAGGTCAGTTGTTGCTGGCGCGGTCGCCGGGGGCGTAGTGCATGACGGGTGCGACTTGCTGGTTGTCGGCAGCGAGACTGGCTTGCATGTTTTGCGTGATCGGATCGGACGCGGCGGCGGGGTTCGCCGTGAGCGGGGCGGATGCGTCGGGCAGCGCAGCCGACAAGGTCGCCGCTCGTTGCGCGGCTTCGTCAGCGGTAGGCGCCGAAGACGTTGCCGTCGATGGAGCGTCATCCGCGCCGCAAGCGCTCAAGCCAATAGTGGCGAGTGCGAGCAAGGCGGCGCTCGCGAGGCGTTTGTCTCTTCTCATGTCTGCATCCGGTTTGGTGAAAGCGAGTGCAGTCTCTGTTCCTTTCAAGAAATAATTGTGAAACGTTTGCGAGCAGCATAACTTTCGTTAATTCGTTTGTTTTTCGAAAGAAAGTGGAAAGCAACAAGAAGGACAATAGTCACCGTAATGCCATTTGCCTGATGCTTTTGGCATACCGAACGATTCACGGCTTTGCATAACCGGCTAGTCCATGACACGCATCGAACGACCCTTCGACATCACGCGTCTCGAAGACGAATGGCTGGAAGCGGACGGCTTCGGCGGTTTCGCATCGGGCACCGTGGGCATGTTGCGCACGCGCCGTTATCACGCGTTGCTGTTGAACGCGACGCGCGCGCCGGGCGGCCGTGTCGTGCTCGTCAACGGTGTGGAGGCGTGGCTGGAAGCGGGAGGGCGGCGTTATCCGTTGAGCTCGCAGCGCTATGTGCCGAACGTGATCTATCCGGATTTGAATGCGAGCGTCACCGGCTTCGATACTGCGCCGTGGCCGACCTGGCGCATTCAACTCGACACATTGAACGTATTGATTGCCGAAGTATTCGTCAGTCGAGCGACGCGAGAAACGGTTTTGCGTTGGCGGCTGGACAGCGCTGAGGTGGCAGGCGAAATGAGCGCGCGCGTGTTGAAGGTAAGGCCCTTGTTGTCGGGGCGCGATTATCACGCGCTGCATCATGAAAACGCCGCATTCAATTTCGACGCGCGGATCAGCGACGATCGCGCATGCGTCAGTTGGCAACCGTATGGCGACCTGCCGGTCATTCATGCGGCGACGAATGGCGTCTATATGCACGCGCCTGACTGGTATCGGAACTTCTGCTACGTGCGCGAGCAGGAACGCGGTCTCGACTTCAGCGAAGATCTCGCAACGCCTGGGGTATTCAGCTTCGATCTGGGCGACGGTGAAGCGGTGATGGTTCTCAGCGCGTCGAATGCAGCGGGCGCGGCAGCGCCCACCTGCGCAACCGCCACCCACGCAGCCGAGCTCGCCCGCGTCGAACAGCAGCGCCGCAACGCACTGGGCTCGCGCCTGCAACGCTCCGCCGATGCCTACGTGGTCTCGCGCAACGAAGGCCGCACGATTCTCGCGGGCTTTCCGTGGTTCACCGACTGGGGCCGCGACACCTTCATCGCGATGCGCGGCCTGTTGATCGCGTCGAACCGTCTCGACGAAGCCGAGTCGATCCTGCTCGAATGGTCGGGCACGCTGTCCGAAGGCATGCTGCCGAACCGCTTCCCCGATTACGGCGACACGCCGGAATACAACTCCGTCGACGCGTCCTTATGGTTCATCGTCGCAGTGCACGACTACCTGGCCACAGGTCATGCGGGCGCCGTGACCCGCGCGCGTCTGCAACAGGCCGCCGACGCGATCCTCACCGGCTACACGAACGGCACGCGCTTCAACATCCGCGCCTGCGCCGACGATGGTCTCCTGAGCGCGGGCGTCCCTGGTGTGCAACTCACGTGGATGGACGCGAAAGTCGGCGACTGGGTCGTCACACCGCGCATCGGCAAACCGGTTGAGGTACAGGCGCTGTGGTGTAACGCGTTGCGCATTGCGGCAGCATGGAACCCGAAGTGGCAACAACCGGCCGGACGAGTGTTGCAAGCGTTTCGTGAACGCTTCGTCGATCCGTCCACACAGGCATTGTTCGATAACGTCGATGTCGATCACGTAAAAGGCGCGATAGATCGCGCGGTCCGGCCGAACCAGATTTTCGCGGTGGGCGGCCTGCCGTTCCCGCTAGTCGACGGCGCGGCGGCGCGCGCGGTGCTAGACCAGGTGGAAGCGCAGTTGCTCACGCCGCTCGGTCTGAGAACGCTCGCACCGTCCGATCCCGCGTATCGCGGACACTACGGCGGCTCTGCCTTGCAGCGCGATGGCGCCTATCATCAGGGAACGGTCTGGCCGTGGCTGCTCGGGCCGTTCGTCGAAGCGTGGCTGCGGGTTCACGGCGTGACGGAACAGACCCGCGCGCAAGCCAAAGCGCGCTTTCTCGACCCGCTCTACGCGCATCTCGATGACGCGGGTCTCGACCACCTCTCTGAAATCGCCGACGGCGACGCGCCGCATGCGCCTGCCGGCACGCCGTTTCAGGCGTGGTCGCTCGGGGAGTTGCTGCGCATCGAGAATCTGCTTGCCCGGTTGGCGCCCATCGCCGCGTAAACCGCGCTACGATGTGTGTCCCACCGCCAGGCCCGAAGCAAGGACGACGTTATGCCACCGCTGCGCGCTGCCAATCTGCTCGCCACTCTCGAAGGCGCCCGCCTGCACTCGGCCGATTGCGCCCATTGGCAGCGCTGGGGCCCGTATCTGAGCGAACGTCAATGGGGCACGGTGCGCGAGGACTACAGCGCGGACGGCACCGCCTGGGACTCCTTTCCGCACGATCATGCGCGCAGCCGCGCGTATCGCTGGGGCGAAGACGGCATCGCCGGTTTCGGCGACGACAAGCTGAGCTGGTGTGTATCGCTCGCGCTATGGAACCGCAAGGACCCGATCCTCAAGGAGCGCCTGTTCGGCCTCACCAACGCGCAGGGCAATCATGGCGAGGACGTGAAGGAGCTGTACTTCTACCTCGACGGCACGCCGACGCATTCGTACATGCGGATGCTCTACAAGTACCCGCACGCCGCTTTCCCGTATGAAGACCTGGTGCAGGAAAACGCTCGCCGTGGCGGCGACATGCCGGAGTACGAGGTTCTCGATACCGGCGCGTTCGACGATCTGCGCTATTTCGACGTGCAGGTCGAATACGCGAAACACGCGCCCGACGACATCGTGATGCGCGTGACGATCGAGAATCGCGCGGACGAGTCCGCGTCGCTCGACGTGCTGCCGCAAATCTGGGCGCGCAACTCGTGGTCGTGGAAGGAGAACAAGGACAAGCCGTCGTTGGTCGCCGGCACGGACCGCAACGGTGAGGCGCATTTGATCGGGCGTCAGCATGGCCAGGAGCCAATTGTCGTGACGGCCTGGTCGAAGGACGCGCCGCAGCTCGCATGGCTTTTCTGTGAGAACGACACCAACGTCAAGCGTCTGTTCAACATGGACGGCACGGGCCCGTTCAAGGACGGCTTCAACGACTATCTCGTGCATGGCGACCAGCACGCGGTACGTCACGACGCCGGCACCAAGGCCGGCGCGCATGCGGCACTCGAATTCGGCCCGCACGGGCGCGCCGTGGTGTACCTGCGCTGGCGTGCGCAGTCGTCGCCCGACGACGGGCAGTTCGACGCCGACGCGCTGTTCGCCCGCCGCATCGCCGAGGCCGACGAATTCTATGGCGCGCTGCAACACGAAATCGCGGATCCCGACGCGCGCCTCGTGCAGCGCCAGGCGCTCGCCGGCATGCTGTGGTCCAAGCAGTACTACCAGTACGACGTGCAACGCTGGTTCCAGGGCGATCCGCTGCAACCCGCGCCGCCCGCGGGCCGCAAGCACGGCCGCAATGCGGACTGGCGGCACCTGTGCAATGCGGACATCGTGTCGATGCCCGACAAGTGGGAATACCCGTGGTACGCCTCGTGGGATCTCGCATTTCATGCGGCCGCGTTTGCACTGATCGATCCGGCGTTCGCGAAGCGTCAGTTGCTGCTGCTGGTGAAGGACCGCTATCAGCATCCGAACGGACAACTGCCCGCCTACGAATGGGCGCTCGGCGACGCCAACCCGCCGGTGCATGCATGGGCCGCGTGGCGCGTGTATGAGATCGATCGTGCGATGACCGGCAAGGCGGACCGTGATTTTCTCGAACTCGTGTTCCATAAGCTGTTGCTGAACTTCTCCTGGTGGGTGAACCGCAAGGACGCCGACGGCCGCAATATTTTTCAGGGCGGCTTTCTCGGGCTGGACAACGTCGGCATCTTCGACCGCTCGTCGCCCCTTCCGACCGGCGGCCACATCGACCAGGCCGACGGCACCGCATGGATGGCCGCGTATGCGCTCGACCTGATGCGCATCGCGCTTGAACTCGCGTATGCGAACCACGTGTTCGTCGATATCGGCGTGAAGTTTTTCGAGCACTTCCTGTATATCGCCGAAGCCGTGAGTTGCGACGACGGCTGCGATACGGGCCTGTGGGACAGCGAAGACGAGTTCTTCTACGACAAGCTGCGCCTGCCCGACGGCAGCAATGTGCCGATGCGGGTGCGCTCGATCGTCGGTCTGATTCCGCTGTTCGCCGTGCACGTGCTCGAAGAGCGTCTGCATGGCGAGCTGCCGTGCCTGCGCGAGCGGCTCGTGTGGTTCCTCGAGCATCGGCCGGATCTGGCGAGGCTGGTGTCGCGCTGGAACGAGCCCGGCAAGGGCAATGCGTTGCTGCTGTCGGTGCTGCGCGGCCATCGGATGAAAGCTTTGCTGCGGCGCGCGCTCGACGAAAGCGAGTTCCTGTCCGATCACGGTGTGCGGGCACTGTCGCGTTTTCATCGCGATCAGCCGTTCGTGTTCAATTACAACGGCAACAGCTTTTGCGTCAAGTATCTGCCGGCGGAGTCGGACACGCGCGTGTTCGGCGGCAATTCGAACTGGCGCGGTCCGGTATGGATGCCGGTCAACTATCTGCTGATCGAATCGCTCTACGAATTTCATCGCTATTACGGCGACGAGTTCCGCGTCGAGTATCCGACCGGTTCGGGGGAAAAGTTCTCGCTGAGCGAAATCGCCGACGAACTTGCGCGCCGCGCGACCACGCTGTTCCTGAAGAACAAGGACGGCGAGCGGCCCGTGATGGCCGCGTATCCGCTGTTGCAGGCCGACCCGAAGTCGGCTGATCTGGTCCTGTTCCACGAGTATTTTCACGGCGATAACGGGCGCGGCGTCGGCGCTTCGCACCAGACCGGCTGGAGCGGGCTGGTCGCGTTGCTGCTGCAGCCGCGTGCGATCGCGGCATCGGGCAACGTGCCGCTGGCAGGCGAGCCCGAGCGGGCGCCGATTCCCGTGTCGGCCGGGGCGGCGGTTGGGGCCGCGGCGCACACCGCCGCCCCGGCACGCGTGCTCCAGCCAGAACCCGCACCCGAGCCCGCCGTCGCAGTTCCCGTGACCAAGTAACGCGCCGCGGCCGACCCGCACGCGGCGGCTGACAGCGGGCCTGCCACGCCGCGCATCTTGCCATTGGCGTGATCGTTTTTGAACTGTGTGGGTTCAAGCGTGGTCTTTCATGTACCGCCACGTCCGTTCCATTGGCTTCCTCAAGTGAATCCCATGTCGACTACACCGAACACCCAGGCTTCAGATCACCCCCCCGCCGCTCAGGCGCCGAGCTGCAAGGTCAGCGCGAGTCCGCACGATGCGCCGGCGTCGCCACCCGGCAAGCGGCCCGCGCCGCCTTGCACGCTCGTGATCTTCGGCGCCGGCGGCGACCTCACCAAACGGCTGCTGATGCCCGCGCTGTACAACCTCGCGGTGGACGGCCTGCTCGACGGCGCGATGAAGATCATCGGCGTCAATCACGGCGAGCGCGAGACGCCCGAGTGGCGCGAAGACCTGCACACGTCGCTCCAGCAATTCGCCGCCGACAAAGCCAGCACCTTCCACGCCGGCAAGCTCGACGACCAGGCATGGGACTGGGTCGCGCAACGCCTCGAATACATGGCGGGCGAATTCGAAAGCGACGACACCTTCGCGAAGCTCAAGCAGAAGCTCGCGCAGTCGCCAGGCGGCAACGTGATCTTCTACCTCGCGGTCGGCTCGCGCTTTTTCAAGCCGATCGTCGAGCATCTCGGCAAAGCGGGCTTGCTGAAGGAAGGCGAGGGGAATGACGGCGCCGGCTTTCGCCGTCTCGTGATCGAGAAGCCGTTCGGCACCGATCTCGCCTCGGCGCGCGATCTGAACGCGCACATCCTGTCGTACGCAAAAGAAGAGCAGGTGTATCGCATCGATCACTTTCTCGGTAAGGACACTGTGCAGAGCATTCTCGCGGTGCGTTTCGCGAATGCGCTGTTCGAACCGGTATGGCGGCGCGAATATATCGACAGTGTGCAGATCACTGCGGCGGAAACGATCGGCGTGGAAGGGCGCGGCAAATTCTACGAACAGACCGGCGCGTTTCGCGACATGGTGCCGAACCACCTGTTCCAGCTGCTCGGCATGGTCGCGATGGAGCCGCCCAATTCATTCGACGCCGAAGCCGTGCGCGACAAGAAGGCCGAAATTTTCGACGCGATCCAGCCGCTCACACCCGACGACGTCGTGTTCGGGCAATACGAAAAGGGTCCGGCGGGCGTCGGCTATCGTGAGGAGCCGGACGTCGCGCCCGGCAGCACGACCGAGACCTACGCAGCGGCGCGCGTGTTCGTCGAGAACTGGCGCTGGGCCGGGGTGCCGTTTTATCTGCGTACCGGCAAGCGCCTCGCCGCGCGTCGCACGGAAATCTCGGTGCAACTGAAGCCGGTGCCGTTCCGTCTGTTCCGCGATACGCCGGTCGACGCGCTCACGCCGAACGTGCTGACCTTGCGCATCGATCCCGCGCACGGCACGAGCTTCGACTTCAACGTGAAAACGCCGGGGCCGGTGATGCAGATCGGCGCGGTGCAGTCGTCGTTCAACTATGCGGACTTCTTCGCGGCGAGCGCGAACGTCGGCTATGAGACGCTGCTGTACGACTGCATGCTCGGCGACGAGACTTTGTTCCAGCGCGCCGACAGCATCGAAACGAGCTGGTGCGCGGTGGACGATGTGCTGCATCCGAAAGGCGGCGGCGCCATGCCGGTGCACGGATATGCGGCCGGCAGCGAGGGCCCCGCGCAGGCCGACGCGCTGCTCGCACGCGATGGCCAGGCATGGCGGCCGTTGAGCAGGAATCCAGCCGGGAAGAAGTAAGACCAACACGCGCACCAACTCAACGGGGGACACCGTGGCTAAACGTACGGTAGCAAGCAAGACAGAAAGCAAGACAAAAGTGGCGGGCAGCGCCGAGCGGATTCTGGCCATCGACGTCGGCGGCACCGGCCTGAAGGCCTCGATCATCGACGCGGACGGCCAGATGAAAACCGAGCGTGTACGAGTGGCCACACCGCATCCGTGCACGCCGGATCAGTTGGTGGATACGCTGGCGAAGCTGGTCGCACCGCTAGTCGACGAAGCGCCGCCCACGCTGATGTCGATCGGCTTTCCGGGCGTGGTGCGCAACAACCGCATTCTGACCGCGCCGCACTTCGGGCTCGAAGGCTGGCACGATATCCCGCTCGCCGACGCGCTGGCGCAGCGCCTGGGCGGCTTGCCGGTGCGCATGATCAACGACGCCGAGATGCAAGGCTTTGCCGCAATCGAAGGACATGGCCTCGAATTCGTGCTGACGCTCGGCACCGGCGCGGGCACCGCAATGTTCCGCGACGGCGAGTTGATGCCGCATCTCGAACTCGCGCATCATCCGGTCAGCAAGAAGGGCGTCGCGTACGACGAGTACATCGGCGAGGCCGCGCGCGCGAAGGCGGGGAACAAGCGCTGGAACCGGCGCGTTCACAAGGTGATCGGGATTCTGGCGTCGCTGGTGAACTACGACAAGTTGTGGATCGGCGGCGGCAACGCGGTGCGTCTCGACTTCGATCTGCCGTCGAACGTTGCAACCGTCTCGAACGATGCCGGTATCGAAGGCGGCGCGCGCTTATGGCATCCGCGCTCGGTGCGCGAAACGCGGCAGTTGCCTGAAGCGAATCAGCGCAGCGGACCGTTCAAGTGATGCCGGGTCGAAGAAGCTATGGGAGGAGCGATTCACAATGAAGCAAAACGGCTTTGCGAGACGTTTGCGCTGCGCCAGTGCCTGCGCAGTGTTCGCGTTGGCGAGCGCGCAGGCGTACGCGGCGCAAGCGTTCGCGGTCGCGTCGCCGGGCCTGGCTGACGGCGGTGCGCTCGATTCGAGCCATGCGGCAAGCGCCAATAATTGCGGCGGCGGCAACGTGTCGCCGGCGCTGCAATGGCGCAATGCGCCTGCGGGTACGAAGAGTTTCGCGGTCACGATCTTCGATCCCGACGGTGCGAAGGGATTGGGCATCGTGCATTGGGTGCTGTACGGCATCGCGCCGTCGACGACGGGGCTGGCAGCGGGTGCCGCCATGCCGCCCGGCAGTATCGCCGGTACGAATCGCACGGGCGCTACCGGTTACTACGGGCCGTGTCCGCCGATCGGGGACGTGCCGCATCACTACGTCGCCCAGGTCTACGCGCTCGACGTGCCGCCCGATGCATTGCCTACCGGCTTGACCCGCGATGCGTTGCTCGCGGCGATCAAGGATCACGTCATTGCCGCGACGAGCACGGTGCTGCGATACGGACGCTGACGCCGCCCGATTCGCGGTGTGGCGGCGCTGGTTCGCTCCGCCACACCGCCGCGAAACTGCAGTGAAGCCGGCGCGGCTTATCGGGCCGCATCCCCCCAGCGATATTGCACGCTGGCCTCATCGAGTTGCGTCTTGAGCGGCGTATCGAGCACGAGTTCGGATGCCGCGAGCGTATCGCTCAATTGCTCCGCGCGGCTCGCGCCGATAATCGCCGAGGTCACGAGCGGATTGGCCAGCACCCACGCAAGAGAAACCCGCGTCAACGATTCGCCGGTCTGCGCCGCGATCGCCTTGAGTTGTTCGATCGTCTCGAACTCGCGCTTATGCCAGTACCGCTCCTGGTACATCGCGCCGGCCTTGCCGACGCTTTCGGTGAAGCGCCCGCTCGCCGGCGCGGCATCCAGCTGGTGCTTGCCTGTCAGCAAACCGCCCGCGAGCGGGTTGTACGGCATCACGGCCAGTTGCTCCTCGGCGGCCAGCGGCAGCAGCTCCCGTTCGATCTGACGGAACAGCAGGTTGTAGCGCGGCTGGACCGACACGAAGCGCGCGACGCGCAACACGTCGGCGCGTCCTAACGCGCGCGCGAGCCGGTACGCGAGAAAGTTCGATACGCCGACATAGCGCGCTTTCCCTGAGCGCACGATCGTATCCAGTGCTTCGAGCGTTTCGTCGAGGGGCGTGTTCGCGTCGTCGGAGTGAAGCTGATAGAGGTCCACGTAGTCGGTGCCGAGCCGACGCAGCGACGCGTCGATCGCATCGAGCAGATGCTTGCGCGACGCACCCTGGTCCCACGCCGACGGCCCCATCTTGCCCACTGCCTTCGTCGCGAGAATGAAGCGCTCGCGCTTGCCCTTGAGCCAGCGTCCGACGATCTCCTCCGTGCGCCCGGCAAACTGCTCGCTGCCGCCGAGCGGATAAACATTGGCCGTGTCGATGAAGTTCACGCCGGCATGCGCCGCGGTGTCGAGGATGCGATGCGAGACTTCTTCCTCGGTCTGGAGGCCGAAGGTCATCGTGCCGAGACACAGACGCGAAACGGTCAGGCCGGTGCGGCCGAATTGGCGGTATTGCATGGTCAACAACTCCGAAATGAACGGTACAGCGGTGGGTAGAGAGCGTTGCAAAAAGGATAAACCGTGTTGCAAATAAATGTTGACTGTGGGCGCTCACCTTTTGTTATTAAATTGAAAGTATTCGATCGAAGACCAATTGGAATATTGGCTTGCTGGAGCTAGAAGTCCGCGAATGGTGAATTACATGTCGTAATAAAAGGCTGTCATTACCGGAATAAAAATTACGAATTCCATACGTTAGTAAAAGGCGGAAACAAACCGATTACGCGGGGTAACACGTCGCGCGATTGATGCGCGCTGGGACATATGGAATGATACCGATTCTCATTTAACGACCACCACTAGCCAGCGATCCCGTCACTGCTGCCTCTTCAGGCGACCGGAAGCCAGCCAAAGGCAGCTTGCCACCTATTCCATGGGAGACATGCGAATCGGGTAAGCGCACACCTGACGGGATTTCCAATGTTCGACCACACGCCGCTTGCGACTGCGTTAGCGCTAGCTTTTGCCGTTCCTTTTGCGACACCGGCTGTCGCGCAGACCGCTCCTCAAACCGCGTCGCAACCGGCGGCCGATAAAAATCCGCCAAACGCACCCGCAAACGCATCGACCAACACCGTCGCCGACAGCGGCACACTGCCGGCCATCGGCGTCGCGGCGCAGGCCGAACAGCAGGACTTCCAGGCGGAACGTTCGACGGTCGGTGCGAAGACGCCGACCGCATTGCGCGATATTCCGCAGACCGTCACCGTCATCAATAGAGACCTGCTCGCCTCGCAAGGCGCGACGTCGTTCACGGATGCGCTGCGCAACGCGCCCGGTGTGACGATCGGCGCGGCCGAAGGCGGCCAGATCGGCAACAACATCAACCTGCGCGGCTTCACCGCACAGAACGACATCTATCTGGACGGCTTTCGCGACCGCAATCAGTACTATCGCGACACCTTCGATCTGGACTCGCTCGAAGTGCTGTACGGCCCGTCGTCGATGCTGTTCGGCCGCGGCTCGACGGGCGGCGTGATCAATCAGGTGACCAAGAAGGCGCAGCTGAAAGACTTCGCGGAAGTCTCGGGAATGGTCGGCACCGACGACCGCTACCGCACCACCGTCGACGTGAATCACAAGCTCACGGATACCGCGGCGATTCGCCTGAACGCGTTCGGCCAAAGCCTCGGTTCGACGCGCGACGTGATGAAGAACAAGGACTTCGGCATCGCGCCGGAAATCCGCTTCGGCATCGGCACGCCGACCGAGGTGACGCTGTCCGCGCTGATCCAGCATAACCACGACATGCCCGACTACGGCATCCAGGCGTTGAACGGCCGCCCGTCGCCGGTGCCGAGAAACACCTTCTATGGCCTGACCGACGACCGCACGATCCAGGACGTGCAGATCTTCACCGCCGCGATCAAGCACAAATTCTCGGACGCGCTCACGCTGACCAACCAGACGCAGCTCTCGCACTCGGAGACCGATGCGCGCGAAACCGCGCCGCAGGCGGTGCTGACGGGGCCGCTGTCGTCGAGCACCGCGTTGACCAACGGCAACTTCACGACGCTGTCGCCGTCGCAGCTGTTCATCAAGCTGCAGAGCCATGACCGTGTGATCGAGAACCGCGCGATCTACAACGACACGATGCTCGAATACAAATTCAACACCGGGCCGATCAAGCACGACCTGATCGCCGGCTTCGAGATCGGTCACGACAGCTATTCGAACCAGGCATACACGCGCAACAACCTGCCGATCGTGCCGATGCTGAATCCGCCGATCATGGATACGCCGTCCAACGTGACGACCTCGGTCGGCAACTACGCCAACTCCGGCGCGACCGAGATCGGCGCGTACCTGAACGACACCGTCTCGCTGAACCAGCACTGGAAGGTGATTGGCGGCTTGCGCTGGGATCGTTTCCAGGCATCGATCACCAACTCGATCAACGCGCCGGGTTACGCCAGCCAGACCAACTTCTTCACGAGCGTGCGCGCAGGCGTGATCTACCAGCCGACCGACTGGCAGTCGTACTACGTGTCGTACGGCACGTCGTTCAACCCGTCGCTCGAAAACCTGACGGTCACGAACCTGACGCAAAACCTCGCGCCGGAATCGACCAAGTCGTATGAAGTCGGCGGCAAGTGGGATCTGTTCGGCGGCAATATCTCCGTGACCTCCGCGTTCTTCCGCGAGGAAATGGACAACGCCCGCACGCAGGTCTCGCCGACCGAGTACGAACTCGCCGGTGACATCCGCGTGGACGGTTTCCAGGCGGGCGTGACCGGCCACATCACCGACAAGTGGCAGGTGTTCGGCGGCTACACGTACATGGACGCGGTGATCCTCAAGGCGCTCGACGGCACACAGGGCCACACGCCGGCCAACACGCCGCGCAACACGCTTACGCTCTGGACGACCTACGCGATCACGCCGCATTGGGAGATCGGCGGCGGCCCGATCTACATGTCGCCGCGTTATGCGTCGAACACCAACTACGTGCGGGTGCCGGGCTACACGCGCTGGGACGCGACCGCGGCCTATCACGCGAAGAAGTTCGACGTGCGTCTGAACCTGTTGAACCTGACCAACAAGGCGTACTTCGACGCGCTGATTCCGTCGGACGGCGGCCGCTCGGTGCCCGGTATCGGACGCACGCTGCTCGCGACGTTCGACTATCGCTTCTGATACGGACGGGGCGGATACGGTAGGCTCGGCGGTTTTTGCAAAACCGCCGAGCCCGACGCAAAGGAAACATCATGTTGCTGCAGATTCCGAAAGTACTGGACGCCGAACGCTTGCGCTTCGTGCGCGAACGGCTAGAGCAGGCCGGCGAAGCCTGGGTCGACGGTCGCGCGACCGCCGGTTATCAGGGCGCGCCGGTCAAGCGCAACCAGCAGATCGCCGAGCACACGCCGGTGGCGCGCGAACTCGGCGACGTGATTCTCGCGGCGATCGAGCGCAATCCGCTCTTCATCAGCGCGGTGTTGCCCAACCAGGTGTATCCGCCGCTTTTCAACCGCTACGAAGGCGGCATGCAGTTCGGCAGCCATGTCGACGGTGCGGTGCGCGTGCTGCCCAACGGCGTGAAGCTGCGCACCGATGTCTCGGTGACGCTGTTCCTTTGCGGACCCGACGAATACGACGGCGGCGAACTCGTGATCGAAGACACCTATGGCGTGCAGCAGGTGAAACTGCCGGCGGGCGACATGATCGTCTATCCGGCCACCAGTCTGCATCAGGTCACGCCGGTCACGCGCGGCGCGCGCATCGCCAGTTTCTTCTGGGTGCAAAGCCTCGTGCGCAGCGATATGCAACGTGCGCTGCTGTTCGACATGGACACCGCGATTCAACGCCTGAATGCCACCCACGCCGACGACACCGCACGCCGCAGCCTCGTCGGCTGTTATCACAATCTACTGCGTACCTGGAGCGAAACGTGAGCGTCCCCGACACTATCGACAGACAATCGACGGCGGGCGTGGATCGGGCCGCGCGCGAGCCGCAATGGCTCGACAACGGCGAACTGAGGTCGCGGCAGCAGCGCTCGCGCCGCGCGAGCTTCATCAAATGGCTGCGCAAGGTGCATGGCTGGGTGGGGTTGTGGGGCGCGGCGCTCGGCCTGCTGTTCGGCACCACGGGGTTCTTTCTGAACCATCGCGGCGGCCCGCTGCGAGTGTCGACGGGCGAGCCGCAAGTGTCGGTGTTGCAGGTGCCGTTGCCGCAACCGGCGCCGGACACGCCGCGTGAGTTGGGCAAGTGGCTCAAGCACGAACTGAAGATCGCCGGCAACCCGGGGCGCGTGCAGACGGAGCCTGCGCATCCGGTTGCGTGGGGCGAGCGCAGCGTCGTCCAGCCCGAGCGCTGGCAGCTGAATTTCGCATCGCCACATGAAAATACGTCGGCCGAATACTGGCTCGGCAATGGCTATGTGACCGTCAAGCGCAGCGAAAACACCTTCCTCGCGATGCTGACGAATCTGCACAAGGGCGTCGGCTTGAGCGTCGGCTGGGTGCTGCTGATCGACACGCTCGCGGGCAGCCTCATTCTGCTGTCCCTCACCGGCGTGCTGCTGTGGACGGAGTTGAACAAGCGCAAGACGGTAGCCGTGGTGCTGATGCTAGGCTCGATTGCCGCCGCGGTGTGCATGAGTTTGATGTGACCCAGGCCTTGCCTGTCTGAAGGAAGCTGAAGGAAACCGGCGGGCGGCGCTCGCCGCCCGACCGTGAAGTTAGCCTTGGGCGCAGCCTGCGTCGAAGTACGTTTTACCTGCGTTTTACCGGCATTGCCCGCGACGCATTGCATCATTGACCGATGCCATCCGCTTGGCCGACCCATGCGTCGGCGCGCGGCGCTCAAACCTCCGCTGTTTCGGGTCCTCGCGCTCATCTCCCTTCCTCCCGCAACCCGCTGCATGCGAGAATCGCGCTACTACGAGTGCGCCGCCATCGTTAGTCATCCGTCGTATCGGGCACTGGTTTTGAAATAGTGGTCGCACGAATTTTGACCTGCCGCGCCGAGGAGATCGCGTTGAAAGAGCCGGACCGCTTCCTGTCGGATATACCGCACGCCGGTCCGGCCGCGCCGTCGTTTCTTGCCGGCGGCGGCGAACTCGGTGCGCTGATCCGCGCCTACGACTGGAGCCGCACCGCGCTCGGTGCGCCCGACACCTGGCCGCAAGGCCTGAAGCTCGCGATCCGCATCATGCTCACGTCGCGGCAGCCGATCTGGATCGGCTGGGGCGACGAGCTGCTCTACTTTTACAACGACCCGTACAAATCGATTATCGGCGGCAAGCATCCGGTCGCGCTCGGTCAGCCGACCCGGGTCGTGTGGCGCGAAATCTGGCCGGACATCGAGCCGCTGTTGCACACCGCCTTGACGGGCGCCGAAGGCACCTTCGTCGAACAGAAGCTGCTCATCATGGAGCGCAACGGCTTTCCCGAGGAGACCTATTACACCTTCTCGTACAGCCCGATACCCGGCGACGACGGCGAACCCGGCGGCATCATCTGCGCGAATAGCGACGACACCATGCGGGTGGTCGGCGAGCGCCAACTCGCCTTGCTCAAGGAACTGGCGGCGGCGAGCCCGGATGGCCGCGACTGGCGCGAGGCGTGCGCGCTGAGCGCGCGTGCGCTGCGCTCCAATGCACAGGACCTGCCGTTCGCTTTGCTGTACGCGGTCGAACCCGGCAGCGCTACGGCCACGCTGGTCGGCGCGAGCGGCATCGAGCCGGGGCATCCCGGCGCGCCCCAGTCGATGCCCGTCGACGGCGCTGCGCGCTGGCCGCTCGCCGACGTGCTCAAGGTCCAGGCGCCGCAGATGGTGCGTGGCCTGACGCAGCGTTTCGGCACTGCGTTGCCGGCCGGTCCGTGGCATCTCGCGCCGGAGCAGGCGGTCATCCTGCCGGTGTCGGCGGGCAGCGAAACGACCCATGCGGTGGTGCTGATCGCGGGCCTCAATCCTTGCCGTCTTTACGACGATGCGTATCGCAGCTTCCTGAACCTGGCCGCTGGCCAGATCGGCGCCGCGATCGGCTACGCGCAGGCCTACGAGGAAGAGCGGCGGCGCGCGGAAGCGCTGGCCGAAATCGACCGCGCGAAAACCACGTTCTTCCCCAACATCAGCCACGAATTCCGCACGCCGTTGACGCTGATGCTCGGCCCGCTCGAAGAACTGCTCGCGCGGCCGCAGCTTGCCGCCAAAGCGGACGCGCACAACAAGCCGGGCGCCGACGTCGACGACCGCGCGTTGATCGAGATCACGCATCGCAACGGCTTGCGTCTGTTGAAGCTCGTCAATGCGCTGCTCGATTTTTCGCGCATCGAGGCGGGACGCATGCAGATTCACACGCAGCCCACCGACATCGCGTCGTTCACCGCCGAACTCGCGTCGCTATTCCAGTCCGCGATCGAGGCGGCCGGCTTACGGCTCGAACTGGAGATGCCGGCGAGTCCCGTGATCGTGCAGCTCGATCGCGAGATGTGGGAAAAGGTCGTGATGAACCTGCTGTCGAACGCGTACAAGTTCACGTTCTTCGGCACGATCAGGGTGACGGTTCGCGCGCTCGAAGGCGGCGGCGTCGAAGTGAGTGTGACCGACAGCGGTATCGGCATTGCGGCAGAAGAAGTGCCTCGGCTTTTCGAACGTTTTCATCGGGTGGCGGGCGCGCCGGGCCGCTCGGTCGAGGGCAGCGGCATTGGCCTCGCGATGGTGCAGGAACTGGTGAAGCTGCATGGCGGCACCGTGGTGGTCGACAGCCGGTTGGGGGAGGGCACGTGCTTCACCGTCGTGCTACCGCGCGGGGCGATGCTGGCGCCGACCGGCGACACCGCCGTGCATGCGGCGATGAGCCAGCACGCGCGCACCTATGTGGATGCCGCGTTGCGCTGGAGCCCGGAGCACGAATTGCTCGACGAGACGGCGGCCTCGGGCTCGGCATCCGCTTCGGTTGTCGGCCCCGGTGAATCGAGGTCTGTGGGCGCGCACCTGCTGGTCGTCGACGACAACGCGGATCTGCGCGAATACATGAGCCGCATCCTGCGTGCGGCGGGCCACGACGTGCGCCTCGCCGCCGACGGCGAGGCGGCGCTCGAAGCCGCGCGTGCGGAGCCGCCCGATCTGGTGCTGTCCGACGTGATGATGCCGCGTCTCGACGGCTTCGGCCTGCTGCGCCAACTGCGCGCCGATCCGCTCCTGCGCGACATGCCGGTGCTGATGCTGTCGGCCCGCGCGGGCGAGGAAGCGCTCGTCGACGGCATCGAGCACGGCGCGGACGATTACCTGACCAAACCGTTCTCGTCGCGCGAACTGCTGGCTCGCGTGTCGGGCAATCTGCAACTCGCGCGGCTGCGTCGCGAGACCGAGATGAACCTGCGCGAGGAGTCGCGCACGCTCGAAATCCTCAATCGGGTCGGCTCGACCGTGGCGGCAGAGCTCGATCTGAAACGCGCCGTGCAGATCGTCACCGACGCCGCCACCGAACTGACCGGCGCCGCGTTCGGTTCGTTCTTCTACAACGTGCTCGACGACAGCGGCGGCAGCTACATGCTGTACACGCTGTCGGGCGTGCCGCAGGACGCGTTCGAGCAGTTCCCGATGCCGCGCAACACGGCGGTGTTCGGTCCCACGTTCACGGGCGAAGGCATCGTGCGCGTCGACGACATCACGCAGGACCCGCGCTACGGCCACAACGCGCCATATCGCGGCATGCCAGAAGGTCATCTGAAGGTGCGCAGCTATCTGGCCGCGCCGGTGCAGTCGCGTAATGGCGAAGTGGTCGGCGGGCTGTTCTTCGGTCATCCGGAACCCGGCGTGTTCACCCCGCGCGCGGAGCGGATCGTGGCCGGCATCGCGGCGCAGGCCGCGATCGCCATCGACAATGCACGCCTCTACGAGGCCGCGCAAAGGGAAATCGCCGAACGCACCAAGGCGCAAAGCGCACTGCACGAACTGAACGAGACGCTCGAGCGCCGCGTGATCGAAACGGTGGCCGAGCGCGACCGCCTTTGGGAACTGAGCGAGGACCTGCTGGTGGTGGCCGATATCGAGGGACGCCTGCAGCGTGTGAGTCCGTCGTGGAGCAGCGCGCTCGGCCATCACATGCACTGGCTGATGTCGCGCTCGTATCTCGATCTGGTCCATCCCGACGACGTCGGCGTCGTCAGCGCGCATCTCGCCGAACTGCGCCGCACCGGTCTGCCGGTGCGTTATGAAAACCGCTTCAAGCGGATCGACGGCACATGGCGCTGGGTCGCGTGGACGCTCGCGCTCGATCCCGCCACTTCGCTGATTCACGGCGTGGGTCGCGACGTCACCGCCGACAAGGAAACCACCGAGGCGCTGCGGCACGCCGAAGAAGCGCTGCGCATGGCGCAGAAGATGGAAGCGATCGGCAAGCTCACGGGCGGCGTCGCGCATGATTTCAACAACCTGCTGCAAGTGATCGGCGGCAATCTGCAATTGCTCGCGAAAGACGTCGCCGGTGCCGAGAAGCCCGAGCAACGTGTCCGCAATGCGCTGGCGGGTGTGGCGCGCGGCGCCAATCTCGCGTCGCAACTGCTGGCGTTCGGGCGGCGTCAACCGCTCGCGCCGAAGGTCGTCAATCTCGGCCGCTTCGTGCGCGGACTCGACGACATGCTGCGGCGCGCGCTCGGCGACGGCGTCGAGATCGAGACCATCGTGTCGGGCGGGCTGTGGAATACGCTGGTCGATCCGTTCCAGGTCGAGAATGCGCTGCTCAACCTCGCGATCAACGCGCGCGACGCGATGAACGGCCACGGCAAGCTCACGATCGAAGCCGGCAACGCCGCGCTCGATCACGCCTACACGCGGCGCAACGTGGATGTCACGCCGGGCCAGTATGTGATGCTGGCGGTCACGGACACCGGTTCCGGCATGTCGCCGACCGTGCGCGAGCGGGTGTTCGAACCGTTCTTCACGACCAAGCCGGAAGGCCAGGGAACCGGGCTCGGCCTGAGCATGGTGTACGGCTTCGTCAAGCAGTCCGGCGGCCACGTGAAGATCTACAGCGAAGAAGGGCACGGCACGACGATCCGCATTTATCTGCCGCGCGTGCGCGAGGAAGAAGACCTCGAAACGAATGTCGATGCCGGTCCCTCGAAGGGCGGTACGGAAACGGTCCTGGTCGTCGAAGATGACGAGGAAGTGCGCGCTACCGTGGTCGAGATGTTGTCGGATCTTGGTTATCGCGTGCTGAAGGCGAAGGATGCGCAGAGCGCGCTGGCGATCGTCGAAAGCGGCGTGCCGATCGACATGCTCTTCACCGACGTGGTGATGCCGGGTCCGTTGCGCAGCACCGAACTGGCCCGCAAGGCCCGTGAACGCTTGCCCACGATCGCGGTGCTGTTCACATCGGGTTACACCGACAACGCGATCGTGCATGCCGGGCGGCTCGACGAGGGCATCGAACTGCTCAGCAAGCCGTACACGCACGAAGCGCTGGCGCGCAAGTTCCGTTACGTGCTGCAGTCGCAGAACCCGCAGGCGGCTGAATTCTCCGAGGCCGAGCGCCAGCTTCTGCACATCGATGCGCCGCTTGCGGCGGCGGACGCCGATCGTTTTGCCGTGGGGGCACGCATGCGGATTTTACTCGTGGAAGACGACGAGATGATCCGCATGAGCACCGCCGAGTTGCTGCGGACCTTCGACTTCGACATTCTGGAAGCCGAAGGCGAGCAGGATGCGAAGCGGATTCTCAACGAGCACGCGATCAACGTGATGCTGACCGACGTGGGGCTGGCCGGCAAGTCGGGCGTCGATCTGGCGATGGATGTGTGCCGCGAGCGGCCCGATCTGCGCGTGATCTTTCTGACGGGCTACGATCTCGCGCTCACGCCGGAGCAGCGCAAGGTCTTGCCGCACGCGATCTCGTTGCGCAAGCCGTATGAGGTGCTCGATCTGATCGATGCGCTGAAGGCGCCGCTGAGCTAGCCGCGCCAACGAGCGACGCCGGTCCACGCACGCATGCATGCCTTGCCGGCGCCAAAGCGGAACAGCGTGCGCTCGCGCTAGAATCTTCGCAAACCGTCATGTTGCCGCCTCTGCCGGAATCCGCCGATGCCCACACCTGCCAATCCCGTCGATGCCGCGCTCATGACGCGGCGTTCGATTCGCGCGTTTCTGCCCGAACCGGTGCCGCGCGCCGATATCGAGGCCATTCTCGAAGCCGCCAGCCGCGCGCCCTCGGGCACCAACACGCAGCCTTGGAAGGTGTATGTCGTGACGGGCGAGTCGCTCGCGCGTCTGTCGCGCGATCTGCTCGCCGCCTACGACGATCCGCAGCGCGACGCGCTGTATCACGAGGAATATCCGTACTATCCGCAGCGGTGGGTGTCGCCGTATCTCAACCGGCGCCGCAAGATCGGCTGGGATCTGTATGGTCTGCTAGGCATCGAAAAGGGTGACAAGGCGCGCATGCATGAACAGCATGCGCAAAACTATCGCTTTTTCGGCGCGCCGGTGGGTTTGTTCTTCACGATCGATCGCGTGATGGAGCGCGGCAGCTGGCTCGACTACGGCATGTTCCTGCAGGCGATCATGACGGCCGCGCGCGGGCGTGGTCTCCATACCTGCCCACAGGCCGCGTTCACGCAGTTCCATCGGGTGATTGCGGAGCATCTCGGCTTGCCGGAAGACGAGCAGCTGGTGTGCGGCATGTCGCTCGGTTTCGCCGACGAAGCCGCTCTCGTCAATACGCTGCGCACCGAGCGCGAACCGGTCGAACGGTTCACGCGATTTCTCGATTGATCGGCAAATAAAAAACGTCTGCTTAGCGCCCCCCACTTTCCATCGGAACATCATGAAAACATCGCGCCGCCATTTTCTGCTGCTGAGCGCGGGCGTCGGCTCATCGCTCGTGCTGTCGCAAGCCGCTTTTTCCGCCACCGTGAACCGGCTCGGCGAAACCGATCCCAAGGCACAAGCCGTGGGTTATGTGGAAGACGCCTCGAAGGTCGACAAAGCGAAATTTCCCGGCTTCGCTGCGGGACAAACGTGCGCCAGCTGCTCGCTGTTCCAGGGCGCGGCGACGGACGCCTATGGCGGCTGCACGCTATTCGGCGACAAGCAGGTCGCCGCGCGCGGCTGGTGCAGTTCGTATTCGACTATGTGAGCACTTGAGCGTGCGGGTCGGTGTGGCGCGGCTCACATCAGCGACTTCAACACCAGCTCGTACGAGCGGCCGATCCACACGGCCGCGTCGCGGTGATCGCGCAGCGCGTCGCCGGTATTCGGATGCAGGAAAACGTCGAGCGCGCCGTGATTCAGCGTGAGCCAGCCGACCACATCGGCGAACTGCGCCTGTGTGAAGCCGAGCTGATACGACCACATCGGATGCGGGCCGACCGGGCGCTCGTGAAAGCGGCCGATCTGCAACTGGCCGCCCCAATGCGCTTCGATCTGCTCGCGAAAGGTCCAGGCGGCGTCGCGGCTGTTCGCATCGAAATAGATATGGGCGTGCCAGCTGTCGATGGCGGAGGTGTCGCGAAAGGTCATATCTGAGTCCATCACGTAGAGTCGGTATCGGCTGGCATCAGTCTTTATCCGACATTCATTCTGCTTCGGTATCCGTGGACGCGCGCATTGCGCGCCTCATGTAAAACTGTGCATCATCCTCGCCGACGATCTCGAAGCCGAGCCGATCGTACAGACGTTTCGCGGGATTGCCCTTGAGCACTTTCAACGTGACCGGCAACGCATCGTCCTGAGCGGCGCGCAAGACCGTACGCAGCGCGCGTTCGCCGATGCCGCGGCCTTGCAGCGCCGGCGTGATCTGCAGTTGCACGACCACCCATTCGGTGTCGGTGCGATGCGCCTTCAGCAGGCCGGCCGGCACCCCGTCGATACAGATGACCCGCGCCGTGTCATACCGATGCAGCAGACGCGCGCGATGTTCGACGTCGTCCGTCGGTTCGCCGGCGCGCGCGAGGTGTTCCGTCATCGTCGCCTTGCGCAGTTCGAACAGAAAGCTCTCGTCGTCGCCAAGCGCAGGGCGCAGGGTCAGGGCAGGTTCTTGAACGGACATGTCGGTAACGTTGCCACGCGCACGTTTCCCGCGCGGGCGGTGAGTAAGAATGGTCGTGAATTGTCGCGCCAGCAGCGCTTTTTTACCACGCGGTTATGTTTTCGTCTTTCCACTTCACTGATCCATGCGAACGCTCGCTCTCGCGGACAGGCGTCCGCCCGACCGGGAGCGGTGCTGGTCGAGCTGCGCTGTTTCAGGCGCGGCCGATGTTTGCGAGCCGACATGTTGGGCGCGCGGGCGTCAGGCATGGATCGCGCGGCCGGCAACGTGAGGCGGGCAAGGGTAGGTGGCATGTGCTTTGCTTCTGTCTCATCCGCGTCATGCTGGCCCGAGCCGGTTCCGCTTCTCGCAGGCAGGCGCCGGAACGTAGGGAAGCGGTGCCGGCTTGCATAAGAACGAAAAATGCGGAACCCGAAATCACACGCTGACATGCGCGGAGTCGATGGCAAAGCGTCACGTCCGTCTTTTGTCCTGACACAGAGGTGGTTTGCGCTTTGCGCAGACGTGTGGCGTTTGCCGCGAGCGGTGGCCGCCGCATGCGTGACGGCTCGTCCGCCTGTTCATGGGCCGCTGTGATGGGCGATCACGTGCGGTGGCGGTATTCGTTTCATTCGGTTTTTTCGGTGACGTTCGTTCAATACGGCGAACGGTTTAACGAACTTTGCGAGGTGAGCCATGGAAGTTGTCGAACTTGAACCCAGCGTCTCTGCGGACGGACGTGCGGTGATTTTCCAGCTTTCGACGCGAGGACGGGACCTCGAATGCGCCGTCACGCGTGAGGCGTTGGAAGCGCATTTCTGGCTGCAACGCGGCGCGGCTGAGGCGCGGGTTCTGAAGACATTCGCGGACGGACGCAAACGCATCACAGCGGTCGCGGAGAGAAAACTGCTCGCGCGCCCCGGCGAAAAGGTGTTGTTGACGATCAGCGACTTTGCCGCGCGCGGTTGATGTTCTTCGGGTCGATCTCATGCGCGCGGTGGGGTGGCCTGTTGGGGAGCCCGCTTTGCGCGCGCGTTTGAACTGAAAGCGTGCGACGGCGATCGTGCCGTCGCACGTGTGTTTGTTGTCGTACTCCTTTTCGCCCGCCCGGTCCCATCGCTGCCACCAGTCGCCGTCTGCGCCAGAGCGTCGGCCGCCGCACACCTCCGACCAAAACCCCCTGTTACATCGATTCGCCAAATTAGGCCGGCAAAGCCCCTCGGTTCGCGCAATTGCGTGCGGATGCACTCGCATACACTGTTTTCCATGGCGCGACAAAACACCGAGCCCATCGACGCGGTCATCCCCCGCGTTGTTTTGAACCGTACCGTTGATGGCAGTTTGCCGTGGTCGTCGAACGCGGCAGGGCAGTAAGGCAGTAGGCAGTAGAAGCAATGCAACAACGCGCAATCCACACGATATGCGCGAAGCAGCAGGGGGTTTGCAGCCAGGTGTAGTCGAAGTCGAAGGACCGGGCTGTGATGCGGTTGTCGTTCAGACAGCATCAGCAGTGGCAGTGAAAGTCGCAGCGGAAACAACGATAGCAAAAGCAATAACGCTGGTGATCGGAGCGGCAGCATCCTCAAGTAACAGCGGTTCACGCAGGACCGGCATTGGCGGTAAGACAGCAATTTACGTAGCAACAGCTCGATAAGGTTTAGGTGGTTAGAGGTCGACAGGCATCCACGCGCATGTACGACTGTTCCATCCTGTCCGGCCCTGTTCCTTTGCGGGAACAGGGTTTTTTTTCGCCGGTATGCATCGCGCACTTGTATTTGCGGGCTTCGAACCGATATGCGGGCATTGCAGTTCGCGATGCGGTTCGGCATCGGTCGGCCGCGCGTCGCAAGCCGCCGCGCGCAATCCGACGTCGGATTGCGGCACGTAAGACGAAAAGTTGCTTGCCACGACGGCGATGCAGACTCACATTAGAGCCTGTCGAGCCGCAAGCGCATCGGTGGTCGATGACCGGGGCACGAGAATTCGGTGGCGAAGCACGAAGTGAGTGAAGGAGGTTGAATCGATATGTCCAGTAAATCGCGAGCCCGCAAACACGGCCAATCGGCCATGTCCCCGCTGTTGCGTGCGCTGACCTTTAGCCGTACGGCGCACGAACCGGTCACCGCGGCCATGCTGCTGCAGAGCTATGCGGCCCTCGACGCGTTCCAACGCGGCCAAGGTTCGCGGGCGCTCCACACGACGTTGAGCCGGCATCTGCTGGTGTCGCAGGAACTGGCGCGTCTTGGCGTCGGCGAGGACGTGCTTGCGGACATCGAGAGCGCCCATGCAGCGATGGTTCGGCTCGACACGCGCGAACACGAAGGCGGTAAGTGGACTCTCGAGGACCACGAATACGCGCGGCTCTGTACGGCGCTGGCGATTCTCGACGAGCAACTGTCGGCTGCCTCGCTGAGCGAGATTGCGAGCGCGGAAGCGAGAATGATTGAAGGCTTGATGCGCTCCGCGCAGGCGCAGGTTCTGGCGGAAGCGGCGGTCTGAAAGTCGGAGACGCCGTAGTGCTCCCTGCAAAGCAGAGCACGGCACAGCAAAAAAACGCCCCACGGGGCGTTTTTTGTATTCGCCGATTGCATTTCCCGCGCTCGACGCGCATCAGTCGTCGTATGTCAGATCTGCATACGCGGTACCGCTCTGATCGCTACGAGTCTCCGTAACGAGCACGCCGAACGGCGGTGCGCGCGGCGCATCCGGTTTGCGGGTGTCATCCGCGCTTGCTAGACTGGCTCTCCCCTCTTTGCCGCCAGCGCGTGTGTTGCCACCCGGCTCCCGCCGGAGGGTGCCGTGAGCGGTGTGATCAATCGGAGACACCATGTCTTACATGTTGCTCATCGTCGAACCCCCTAATCAACGTGTCGAGCGCGGTGAAGCGGCGGGGCGCGAAGTCTATGACCGGATGGTGCATTTCGCCGCCGACCTCAAGGAGCGCGGCAAACTGCTCGCGGTCGAATCCCTCACTTCCCAGAGCGATGCCGTGCGCGTGCAGGTTCGTGACGGACAGCCGAAACTGCTCGACGGCCCGTTCGCCGAAGCGAAGGAAATGATCGGCGGCTTCTTCCTGCTCAATTGTGAAACCCGCGAAGAAGCGGTGGCGATCGCGCAAGCCTGCCCGGCGGCGTCGTGGTGTACGGTGGAAGTCCGCAAGCTCGGACCGTGTTTCATGTAATCGACAACGTCTCGCGGCTGCCTCGTGCCCGGGGTTTTCCCTGGGGTGTCGGCAACAGTGTCGATCTTGCCGCGTATTGCTCGTCGTGTGTGTAAGGAGCCGGCCATGCACAAGGCTCTTCACCCGATAAAAAAGGAGCAACGGCGATGCGATTCATGATCCTGGTTAAAGCGACGGCCGCCAGCGAAGCCGGCGAAATGCCGGAACCATCCTTGATGGCCGCGATGGGCGCGTATCACGAAGAACTCGCCAAAGCCGGTGTGCTGCTCGACGCCACGGGTTTGCAGCCCAGTTCGAAAGGCTGGCGGATCCGCTACAGCGGCGGCAGCCGCACCGTCGTCGACGGCCCGTTCGCCGAGAGCAAGGAACTGATCGCGGGCTATACGCTGATCCAGGTGCGCTCGCGAGAAGAGGCGATGGAATGGGCGCGGCGTTTTCCGGCGCCGTTCGGCGAGCAGGCCGATGGTGAAATCGAAGTGCGGCAACTGTTCGAACTCGACGATTTCGAACCCGGTCCCGAGGTGGATCGGTTTCGTGGTCTGGAAGCGTCGCGGCGCTGAGCCGCGAGCCGGCGTGCTTGCCGATCGGCGCGCCGCTCCTGTGCGAATTCCACATGGAGCCGAACCACGCCTCCGAAAGGAACCATCATGCTCAAGAACTCGCCGCTCGTCGTGCTTGTGGCAGTGGCCCTGCTGCTCGCGTACGCGGCGACCCGGCCCGACAGCTTCCGGATCGAACGCAGCGTGCGCATTCAGGCGCCGCCCGAGCGGATTTATGCGCTGATCGACGACCTGCACCGGTTCAACCTGTGGAATCCGTTTCTGCGCAAGGACCCCACGGCGCAAGGCACGTACAGCGGCACGCCGGACGGCAAGGGCGCGCGCTATGCGTGGCAGGGCGAAAAGCTCGGCGAGGGGCAGATGGAAATCGTCGATACGACGGCCGCGTCGAACGTGACGATGAAGCTCGATATCCTCACGCCATTCGAAGCGCACAACGTGGCCGAGTTCACGTTGAGGCCGGAGGGCGACGCCACCGAGGTGACCTGGGCGATGCACGGTCCCGCGCCGTATCTGTCGAAGCTGGCGCAGGTGTTCGTCAGCATGGACCGGATGGTCGGCAAGGACTTCGAGAATGGCCTGAGCCAGCTGAAGACGCTGGCCGAGGCGAGCTGAGTCGAACGGGGCCGGCTGATTCTCGGCCCAAGGCGGCCCCGCCCACAAAGCATTGAAAGGACTTCGTCATGCACAAGCAGATTTACGTGAATCTCGCCGTCGACGATCTCGAACGCTCGAAGGCCTTCTTCAGCACGATCGGCTTCAGCTTCGAGCCGCAGTTCACCAACGAGCAGGCGGCCTGTCTGATCCTCGGCGACAACATCTACGCGATGCTGCTGGTCAAGGACCTGTTCAAATCCTTCACGCGCAAGTCGCTTTGCAATCCAAAGGAAAGCACCGAGGCGCTGGTGGGTCTGTCGTGCGAGAGCCGGGGCGAGGTGGATGCGCTGGTCGCCAAGGCGCTCGCCGGCGGCACGGTGCCGCGCGCGCCACAGGACTACGGTTTCATGTATGGGCATGGCTTCGAAGACATCGACGGGCATATCTGGGAGCTGATCTACATGGACCCGAACGCGCAGGCAGCGGGTTGAGGCCGTGACGACGCAGGCCACCCATCGTGCCATCGAGGCAGTCTGGCGGATCGAGTCCGCCAAGGTCATCGCCCACGTCGCGCGGATCGTGCGCGACGTGGGCCTTGCCGAAGAACTCGCGCAGGACGCGCTCGTGGCCGCGCTCGAACATTGGCCCGCTGCGGGCGTGCCCGACAATCCGGGAGCGTGGCTGATGGCGACCGCGAAGAACCGTGCGCTCGACCGCTTGCGGCAGGAAGCGCTGCATGCGCGCAAGCGCGAGGAGCTGGGCCACGATCTCGACGCGCGCGAGGCGCACGTCGTGCCGGACTTCGTCGATAGCCTCGACGCCGCGCGCGCCGACGATATCGGCGACGATCTGCTGCGGTTGGTGTTCACCGCGTGCCATCCGGTGCTGTCGACGGACGCGCGCGTTGCGCTCACGCTGCGCCTGCTCGGCGGCCTGACCACCGACGAAATCGCGCGCGCGTTTCTCGTGCCCGAGCCGACCATCGCCCAGCGGATCGTGCGCGCGAAGCGCACGCTGTCCGCGGCGAAGGTGCCGTTCGAGGTGCCGCAAGCGGACGCGCGCGCGCCGCGGCTTGCGTCGGTGCTGCAGGTGATCTATCTGATCTTCAACGAAGGTTATTCGGCCACGGCCGGTGACGACTGGATGCGTCCGGCGTTATGCGAGGAAGCGTTGCGGCTCGGACGCGTGCTCGTCGGCCTCGTGCCAGGCGAGAGCGAAGTGTACGGCCTCGTTGCGTTGATGGAGGTCCAGGCCTCGCGTACGCACGCGCGCACCGATGCGCAGGGCCGTCCGGTGCTGCTGCTCGATCAGGATCGCAGCCGCTGGGACCCGTTGCTGATCCGACGTGGACTCGCCGCGCTCGACCACTCGCACGCGCTGGGCGGCGCGAGCGGTCCGTACGCGTTGCAGGCCGCGCTGGCCGCGTGTCATGCGCGCGCCCGCCGCGCCGAAGATACCGATTGGGCGCAGATCGTCGCGCTATATGACGCGCTTGCACAGGTGGCGCCGTCGCCGGTGGTCGAGCTGAACCGCGCGGTCGCGGTGGGGATGGCGTTCGGACCGGCTGCCGGTCTTGAGATCGTCGACGCGCTTGCCGCCGATGCGGCGCTCGCGAACTATCACTGGCTGCCCAGCGTGCGCGGCGATCTGCTGATGAAACTCGGACGCGTTGAAGAAGCGCGCGCCGAGTTCGAACGCGCCGCCACGATGACGCGCAATGCACGCGAGCGCGACTTGCTGCTCGAACGCGCGCGCGGCCTCGCGCATTGAAAACCGTATTGAAGCGTCGGCGAGCGGGCTAGCGGATCAACTGACGCACGCCCAGTGCAACGATCAGGCCGCCGCACACTCGATCGACCCACGCCTTGCTGCGCCGGTACGCCGACGCGATTCGCGCATGCGACAGCGTCAGCGCGACGAAGCCGTACCAGCTGCTCGCGACGACGCACACCATGCCGAGCATCGCGGCAAACGTGCCGACGCTCACATGCGCGGGCGCCGCCGACGAGAACACCGCGGCGAAGAATGCCATCGATTTCGGATTCGCGATGTTGGTCGCGAAACCTTGCGCGAATGCTTGGCGGAAGCCGCCTGCCGGCGCATCGACCGTGGGGGCCGGCTTGCCCGCCGACGCATTGACGATCAACCGTCCGCCGAACCAGATCAGGTAAGCGGCGCCGGCCACCTTGACCGCGAGCGCGAGCCACGGGAACGCGGCGAACACGATGCCGACGCCGAGGATCGCGCAAGTCGCCCAGAACAGATTCACCAGCACGATGCCGGCGACCACAGCCAGCGCCTCGAGACGCGTAGCTGACGCAGCCTTGTGCGCGACCGCGACGAAGTTCGGGCCGGGAATCACCACGCCGGCGATGTACACCGAGAAAACGCCGAGAACGGCGGAACCATCAACCATACGACACTCCCGATTGCGCACCTGCGGCACGGCGCGCCGAGCGAACCACGCGTGCGCAGCGCAGGCCCGAGTGAAATTCAAGCTGCCAGAAATGCGACGCCGGCAGTCACCACACCGGCCGCCGCCACGGCGAACGACAGATTGCGCAGCCAGTTCTTGCGCGTCAGCAAGGTGATCGCGGATAGCGCAATCGCCACCTGGATCAGCAGGGTAGCTTGCGCCCAGCGATGATGGCCGTGCAGCAGCGTTTCGCTTCGGCTGTCATTGTCCACGACTTCCTTTTCGATTGCTTCGGCCTTCTCGCGGATCGGCGCTTTCTGCTGCTTGTATTTGTCGACGTCGGCGAGGAATTTCGCGTGGGCGTCGCTATTGCCCGCCGAGAGCGCCGCGCCGAGTTCGGCGAGGTTCTGTTTCTCGCCCTTCGCCTGGTAGTAATTCCACTGATTCGACGCTTCGGTCTTTTTGATCGCGGCTTCGTTCTTGTAGAACAGCGCCAGGTTTTCGCTGTTGCCGCTCTGGTACGCACACAGCGCGCCGATCGTCGCGAGGATCGCCGTCATCACGGCCATGCGGCTTGCAAACGGGTCCGCGTCGTGGCGGCCGGCGTGTTCGACGGCATGGTCGTGCGGACCATGCACTTCATATTCTGCTGACATGCAGTTCTCCGAGGCAATGCTTTTCTTCGTCACCGGGCCGGGCGCCGGCGCAAGGGGCTCAATCTTAACGTGTGGCGCGCGGCGACGGAAAAGGGATGGGTGTCAGCACAGGCGCAAGCGCTCTAGTGAATACCCGACGCGAGCCACGTCCGCACGAGTGGAATCACATGCTCACCGCCGAGCATGCCGAGCAGCCCGACCAGTGCGACGGCCGGCGGCGCGGGTGACTTCACTTCCATCATGCTGTAGAGCAGCCCGACCACCACCCCAGCGGCGAGCGAGAGCAAATAGGCTTTCATTTCCGTTGTCCTTCTGCGGGAGGCGGGCCGCCATGGCGCTCACATGCGGATGACGACGCGGCCGCGCGTACCGCCGGCCACTGCCTGATAGGCTTCGCGCGCCTGTTCGAGCGGAAACTCCTGCGCGATGGCAGGCCCGGTCAGCTTGCCGCTTTCGAAGCCTTCGACGAGTGCCGTCATCAACGGCGCCGATTCCGCGACACCGAGCTTCGCGCTGTCCACACCGAGCAATTGGGTCTCATTGTGATAGAAGTCGATCAGATCGAACTCGACGCGACGCTTGCCCGTCCCGCTGATTTCCAGCACGCGGCCGCGCCGTTTGACGAGGCTCAGCGCGGTCTCGAACGCGACGCCGCCTACCGTGTCGTAGACCACGTCCGCGCCCGCGCCGCCGGTCAACTCACGCAGGCGCTCGGTGACGTGTTCGTCGAACGGCACGTAGTCGTCGGTCAGGCGGCCTGCCGGCGTGTTCGGGTCGAGCGGATGACGATCGACGGCGATCACGCGCGCGCCGCGCGCTTTCGCGATCTGCGCCACCGCGCCGCCGACGCCGCCGCCCGCGCCGATCACCGCGATGGTTTCGCCCGCCCGCAATTGCGCGTACTCGACGGTGCCGAGCCATGCGACCACGAAGTTCACGCCGATCGCGGACGCTTCGGCGTGGGTCAGTGCGGCCGGTTTGCGCGACAGCCCGGCGAGCGGGATGCGGATGAACTCCGCGTGCGTGCCGTCGCGCGTGAAGCCGATGTCGCCGCCGGTGCCCCACACGTCGGCGCCGAGCCACGCCGGCGGACCATCGACCACCACGCCGCTGAAGTCGCGCCCCGGCGTGCGCGGCAGGACCGTGTGCTCGAAATGGCCTGACACGTTCTTGACGTCGCTCGGATTCACCGAGGCCGCCATGATGCGCACGACGGCGCTGCCTGCGTCGGCTTGCGGCGTCGGCAGGTCGACGTAGTCGAGCACCTCCGGATTGCCAAAAGACTTGAACTGAATCGCTTTCATCGCGGGTCGCTCCAGGTGGGTATTTACGCTGCGCCGTGCGGCGGGATGAGCGTAGTCTAGGTGACTGGCACGCGGGCGTCAGGACAAGCGCTTTCGAATTTCGGACAATGGGTGGTTGCGGTGATGTGCAGGGCGCGGCCTCTTCAACGCTTGCTGTTGCCCGCCTCTTCCCGCCTCTTCCCGCGACTCCTCGGTTGCCGCCTCACTCAACGTCCCGCCAGGGCCGAAGCCGGTCGGCGGTGCGCCCAGTTCACGCCGGAACATGTCGCTGAAGCTGCTTGGCTGGAATCCAAGCGAGCGCGCGATGCTGCTAACCGGGCGTCCCTCGGCGAGCCCCGACACCGCCACCGCCAGTTGCACCTGGCGCCGCCATTGTGCAAAGCCCACGCCGAGTTCACGCGTGAAGAGCCGCGCGAGCGTGCGCACGCTCGCGCCGACCGACGCCGCGTGCTGCTCGAAGCTGATCGCGATCGACGGGTTGTCGATCACCGCGCGGCATAGTGCTTCGAGCCGCCGGTCCGACGCATCGGGCAGCGCGATGCGCAGCGACGAGCGCGGCGCGTGCGCGAGTTCCAGCATGGCGAGACGGTAGGCGGCGTCGAGATAGGTCTGATCGCGCGCGCGGGTGCGCTCATGGTCGGCAATGGACGTGATCAGCTCGCGCAGCAGGCTGTTGACCTCGAACACGTCGCTGCGCCGGCTCAGATGACCGACATTGCGCTCATGCAGATAGAGGTTGCGCATCTCCACGTCGTTCATCATGTGGATCGAGTGGACCGTGCCGGCCGGCAGCCAGACCGCGCGCTGCGGCGGCACGACGAGCGCTTCCCGGCCGGCTTCGACCCACATCACGCCGGATACCGCATACAGCACTTGTGCCCACGTGTGCGAATGTGGGTCGATGCGCAGGCCGCGCGGATAGTGACGCGCGAGCGAGCGGGCGTCGGCATCGTCGTGGAGTTCGGGTGGGCGGGCTTTGGGCACGGCGGGTCGAGAAGGTCGCGCTTCGCGTGTCGGGATCGCGGGCCTGGCCGGCCCGTGTGCGAAGCATAGCGCGAGGTGGGGATGAGGTGTACGTCGTCGCAGGAACCGCGTCGCGCGTGCCGGCGGGAGCGCTCGGGCGATAGCGTCGGCGTGCTGCGCCTAGGTGCGTGCCGCCGATCTGCGTACCAGTTGCAGCCCGTGCTTCGATTGACGGCGAGCAAGATTCACGCACCGTACGCGGCGGCTCAGGTGCGATGGCCCATCACCAGCAGCAGCAACGACAACGTCACCACCGAGCCCACCGTCGACAGCAAAATGGTTCGCGACGTGATGTGTGCTTCACGCCGGTAGAACTCCGCGAGCATGAACGGTCCCGTGCCGGTCGGCAGCGCGGCCAGCACGACCGCCATTTCCACCAGCATCGACGATAGCCCGAACACACGCGCCGCGAGCCACCACGTCAGCGCGGGCTGCACCAGCAGCTTGACGCCGCTCAGCAGCAGCGAAACGCCACCAGCACCAGCACCCGATGGCCGCTTCTCCGCGAGGAACAGGCCGAGGCTCACCAGCGCGCACGGACTCGCCGCGCCGGCCAGCAGTTTCAGAAATGTCTCCGCGCTCGCCGGCATCGCGACGTGCAGGCTCGCAAACAGCACGCCCGCGATCGGCGACACGATCAGCGGATTGCGCGCGAGCGAGCCCAGCACTTTCAGGCCGAGCTTGTGCGGTGTGCGTTCGGTCTGCAAGCCGACTTCGATCAGCACGATCGCCAACGCGAACAGCACGCAAGCGACGAGAATCGTCGCGATCGTGGTCGGCGTCAGGCTCGCCTGGCCGAACGCGATCATGCCGAGCGGAAAGCCGATATAGCCGGTGTTCGGATACGACGCCGCAATCGCATCGACGCTGGCGTCGGCGAGATGCTGGCCGCTCAGCAGCCGCGTTGCGAGGATCAGCACGAACACGCTGACGCACGCAATCGAAAAGGTCGCGACGAAGGCGGGTTGGTACAACTGCCGCCAGGTGGCGTGCGCCATCGTGTCGAACAGCAGGGCGGGCAGCGCGAGCCAGACCACGAAGCGATTCAGTTCCGACGCAGAGTTCGGTCCGAGCACGCCGCTGCGGCGGCATGCAAAGCCCGCGAAAATCAGGCCGAAGACGGGAAGCAGAATCTCGAGGGTGGCTAACATCGGTGCGGAAAGTGTGATCGGACAGACAATCCGCGAGCGTAGTGGCTTGCGTTGATACAATCCAATACTGTTTTCTGGCTCCGACAATACCTTTTTTGCATCGGCATCCGGCAGGAGTGCATCGTGATCGATATCAAGCCGCTGCGCTACTTCGTGATACTGGCCGAGACGCGCCATTTCGGCCGTGCGGCGGCGCGTCTGAACCTGTCGCAGCCACCGTTGAGCCGGCAACTGGCGGCGCTGGAGGCGAATCTCGGCGTGACGTTGATCGAGCGCAGCCCGCGCAGCGTCACGCTGACCGCGGCCGGCGAGCGCTTTTACGCCGACGCGAAGGCGATTCTCGCGTCGGTGGAACAGGCGGTCAGCAATGCGCAGGCCGCCGCGCACGGCGACGCGGGCAAGCTCTCGATCGGCTTCACGATGTGTTCCGCGTATAGCGTCGTGCCCGGCTATGCGCGGGTCTTCGGCGTCGCGTATCCGGAGGTTGCGTTGAATCTGCGCGAAGTCGTGTCGAACGATCTCGCCGCGCAGGTGCTCGCCGGTCAGATCGACGCGGCCATCATGTTCCCGAACGTGCCCGACAAGGGCCTTGCCACCCGCACGATTCTCAGCGAGCCGTTGTGCGTCGCGCTGTCGCGCAGCCATCCACGCGCCCGCGCGCGGCGTCTGAAGATCGGGCAACTGGCGGGCGAGCCGTTCGTGCTCGCGTCCGAGGACGTCGCGCCGAGTCTGCGCGCGACGATCCTCGAACATTGCCGCTCGGGCGGCTTCGAGCCGGATATCCGCTTCGAGGTGCAGTTGCAGCAGACGGTCCTGAGTCTCGTCGACGAAGGCGTGGGCGTCGCGTTGGTGCCGTCGTCGATGCGCAAGGCGCAACTCGCGGGCGTGGTGTTCAGGCCGTTGGTCGACGCGCCGCTGATCGAACAGGTGTTGGCGTGGTCGCCCGCGAACCGCAATCCTTGCCTCACGCGGTTTCTTGAACTGGCGTGACGGTGAAGTTCAAGGGCTGGCGAGCGGACTGGCGGGGGCTTCGTCATCGCGCGGATAACGCAGCGCGTCCTGCTTGATGCGGCGGCGCAGCCAGAAGGTCCACAGCGTCAGCGCGGCATAGACGCCGTAACGCAGCAGGTTTGAGGCGAGCGCCGAACGCGGATCGTTCGGCCATTGCCACACGATGGCACTGCGCAAGAGGTTTTCGCCGACCATGCCGATGCCCCACACGAGCGTCATCAGGCGGATATAGGCGGCGAGGGTCGGGCGCTCTCGCCAGTGCCGCTCGAAGCTCGCGGCGCTGCGATGGTCTTCGCGCGACATCGTCGAGCGGGCCAGATAGAACACCAGCGGCCGCCGCAATACGAGCGATGCGAGGAACGACGCGCCGACGAGTCCCGACACCATTGGGTCTTCGATCAGCTGCATGCGGGCATCGCCGCGGATGAGCCGCGCCAGCAGAGATAGCGCGATGCCCGCCAGCACGAGTGCGCTGAGTGCGTCGAAATGACGGTAGCGCAGCAGGTCCAAGCTCATCCAGGCGATCAGCGGCAGCGCCGACGCGCTCAGCGCGCCGAGCTGGCCCCAGTGCGGGAGCGCGAGCCGGTAGGCGAGCCAGGGCAGGGCGACGTTGATGAGCAGTGCGCTGAGGTAGCGCAGGCGGGGTTTCATCGGCTGGGGTGGTGACGGACGGGGCAAGGAGGCGCGAGACGCGCTCACGCAAACTCGTGCAAACGTATCGGCGCAGTGTAGGGCGAAGTCCGTTCGCCTGCCATGCTTTGCGGCGTGCGGCGTGCGCCGCCACCCGTTATGCTGGTACCACGCACCGCGTGCGTCAACGCTCAGCCACCCGCCGCCCGCTCCCGCCCGATCAGATCCACCAACCGCTCAACCTGCCGCCCCTGCGCATCGAAATTGCCCGTGTCGAGCCAACGCGTATAGCTGGCTCGCAGCGCGGGCCATTCACCATCGATGATCGAGAACCACGCGGTGTCGCGATTGCGTTCGCGATACACGATCGCCTGGCGGAAGATCCCCTCGAACGTGAAGCCGTAGCGCAACGCGGCGGCGCGCGAGGGCTCGTTCAGCGAATCGCATTTCCATTCGAAGCGCCGGTAGCCGAGCGCATCGAACACGTGGTTCATCAGCAGGAACATCGCTTCGGTGGCAATGCGCGTGCGCTTCAGGCGCGGCGAATACGTGACGTGGCCGACTTCGATCACGCCGTTCGCCCGATCGATGCGCATCAGCGCCAGCGTGCCGACCGCCTTGCCGGTCGCGAGGTCGATGACCGCGTAATGCAGCGGGTCCGTCGACGCGGCGGCGCGCGTCAGATGCTCGCGGTACGCGGCGAGGCTGTCGAACGGACCCACCGCGAGGTAGGTCCAGTCGCGGCCATCGGCGGCCGAGCTGTACGCGTCGTACAGATCTTCGGCATGACGCTCGACGTCCACCGGCTCGATCCGGCAATAGCGGCCGACCAGCGGTTCGCGGCCGGGCGCCCGGGCGCCGTTCCAGTTCGGCACGGGCATGCCGATCGGTTGGTCGAACGCGTTACGTCTGGGTTCCATGTCTGCTCTCCGTGGTTCGTGAAGGTTCGTGAGTGCGTGTCGATGATCATGAACGATACGGCAAACGTGGTATGTTAAAAAGATCCAACACAAGCCCTTTCGATAGATCCAGCCCGCGATGATCGAGATCATAGGCCCGCTTGCTCGCCCGCCCGAAGCCGGCAGTGCCGACGGCGGCGCGACGAAGCCCGCGCCGCTACAAAAGCAGTTGATCGAGCGCTTGCAGCAGGCGATCCTCACGGGGCGCCTCGCCGCCGGCTCCCTGCTGCCATCGTCACGCTTGCTCGCTGCGGAAATGGGCGTGTCGCGCAACACGGTAGTGATCGCTTACGAGCATCTGGCCGCCGTCGGGTACGTGGTCGCGGACAAGAAGGGCACCCGCGTGAGCCCGCTTTCCAGCCCGGCCGCGCGCGGCGAAGCGCCGGTTCGATCGGCCGCGCCAGACGTGGCTTACGCGGCGCGCGTCGCCCAGTTCGCGGCGACCCGCACCCATGCCGACAACACTTTTCCGCTGACGCCGGGCACGCCCGCGCTGGACCGCTTCCCACTGGGCGCGTGGCGGCGCGCGCTCGAACGTTCGATGGACCGCGCATTGCCGCTCGCCCTTGGCTACGGCACGCCGGCCGGCGAACCGGCGCTGCGCGACGCGATCGCCGCGCATCTGCGCATGGCGCGCGGTGTGCGCTGCGACGGCGCACAGGTGGTGATCACCGAGGGTGCGCAGGAGGCGCTGAACCTGTGCGTACGGCTCTTCACCAATCCCGGCGACCTCGCGTGGGTCGAGGACCCCGGCTATCGCGGCGCGAAGGCCGCGTTCAATCTCGGCGATCTGCGCACGCTGCCAATGCCCGTCGACGCCGAAGGCATGGCCGCGCCTGCCAGCGCGTGGCTCGCGCAGCCGCCGAAACTGATCTACACGTCACCCGCGCATCAGTATCCGACGGGGGCGGTGTTGTCGGTGGCGCGCCGTCTGGAGCTGATCGCGCAGGCGCGGCGCTGCGGCGCGTGGCTGATCGAGGACGACTACGACGGCGAATTCCGCCACACCGGGGAGCCGATCGCCAGCATGCAAGGCCTCGTCGACGACGCCCCGGTGCTGTACGTCGGCTCGTTCAGCAAGACGATGTTTCCGGCGCTGCGCATCGGCTTCGTGGTGTTGCCGCGGGCGATTGCCGAGCACACCGCCGTCGCGTTGCAGGAGATGCTGCGCGGCGGGCATCGGCTGGAGCAACTGGCGCTCGCGCATTTCATCGACAGCGGCGAGTTCGGGCGGCATCTCGGGCGGATGCGGCGTCTATACCGCGAGCGCCAGCAGGCGCTGCGCGATGCGCTCACCGCGCACTTCGCGCGGGCACGGATTCTGGGCGGCGACTGTGGCATGCATCTGACGTTGCGCCTGCCTGCGCAGGTGGCCGATCGAACCCTCGTCGAACGCGCGCTCGCTAAGGGGCTCAATCCGCGTGCCCTTTCCGGTTTCGCATTGCAGCAGCGGGTTGAAACGAACGGACTGGTGATCGGCTACGGCAACACGCCCGCCGAGCGGCTGGCGCCCGCTGTCGACGCGCTGGCCACGCTCGCTCGCGAACTGGAAGGCAAGCCGCGGCGCGCGCTGAAACATGGGTCAAAGACCGCGTCGACAGCCGCCTGACGGGCGTCTCGACGGTCGTGCCGGCCGCCATCTCGCGCAAGTGAGTTTTTGCGTTTGTCCGCGTGCCCCATGTCGCGCTATCGTGTCGTTTATGCGCGGCGATTTCGACGCGTCGGACATTGTCCGACGTTGGCGGATCGCCCGCAGGACATGCCCGGTGCGCAGCATCGCACCATCGCGCGAGCGGCGCGTCGCGGGCCGCTGTCAGGCTCGGGCGCGAAGAAAGCTTTTGTTGTTGGTAATCTTTGACGATTCATCTGACCGGAGACGACATGAAGGAAATCGAACCGACCCCGTGGTTTGAGCTTGCCGCCCACGCACCCGTCCGTGACGGCTGGTACGAGGTGCAGTTGACGAGCGGGGACACGGCGTTTGCGAAATTTGGCGAAGGCACGTGGACCGAAAAACCGTTGCTGGTGTTCACGCACTGGCGCGGCTTGTCCGCGGACCCATCGGGAGCCGCCGAGGGCGAGACCGACTCGATCGCCGCCGAAGCCACCGCGGCCCAAGGCGTGCGTGCCGCATGGAACGCGTTCTTCCCGGGACTCGGCGAAGAACAGCACAAACCGCTCGACGCCGTGCCCAACGGTAAAGCACCGCATTGATTGACGCGCGGGGCGGCCGCTCGCGGGCTGCCGTCCTGGCGGTTGGGCTTGTCTTTACTTCGGTTCGAGTGCCTCGGCGGCGAGCGCGGCTGCTGCCATGGCGGCGGCAAGGCCGGATTGCGGACTGGTAAGCGGTATCGCGCCGCGCGTGACGCGCTCCGCCGCACCTGTCATTGATGCTTGCGCCAGCGCGATGACATCTGCGCCATCTGCGTAAGCGGCGTCCGCTGCGGCGGCGATCGCCGAGAAATACGCCGGCAAAGCTCCTTCCTTGAACAGATCCCACGCGCCGCTGATCAGACGAACGTCGACCTCCGCGGCGGTCCCCTTTGCGGCTTCGATAAAAAGGCTCGCAGTGGGTTCGAGCGTAGTCGAGGCGGTACATAGCACGACGACTTTGCCGCCGTGCGCGAGCGCGCGCTGCGCGAGGGCCGCATCGGTTCGCACGACGGGCACCGGTGCGCATTGTTTGGCGAGCGCGTCATCCACGGCTGGACCGAGCGTCGAGCAGGTGAGCAACACAGCATGTGAGCCGCTGCGCAGCGCGAGTAGCGATGCCCGTGTTTGCATCGCGATGGCTTCGGTCAAGCCGCCGGCTTGCTCCGCGGCTGCGAGCAGGTCCGCGCGCACCTCATGCGTCAATTCGAGCGTGGGCGAGACGGCGCGCGCGGTCGCGTCGAACAGGGCGATATGGCTGTCGGCGGTATGCAGGCAGGCGATGCGCATGGCTTCTCTCTAGTTGCGGGTGGTGGCACATTCTCGCCTGGAACCGGGGCCCGGAAGAGGCTCCATAGACCATGCAGCGCCCCACACCCGCACCCCATGACCCCGCTACAATTCCCGTCATCCCAGTTCGACACAAACAAGGACGTATGAAAGTCACCCGAGAACCCGTGGCGTTGTCGCGGGCGACGCAGTTGCTGAATCATGGACCGGTCACGATCATCACCAGCGCGCACGGCGGCCGCTCCAACGTGATGGCGGCGTCGTGGGCGATGCCGCTGGACTTCAACCCGCCGAAGGTGGTCGTCGTGGTCGACAGCCGTACGCTCACGCGGCAATTGATCGAAGCGAGCGGCGTGTTCGGGCTGCAACTGCCGAGCCGCGGATTCGCCGCGCAGACGCTGGCAGTGGGCAGCAACGCGGGCGCCGACGTCGACAAGTTTTCCGCATTCGACCTCGACACCTTCCCCGCGCAAAATATCGACGTGCCGATGGTGGCCGGCTGTATCACGTGGATGGAGTGCAAGGTGATTCCGGACGATAGCCAACGGCACGATCTGATCATCGGTGAAGTGGTCGCCGCGTATGCGGACAGCCGCGTGTACTCGAATAACCGCTGGCATTTCGGCGACGACCCCGATCTGCGCACCTGTCATTACGTGGCCGGTGGAACGTTCTTCGCCACTGGCGACGGGTTCGAAGTGACGCCGGCGAGCGGTTCGGCGCAGTGATGTTCGACCGGCGGCGTTGGCACGCCGCCTGTTTGCATCGCAGACACTTTCCGTCTTCTACGCGTCGCCTTCGGCGAACGCCTTCAGCGCATCGCCGGCCAGGCGGTAGCGCACCCATTCGCTTTGCGCGCTCGCGCCGATCGATTCATAGAAGCCGATGGCCGGCTCGTTCCAGTCGAGTACGCTCCATTCGAAGCGGCCGCAGCCGGTGTCGCACGCAATCTGCGCGAGGTGGCGCAGCATCTGTTTGCCCGCGCCGCTGCCGCGCGATGCCGGCGATACGTACAGGTCTTCCAGATAAAGCCCCTGCTTGCCGAGCCACGTGGAGTACGAAAGGAAGTAGACGCAGAAGCCGACCGGCTCGCCGTTCATTTCGCAAATGAGCGACTTCGCCGGTGCATCGGCGGAGAACAGACTCGCTTCGATATCTTTGACGTTGGCGACGACTTCGTGTTCGGCCTTCTCGTACACCGCGAGTTCGGTGATGAAGCGAAGAATCAGGGCAGCGTCGGCTGCGGTCGCGGGGCGGATGTGGATAGTCAAGGCAACGCTCGATGAAGTGAGGGGGATGGCGGACCAAACGCATATCGTAGCGTCTATCGTATGGTTGTGGCCAGCGCGTGCCGTGATGGCGATTGACGCGCCGTCGCAAGATGGATTACTGTGAGCCCATGGACTTCCACCCGATTCTCCTCGCTGCCGTTACCACCCCGACGACCACCTTCACAGGCGGGTCGTCTGGAGGTTGCACGCGCTAGCAGTAGAAAGCAGTGGCAAACCACCAAAGGCCCCGCCGGAAACGGACGGGGCCTTTGGCATTTCTGACCCTCCGTTTGCGGCTTTCATCGACGGTATTCGAGCAAACGGAGCAGGACTGTGAACGACATCGATCATCGTGTACTCGGGAACAAACTCGACCTTTTTCATCAGCAGGAAGAAGGCGCCGGCATGGTTTTCTGGCATCCGCGGGGTTGGGTGCTGTATCGCGTGCTGGAAGAGTATGTGCGCGTGCGCATGCGGCGCGCCGGCTTTCGTGAGATTCGCACGCCGCAGTTGCTCGCGCGTTCGCTGTGGGAAAAGAGCGGGCACTGGGAGAAGTTCGGTGCGGCGATGTATTCGCTCGACGATGCGCAGGAAGAACGCGCGCTCTGTCTGAAACCGATGAGTTGCCCTTGCCATGTGCAGGTGTTCAATCAGCGCGTGCGTTCGTACCGCGAATTGCCGGTTCGTTATAGCGAGTTCGGCGCCTGTCATCGCGACGAACCTTCGGGATCGCTCGAAGGCTTGAAGCGTACGCGCGCTTTCGTTCAGGACGATGCGCATGTGTTCTGCGCGCATTCGCATATCGAAGCCGAAGTGGGGCGCTTCTGTTCGCTGTTGCGAGCGATGTATGCGGACCTCGGCTTTCCGGATTTCAAGGTTGCGCTTGCGACGCGGCCGTCATTGCGAGCGGGCAGCGATGCAACGTGGGATCGCGCGGAAGACGCGTTGGCGAAGGCGGCGCGCGCGGCCGGTCTGGAGTTCGACGTGCGCGCAGGAGAGGGCGCGTTTTACGGGCCGAAACTGGAATTCCATCTGACGGACAGCCGCGCGCGAAGCTGGCAATGCGGCACGATCCAACTCGACTTCGTGCTGCCCGAGCGGCTCGACGCGGAATTCGTCAACGAGCGCAATGAACGCGAGCGGCCCGTGTTGATCCATCACGCGGTGCTCGGCAGCATGGAGCGCTTCATCGCGATGCTGCTAGAACATCACGAAGGCGGGCTGCCGGTGTGGCTCGCGCCCGAGCAGGTTGCGATCGCGACGATTAGCGATGCAAACCTCGCCTACGCCGAGGAGCTCATGCAGGCGCTCGACGATGCATGTATCAGAGCGCTGCTCGACAGTCGCCCCGAACGCCTGGAAAAAAAGATCGTCGATGCGCGCGAGAAGCAGGTGCCGATCCTCGTCGTGCTCGGCTCGCGCGATGAGCGTGATCGGACGATCAGTATCCGGCTGCGCGATGGACGTCAGTCCACGTTGGCATTCGCGGACGGTGTCGAGTATTTGAGGCTGGCTGCATTGCCGCCCCCAGTGGCATCGAAAGTATGAGGCAGTGTGCTTCGCCGCCATGCATAAAACGCCGATGGCCCCACGCCGAAGGGTCGCTTGAACATGGCGGCGAAAGCGCTCGGCTTGTGTAGCCATGATCCATCGCGACCGGGATGATCTTTTCACCATGCGCGAGCCGCCTGAGCGCCAGCAGCAGTCGCGCCTGTTGATAGCGCTTAAAAATCAGCCTTGCGCCACAGCGACATCTTCAACGATCGGCTTGCGAGCCATGAACCAGTAGAACGGCGCCGCACAGACGACGATGATGCCGCCCGAGATGAAGGCGAGCGCATAAGAGCCCGTCGTGTCGACGATAAAGCCCGCGACGAGCGGCGAAAACGCTCCGCCGAAATAGCCGCCGAAGTTCTGGATCGCGCTCACCGACGCAACCATCGACGACGGCGCAATATCTGCCGCGAGCGCCCATGCCGATCCGATCATCGCGGCAAGGAAGGCGAGGCCTACGGTGAACAGCGCGAGTGTCGCATTCAGCGAATGGGAAAAAGGCAGCGCCATCGCACACACGCCGGCACCCACCGCGCAGCACGCGATCAACAGCCGCTTCGCGCCGATCGGCGACGCGAGCTGGCGATCGACGAGCTTCTTCGCCAGGTAGCCCACCGCGATTTCGCCCAGTGCGCCGCCCACCCAAGGGATGCCCGCGACGACGCCGAGTTGCGCGAACGAGATATGAAAGCGGTCGAGAAGATACAGAGGCAGAAACACGAGGAAGATGTTCCAGAGCCAGATCACGCAGAAATAGCCGAGAATCATGCCCCACACGCTGCGGCGCACGAATAGCCAGCGCCACTTGAGCGAAGAACTCGCCAGCGAGCGTTCGTGACCGCCGCCGCCCGCCTCGATATACGCGAGTTCGCCTTTCGATAAACGTTTGCTGTCGCGTGGATTGCGATACAGCACGAGGAACAGGAGCGCAAACGCGATCCCGAATGCGCCCGTCACGTGAAATAGCGAGCGCCAGCCGAACGCGATCATCAGAGCGACGAGCACGGCAGGCGCGAGCGCGGGTCCCCACTTCGATGAGGAGTCCCAGATGCCCGTCGCGAAACCGCGCTCTTTGGCCGGGAACCACGCGGCGGTGATCTTTGCCGCGGTCGGCCAGCAGGGTGCCTCGCCCACGGCAAGCAACGCGCGCATCACCAGCAAGGCGGAGATCGAACCCACCACGCCGGTCAACCAGGTGGCGACACTCCACCAGATCATGCCGAGCGCGTACGCCCGCTTCGCGCCGAATCGATCGATCAACCATCCTGCCGGCAGTTGCATCAATGCATAGGTCCACGCGAACACGCTCCCCAGCAGTCCGATCTGGGTCCGCGTCAGGCCAAGCTCCTGAATCATGCCGGGTGCGGCGATCGACAGGCTTGCACGATCGAGATAGTTGATGATGCCGCCGACGAGCAGCCAGAACAGTACGTGCCAGCGGTAACCGATGCGAGCGGGTTGTGTCGCGGTGGCCGATACGGAAAGGATGGGTTTGTCCAACGCGTGTCTCCGTCCAGATGGCCTTGGGCGGCCATTCATCGTTAGGGTTGCCTGCCTCACGTTGCGCGACGCTCGCTTACGTAAGTACTCAATGGCAAGTGTACGGGCGGAAGTGTTTCGACTCCAATGCCGAAACTGGATGGGCCGATAGCATTTGCGTTATCGGCGCAACTTTCTTTAGGTGGCGGCAGTCACCTCGAAGACGTGATAACCCCAAGGCGGCAGATCCAGATAAAGGCCACGCGTGGCGACCTCATCACCGTCGCGATCTAAACTCGCCGATCCCATCAAGTCCCTTAGCCGCACCGTACGGCCGATCACGTCGACAAACGGCATCCGGATATAGCACTGGCTTTGGTTACCGGCGTAGTTGACCACGACGAGCCGCCGCTCACCATCGTCCCGCTGCCAGCACCACGCAATAAAGCAATCCGAAGTCCAGTTGCCATCCCATGCCGGCACGAGTTCGATCAGGCTCCACGTGCCGTCCCGGAAGACCGGCTGCCGCAGCGCCGCCAGCAGCTTCACATAGAACCCCTGCACGCTTGCGTCGACAGGTTCTTGCGGCGCGCGCACCAGATGCGGCGAAATCCGCTTTTTGCGGCCCTCGAATTGCCCCTGGTGGAAGAAGCGCAAACCGGGCGAAAGAAACGTGACGATGGCCCCTGCCTCATGCATGGCGGGTTCGAAGGTGGCCGCGGTGCGGGGCTCGTCGTGGTTTTCGAGGAAGCGGGCCAGTTTGTCCTGGTAATCGAGCCCGGCGTACAAGTGCTCACGCACCGGTCGTGCATGCGTATCGCGCAGGCGGTCGTACAACTGCTTGTCGTAGGCGTAATCGAAACCCTGCTGCTGCATCGTCCATTCGAGATCCCAATACACCTCCGCCATGAGCAGGAAGCGTGGATGCTCGCGTCGCACGGCTTCGGCCGCCTTCGGCCAGAAGGGCTCGGTGCGGATACCCCAGGTCCGCTCGAACACGTCGGGCAAAACCAGCATCGCCATGTCGCAACGCACGCCGTCGCATTGCCCGGCGATCCTTTTCAACTCGTCGATCATCGCCTGCTGCAACGCCGGATTGCCGTAGTTGAGCTGCAGCGTGTCGGGCCATCCGTCGAAGTACGGGTCCCTGCCGTGCGCGAATATCAGCGGTCCGTTCTTCGTCTGCACCCGGCAATAGTTGTGCGGCGCGCGAGCCAGGTCCGCCTCGCTGCCGGGGACGAAATAGTCCGGATGCGTGTCGATCCAGTCGTGGTCCGGCGCCATGTGATTCGGCACGAAGTCGAGCATCAGCTTCAGGCCGCGTTGCTGCATGCGCTGCCGCAAGCGGGCGAGCGCCTCGGCGCCGCCCAGATCGCGATGAACCGTGTAGGCCTGGATGGCGAACCCGGACCCGGCGATGTCGTCGTCTGCGAGATCCGGCAGCGTCTCGGCGAATTCGCGGCGCCACCCGGCATGCGCGCGCGAGATCGCCTGAGCCGCCGGGCCGGTCTGCCAGACGCTCAGCAGCCAGACCCAGTCGAAGCCCAGCTCGGCGAGGCGGTCCAGTTCGGCATCCGGAATATCGTCGAGTGTCGCGCGCCTGCCGAGGGCGCGAGACAGATCGGTCAGCCAGACGCGTGTGTTGATCTGGTACAGCGACGGGTAGCGTACGTCGGACATTTTGCTTTCCTCATTGCTGGCCGCTGTCCTCTCCGCCCACCTGTTCCCTGACGACCTGCGACATCACGCGGCCACGATCGATTTCCAGCGCGGTTTTGGCGTCGACGCGCCCGAACAGGTCGAGCATCGGTGCGACAAGACCCGTCCAGCCCGTCTGATGACTGGCGCCGAGTCCTGCGCCGTTGTCACCGTGAAAATATTCATAGAACAGGATCAGGTCGCGCCAGTGCGGATCGTTCTGGAATTTCTGCGTGCCGCCATAGACCGGCCGTTTGCCGTCGGCATCGCGCAGGAACGTGCTCGTCAGGCGGCGCACGATTTCCTGCGCCACTTCGAAGAGCGTCAGGTGCTGGCCCGAGCCGGTCGGGCATTCGACCTTGAAGTCATTGCCGAAAAAGCTGTACAGGTTCACCAGCGCGCGGACGATCAACAGATTGACCGGCATCCATACTGGTCCGCGCCAGTTGGAGTTGCCGCCGAACATGCCCGTATTCGATTCGGCCGGCAGGTACTGCACCGTGTAGTCCTGTCCGCCGAGGTGGATCACGTACGGATGTTCCAGGTGATACAGCGAGAGCGAACGGATGCCGTGCGGCCCGAGGAACTCCTTCTCGTCGAGCATGTAGGCGAGCACCCGTTCGAGCTTGCGTTTGTTCAGGATCGACAGAAGCCTGCGTTCGTTGTAGCCGATGAAACCGGCGTCGGTCGGGGTAACCTGGGCGATCAGCTCGGGGTAGCGTTTGCGAAACTGCGCGATCAGCTCCACCAGCTTCGGATAGCGCGTGAGGGAGTGCGCTTCGAATACCGTCGACGCGCACAGCGGCAGCAACCCAACCAGTGACCTTATCTTCAGGCGCTGCGTCTTCCCGTCGGGAAGACGCAGCAGGTCATAGAAAAAGCCGTCCTGCTCGTCCCACATCTCGTCCTCATGTTCGCCGCGCCGGTCCATCGCGTAGGCGATCCACATGAAATGCTGCACGAACTTGAACGCGACTTCCTCGTAGATTGCGTCGTAGTCGGTCAGATTGATGGCCATCTCCAGCATGGTCTGGCAATAGAACGCCATCCACGCCGTCCCATCCGCCTGTTCGAGCGATCCGCCGGTGGGAAGCTGCGCGCTGCGATCGAACACGCCGATGTTGTCGAGACCTAGAAAGCCGCCGGCGAACACGTTGCGGCCCGTCGGGTCCTTGCGATTGACCCACCAGTTGAAATTGAGCATCAGCCCCTGGAACGAGCGCTCCAGGAAACGCGGGTCGGCGCGTCCCAGTTCTTTCTCGTACTTGTACAGCCAGAGCGTGGCGGCGGCGTGGACCGGCGGATTCACATCGCTGAAGTTCCACTCGTAGGCGGGAATCTGGCCGCTCGGATGCACATACAGGGTACGCAGCATCAGCAGCAACTGTTCTTTGGCGAAATCGAAATCGACCTGCGCGAGCGCGATCGTATGGAAGGCCAGGTCCCAGGCCGCGTACCACGGATACTCCCACTTGTCCGGCATGGAGATCACATCGGCATTCAACATGTGGAACCACTCCGTGTTGCGCACATCGCGCCGCGCGGAGTCGAGCAACGGGTGACTGCCGTGCTCGCGCAGCCAGAGTTCGAGATCGAAGTAGTAGTACTGCTTGCCCCATAACATGCCCGCCAAAGCCTGGCGATGCACCCGCCGCTGATCTTCGGTTAGCGATCTGGGCGTAATGCGTTCGTAGAACTCGTTGGCATCGGCGAGGCGGCTATCGAAGATCTGCTCGAAGTCGCCGAAGGCGTCGTCGAGCCGGGTTGGGGCGAGGCGCAAGCGGATAATCGCGCTGCCGCCGCCGGGCACGTCGCAGGTGTAATGGGCCGCGGCCTTGGTCCCCGTACCGGCGGGATTGACGGCGTCGCGCTTTCCCGAGATCACGTAGTCGTGGAACGCGTCCTTCACGAAGCGCGAAGCGTTGGGCTGATTCCACAGGCGCTGCGCATTGCTTTCGTTGTCGGTGAACAGCGTCTGCGGCGCGCCTTCGCAATGAAGCCAGTATTCGCCCAGATCATGATGGATGGCCTGAATGACGCCGGCGCCCGCGTCGTGCAGCGACGGCTTGCGATCGTCCTCGCCTCGCGACCATGTGTTGCGGAACCAGAGCGTCGGCAAGACCTGCAGCCGCGCCGCCTGCGGTCCGCGGTTGTGCACGGTAATCCGCACGAGGGTATCTTCCGGGGCTGCCTTCGCATATTCGACGAACACGTCGAAATAGCGGTCATCGTCGAAGATGCCGGTGTCGAGCAGTTCGTATTCCATCTCCTCGCGCGATCGCGTCCGGTTGGTCTCGACCAGATCGCGGTACGGATACTCCCGCTGCGGATATTTATAGAGGTACTTCATGTACGAATGCGTGGGCGTACTGTCGACGTAGAAGTAATACTCCTTCACGTCTTCACCATGATTGCCTTCGCTGTTGGTGAGGCCGAAGAGCCGCTCCTTCAGTATCGGGTCGCGCTCGTTCCATAACGCGAGCGCGAAGCATAGCCGCTGCTGGTCGTCGCACAGTCCGCCTAGCCCGTCTTCGCCCCACTTGTAGGCGCGGGAGCGCGAATGGTCATGGGTGAAGTAGTTCCAGGCATCGCCGTTGTCACTGTAGTCCTCGCGCACCGTTCCCCATTGCCGCTCGCTGAGATAGGGGCCCCATTTCTTCCACGGTACGTGCGACTCACGCGAGTCGTTCAGGCGCTTTTGCTCCGCTACATCGACGAATACCGGGCACATATTCTTCCTCCGTGACGGGTGAATAAGCTCGACTCGACGCGGCGCGCCGACGATCAACCGGTTGATCCGTCTCCAAGTGTAGTGTGTGCCGATGCAGATGCGAGCCCGATAACGATGCTTTTATGGGCGACGGCGACCACGCCTTTTGCGGAGCCCGCGCTCCGGTTTGACATTCGCATGTCGTTTTTATTCACCTCGGCGCGGACGGCGGTGGCTTCTTCGGCATGAACGCCGCATCCGTTCGAAAACCCGACGCCGCTGACCAACACCGTGCACATCCTGCGCATGCTGCTGATCCCGTCGGCGCTACGCGCACGTCATGAGATCGGGTTGATGCCGCCGGAAAGTCCCAACGGCGGAGTGTGTCCACTTTGACGAAGTGCGAGCCGGTGCTGAATCTGCGAGGCAAAGCTCGCCATCGAGCAATTGGTCAGGTTCCCGTATTAACTCCTAACCGGGCCGCTTTTCCAGGACGTCCTTGACGACAGGCAGTGCGGTAAAGACGTTGGGCCAACCCGTATAGAACGCCAGTTGCGTCATGGCTTCCGAAGCCTGCGCCGGGGTCAGGCCGTTATCCATGGCCCGGTTGAGGTGATAGGTCAGTTGCGCAACCTGACCTGCGGCAACGAGCGCGCTGACGGTCACGAGACTGCGATCTCGCGGCGCGAGTTCGGGCCTTAGCCAGAGGTCCAGGAACAGCGCGTCTCGCGTGAACTGGACGACCCCCGGCGCCACGGCGCCGAAGTTCTGCGCGACCGTTTTATCGCGCTGCGCTTCGGCAGCTTCGTCGAGCGGGAGAAGCTCGCCGGAGGCGGGCGGAAGTTGCGCTGCCGTGATGCCGCGTCGCTCGAAGACAGCATTCGTCACCTTCACCGCCGACGTCGCATTCGCCCAGCCCGAGTAGAACGCCAGATGCGTGATGATCTCGGAAATCTCGCTGGGTTTGAGGCCGCTGTCGAGCGCCAGGTCGAGGTAATAGGGCATCTCCGCGCTCTGATTGCGTGCAATCAGGACCGAAAGCGTGACGATACTGCGGTCTCGCGCGGACAGTTGGGGACGCTTCCACAGATCGCCCAGCACGACCTCGGCCGTGTAGCGTTCGAGGGCGGGCGACACCGCACGCATGCCGTCGAGCAAATTGGCGGGGGAACGGGAATCGGATTGCATAGCTGGTTTCCTTTCGATTGGCGAGCAGCCCGCGAAACCGAGAGAAAGCACCAGCATCGCCAGAGCGACAGTTTTCATGGAACATTTCCTCAGCGGAGCGCGGGCGGCGCTAAACGACCTTCTGCCCGAAGGTCTCTTTTGACAGGCCTGCGAAGCTCCGTCGCGCCACGAGCCGCTTGTGAGCGACGTTGGCGCGAGCGATGTTTCGCGACATTGACCAATCTAACTCTGGCACCCCGTCGCGACTAGACGCTAGAATCGGCAAACACCTATGAAACGAGTTCATTAATGCGCCGCGAAAACTATAACGACCTGCTCGCCTTCATCGCCGTCGCGCGCGAGCGCAGTTTTACGCGGGCCTCGGCGCAGCTGGGCGTGTCGCAATCCGCTTTGAGCCACACCATTCGCTCACTCGAATCCCGGCTCGGGCTGCGCCTGCTGACCCGCACCACACGTAGCGTCGCGCCGACCGAGGCGGGCGAGCGTCTTCTGCTCACTGTCGCGCCGCGTTTCGAAGAGATCGAATCCGAACTGGCGGCTGTGACCGAATTTCGTGACAAACCCGCGGGCACCATTCGCATCACCGCCACCGACTACGCGACCAAAACCATCCTATGGCCGCGCTTGTCGAAAGTCCTGCGCAAGTATCCTGAGATCAAGGTCGAAATCATGACGGACTACGGCCTGTCCGATATCGTGGCCGAGCGTTATGACATCGGCGTTCGCACCGGCGATCAGGTCGCCAAGGACATGATCGCAGTCCGCATTGCGCCGGATATGCGCATGGCGATCGTCGGCTCGCCGGGGTATCTGGCAGAGCGGGAATTGCCGAGGAAGCCGCAAGACCTGACCGCGCATAACTGCATCAATCTCCGTTTGCCAACTCTCGGTGGCTTTTATCCATGGGAACTGAAAAAGGGCAGTCGTGCGGTTCAGGCGCGGGTGGAAGGTCAGTTTGCCTTCAATGGAACCTATCAGATGCTCGATGCAGCCCTGTCGGGATACGGTCTCGCGTATGTGCCGGCTGATCTGGTGCAGGCTCATGTCGCGGCGGGGCGCCTCGTCCGGGTGCTGGAGGACTGGTGTCCGACTTTCCCCGGCTTGCATGCGTATTACGCCAACCGGCGGGAGTTTTCGCGAGCGATGACCGTTGTCATCGACGCATTGCGTTACCGCCCGGAGGACACCAAACCGTAAGGCCTGTTTCATTCATGAACACGATTCATAAAGCCTAGCGGTTTGAGGGGCTTTATCGCTAGATGCCAACTGCCTATCATCTCTTCGATAGCAACCGCAGGCCCGGCCTGCATGGAGAAGATGATGGACTATCGATATCTCGGCCGTAGCGCCCTCAAGGTTTCGCCGCTGTGCATCGGCGCGATGATGTTCGGCGGCGAAACGGATGAAGCCACGTCCCGCCGGATGATCGACAAGGCGTACGAGCAGGGCGTGAACTTCCTGGATACCGCCGACGTTTATCACGCCGGGCGCTCCGAAGAAATCGTCGGCCGTGCGATTGCGCAACGACGTGACGACTGGGTCGTCGCGACGAAGTTCGGCTATCCCGCTTCGGCTGACGCGCGTCCGAACCAGCAGGGCCAATCGCGCAAGTGGATCTTCCAGACGGTCGATGCCAGCCTGAAGCGGCTTGCCACCGACTACATCGATGTCCTTTACTTCCATCGCTCGCTCATCGATGCGCCGCTCGAGGAAGGCGTGCGTGCTGTCGGCGATTTGATCCGCGAGGGCAAGGTGCGTTATTTCGGTCTGTCCAACTTCCGCGCCTGGCGCATCGCGGAGGTCGTGCGCCTTGCCGATCAGCTTGGGATTGATCGCCCCGTGGCGATCGAGCCGGTGTACAACATGGTCGATCGCACGGCTGAGGTCGAGTTGATGCCCGCAGCCGGACACTATGGCATCGGCGTGGTGCCTTACAGCCCGCTCGCGCGTGGGGTGCTCACGGGTAAATATGCGCTCGACGGCGCGCCGCCCGCCGACTCCCGCGCCGGACGCGGCGACAAGCGTATCCAGCAGACCGAGTGGCGTCCCGAGTCGCTGGCCATTGCGCAGAAAGTGGCGGCGCATGCTGCTGAACGCGGTACGACGTCGATTGCGTTCGCGATTGCGTGGGTGCTGCAGAACAGGCTCGTGAGTTCCGCCATCGCAGGCCCGCGTACGGAAGCGCACTGGGACAGCTATCTCGAAGCGCTGACGCTGCAACTTGGACCGGACGACGAAAAGTTCGTCGACAGTCTGGTGCCCCCGGGTCATGCGTCGACGCCCGGCTATACAGACCCGAACTATCCTGTCGAAGGACGGCGTGTGATCGGCTGACCCGTAGGCTTGTGATCGGGGCGCTCCTGGGTTGCAATGGCTTGGGAGCGGCGACGCTAGCTTAGTGCATCGAGCGCACGATTCAGAATGCCGTCCAGTCGCGCAAGCTCGTCGAGCACGGACCATCGGCGTGCCTTGGCCGATGTGAATATCTTGGCCTGTGTGTACCGAGGTCGCACGCATATACCACCAACGCGAATCCGAGCCAGGTTGCCTCGCCCAAACGTGCGCATTGGCAACAGTCCGTTTCGGTTGTCCCTCAAGCCCGCCGCCTGAAAATAGTTGCCGTGTTATCTGATTCTTATAGACATCTGGCAATGCCGGCAGTGACGGCAAACTGGCATAGTAGGTAATAGGGGCATTGGCGGCGCGGAGTGTGATCCAGCGTTGCAGCGCGCGGCTCAGTAGTTTTCTGTCGCCGCCTCGTTGCCCGCCGCGCCCGAAGGCGCCGATGCCGGCGCGGCCTGAGCGCCCGCGCCGCCGGCTTGGCCCGGCCGCAGCAGCAAGCCGCCGAGTACGCCGGCCGCCGCCGCGAAAATCGCCCCGCACAGAAACGCCACGTGATAGCCGCTGTTGAGCGCCGCTATCGCGCCGGCCGAGGCTTGCAGTGCGTCGCTGCGCGCGGCCGCGAGACTCGCGAGCACCGCGAGGCCGAGTGCGCCGCCCATCATGAAGGACGTGTTGACGATGCCGGACGCGAGGCCCGAATCGGCCGGATCGACGTCGCTCATGGCGGCGAGCAGCATCGGATTGAACGCGATGCCTGCACCGAAGCCGAGCAGGATCATGCCGGGCAGCACGTCGGGCACGAAGCTGCCGTCGACCGGCGCGCGCGCGAACCACGCGAGACCGCACGCGGCGACCAGCAGACCCATAGCCAACGGACGACGCAGACCGAAACGCATCACCACGCGTGCCGACAGACCGAGCGAAAAGAATCCCATGATCAGATTGGCGGGCAGAAACGCGAGCCCGACCTGCAACGGCCGGTAGCCGAGCACGCGCTGCAGGTACAGCGCGGAGATGAAGAACCACGCGAACATCGCGGCGGCCCACAGCACGCCGACTATGTTCGCTGTCGCGACATTGCGCAGGCGGAACAGGCCGAGCGGCATCAGCGGATGTTGGACCCGCGCTTCGATCGTCAGGAACGCGCCCATCAACGCGAGCGCGGTGAACAGCAAGCCGAGCGTCTGCGCCGAGGTCCAGCCTGCTTCGTTGCCGTTGACGACCGCGTAGACGGCGAGCATCAGCGACGCGGTGACCGTGACCGCGCCGGCCACGTCGAGCCGCTCGCCGTGAGCATGCCCGCGCGCGGACGGCAGTAGCGCGACACACAGTGCGTACACGGCGATGCCGATCGGCAGATTGACGAGAAAGATCCAATGCCAGCTCAACAGGTTGGTGAGCAGGCCGCCGAGCAGCACGCCGATGCTGCCGCCGCCGGCGCAGACGAAGCCGTACACGCCCATGGCTTTCGCGCGCTCGCCGGGCTCGGTGAACAGATTCATGATCAGCGACAACGACACCGCCGAAACGATGGCGCCGCCCAAACCCTGCACGGCGCGCGCGGCGACAAGCAGGATGAAGAGCGTAATGCCGCCGAGAAACAGCTTTCGGTGTCCATACAGATCGCCGAGCCGTCCGCCGAGCAGCAGGCAGCCGCCGAACGTGAGCATGTAGGCGTTGACGACCCAGACCAGTGAAGTTTCGGTAAAGCCGAGGTCCGCCGCGATGGACGGTAGCGCGACGTTCACGATGGTGGTGTCGAGCACGATCATCAACACGCCCATGCAAAGCACGATCAGCGCCAGCCAGCGTTGCTTGCCGTGAATGGAATGATGAGTCATGCGGGCGCTCCTGTGCCGCGATCGTGCGGGTTCGCTTCGGGCGGAATCCAGCGGATTCGAGGGATGTGAGCCGTTGCCGGATATGCCGCCGCCGGGTGGACACCGGCGGCACGAATTCGTCGAAGGCAATGAGCTTTTGAGTCTAGCACTCGGGCGTTTCGCGGCACACTACGAAACCCCGGGTCTGCAAACCGCGAGTTGCGTCAGTGGCCGCCGAGTATGTCGTACCTGCCGCCGCGTTCGAGCGCGCGCTGATAGGCCGGCCGCGCGTGAATGCGCTTCAGGAAGCCGGCTATCGCGGGAATCTGGCCGCTCAAGCCGCCGCGCGCCGTCGCGGCTTCGAGGGGGAAGCTCATCTGCACGTCAGCAGCCGTGAAGTCGTTGCCAGCGAACCAGCCGGTTGCACTCAGTTCCTTGTCGATATAGCCGAGATGCAATTTCAGTTGTGGTTCGATGAAACCCGCTTGCAGCGTCGCCGCGATCTTGCGCGCAATCGGCCTGGCGAAGAACGGCATCGGCGCACTGGCAATGCGCAGCGCCACCAGCTTCAGCAGCAGCGGCGGCATCGCCGAGCCTTCCGCATAGTGCAGCCAGTAGGTGTAACGCAGTCGTTCGGGCGTACCGGGCGCCGGAGCGAAACGCCCCTCACCGTATTTGCCGATCAGATACTCGACGATCGCACCCGACTCGGCGATCGTGAAGCCGTCATCGGTAATCACCGGCGACTTGCCGAGCGGATGGACCGCGCGCAGTTCGGGCGGCGCCAGCATCGTTTTCGGATCGCGCTCGTAACGCTTGATCTCGTACGGCACGCCAAGTTCTTCGAGCAGCCATAACACGCGTTGCGAGCGGGAGTTGTTCAGATGATGGACGGTCAGCATGGGTCGATGGGCGTTGGACAGTGGAGCATCAGATCATAGGGATGTTGTGCCGAGGTGTGACTCTAGCCGCACCTCGTGGCCCATGCCCACCCCGCACGAATCAGACCCGCGCCTTGCTGCCCATCAGTCGATTCGACGGCAAGGTTTCGTCGAGCAGCTTGCGAGCGCTTTCGATCCCGGCCACCGGCAGTCCCTCGGGATTCAGCAGGCCCACCTGCACCAGCACCGATGCCTGATCCCAATAGATGTGCTCGTTATAGAGCTTGTCGCCACGGAAGCACACCACCGCCAGCATCGGCACTTCGAAATACTTGCCGGTCGGCGCGACGCCCGGCAACAGCCAGTCGATTTCGCAGCTATGCGTGCAACTGAAAATGAACTCGTCGACGATGCGGTCCGCGCCGATCGTGCGCGAAATCGGAATCAGCTTCGTGTCGGCTGGATTCGAGTTGACGAAGTGATGGGTGTAGAAGCGCTTGAGCCGCTCATGGCCGACGCCGCCGGTCATGGTCGGCACGTGGTTGACGTAGGGCTCGGCGACCATGGTCGGCATGACCGCGTCCACGTCGCGCGTGGCGAACTCGTGGTAGCAGTGCGCTTCCCACAACGCGTTCAGATCGTAGACCGGGCCGAGCACTTTGCGCAGCAGCGCGAGCGTGCGCGAATACGCCATCATCGCGGCGGGTTTGTCGTACTGCGCACGCGCGGGCGCCGCGAACGCGTGATCGCAACCGGGGTACACGTATTGCTCAATTTGCGCTCGCGTGCGCAAGGCGGCGCTGATCTGCTCGCGCGTTTGCGGCGGGCAGTGCGCGTCGTTCTCGGGGAAGTGGAACACCATCGGGCAGCGCACGGCGGACACTTCGTCCAGATGCGCGTCGAGGCCTACGCCGTAGTAGCTGACCGCGCAGTCGACATCGGTGCGCGCCGCGCTCAGGAACGCGAGCTTGCCGCCGAGGCAGTAGCCCACCGCGCCGACCTTGCCGGCCTGCTCGGGCAGCGCGCGCAATGCGGCGATGGTCGCGGCGATGTCGTCGACAGCGAGGTCGACGTTGAACTGACCGAGATAGGCGAGCGCCTGTTGCATATCGGCTTCACCGTAACCGAGGTCGATGCCCGGCTTGATGCGCCAGAACAGATCGGGCACCAGCACTACGTAGCCTTCTTCGGCGTAGCGCTCGGCGGTGGCCTTCATCGAGTCGTTGACGCCGAAGATCTCCTGCAACAGGACGAGCCCCGGGCCCGACCCTTGCGCCGGACGCGCGACATAGGCGTTGAAACGGCCGCCATCCTTGGCGACGACTTCGATGAAAGAGTCAGCCATGCGGTATGCCTCCAGTCCTGTCAGGTGGGTCACGTCATCGTGCGCAACTCGAAGCGTTTGAGCTTGCCGGTTTCGGTACGCGGCAACGCATCGACGAACGTGATGACGCGTGGGTATTTATACGGCGCCACGCTATTTTTCACGAAATCCTGCAATTGCGCGACCAGTTTGTCATCCGGGGCGTAGCCCGGGTTGAGCACGACGAATGCCTTGACGATCTGTCCGCGTGTTTCGTCCGGCAGGCCGATGACGCCGCATTCGGCCACCGCCTCGTGTTGCAGCAGCACGCTTTCCACTTCCGGACCGGAGATGTTGTAGCCGGCCGAGACGATCATGTCGTCGGCGCGTGCCTGGTAGAACACGTAGCCGTCCGCGTCGAGATACACCGAATCGCCCGGCAGATTCCAGCCATCGCGCACGAACTTCGCTTGCCGCTCGTCGGCGAGATAGCGGCAGCCGGTCGGGCCGCGCACCGCGAGTTTGCCGATCGTGCCGGGCGGCACCGGTTGCATGGCGTCATCCACGGCCTGAACGACGTAGCCCGGCACCGCGCGGCCGATTGCGTGCGCACGAATCTCATCGCCCTGCGCGGCAACGAAAATGTGGATTAGCTCGGTGCCACCGATGCCGTCGATCATGTCGATGCCGCTCGCGTCGCGCCACAGACGCCGCGTGGAATCAGGCAGCGCTTCGCCTGCCGACACGGTCTTCTTCAAGCTCGACAAGTCATGACGCGCAACGAGCGGCGCCATTTGCCGATAGAAGGTGGGCGCGGTGAACATGATGGTCGCGTGAAATCGTTCGACCGTTTGCAGCAGGGTCTCGGGCGTGAGCTTCTCGATCAGCACCGTGGACGCCCCCACCCGCAGCGGAAAGCACAGCAGGCCGCCGAGGCCGAACGTGAACGCGAGCGGCGGCGTGCCGCAAAACACATCGCTCGACGACGGCTTGAGCACGTGACGCGGAAACAGATCGCACATCGCCAGCACATCGCGGTGAAAGTGCATGCACCCTTTCGGCGCGCCGGTCGTGCCGCTGGTGAAGGCGATCAGGCAGACGTCGTCGGCGGCGGTGTCGCATGCGACGAAGTGCTCGGGCTTGTTGATCGCGAGGGTGTCGAGCGAATCGGCGGCCGCATCGTGAAAGAGGCGCGTTTGCTTCAGGTTCGCGCAGTAGAACTCCTCCTGAGGATTCGCGCAGCGCGCAAGCTCTTCGGTCAGGCGCGCGTCGCACAACGCCGCGCTGATCTGCGCCTTGTCGATGATCTGCTTCAGTTCCTTCGCACGCAGCAAGGGCATGGTCGGTACCACGACCAGGCCGGCCTTCAGCGCGGCGAGCGCGGTGACGGCCATCTGCAGCGTGTTGGGCCCGCGCAGCAGCACGCGGTTGCCGGGCCGCAAACCCATTTCATCGACCAGCACGTGCGCGCTGCGGTTGACCAGCCCAAGCAGTTCGCCATAGGTGGTGGCGCGCGCTACGCCATCGACATCGGACCAGATCGCCGGACGGTCGCGATGGCCCGCTTCGATGGTGCGCTCGAGCAGCTCGGTCGCGCAGTTCAGGCGCGCCGGGTAGGCCACGTCCGGGTTGTCGAGCAGGAAGACGGGCCATTGGTCCTGCGGTGGAAGATTGTCGCGCGCGAAAGTATCGACGTGTGCTGACGGTTCCATCTGGGTCTCCCGGGCGTTGAGCCGGCTAAATGCGCTTCGGTTGGCGTGAGTGGTGGCGTGGGCTGCTTTCGCTCGATGCTTACTGCGCAATCACGGCGGTCGCTTCGATCTCGACTTTCGCTTCGTCTTCGATCAGCGCGACGACCTGCACCGCGCTCATCGCGATGTCGTAGTCGCCGATCAGCTCGCGAAACGCGCGGCCGATATCTTTCAGCGCCGCGAGATACTCGCGTTTGTCGGTGACGTACCACGTCATTCGCACGAGGTGCTCAGGCTTGCCGCCCGCTTCGTGCAGCACGGCCACCACGTTCTTGAGCGCCTGAACGGCTTGCGCGGCGAAGTCGGTGGTCTGGAATGTCGCCTGTTCGTCCCAGCCGATCTGTCCGGCGATGAAGACCTGCGTGCCGCGAGCCGCGACACCGTTCGCGTAGCCGCGCGGTTTGATCCAGCCAGCGGGAAGGAGAGCCTGTTTCATGAGCGATGCGCCTCGATGGATTCGGTTTGGGGCGCGAACTTCGCGAGCGCACTCGCGATGTCGGCGGGAATGTCGATGGATTTGCCGCTGTCGAACGACGTGGTCACAAGCACCTGCTTCGCGCGAAAGCGGGTCTCGCCGCCGCAATGGCCGACGATGTCGATGCTGATCGAGCGCCGGCCGAGCGCGCTCACACTAAGGGTCAGTGTGATCGTTTCGCCCATCTGGCTCGGCCGCGAGAACTCGCAGTCGAGTTTGACGATCGGCAAGCCGACGCGGCGCTGCGCGATCATGTGCGCGTAGTCGACATGCAGGCCTTCGTTGAACCAGTCTTCGACCAGGGCGTTGGTCATCACCAGATACTGCGGAAAGAACACGATGCCCGCCGGGTCGCAGTGCGAGAAGCGGATGCGCACGGGCCTCTCGAAGGTTGCGGTCATCATCGTTGCTCCGCGGCGGCAGCATGCGCCTTCAGCAGATCGCGGCCGATGATCAACTGCTGCACTTCAGTCGCGCCTTCGTAAATGCGCAGCGCGCGAATCTCGCGATACAGCATCTCGACGGCAGTGCCGCTTTGCACGCCCATGCCGCCGAACAGCTGCACGGCGGCGTCGATCACCTGCTGCGCGCCTTCGCTCGCGTGCCACTTCGCCATCGCCGCTTCGCGCGTGACGCTTTGGCCCTGATCACGCAGCCATGCGGCGCGATAAACGAGCAACGCGCTGCTGTCGATGGTCAACGCCATCTGCGCGAGTTTGGCCTGCGTGAGCTGGAAATCGCCGAGCGTCTGCCCGAACATCTTGCGCGACGCGGCGCGCGCGAGACCTTCGACCATTGCGTGACGCGCGAATCCCAGCGATGCGGCGGCGACCGACGTGCGGAAAATATCCAGCGTGCGCATGGCGAGCTTGAAGCCTTCGCCGGGCGCGCCGAGCATCTGGCTGCGCGGCACGCGAGCGCCTGCAAAATGCAGACGCGCGAGCGGGTGCGGCGCGATCACGTCGATGCGCTCGGCAATCTCGAGCCCCGGTGTGTCGGCATCGACGATGAATGCGCTGATGCCGCGCGCGCCCGGCGCTTCGCCGGTTCTCGCGAACACCACGTAGAAGTCGGCGATGCCGCCGTTGGAGATCCACGTCTTGTCGCCGTCGAGCACGTAGGCGTCGCCGTCTTCACGGGCGCAGAGCGCCATCGCGGCGACGTCGGAGCCCGCTTCCGGTTCCGACAGCGCGAACGCGGCGAGCGCCGTGCCGTTCGCGACGCGCGGCAGATAGCGGGCCTTCTGTTCATGCGTGCCGCCGAGCGAGATCGCGCCCGAGCCGAGGCCCTGCATCGCCAGCGCGAAGTCGGCAAGGCCCGAATGTTTGGCGAGCGTTTCGCGCAGCAAGCACACGGCGCGCGTATCGATCGTGTCCCCGTGGCCGCCGTAGGCGACACCGCCTACGCCGTATTTCAACCAGCCCGCGGTACCGAGTTCACGCACGAGGCGCCGGCACGTCGCGTCGGTGTCCGCGTGATCTTCGTGTCCGAGATTCGCGCTGCACCATGCTTCGATGCCGGCGGCCAGTTCGCGATGACGCGGCTCGAAGAACGGCCACGCGAGTGCGCTATGCCAATCCATTGCGTTATCGACGCTCAACTCAGTCTCCTTCGAACACGGGACGCGACTTCGCGGCGAACGCGCTGTATGCGCGCTCGAAATCGCGTGTGCTCATGCAGATCGCCTGCGCCTGCGCTTCCGATTCGATCGCTTCGTCGATGCTCATGCTCCATTCCTGGTGCAGCATTTTCTTCGTGATGCCGTGCGCGAACGTCGGACCGGCGACGAGATCGGCGGCGAGCTTCTGCGCGTCTTCGACGAGGGCGGCCGGTTCGCACAGGCGGTTGTAGAAGCCCCACGCGTGGCCTTCATCGCCGCTTGCCGAGCGGCCCGTGAAGAGCAGTTCGGCGGCGCGGCCCTGGCCGATGATGCGCGGCAGGATCGCGCAAGCGCCCATGTCGCAGCCAGCGAGACCCACGCGCGAGAACAGGAAGGCGAGCTTGCTGCGCGCGGTGCCGAGGCGCATGTCCGAGGACATCGCGAGAATTGCGCCGGCGCCGGCGCAGACGCCGTCGACGGCTGCAATGACGGGTTGCGGGCAATGGCGCATCGCCTTGACGAGATCGCCGGTCATGCGCGTGAACAGCAGCAGTTCCGGCATCGGCAGATCGATCAGCGGCGCGATGATGTCGTGCACGTCGCCGCCCGAACAGAAGTTGTCGCCCGCGCCGTGGATCACGACCGCTTTCACATCGGTCGCATAGGCCAGTTGCCGGAACAGGTCGCGCAGCTCCGCGTACGATTCGAAGGTGAGCGGATTCTTGCGCTCGGGGCGGTTCAGCGTGATGGTCGCGACCTTGCTGGTCACTGACCAGCCGAAGTGACGCGCTTCATAGCCGGCGAGTGTCAGGCGGTTGCCGGCCAGCAGTGCGTCGGCGTTGGATCGTGTCATGGTGTCTCCCACGGTTCGGTACGTTTCGATATTTCGGACTGGTTCAATCTTTCAGACTGTCGAGCAAATGCTGCTTGAGTTTCCCAAGCCGTTGATGCGTGCGCGACTTTTCGTCGAGGCTCAACCCGCCGAACAGTTCGACGACCCATTGCTCGTGCGCGGCCGCCATCTTGTCGAACGCCTTGCGGCCGACAGGCGTCAAACACACGCTGATCGAACGGCGATCGTTCGGGTCCGTATCGCGCGACACCAGCCCTTCTTTTTCGAGCTGATCCGTAATGCCGGTGACATTGCCGCCCGTCACCATCAACCGGCGCGACAGCTCGGTCATCTTTAGTCCTTCCGGATGACGTTCGAGCTGCGCCATCAGATCGAAACGCGGCAACGTCGTGTCGAATTCGCTACGCAGACGCTTGCGCAACTCGGCTTGCACGAGGTTCGTCGTGGTCAGCATGCGCAGCCACAGGCGCAAGCCCATGTGACTGTCCACGCCAGTGCTCATTTCGAGGTCCACGACGTTCTCCGCGGGTTGGGCCACGCCTTTGCGCGTCGGCTTCGTTTCGCCCGCCGCAGCGGGCTTCTTGACGTTCGATGACTTGGTCACATCACTTCTCCACCGGAGATGGAAATGGATTGCCCCGTAATGGCCTCCGAGCCCGGTTGGCACAGCCACAGCACGCTGTTGGCCACCTGCTCGGGACTCACGAAGCGATGTTGCGGATTCGAGCGCAGCAAGGTTTCGCGCGCCTGCTGTTCGGTGCGCGAGGTCTTGCTGGTGATCTGTTCGAGCGACGCGCGCAGTAGTTCGGTTTCCGTGTAGCCGGGGCACACGGCGTTGACCGTGATGCCCTTCGTCGCGACTTCGAGCGCGAGCGAGCGCGTGAGACCGATCACGCCGTGTTTCGCCGCGCAATACGCGGCGACGTACGCGTAGCCGATTTGCCCCGCCGTGCTCGCGACGTTGACGATGCGACCGCGTCCGCGTTCGAGCATGCCGGGCAACACCGCGCGCGTGCCAAGAAAGACACCGGTGAGGTTCACGTCGAGCATGCGCTGCCACAGCGCCATGTCGGTGTGCATGAACGGCGCAGCTTGCGCCTGGCCCGCGTTATTGACGAGGATATCGACCGCGCCCGCCTGGCTGAACGCGTTCGCGACCGACTCTTCCTGCGTCACGTCCACGCCGAGATACGTCACGTCGCCCAGCGCGTTGCATTTTTCCTGCTGCGCGGCGAGTCGCTGCACGTTGCGGCCCGCCAAGGTGACACGTGCGCCAGCGCGCAACAGCGCTTGCGCGATGGCTGCGCCGATGCCGCTGCCGCCACCGGTGACGACGGCGTGCTGGCCCGCGAGCGGGGAGAGGGGGGTATGCACGTGGCTCACGTGGTTCCTTCTGCGCGTTGCGCGCGTTCTTGCGGCGACAGCCCCGCGTTCGCGATGGCCTGTGCGCGCTCGCGTTCGAGGTTGCGTTCGAGCTGCGACTTCGCGGCGGTGTAGGGCTTCGGCCACGCGACATCGAAGTAGCCGATCTTCGCCGCTTCGTTCAGCGTCCACGACGGATTCGCCAGATGCGGGCGCGCAATCGCGCATAGATCCGCACGGCCTGCCGCGATGATGCTGTTCACGTGATCCGCTTCCGAAATCGCGCCGACAGCGATCGTCGCGATGCCGGCTTCGTTGCGCACGCGGTCCGCGAACGGCGTCTGGAACATGCGGCCGTACACGGGCTTCTCTTCCTTGCTGACCTGACCCGACGATACGTCGATCATGTCCGCGCCAACTGCCTTGAAGGCACGGGCGATCTGCACGGCGTCGTCCGGCGTGGTGCCGCCTTCGACCCAATCGTTCGCGGAGATACGCACGGAAATCGGCTTGTCTTGTGGCCATGTCGCGCGGATCGCCTTGAAAACCTGCAGCGGATAGCGCAAACGGTTTTCGAGCGAGCCGCCGTATTCGTCGGTGCGTTGATTGGTCAGCGGCGACAGGAAGCTCGACAGGAAATAGCCGTGCGCGCAGTGCAGTTCGAGCCAGTCGAAGCCGGCTTGCGCCGACATGCGCGTCGCGTCGACGAATTGCGCTTCGATTTCGCGCAGCTCTTCATGCGTGGCTTCACGCGAGTGCTGGCTGACGCCGCGCACATATTGTTGCGGCGAAGCCGAAACGAGCGGCCAATTCCCTTCGGCGAGCGGCTGGTCGATGCCTTCCCACGCGACGCGCGTCGATCCTTTGGCGCCCGAATGGCCGAGTTGAATGCCGATCTTCGCGTCCGACTGACGATGCACGAGATCGACGATGCGCTTCCATGCACTCAGATGCTCGGGCGCATACATGCCGGGACACGCGGGTGTGATGCGTGCTTCGGGCGACACGCAGGTCATCTCGGTCATCACGAGCCCGGCGCCGCCCATCGCGCGCGCGCCGAGGTGCATCAGGTGATAGTCGCCAGCGATGCCATCCACCGCCGAGTATTGCGCCATCGGTGAGACCACTACGCGATTTTTCAGCGTCACGCCGCGCAGCGTGAACGGCGTGAACATCGGCGGGACCGAGTGCTTGTCCGGCGCGCGCTGCACACCTGAGCGCTGCGCGAGCCAGTCTTCGAAACCCGACAGATAGCGCGCGTCGCGCTCGCGCAGATTTTCGTGCGAAATGCGCTGCGAGCGCGTGAGCAGCGAATACGCGAACTGTTCCGGCTCGAACGATGTATAGCGATCGACGTGCTCGAACCATTCCGTCGAATTGCGCGCGGCGTTCTGGATGCGCAGCACGCCGATGCTGCGCACTTGCGTATAGTGCCGCAGCGCGGCGGGCAGATCGCCGGGATGGGCGCCGATGCTGTTGGCGAGTTCGATCGCGTCTTCGAGCGCGAGCTTGGTGCCCGAGCCGATCGAGAAGTGCGCGGTATGCGCGGCGTCGCCCATCAGCACGATCGGCGTTTGCGAACCGTCGGCGTTGCGGCGCCAATGCACCCATTCGCCGTTGACCACGCGCGGAAAACGGATCCACTGCGACGAGCCGCGCAAGTGCGCGGCGTTCGACATCAGCGCGTGGCCGTCGAGGTACTTCGCGAACAGCTTTTCGCAGAAGGCGATGCTGTCTTCCTTGCTCATTTCGTCGAGCCCGGCGGCGCGCCACACGCGCTCGGGCGTCTCGACGATGAAGGTGGAAGTCTGATCGTCGAAACGGTAGGCGTGCGCCTGGAACCAGCCGAATTCGGTTTCTTCGAACGCGAAGGTGAACGCGTCGAAGAGTTTTTTGGTGCCGAGCCAGACGAAGCGGCAGTCGCGCGTGTCAATGTCGGGCTGATAGGTGGCCGCGTATTTTTGCCGGATCGCGCTGTTCAGGCCGTCGCAGGCGATGATCAGGTCGGCTTCGTAGACGTTGTCGTCCGTCACCTGAGTTTCGAATACCAACTTGACGCCGAGTTCTTCGCAGCGTGCCTGCAGGATGTTGAGCAGGCGCTTGCGGCCGATGCCGCAGAAGCCATGACCCGACGAACGGATTTGCCGGCCGCGGAAATGGATCTCGATGTCGTCCCAGTGGTTGAACGCGTCGAGGATCGCGTCCGCGCTCGGGGCGTCGGCGGCGCGCAGGTTGCCGAGCGTCCGGTCGGAGAACACGACGCCCCAGCCGAAAGTGTCATAGGGACGGTTGCGCTCGACGACCGTGACTTCGTAATCGGGGTTGCGGCTCTTCATCAACAGGCCGAAGTACAACCCGGCCGGGCCGCCGCCGATACAGACAATGCGCATGCTTGCTCCCCCAATGTGGACTCTGCTTTGGGGTAATTTAGGTCTAGATAGTTTAGATGTCAAGTAAAGTTGCGTGGAGACCGGGCGGAAGGCGTGCTGCTGTGGCACGTCGAACAGACGGCGCGGAGATCGTGGTTCTGCGCGGGGATGCGTCGAAAGGGCAATTGACGCTGGTGCAATCGCTGCGGACGAGCAGTCAGGACTTTCAGAGCGTGGAGAGCGGAGCCGAACTTGCGCTCAGCCATGACGGGCGCTTTGTCTACGTCGAGGACCGCGGAGAGAATGCGCTGGTCGTCTATCGCGTCGACCCGCAATCGGACGAGCTTGCTTTCGTTCAGCGCATTGCCTCGGGCGGCGAGAAGCCATGGGGATTCGCTATCGACTCATCAGGCAAATGGCTGCTGGTTGCTAATCAACGTAGCGGCAAAGTGAATGTCTTCGGTATCGATCGGGAATCGGGCATGATTTCGGATACCGGGCAATCAGCGGACATACCGTCTGTGACCAGCGTTGCCTTTGTGAAGCGAGGAACAAGCGCGGGCGCTTATGCCAATGCATTCTCCCGGTTAGAACCTGTCGCCTCCGCGACCCGCGCAAGCCATTGCTCGAGGGTATCGCGAAAGCATTGGGATTCGTTCGTGCGGTTTTCTGATTTATGTTTGATTGAACGGAATTCAATACCCCTAAATTTACAAACCTTTTTGCCGATAACAGGCGGTGTGTTTTTATGCGTGCCTGGAGGTCATCTCAAGCCGGCGCACAATACAGCCAACGAGTTTTACTCGGCACCAAAACCGGTGGTGGAGAAAAAGAATATGCGTATCAAGCGAGAGAAATCGGCTTTCGGGTTAATCGTTGCGCTCTCTCTGGCAGCGAGTCTGGCTGCATGCGGCGGGGGTGGCGGCGGTGACGTCGGCACGAACAGCACGGCCAGCACCGGCACGAACACGGGCAACGGCACGAACAGCGGCACCAACACCAACACAGGCACGAACACCGCCGGCAACACACCAATCATCACCCAGACACCGACTGACGACGGCCAACTGCACGTGGCCTGCTCGAACTGCGGCGCGGCCGACGACTCGACCTACACGGGTAGCGGCGTCGGCCTGTGGCAAGCGCTCAACGCGGGCGCGCAGCCCGACACCGTCAATGTGTCGCTCAAAGGCACGACGGGCCGCAACGTCACGCTCGTTTTCACCAATGAGCTGGCAACCCCGGTTGCCTTCAACGCGAGCGTGGCGGCTTCGGCGGCCGATGTCGTTTCAGTGAAAGCGCAGGCTTCGGGGACATCGACAGGCGGAGAAGACGCGCTCGTGCAACGGATTCACGAATTCAACTCGACCGGCTGGAAGACGCTCGTGCAGCAGAGCGCGGCTTCGTCGGCGGCTTCGAGTTTCTCCGCTGACATCGTCGGCCGCGTGCAGCGCTCGTTGGTGACCTACAACATCGGCGATACGCGCGACTTCTGGCTCGCGGACTACACGCAGCGCCACATGACGCTTCAGGCTGTGGGCACGACCACAGACGGCACGAAGGTCAATATCTGGGTCGAGACCTCCGAATACGGCACGGGCAAGATCACGCCGGCAATCGTCAGTAGCCTTTTGCAGAACTATGCGGGCACGGGCGGCGTATACGACATGGTCACGGGCGTGGGTGGGCCCTTCTGGGGCACGGTCGGCACGGCCGGCATGATTGGCGCATCGCAACCGGTCGACCTCGTCGTCGCGAACTTCGATCACGATGCGCAGCCGTACGGCATGGTGGGCTACTTCTGGTCGCTGAACAATTTCGTCAACCAGGGCAGCGGCCTGACGGCTTACAGCAATGCGGACCTGTCGCTGTATCTGGATTCGGAGACGCTGTATCTGGCCGGCTCGGCCGGCATGAAGTCGATGCAGACCGTGATGGCGCACGAAAGTACCCACATGCAGAACTTCTACCGACGTGACATGCTGATGGGGGCGCAGTACGCGTACGACACGTGGCTCGAAGAAACGACCGCGATGATGATGGAGGACTGGGTCAGTTTCAACATCGACTCCACCTACAACGCCGTTCGCGACAACCGCTTCATCAGCTATCTGACGTACAACAACCAGGGCAGCTATAGCTGCGGTCTGACGACGTGGGACGTGGGCGACACGACGTGCGACAGCTACACGACCAACGGCTCGTTTGGCGGCTTCCTGAACCGGCAACTCGGCCTCGCGTTTTACAAGGCCCTATTGAACGACAAGAATGCGACGACGTCGACGGCTATTCTGAACGACGCCATCAAGCAGGTTCGTCCGGATTCGAGCGTCGCTCAGGAGTTGCGCCACTTCACCGCTGCCGCAAGCGCTCAGGTGCCGCTCACGGCGAACATGGCGCAGTACAGCTTCCCGTCGCGGGCGGAAGGTGGCTTCGCGCTGCCGTCCATCGATCCTTCGAAGATGGTCCGTTTGCTGCCGTCGGCCTTGCCGGGCATTCTATTGGGCTACGCGAGTTTCCCGGTAGTGCGTTCGCACGTCGCGAATACTTACCAGGAAACGGTGACCTTGCCGCCTGGCGTGACGCTGTCGGTCATCGTGCAGTGACCTGGTCGCGCGGCGGCATCGCGTGGACTTGATTGAAGAAGCCGTCCCCTTCCCTGGACGGATTTCTTCGCGCATGCTGCTGGCTGATCGAAGTTGATCACCACTGCACACGTACGGTTTGACTCGGCTGCCGCTATGCTTCGAAAACTTCTGCTGTCTGCATTCGTTCTTTGTGCCGGTGTTGCGTGCGCGGGCGTAGCGCGTCCCGGCGATCCGGTCGATCTGCGCGGTACGCTGGTGCTTCGCGGCAATGAGCCGTTTACGTATGCCGTCGTTTCCGACGGCAAGACGATGTGGCAACTCGTGGGCGTGGAGCGCGCGACGGCGCTTCGCTTGCAGGGCCGGCGCGTTCATGTGACGGGCCGGGTAGGACAGACCGCCGTGCCTTCCGGGCTGCCTGCGGTTCAGGTCGATGCGGTGGAGGTGGATGATGGGACGAGGCGTTGAAGTACTCAGCACCCGTCCCGGAGTCACACGCCGCGGCGGAAATCCTCCGCATCGACGTCATACCCCGACGGCTCCCAGCGAATTGCGAGCAACGCCAGCAATCCGCACAACGGTGCGAACGCGATGACCCAGAAAACGCGCGTGCTCAGCGCAGCTGCCAGCACCGGAAAGAGAAAGAGCGACGCGGCCGAACTGGCGCGCATCAGCGTCTGGTTGAAGCCCACGCCGACCCCGCGCAGCGACGTCGGGTAGCTCAACGACGCGAAGGTCATGCTGTGCGATCCGGGTCCGATGCCCTGGCCCAGCAGGAACAAGGCGAGCAACGCAACGGCCGCGACCACCTCGGGTACCGACGACGGACGCCCCACGACGGCAAGACCCAGCAGCGAGATCAACTGGAGTGCATAGCCCAGTACCGTCAACTTCCACGCGCCGACCGCCGGCACGATGCGCACCGCGATCAGCCCGCCGACGAAAGCGAAGCAGAGATTCAGCGCGAGCGAGGCGAGAATCGTCGTGAGCATCGACTGTGCAAGGAAGCTCGAAATGATGACAGGCAATCCGAACGCGACGGCGTTATAGGCGAAAGCCGAAGCAATGCCGATGACGGTCGCGAGAACTGTTCGCCGCAAATAGACGCCGCGCAGCAGCGCGCCGTAATTGCGCCACGAACCTGTGCGCACGGGCGCACGATCGGCGAGAGTTCCGACTTCCGGCGCGAGCTCCGCATCGATTCCGTACGAACGCTTCAGAATGCGCGCTGCACCTTCAAGGTCGCCCTGATTGGCGGCCCAAACGGGCGATTCGCTAATGTATCGGCTGCGAACGGCAATGATGATGATCGCCGGCACCGCGCCGAAGCCGAGAATCAGACGCCATAGCAAGCCCGAGTGGCTGGCCGGCAATGTCGAATAGAAGCCCAGCACGAGCAGGTATGAGATGCTGATCGCCGCATACCAGACGGGGCACCACGTGGCGATACGCGCAGCCTTGTTGCCGCGTCCCGACAGGCGTGAGAACTCGGCCAGAAAAGCCATCGCGACAGGCAGATCGATACCCACGCCGAGCCCCATGACGAAGCGCGCGCCTCCGAGCACCCAGGCGTTGGGCGCAAATGCGCATGCCAGCGCCGCGACCACGAAGAAAAACATGTCGGCCATGAACACGCGATAACGGCCGATCTTGTCGGTGAGAAAGCCCCCGAAAAAAGCGCCGAAAATCGCGCCGAACGTGATCGCCGACGCGACGAGCCCGGTGCCCGCAGGCGTTAGCGAAAATTCGCGCGAGACGTCCTTGAGGCCGAACGCGAGTGCGCCGAGATCATAGGCATCGAGAAAAACGCCACCGAGCGCGATGGCAACGACGATGCGGGCGTCGCTGCCGGCCGCTGCGCCGCGGTTGACGAGGTCGGAAACATCAGAAGCCGAACGGATGACAGGCTTTGCGGGCCCGGTTGTGGACGCAGCCGACGCAGCGGACGCGGTGGGCGCAAAGGTAGTTGACATACAAAGACGACCGGCAAAAAGGCGCCATCGTACGCCGGACCTTTGGGCCGCACAAATCCATATTGGTTATTTGCTCATGCAGTCAACAGGCGGAATCGTCGTGCATAGCGCTTTTTTCCGCAATAAGCTGAGATTTTTGAGGCTATGTAATTGAAGTTTACGTAATAATTGCTGCGCACGCCCCGTTTGAATTCCACCAACCGTCAAATGTGCAGGTCATGGCTTTTAGCGAACCAAGGTCTCCATTTTTCAGGTGGGTCGTGTCTTCCGCTCAGGAACTCAGTCCGGAAAATCGCCAAATCCTGCTCGCTCATCTATTCACGCGAACGTCGTCGATCATATTCGCGTCGATCTGCGAAATCAGCGTCTGCGCCACCGCCTTCTATCTTTACCCGATCCCGCTCTATGCAGCGTGGGGCATCGCTGTCGTCGCGCTCCTGCTCGCGCGCCTTGCGCTGATCTGGTTGTGCCGCAAGCGCAGCGCGCAACATCGGCCAACGCCGACCTCCGCGTTTTTGCTGGCGAGTCTGCTGTGGAGCGTGCTGTTCGGTTTCGGCACGTTGTTGTGCAATATCAGCGGAGATCCAACGCTATTCCTGCTCGGCAACGTTTGCGCGGTCGGTGTGATCGGCGGATTGGCCGGCCGCAATGCCGGCACGCCCAAGCTCGCGATGCTGCAGATCTCCTTCATCCTGAGCCTGTTGGGTCTCGGCGCGGCGATGTCGCCAGGCAACGGCAAGCTCGTGCTGCTGTTTCAGGCGCCTTTCTGTGCCGCCGGTTTCTTCACTGTGGCGTTGCGCAGCAATCGCGACACCGTCGCCCTGTTGCTGACGCGTGAAAATGCCCATCGCCTCGCGCGTCAGGACAGCCTCACCGGCCTGCCCAATCGCGCGCGTATCAGCGAATTGCTGCTCGAGCGCACCGGGCAGGGCGCGTCGCGTGAGAAACAGTCGTTCGCTGTTCTATTGATCGATCTGGACGGCTTCAAGGCGATCAACGACAGCCTCGGCCATGCCGCGGGCGATCAGATCCTTCAGGAGGCGGCGATCCGCTTGCGTGAAATCCTGCCGGGCGGTGATCAGGTCGGACGCCTCGCGGGTGACGAATTCGTCGCGATTTCCGACGGTATCAGCGAGATCCGCGACATTCGCGTGCTGGCCGACCGCATCGTCAAGACGCTCGCGCGCCCGTTCGTGTTGAGCGAGGCGCTCGTGCATATCGGCGCGAGCGTGGGGGTTTCGCTTTATCCGGAGCACGCGAAGACGGGGCCGCAATTGCTAATCTGTGCTGACCGGGCGTTATATGCGGTCAAACGCAGCGGAAAAAGCGCGTTTGTCATCTTTGATACCGACAAGCACGTTTCCGATGAAAGCCTGAGCCTGCTGCGTAGCGACCTGGAAGGAGCGCTGAAGTCGTTCAACGGCCTGCGCATGGAGTATCAGCCGATCATCGATCTCAGCGACGGCACAATTTCCGGCCGCGAGGCGCTGATTCGCTGGACTCATCCGAACCGCGGCGAACTGCCTCCGTCCGCGTTCATTCCGACCGCCGAACGCACCGGCCTGATTCTCGCTCTCGGCGAATGGGCGTTGTTGCGGTCGTGCACGGAAGCTGCGACGTGGCGGGACAAGGTCACCGTCGCCGTCAATGTCTCACCCGTGCAGTTGCGGGAGGAGTCGTTTGCGTCGACGGTTGCGGCGATTCTTCGGAAAACGAGGCTGCCGCCGACGCGCCTGAACCTGGAAGTCACGGAAACGGTGCTATTGAACGACGATGCCGTCACGCAGCGCAACGTCGCGAGGCTGCGTGCGCTAGGCATCGGCATGGCGCTGGACGATTTCGGCACCGGCTTCTCGACCATGTCGACGCTCGTGCGTTTTTCGTTCGACAAGCTGAAGATCGACAGCTCGTTCGTCAAGGAGTCCGTGCACGGGCGCGAATCCGCGGCGGTGGTGCGCGGGATCGTCGCGCTGGCTCGCGAAATCGGCATGCCGACCACGGCAGAAGGTATCGAAACGCAGGAGCAGCTGGATTTCGTGCGTGTGTGCGGCTGCAGGCACGCGCAGGGCTTTTTGTTGGGCAAGCCGCTGCGCGGCAGTGAGATCGAGCAGATCGACGGGCAACTGACCGTGAGCGCGCGTTCCTGAAGACCGGCATCGAGGTGGCAATGGACTCTACACTGCAATTCCAGCTGCGGATTACCGTCTCGCCTGAACTCGCGGATGCATTGCGCAGCGACCCGACGAATGCCTCGCACGCCGCGCTTCGTGACATTTTGCGCAGGCACGGCGCGTCGTTGAAGTGCCAGTTCGATGCATTCGCCGAATACGTTAGCGAGGCGGAGAGACTCGGGACCGAGAACTATCCACTCTATCAATGGACGCGGGACACCATCGAGAACCCGGAGAAGAAAGCGAAGTATCTGCAGTCGTTCACGATCTATGTGAACGGCGACGAGGTCTATGGCAAGGACGTCGCGGATTCGATGGAAGCCGAATTATTGAAACTGGTCGATGCAGATGGCGTTAGCCGCGTTTCAAGGTTCGATACGAATCCGGCGAACAATCCGCAGCCGCCTGTGCGCTAGCGGTTGCGCTTAGCCGCCGCCGAGGCGGCAGAGAAAGTAACCCCGCTGCAATCAATCCGCACATGGCAGGCCTTTCTGCCACGCGCCGTTCTCATCCCTTTTCCACGTTATCTTCTTGGCGTCACGCGCAACGACCGCGACGCCGCCCACGCACGGCCCATCCTTTCATCCGGGTGTCACACCTTCACGGCTAGGATCGATGCTCGTAGCCGTCACACACTGCGCCGGCAGCGCGCACTTCAGCGCGAGTAGCCACACGCGCCCGGCATCGGCGCTGGCGTTCCTCGATCCCCCATACAACACCACCGGACATGTCGAACAAAAAAATCGTCAAGGCATCACCGCCCGATGATCAGGGCGCTTCCATCGTCTCGCGTCGCGGGTTCCTGAAGTTTGCCGGCGCCTCCAGCCTCGCCACGGCGGCGGGCACGCTGGCGTCGGCGGCGCGGGCCGCCAACGGCAATCCGCCGGACGGCACGCCGGAGCAGGTTCACCTGACCTGGGGCAACGATCCGACGAGCGAAGTCACGGTGTCGTGGGCGTCGCTTGCGCCGGCGGTGAATCCACAGGTGCGTTTCAGCGGCGCGGATTCGAAGCGGCACACCGTGCACGCGGTGCAAAGCACGTACACCGACGGCATTAACGGCGAGGTCGTGTTTGCCTATCACGCGCGTCTGCGCGATCTGAAGGCCGATACGAATTACCAGTACGAGGTGACGGCCGAGAACGACGGCAATGCGGCCCAGCCTTTTTCCGCGAGCTTTCGCACGGCGCCGCGCGGACGCGCGCCGTTTCGCTGGACGAGCTACGGCGACCTCGCGACGCCGAATACCGGCTGGGTGTTGTCGTCGCCGCAAAGCCGCTTCGCGGTGCAGGCGGTCGAGCGCTTCCAGCCGCTGTTCCACCTGCTCAACGGCGACCTTTGCTATGCCAACCTGAATCCGCTGCAACAGCCGGCGGTGTGGCGCGACTTCGGCAACAACGCGCAGACGTCGGCGTCGAACCGGCCCTGGATGCCCTGTCCCGGCAATCACGAACTCGAATTCAATAACGGCGAACAGGGACTGGCGTCGTATCTCGCGCGCTATACGCTGCCGGATAATCATTCGCGCTTCCAGGGCCGCTGGTACAGCTTCCGCGTGAGCTCCGTGCTCTTCATCTCGCTCGATGCGGACGACGTCGTCTATCAGGACGCGGCAGCATTCGTGGCCGGGCCGGCGCCGCTAGTACCGGTCGCGAGCACCGGCAATCCGCCGATTCAACCGGGCACCTCGTTATACGTGCGCGGATATAGCAATGGCGAGCAGACCCGCTGGCTGGAAAAAGTCCTGCACCACGCGGCGCAGGACGACGAAGTGGACTGGATCATCGTCCAGATGCATCAGGACGCGCTGAGTTCGTCGCAGACCGGCAACGGTTCCGATAAGGGCATCCGCGAGGCCTGGCTGCCGCTGTTCGACCGCTACGGTGTCGACCTGGTGTTGTGCGGCCACGATCACGACTACGAGCGCAGCTATCCCGTGCGCGGCTGCAATCATCACAAGGGCACCGACATCGCGACTGGCCGGCCAGTCGATACATTGCAGCCGAAGCCGGTGATGTCGGCGGTATCGTCGGGCGCGTCGACGTTCGACACGAGCCACGGCACGATTCACCTGATTCTCGGCGGCGGCGGCACGAGCGCGCCGCTCGATGTGTACGGTGTGGATATCGGCACGGGGCTGCCGCAAGCGCGGATTTTCACGCGACCCAATCGCCCGGTTGCGGGGACGACGGCAGGGACGTTCGCACGCGCCAGCGCGGACGCCGTCGAGGACGCGATCTGGTCGGCGCAACGCGACACCGGCACGGGCTACGGTATCGCGGTGTTCGATCATGACCCGGGACATCGCGGCGGCGAAACGACGATCACGATGAACTACTATCACGCGCCCGGTGCGGACCAGACGCCGACGCCGAACTACGAGTTGTTCGAGACGATCGAGTTGAAGAAGAAGCGCCGTGGTTGAGCGCTGAATGAGCATGAGCGGCGGGTCGGCGAGACAACGGAGTACCGTGATTCGTCGACCCGCCACCGGGTTGCACAACATATGACCCGGTCAACCGGATAACTTCAGCGGGCCAGTCTTCGCCTCTTCGCTTCGCTCTTCTCGAGTATGCCGCATGCAGTGCCGGGCATTTCCACGCACGTTGCAGCCGCCGGCTTCGATCACTCTCCTACTGCGTAACCCACTGCGCTCAAATCGCCCGGTCATTTTGTTACACGTCTTACCGGGTTGGTCCGGCGTGGTTACAAACGCCTTTCGTCAGGCCGGTTATACTCGGCGCCGTCTCAAGAAAACAAAACACCAGTTATGTCGAAGAAAATCATCCAGGTGGTTGCGGTTGCTGTGTTGACCGCTGCTGCGTCTTTGTCGGCAGTGGCCGGCGATATGAACAACATGCTCGGCGGCGCGCTCGGCGGTGTGGCCGGCGCGGCGCTCGGTGGCGCAGTGGGCGGCAGCACGGGCGCGGTTATTGGCGGTGCGGTGGGCGGTGGCGCCGGCGGTGCAGTGACGTCGAATCGCCGCGAGCGCACGGGCGCGATCATTGGCGGCGCGCTCGGCGGCGGTGCGGGCACGGCAGCCGGCAATGCGATGGGCGGCCGCTCGGGCGGCCTCATCGGCGCGGCAGTGGGCGGTGGCGCGGGCTCGGCGCTCGGCGGCAACGTCTCGCGCTCCAACTCGTACGCCGACGATTATTCGCGCGGCTACCGCTCCGGCAAGCGTCATCACAAGCATCGTCACTACGACTGAACGCGTCACGCTCGCGCTTGAATTCACATAGGCCGCGAGCAGACGTTGCGTTCATCAGGATGCGTGAATCGGAGCCCAGGTTTCCGATTCATACCGAATCCACGGCGATCATATAATCAGGCGCATTTGAACTCACGCGCGCCCGACATGAGACTACTCGCCTGGACTATCCCCGCTGTCGTTCTTGTTACCGCCTCTCCCGCCTTCGCCCAATCGGCGCCGCCGCGCGACGAATTCTTCTGGCTCGGCGAAATCAACAAGGCCACGGTCGTCATCAACACCGACGAAGGGCTGCTCGACAAGGCGATGGCCCCGCGTCTCGCCGCGGGTGTGGCGAAGGTCATTGCCGACGGCAATCAGCCCGGCGCGAAACGTCCGGCCACGGTAATCACGTTCGAGCCGCTGCTGATCAAAGCGGCCGGCGAAGACGTGACGCTGTTGCACGCAGGGCGCTCCAGCCAGGATATGCACGCCACGTATCGCTCGGCGATTCTGCGTGGCGACCTGCTGAACCTCGCCGATCAGCTGAACCGCACGACCGCGACGCTGGTGCGTCTTGCCGGCCAATATTCGGCGACCATCGTGCCCAACTACACGAACGGTGTGGCGGCGCAGCCGAACAGCTACGGCCACTACTTGCTGGGCTTTGCCGCGGGACTGGATCGCGACGCGCAGCGCATTCGTGAAGCGTATAAGCGTGTCGACCGTTCGTCGATGGGCACGACGGTGCTCAATGGCACGAGCTGGCCGTTGAACCGCGAGCGGATGGCGCATTATCTCGGCTTCAACGCGATCGTCGATAACGCGTATGACGCTTCACAAATCTCCTCTGTCGACGAACCGGTCGAAACCAGCGCGATCGTCACGAGCGTGGCGCTGCACACCGGCAGTTTCATTCAGGACGTGATGACGCAATACGCCGAGTCTCGGCCGTGGATTCTGCTGCAGGAAGGCGGCGTCAACACGTACGTGTCGAGCGCGATGCCGCAAAAGCGCAACCCCGGCCTGCTGATCCGCACGCGCACGGACGCGTCCACTGCGTTGGCGCAGGCCGAGGGTGTCGTGCTGGAGGCGCACAATCTGCCGCCCGGCATGAGCGATCCCAAGGACGTGAAGGCGAACACGGAGATGATCGACAGCGGCATAGCCGCGCTCAAAGGCTGGCAGACGGTAATGAACGCGCTCGTGATCAACCCCGAACGCGCGCTCGAAGAACTGAATAGCGACTGGACCGCGTCGCAGGAAGTCGCCGATGTCCTGATGCGCAAATACAAATTGCCGTTCCGGGTCGGCCATCATTTTGCGTCGAATGTCGTGGAGTACGCGCGGCAGAAGGACATCAAACCGCTCGACTTTCCATACGCCGACGCGCAACGCATCTATCGGGAGACGGTGGCAGGCACGCCGTATGCCGGTGATCTGCCGATGAGCGAAGCCGAGTTCCGTGCGACGCTCAATCCGGTGTCGATCGTGAACAATCGCGCGACGACGGGCGGTCCGCAACCGGCTGAAATGGCGCGCATGCTGAAGGAAGCGAACGCGCGCGTGGCGCAGCAGGATCGGTGGATCAAGGAGAGCCGGGCGCATATCGACGGATCGCTGGCGAAGCTGGATGTCGATTTCGACAAGGTGCTCGGCCGCTCGCGCGGGAATTGACTATCGCGTTCGATAGCGTAAGGTCGCGAGCACGGCGTTGATCCGGCCGCGCTCGCGGGGCGGAGATCCGATAAGGCGCTTTACTACTTGTCCGCGAGTGGAAACGCAGCGTCGCGACCCGCACGCGGCGAAGGCGTCGCAGGCTTCAGACTGCCGATAAACGGCGCATCCGGCTTCATGACGAAAGTCAGCAGCACCCCGCAAGCCATCACGCCGATCGACAACAGAAAGGTGACGTTCCAGTTGCCCAGACGATCGATCAGATAACCGGCCAACACCGGGCTCACGATCGCCGCCGTGAAGCCCGTGCCGCTCATGATGCCGCTCGCCGTGCCCGAGCGGTCATAGGCGATGTCCATCGGAATGGCCCACATCGGGCCGATATTCATTTCATTGAAGAACATCGCGGCGGCGAGGAAGACCAGCGAGTACATCGGGTCGTGAATCAGCACGACGGGGATCAGCGAGAGGCCGGTCATCGTCATGCAGAACGCAACGAGGGCGCTGCGCGCGAGTCTCAGATTGCCGGTGCGGCGCAACAGCCGATCGCTGATCAGTCCGCCGGCCAGATCGCCGAACACGCCGGCAATGAACACACCCGACGTGAAAATGACCGCCTTCTTGATGTTCAGATGGAAGCTGTGCATGAAGTAGAGCGGCATCCAGTCCAGCATCAGCCAGAGAATCCAGTTGTAGCAGAAATACACGGCGGAGACCGGCAACAGGCGCCGATAAAGCCGCGCCCAGGTGCCGGGCGCTTCCACCGGACGAACTCTCGGCGGCGGCAGGCTATGAATTTCTTCGGCGGTGATACGCGGATGATCCGCGGGTTTCTCGGTGTACGTGATGTACCACAACACGAGCCAGCCGAAACTCAGCGCACCGAGCAGATAGAACGCAAAGCGCCAGTCGAACGCGGTCATCAGCGCCAGCACGAGTATCGGCGCGATGGCGTTGCCAAGCCGCGCCGACGAATGCGTGATGCCTTGTGCGAAACCGCGCCGGTCCTTCTTCACCCACGACGCCATCGCGCTGGTAGAGGCGGGGAAGGTCGCGCCTTCGCCGAGACCCAGCAGCAGGCGCGCCGCGACGAGCGTCGCGAAACCGCCCGCGAGTCCCGTCAGCGTGGTCGCCACGGCCCAGATGAACGCGCAGGCGATCAGCGTGCGCTTCGCGCCGAAGCGGTCGCTCACCCAGCCGCCGATGAACTGGAACACCACGTACGGATACGCAAACGCCGAGAAGATGAAGCCGAGCTGTGTGTTGCTCAGTCCGAGTTCCGATTTGAATTGCCCGGCGGCGGTGCTGATGTTGACGCGATCGACGTAAGTGATGAAGTACATCAGGCACAACATCAGCAGGACGGTGGTGGTCGCCTTGAATTGCAATCGTTTCATGTCTCACTCCACGTTGTTCGTTTATTGTTATTTCGACGCACCCGAGGTGAAGGCGATCACGGCGTCCTTGAAGCGGGTGCTGCCGTACACCTCGTCGATCAGGTCTTCGTCGTCGAGCCGCTGTTCGACGACGATGCGGCGTAAGCTCTCCTTCACCGCTTTCTGCGTGACCGGCGACAACGCCATGAGCCGTTGCGCGAGCGCATGCGCCGCCTCCTGCAACGCGCCGGGCGAGCAAACGTCGTGGACGTACCCGCATTCCAGCATGTCCGAGGCACTCAGATAGTCGGCGAGCATCAGCATCTTCTTGACGCGCGGCACGCCGAGGGCAGCCTGAAGCCGCGCGATGTTGCGCGAGGACAGCGTGTTCGACAGCGTCTTCGCGATCGGCGCGCCGAAGCGCGATGCATCGCTGCACAGTCTGAAGTCGCACGCTGTCGCGAGCGCGAGGCCGCCGCCCACCGCCCAGCCGTCGATCACGGCGATGGTGGGCATCGCTATACGTTCGACCGTATCGATGACGCGTTCCACGAAGGCCTCGTAGGCCACGCCATCGCGGCCGTCATGAAAGTCCTTGAAATACGCGATGTCCGTGCCGGCAATGAACGATTTTCCGCCCGCGCCGCGAAACAGGATGCAGCGCACGCCGCTGGTGCGTTCACACTGGCCGATGAGCGCAAGCAACGACTCGTACATGGCGAGCGTCATGGCATTGTGCCGCTCGGGCCGATCGATCACGATCTCCGCTGCGCCCGAAGCATGCACTGTGAGGGTGACGGGTTCGTTCATGATGCCGTCCCGTTGATTTCGGCGAAGATTTCATCGTTGTGTTCACCGAGCAGCGGCGGGTGGCGGCGCACCGTTTGCGGCGTGCCGAGCATCTTGACCGGAAAGCCGATGTTCCTGACCTTGCCTTCAAGTGGATGGTCGATCTCCATGCACATGTGCCGGTGCGTGGCATGCTCGCTTTCGAACGCTTCCGGATAGGACAGGATCGGGCCGGCCGGAATGCCAGTCGCGAGCATCGCCTCGACCCACTCGGCGCTGTCGCGCTTCGCAAATTCCTGCTCCAGTACTTCGATCATCGCTTCGCGATTCTTCAGGCGCAGCGAGACAGTTGCATAGTCGGCGTGCGCGACGAGGTCCGGCCGCTGTAGCAATTCGCACAGCTTCGTCCACAGCTTCTGATTGGTTGCGCCCATGACGAAGTAGCCGTCGCGCGCTTTCACTGCCTGATAGGGCGCGCTCATCTTGTTGCTGGTGCCGAGCGGCGTCGGCGGCACGCCTGTGCCCCAGTACTCCGACATGTCCCAGATCGAAAAGGCCATCACGGAATCGAACAGCGACGCGTCGATGTGCTGACCCTCGCCGGTTTTCTGCGCGCCGATGTAGGCCGACAGCAGGCCATACACCGCGAACAGCGCGCAGCCGATATCGGCCACCGGCACGCCTGCCTTCACGGGCTTGCCACCCTTGTAGCCGGTCACGCTCATGACGCCGGACATCGCCTGCGCCATCAGATCGAAGCCCGGGCGCGAGGCCCAGGGGCCGCTTTGCCCGAAGCCGGAGATGCTCACGTAGACGATCTTCGGATTGATTGCCTTGATCGACTCGTAGTCGATATGCAGGCGCTGCACCACGCCGGGACGGTAGTTTTCAACGATCACGTCGGCGGTCTTCGCGAGTTTGTAGAAGAACTCGCGGCCTTCGTCGCTCTTGAGGTCTAGCGTCAGAGAACGCTTGTTGCGGTTCATGTTCAGGAAGCCCATGCTGTCGGGGCCCTTCATCTTGAAGCCCATCGCGCCGCGGGTCTGATCGCCTTCCAGCGGCTCGACCTTGATCACGTCCGCGCCCAGGTCGGCCAGCAGCATGCAGGCGAACGGGCCCGCCATGACCTGGCTCACGTCCAGCACGCGGATGCCTTGCAGCGGCAGATGTTTCGATTCGGTCATATCGAGGTTCCTTTGGTACGTTGATTCGTCGTTTCGAGGTGGCGGGAGGATTGCCTGCTCGCGTCAATGGGCAACGAGGCGTGTGGGGTGGGCGGCTGTCAGCGCGAGACGCTGAGACGCATGGCTGCCGAAGGTTGCCTGGAATGCGCCAGCGCGAATGAGAACGTTTGGGGAGTCCGCGAGGCGGTGCATTGACCGCTTTTCGTAGGAGTGCATCGCGCGATGCTGTCGGTCGCGCAAGGGCCACGGGGCATGATTTGTCTCCGGCTAATCGTTATGCCCCACTGTCGCCGACTGCAAAGGCCGCCGCAAGAATGACCGCGTCATGTCTGGTTTCGCGAGCGGCGAAACCGGAGGGAGTTGAACGATTACGCCGGGTGGCCGAGCAATTCGACCACCACGTTGCGCAGCGTCTGTTCCTGCGCGTGTCCTTCGACACACGAGAGCACATAGCTGCGCTGATGCCAGTCCCCTTGCAACTCGGCCGACGCGAGCGCTTTCTCCGGATGAAAACTGCGCAGTACGTCGGGTGGCATCAGACCGACCCCGAGCCCATGGCGCACCATTGCGAGCATGGTGTCGAAGCCGCTGGCGGTGAAGTTGTTGGCGAACAGGCGTCCGCGGCTGCGATACGCGCGCTGCACGGCCGAGAGCACTGCGGAGCCCTTGCCGAGACTCACGATGGGCAGATCGAGAATGTCGTCGATCCCAACCGGTTCGTCACGAAACCGGAAATGCGCGCGGCTATAGACAAGCACGAGCCGGTCGTCGCGGTACGGCGACTTGGCGAGATCGAGAAAGCCGCTCTTCTTCTCATAGATGCCTACGTCGATCACTTTGTCGCGCAGCAGCTGTTGGACGATCTTGCTGTTCTCTTCGACGATCTTCAGCGTGATGCCCGGATATTTGCGCTGGATGCCGGCAATCTCACGAGCGAGGAACTGGATCACGACCGCCTTCGGCGCGCCGATGATGATGCGGCCGTCGAGCCCATGATTAAGCGCCAGCGCGTCGCCTTCGAGCCGGTCGATGAGGTTGTCGATCTGCCGGACGTATTGCAGCAGCTTGGCGCCTGATTCAGTGATCTCGACGCCGTGCGGCACACGGTTGAAGAGCTTCGCGCCGAGTTGCTCTTCGAGGTCCGACACGCGTCGCGATGCGGCGGCCACGGCCAGATTGAGCTTGTCGGCGGCGCGCGAGATGCTGCCTTCCTCGACGATAGCGAGGACCAGCCGAACGGTTGTCGTGTCGAATTTCAAAACGAACTCCAGACTGTGTCTTGTTCGAAGGGATGGGCGCGGTGGAATGGGCGGCGGCGAATGGGCCGTGGCCGATGTCGTCAATGATATCGGTGATGTGGGGGGATGCCGCCGGGAAGGGTGAGTGTCGAATCGTAGCGGGTTGGCACGCGGTGTCTGCTGTCACGCTGGCCGCGTTTCAGTGAGACACTCGCGTGCATGTGATGTTACGGTCGTCGCTCACGCATGCAGAATCAGTTTCTGCACGCGCCAGTTCAGCAGTTCCGCGACGAACAGCACATTCTCCGATGGGCACGCCATCTGATGAATCCAGCCGAACTGCTTCGGTTGTTTGCCCGCCTTGCCGAGCACGCCGAGCACTTTCCCATCGAGCGTCATCTTGTAGATGCGCCCCGGAAAAGCATCGGCGCTATAAAGCACCGGGTTCGGCCCCGGCGAAATGCAGATGGCCCACGGCGAACCGGGCGCGAACGTGCCGGCTGCGATCGCCGCTTCGTCGGGCATGTTGCCGATCGCCGGACGCGCATCCGGTGGCACCGGCACGTCGATGGTGAATTGCCGCAGGAAAGTGCCTTCGGTGTCGAACACCTGAATGCGGCGGTTGCTGCGGTCGGCGACATAGACGTTTTCGTGCGCATCCACAGCGATGCTGTGCGGCGTATGAAACTGGCCCGGACCCGTGCCGCGGTCGCCCCACGACTTGATCCAGTTGCCGTCGGGATCGACTTTCGCCACGCGTGAGTTGATATAGCCGTCGCTGATGTACGTGTTGCCCGCGGCGTCCCACGCGACGTCCGTGACCTGACGAAAACGCCCGGGCTCGGAGGGCAGCGGCGGATTGGGATGCTTGAGCGGGCCGGTTTCCTCGTCGGCGGCTTCCTGCTTGCGGCCGAATACCATCGCAACCCGTCCATCCGGTGTGAACTTGATCACCATGTCGGAGCCTTTGTCCGTCACCCAGATGTTGTCCTGCCGGTCCACCTTGACCGTGTGCGCGAACGACCACGCATAAAGGTGATGGCCGATCTCGCGCACGAAGCGTCCGTCGGGCGCGAACTCCAACAGCTGCGCGGCGGCCGCGCCATACGCGGGGCCGTTGGTGTTGCCGCGCGACAGCACGAAGATGTGTCCGTGCGAGTTGAGCGCGACGCCGGAGCATTCGCCGAAATAGGTGTCTTTAGGTAACTGAACGGGATTGGCAACCGAATCGTAAGCGATGGCCGGCACGTCTTGCGTGTCCGCGAATGCCGCAGGCATCGCGAATCCGGCCGCGGTGCCGGCGATAAGACTCATGAACGTTCGACGACTCATTGCCCGATGCTCCGCGCTGCCACAGCACGGACAAAACGCCCCATATTGCTCGCTCATTTGGTGTCTCCTGTTTGATCGGCCTGATAGTCACGTCGTCAAGCTCTAAACGTGCACAGGCAATCGTAGTGCACAAAACGCTTAATAGCTAAGTCGTCGTTCTGTGTCAGGAGAGTGGGGCTCTGTGTTGTGCCGGCATCGCTCGCTCGCGCGCGCGATGCCGGTTGATCACTGTTCGGCATGCTTAGCCGCATCTTCGATCACAGCCACTACTTCTTTCGGGCGCGATTCGTAGACTGAATGGCTCGCACCTGCAAGCACGGTCGTGTGACTGTGCGCCCGCGTGTAGTACCAGCGCTCGAGATCAGGATTGATGATCCTGTCCTCCGCCGCGACGATGCCCCAGCTCGGCTTGCTGGTCCACGCGGCAGCCGTGAGCGGTGTCGAGAAGACCTTTGCCGCGGTCAGAATCTGCGCGTGTGATTCGAATTGGGCCTGCTTGAGTGGCAGGTCGGCGGCGAAATCCTTTGGGAAGTCTGCGGGATTCAGCGAGGTGTAGCCATCGGCTGTCTTCATGATTGCGCCTGACTGCTTCGACGTATAACTCGGCATGCGCTTGCCGAGGTCGCTTTCATCTTCGCCGACGGCGGGCGCATGCGCGGCCACGTACACGAGGCCGACGACGTTCGGATGCACGCCGGCCTCGGTAATCACGGAGCCGCCGTAACTGTGCGCGACGAGAATCGTGGGACCGCTCTGCTGGTCGAGAACGCGTTTGGTCGCGGCGACGTCGTCGTCGAGCGAACTCAGCGGTTCCTGCACGATGGTGACGTGGTAGCCGTCTTTGGTCAGCCGGTTATAGACCGGCTGCCAACCCGATCCGTCCACCCATGCGCCATGAACGAGAACGATGTTGCGCACAGGCGCGTTGTGTGACTGGGTGTCCTGCGCCATCGCGGCAGTCGATGCAAAGAGCGACGCCGACAATGACAGGGCCGTGGCGACGAGGGGCAGAAACTTCATGACAACTCCGATATGCGAATAGAGATTACTTTTGAACAGATCCAGGTGATTAACCAGTAACAGTCGGAAGCCGCTCCTCATGGAAGCTCGGATTGGCATCCGTGCACGCACTGTTTAACTACCGAAAAAGAGGTTGCAAAAGCTGACCGGACCTACACAGTCGGAGCCCATCGACTTGCGCGCGTGTGCGCCCGATGAAGTACTGCCGTTCTGCGGCACGCCGCCGTACCCTGATTGGGTCGTTTGCGAAGTAGTTTCTGCGGCGATCTTCGCTTCGGCAGCCTGAATATTGGCCGGGTAGGTGGTGTCGCTGCCAGCGGAGGGGCTAAAGCCAGCCTGCTCGACGCGAACCAGATCGGCGCGCACCTCGGCGCGAGTCAACGGAGCATTCGATTGTGCGAAGCTCAGTGCGGGGACGGCCAATGTGCCGATAACGAGAGCGATGCCAGCAAGAGTCTTGTTCATGATGAAAATCCTTTTAATAAATGTGATGACCATGACAGGTCATGGTTGCGATTCTGTACTTGCCGGTAGAGACCTGAGTGCCGCCGCCGGTCGATGCAGGGACGTTCAACGAAACGGCTATTTAATCTGGATGGCTAAGTAAAGGTGAATGAGAAAACCTGTCCGAGTGATAAAAGATACGTCTCGGTCTACCTGCCTGCCCTGGCAAATCGTTTGTGATTGAAGCTAGGCACAGGTACTTCCTTGGGCATTCGCGTCGCAGGTATCAACAGCCGTTCTTGTAGAGGCAAACACGTCGAGCCGCCGCTTATTCCAAACTTTTTTCAAGCGAAGGCGTATTGACGAGTCTTACATTCCGCTGAAATGAGGGACATGCCGGCAATTGCCGATGAGGGCGCGCACCAGGCACCCCTTGCGGGCGGTTGCAGCGTACAAGCGAGTAATGTATGTGAAAGAAACGGACCGACAACAGAAGGGGATGTAGCCGTGTTGGGGTCAAGCGGAGCTAATCACTTTGCTGCGTGACTATATTGGTTAGCGCGCGAAAAGCGTTTTCCGCCACCCGGTCACTTTCCTTGGACGCTCGACCCGCCGACCAACGCAACGATCTGTCTTTGCTACTATGTAGCCCGCGACCGCTTTTGAACCGTAGAAAGGAGAGGCAAATGAGCAAAGGATATTGGGTAACGAGTTACCGCAAGACCAACGACGCGTCGAAGCTGGCCGCTTACGCGCAACTCGCCGCGCCTGCCGTGGCGGCTGCCGGCGGCAAGTTCATCGTGCGCGGTGTGGCTGATGAGGCGCGCGAGCAGGGCCTGAAGGAGCGCACTGTCGTCATCGAGTTTGCGAGTTACGAGCAGGCGGTCGCCGCTTACGAAAGCGAAGCCTACAAGAAAGCGCTCGAAGCGCTGGGTGACGGCGTCGAGCGCGATTTGCGCATTGTTCGCGGCACGGACTAACGCAGTGGATGCAGTGGGCAAGCCAATGCCCTATCGCACTGATATGCAGTAGTGAGGCGTTGGGCCGTCAATACAGAACTGGATTGACGGCTCGCCGCGAGAGCAAGCCACCACCGGTTTTCGGCCCGCGCCAGCTCACTTCACCGCCCCCAACGCCAGCCCCTTCACCAGATACCTCTGCAACCACGCGAACACGATCGAAACCGGCAGTGTCGCGCAGAGCGTAGCGGCCATCACCAGGTGCCACTGGACGACGTATTTCCCTGCGACCATATCCGTCACCTGCACGGTGAGCGTCTTGTTCTCCGGCGACCGGATCAACGTATAAACCACGGCGAACTCGTTCCACGCGTTGATGAACGTGAAGATCGCCGTCACGACGATCGCCGGCACCGCCAGCGGCAGGAACACCTTGAACACCGCCTTGGTGCGCCCACATCCTTCGAGCCAGGCCGACTCTTCCAGATCGCGCGGCACCGTCTGGAAGTACGAAGACAGCATCCACACCGCAAACGCGATGTTGAAGGCCGCGTACGAAACGATCACGCCGATCTTGGAGTCGACCAGGTTGCCATCGCCGAACGGAATCATCGCGGCGAGCCGGAACAGACCGACCACGAGCAGAATGGGCGACAGCATCTGCGTGACGAGCAGAAACTGGCGATACAGGCCACGTCCGCGAAACGGAAAGCGGGCGAGCGCATAAGCGGCAGGCAAGCTCACAGCCAGGGCGAGCATCGTCGACAGCAAGCTGATGATCGTGCTATTGCGCAGGGCCACGCCGAAGTTGGCCGCTTCCCACATGTCGATGAAATTGCGCCACTGCCACTGCACAGGCAGCCAGCGCGCCGGATAGACAAAGATCTCGGAAGCCGGCTTCAACGCCGTGAAGAACATGACGGCGAACGGAAACAGCACGACCACCACCAGCGGCGACAGCGCGAGCCAGCACCACAGCGAGCGCTTCATCTTCGCGTCGAAACTCATGACGGCTCTCCTTCTTTCGCGGGCTGCAGGCGCAGATAGGCAATCGAGAAAAGAAACAGCATGACGAGCATGATCAGCGAGACGGCGGCGGCTTCGCCGGGACGGCCGAGCCGGAACCCCAGCTCATACAGGTACGTGACGAGAATGTGCGTGCTGTTGTCGGGGCCGCCTTGCGTCATCACCCAGATAATCGGGAACGAGTTGAACACGTAGATCACGTTCAGCAGGATTGTCATGTTGATGAACGGGCGCAGCAGCGGCATCGTCAGCTTGCGGAACTGTTGCCACGCGCTCGCGCCGTCGATTCGCGCGGCTTCGTAGATGTCGCCGGGCACCGACGACAGGCCGCCCAGCAGGATCGTCACAGTAAAGGGAATCGACACCAGAATGCCGACGGCGATCTCCACCGGGAACGCGAGCTCCGGCGTCGCGAGCCAATGGATGGGTCCGCCTATCAAGCCGAGCCGCTGCAACGTGACATTGACCATGCCGTAGTCGTCGTTGAAGGCCCAGCGCCAGACCACGGCGGTCATTGTCAGCGAGACGGACCACGGCAGCATCACGATGGTGCGCGCCACGCCGCGCCCATGAAAATCCTGATTCAGCACCAGGGCGACCGGCACCGAAATCAGCACCGTGCCGCCCACCACGCAGACGGTCCAGATGATCGTGCGCTGGGTCGACGCGATGAACACGGGGTCGTTGAAAACCGCATAGAAATTCTGCAGGCCGGTGAAATCGCGAATCGCGCCGAAGCGTGAGACTTCGTGCAGCGATTGCCACACGATGTTGAAAATCGGATAGCTGATGATGAAAAGCGCCAGTATCAGACTCGGCGCAATCAGCAACCAGGGCGCTTGCAAGCGCGAAGAAGCGGAACGGCTCATGCGTGCTCGATCGTGAGACGCGCCCGCGTTATGCAGCGGGCGCGACGGGATGGGCCGAAAACATCAGGTGCGATCAGGTGCAATCAGGTGCGTCACAGCCGGAACGCGCGCCGCCTTTGGCAACGGCGGCGCGCGTTCCGGGTTCAACAAATCCCACCGCGAAGCGACGACGCGATCAATGACCGAGCGACTTGTTCGCTTGCGCGGCCGCCGCATTGAGCGCAGCAGCCGGCTGCGCCTTGCCGAGGTAGATCGACTGCATCGCGTCGGTTACGGCCTTCGCGGTGTCTTCCCAGCCGGTCACGGTCGGTGCGAAGTGGGCCGTCGGCAGCAGCGCGACGAATGCTTTGGTATCCGGATCGTTGAACGCCGGATCGGTCGCTTCGGCCTTCGTGGTCGGCAGGAAGCCTTCGGTCGTCGTGAACTCGACGCGCGGTTCCTTCGTGAACAGATAGTCGAGGAACTTCCATGCCGACTTCTTCACTTTCGAGTTCTTGAACATCACGATCGAATCGGTGACGGCATAGGTGGCGTGCGTGGTGCCCATCGGAATCGGATCGATACCGTACTTCAGATTCGGCGCTTCCTTCTTGATCTGCTTCGCGAGGAACGGCGCAGAAATCATCATCGCGACGCGGCCCTGCTTGAACAGGTTCTGCACGTCTTCGCGGCTGTAGCCGGTCACGCCCGGTTGCGTGAGGCCCTGATCGATCATGGTCTTGTACAGCGTGGCCGCCTTGATGCCGGCCGGCGAATTGAACGCCGCCTTGCCGTCCTTGCCGACCACGTCGCCGCCGTTGGTCCATAGCGCGTAGTAATAGTAGACGTCGGTTTCGATTTCCTTGCCTTGCAGACCGAAGCCGGCGATGCCTTGCGCTTTCAGTTTCTTCGACGCATTGATCACGTCGTCCCAGGTCTTCGGACCGTCGGGGTAGCCGACCTTCGCGAGCAGATCCTTGTTGTAGTACAACGCGCGTGCGGACGCGGCGATCGGCAGGCCGTAGGTCTTGCCGTTAATCTGACCAGGCGCCAGGAACGGACCGATGAAGCGGCCCTTGAAGTTCGCGTCCATATAACCGTCGAGCGGCTCGGCCACGTCGTCCTTCACGAAGTCGAGCAGCCAGCGCGTGCCGACGATCGCGAGGTCGGCGTTGGCGTTGCCCGAGATGTCCGTTTGCAGCTTCTGTTGCAGCGTGTCCCAGTTCACGTCTTCGATCTTGATGGTCGTGCCGGGGTTGGCCTTCTCGAAGTTGCGGGCCATTTTTTCGAAGTACGGCGCAGTCGCGTCGCTGTAGTGGGCGACGGTGACGCGGACCGTGTCGGCGTGAGCCGCGACGGCGATACCTGCAAACGCGAGCGCCACGGCAACTTTGCCGAGCGCGAGGGAAGCACGGGCATGCAACGACATTTCTCTCTCCTGTGTCGAACGGAGTGGGCGCTTTCGCGTTTGCTCCGGTCCCATCCAACGATGGTGGGGTGGTCTGCTGCCGTCGCCGGCCGCTTGGGATGAATTGTTTGAAAAAATCCTACATGACGCAAAATTGCTTGTCACGTAGGGTCTGCGATATTTTTCCAAGCTGGTTTTGTGCATATGATGCTTTAAAACAGGGGTATTCTTATCACGCGATGTCATGGATACCCAATCTTCGGGATGACTAGTCAACTGTCTTGCCGTTAGTTTTGTAGGAAATTTACACGCTGCGAAGCTGGCGGGCGGCGATCGAGGAGCGAGGCGGACATGAATCGTGTGGTGTTGGTAACGGGCGCTTGCGGCGGTATCGGCAGCGTGTTGTGCAAGCGCTTCGTGGAAGAGGGCGATACGGTGTTCGCGCTCGACATCGACGCGGCCGCGCTGAGCGCGTTGGCCGCGCAACTCGGCGCGGCGCACGTCACGCCGATCGCCGTCGATCTCGGCGACGCCGCCGCGGTGCAGCAAGCGGTGGTCGCCGCCGTCGAGACACGCGGTCCCGTGGACGTGCTGGTCGCGAACGCCGGCGCGGCGTTGGGCACGACGCTCGCCACCACCGATGCCGCGAGCTGGCAGCGCGATATTCATCTGAATCTGAACGGCACGTATCACACGGTGGAGGCGGTACGGACGTCGATGATCGAGCGGCAGCGCGGCGCGCTGGTGCTGATCGGTTCGGTGAACGGCATGGCCGCGCTCGGTCATCCGGCGTACAGCGCGGCGAAGGCCGGACTGATCAGCTACACGAAGGCGCTCGCGATCGAACTGGGCCGTTATGGCATTCGCGCCAACATCGTGTGTCCGGGCACCGTGAAGACGCAGGCCTGGCAGGCGCGTGTCGACAAGAATCCGCAGGTCTTCGAGGATCTGAAGAAGTGGTACCCGTTGCGCGACTTCGCGACACCCGACGACATCGCCGACGCGGTGCTGTTTCTCGCGTCGCCGATGGCGCGCGTGATTACCGGCGTTGCGTTGCCGGTCGACGGCGGTCTGATGGCGGGCAATCGTCTGATGGCGGAAGAACTGACGCTCGAATCGCTTTGAACCGCTACACACTCCGCATCAACGCAGCAAGACAATGAGGACAGCATGGCAGCAGTGCAACTGAGCGGCATCTTCAAACGCTACGGCGACACGCAAGTGGTGCACGGCATCGATCTCGACATCGACGACGGCGAGTTCGTCGTACTGGTCGGGCCGTCGGGCTGCGGCAAGAGCACGCTGATGCGGATGGTGGCCGGACTCGAAGAGATCAGCGGCGGCGATCTGATGATCGGCGGCACGCGGGCGAATTCGCTCGCGCCGCAGCAGCGCAATATTTCGATGGTGTTCCAGAGTTACGCACTCTATCCGCATCTGTCCGTCTACGAGAACATTGCGTTCGGTCCGCGTATTCGTAAGGAATCCTCGGCGAGTTTCAAGCCGCGCATCGAAGCCGCCGCGAAGATGCTGAACCTCAGCGGCTATCTGGACCGCTTGCCGCGCGCGCTGTCGGGCGGTCAGCGGCAACGCGTGGCGATGGGGCGCGCGGTGGTGCGTGAGCCGTCGCTGTTTCTATTCGACGAACCGCTGTCAAATCTCGACGCCAAGCTGCGCGTGCAGATGCGCACGGAGATCAAGGCGCTGCATCAGCGGCTGAAGAATACGGTGATCTACGTCACGCACGATCAGATCGAAGCGATGACGATGGCCGACCGCATCGTCGTGATGAACGCGGGGCGCATCGAGCAGATCGGGCGTCCGCTGGAGCTGTACGATCATCCGGCGAACCTGTTCGTCGCGAGCTTCCTTGGCTCGCCGTCGATGAATTTTGCCGAGGGCGTGATCGTGAATCGCGCACAAGGGCAGGGCCTTGCATTGAAACTCGCGGACGGCGCCGAGATCGTGCTGGAGAGCGTGCCCGCCACGGCCACGGCCGGCGCGAAGGTCACGCTCGGCGTGCGGCCGGAACATATCGAAACCGTCACGCAGACGCCGGACGCCGTGCTCGAAGTCGAAGTGGTCGAGCCGACCGGTGCGGAGACGCACTTGTACGGGAAAATAGGCGGCAATACGTGGTGCGTGACGACGCGCCAGCGCTCGAAAGTCGAGCCTGGCCAGCGCGTAACGCTGCGCTTGCCGGCCGAGCATATTCATCTGTTCGATACGGAGAGTGGACGCAGGCTGGTCTGAACCGCGTGTTGCCGCTTGAACTCCATTCAAGCTGATCGAAGCTGCGAGCGACGCGGATTCATTTAACCCTCGAGGAACACCGGGTGTCCGCACCGAACTTGATTCCCCACATCCGCAGCGCACTTGCCAGTTTGCGGCCCGCCGAACGCAAGGTCGCCGACATGGTGTTGAGCGACGTCGACTTCGCGATGCGCGCGAGCATCACCGAACTGGCGCAGCGCGCGGAGGTGTCCGAGCCTTCCGTCACGCGCTTTTGCCGCGCGATCGGCGCGCATGGGCTGCGCGACTTCAAGATGCAACTGGCGCAGAGCGTCGCGGGCGGAATGCCGTACGCATCGACGGCGGTGGCGCGCGACGACGACGTGCAAACCTTGATGGGCAAGGTCGGCGAGGCGGCGATCGACGGCATAACGCATGCGTGCGGCGCGCTGGACCCGGCGGTGGTCGAAAGTGCGATTGCGGCGTTGTCGAGCGCAGGGCGGGTGTTTTTCTTCGGCGTGGGTTCCGGCTCGGGGCTCGTCGCGCAAGATGCGGCGTTGCGGTTCTTGCGAATCGATATTGCGTCCACGGCGTTTACCGACGGTCATTTGCAGCGGCTGTACGCGGGCCTGATGGAACCGGGCGACGTAGCCTTTGCGATTTCGCATTCGGGCCGCAGCGTCGAAGTGAACGAGAGCATTCAGATTGCCAAGGAGCGCGGCGCGACCACGATTGCATTGACCAATGTCGGTTCCCGGCTCGCATGGCTCGTCGATATTGCGCTGCTGCTGCGCGTGCCGAGTCCGGTCGATCCGAATACGCCGGGCGTGTCGCGGCTCGTGCATCTGTGCATCATGGATGCACTAGCGATTGGCGTCGCGCTGAAGGCCGGGCCGAAGACACTCGAGAAGATGCGGCATGCGAAGGCGAGGCTGGCATCGCATGGGCCCCAGGACGCGGGCGATTGAGTGCTGTTGTGTGGTTTGTTCGGAAGCCGGTGGCCTTGCGCCGGCCCATTCTTCTTCAACTCCCGTCGGTTGCGGGCATCCAGCCAAACCTGCGCGACAGCCTCGACACCGCCGCACGCAACGTCTGCGCAGGGTCGCCCGCCAGTTCGCTATCGAAACTCCCGCTCGGCCCCATTAACGCCAGCACGAGGCAGATGCTGCCGGTATGGTCGAACACCGGCGCAGCCAGGGTGCTGATGCCGGGCACGGGGCGGCTCAATGCCGTATCGATGCCGTTCGCCCGGATCCGCGCGAGCCGTTGCGCGTAGGGTGGGCTCGCCGGCGCGAATTCCGGCTTGTCCGCAACGGGGGCTCCGGTCCCCGCCCCCGCCAGCCGCAAGTGATCCTGGGCGAGCAGACCCGCGCGAACATCATCCGCGACATAGGCCGCGAACACGCGGCCGATCGCGGTGTTCACCAACGACAGCACCGTGCCGACCCGCAGGCTCACATGCAACGGTCGCGCCGATTCCTCCAGCCGCACGACGGTCGGCCCGAGCGGCCCGAGCACCGCCATCGCCACGCTCATTGCCGTCGATGCCGCCAGTTCGACCACTTCGGGCTCTGCTTCACGCGTCGGCGACAGTCTTTGCAAGCCGATCAAACCTAGTTCCAGCGCGAGCGGCCCGGCTTCGAAACAGCCGGCCGCATTGCGATTGAGCAGGCCGATTTTCAGCAGACTCACCAGGTGCGGGAATGCCTTCGCCGGCGGCATGCCGGCTGCCGCCGCCAGATCGCGCAAGCTCAAGGGGCGCGCCGCGGTGACCAGTGCGGTCAGCAATTCGCCCGTGCTATCGAGCGACTGGATGCCGCGCTGCGGCTTCGCATCGGTGCCTGAAGGGGGAGATCGGTCGGGAGAGTCGGTCACGATGCGGAAGAAACTGTCAGAGAAGGTGCGGCCGCCAGCTCGGCGCCGATGTCGTGGGCTGCGGCAAGCAGTGCGCGAGCGGTCGGGCCGTCGGCGGTGACATCGATCACGCCGGTCGAGCCGATCACCGTCAGCGCGAGCAGCAAACGGCCGTCGCCGTCCAGGACCGGCGCACTCAGGCTGCTGATGCCAGGGCTCGGCGCATCCACGCTCGCCTCCAATCCGCGCTGGCGAATCCCGTTCAACGCTGCCGCGAAAGCGGCGCTTTCGTCGGGTGGTGTCATCGCGTCATCCGCCGCGCCTGATTGATTCGCCCACATCCCGGCCAGCTTGTCGCGCGGCAAAAACGCGCAAAATACGCGCCCCGTCGACGTGGCCGGCAGTGACATCACGGTGCCCACATGCAGATTGACGTGCAGCGGAAAGCCCGCATGCTCATAGCGGACGATGGTCGGCCCCTGTGGCCCGGCAATGCAGATTGCGACGCTGAATCCGATCGTTTCCGCCAGCGCCGCGGCGCGCGGCACGGCGGCGCGAAACGCCGGCTGGTTGTCGAGGTGCAGCAAGCCTAGCCGCAGCGACAGCGGTCCGGGTTCATAACGGCCCGACAGTTCATCGCGCTTGATGAGACCCAGGCGACTCAGGCTCACCAGATAGGCATGCGCCTGTCCCGGTGCGATTTGCGCGGCGCCGGCGAGATCGGAGAGCGCCAGTGGCGTGCGTGCCTGGGCAAGCGCGAGCAACACCCGGCCGCCCACCTCGACGCTCTGAATGCCACGCTGCGTTTTACCGCCGTGCGCTGGCTCGTCGCCGCGCGCGCCTTTGCCTGTGGCCGGGTCTGCTGCTTTGCTCACTCCTGCGCTCGTCCGTAAAAAGCGTCCATCTTAATCGAATGGCCGTTCCTGCCAGCTTTCATCTTAGGCGTCTTGCGATTTGCGTATAGCGATACATTTCGCTATTGACAAAAAATCGCGGCGAGCCATAAGATGCATTCACCCCCGATACACCGACGCAGTCATAGAGCCAAAAACGGGGCGAGACAATCTTCCAATACCGTCAGCGCGCGCTTTCCGTGCGCAGCCGGCCGTCGTCTCGCCTCACATCCAACTTTTGAGGGAGACGAGCATGGCAAAGGCATTCGCATCGCAGGCCGACCTGGAAGTCAAGCAGGTCACGTGGACCAAGCTGTCCGACAACGCCTACGCGTACACCGCGGAGGGCGACCCGAACTCGGGCGTGATCATCGGCGACGACGGCGTGCTGATCGTCGACACCACCGCGACCCCCGCCATGGCGCAAGACCTCATCGCCAAGATTCGCAGCGTGACCGACAAGCCGATCAAATACGTCGTGCTGTCGCACTACCACGCGGTGCGCGTGCTCGGCGCGTCGGCGTATTTCGCGGAGGGCGCGCAGCAGGTGATCGCGAGCCGCGGCACATACGAGATGATCGTCGAGCGCGGCGAGGCCGATATGAAGTCGGAGATCGAACGCTTCCCGCGTCTGTTCGCCGGCGTCGAAACGGTGCCGGGCCTGACCTGGCCGACGCTCGTGTTCGAAAAGGAAATCACGCTGTTCCTCGGCAAGCTCGAAGTGCGCATCGCGCACCTCGGCGCGGGTCACACGAAGGGCGACACCGTGGTGTGGCTGCCGTCGCAGAAGGTGCTGTTTTCCGGCGACCTCGTCGAGTACGACGCAGCCTGCTATTGCGGCGACGCACAGCTCGAACAATGGCCGGCGACGCTCGAAGCATTGCGCGCGCTGAAGGCCGACAAGCTGGTGCCGGGACGCGGCCCCGCGCTGACCACGCCTGAGGATGTCGACAAGGGTCTTGATTACACGAAGGACTTCGTCACCACGCTCTTGCAACAGGGCCGGGAAGCTGTCGCGCAGAAACTGGATCTGAAGGCCGCGATGGCCCTCACGCGTCAGGCCATGGATCCGAAGTTCGGCCACGTCTTCATCTACGAGCATTGCCTGCCGTTCGATGTATCGCGTGCTTTCGACGAAGCGAGCGGCATCACGCATCCGCGCATCTGGACCGCGCAGCGCGACAAGGAGATGTGGGACGCGCTGCAAGCCTGACGGCAACGCAGAGATGGACGGAGACATGACATGAGCATCAACTATCAGACGCTGTCGTTCGAGTATCAGCCGTGCCGCGAACAGCGCGAACCATCTGCTGCGCAGCAGGCGCTCCATCCTGTCATCGTGGTTGGCGCCGGGCCGGTGGGCCTTGCTACCGCGATCGATGTCGCGCAGCAGGGCGTGCCGGTCGTGCTGGTCGACGACGATTGTTCGTTGTCCACGGGATCGCGGGCGATCTGCTTTTCAAAGCGCTCGCTCGATATCTTCGACCGCCTGGGATGCGGCCAGCGGATGGTCGACAAGGGCATTAGCTGGAACGTCGGCAAGGTATTCCTGAAAGACGAGCTGGTGTACACGTTCAACCTGCAACCAGAAGCGGGGCACCACCGGCCCGCGTTCATCAATCTTCAGCAGTACTACGTCGAAGGCTTTCTGCTCGAACGCGCGCAGGAAATGCCGAACCTCGAGATTCGCTGGAAGAGCAAGGTGGTCGGCGTCGAGCAGAACGGCACGGCCGGCACGGGCGAGGCCGGCGTGACGCTGACGGTCGAAACGCCCACCGGACAGTATCCGCTGTACGGCCGTTACGTGGTCGCCGCCGACGGCTCGCGCAGTCCGATGCGCAAGCTGATGGGACTCGACAGCAAGGGCGTGACGTTCAAGGACCGCTTCCTGATCGCCGACGTGAAGATGGAAGCGGACTTTCCGACCGAGCGCTGGTTCTGGTTCGATCCGCCGTTTCATCCGAATCAATCCGTGTTGCTGCATCGTCAGCCGGACAACGTGTGGCGGATCGATTTCCAGTTGGGATGGGACGCCGATCCCGTGCTGGAAAAAACGCCGGAGCGCGTCATTCCGCGAGTGCGCGCACTGCTCGGGCAGGACGCGAAGTTCGAGCTGGAATGGGTCAGCGTCTATACGTTCTCGTGTTCGCGGATGGAGCGCTTCCGTCACGGTAACGTATTGTTTGCCGGCGACTCCGCGCATGGCGTGTCGCCGTTCGGCGCGCGTGGCGCGAATAGTGGCGTGCAGGATGCGGAAAACCTCGCGTGGAAGCTGGCGATGGTGCTCGCAGGCCAAGCGTCCGATGGATTGCTCGACACGTATGCAAGCGAACGCGAATTCGCCGCCGATGAAAACATCCGCAACTCGACCCGCTCCACCGATTTCATTACGCCGAAGAGCCCGGTAAGCCGCGTGTTTCGCGATGCCGTGCTGAAGCTGTCGCGGCATCATCCTTTCGCGCGTCAGTTGGCCAATAGCGGGCGTCTCTCGGTGCCGGCGGTGTTGCGCGATTCCCCGTTGAATACAGCGGACCGTGACAGCTTCGACGGCGCGATGGTGCCGGGCGCGTCGTGCGTCGATGCGCCGGTGCAGGCGGGCGGACAGCCGGCCTGGCTGCTGCAGCACCTCGGACAGCAATTCACCGGCGCGCTGTTTTGCGGCGAGCAGGGCATCGATCCAGCGACGCTGGCCGCGTTGGATGCGCTGCGTGCGGGGCCGATACCGTTGAAGCTCGTCATCGTGACGCGCAGCGATGCGCAAGTCGCGGCGTGGCCGGGCATGGATGTGGTCCACGACACCGAGGGCCTCGCTAGCGCGCGCTACGACGCGATGCACGGCACGTTCTATCTGGTCCGGCCGGACCAGCATGTGTGCGCGCGTTGGCGGCAAGTCGACGTGGACGCCGTGGGACATGCGTTAAGGCGAGCGCTGTGTATCGAAGGCACGGCCTGAACGCATCAGCGAAGAAAAGCAGGAGACAGACATGGCACTGAATACGCAACCGAACCTCGCTCGCCCCGATGATTTCTACGAGGCGCTGATCGACATGCATCGCGATCTGGATGACGCGCAGAGCCAGTCGGCCAATGCGCAATTGATCCTGCTGCTCGCCAATCATATCGGCGATCACGCGACGCTGATCGAAGCGATGCAACATGCGCGTGAAGGCGCGGCGGATGTTTCTGTGCGAGGCGCGCAGGCGCATTCGCTGGCGGCTTGAATCTACGCGATGAAAGCAGCACGCCTGGCAGCCGAGCCGCGCCTATTCTTCAGCGAATCCGCCCAGGCCGTCCGCGCCTTGAAGCTGTACTCGATCGAATCAGCACCACTGCGGCACGACGGTCCGTTCGGCATTTCATTCTGTGGCGCCTCGATTTTGCTTTCGATGTCCGGCAGGCCGCCAACACGTTTGCATCCCTAATCAGCGGCAAGCGCTCGCCATGCGCTAATGCGTCAATTGCCCAATGCCAAACCCTTCGGCCACCCGAACGTGCGTACTAGCATGAGCGGCTGCGCGAGCGCGACCGCCGCGCGAATCTTGCCGCTCATCGGTAGATCGAGCACATGCCAACGGCCGTGTTCCGCGAGATCGAATGCGCAACTCGCGATATCGCTCGATAGCAGATCGCCGTCGATATCGACGGGCGCATAACGCAGCGCATTGCAAAGGCTGCCATAGCGAGCGCGGCGGCGCGATTTGTCCGGCGTCTCGTCGGACGCGGCGCCGGGCGATGGCACGACGACGCTCAGGCCGAGCGTCGCGGACGCCATCCCGATCACGATCCAGATGCCGACATACGCGATATCGATGGTGACGCCGCGACCATCGCAAGGATGGCGCGCTTGCAGTTTCTCGTTGCCGTCGTCTTGCAGGTCGACCGCATGCGGCTCGCAGTCGAACAGATGGCCGACGATCCAGCGCACTACCACGCGCGCGCCGATAAAGCGCTTGCGCAGTGCGGCGCTCGGATGCAGCCGCGCGCGCTCGCGCTCTGTCGTCGACAGCCAGCTATCGCCTTCCTGTACCGGTACGGGCAACCATTCGCAACGAAAGCGCCATAGATGCAGTTCGCCCGCACGCGGCGCGGCGACATTGCGCGGATAGTGGCGCGTCAGCGGATGCGACAGGAAGGTGGGGGCGGCTGCATCGACGATGGCGTGCTCGACGCGAGCAGGCTGCTGAACGTGTTCGGCGAACGCGCGTGCCGCTGCGGATTGAACCGTGCCTTCAAACGCGCATGCGTCGCCGCTCCCACGCACCGGCGCGGACGAAGTCGCCGGTTCACCCAGATCCAGTTCCAATGACATGGGCGTGCGTCCTCAATGCATATACGTGACGCGGCGTGCTTGCACGTCGAGTTCGACACCGGCGTCGAGCAGATCGATGGCGAACCAGCGAATCAGCTTCAACACGCCGCTCACCGCGGGCGCGGGCAGCCATTCAGCCAGCATGCGCAACGCCGCGCCGCTATGCGTTTTCTGCAGCAAGGCGATGGTTTGCAGAATCACCGCTTCGTCCTTGCCGAGATCGCTCGCGCAACGGCAACGCATGTCGAGCGGCCGGTACGACACGTGCATCAGCGAACGCATCAGCAGATCGAAATGTTCGATGCCGTCCTGACGCAAGCCGGCGCCGCGCAGAATGTCGCGCCAGTGCACGCCGCCGCGCGCGCTCTCGCACGCCGGCCGCAGCCAGGTGCGCACGGCGCTCAGCACGGTGCGCTCGGGCGCATCGGTGGTGTCGGGCTGATGATCGTCGATCAATTCGGGACGGCTGCTGTATTGAGAGCGAAAGTTCATCGATGCTCCTGAATGGACACAGTCCAAAGAGTCGCGCCGGCCAGATGGAACGGTGCCGCGTCGCAGGCCAGCGCATGTCGCGTGCGACGGATCGGCGATGACGCATGCGTGCGTCATATCGGATGCGTGGGGCGCACGGCCGGCATCGGCGCGATGCCGGTGCGGTCGAGGCGTTTTTCAGTCAGGCCGGCTGCGGCGGCCGCCATTCACGCACATGGTCGCTGCGTGACGCTCGCGCGGAAGCTTGTCCCGGCGATTTCGGCGTGCCGACGAACAGAAAGCCCAGCAGGCGCTCGTTCGACGCGAAGCCCAGCGCGTCGTGCAGACGCGCTTCGTAGCTGTCCGGCCCTGTGGCCCAGAAACCGCCATAGCCGAGCGCGTGAATGGCGTTCAGCATGTTCATCGCCGCCGCGCCCGCCGACAGCAGCTGCTCGATCTCGGGCACTTTCGGATGCGGCTTCAGCGCCGCGCCGAGCGCGATCACCAGCGGCGCCGCGAACGCCTTCTGCCGACGATGCGCGTGCGCGGAGCGCGGCTCGCCAGGCGCGCGGGCGCACGCGAGGTCGACCAGCAGATCACCGAGAGGACCGCGCGCGTCGCCGCGAATCGTCACGAATCGCCATGGCCGCAGATTGCCGTGATCGGGCGCGCGCAAGGCGGCATCGACGATCAGGTCGAGCTCGGCGTCGCGCGGGCCGGGTTCGGCGAGCGGCCAATGGGATCGGCGCGAGAGCAATACGTCGAGCGCTGCGGACGCATCGGACGAGGTCGTGATGGCGGGCGCCGCTGTCGTTGAGCGGGTGGTTTCAGTTTCGGCGCGGCTGAGGTCGAGCATCGTCATGATTTCTTGTTCGGCGAATGGCATGGGGTGAATCATGAGCCAAATCGTTCGTGAATGCAAATCATTCTCATTTAGATGGGCATGGTTACTTTTTGACCTTTGGCCTGGCGGCGGGGCGCCGCGTCGCACTTCGCCCGGATGTTCGTCAGCCGAGGTCGCGAGATGCCGGCCGTCTTGGCCTGAGCGCGCATCCGTGATCAATAAAGCAACTAACGGTCAGTCGCGCGAGCCACTCCCGGATATGATGACGACGTGCCGCATGAAGCCTCACCGCCAAACCGTCTCGCAGGATGTCTGCCCACTCACGTCAGCCAATGCCGCCCAGTTCACTCGACACCGCCTCGCACCCCGCTTCCACCGACGCGGCGCAACGCCTGCCCACCTTGATGCTTGCCGCTGCGCTGTCGCTAGGAAGCGCGATTGCGTTGGGGCTCGCGCGCTTCGCATACGCGCTGCTGTTGCCGTCGATGAAACTCGATCTCGGTTGGAGCTTCGCGCAAGCCGGCGCAATGAACACCGCCAATGCGCTCGGTTATCTGCTCGGCGCGCTGGCGTTCCCGCGACTCGCACGCCGCTGGTCCGCCGGTGCGCTGTTCGGCGGCGGCTGTGCCGCCACTGCGCTGCTGATGGCCGGCAGCGGACTGCTCGCCGACACGAATTCCCTGCTCGTCTTGCGCGTCATCACGGGTGCGAGCAGCGCGGCGATCTTCATTAGCGGCGGCGTGCTGGCCGCGCGGCTGGCGTCGGCGAGGCCGCACGACGCAGGGCTCGTGCTCGGCCTGTACTACGGCGGCACGGGATGGGGCATCGTGGCATCGTCGGTGCTGGTGCCGTTGACCATCTTCAACGTCGCGCACGGCTGGCAATTCGCGTGGTTCGCGCTGGCGGCGGCGTGCGCGGCATTCTCGGCGGTGGCGATCGGCGCAGCGCGCAAAATCGAGAGCGTGCATGCGAGCGGAGCCTCGGCCGCACGCGCGGGCGCCGCCGCCGACGCGCCGCGTTGGCCGCGTTTCAGCGCGGCGCTGACGGGCTACGGATTGTTCGGCGTCGGTTATATCGGCTACATGACTTTCATCGTTGCGCTGCTGCGCAACGCGGGCATGAGCGCGGCGGTTGTGACGGGTTTCTATCTGCTGCTCGGCGTGGCGACGGTGGTGTCGGCTCGCGTGTGGTCCGGGCTGCTCGACCGGATGCGCGGGGGCCAGGCGCTCGCGGTGCTCAACGCCTTGCTCGCGGTGGCGACGCTGCTGCCCGCGCTGTTCGCGCAGCCGTGGGTGGCGTTCGTGTCGGGCGTGCTGTTTGGCGCGACGTTTCTGTCGGCGGTGGCTTCGACGACGGCCTTCGTGCGCCACAATCTGCCCGCGAGTCACTGGGCCAAGGGGATCAGCGCATTCACGATCGTGTTCGCGTTTGGGCAGATCGTCGGGCCCATGGTGATCGGGTGGGTATCGGATGGAGCGGGGCTGGCGCGCGGGCTGGTTTATTCCGCGTTGCTGCTCGGGCTCGGTGCGGTGTTGGCCGCTTGTCAGAAGCCGTTGCGCGGCGCTAATTGACGGCGCGCGACTTACGTTGCCGCCTGTCACTTCAGCGAAAGCAGTCCGAGGTTCTCGTTCTCTTCGAATTGAAGGCGTCTCGCCATCGATCACCACTTGTTCGAGCACCGTGTGCACGACCATCTGCACCGAACCTTCATAGCGCATGCATTCCGTCACCGCCTGCGGGATCAAGGCCGGATTTATCCGGCAGACGGCAGATGATCTCGACTGGCAGCGGCAATGCAGATTCACTGACCAGGTCGAATTCGGTCTTTGCCCCGATGCGTTCGACCCGTTCGCGCGCCGTCGGCTCGACGATCTCCCGCAACTTGCCGATCCGCCTTCCATTGAAGGCCGTCATCAGCAGCGCTCTCAGGCGCGTATGCAAAGGCGGATTCATCATCAGGAAGGTGCGGCTCAACGCCTGAAAGACAGGCTGCTGAGCCGTGTCGTCGCCATAACGTGCGCGCACACTTTGCAGATAGGTCTTGCCCATGCGCCGGTCACGGAGCAATGCTTCGATGATCTCGAAGCGGCGGCGCGCTCTTTTGTATCGCAATGTATCTGCGCCCTGCATGGGTACATAACGTTGCACCGCCGGTATTCGCCGACACACGCCAGATACGTCAGCGAAGTCTAATACTTCCAAGCCAGATGACCTGGCTAGCAGACCAGAACGCAGACACGTGTTTGCGCAAATCAAATTCTCTTTGAGGTGGACATCATGAAACTGATCCAATCGCTCGTCGTTGCCGCTGTCCTCGCCGTGCCGGCTTTGTCGTTCGCGCAATCGAACCAGCCGCTGACTCGCGCCGACGTGCGCGCACAACTGGTCGAGTTGCAAAGCGTCGGCTACAACCCCGCCAGTGATGAAACGCAATATCCGAAGAATATCGAAGCAGCCGAGGCGCGCCTGAATGCACAGAAGAGCCTGTCGGCGTCGTCGTATGGTCCTTCGACTGCCGGTACGTCGGCCGCGGGGTCACGTGGTACGCCAGCGGACGTTATCGGCCTCGGTCCGATTTACGCAAAGCCCTAAGCAGTGAGCCGGTTGATTGCCTCAATCGAGGCGCCAGTCGGCCCTGTCCATGCGCATCGCGGTACTGACCGCCGTGCGCCATGCCGGGCTTCGCGATGCGAGCCCGCTCCCCCTTCGCGCGAACTCAGTCAAGCTCGCCTGACCCAGAATAAGGAGAATGATCATGTCGGACCAGATTAATACGCGGCGTCGCCGTTTGCTAGGTACCACGGTTGCGGGTTTCAGTTTGCTGGAGTTCGGACTGAGCGGACTCGCGCATGCGCAGTCCGCCGAAACCACGGGCGGCGCGAAGACGGCCACGCGCGTTGCATCGTTCGAGAATCTTCGGCAGATCAACGCCGGAACGCTGAGCATCGGCTATGCGGAGGCAGGCCCGCAGAACGGCCCGGTCGTCATTCTGCTGCACGGCTGGCCGTACGACATCTACGCCTTCGCCGACGTCACGCCGCTGCTGGTCGCCGCGGGCTACCGCGTGATCGTGCCGTATCTGCGCGGCTATGGCTCGACGCGCTTCCTGTCCGCGGACACGCCGCGCAATGGTCAGCAGGCGGTGGTCGCGGTCGACATCATCGCGCTGATGGATGCGCTGAAAATCGACAAGGCGGTGCTAGGCGGTTTCGACTGGGGCGCGCGCACGGTGAACATCATGGCGGCGCTGTGGCCGCAGCGCTGCAAGGCGATGGTGTCGGTGAGCGGCTATCTGATCGGCAGCCAGGAGGCCAACCGTGCACCGCTGCCGCCGAAGGCGGAGCTGACGTGGTGGTATCAGTTCTATTTCGCCACCGAGCGCGGCCAGGCCGGTTACGACGCAAACCGTCACGACTTCAACAAGCTGATCTGGCATACGGCGTCGCCGAAATGGAATTTCGACGATGCGACGTTCGAGCGTTCGGCGGAATCGTTCAACAATCCGGACCACGTAGCGGTGGTGATTCACAACTACCGCTGGCGCCTGGGGCTGGTCAAGGGCGAGCCGCAATACGACGACCTGGAAAGGCGTCTGGCGCTGGCGCCGCCCATTTCGGTGCCGACCATCACGCTCGAAGGCGACGCGAACGGTGCGGCGCATCCGGCCCCGGCGGCTTACGCGAAGAAGTTCACGGGCAAGTACCAGCACCGGAACATCACGGGCGGCATCGGGCACAACCTGCCGCAGGAGGCGCCCAAGGCCTTCGCCGACGCGATCATCGACGTCGTGCGTCTCTAGACCTCGAGGAATCTGGATGCGAACGATCCGGACAGCATGCGCGGTAGCGCAAATGGCACTCCTGCTTTATGCACTACCCAGCGAGGTCATGGCGCAGGATGCTCACGCGCGCGCTCGCCAATTTATGGCGTGACGATTCCCGAAGGCTATCGGAAGTGGGAAATGATCGCGCCAGCCGAAGAAGCCGCGCCACTCGACGAACTTCGCGTTGTCCTCGGCAATCCTGCGGCCGTGAAGGCGATCGAGAACTCGACGGTGCCGTTTCCGGACGGGGCTATTCTGGTCAAGCTCGCTTATAAGCGGAAACAGTCCCCCGACTTCGAAACGGCGACTATCCCGGACCAGGCGACGACGGTGCAGGTGATGGTGAAGGACTCGCGCCGATACGCGTCGACGGGCGGCTGGGGTTATGGCCGCTTCATTAACGGACAGCCCGCCGATCTGGCGCAGCATCAAACGTGTTTTGCGTGTCACGAAGCACGCGTGAAAAGCCGCGACTACGTTTTCACGCATTTCGCGGCGTGATGTTGCGTTTGATTGCAGGGGCGCACACGGCTACATGAGGTTGGCGGGAACTGAGCGTGATGATCGATACCTTCGATCATCACGCTTCTGTTCGTGCCGGCTATGACGCGATCTCACACGCCGGACGTCCACGGAATGAGCGCCGCCTGGCCGCAATAAACGCCTGCGTCATCGTGCAATTGCCAGACCACCACGTTATCGATCCAGAAGCGCTTGCCCGACTTCGTCACACGCATGCCGCGATACGCGCAGACAAAACCGTCGCGTTCCACCTGCTCCAGGAAGGCCCGGCGTTCGTCGCGATCGGGCGCTTGCGCCGACAAGCGGGAAGGTAACCCGGTCAGTTCGTCCCAATCGTATTCGAACAGTTTTTGCGCCGTCATGTTGCCGTACACGAACACCGGGTCTGCCATGGTGTTGTGGGCGAGCAGGCCGAACGGCGCGCTCTCGTAAAGCCAGCGTGGCGCGTCTTCGATCGACACGTGCTCGGGGACAAGCGGCTTGCCGAGCAGACGCGAGTAGCTGTTCGACAGTAGATTGAAAAAGCCGGGATCGGTGCGCAGGCTCGTTTCCGTGCGTCGCTGTGCGGCGTCCATCTGCGATTTCTCCTGAAACGGTGGGAACACGAAGTGTGGCTCAAGCGGGCGGCGATGTCACGATGGCGCAAGCGTGGAGCAGGATCGTTGCCGGCGCGTTTCTTGATCTAGTCTTTGAACAGGGCGCCGATGGCCCCGCGAGCCCGCGAGAGCCGGCTCATGATCGTACGGCTTTGGCTAAGTCTGCTCCAGTCATCGACGTTGTTCCTTGTTTGATGTCGTCTACCTGGCTTTGCCGCGCGACAAAGATCGGTATGTATGACGTCGGTCGAATTCGGTCGGGAAGATAAAGCTATCCGTCATTCGCATCAGCACGCACTCGCTAAGCTTGGCGGCGACGATCACAGCCCAGCGAAAAAAGCCGGCGCACCCTATCGGAATGCGCCGGCCTGCTTGCGAAGATCAAGCGCTATCGCGCCGGGCGCGTGACCATGCAGTCGGCGTCAGGCAATAGCGCGAGGCAGCGCAGCTTAGACAACGGTAATGACGACGTCGATATTGCCGCGCGTCGCTTTCGAATACGGACACGTTTGATGAGCCCTGTTCGCCAGTTCCTGCGCGACTTCGCGGTCGAGACCCGGGAGGCTGACGTTCAGGCGAGCCTGCAGGAGGTAAGCATCGCCGTTCATGCCCAGATCGACTTCTGCGTCGACGGCGGTATCGGCGGGTAGCGCCACTTTCAACTGTTTCGCGGCGAGTCCCATTGCGCCGATGAAGCACGCCGACCAGCCCGCGGCCAGCATCTGCTCCGGATTCGTGCCAGCGGCGGAACTGCCCGGAGGCGACAGCTTGACGTCCAACCGGCCATCGTTGCTGCGCGACGCGCCGTCGCGGCCGCCGGTGGTGTGGGTGTTGGCGGTGTAAAGCACTTTTTCTATGCGGGTCATGATCGATATCCTTGCGTGATGGGTTTAGTGATGCGAGTAGGTGGAAAGCGATGCGTTCAGTGCGACGCGTGCTCCCGATTCGGAAGCCGTATCGCGCACGCCGCCGTAAGACTGCGTCGCGGTCTCGGCGTTGACGTTGGCGATGGCCTGCGCCTGCGCGGTGCGAACCGTCTGCGCCTTCACCGCAGCAGCGGCGCGATACGCTCGCGTAGCGATCAGCTTCCCTGATAGAACTTGTTGAGCGCGGCAAGCTGACCGTCGTGCTGCGCGCGCACCAGTTCCTGACGAACTTCCTGGCGGGTCTTGCCCGTCGCGTTGGCCTGGCCGGGTGTCCACTGCTGTGTTTGCTGGGCGTCGTTGCTGACTGCGTTGGCGTCGGCCGAAGGGACTGCGTACGCGGTAGCCGTCGTGGCGAATGCGGCGAAGGCCAAAGCGATCATCGATACTTTCATGTCGTTCTCCTGAAGCTGGATTGGTGAAGAGAATCCGTCGGTTGATCTGGGGAAGCGCCGCACTCGGGTTGAGGTCTGCGGCAAGATCTTCATCAGCGTCCGTCGTTGATGTATTAGAACTGGCGGAGGTATCTGGCTTGTGTCGGGAGATCGGACTATTGCAATGCTATGTATCAACCCGATCGACATATACATTGCGATACAAAACTATGACGGGCGTCCCGTAGTCACTTGAGGGATCGCATGCGTGTACACGTAAGGTCGCATCCTTCGTCATACAGAACAAAGGCCGCGGCAATGTCTTCGCATTGCCGCGGCCGGTGCAGGTGATCCACCAGAAAGTACCCCATCAATCCTTCTGCGCGAGCAGCGCCTGAATCGCCGCTTCCGTCTTCGCATAATCGCCTTCACCGAAGTGCGTGTACACGACCTGCCCCTTCTTGTTGAGCAGATAAAACGCGGGCCAGTACTGGTTGTTGTAAGCGCTCCACGTCGCGTACTGATTGTCCTGCGCGACCGGATAGGTGATACCGAAGCGCTTGATCGCGGTCTTGACGTTATCGGTGTTGCGCTCGAACGGGTATTCGGGCGTGTGTACGCCAACTACCGTCAGTCCTTGATCCTTGTATTTCTGGTTCCAGCTTTTCACGTACGGCAGCGTGTTGATGCAGTTGATACAGGTGTAAGTCCAGAAATCGACGAGCACCACCTTGCCCTTCAATTGCTGAAGCGTGAGCGGCTCGCTGTTGAGCCATTGGTTGATGCCGGTGAATTCCGGTGCGGGCGGCCCGCTCTGCAACGGCGCGGCGAGGGCGGCGGTGCCGGTGGCGGCCGTAGCGGCGAAAGTCGCGGCGATAGCGAGTGTCTTGAGTTGAGAGAGCATGTCAGAGTCCTTTGAGAGAAGGGAAAATCGCAGCGATGCGGGCGTAGACCAGAACGTCGTATTGCAGATAGATGGCGAGAGCGGTCAGCATCACTAGTACGCCGAATATCTGTTGCAGCAGTTGGGCATGGCGCGCCACCACGCGCACGCGTTGCGTCACGTAATGGCCGCCGTAAATGATCGCGAGCATCGGAATGGCGGCGCCGATCGCATACGAGGTGAGCAGCAGCGCCGACCATCCGAGGTCCTGCGCCTTGACCACCAGCACGAGGATCGATGCCAGCACGGGCCCCGCGCATGGGGTCCAGACCGCGCCCAGCGACATGCCGAGCAGGAAGCCGCCGGCGTTGCCGCTGCCGGGCTGCCCGCCCGGCGCCATCACCGCGCCGATGCGCGCGAGCGGCGCCTCCAATTGCGCGACGAGCCAGTCGTAAGGGCGCGGCCACAGGCGCAGCAGACCCGACAGCGCGAGCAACGCGATGCCGGTATTGCGCAGTGCTTGCTGGGCGACATGCACGGTGCTGGACACCGCCCCCAGCAGCATCGCGAAGGACGCGAAGGTCAGAATGAAGCCGGCGATAATGAAGAGCGGACGCACGCGGCTCGGCCGTTCGACCGAGGTGCCGAGCAGAATCGGCATCACCGGCAGAATGCAGGGCGACGCGATGGTCAGCAGCCCGGCCAGCAAGGCGAGCGGTGTTTCGAAGGGGCTGTGCATGGTGGACACTCCGTGAGCTGGTATGGCCATATTGGAACGTCCGCACGTATCTGGCTTATGTCGGCAATACCGCGCGCCTGCAATGTTTTGTGTCTGGCGAAGCTCGGGATACACTGCGACACAATTCGCCGTACGAGGCAGGCTATAAAGCGGGCATCGCCAGAAATATGGTGCAGCCGGTGCGTGATTCGCTTCCTCGTAGGAGCCGGGTGCAGTTGAAAACGCTAGCAACCATCCTGTACGAGACCCGAGTAATGGAAACGACCGACCACGTATTGATCGTCGACGACGACCGCGGCATCCGCGAACTGCTCGCCGGCTACCTGGAGAAAAACGGCATGCGCGTGTCGCTCGCGGCCAACGGACGCCAGATGCGCGCCGCGCTGGAACAGGGCGCACCCGATCTGATCGTGCTCGACCTGATGCTGCCGGGCGAGGACGGTCTCGTGCTGTGCCGTGAACTGCGCGCCGGCAAATTCCGCGCCGTGCCCGTGCTGATGCTCACGGCGCGCAACGAAGAAGCGGACCGGATCCTCGGTCTGGAAATGGGCGCCGACGACTACCTGCCCAAGCCGTTTGCCGCGCGTGAACTGCTCGCGCGGATTCGCTCGGTGCTGCGCCGCGCGCGGATGCTGCCGCCTGGCATGGAGGTGACTGAATCGGCGCAAATGCTGTGCTTCGGCGACTGGCGGCTCGATACCACCGCGCGCCATCTGCTCGATGCGGAAGGCACGATGGTCGCGTTGAGCGGCGCCGAATATCGCTTGCTGCGCGTGTTCCTCGATCATCCGCAGCGGGTGCTGACGCGCGATCAACTGCTCAATCTGACTCAGGGCCGCCAGGCCGATCAGTTC
>NZ_CADIKI010000016.1 GCF_902859935.1 Paraburkholderia fynbosensis
TACAGCTGGCTGCCATTTACCGCTTCCAGGCTCTTGTCCGAGAGCTCGCCCGCTTTCACATTCGCGATTGTTGTGCCATCCGTACCCTTGAGCGTGATCGCGCCAAGCGTCGCATCGTCGTACGCAACGAAGGTGCTCGTCACCGCACCGCTGCTGTCGACGTTCGCGCCCAGTGCGCGCAACTGCGACAGATTTACTGCGTCGGTGTTATTCGTAGCATTCGCCACGTTGATGATCTGGCGCTCCGAACCGGCCGCCCCCACCGACACCGTGTTCGCACGGTCCGCCTCCGAGTTCGCGCCCAGCGCTACCGAGTTGGCTGCCGTTGCGCTGGCTGCGCCACCGATCGCGACCGCGTCGATCCCGGTTGCCGAGGAGTCCGCAAGCGTGGAATTCGCGTGGAAATACTTGATGCCTCCGCCCTCAACAACAATGTTGTTGATGACGTTGCCCATGTTCGTCACGTTACCCGCGACGTTTGCGAGATTGCCGGCCACATTGGCTACGTTCGCGTTCGTTTCGTACAGCTGGCTGCCATTTACCGCTTCCAGGCTCTTGTCCGAGAGCTCGCCCGCTTTCACATTCGCGATTGTTGTGCCATCCGTACCCTTGAGCGTGATCGCGCCAAGCGTCTTATCGTCGTACGCGACGAAACTATTTGTCAGATTGCCGCTGTCGTCGATGTTCATGCCCAATTGCTTGAGCTGGCCCACGTTGACGGCGTCGCTGTCGCCCACGCCGTTGGCCACGTTCGACAGCGTCACTGCCGGCGCTGAAGCGTCCGTACCGCCCAGCGTCAGTTTGTCGTGAGCCGGCGTATCGTATTGCACCGAGTTGCCTGCCGTAGCCGCGAGGGCCGAGCCGACGTCGACATAGGTCTGGCCGCCGATCGTGAAACTCGGGTTCCTGATCGTGCCATCTGGGTTCACCATCGCGCCGCCGCCGATCGCAGCAGCCACCCCCGACAGCTGGCTCACGTTCACCGCATCAGTGCTGCTGGTACCCGCCGCCATGTTGACGATCTGGCTCTGCTTGCTGGCGTTACCCACCGAGACCACGTTGGCACGGTCCGCGATCGCGTCCGAACCGATCGCCACGCTGTTCGCAGCACTAACCGTCGCATTGACACCCAGCGCTAAACCGCCCGTGGCCGCCTGTCTGACGAACGAGTTATAACCGAGAGCGACTGAGCCGGGACTCGTGGCGCTAGCATAACCGCCGAGTGCCAATGAGTTGATCGCACTGGCACGCGTGTTGTAGCCGATGGACACAGAGTTGTCCGACAGCGCGCCAACGGTCGCACTCGCACCGATCGCGGTCGAGTTCACCGACAGCGCTCCCGCGCCTGAGCCGATTGCCGTGCTCGAGTCACTGCCCGCGGCGGCACCGGCGCCGACCGCCAATGCGTCGACTCCAGTCGCCGCTGCGACCGGACCGATCGCCATGGCGTTCATCACATCCGAAGCGGATGTGGCTGAACCTTGGGTCGTGTACGAACTCACCGCGATGTAGCTCAACACTGCAGCCGAACTCTGCATCATCGACTTCACGCCACTCGTTGTCGTACCCGCAATCTGAGATTGCAAGGCGTCCAACTGCGCCATCGTAACGGCGTCGGTTGGATCGATGCCGTTGGCGACGTGCGTAATGCGCATTTCCGCGCCCCTGCTGCCGACAGACACCGTATAGGATGCGTCCGTGACAGCATTCACGCCGATAGCCGTCGAGTTGTCGAACCCTGCCGTCGCACCGGTACCGATCGCAAGCGTCTGGGCCTTGGTCGCCGCAGCGCCGCCGCCAATCGCCACCGATTCGGCACCGCTTGCCAGTGCAGCGGGCGACGTCGATACGACCTTGACATACTTCGCGGCGCTAACCAGATCACCCGCAGCTGTGTTGAGTGCGGACAGCGCGTCGCCGATATTGTTGTATGTGGTGCCGCTGATCAGGTAGTCCGGCGCAGTGATCGAACCGTCCGAATTGACCGACGTGCCGGCACCCAGAGCGGCAGCAAGTCCGCTGGCACTCTTGTACAACTGACCGCCGTTGACTGCGTCAGCGCTGCCCGACGAAACCTGGCCAGCGGCCAGGTTCGTCACGAGAACCGGTGGGGCCGTCGTCGCACCGCCGAGCGTGAGCGTGTCGTGCGCCGCCGAGTCGTAGACGACCGCGTTGGGCGAGCCCGGCCCGCTGCCCAGAGAGGCGATCGCCGCCTTCATCTGCGCCACGTTGACCGCATCGCTATCCACCGAACCTGCCGCCACGTTGATGATCTGGCGCTCCGCACCATCCGCACCCACCGACACCGCATTAGCGCGATCCGCCGTCGAGTTGGAGCCTAACGCAACCGAGTTGGCAGCCGACGCGACGGCCGCGCCGCCGATCGCCACCGAATCCGTTCCGTCTGCCGAGGAATCGGCCAGCGTCGAATTAGTGTGGAAATACTTGATGCCATTGTCGAAAAGACTGGGCCCCCACGCGTCCACGTTGGCCGCCAGAGTCGCGAGGTTCTGGTTGGTCTGGTACAACTGCCCGCCGTTGACCGCGTCGGTGCTAGACGCGGACGAGATGTCGCCCTCCGCCAGGTGGGTGAGCTTGACCTGCGCCGTGTTGTCCACGCCGCCGAGCGTCACCGTATCGCGAGCGGAGGAGTCGTACGCCACCATGAGCGGCGAACTTGCGAGGCCATTCGCCACGATGTTGTTGACAATGTTCGTCACGCCAGCGACGTTGTTTGCGACCTCGGCTACATTCTGGTTGGTCTGGAACAGCTGCGAACCGTTCACGGCATCCATGCTTTTGGCATTGGAGATGTCGCCGTCCGTCAGGTTCGTGATCTTCGTGCCGCTCGCGCCCTTGAGCGTAATCAGGCTGGCTGCGGAAGTGTCGTAGGTCACCGGATTGTCGACGGGAATGCCGTTGACGCCGCGGATAGCCGCGTCCAGCTGGGCGACGTTGACAGCATCGGTAGCCGCGGAGCCTGCAGTGACGTTGGTGATCTGCCTCGTGTAGTTGGTAACGCCGTCCGCCGACAGATAGCCGACCGATACGGAGTCGGCGCGGCTAGCCTGCGAGCCTGCGCCCAAGGCAACCGAGCTGGGCGCCAAAGCAATAGCGTTCGCGCCGTATGCGCTGGAATCGGTCTGGAGCGCCTTTGCCGACGACCCGGACGCCACCGAATTGAGTCCGGTGGCCTGCGCATCTGTCGACGAATCGCTCGATGCGGAATTCGCCTTGAAATAGCGTGTGGCTTGATAAAACTGCTGGCCGTTCACTGCGTCCGTGCTATCCGACGAGACGCCACCCGCTGCCAGATCGGTGATCTTGTTGCCCGTCATGCTGACGTCATTGAGCATGCTGATGCCGCCCGTGCCCTTGAGCTCGAGGCGGCCATCGTCATAGCCGGTGACGCGGGCGGTGATGTTATTGGTGTTGAAGCCCCACGCGCCGTTGTCGGCTGCCGCGTTGTTCAACGAGAAGGACATGCCGGCATTATTCTCACCAGTCGAGGAACAATCCATGACACCGACAGCGCTCGACAACGGCCCCCAGGAAGACCCCGGGCCACCTGCGCTGCCCGGGCACAATTCCAGCCCCCCATTTCCTGTCGACGCCTGGGCTGCCGCGGTACCCGGCAACATGGCCGCGCTGATGGCCATCGCGATCGGCATGAACGCAGTCTTGAACGGCACGGCCAGTCGGTTTGCCGTCTCGGCTCGGGACGAGATAGGTCGCGAGGATGCGGTTCCCGTTCCGCAATGTGTCTTGGCAGTTTCGGGCGCAGCGACCCACGTTCCGGAAACGTCATTCCAAACGCTGATATACGACTTATTCATACATTCCTTGAATAAAGGGCAAGCCCCGCTTGCAGTTCGATTTGAGAAATCGTGCGCACACGCCTCCCGCAAAAAAACTGGCCGGCGCTTTTAAGGCTCGACTAAAGTTTTTCACGCGTCGCAAATTTAACTGGCAGCGCCATCCCTAAAAATCAGGAAACGCGCAAACTCCGTAGGAACTATCCATATAAATAACGGAAAAATCGCAATCTCCGCCATTAAGCACGCCCAGCTTGAACTCAGGCGGTTTAAGCGAAACCGTGAAAATCTTGTTTTGCGCATCCCATCGTGGCGCTTTTACAACAGAAGGGCGCAGACGAAGAATTGAAACCACGCAAGGTGCCAAAGACGAGCACCGCGGCTGCCGTAGAGATCGAAGCGTCGCGGCAATTACCTTATCTGGCGGGGAATTCGGGCGGCTTCCGCCTTCACCGGAAGATGCGTCGCGATGGCGTTGCGCCACACGCACCGTGCTGGACGTTAGCCTGTCCACGCTAAGACATCGATGAAATGCTCAAATGTTCATCTGATTTTTAGACCGCATGTTATGGGAAATTGCGGCATTGATATTCAGAAAATTCTTCGATTTTCGAGATAAATAAATCCATGTACTTCGCGCCGACACTCTCCCTGCGTTTTAGCGTAATTTATTATTCATTAATTTCCCGTATAGCGCCAAAAAGTCGGCGAAAACGTGTTCAGCCGACACCCATTTTCTAATACAACTCATTAAACTCTCACGCACTTGCCGTCGTAACAAACAACTCGGCCAAGGCATGACGGAATACATCATCATCGTGGCCCTGATTGCCGTGTCGGCCATGGGCGTGCATTCGGTCCCCGCACTGCTGTTTGTGCTGGTCGGTTGCATCGGCCTTTATGTGTCGTTCGACTCGCTCCAGATGACCAGCGCCAAAATCAATCTGATGGTCCGCATCGGCACCGGCGACTGACCGATTGTCTGGCAAGACCGGTGACAGGCGCGCATCGCTCGACTCAGTGCGAGACGCACGTCGCGACCGCTGCGTCGATCGACAATTTCAGCTTCGCCAACGCGTCGACCAGCAACGGCACGAGCGTCCCAACCACCGGCTGCTGCCTCTCACGCGCCGCCGCTTCGATTGCGGCGAGCAATGCAATTAGTTCATTGCAATCGAGCAGACGCGCCGAACCGGCGATTCGATGCGCGGCGCCCGCCACGGCGTCCCATGACGCCGCCGCGACACTCTCCTGCAACGACTCGAGCGTCGTTCGATTAGTTTCGCCAATCATTTCGAGCAGACATCTGGCGACCCGATCATCGTCGCACGCCAGTTCGAGTGCTTTCGCGTGGAGCGCACGCGCTTCGTACGTGGGCATCGGTGAGTTCATCGCGTCGGCGTGCCACGTCATTGCGTCGAAGCAATCCGGCAACGCCGCGCCAGATCGATCAGTTCCACCAGCGATTTCGCACCGACCTTCTGCATGATGCGGGTTTTGTGGCTGCTGACCGTCTTGTTGCTGATAAACAGCGCGTCGCCGATCGCCTTGTTCGACATTCCTTTCGAGAGCATCTGCAGGATGACCAGTTCCTTATCCGACAGCAGCCTCACGCGCTCTTCCTCATCGACGGACGCGCCGTGGGCAGGCGGCAGGCCGCTGGTGGTCGTGACCGGAAACACGGAGTAGCCCGCAAGGACGGCCTCCACACCCCGCATGATCTCCTTCATCTCCTGCGACTTGCTGACGAAACCGTGGACGCCGCAGCGCATCGCGCGCGGCGCAAAGGTGGCGGGGTCGTGGCCCGACAGCACCAGCATCCGGATCGGCGGATGGGCGAGTTTCAGGCGCGGAATCACGTCGAGCCCGCTGATGCGCGGAATATCCAGATCCAGGATGGCGAGTTTCGGTGTGTGCTGGCGGGCCAATTCGACGGCGGTCTGTCCGTTGTCGGCCTCGATGACTTCCTCGATACCCAGCAACTGCATGAGCTGCATCTTGATGACCATCCGGAATGCCGGATGATCGTCGATAACCAGAATCGTTGACATGGTTGAACTCCCCTCGAAATTTTTTCGACGCCGCGCGGTGTTCGTCATCGAACCCCGCGCCGTGCCTGTTTTGTTATTTGCGTCGTACGGGTCGGTCTACGAAGCCGTACCCGCCAGTTCTATCTCGACCCGGCGATTGGGCGCGAAGCGTCGCACCAGATCGTCGCGCTTCGCTTGCGGCATTCGGCTCGCGGACTCGAACTGCGTTGGCCGTGAACGACGGTCGGCAATCTGACGCCGCGCGTTCGCAGATACTGCTCGACGGGTCGCGCGCGCAGCAACGACAGGCGCGGGTCGCAGGCGTCGCCGAGGCGGCGGGTATAGCGGGTAGTTGGTTTGCGGGTGGCGCCCGTCTGCTTTGGATCGAGCGCGATGGCATTGAAATGGAGCTTGCCGCAGGGCAGCGTCGTGGTGGCGATGCCGAGCCGTTCACGCGACGCATGGTCCGTGCAGCCGGCCGAGGCCGACGCACCTGCCAGCGCCGTTAGCGGGAATGTCATGGTCTGTCTGCGCCGAGCGCATTGTTTTTAGAAGGCTCAGAGTATGCAGACCCGCAGACCCATCGGGAATGGGAGCAATCTTAGAATCGCCCGACAATCATCCGATCGCGATGCCGCATGGGAACCGGCTGGTCTCCCGCCGGCACCGGCCCCGCTCAAGCCCTGACTGCCCGCGCGGCGTTGCGTCCGCGCAGCCATTCGAGCGCCAGTAGCAGGGACGTCGAGAAGACGATCAGAATCGTCGCGAGCGCGGCAATGGTGGGGCTGATGTTCTCGCGGATGCCGGTGAACATTTGCCGCGGCAGCGTGGTTTGATCCGCGCCCGCGAGGAATAGCGTCACAACCACTTCGTCGAACGACGTCGCGAACGCGAACAGCGCGCCGGAAATCACGCCCGGGGCGATCACCGGCAGCGTGATGCGGAAAAACGTCTTCAGCGGATTCGCACCCAGCGACAAGCTGGCGCGCACCAGGTTGTAGTTGAACCCCTGCAGCGTGGCGGCCACCGTCGTGACGACGAACGGCACGCCGAGCGACGCATGCGCGAGGATCAGACCGATGTAGGTATTGGCGAGCCCGAGCGGCGCGAAGAACAGATACATGCCGACGCCGACCACCACCACCGGTACGATCATCGGCGAGATCAGGATCGCCATCAGCAGGCCTTTACCGCGAAAGTTCGCCTTGGTCAGCCCGACCGCCGCGAGCGTGCCGAGCACGGTCGCGACCACCGTCGCCGAGGGTGCGACGATGAAGCTGTTTTTCGCGGCCATGCGCCACTCGTCGGACGCGATCAGGTTCTGATACCAGCGCAGCGACCACCCCGGAATCGGATAGACCAGAAACGTGCTCGACGAAAACGACAGCGGCACGATCGCCAGCACGGGCAGGATCAGATACAGCAACGTCAGCACGACGAGCGCGCGCAGCGCGAAATACCACACACGCTCGGCCAGTGACGTATGCGGTGCGAACAGCGGCTTGGCAAGTTTCATCGCAATGCGCTCCGTTCAGCCGAGACTCAATGACGAACGCGTGAAGCGTCCGTAGATCACGTACAACACGAGCGTCGCCGCCAGCAGCAAGCCGCCGAGTGCGCACGCCATGCCCCAGTTGATCGTCACGTTGGTGAAGTACGCGACGTAGTAGCTGACCATCTGGTCGTTAGGTCCGCCGAGCAACGCGGGCGTGATGTAGTAGCCGATCGCGAGAATGAACACCAGCAGAGCGCCCGCGCCGACGCCCGGATAGGTTTGCGGCACGTATACGCGCCAGAACGCGGCGAACGGATGGCTGCCCAGCGAGATCGCCGCGCGCTGGTAAGTGGGCGGAATCGACTTCATCACGCTGTACAGCGGCAGGATCATGAACGGCAGCAGAATGTGCGTCATCGAGATGTAGACGCCGGTGCGGTTGAACAGCAGCGCGAGCGGATCATGCAGCAGGCCGCTTGCGATCAGCGCCTTGTTCACGAGCCCTTCGCTTTGCAGAATCACGATCCATGCGGCGACGCGCACGAGGATCGACGTCCAGAACGGGATCAGCACGAGAATCATCACCAGATTCGCGCGACGCTCGGACAACGTCGAAATCCAGTACGCGAGCGGATAGCCGAGCAGCAGCGTGAACAGCGTCACCGCCGCGCCGATCACGAACGTGCGGCTGAACACCTTGAGATAGATCTGCTGATCGGGATCGGTCGGGATGATGCGGCCGAAGGCGTCCTGCTTGTGGTCCAGCGAAGCCAGCAGGTAGAACGGCGAGACCGTGCCGGCGTTTTTCGCAATGGCCTGCCAGTACGCGATGTCGTTCCAGCGTTCGTCCAGTTCGACGAATTTCGCGCGTACCTGCGCAGGTGTCAGATGCAGGGGCTGGCTGTTGTCGTCGACGAACGGCATAGCACGCGCGGATTTCGCGACCAGCGAGCGAAAGCCTGGAATCTCCACGTTCAGACGCCGCGCGAGCGCACCCATGCCGTCGCTGTCGGCGACCGCGGTGAGGTCGGTGGCAAGCGCGCCGAACGCGGCATCCGGCGGCGGCGTTTTGCGGTCCCAGTTGCTCAGCGCGGCGAGCGTATGCGGCAACGCGTTGGCGACTTCCGGGTTCTGCGCGGCGCGCGTGAGCAGCGCGCCGATCGGCACGACGAAAATGAGCAGCAGGAAGATCGCGAGCGGCGCGATCAGCAGCAGCGCCATGGCGCGCTTTCTGGATTCCGCGGCTTTCAGTTCGCGCTTGAGGCGCCCGGTTGATTCAGGCGTCGAATCGGCGGCGATCGTCATCGTAGTCACACCTGTTCTCCCACGTCGCATCCGAGCGTGCGCGCCCGGCTTCGAACCCACGCGCACGCTTTCAAGTATCGATACGGCGCGACCCCGCCCGTGGCAAAGCCGCGCCCTGCTGCCCCAACCCGCTTACTTCGAAGCCCACGAAGAAAAGCGCTGCTCCAGTTCATCCCCGTGATCGGTCCAGAACGCCAGATTCTGCAGCACCGCGTTCTTGCCGTTGGCCGGCGAATTCGGCAGATTCGCGAGCGTCTTCGGGTCGAGCGCCTTGATCGCCGCCACGTTCACGGGACCGTACGCGATGTGCTGCGCGTAGTCCTGCTGCGGTTTCGACGACAGCGTATAGGCGATGTACTTCTCCGCCAACGCCTTGTTCGGCGAACCCTTCGGAATCGCCCAGTAGTCGAGGTCGTAGATGCTGCCGTTCCACACCACCTTGAGGTTCTTGCCTTCCTTCTGCGCGGCGTCGATGCGGCCGTTGTACGCGGTGGACATCACCACGTCGCCCGCGACGAGAAATTGCGGCGGCTGCGCGCCCGCTTCCCACCACTGGATGTTCGGCTTCAGTTCGTCGAGCTTCTTGAAGGCGCGGTCCTGGCCTTCCTTGGTGGCGAGCACCTTGTAGACGTCCTTCGGCGGCACGCCGTCGGCCATCAGCGCGAATTCGAGGTTGTAGCGCGCGCCCTTGCGCATCGCGCGCTTGCCGGGGAATTTCTTCACGTCCCAGAAATCGGCCCAGCCGTTCGGCGCGGTTTTCAACTTGTCGGCGTTATACGCGAGCGCCGTCGACCACACGAAAAAGCCGACGCCGCACGTTTGCGGCGCTTCGGGAATCAGATCCGACTTCTTGCCGATCTTCGACCAGTCGAGCTTCTCGTACAGTCCTTCGTCGCAACCCCGGCCGATGTCGCCCGATTCGACTTCCACCACGTCCCAGTTCACATGCTTGGCTTCGACCATCGCCTTCACTTTGGCCTGCTCGCCGTTGTATTCGACGGCGGTCACCTTATTGCCGGTTTGCGATTCGAACGGCTGGTTGAAGGCGGCTTTCTGCGCATCGCCGTTCGCGCCGCCGAAGTTGACGACCGTCAGCTCGGCTGCATTGACCTGCGCGGCTCCCAGCGCGAGCGCGAGCGCACCGACAGCGATGGCGCAGCGCGATTTCCCGATTGTGTTCATGGTGTGTTCTCCTTTGGTGGTGTGCATCAAGCTGAGTACAGTGCGACTTGTTATGTGCTGCCTTGCCTGCGTCGAACCGCCAGGCGTCCGACACGCTCACGCCGCCGCGAACACCCGCAGATGCTCGGCCGCAAACTCGAGTGCGACGGGCGCACCAGGCGTGAAGGTGTCGAGCGCGGCGGTGCCGAGCGGCACCTTGACGAAGCACTCGTCCTGCTCACGCACGCCGCAGCGCATGCGCACGTGGTCGCCGAAATAGATCAGCCCGCGCGCTTCGCCGCTGAGCGCGTTGGCGCCCGGCCGCGTCGAACCGTTCGCGAGTTTCATGCGCTCGGGCCGGATGCAGGCGATCGCGGGCGCACCCGTGCGCGCCTCGCCGATATGGCGCCCGGTCAAACGCGTGCCGTCGCTCAGATGAAGCTCGCAATACTCGCCCTCGACATTCGCGATCGTGCCGCGCAGTTTGTTGCTGTCGCCGATGAAGTTCGCGACGAACTCGTTGCACGGCGATTCATAGAGACGATCGACCGTATCGAGCTGCTGCACGATGCCTTTGTCGAATACGGCGACGCGGTCGGACATGGTGAGCGCCTCGCCCTGATCGTGCGTGACGTACACGAAGGTGACGCCGAGCTTCTCATGCAGCGATTTGAGCTCGTACTGCATGTGTTCGCGCAACTGCTTGTCGAGTGCGCCGAGCGGCTCGTCCATCAGCACGAGCTTCGGTTCGAACACCAGCGCCCGCGCCAGCGCGATGCGCTGCTGCTGGCCGCCGGACAGCTGCGCCGGATAGCGTTTCGCGAAGCTCTCCATGCGCACCATCTTCAGCGCGTTGTGGGTGCGATGCGCGCGCTCTTCCGCGGAATGCCTGCGCACGGTCAACGGATAGGCGACGTTCTGCTCGACCGTCAGATGCGGGAACAGCGCGTAGTTCTGAAACACCATGCCGATGTTGCGCTTATGCGGCGGCACCGTATTAAGCAACGTGCCGTCGAGCCAGATCTCGCCGCCGGTGGGAAATTCGAAGCCCGCCAGCATCATCAGACAGGTGGTCTTGCCTGAGCCGGACGGCCCGAGCAGCGTCAGGAACTCGCCCTGATAGATATCCAGATCGAGCTGTTTGACGACCAGCGTTTCGCCGTCGTAGGTCTTGCGTACACCTCGAAAGCTGACGATCACGTCATCGGTTTTCATGCCCTCGTCTCCTGTCGATGGGAGTTGACGCCTTAGCGCTTACTCCGATCCCATGCAGTTTCATCCGGCGCGCACCTGCTGCACGGCAGCGGGATTGCATCGATTGCGTGGCTCACTATAGACCGTTACGGTTCTACAATATGGAACCATTTCATTATTCCGGATAGAACCACTTGGACACGGTGATTTTGTCGGACTGGCTCGCCGCGCGGCTCGACCGCGGCGCCGCCGAACCGGTCTACCGGCAGACGTTGCGGCTGATGCAGCAGGCCATCCTGACCGGCCAGTTGCCGCCCGGCACCAAGCTGCCCAGCTCGCGCACGCTCGCCGAAGACCTCGGCATCGCGCGCAACACGGTGCTGCACGTCTACGACCAGTTGACCGCCGAAGGCTATGTGATCTCGACCACCGGCAGCGGCACCTATGTCGCCGACACGCGCCCGGACTCGGCTGCGGTGAATACGCGCCGCAAACCGGCGGTGGCGGAGGTCGGCGCACGAGGCGCGTTGCCCGGGGAAATCCCGAAGCCACCCAAACGCGACTTGAGCGATCTGTCGAATCGCGGACGACGCCTGATCCACCAGGCCGGCGTCTCCGCCAAGCAGTGGGGCGCGTTCATGCCGGGCGTGCCCGATGTCGCGGAATTTCCCGCGCGCACGTGGAGCCGCCTGCAGGCGCGCTTGTGGAAGGAAGCCAATCCCGATCTGCTCACCTATGCGCCCGGCGGCGGCTACCGGCCGTTGCGGCGGGCGCTGTCGGACTATCTGCGGGTCGCGCGCTCGGTGAATTGCACCGCGGACCAGATCATCATCACGACGGGCATTCATCAGTCGATCGACCTTGCGGTGCGTCTGTTGACCGACGTCGGCGATCGCGCCTGGGTCGAGGAGCCGTGCTATTGGGGCGCGCGCAGCGTGCTGCAATCGTCGGGGGTGACGCTGGTGCCGGTGCCGGTCGACGACGAAGGTCTGAATCCGCGCGAACAGGATTTGCAACAGCCGCCGCGTCTCGCGCTCGTCACGCCGTCGCATCAGTATCCGCTCGGCATGGTGATGAGCCTCGCGCGCCGCCGCACGCTGCTCGAATATGCGCGCCAGCACAACGTGTGGATCATCGAGGACGACTACGACAGCGAGTTCCGCTACGGCAGCCGCCCGCTCGCGTCGCTGCAGGGCCTCGACGACGCCGGCCAGGTGATCTACGTGGGCAGCCTCGGCAAGATGCTGTTTCCGGGCTTGCGCATGGGCTACATGATCGCGCCGGAGCATCTGGTGGATACGTTTCGCACCGGCGTCGCGGAGCTGTATCGCGAAGGGCAGTTGATGCAGCAGGCCGTGATGACCGACTTCATCATGGACGGGCATCTCACGTCGCATGTGCGGCGCATGCGGGCGCTGTACGGCGAGCGCAGGCAGATTCTGATCGACGCGATCACCGCGCGCTTCGGCAGCGAACTGCCCGTGATGGGCGACGAGGCGGGTCTGCACCTGGTCCTGGGCCTGCCGGATCACGCGAACGATCGCGCGGTGACGGCCGCCGCGTTCGATGCCGGCGTGATCGTGCGGCCGCTTGCGAGCTACTACAGCGTCGATCCGCCGCCCCGGCGCGGACTGTTGCTCGGCTATGCGTGCGTGGCGAACGACAAGATCGGCCCCGCGTTCGACACGCTCGCGCGCGTGATCGAGCAGACCGCGTTGAAAGCGCCGACGCGCGCCGCCTGATCGACGAGCAGCGCGTCACGCCACGTCACGCGTGGCGTCGCAAGCCGCTCACACCGCTCACTTCAGACCGAAGTCGACGCGCGTGGTCGCGCCCTTGTCCTTGATGCCGTCCGCGTTCAGCTTCGGCGCGACGATGAACACGCGGCTGCTGTCGATCTTGCCGTCCAGATACTGCTGCACGCTCTGCGCGCGCTGCTGCGCGAGCTGGCGCAGGCTGGCTTCGTCGATCGGCGCGTTGGCGGCCAGCGCGCTCTTCATGTCGTCGTCCGGCACGCTTTTGGTCAGCCCGACGAAGTTGCGCGGCTTCTTGAAGTCCGCGGCCTTGTAGGCCTTCGTCAGGTATTTGTCGTACTCCTTGGGATCGATCGTGACGGTCGACAGATCGACGCTCTCGCCGTTGCCCACCACGTCCTTGATCTTCTGCTGCTTGACGAGGCGCTCCACGTATCGGGTGCGCAGCGCCGGTTCATCGACAGCCGGATCGACCCGGCCGATCAGATCCATGCGCACCGAGGTCTTGTCGGCCAGTGCCTTCACGATCGTGTCGAGCTTTTTGGTGTCCGCGTCCGTGAGTTTCGCCGAGCCCGGCTCGAACTCGACATAGCCCAATTCCTCGCCGCTACCGCCGAACGCGTTAGCGATCAGCGAGAACGGCGCGGTCACCGCTTTCTGCAACAGATTGAGCACCGCATGCCAGATCAGACCGCCGACGCTGAACTCGGGATTCGACAGCGAGCCCGACACCGGCAGATTCACGTCGATTTCGCCGCGCGAGTTCTTCAGCAACGAAATCGCGAGACGCACCGGCAGCTTGGTCGCCGTGTCGTTGTCGATGTGGTCGCCGAACGTGAGCTGGTCGATGAACAGGTGGTTGTCCGCGTTCAGTTGATCGTTGTCGAGCTTGTAGTGCAGATCGACGTTCAGCTTGCCCTTGGTGATCGGATAGCCGGCATATTTCGACGAATACGGCGTGAGGTTGGTCAGCTCGATATCGTGCGCGCTCGCGGTCAGATCGAGCGCCGGTTTGGCGATCAGCGGATTGACGGTGCCGCGAATCGACAGCGGTCCGTTGGCCGCCAGTTTCGCGGCGATGTCCACCGGCGCGGGCGTGCTCGACTGCGTGCCGAACGCGCCGACCGTGCCCTGGATGCCGACCAGATTCGCGGTGAAATTCGGCTTGATGAAGTTGTCCGTGTACGTGACGCGGCCCTGCTGCAGCACCAGTTGACCGAAGTGCAGCTTGACCGGGTTTTGCGGCGGCGTGGCGGCCGTGACCGTGGCGGGCGCGGCAGGCGTTGCAGACGAAGCCTGAACCGGCGCGGACGCCGCGGCCACTGCCGATGCCGCGGGCGGCGTCAGTTGCACGGGCTCGGCGCCGCTCTTGTCGCGCGTCAGCGATTGCGCGGCGCCGTCTTCATGCGCGACCACGTCGCTCAGATTCAGCTTGCCTTGTGCGTTCAACAGCACGCGTCCATAGAACTTCGTGAACGTCACGCGGCCCGCGTCCACCACCGTGCCGTGTTCGTCGTAGGCAGCCTTCAGGTTGGACAGCGCGAGCGAGCCCCATCCCGCGAACGGGTCCGAGGTCGCCTTGTCGAGCATGCGCACGTCGACGAGCGCCATGTCGCCGTGATAGTTCGCCTTCAACGACTTCGCCTGCGTCAGCGCGAGATCGCCATTCGCATTGAGCAACGCGCTCGCAATCACCGCGTTCAGCTTGCCGCCGAAGTACGGCTCGAAAGCCGCCGCGTCGAGCCGGTTCGCGTTCACCTTCACGGCCACCTTGAGCGGCGTCGCCGTGACGTCGCCCTTCACGCCGAGCGTGCCTTTCCTGTTCAGTGTGGCTTGCAGATCGACCGGCAGCGGACGGCTCAGGTCGTCGCTGATCTGCTGCACTTTCAACTGCAGCGGCGTGATGCTCAGCTTCACAGGCTGCGGCGTGGTGTGGTCGGTGAAATTGGCGGTCGCATCTTTCAGCGTCAACTCGCCGATCTTGTAGTGCCACGCCGGCCCCTCGGCGTGCGCCTGTTTGGCCGCGCGCACCGCGGTGCGCTGCTGCGCGGCCTCGTGCGGCCCGGCAAGCGAGGCGAGGTTGATGCTGCCGTCTTTGAGCCGCTGGGCGTCGATCGCGAGGCCGGTCGTGGCGACGCTGGTCACGTCCGCCGTGCGCGCGGCCAAGTCCACCTGCTTGACCACCACACTGCCTTGCGCGAGCGACACCACCGGCTGTTTGTCGCCACGCGCGGCCAGCTTCAGCGATTGCAGGTCCAACTGCGTATCGGTGACTATCACGGCCGCTGGCGACTTCGACCAGTTCGTGTCGATATTCGTCGTCACGGACAGCGCGCCGTCCGTCACTTGCGCGGCGGTCGCGGTGTCGAGGTAGGGCTGCAACTGCGGCAGTTTCAGCGACTTCAGATCGAGCTTCGCGCTGGCCGTTTTCGCGGCGAGCCCGAGCTTGCCCTCGGCGGCGAGCGAACCGGCGCCGTCCTTGAAGTCGGTGTTCAGCGTGTAATGCGCGGGCGCGTTGGCGAGCGTCGAAAAATCGTTCAGCGTCACCGCGAGTTTTTGCAGACCGAGATCGACAGGACGGGAGGCCGCTTCGTCGTGCACGTTGACGGTGCCGTCGTTGAGCACGAAGCGTTTGATCGTCAGGTCCAGCGGCGCGCCTTTTTCCGCGGTGTTCGCCTTCGCGCCGGACGCCGCTGCCGGTGCGCTCGCCGCGGGCTGCGGCGCCCCCGCTTCGGATCCGGGCGCGCTCGCGGAAGCCGCCGCGTGCGGCGCGGCCGGCGCGGGCGCGAACATCCGCTCGACGCTCAGCACGCCGTCCTTGTCACGCGCGAGACTCGCGCTCGGCGCATCGATGCGGATCTCGTCGAAGTGATAGAGGCTTTTCAGCGGCTCCAGCGTCGCGGCGGCGACGTGCACCGCGCGCGCCGCGAAGAACGGCGCCTTGCCCTGATCCTGCACGTCCACGTCGTTCATGTCGACGGTGCCTGTCACGCGCAGCGAAGGCGCGTCGTTCGACATCACGAAATTGAGCTTCAGATCGGTGGACAGCTTGCCGGACTGCAGGATCACCGGCAGCTTGGTCGGCACATAGGACATCAGGCGCGGCACGTCGAGCCCGTCGAAACGCAGCGACACTTCCGACTCACGCGAGGCCGCGAACGGCTTGGTCTTGCCGTCGATGGCGAGCGGACTGCCGTCGATGCGCGCGCGCAGCAGCGGCTCGACGAAGATATCGGTTTTCGAAGGCAGCGTAGCGATGAACGGAATGCCGAGCTTCCATTGATCGATCACGTGCGTCGCGCCGAGCAGCTTGTCGTCGAACGTGATCTGACCGTTTTCGAGGCGGATGTTCGACACCGAAAACAGCGTCGGCTTGCTATCGGGCTTGGCCGGCTGGCTCGCGAACTTCTCGATCAGATCGGTGAAATTGAAGCGCTGCGCATCGTAGCGAACGATATGAAAGCGCGGCGAGTCGAGCTGCACTTCGTCGACGATCGGCGCGCCGCGAAACAGCGAACTCCACGACGGCTTGACGATGAGCCGCTCAATATCGACGAAATCGCCCGCGCCGCCGCGCTCGCCGATATGCACGCGATCGGCTTCGAGCCGCAGCGTGTATGGATTGAGCGCGATGCGGCCGATCGTGGCCGGACGATCGAGCTGCTTGCTGAGCTGTTGCTCGGCGACGTGACGAATCAGCGGCGGTGCCGCGAAAAAGCCGAGCAGACCGAACAAGACGAGAAAGATCAGCAGACCTATTAGGACGCGCCGTGTACGGCGTGACTGCGCGGCTTCGCGAACGGTCTGTATGGAAGATGCTAGTGATGCTTTATTGAGGCTTGCCATGCTCGGTTTTGGGTAGTGCGGCGGCAAGCCCGCCGCGAAAACGAAAATCCCGCAAGCGGCAGTATAAGGTGTGAACGTGGTGTGGGATAGGAATGTCAGCCGCGGCTTCGAGATCCGGCCGGCTGATGGCGCCGTTTGTCCGCCGCCGCGAGGCGATGAACAGATGGCGTTCGATGCGTCAGCGGGTGCGTGGCTGTCATCTCGCTGACGCATTGCGCCGGCAGATTTCACCGGCGCGTTTCGTCGACACAGTTAGCTCGATTTCGTAAACACAGTTGACCGAAACATTTCACTGACGCACGACGGCCGGCGGTTGCCAACTGCCGTCGGTCGCTTGCGGTTTCGGTGCGTAAAGGCGCAGCACCAGTTGCATATCCGTGCGCGGCGCCGGCAGCCAATTGCCGTTTCGCGCGCGCGCGGACGACACGGTCACATCGAGCGAACCGTCGCGATTGCGGCGTGCGCCGTTGCGATCGCCCACCGCAAGACGCGCCGGCGCGCTGTCGCCCAATGCGCCGTCGCGCGTGTAGGCGGTGATCGACCAGAAGCCGTGGACCGGCGGCAACTGGTTCGGCGCGAAGTGAATGACGTAGCGGTTCGCGCCGTTCAGCGGATGGCCGTCGCTGTCCTGGGTGACGACCGCGCGCACTTCGTCGTCGCAGGTGCCGATGCCCGGTTGCGCACTCGCAGCGTAGGCGCGCAACGCGTAGTCGGGGCCGTAGTTGCCGACACCTTCGCCGAACCAGCTCCAGCCATTGCCGGTCAGCATGTTGGAAGGCGGCGTGCCGACGCGCTCGTGGCCGTCGGCGAGACCTGCCGCGATCGCGTCGCGCGCGCGAGGCAGCTTCACCGGGTTGCCGGGCGTCACACCGAGGTCCGCGAGAATTTTCAGCGCGTGGGGATCGGCCGGTGTCGGCGGATTGTCAGGCAAGGCGTCCGCGAGACGGCTGAAGAAGCCGTTTGCGTCGAGCGCGGCCACTTGCGCGGCGGGCGTGCCGGCGGCCGCGGACGCGCTATCGGCGGCGTTGCCGCGCGGCGGCGCGACCGGGGCCGAGCGCGAATCGGCACCATAGGCGCTCAGCGGCGCGACGCGAATCGCGCGTTGCAGTTTGCGGACCGCCGTCAGGTCGCGCGCGCCGTTCGACTGGATTCGCACGCTCACCCATGCGTTGGCGCTCGGCACGTCGACGCGCTTCACGCCCCTGGGCAGTTCGCCCTGCCAGCCCGGGCCGACGAACGCGATGGTCTGCGCCTTGATGCCCTTCGCGCCGGTCGCGAACTGCGGGCCGGTCGACCACACCACATTGGTCCACATGTCGAGCACGCGGGCATCGACGTAGCGGCCGTGCGAGTCGGGCAAGGACACGAGCACCGGCTCGCTGCCGACGTCGAGCCAGCCGGTCGAGTCGAGCGTGTCGACGCCCGGCTGCGGCGGATTGGCCGCGCCGATCGGCGGCAGCGCTTGGGCGTGCCGCAGCGTATTGAGAGGCGCCTGGCCCGGATCGGTGCCGATCGCGGCGTCGCGCGCCACCCCCATCAGCACGAGCGGATAGCCGAATACGTACGAATCGGCGACTTCATCCGTGATCCAGCCGGTAGATTTGGGCGTCGCGGACGGGGTCGACGCGCAACCGGCCAGAAAAGCGAGGCCTGCGAGCGATGCGCAGGTCCAGTGAATCGAAAACAGTTCTCGGCGATTTTTTATCATTCGTTCAGGTGGCGGAACGTGCGGTCCTATGGGAAATGCCGGTGCGCAGCGATGCCTGCATGCGTGGCCTCCCAAAGCCCAGCGCAGCCAGATCGCGATTCGCGATGCCGACAACATCGGGTTGTATCGTATCCTTGTTAGCCAGGCAAGCACAAAGGTGGAGATCGCGCCTTATCGCATGCGGGAGTGGTCCATCTAAGATGCGGTTGACGCTTTTACGCAGATTCGCTCCGGCGCGCGGCACCCGTCGCGCTTGCTAACACACCGACGTTTTTGCCTTTGCGTCCTTTGCGTCTTTTCGCCCTTTCGTATCCGGAGCGCTTCAATGTATATGCCCGCCCATTTCGAAGAGAACCGCCCAGAGGTTCTTCACCGCCTGATCGCCGAGCAGCCGTTCGGCGCACTGATTACGAACGGGCCGAACGGGCTCGACGCGAATCATTTGCCGTTCGAAGCGCAACTCGTCCCTGCGGGGGACGACGCTTCGGCACCGCAAAGCCGCTGTCTGCTGCGCGCCCACGTCGCCCGCGCGAACCCGGTCTGGAAAGAAGCCGCCACCCATCCCGACGCCCTCGTGATCTTCCAGGGCCCCGCCGCTTATATCTCGCCGACCTGGTATCCGAGCAAGCATGAAGCGCATCGCCAGGTGCCGACGTATAACTACATCGTGGTGCATGCGCACGGCCGGATCGTCGTGCGTGACGACGAGCCGTTCGTGCGCGGTCTCGTCGCGCGGCTCACCCGCAAGATGGAAGCCGGCGAAGCGGTGCCGTGGAAGATGGGCGACGCGCCCGCCGACTTCATTACGCAGATGCTCGGCGCGATCGTCGGGATCGAAATCGAGGTGACCCGCCTCGTCGGCAAATGGAAACTCGGCCAGAACAAGGAAGCCGCCGACCGGCGCGGCGCGGCCGACGCGCTGCTCGCGCGCGCCAGCGATCAGCAGCGGGCCGTCGGCCAGGCGATGCTGGACGCGCCGCCGGCTTTCTGAGCGAACGCTTGCGACGCCGGCTCGCCGCCGCATCGTCGGTCCTTGACTTTCCCATCATGGGAAGGTTGATACTGGATTCACGATGCGGCCCAATGCCGCCACGAGCTTGCAGACCATGACCGACCTCGCCGATCCGCAGCCCACCGCTGCCACTCCCTTCCCCGCTGCCGTCCGATTCGCCGAACTCGATATCGGCGGGATGACATGCGCCTCGTGCGCGACGCGCGTCGAGAAGGCGCTCGCCAAAGTGCCGGGCGTAACGCGTGCGTCGGTGAATCTGGCCACTGAGCAGGCACGGGTCGAAGGCGATGCGACTGTCGACGCAGAAGCGCTTGCCAACGCCGTGCGCAAAGCGGGCTATGAAGCCACACCGTCCGCTCGCACCGACGCCCCCCAGGTTGAAATGCAGTCCACCACTGAACTGGCGATCGGCGGCATGAGCTGCGCATCGTGCGCGATGCGGGTCGAGAAAGCGCTCGCCAAGGTGCCGGGTGTCACGCACGCGTCGGTGAATCTGGCGACCGAAACCGCCACCGTCAAACTCGGCAGCACGGCCGCCGACCCGGATACGCTGATCGCCGCCGTCAGTAAGGCCGGCTACGAAGCGACCCTGATCCCGGCGCCGGAGACCGCGGCGCTCGCCGACTCCACCGGCCAAGCCGCCACGGCCCCCACCGCCGCGGACCGCAAGCGCAGCGAGGCTCGCCGCGAACTCGCCGCCGTGCTCGCCTGCGCCGTGCTGACGCTGCCACTCATCGTGCCGATGTTCGGCGAATGGTTCGGCGTGCATGCGATGCCGCCGCCGTGGCTGCAATTCGGGCTCGCCTCGATCGTGCAGTTCGTGTTCGGCGCGCGCTTCTATCGCGCGGCTTACCGCGCCGTGCGGGCAGGCGCGGGCAACATGGACCTGCTGGTGGCGCTCGGCACGTCGGCGGCGTACGGCATCAGCGTCTACGAACTCGCGTCGCATCCGGGCGACATGATGCATCTGTATTTCGAAGCGTCGGCGGTCGTGATCACGCTGGTGCGCTTCGGCAAATGGCTCGAAGCGCGCGCGAAGCGCCAGACCACCGATGCGATTCGCGCCCTCAACGCGCTGCGCCCCGAGCGCGCGCGCATCCGCGTCGGCGGCGGCGAGCGCGAGGTGCCGCTCGCGCAGGTGCGGGTCGGCACGGTGGTGATCGTGCGGCCGGGCGAGCGCGTGCCGGTCGACGGTGCGGTGCTCGAAGGCCGCACGCATATCGACGAATCGCTGATTACCGGCGAAAGTCTGCCGGTGCCGAAACAGCCGGCCGATACCGTCACGGCCGGCTCGATCAACGGCGAAGGCGCGATTGCCGTGACGACCTCCGCGATCGGCGCCGAAACGACGCTGGCGCGGATCATCCGCCTCGTCGAAAGCGCGCAGGCGGAAAAGGCGCCGATCCAGCGGCTGGTCGACCGCGTCAGCGAAATCTTCGTACCGGCGATCCTCGCGATCGCGCTGCTTACGCTGATCGGCTGGCTGATCGCCGGCGCCGGCGGGGAAACCGCGCTTCTGAATGCGGTTGCCGTGCTGGTGATCGCCTGCCCCTGCGCGCTGGGGCTGGCGACACCGGCGGCGATCATGGCCGGCACGGGCGTCGCCGCGCGGCACGGTGTGCTGATCAAGGACGCCGAGGCGCTGGAGATCGCGCATCGGGTGAGCATCGTCGCGTTCGATAAAACCGGCACACTGACGCTCGGGCAGCCGTCGATGACGGCGTTCGAGCCGATCGGCGCGATGGGCCGCGATGAAGCGCTGGCGCTAGCGGCCGCGGTGCAGCGGCACAGCGATCATCCGCTGGCGCGTGCGGTGGTGAAGGCGTATGAAGCGGCGACCGCGGTTGCGGCAAATGCGGCAACGACTGAAGTGGCCGATGCTACTGAAACCGCTGGGAGGCCGCAGACACCAACGTATGCCGCATCGACAGCCAGCCCGGCAACGCCCCCCGCGCTTCACCCTCCCGTCCCCCAAGCCGCCGCCGCACGCGCGGTCGCGGGCCGTGGCGTCGAAGCGCAGGTCGGCGGGCGCACGCTCGCGCTCGGCAGCACGCGCTGGCTCGACGAACTCGGCATCGAGTTGCCGCCCGCGCTCGCTTCGCGCGCTCACGAGCTCGAAACCGCCGGCAACACCGTCTCGTGGCTCATGGCACGTGATGCGCAAGCGCCCGCCGCGCTCGCGCTGATCGCGTTCGGCGACACCGTCAAACCGACCGCACGCGCCGCCATCGAACGGCTGGCGCAAATGGGCATCCACAGCGTGCTCGTCACCGGCGACAATCGCGGCAGCGCCGCGAGCGTCGCCGAGGCGCTCGGCATCGACGAATTCCACGCCGAAGTCCTGCCCGACGACAAAGCCCGCGTGATCCGCGATCTGAAAATCCGCCGTGCGGGCATCGTCGCGATGGCCGGCGACGGCATCAACGACGCCCCCGCGCTCGCCGCCGCCGACATCGGCATCGCGATGGCGACCGGCACCGACGTCGCGATGCACGCCGCCGGCATCACGCTGATGCGCGGTGATCCGGCGCTGGTGGCCGATGCCGTCGATATCTCGCGCAGGACCTGGCGCAAAATCCAGCAAAACCTCTTTTGGGCCTTCGTCTACAACCTGATCGGCATTCCGCTGGCCGCGTTCGGTTTGCTCGATCCGATGCTCGCCGGCGCGGCGATGGCGTTTTCGAGCGTCAGCGTCGTCACCAACGCGTTGCTGTTGCGCACCTGGCGCGGCGGGCCGGGGCATTAGGAGCATTTGCAGCGCGTTAGAAGCGCTGGCAACGCTTCAGGAGCGCATCGAGCATCAGGCGGCCGCGCACGCCGTCGCCCTTCAAAGGCGCCCCCTCGGCGCCGCATGCATTACGAACCACTTTCAACGGTCCTAAAGGTCAGCGCAGCCGCAGCCGTAAACCAGACAACGACGCCGGCATGCCTCTCCATGCTCGGCGCTTTCGCTTGTCCCCCTTACTCAGCGACCGCCCATGGACTTTCTCTTTTTGCGCCGCGCCAGCGTCGGCGTCCGGCTCGCCGTGCTCTCATGCGTGCTGGTAGCGTTGCTTTTCGCCACCTTCGCGTGGGCGCTCACGCGCGCCGCTGGCGGCCAGGTCCGCGATCAGGTGCTCGAACGCATCGCCGAAAAAGACCGCTCGATCGCGGCAATGATCACGCTGTTCGACCAGGCGCTGTCGGCTGAGGTCGACCGTTCGATGGCGCTGTTCGCGAGCTTCCTGCCCCCCGACTTCGCGCTCGACGACACGCAGAAGGTCGACATCGGCGGCATCGCGACGCCGACCTTCAAGGCCGGCGACAAAGTGCTGAACCTGGACTTCACCATCCCCGACCAGTTTCTCGAACGCAGCGGCGCGGTCGCCACCGTGTTCGCGCGCAGCGGCGACGACTTCGTGCGCGTGACGACCTCGTTGAAGAAACAGGACGGCTCGCGCGCGATCGGCACGCTGCTCGACCGCAAGGGACCGGCGTATGCGCCGTTGCTCGCGAACCGCTCCTATACGGGATTGGCCGCGCTGTTCGGCAAACGTTGGATCACGCAATACCGGCCGATCACCGACGCGAGCGGCCGCGTGATCGGCGCGTTGTTCGTCGGCGTGAACGTGGACAAGGAGATTCAGTCTGTCGAGGACGGCATCCGCAATCTGAAGATCGGCGCGAGCGGTTATTACTTCGTGCTCGACGCGTCGAAGGGCGCGGATCGCGGCAAGCTGATCGTGCATCCGGCCGCCGCCGGGCAGAAGGCGGACGACGCGAACGCGCCGTATCAACGCATGCTCGACATGAAGCAAGGCCAGCTCGACTACAGTTCCGCCGACGCGACGCTCGGCGAGCAGGGCGCGCGCGACAAATTCGTGTCGTTCGTCACGGTGCCGGAGTGGCAATGGCTCGTGGGCGGCGTCGCGCCGCGCGACGAAGTGCTGGCCGACGTCGTCGCGACGCGCAATCGCTTCGTGCTGCTCGGTCTCGTGCTGGTCGGCGTGTTCGCGATCGTGTTCCTGATCGCGGTGCGGCGTCTCGTCAGCCGTCCGCTCGACGAAGCCGCGAAGGCCTCCGAACGTTTCGCCTCGGGCGACCTGAGCGTGCGCGTGGCGCGGCACGGCACCGCGCGCGCCGACGAAATCGGCCGCCTGATGCAGTCGATCGACGGGATCGGCGAAGGCCTCGCGCGTATCGTTTCGCAGGTGCGCAATGCATCGGCGGATATGTCGGAGGGCACCGAGAAGATCGCCACCGGCAGCGGCCATATCGCCGCGCGCATCGCCACGCAGGCGAGCAGCCTCGAGGAAACGGCGGCCAGCATGGAGCAGATCACGTCGACCGTGCAGCAGAACGCCGCTCATGCGACGCAAGCCAACACACTCGTCACGCACGCCGCCGATGCCGCGCTCGAAGGCGGCCGCGCGGTCGAGCGGGTGGTGTCGACGATGGGCGAGATCAGCCGCTCGTCGCAGAAGATCGCGGAGATCACGACGGTGATCGAAGGCATCGCGTTCCAAACCAACATCCTCGCGCTGAACGCCGCCGTCGAAGCCGCGCGCGCGGGCGAGCACGGCAAGGGCTTCGCGGTGGTGGCCTCGGAAGTGCGCGCGCTCGCGCAACGCAGCGCGGCCTCGGTGAAGGAAATCGAAAGCCTGATCGCGAGTTCGACGGCGACGGTCGAAAGCGGATTCCGGATCGCCGAAGAAGCCAGCTCGACCATGCAAGGCATCGTTCAACAGGTCGGCCAGGTGCGGGCGATCATGAGCGAGATCAACGTCGCGTCGCGCGAGCAATCGGGCGGCATCGAGCAGGTCAACCTCGCCGTCACGCAGATCGGTGAGGCGACCCAGCAGAACGCAACGATTGTCGGCGACGCGGAACTCGCGGCCGCCGAGTTGCGCGAGCAGGCCGCGCGTCTTGCGCAAGTGGTCAGCGTGTTCAAGCTCGAACGCGGACGCGACTGACCTGGCGTTCGTGCCGGCTGAAGCGCGGCGTAGTGTTCATTGCCGCGCCGGCTGTGCTTCCGTCAGCGCGGTCGATGCGCGAGTCGCATGCGCGCGCGACCACGACGCCGGCTTAAAACTCGGCGTCCAGTTCGTCGATCTCTTCGACTTCCTGCTGCGCGTCGGCGATCCACTGCTGCATGTCGGGCAGCGCGATGACCCGCTGTCCATATTCGACGATTTCCGGATCGAGCTTCACGTCGTAAGTCACGAAACGCATGACCACCGGTGCGTACATCGCATCCGCCGCTGTACGCTCGCCGAACAGAAACGGACCGCCATACTGCTTCAGACACTCGCCCCAGATCGTCACGATCCGGTCGATATCCGACTGCGCGCGCGCCCACACCTTGAAGCCCGGGAAATGCGCCTTGAGGTTCATCGGCAATGCCGAGCGCAGCGAAGCGAAACCCGAATGCATCTCGCCGCAAATCGAACGGCAATGCGCTCGCGCGCGAATGTCCTTCGGCAACAGCGCGGCTTGCGGTTTCACCTCGTTCAGATATTCGGCGATCGCGAGCGTGTCCCAGATCTCGATGCCGTCGTGCACGAGGCACGGCACCAGAATGGAGGGCGACAACAGCAGCAGTTCGGCGCGCGCGGCGGGATCGTCGATCGGCATCACGATCTCTTCGAACGGCAAGCCGCTGAACTTCGTCAACAGCCAGCCGCGCAAGGACCACGACGAATAATTCTTGCTGCTGATAGTGAGCGTGGTGTTCGCCATACGTTTCTCCTCCAGATGACGCGCCCGGCCGACGCCTGAGCTCAGGCATGCACGCCGCCGTGCGCGCACGCACCAAAGCGCGGCACTTCCGGCCCGTTGCGCCGAGTCGCGCAAATGCCATGCCAACGCGGGAGCCGCCGCGGGCCCCACGGTCACGCATGGCACATGAATTGCCTCTATTCGGGCTCCTTCCTTTCCTGCACTCGTGCGAAGGTTATGAACCTGTTCGCATACTCCGCGTTCCAGGCCGGCGCCGACATGATGCTGCCGCTACGGCACGGCGCGGCACTGATGAATCATTCGCTCGACGCGTGGCCCGCGTTCGGCGACACGTCGGATGGCCGCTCATTGCGCGCGGGCTGCGAACTGTTGATGCTCGCAGGACTCACGCCCGTGCGGCCGCCGTTCGGCATCGATAGCGTAGTGACGGAAGGCAGGCAGGTGGCCGTCGTCGAAGAAATCACCGCGCACACGCCGTTCTGCTCGCTGTTGCATTTCCGTAAGGACACCACGCTGTCGGCGCCGCAGCCGCGCGTGCTGATCCTCGCGCCGATGTCCGGCCACTTTGCGACGCTGCTGCGTGGCACCGTGCGCACCATGCTGGCCGACCACGACGTCTACATCACCGATTGGCGCAACCCTCGCGACGTGCCGCTGAGCCAGGGCCGCTTCGGCTTCAACGAATTCGTCCAGCACGTGATCGATTTCACGGAGAAGATCGGGCCCGGCTCGCATCTGCTGGCGGTGTGCCAGCCGACCGTCGCCGCGCTCGCGGCAGTCGCGCTGATGGCCGCCGAGGATCATCCCGACCAGCCAGCCAGCATGACGCTGATGGCCGGGCCGCTCGATACGCGCATCAATCCGACGCGGGTCAACGAACTGGCGAAGAGCAAACCGATCGAGTGGTTCGAGCAGAACCTGATCAGCGCGGTGCCGTTCGGTTTCGCGGGCGCGCATCGCCGCGTGTATCCGGGCTTCATGCAGTTGAGCGCGTTCATGTCGATGAACCTCTCCCGCCATGCCGATTCGTTCGAGACGATGTATTACGAGCGCGCGAAGGGCGATCCGGCGAAAGCCGATGCGATTCACACGTTCTACGAAGAATATTTCGCGACGATGGACCTGACGGCCGACTTCTATCTGGAAACCGTCGACACGGTTTTTCAGCGGCACGCACTGCCGTTGCATGCGCTCGAAGTGGAAGGCCGGCTGGTGGACCCGTCGAAGATCCGCCGGACTGCGTTGCTCACGGTCGAGGGCGAAAAAGACGATATCTGCGCCGTCGGGCAGACGCTCGCCGCGCAGGACATGTGCGACAAGCTGCGGCCATATCTGAAGACGCATCATGTGCAAACCGGTGTCGGGCATTACGGCGTGTTCAACGGACGCCGCTGGGAGCGGCACATTTATCCGCGCGTGCGGGCCGTAATCTACGACAACGAGCCGCGCGCGGTGCTGGTGAGTTCGCGGGCGCGAACGATCACGCCCGTCCCGATGCCCGCCGCGGCCGCAGCAGAGATCACGGCAGCGGCGCCGCTTGCCGCGGCGGTGGTCGATGTCGAAGTGGACGCGCAGTTGGCGGCGGGCGGCGCGAATGGCTCCGGCGCGAGTGCCGACGACAGCGGCGGTTCAACCGCGGTCGCTGGTGCCGCAGCAAAACCGGCTGCGGCGCGAGCGCTGCGCAGACGGCCATCGGCCAGTTAGTGACCTGGTTCGCTGGGGCTTGTCTGCTGCGTGGTACGCCGCGATGCGGCGTATGTACACGGTGTTCGCAGCGCTGACGGCTATCGCGCCGCCAAGGCTGCTCGCGCTTGCATCAAACAGCAACGCTGTTCCACGGCTTCACGGCCGGCACTTCACACGGCCCTTCGACTTCAATCGATTTGAAATCGGCAGGCGACACGATTTCAATGTATTCCATGTCTTCGGAGTAGTCGAACAGATAGTGGACGATGCCCGGTGCCTGGTGCACGCAATCGCCAGCGGCGACCAGCGTTTCCTTGTCGCCGTACATGAAGCGCGCCCAGCCCTTCAGCATGATCACAATGTGGAAGTCGGCCTCATGACGGTGCCAGCCGGTGCCTTGCTCTGGTGCGTGATTCGCCTTGACGAGTTGCGCGAGCACCTTGCCGCCGGTCGCCTGCGCGATGCCCAGATCGCGGTAGAGAAAAAAGTCGCGTAAGCCTTGATCCACGTAGGACGTGTCTTGCGGACGGACATGGCTGAATTGCGTGGCGAATTCGGTGGACATGATCGCGCTCCATGAGAGTGAGCCGGCAGTTGAAACGACGCGTTGAGCGTCGATTGCAAGCATCAAGCAGGCCAAGTTTTCTGCTACTCGCCTCGATCTGACCTGGTTCTGCGGCGGCACGCGATGGCGCGCGATACTTCAGATGCCGCGCCGCATTGCGCGGCACGGCTCGGCGTACTTCAAACGCCGGGGATCGTGGCTCAGGCAGTCGGGCGGAACATCTGGAACATCTCGCCGATTTGCGCATAGTCGGCGCGATAGCCCGCACGCATGATCGGCTGCGCGGCCTGAGTGTCGAACAGGCCGTCTTTCAGATACGCCTCGTTGATATGCACGCCGACCACCTGGCCGAGCGACAGATAGTTGTCCATCGGCTTGCCGTCGAGCGTATGCAGACGCACCACTTGCAGCAGCTTGCATTCGAGCGCGGCCGGCGATTCGGCAACGTGCGGCACGGCGACGTTGCGACCGGGTGCGGGCGTCAGGCCGGCGAGTTCGAACTCGTCGACGTGCGGCGCGACCGGAGCCGACGAACGGTTCATCTGTTCGGCGAGCGGCCGCGTCGCGAGATTCCAGACGAATTCGCCGGTGGCCTCGATGTTGTTGACGCTGTCTTTACGGCCCTCGCTGCTGAAGCCGATGATCGGCGGGAAGGTGGCGAACGCGCCGAAGAAACTGTAGGGCGCAAGGTTCAACGTGCCGTCGGTATCGCGCGAAGAAATCCAGCCGATCAGACGCGGAGCGACGATGGCCTTGAACGGGTCGTGCGGCAGGCCGTGGCCGGCAGCGGGATCGTAGAAGTAGTGGGACATGTGGTGGTGAGTTGGCGGTGATGCGAAGTGACTAGTTATACCGCAGAGTAGCGAGAGTCGTTGCGGGCGTGCTGTGGTGTCGAGCGGGAGGCGTTGCTGCTATCTTCGATGCTGCGGCCAGGCTGTCGCCAGGAGCCAGGTGCATGGTGGCAACGCGGCAGTAATGTCGTTGCAACCCGCGGCGCGGCGAGCGCGTTCGGCTGCGCCCGTTTGCGTTCACTCGCGTTCACTCGCGTTATGCGCCCGCGCCAGGCCTGCATCAGCCGCGGCTGATCACGCGTTTGCGTCCTTCCTTGACGCGCGCCAGACGCTCGTCGTCCCACTCATGGAAACCGGCGCCGCTGCGCACGCCGACACGCCCCGCATCCACCTGCTGACGCAGCAGGTCCAGCACGTCCTCGTCTTTGGCAAGCTCCGGCATCAGATGCGAAGAGATGTCGAGGAAGGTGTCGAGCCCACCCATGTCGGCGCCTTCGAGCGGTCCGACGATCCCCCAGCGGCGTCCCAGCGATGCCTTCATGACCCGGTCGACCACATCCGGCGTCGCGGCGCCGGAGCGCACGATGTTCAACGCCTCGCGCAGCACTGCAAATTGCAGGCGGTTGCCGACGAAACCCGGAATCGCCTTCGCCAGCACCACCGGCTCCATGCCGATCGCGCTCATCAGCACAGCGGTATGTTGCGTGACTTCCGGCGCGGTTGCCGTGCCCGGCACGACTTCGACGAGCGGGATCATGTGCGGCGGGTTCCAGAAATGCGCGATCAGAAAGCGCTCTTTCGCGCGCAACGGCGCGACCAGTTGATCAGGCGGAAAGCCGCTGGTATTGCTCGCGAGAATCGCGTCGTCGGCCAGCAGTCCGGTGAGCGCCGCATAGAGGCGATGCTTCAGTTCGAGCACCTCGGGAATCGCCTCGATCACGAATTGCGCCGACGCCATCACGTCGAGTTGCGCATGGGTTTCGATGCGCGCGAGCGCCGCGCGTTTGGCCGCTGCGTCGATACGCCCGGCGTCGATCAATTCGTCCAGCACCGCTTCCGCTTTCGGCGCGACGCTGGCCAGACGCGCCGGGTCGACGTCGTGGACGATCGTCCGGTGCCCGTGCAGCGCGCTTTGCGTCGCAATGCCGACGCCCATCAACCCCGTGCCCACTACGCCAATTGTTGCCTTGTCCACGCCGCTCTCCTGCCGTCGATAAAAGCCTTCAAGCATAGCGCAGCGCACCCGTTTGCAAGGCTGAACGTGACAAAGCCGGTCTTCCGCGATGAAGGACCGGCTTTGTGGACCTCACGCCGCGATGCGCGGCGCCGTCATGCATGCATTAACCGTGATGCGGCGGACGATGGTCGTCGTGGTGGCGCGGATCGCGGTCGTGCGGGTGATTGTGCATCCACTCGTCGTGATCCCAGTAGCGGTGGCCATCGTAGTAACGGTCGCCATGCCAGCCGATGTTGATCGACACACCCACCGGCACCAGGTGCGGCTGACCATACACCGCCGGGCGGTAGCCATTCTCGACGATGACGCGGTCCTGGGCGAAAGCGCTACCGGCTGCGAGCAACGCGCCACCTGCCAGCAGGGTTGCAATGATCGAACGCGATGTCTTGTTAAAGGTTTTCATAGTGACCTCCCATCAAAGTGTTGTGTCAAGCCAGCGCCGGTGCTCATTCGAAGGATCGAACCCGACGCCGTACGCTTGAGAGCAACTTTAGCGACGCAAACCGCCCGAACACGTGAGCACTTGTAAGCGGGCATTTCACAGATGGGGCGGGATGACGGCACGGTCGTACCGCGCTCTCGCCCCGTTCACGGGGGCATGCGTCGCAGGCGAGGCGCAGGAAGCGTCGGCTGCATGTCAGGCGCCGTTACATTCATTTCGTCGGAGAAATATTGGGCAACTGATAGGCGGTCCGCATCGCCCAAAAAACAAAAGCCACGGTACGCGTTTCGCGAACAGTGGCTTCAATATTGCGATGCGCACCCGAAGTGCGCGTCCCTGCGCGCTCTTCCGCGCTCTGGACAGACAGCTGGACTTTAGTCGGTCAGCTTGACGCCGAACAACGTTGCTTGCGCGCGACGCATACGCGCCGATTCGCGGCTACGCGCTTCGTACGAGTAATCCGAATCCATCGGCAGGTGGGGCGACGCAAAGAGGTCGCTGACCTTTTGGAACAGTGCAAAGATGAAGCTCATGGCGACTCCCGGTTAGTTACTGCATTTGCTAGGGGTTTTCCCTTAAGAAGAAGTATAGGGTTTTCCCTAGGCAAAAGCTAGTGCGATGCAGCAATTTTTTAGTGTGGCGGGATGTCGCTGGCTGTGACGTCATGGTGCGTTGCATCATGACAACGTCCCTTTTTTTGCACGTCCGGTCGAAGCCCATTAACTGCTACTGCAGGGTGGTCGAGGCCGGCTTGCGGCTTCGCACGGGTTTCGCGCGCGGCGCGTCTTTACGCGGATTTGCGACGGCAGCGTCGACTGCGCCGGCCGCCGAAGCGTCTGCGCGCAGCAAGGTCGCGCTGTTCAATGACACGATCAGGCCCGGCAGCGTCCGCGCGGGATTGTCCTGCGGTTTGACGGACGCTCCAGTAGCGGTAAATTCAACGTTCAACGCCCAGTGGCCCTCGTGGATGCCCTGATCGCGCAGCAGTGCGGCCAACAGGTCCTCGATTGAATATTTGTGCGCGCTAGTCGGCATGATGGCTCCCGTCAGAAGATGCGCTGGCGTACCGGTCCGGCTTCGCGACAGCGGGGAGAGTGTAAAACGCGCAGGGGCGTTGCGACGGGGCGGCGGGGAGCAAGTGCCTTACCGCTCCTATCTCCCGGGACGAGATGGGCAAGGCGGTGGCCACCGAAGTTGACCGGAGAACCTGGCCGCCGCTGCCGGCTAGCGCCGGCGCAGCGGTGACTGACGATCAGCCCGGCCTAACCGCCTTGGCCCTGTACCCATGCAGGGTTCGCGCGGCGTGCTTGCCATGAGCCGTCGTCGCGGCGCCGGCTTGCTGAGGCGCGGCGGGCGGCGTCGTAACCGCCGTCGCCGCAGCATTGGCCGCCGCTGCGTTGGCCACTGCGATGTGCGAATCGAGCAGGCTGGCCATGGCCGCCTGCTGGGTCTGCATCATCATTTCGATGCGGTGTTGCTGAGCCGTCGTCTCGCGCGTCAGCCGCATCAGAAGCAGGGTCTGAGTGATGCCGATCGCCACCGTCACCAGCAATGCGCCCACCACGATCGACAACATCCATTTCATGCGGCGCGAATGATCGGTCGCGGCGCGGCGCTGGTCGGCAATCACGCCGTAGAGCGCATCGACGGTATCGGCGAAGGCGGTTGCGCGTGCGCGATCCAGTTCCGGCGCGGCACGCAGCGCGGCTGCCGCCGATTCCGCCCGCTGCGCTTCCCGCCACGGCGCGGCGAACGCCGCGGCGCCGGCGTCTGGTGAGGCCTCCGCCGTATCGGTCAACCGCTTCGCCGCCGCATCGGTCGATTCAGTGGACGCCCCGCTCATGTCCACAGTGGCACTATCGGCAACCCTGCTCGCCGCTTCGACGTCAGCCACGGCTGCGTCCTGCGAAGCCGTCGCCGCTTTCGCCAAAGTCGCCGCGAAGCGCTGCGGCGGTTTGCCGCCGCCCGATTTCGACGCGGCCGCCGGGTCAGCCGCCGCCGTCCGCGGTTCTTCCGCCTGGCGCAGCGCGGTCATGCTACGGGCGACGGTCGCAGCCGCCATCGCGGACGTGAACGGCATTGCCAGATCGCGCGCCGACACTGTCGGTGTCTCATGCACATACGCTTGCGCCGCCGGTTTCGCGTCTGCCGGAACCGTTTTTTCGCCGACGGGCAACGCCGCCGGCGTCGACAGCTCGATTTCGAGTCCGCTCAATTGCGCGTTGACCGGCACCGGTTCATCGGTCCTCGCGACGCGCGGCGTGCGGCGCGCAGCCTTCGCGTCCAGCAACACGCCGTCGCCGGCGTCGATCGCGCCAACCGCCGCCAGCACGACATCGGGTAATTCGAAGCCATGCAGCGTGCCCTGCCGGATGTCGATATTCATCGCTTCCAGCGTCGCGCGGGTGGGATCGTCGGGGAACAGGTCGAGGGTGCTGTCGTCGCGGGACGCGCCGCTCAGTTGCGCAAGGCGTTGTGCCGAGCGCGCGGCGCGCGCCAGCTTGTTTTCGGTTTCGGTCGAGACGGTGGCTTGGCGCCGCTTTTTCGAAGCGGCGCGCTGAGGCCGGGACTGCCTGGTTGCTACGGAATCTGCCATAGAGAAAAAAGCGGTTGTCGCCGTCAAGCGGGCGCCGAGCACCGCTCGTCAATGCCACTGGAATTTTTCGAGCCCGCATTGTCGCATGGCCGCCCGCCCCCGCCGAAGCCATTCTCCGACGATTTTCGCCTTTTCAGGATGACGCCTCGTCTTGCTTGAACTGCCTGACGCCATGCAGTTGACGCAAGCGCGCGCAGATCGCTTCATATTCCGTATTCGACACGCGATGCAGCGTGATCATCACCTCGTCGCACTCGGGCGTGTCGTCGCTTTGCTGCATCACGAATTGCTTGACGCGCGGGCTCGCCGCGCCGAGTTCGTCGTGCAGCGAGTGAAACGTCATCGTGCCGCGCTCGACGATCATCGTCACCTGGCGCCGCTGCTTGACCGTGATGAAGCGGCGCTCGAGCGGCTTGATGCCGGCCAGGATGATCAGAATGATGATGGTCGCCGCGATCGACGCCGTGTACAGTCCGCCGCCGACCGCGAGGCCGATCGCCGCGACCGACCAGAGGCTCGCCGCCGTGGTCAGTCCGCGCACGATCTCGCCGCGCAGCAGGATCGAGCCCGCGCCGAGAAAGCCGATGCCCGAGACCACCTGCGCGGCCATCCGCGACGGGTCGAGCACGACATGATCGCCGGTCAGCACTTCGGCGAAACCATAAGCCGACACGATCATGATCAGCGCCGAGCCGACGCACACCAGCATATGCGTGCGCAGGCCGGCCGCCCACGAGAGCCGCTCCCGCTCGAAGCCGATCACGCTGCCGAGCGCCGCGGCCAGCACCAGGCGGGAGACGAGTTCGAGATTCCCCAACATTGTTTTTCCTCCTTATCAGACATTATTCGAAGCGGCTTTCCCGCCCGTGGCGGCGTGTTCAGCACGACCCGTTTGCTTTATGCTAAGCCGCGTGCGGGTTGCGTCGACGTGGCGTCGGCAGTATGGCGCGCGATTGCCAAGGTAATGCTGCGCCGTCGGCGCGCAAACCGGGTAGCATCCGCACTCGCCGCCGATCCGAGCCGCCCCCGCACCGCGCCGCCGCTCAGACCACGGACCGGTTCCGTGGACGCTCCGGCATCCCGCGCCTGACCAACTTGACCATACCGAGCATGAATCCTGCCGCCGCTACGACGATCGCCCTCGCCACCGCACTGCGCGATCACTTCACGAGCGTGGTGCTGCCCATGTGGCGCGGACCGGGATTCAACACCGCGCTCAAGTTGCCCTATGAATCCCTCAGCGCCGAGGATCACGCGCCGCTGCCCGCCGAGCGCTATCGGGCGATGGCCTGCGCGCGACAGCTGTTCGTATTCTCGCAAGCCGGCGACGCGGAGCATGCCCAGGTGCTGTTCGACTCGCTGAGGCATACCTTTCAGGACACGGTTCACGGTGGATGGTTCTACAGCGTCGACCCGCACGGCGCGCCGCTCGACACCACGAAAGACCTGTACACACACGCATTCGTCGTTTTCGCGTGTGCGGAATACGGGCGGCGTTCGGGCAATCGCGACGCACTGGCGCTCGTGCACAACACCTCGGCGCTGATTCAGTCGCAATTCGCCGCCGACGGTGATCTGTTCAACGCCGCGCTGAGCGCGGACTTCGACAGCGTCACCGGCACGCCGATCCAGAATCCGCTGATGCACCTGACCGAAGCCTGGCTGGCCGCCTGCGAAGCGACGCGCGACAACGTCTTCGGCGCCGCCTTGCGCCGTCTGGCCGGCGCGGTGGCGCATCACTTCGTGCATAAGCCGACTGGCTGCATCGCCGAATTACCGATCGGCGCGAGCGGCAACCGTCTCGAGCCGGGCCATCAGTTCGAGTGGTTCTGGCTGGTTCGGCAGGCGGGCGCGCAGTTCGCCGGAACCGGCCTCGACGAAGCGCTTACGCGCGCGTTTGCCTTCGCGCAGCAGCACGGCGTGGACCCGGCCACGGGCGGCGTGTGCGCCTCGCTCGACGAAACCGGCGTGATCAACGACGCCACCCAGCGAATCTGGGCGCAAACGGAATATCTGCGCGCGCTCGCGTGCCACGACGATCCGGCTGCGCTCGCCGCGCTGCCACGGCAAATCGAACTGTTCGAGCAACGCTTTCTGCATCCGCGGGGCTGGTTCGAGTGCAAGACGCCGGCCGGCGACGTGGCGCGCGCCGACATGCCGTCCACCACGCCCTATCACCTCGCCACTGCGTACGCCGGGTTGCCGGCCTGAGCGACGGCTAACTGCCTCGCTGCGCGCAGCTGTCCACTAACTGTCTCGCGGCCATGGCCAGGAAACTCGCGGAACCTTGGTATCACGCGCCGCCGGCGGAGGAAATCTGCCCGCTCTGTGGCCGGCCGATCCCGCCGAGCCAGCGCGACCTGCATCATTGGGTGCCCAAAACGAAGGGCGGCAAGGAAGTGGCCGCGTTGCACCGCATCTGCCACCGACAGCTTCACGCGCTGTTTTCGGAGCTCGAACTGGCACAGCGCTACTCGACGCTCGACGCACTGCTCACCGACGAGGCGGTGCGCACCTTCGTCCGCTGGGTTCGTACCAAGCCGAATGATTTCTACGAGCGAAGCCGCCGCAGCACGAGGAAAGGCTGAGGGTCGAGCGGCAGCGAGCTGGTGAACACGGGTGAAACGCGGCTGAAGCGCCGCTCATGGCGAAGCCGGCTGAGCGCCGGGCGGCGAGTTGATAAACGGGGGCCGACGCCAAGGCCGACCACCCATCGATCAATACTCTTCGCGTTGCCAAGGTCCCCAATCGGCGCCGGAAGATTTAAAACGCATATAAGTTGCGCTATGGCCGGTGGGAATATCCGACGTATCGCCGTGCGGCTTCTGATCGGTGATATGAAGGGCAAAAGCCTGCCGGTCTTCGGTATCGACGGTGATTCGGCCAACCGGGTCCACGGCGCCCTCTTGAGGGGATTTAGACTCCAATATCGCGAGATAGGGGGTCAAACGGCTCCAGAACGATGTAAGTTCTTCCTGCAAATAATGTGTCAATGTTTTTCCTGGAAGAGTAATACACACAGTTTACCCTACCGGGCGGAACACCCTTTCAAATGCGTTCTAGAGCCTCAAAAAGGCCGATGCGGGGGAATACCCGGATATGGCTTGGTTGGCGTCCGTCATAAAGACGTGATACAACTCTCACTTCGCGCTCGACCTCGTGTTGAGAAAGCGGGTCGCGAATGCAACACACAACATTTACTGGATCAAAAATGGCAACAGGTACTGTGAAGTGGTTTAACGATGCAAAGGGCTTTGGCTTCATCACGCCGGACGACGGCGGCGAAGACCTGTTCGCACACTTTTCGGAAGTTCAAGGCAGCGGCTTCAAGTCCCTGCAGGAAAACCAGAAGGTGTCGTTCGAAGTTAAGCAAGGCCCGAAGGGCAAGCAGGCTGCAAACATCCAGCCGGCCTAAGTACCTTCAGGTACTTGAGGCACCCTTAGGCGCTTGCGTCTGATGCAAAATGGCCCGCATTCGCGGGCCATTTTCTTTGCTGCATGCCTTCTTTTAAGCGCCTGCGTGGTTTAAATCGCGCGCATTCCCGGACACGCCGAATCCCGGAACCGGCCCGCGCATGTCATCGAGCTGTTGCGTGCGCAACACAGTTTCAGAAATTTCGAACACGGATACAGCCTGTTTCAATTGCTGCGTCTGTTGATGCAAGGAAGCCGCCGCCGCCGCGGCCTGTTCGACGAGCGCCGCGTTCTGCTGCGTCATCTCGTCCATCTGCACCACCGCCTGGTTCACCTGCTCGATGCCCGTGCTCTGTTCGAGCGACGACGCGCTGATTTCCGCCATCATCTGCGTGACGCGCGAAATCGACGCCGACACGTTGCTCATCGCCTGGCCGGCATGCTCGACCAGCGCCGAACCGCCCTGAATCTCCGCGACCGATTCGCTGATCAAGGTCTTGATCTCTTTCGCCGACTGCGCGCTGCGCTGTGCGAGACCGCGCACCTCGCCCGCCACCACCGCGAAGCCACGGCCCTGCTCGCCCGCACGCGCGGCCTCGACGGCCGCGTTCAGCGCGAGGATGTTGGTCTGGAACGCGATGCCGTCGATCACCGAAATGATCTCGGCGATCTTGTCCGAGCTTTGCGCGATGCCGCGCATCTTGTCGACCACCTCGTTGACCACTTCGCTGCCGCGCGACGTCGCTTCGAGCGCGGTTTCGGCAAGCGCATTAGCCTCACGCGCGTGATCCGCGTTCTGGCGCACCGTGGCCGTCAGTTCCTCCATGCTCGACGCGGTTTCTTCGAGCGATGCCGCCTGGTTTTCGGTACGTGCCGACAGATCGGCGTTGCCGGTGGCGATTTCATCGGCGCCGAGATGGATCGAGTCGGCGGACTCGCGCACGGTCTGCACCGTGCGCGCCACGCTTGCCTGCATTCTTGCGAGACCGGAGAACAGCCGGCCAATCTCGTTGGTGCCGCGCGCGGCGATCGGCTGGTCGAGGCGCCCTTGCGCGATGCGCTCGAAGTGCTGGCCCGCTTCCTCCAGCGGCGCCACCACGCCCCGGCGCAGCCCCGCATAGACCGCAACGGTGCCGGCCACCACCAACAGCAGGATCACGATGCTGACGACGCGAAATGCCGCCATGCGGTCGTCGATCGAATCGAGCGATGCACGGCTCGCCGCCTCGCCGAATTGCACGAAGTTGTGCGACTCCGCGAGATAGGCGTCCTGGAACGACTGGGTCGGCTGATCGAGGAAGGCCTGGATGTTGTTCGAATCGAGAAACTGCACGAGTTCGGCGAGCGCGTCGTGCAGCTTCTTGTAGCGATCGGCGAGCGCCGTGGCGCGGGCGCTGTTTTCGTCGCTGGCCTTCTGCGCGCTCATGAACGCGCCGAAGGACTGATCGGCTGCCGTGAGCTGCTCGCGCGCATGCTGCACGATGTCGGTCGGCTCCGCGCCGCCGCGCACCATGCGCGTGCCGGCGCGTGACAGGTTGATGCGGGCGTCCATCAGGCGCTGGGTCGTCTCATTGACCGCGTCCACCTGTTTCAACGCGATGTTCGACAGATCGCCGACGTCGTCATGAGTGCGGGTGAGCGACCAGAAGCCCAGCCCCACCGTGACGAGCTGGAATACGCAGAACGCGGCCAGAACACATAACAGGCCGGAGGCGACCTTGATCTTGCTGAACATCGTGAATCCTGAGGGCAAAAAAATAACGGAACCTACGTCAGGGTTAACGGCAGGTCCATCCTCGGCTTGAGGCCAATTTCATTAAAAATCGGCTTACAAGCCCTTTTCATCGGCCAACGTCATGATTGCGGCTGTTTCGCACAACAATACGCCGCACATTTTTCCGAATCACCTTGACGCGGTGCATTCACGCTTCCTAGAGTGGGTAGGGACTGCACGGCACAGACCAGTGCAAAACGCCACCACGGGCCTCGCCCGAAGGAATCACGATGACCGACCTCCTCGACCGGGCGCGCGGCGCACTGCATGCCCAGCCGTTCAGCATGTTGCTAGGCGCCGAGCTGATGCATACCGGCACCAGCGAACTCACCCTGAGTTTGCCGATCCGCGACGAGTTGCGGCAGCAGCATGGCTTCGTGCACGGCGGGGTCATCAGCTATCTCGCCGACAATGCGCTCACGTTCGCCGGCGCGCTGTCGCTCGGGCCGAAAGTCGTGACCGGCGAATACAAGATCAACTATCTGCGCCCTGTAGTGAACGGCACGTTGGTCGCGCGCGCGAAGGTCGTCTATGCGGGCCGGCATCAGGCTACCTGCCAATGCAACGTGTACGTGATGGACGGCAACCGCGAGAAGCTCGTCGCCGTCGCGCAAGGCACGGTCAACCGCATCGGTGAAAACGGCGAACACGAACCGGCGGGATAGTCTGCCGGGAATGCTTCGGCGCGGCACGGTCTCCCGTGATCGCGCATCCTCGCTGGTGCGGGACTCGTGCGCCCGCAGCGACCAGCTACTTCACCTGTTACGAGCGCAATGACGCCGAGTTGCGAAAGCCCGGCCGCGCCCTCGACCCATCTCCAACGAACGCGTGATCCGCAGATCTGCGCGACACCATCTCTCTCCCTTTCGAGGAACACTATGGACGAATTCGCTCTCGCCGCCGACGCGGACCGGCGCGCACACGCTTATCTGGCGGGCATCGGCAAGCGCCGCGTGTTTCCGGACGCGGCCGCGCTCGCGCAGCTCGCCGCCTTCGACGAAGCCCTGCCCCTGCACGGCCACGCGCCCGCCGAGGTGCTGCGCCTGCTCGACGAAAGCGGATCGCCGGCCACGGTGGCGTCGAACGATCCGCGCTATTACGGTTTCGTGATCGGCGCGGTGCTGCCGGCGGCCGCTGCGGCCGAGCGCCTGATGGGTGCGTGGGACCAATGCGCCTCGACCTTCGACAACTCGCCGGCCGCCGCCACGATCGAGAAGATCGCCGCGCGCTGGGTGCTCGACGCGCTCGATCTGCCGCGCGAAGCGGCGATCGGTTTCGGCACCAGCGCGACCGCATGCACGCTCGTTTGCATTGCCGCCGCGCGTCGTGCGCTGCTCGCGCGCAAGGGCTGGGATTTCGATAACGACGGGCTCGACGGCGCGCCGCCGGTGCGCGTCGTCATCTCCGAGATGGCGCATATCACGGTGAAGAAGGCGTTGCGCGTGCTCGGCTTCGGCATGAAGCGCGTGATCGCCGCGCCGGTCGACGAACATGGCCGCATCGATCCGGCCCGTCTGCCGTCCCTCGACGATATGACGATCTTCTGCGTGCAGGCGGGCGAAGTGAACACCGGCGAATTCGACCCGTTCGCCGACCTGATACCGCGCGCCAAAGCGGCAGGCGCATGGGTCCACGTGGATGGCGCGTTCGGCTTGTGGGCGCGCGCGTCGTCGCAGCGGGCGCTGACCGACGGCATCGACGGCGCCGATAGCTGGACCACCGACGGCCACAAATGGCTCAACACGCCTTATGACGGCGCGATGGCAATCTGCCGCGATGCGCAGGCGATGTCCTCGGCGATGAACAGCGACGCGGTCTACCTGAGCGGCGCCCACGACGCGCAGAAGAACTTGACGCTGGAATTCTCGCGCCGTCCGCGTGGCATTCCGATCTGGGCGGCGCTGCGTTCGCTCGGGCGCAGCGGCGTGCAGCAAATGGTCGATCGGCATTGCGCGCAGGCCTCGCGCATCGCCGACGGCCTGCGTGCCGCCGGTTTCGACGTGCTGAATCGCGTCGTGCTGAATCAGGTGCTGGTGCGGGCGAAGACCGACGCGCAGACGGTCGCGATTCGTGAAGCGGCCCAGGCGTCCGGCGAAACGTGGTTCGGCGGCACGGTCTGGCAAGGGCGGCCCGCGTTTCGCATCAGCGTGTCGTCGTGGCGCACGCAAGACGAGCACATCGACCGATTGGTCGAGCTGCTGGCACGGCTGCTTGCTGAGCAGCGCGCCTGATCGCGGCTGCACGAACGACGCATGCAAAAAGGCCGTTCCCGCATCACGCGGGAACGGCCCTTCACATCGGCAACGCAGCTAAACGAAGCGCGCGAATCAGTCCGCCGCGTAAGTCTTCTGCGTCTGCTCGCCGAGACCTTCGATACCCAGGCGGATCGTCTGACCCGGCTTCAGGAACACCGGATTCGGCTTCACGCCCATGCCGACGCCCGGGGGCGTGCCGGTCGAGATCACGTCGCCCGGTTGCAGGCTCATGCACTGCGACACATAGGACACCAGTTTCGCGACGCCGAACACCATCGTCTTGGTGCTGCCGTTCTGGTAACGGTGGCCGTCCACTTCGAGCCACAGGTTCAGGTTTTGCGGATCGGCGACTTCATCGCGCGTGACGACCCACGGGCCGATCGGGCCGAACGTGTCGAAGCCCTTGCCCTTGTCCCACGTGCCGCCGCGTTCGATCTGCCATTCGCGTTCCGACACGTCGTTGATCACGCAGTAGCCCGCGACGTAGTCGAGCGCGTTGGCTTCATCGACATATTTCGCCGGCTTGCCGATCACGACGCCCAGTTCGACTTCCCAGTCGGTCTTCTTCGAGCCGCGCGGAATTTCGACGTCGTCGTTCGGGCCGCAAATCGCGCTCGTCCACTTGTTGAAGATGACCGGTTCGGCCGGCACCGGCAGATTCGATTCGGCGGCGTGGTCCGCGTAATTCAGCCCGATGCAGATGAACTTGCCGATTCGCGCGACGCACGGCCCGAGGCGCGGATTGCCTTCGACCACCGGCAGCGAAGCCGGGTCGAGCGCGCGCAGTTTGGCGAGACCTTCATCGGTCAGCGCGGCGCCGTCGAGATCGCCGATCACTTTGGACAGATCGCGAATCTTACCTTGCGCATCGAGCAGGCCCGGCTTTTCCTGGCCTTTCGGCCCATAACGAAGCAGTTTCATCGTGGTACTTCCCTTTTACGTTCAGTGATATTCGGTTCGTCAATCAGTGCGCGTCAGTTCGACCAGCCGCCGTCGATCACATGCGCCTGGCCCGTCGTGAACGACGACTCGTCGGACGCGAGATACAGCGCCAAAGCCGCGATCTCGTCGGGCTTGCCGACGCGGCCCATCGGCTGACGCGCGACGAAGGCCGCGTGCACGGCGTCCGCCGTCGTACCTTGCGCCTGAGCCTGCGCCGCGATCCGCTGTTCGAGCGACGGCGAAGACACCGTGCCCGGGCAGATCGCGTTACAGCGTACACCACGCGTGACGAAATCGGCGGCAACGGCCTTGGTCAGTCCGATCACCGCGGCCTTCGACGCGCCATAGGCAAAGCGGTTCGGCACGCCCTTCACGCTCGACGCCGCCGACGACATGTTGATGATCGAGCCGCCGCCTTTCTCGAGCATGCCCGGCAAAAACGCGCGGATCATACGGTACATCGCCTTCGCGTTCAGGTCGAACGCGAAATCCCAATCCTCTTCGCTGCATTCGAGAATCGAGCCGGCGTGCACGAAGCCTGCGCAGTTGAACAGCACGTCGATCGTGCCGACCTCGGCCGCCAGCGCCTTGATCGCCGCGCCGTCGAGCACGTCGAGCTGACGCGCCTCGACCGGCTTGCCCGCCAATCCGTCGATGCGGATGTCCGTGGCGATCACGCGCGCGCCTTCGCGTGCGAAGAGTTCCGCGGTGGCGAGACCGATGCCTTGTCCTGCCGCGGTGATCAGGGCCGTTTTGCCGGCCAGTCTTTGTGTCATCTACGACTCCATGTGAATGGGCTGCTTGTGTCCTGCTGACTCTTCCAGAAATCAAAGCCGGTAAAACGCGGCGGCGTTCTCGCCGAACACCGCTGCGCGCTCTGCGTCGCTCAACGATGCGAGCAAGGTGGTCGCCACCGAATGCCAGAGCAGATAGTCGCCGTTCAGTTCGAGCACCGGCCAGTCGCTGCCCCACATCAGCCGCGCCGGGCCGAACGACGCGAGCAGATGTTCGACGTAAGGCCGCAGCGTGTCCTCGGTCCAGCCGGGCGACGCTTCGGTCGCGAGACCAGAGAGTTTGCAATGAACTTGCGGGAGGCTTGCAAGCCGCGTGATCGCGTCCTTCCACACCTGGAAGCCCGCCTGGCGATACCGGATCGGCGGCTTCGCGCCGTGATCGACGACGATGCGCAGCGTCGGAAAACGCTTCGCGAAAATTTCGACGTATTCGACGTGACGCGCGTAGATCAGCGCATCGAACGCGAGGTCGTGCGCGATCAGTGCTTCGATCGCCGGCGCGAGATCCGGGTTCGCGATCCAGCCGTGGTCGGGCAGATCCTGCAGCATCGGCCGCACACCCTTGAACTTGGGCTCGCGCGCAAGCGCTTCGATCAACGCAGGCGCATTCGGCAGCAGCAGCGGCACCCAGCCGACCACGCCCGCGATCGACGGCTCGTTGCGCGCGAGGTCCAGCAGGTAGCGCGTTTCGTCGATGGTCGGCGCGGCCTGCACCACCACTGTCCGCTCGATGCCCGCCCGCTCGCGCAAGGGTGCGAGATCCGCCGGACCGAAGGTTCGGTACAGAATCTTCAGCTCCGGCGTGAGCCACTCGTAGTCGCCCCGCGCGGGGTCCCAGTAGTGCTGGTGGGCGTCGATCAACATCGTCGAATCAATCCTCTGGCGCGGGTGCGCGCGCGTCGAGCAAGCCTTCGTCGCGCAGCGCGGACCACAGGCCCGCGGGGATCGGCTGCCCGAACGACGCGACGTTCTCACGCAATTCGTCGGCACTGCGCGCGCCGGTCAGCACGGTGGCGACCGCCGGATGCGCATATGGAAACTGCAACGCGGCAGCGGCGAGCGGCACGCCATGCGCGCGGCACACCGCCTCCAGCCGCGCGACGCGCTCGATCACTTCGGGCGGCGCGTCGCCGTAGTTGAATTTCAGATCGCCCTCGACACCCCGCGCCAGAATGCCCGAGTTAAACGCGCCGCCTAACAGGATACTGACGCCACGTGCCTCGCAGGCGGGCAGCAGGTCGTCGAGCGTGGTCTGTTCGAGGAGCGTATAACGACCCGCGAGCAACGCGCAGTCGATATCGAACTCGGCCATCGCGTCGAGGATGACCGCGCCTTCGTTGACGCCGAGCCCGACCGCCTTGATTGCGCCTGTCGAGCGCAACCGGTCCAGCGCGCGGAAGCCGCCGCCTTCGGTCAGTTGCCGCCAGTAATGGGGATGCTGGTCGCCGTGCGTGATGCGGCCAATGTCATGCACCAGCAGAATGTCGATCTCGACGATGCCCATGCGCTGCTGGCTGTCTTCGAACGAACGCATGACGCCATCGTGCGTGTAGTCGTAGATCGCTTCGAAGGGCAGCGGGTTTTGCCAGCCCTCGCGGTCATCGAAGGGCGAGGTGCGCGGCACGAAGCGGCGGCCCACTTTGGTCGACAGCACGTAGTCGCTGCGCGGATAGCGGCGCAACGCGTCGCCCAGGCGATGCTCGGCTTTGGTGTTGCCGTAATGGGGCGCGGTGTCGAAGTAGCGCACGCCCGCCTCCCATGCGGCGGTGATGGTCGCGTGGGCCTCCTCATCGGACAGATCGCGGTACAAGCCGCCGAGCGGCGCCGTGCCGAGACCCAATCCACTCACCTGCAATGTGCCGCGGCCAATGCGGCGCCGCTGGCCGATCTTCGATGCGATCGTTGCCGTCATTGAGCGCGTCTCCTTGTGTCGAGCGGAGCGAGTGCTTCAGCACTCACTCCGGTCTCGTTTCTATTTTTACCATGCGCGGGCAGGGTTTGCCCACTGCGGGTCAATGCGGCTCGATCGTGACCACCCGTTGCACGGGCGCCCCACTCGACGGCAAGCAGGCAGGCCCCACCGGATCGAACGTCTTGTAGACCAGAATGAATTCCTGATGCCCGAGCATTTCCGATTTCGACGCCGCACCACGCGCCACCGCGACTGTTTGCTCGAACACTTCGCGGCCGACTTCATCGAGCGTGCCACGGCCTTCGAGAATGCGGCCCGCATCGACATCCATATCGCCGGAAAGATTGCGATAGGTCGCCGGATTCGCGCACACCTTGATGACCGGCGAGATCGCCGAGCCAACCACCGAGCCGCGCCCGGTCGTGAACAGAATCACATGCGCGCCGCACGCGATCAGCTCGCCGATCTCCGCGTTGTCGCTGATGTTCGGAAAGCCGAAACGCGGCTCGCCGTCCGGCACGACGTCGAGCAGATACAGGCCGCCGGTCGGCGGAATGTCGCCGGGTTTGATGATGCCGACTATCGGCGACGCGCCGCTCTTCGCATACGCGCCGAGCGATTTCTCTTCCTGCGTGGTGAGGCCGCCGTCCGCGTTGCCGACCGCAAAGCTGCCGTGCCCGAGAATCGAGTAGTAGCGCGCCGCCTTCGCGACGCACTCGACGATTTCATCACCGAGTTCCGGCCGCGCCGCGCGCGTCTTCATGTGGAACTCGCAGCCCACCAGTTCGCCAGTCTCCTCGAAGATGCAAGCCGCGCCCGCTTCGATCAGATGATCGAACGCGCGCCCCACCGCCGGGTTCGCGGTGATGCCGCTCGTGCCATCCGAGCCGCCGCAAATCGTGCCGATCACCAGTTCGCTCAGCGCCATCGGCACTTTGCGTTGCGCGGCGAGTTGCGCGCGCGCACCGCGAATCCAGTCGACGCCGTATTGAATCGTGCTGCGCGTGCCGCCCTTTTCCTGGATCGTCAGGACTTCGACGGGACGGCCGCTCGCGCGCACCACGTCCACGAGATAATGCTTGTTCATGCTCTCGCAACCGAGCGACACGAACAGCACCGCGCCCACGTTCGGATGCGTAGTGAGGCGCTCGAGCATCTTTTCCGCGTACCCGTTCGGATAGCAGCCGGGAAAGCCGATCAGATGCACGGGCGGCTCACGTTCGGCGCACGGGTCGTCGAACGCGTCGAGCGGCTCGCGAAACTGCGTGACGATCTCGCGCGCCACGTGATGCGCGCATTCGACCAGATAGGCCACCGCGACCACATTGCGGATGCCCTTGCGGCCGTCACTGCGCAGATAGCCTTGCAGCATCGGTTGCTGCGCGGCGCTTGCCAAGGAAATGTCAGTCATGATGGTTCCAACGGCGCAACAGGCCGCGTGATGGTGCGCATGTCAGTGATGGACGAACTCGTGACCCGCGTCGTGCGTGTAGGTCGGCAAGTAGTCGCTTTCGAGGTTGTGCGTATGCAGATGCGCGCCGCGCGCCACCGTTTCGGTCACGTGACCGATCACGGCGCCGTAGCGCAGCACCTTGTCGTCTTTAGCGAGCTTATGGCGTGCGACCTTGTGGCCCAGATCGATGGTGCGGGTCAGCGTGACGCGCTCCCCTTCGATGTCGACCTGCGTGCCCGCGCCGAGCCGCGCCGCCGCGATCAGGCAGTTGTCGGCGGGGCTGAGCAAAATCAGGCGCGGATCGGTTGGCAATGGACGGCTGGTCAAGTGAGGTCTCCGGGTGCGTGCGTACGAAGCGTGCGCATCAGTTCTGGCCTTCGCCGCTGGCAAGGCGCGCCACCATCAGCGAGCCGAGAATGATCGCGCCGTAGATCGCCTGAATCCAGAACGACGGCACCTGGGCGAGCGTCAACAGGTTCTGCACGACGCCGAGCAGCAGCACGCCGGAGAGCGCACCGAGCATCGTGCCCTTGCCGCCGTCGAGCGAAATGCCGCCGATCACCGCCGCCGCGAACACCGTGAAGATCATGCCGTTGCCCTGGTTCGCGTTGATCGCGCCGACATAGCCGGTGACGATCAGACCACCCAGCGAGGCCAGAATGCTGCCCAGCACGAACACGCCCCACGTGATGCGCTCGACGCGAATCCCCGCCGCGCGCGCCGCTTCCGGATTACCGCCGATCGCGTACAACGCGCGGCCGAGGCGGTGATAGCGCAACACGAATGCGGCGATCGCGAACGCCGCCGCCGCGAGCCATACCGACAACGGCAAGCCGAACACGATGGTGGTGGCGAGCGTGAAGAACGACGGCGGCATATCGAACAACGTGCCGCCCTTGGTCGCACCGACCAGCATGCCGCGCAATACGATCAGCATGGCCAGCGTGACGATGAACGCGTTCAGCCGCAAGCGCACCACGAGAAAGCCGTTCACCAATCCGATCACCGCGCCCACCGCGACGATCGCGACCAGCCCGACCGCCGTCGGCCATTGCGTGCCGAAGCCTGCGGACGCCGCCGGCATCACCAGCATCGCGCCCACGGCGGGGGCGATGCCCACGGTCGATTCGAGCGACAAATCGAACTTGCCGGTCAGCACGATCAGCGATTCCGCGAGCACGACGAGCGCGAGCGCCGCCGACGCGCCGAGCACGCTGATCAGGTTCGCCTTCGTGAGAAAGCTCGGGCTGACGAACGCGCCGATCACGATCAGCAACGCGAGCGCGGGCAGCAACGCCAGTTCGCGCAGGCGCGCGAATTCGGAGCGCGCGCGTTTGCCGCGCGAGCCCGCCGCGGCGGATTGCGCCGGCGCTTGCGCCGTAGCGAAGGCGGGGCTGGGCACACTATTCTTCATGGAGACTGACTCCTTCAACGGATGCGATCAGGTCGTGGTCCTGCCAACCCGCGGGAAATTCGGCCGCGACGCGGCCACGGAACATGACCAGCACACGGTCACAGGTACGCAGATCGTCGAGCTCGCCGGACACGACCAGCACGGCCTTGCCCTCTTCGCGCACGCGATCCACGACGGAGAGCAACGCTTCTTTCGATTTCACGTCGACGCCCGCAGTGGGGTCGATCAATACAAGCACGTTGGGGTTGGTGGCGAGTGCGCGCGCCATCACCACCTTCTGCTGGTTGCCGCCCGACAGTCCGGACACGACATGGTCCGGACCTTGCGCGACGATGCCGAGCGCGTCGATCATCTTCTGGCCGAACGCGTGCTTCTTCGCGGGCGGCGCGATGCCGAACTTGCCGAGCACGCGCGCGATCGTCATCGATGCGTTTTCCGCGATCGATTGCGTGAGCACGAGGCCTTCGTGATGCCGGTCCTTCGGCACGCAGCCAATGCCGTGCGCCAACGCGGCAGGCACGTCGCCGGGCGGCAATGCCTTGCCGTCCACGCTGACCGTGCCGCCTTTGACCGTGCGCAAGCCGGCGATCGCTTCGGCGACGCTCGTGCGGCCGCTGCTTGTCGCGCCGGTCAGGCCGACCACTTCGCCGCGCTTCACAGTAAACGACACGCCTTCGTAATCGGAGCCGGCCAGTTCGTCGACGCACAGCGCGATCGCCGTATCGGCGGGCAAGGCGGCGCGCGCGGCCGCGTCGGCGACGTTCAGGCCGCCGCGTTCGCCGGTCATCGCTTCGATCAGCTGCTCGCGCGGCAACGCGGACACCGGCGCACTGACGATATGCCGCGCGTCGCGCAGCACCGTCACCGCCTGGCAAATCTCGTAGACCTCCTGAAGATGGTGCGAGATGAAGAGAAAGGTCACGCCTTCGCGCTGCAACTCGCTGATGCGCTTGAACAGACGCTTGATCTCGTCGCCGTCGAGCTGCGCGGTGGGCTCGTCGAGGATGATGAAGCGCGCCCCGTACGACAGCGCCCGCGCAATCTCGACTAGCTGCCGCGCTTCCACGCTCAGATCGCCGGCACGCGCGTCTTCGCGCACGTCGATCTTCCAGTGATCGAGCAGTTCGCGCGCGTCGCGGCGCATCGCCTGCCAATCGATCATGCCGCCGCGCACCGGCTGCCGGTTGATGAACAGATTCTCGGCGACGCTCAGGTCGCGAATGATCGTCGAATGCTGATAGACGCACGCGACGCGCTCGCGCCACGCGTCGCGATCCGCGATCGACGGCGCGCTCGCGCCGCCGAACCGCACCTCGCCGGTGTCGGGCTTGCGCAGGCCGGTGAGTATCGACACCAGCGTCGACTTGCCGGCCCCGTTGCGCCCGACGAGCGCATGCGACTCGCCGGCCATCACGCGGATGCTCACGTCTTTCAGCGCGGCCGTCGAGCCGAAGCGTTTGGTGACTTCAAACGCTTCGACGACCGGCACGGATGGCGTCGGTGCGCTCATTTGGCCGCTCATTTGACGGCTCATTTGACCGTATTGCCCCACAACGCCTTGTCGTCGACATTCGACTTCGTCACGAGCGGCGCGGGCAACTGGTCTTCGAGCACACCCGGCGCGAGCTGGATGATGTTGCTGCCGTGATCGGTCGGGCCCGGCTTGAAGGTTTGTCCCGCCAACGCGGCCTTGATGTAGAACAGGCCGTACTTCGCGTACGAATCGGCGGGCTGCGAGATGGTCGCGTCGATATCGCCACGCCGAATCGCTTCGAATTCCTGCGGAATGCCGTCGTTACTCACGATCACGACGTGCTTCGCATCGCCTGCGGGAAACAGCATCTGCTTGCGCCGCAAGGTTTGCAGCGTCGGCGACAGATAAACACCGCCCGCCTGCATGTAGATCGCCTTCACGTCCGGATTGGCGGTGAGCAGACTGTCGAGCGCGGTCGCCGCGACGTCGCCCTTCCAGGCCGCCGGAATTTCCAGCAGCGACAAAGCCGGATAACCCTTCAGACACGCGCGGAACGCTTCCGACCGGTCGCGCCCGTTGACCGACGCGAGGTCGCCCATGATCTGCACGACCTTGCCCGACTTCACGTGTTCGCCGATGTATTTGCACGCCTTCTCGCCGTACGCGTGATTGTCGGCTCGCACGACCATCGCGACCTTGCCTTGCGTCGGCGCGACGTCCACGGCGACTACCGGCACGTTGCGGGCCGCGGCGGCGTCGAGTGCGCGGCTGATCGCCGCCGAATCCAGCGGGCCGACCACGATGCCCTTCGAACCGAGGTTCAGCAGGTTGTTCATGTCGGTGATCTGCTGCGCGGGATCGCCGTTCGAATTGACCGGCGCGAGGATGTCGAGGCTCATCTCCTTCGCGTACTTGGGCAGGTAGTTGTTGTACGACTGCCAGAACGGCGACGTGAGCAGCGGCAGACCGAGGCCGATCTTGCCGGCGTCGGCGGCTTGCGCGGCGCCGCTCACGGCGACACCGGCAGCGCATGCGGCCGCGGCGAGCGTGAAGAGTGAACGGCGAAACAGGCGATGGGCCGTGTGCGGCCTCTGAACGGACGTGGACATGGGGTTGTCTCCTACGATGCGTTTGTTGAACTGCGTGAACCGGTCATGGATGCCGGCCCTTCGTCCTGCGCTTTTTATCGGATGTCTCATTGGATATTGGCGTGCGCTCATTCACCAATGAACGTATTATTCATATACGGACTTTTCGAAGTCAAGGAATCTACGCCGGATCGTGCTCCGTACTTTCCCTGGACGCGCGACGCCTTGCTCAAGATTCGCCCCGCGCTTACATTCATGCGCCAGATAATGAGAACTGCACACGGAACCTCGCCGACGATGGACGCAGAAGACAAAGACGACGCCGAGCGATACCGGGCCCCCGCGCTCGACAAAGGTCTCGACATCCTCGAACTGCTCGCGGAGCAGAAAGAGGGGCTCACGCGCGCCGAAATCACCAAGTTGCTGGGGCGCAACGCGAGCGAGATGTACCGCATGCTCGAACGCCTCGTCGCACGGCAGTACGTGGTGCGCTCGGCGGCGGGCGACCGCTATTCGCTGAGCCTGAAGCTGTATGCGCTCGCCCACCGTCATCCGCCGATGAACCGGCTGATCTCCGAAGCGCTGCCGCTGATGCAGCGCTTTGCCGACGCTGCCGAACAATCGTGTCACCTCGTGGTGTACGACCGCGGCAATCTGCTGGTGATCGCCCAGGTGGATGGGCCGGGAACGTGGGGCATGTCGGTGCGGCTCGGTTCGCGAGTCGGCTTGATCGATACCGGCTCGGGCCGTGTGATGCTCGCGTTTCAAAGCATCGAGCAGCGTCAGCAGATGCTCGCCGAGCACACCAAGGTGAAGGGCGAGGTGACGATCGACCGCGACGCGCTGGAGCTTGCGTGCGAGCGGATTCGCACGGCGGGTTTTTCGCAGAAGGACAGCCAGCAGACATTCGGCGTCACCGACGTGACGTTTCCGATTCAGGGGCCGTCCGGCCAGGCGATCGCGGTGCTGACCTGTCCGTACCTGCGGCGTATCGACGAATACGTCGCGCCGACGCTCGAAGCCGCGACCGTATTGCTGCGCGAGACGGTGCAGGCGCTGTCGATGTTCCACGAGCACGACGTTTGAGCTGCTGTGAGTTGCTTCGGACCGTGCCGGCTTGCGTTGCCGACTTGCGCAATCGTGCCCTGGTCCGTTGAAAATAGACCGCTCGCGCACATCGTTTAGAATGGCGACCCTCTCAAATTACGCCGCGTGGGTTCGCCCATGCGCGCTCATCGATAAGCAATGGCGAAACTTCTGACCGATTCCGAATTCCAGCGTTTTTCCGAACTCCAGCAGAAGCAGTCGAGCTTCACGATCACGCCCGAGGAAGCCGACGAACTGCGCGACATCGTCGCTCATGCGCAAAAGCGCCGCGACGACCGCGCCGCAGCGATGCAAAGCATCGAGACGTTCATCCAGCAATTCGACATCAGCCCGGACGAGCTGTTTTCGCCGGAACAGATCGGCGAAGCCGCCCGCACTTACGGCCTGATTCCGGCCGCAAAGAAGGAGCGCGTGCTGCCGCCGTCGTTCACGTTCAACGGCAAGCCGTACCAGTGGACCACGCGCGCGCTGCCGGACGATATTCGCGTGCCGTTGTTCGATGCGTTCAAGGCGGGCCAATCGGTGAAATCATTCATCGCAACGCTGAAGGATGCGAACCGTTGCGCGGCGACGATCGCGCGTCTCGAGCGTGAAACCGGCGCGGTCTATGCGGACGCGTGGCTGGAAGAGTTGTCGGTGACGCGCACGCAAGTCGACGAAGCCGCGGCGAAGCTGCCGGCTTGAGATTGCGGTCTGGTTTCATTGCAGTGTGAGAGGCCGTTCCGGCTTCTCACGGTGTGAGAGCGGTTCAGGTCTTCGAACACGGCCGCTTGTCATTCGTCGTCGTTCGGCGCGCGTCGGAGGTTCGATAGCCTCCGAAGACTGGAAGCATGAGTTCGGGCAAAAAGTCGTCTGTGCTGCCAGGAATGCGGTCGTTCGAACGTCGGCATTGCCGCGAATCGGCACAGCTTCGCGTCCCCTCCATCCTCTGAACGCCCCTACCCCGCCGTCTCCTCCAACGCCATCCGGAACCCCACCACACCCGGGTCTTCGGTCCGCATAATCGTGAACCCGCAGCGTTTGGCAAGCGCGATCATCGCGCCGTTTTCACGCAGCGCCTCGCCGACCAGCCAATGGACGCCGCGCACGCGCGCATAGCGGATGATCCGCTCCATCAGCAATTGACCGAGGCGTCGGCCTTTCTGATCCGAGCGCACGGCGACCGCGAATTCGGCGGTCTCGTTATCGGGGTCGGAGACGGCGCGCACCACCCCCAGGGTCCGCACGAAACCCTCGCCGGACGTCACCGTCGCGATCAGCGCCATTTCGCGGTCGTAGTCGATCTGCGTCATCCGCGCGAGTTGCGAGTGGTCGAAGCTGCCCACTGCGCCGAAAAAGCGCAAACGCAAATCCTCGGGTGTCATCGCTTCGACGAAGTCATGATGCGCGGCCTCGTCTTCCGGACGGATCGGCCGCACCGTCACCCGCAAGCCTTGCCAGTCGAGCGTCTCTTCGAAGCGCCGCGGGTAAGGCACAATCGCGAGGCGGCTTCGTTTGGCGGCGAGGCTCAGCACGGGATCGACCACCGTCACATGATCGTGATAGACCCTCAGCGTCAGCGCCAATGCGACGATCTCCTTGACGTCGCAAACCGCCTGCGAGAGCGCCGTCAGCGCGGTAAGCGCCGGCTCCGGTGCGGCCAGCCGTGCGTAGTGCGAACGCGTGACGATGTCGCGCGCAAGCACGGGGTTCAGCGGCGGCAGGCCGTAGACGCGTAGCGCCTCGGACACGCCGTCGGCCGAGGGCGCGGTGAAGCGGAACACCGGGCCGAAGTTGTCGTCGTCGTGAAGCTCGATAGCGATGTCGACCACCGGCTTTGCGGACGACCCGGCGCTGTCTTCAGCGCAGTCCGCCGTGGATGTTGTGGTAGATGCTTTGAGCGCTCGTTGCGTGGGCGTCTGCGCAGCGGCGGCATGACCCGCGCTTTCCACCCCGCTCTCCGCCTGCGCTTCGACCTCCAACCCGAAACGCCCGAGAAACCGCGCCGCCGCTTCGCCCTTCCACTCATGCTCGCCCGCGGCCAGCGCGGCGCAAGCCTGCGCCTGAGCCGCGTCGATCGCATCGGGAATCCGCGCGGGCAATCCTTCCGGCGTTTGCATCAGGAGTTCGCGCCCGAGCCGGTAATCGACCAGCCGGGCGAACGCGCGCGCGAGCCGCTGCGGCGTCGTGTGAACCGGAATGCCCTGCGCGTGCAGCGCGTCGCGCGTGGCGGCGTCCAGGCCGCCGAAGAAGCACGCAAGCAAGCCGCGATAGGCGAAGCGCTGACTCCCGATCAGCGCGTGCGCAACTTCAGCGACCGGCGCACCGTGCGTCGATGCATGGACCACGAACGCGGTGCCGGTGCTGCGATGCTCCGCCAGCAGTTTGAGCGCCGCGCCGAAGTGCTCGGGACGCGCGTCGTCGCCGAGTTGCAGCGGATTGCCGCCGACCGCATGCGGGAGCACCTGCTGCAACGCGTCCGAGGCTTCGTCTGGCCACGGCGCGAGCATGCCGCCAGCGGCGGCGAAGGCGTCGCAGGCAAGCGTCGCGAGACCGCGGTCGCTGGTGATCAGCGTCGCCGCGCCACCGGCGGCCACACGGCCGACGCCGAGCGTCTCCACCTCGTCGAGCAGATCGTCGAGCGCATCGACGCGCACCATGCCCGCGCGCCGGAACGCGGCGGTGTAGAGCGCGTCGATGGGATCGGCGCGGCCCGAGCGCAATGCGAGCACCGGCTTGTTGCGCGCCGCCGCCCGCGCCGCCGACATGAACTTGCGCGCCGCACGCACCGAATCGAGTTCGAGCAGGATGGCGCGCGTGCCGGGGTCGCTGGCGAGATAGTCGAGCACGTCTCCGGCGTCCACATCGGCTTCATCGCCGAGCGCCACCGCGTGGGAAAAACCGAGCCCGCGCGCTTGCGCCCAACCGAGCACCGCATTGGTCAGCGCATTCGATTGCGACACCCAGGCGACGCCGCCCGCCTTGACCGTGCACGACGGCGCGCCGAGATGCGCGCGTAGCGCGGGCGACACCACCCCGAGACTGCCCGGCCCGACAATGCGCAGCAGATGCGGCCGCGCCGCCGACAACGCGTGCCGCAGCGCGAGCCGGTCGTCATCGCTGCGCGCTTCGCCGACGATGATCGCGGCCCGCGTACCGAGCCCGCCGAGCTTGTGGATGATTGCCGGCCATGTGGCGGGCGGCGTGCAGATCAGCGCGACGCTCGGCGCTTGCGGTAAATCGCCGGCGTCGCCGAACACGACATGTTCGCCAAGCGTTTCGTACTTCGGATTGACCGGCCACAGCGGGCCGCCGAAACCGCCTTCCAGCACACGCGCCCACACCATCGCGCCAGTGCTGCCGGGCCGCTCGGAGGCGCCGATCACCGCGACGGATTTCGGACGAAACAAGGCGTCGAGATTGCGTACGGTCACGGGCGCTCCGCGAAAGTGAGGAGGACGCGCCGGCCCGGCGGCTCGGCGCGTGTCTCAGTCAGCATAGGCGAAGTCGCGCGCTTGCGCGGATGTTGGCGTCAAGACCCTGGCATGCGCGTCGAAACAGACAGGCAAAAAAAAGCCGCGTCGTCGACGCGGCTCCTTCATTCATACGCAGCTGGCAATCACATCGACTTCCTGAACGGCGCACCCGAGTGCTCGCGCAGTTCGTTGAACACGATCTTCGGCCACGCCTTTTGCGCGACTTCGATTTCGGACACGTGCGAGGCCAGATACGTCGGCGCGTCCGACGCATCGAGCGCGATGCGCGCCGCGTACGAATCGGTGAAGCGGCGCAGTTCGGCGGCGTCGTCGCAGGTCACCCAGCGCGACAGGCGGTAACGCGCCGGCGCCATCCGCACGTCGACCTTGTACTCGGTCGACAGTCGATGCGACACCACCTCGAACTGCAGTTGCCCGACCGCGCCGAGAATCATCAGGCCGCCCACTTCCGGACGGAACACCTGAATCGCGCCCTCTTCGCCGAGCTGCTTGAGCGCTTCGCCGAGTTGCTTCGCACGCATCGGATCGACCACTTCGACGGTCTGGAAAATTTCCGGCGCGAAGAACGGCAGGCCGACGAACTGCAACTGCTCGCCTTCGGTCAGCGTATCGCCGAGACTCAGCGTGCCGTGATTCGGAATACCGATGATGTCGCCCGGATACGCTTCGCTCACCGTTTCACGGCGCTGCGACAGGAACGTCACCACGTTGTTGGCGCGGAACGTCTTGTTCGAACGCGTGACCTTCACGGCCATGCCACGCTCGAAACGCCCCGAGCACACGCGGATGAACGCCACGCGGTCGCGGTGCGCGAGGTCCATGTTCGCCTGCACCTTGAAGACGACGCCGGTGAACTTCGGCTCGTCGGGCAGTACCGGACGCTGCACGGTCATGCGCATCGACGGCGGCGGCGCGAGATCGACCAGCGCGTCGAGAATTTCCTTCACGCCGAAGTTGTTGATCGCCGAGCCGAACAGCACCGGCGACTGCTGGCCGGCCAGGAACTGCTCGCGATCGAAGTCGGGCGTCGCGCCGGTGATCAGATCGATCTCTTCCTTGGCCTTCGTCCAGCTATGGCCGAAACGGCGCTCGCCTTCCTCGTCGCTCAAACCCTGCAGCGTTTCCACCGCGCCGCCCGCCGTATCCTGGCCGGCACGGAATACGCGCACCTGATCGCGCTGGATGTCGTAGACGCCCTGGAATTCCTTGCCCATGCCGATCGGCCAGGTGAACGGCACTGCCGCCACGCCAAGATGCTGCTCGATTTCATCGAGCAGTTCCAGCGGCTCGCGCACCTCGCGGTCGAGCTTGTTGATGAAGGTGACGATCGGCGTCTTGCGGCTGCGGCAGACTTCGAGCAGCTTCAGCGTCTGTGCCTCGACACCGTTCGCGCCGTCGATCACCATCACCGCAGCATCGACCGCGGTCAGCACGCGGTAGGTATCTTCGGAGAAGTCTTCGTGGCCCGGCGTGTCGAGCAGATTAATGACGGCGTCGCCATACTCGAACTGCATCACCGAGCTGGCGACCGAAATGCCGCGCTGCTTTTCGATCTCCATCCAGTCGGACGTCGCGTAGCGATTGCTCTTGCGGCCCTTCACGGTGCCGGCGATCTGAATCGCGCCCGAGAACAGCAGCAGTTTTTCGGTGAGCGTGGTTTTACCCGCGTCCGGGTGGGAAATAACCGCGAACGTGCGGCGGCGTTTGAGTTCGGAGACTGACATCGGGTCTGGCGGTCACGGAAAGGGGGTTCGGGCGGTTCCCGGCCGCCTGTGGCGGCCGGTATGCCGCGCCTTGCGCGGCGGCGTCGGGCTGCGGGAGTTGGGCCGGAACCCGCATCGACTGGCAAACTTCGCCGCGTCGGAAACAGGTCACGAACAGACGTTCGACAATACGGGAATCGCCAGCGCAGAACAGCGCAGGGAACGAATGATACACGCCCGGGCAGGCGCGAGGGGAAACGGGGTCGCCCGCGCCGGTTGGCGCGCGGCCATGCGGCGGGGTGCAGCGGCGACTGATCGGCACACGCCGATGGATCGCGCGCCTCATCTATCTGGCGCAACCGGGTCCGGCGGCTCGCAAAGGTGAGAGTTTTCGGGACTTGCTATAGCGAGCGTCGAGGCGCGTCGAAAGGTGATGCTCGACAAACGTGGTTCACGCACCTGCGAGGCGAACTTCACAAGAACGCAAAACGCAATGGGCCAGCACGAAACCTTCGACATAACGTTCGGGAGAAATCCTTCGCATAGCCTGGGAACGCCCGCCAGCAAAGGCTGGCGCGGACTTTGGAAGAATCCGGGGAAGCACGGGGAGGCGGTCGCGGCAGCTGGCGCCGCAAGGTGCGTCACGCGACAAAACCTGGCTCACCGAAGCAACGGGCCGTGAGGGATGTCCCGCTGAAAGCGCACTTCCCGTGCTCAGGTTGATGTCAAAGGTGAGCGTTTTCGGGACTCGCGCAGCGGTGCGAATTTCGCCCCGCGCTGCATCACTTCAGACAACTCGCCACGTCATGCGCGAGCGCGTAACGCGCGGCGAGCAAGACGTCGCGCAGTGGCGCGCGTCATAGATCGATCAGAAAGCGCTCGCGATTCTTGCCCGCGAGCCAGGCCGGCGAGCGACCGCGACCGCTCCAGGTCTCACCGGTTTTCGGGTTGCGATACTTGGCCACCGATGCCCCGGCCGATTTGCGCGCCGGCTTGGGCTGGCTGGTAAAGCCGAGCTCTTCGGCGGTCAGGTCGTATTCGGCAACCTTCTGCTTGATGTCGGCGATTGCCTGCGCAACTTCCTTTTCGCGGGCCGCTGCGACTTCCTTGTGGAGTTTTTCGAGCTGGGCAGTCAACTGTTTGTAAGAGGCCATGGCGGTGCTCCCCCATCTGTTTGAATGAATTGCTGTGCGGACTCCCCGAAGAAAGTCCTCGGGGGGCACACTATCAGACGAATAAAGTGCCGGATAGAGTGGCCCGCAGCCGCGCGCCGTTCTATGTGAGCGACTCAGTGGCGGGCGCCTCCGCACTCAGTCGTCAATGGCATCGTACACGCGGCGTTCGAAGTCGAGCGCCATCGGGAAGGGTTCGATGGCGCGGCGCTGGATCAGCATGAGCCCGATCAGATTTTCGACCGGATCGGCGAACCAGCTCGTGCCGAACGCGCCCGGCCAGCCGAACGAACCCATCGAGCGATAGCCGAGCGGCAGTTGCTGCGCCGGGTCGTCGACGACGGACACGCCGAGGCCGAAGCCCTGCCCCGCCCACAACACATGCCCGAAAGCCGGCAGACGACGCTGGTCGCGGGTCAGAAAGTTGGAGCGCATCAGATCGACCGAGCGATGCGACAGCAGGCGCGTCGAACCGACGCGCCCGCGTGCGAGCAGCAGCTGCGCGAATTGCAGATAGTCCTGCGCCGTCGACACCAGGCCGCCCCCGCCGCTCTGGAAGCGCTCGGGGTTCGCCCAGCGGCTCGTCGACGGATGATCCTCGACCACGCGCCGCCGCGTACCCGCCTCGACCCCATAGGCGGCGGCCAGCCGCGCTAGTTGCGCGTCGCGCACCCAGAAAGCGGTATCGCGCATGCCGAGCGGTTCGAAAATGCGGGTGCGAAAAAACTCGCCGAGCGGCATGCCGCTCACGCGTTCGATCAGCACGCCGAGCACGTCGGTCGCGATGCCGTAGTGCCAGCGCGAGCCCGGCTGGAACATCAGCGGCAATGCGGCGATGCGGGCGAGCCAGGCACCGCTGTCCGCATGAGCCTCCAAACCGTTGAAAGCGGCCGCGTACGCTTCGGCCAACGGCCCGGTCGCGGTGAAGTGGTACGCGAAGCCCGCGCGATGCGTCAGCAGATCGAGCACGGTGAGCGGCGCTCTGACGGGGTCGGTTTCGTCGAGCGGCCCGGCGGGATCGCGCAGCACGCGCGGCGCGGCCAGTTCGGGTAGCCACAGCGAAATCGGCGTGTCGAGTGCGAGCCGGTCTTCTTCGATCAGCATCAGAATGGCCGCGCTCGTCACCGGCTTGGTCATCGAGGCGATGCGAAACAGCGTGTCGCGTTCCATCGGCAGCTGCGCGGCTTCGTCCCGCCAGCCGAGCGGCTCGAAATAACCGATCTCGCCGCGCCGCCACACCATCGACACCACGCCGGCCACGTCGCCGCGTTCCACATAGCCTCGCAGCGCGTTGGTCAGGGCGGTCAGACGGGTCGCGGAAAGTCCTGCTGGTTGCATGCTGGTCCTGGACGAATGGCGCGAAGTGTCGAGCCTTGGCGTTCCCTTGTCCCCGCAGAAAACGTTACGGGCTTCCATGGGAGACGACGGCTATTCACTGTCGCCGGTATTAGGCTTTTTGCCGACCTTCCAATGCCGAGAGCGCATCATTGAGCCGTTTGATTCGGCTGGCTTGCGCCGGCACGCGGACCGCGTCCGAAACAGAGTCGATCCGGTTGCGCCAATAGGACAGCGGGATACGATCTTCAGCGGAAATATGCGAAATAACGTGTTCCAGATGTTCGATATCTTTTTCGAGCTGGTGATGGTTCATTGCTTCCCCGTTTTCTATTGAATTAGTGTTAAAGCATGAATGAAGCAGATAACGTGCCGCCGTTAGCCAGACGAGCATTGTCGTGATACGGAAAATCCTTCCCGACTGTCTGCCACGTCAGAAAAGATTCGGAAAAATATGCGTCTTGGTTAAATCGCGAACCATAGGAAAAGAATACCGCTGGCAAAACTAATGTTCCGTTAGGTTCCGCACTGACCCTTTCCAATAACCCTCGATCGGACATTAATTCATATTGCGCACGACACTGAAGGAAAGAATTGCCGGACGGGCATATATAACGCCGCTAAAACCTGATACGCATAATAACCGCTAATCGGATTCATATTAAACACCGGTGTTTATGACGGCCATGTGCATTTCGCGATGAGCGTGGCGCAAAAGAGGTGCATGCCTCGGGGGCGGGTTTGAAGCACACGGTGCGCGCGCTCGTTGCGCAACTACGGGCCGAAGTCGGGGAAAGTCCGTCGGGTCAAACTCGCCAGCCGCGCGCCGGCGTCGGGCGAATGTGCGTTACTTGGCGCGGCAGGCGTAGATCAGATTGAGCGTGCCGCTCTCGGTGGACTGGCGGACCACGTCGAACGCGCCGCCGCAACTCGCAGTGGCTTGCTGCGAGCACAAATCGGAGCCGGCCGGGCATTGCACCAGCGTGGTGGCGCGGCCGTCCGGCAAGAACAACGGCGCACTGCTGCTGCACCCGCTTAGCACGGCCATACCGCCAGCCGCTAGCGTGGCGCAGGCCCGGCGCGCGAAGGAGGAGAAATTGTGTTTCATTTGAAACCCCGGTCACGTCTTGTTTTTCGATCCCGCGATTGTGCCACGCGGCAATTGCCCTGCGTCACCCGCCGGCACGGGACTTTTCAAACTTCGATGCCGTATGCCGCGATCTTTTTATAGAGCGTCGCGCGGCCCATTCCGATCTGGTTCGCGGTGTCGATCACGCGGCCGCCGTTGGCGCGCAAAGCGTCGCTCAGGAAGTGCTTTTCGAATGCGGCCATCGCGTCGCTCCAGGAGGCCGGAGCTGGCGCGCCGGCTTCGCCACCCGGCGCTTGTGGCTGCGTCGGCGCGTGCGCGCGGGAGACCGCATCGGGCTCGTTGGAACGCTGCCCCCCGAGCTGGGCCGAGCCCATGAACGGCGTCAGTGTCCGTGCGTCGATCCGCTCGCTGTCGGATAGCATCACGGCCCGCTCCAGCGTATTGCGCAACTCGCGCACGTTGCCTGGCCAGCCATACGAACACAGCAAGCGCAACGCATCGTCCTGCAATTCGAAGTGGCTGCCGACGCGTGTCTGCGTCGAAAGGTCCTCGAGCATCGCGTAAGCCAGCGCTTCGATGTCGGACGCCCGCTCGCGCAAGGGCGGCGCATGGATCGTCAGCACGTTCAGCCGATAGAACAGGTCCGCGCGAAAGCGTCCCGCCGCGACCAGCGCGGGCAAATCGGCCGAGGTGGCCGCGATGATCCGCACGTCGGCGCGCACGATCCGGTTCGAGCCGAGCGGCTCGAATTCCTTGTCCTGCAGCACCCGCAGCAGCTTGCCCTGCAGCGGCAACGGCATATCGCCGATTTCGTCGAGGAACAGCGTGCCGCCGTTTGCGAGCTCGAATTTGCCGACACGCCCCTTGCGGTCCACACCGGTGTACGCGCCGGGCGCGGCGCCGAAAAACTCGACTTCGAGCAGAGTGTCGGGGATCGCCGCGACGTTGACCGTCACGAGCGGCTGATTCGCGCGCGCCGAGCCGCCGTGAATGGCATGCGCGAGCAGTTCCTTGCCGGTGCCGGTTTCTCCGAGCAGCAGCACCGGCGATTCGAGCTGCGCGGCACGGCGCGCCTGGCGCTTCACTTCGAGACACGCCGCGCTCGTGCCGACGAAACTGCCGAACGTATAGCGCGCACGACGCGCCTGCGCGAGCGATTGGCGCGTCGCGATCAGTTCTTCCTGGACGCGCGAGTAGTGGGAAAAGAGCGGCGTGAGCGCCTTCAGCTCGTCGAAGAGCGCGAAGCCGACTGCACCGACCGTCGCGCCGGCGTCGTCCTTGAGCGGCAAGCGCGTCACCACCAGCGGTTCACGGTCCGTCTCCATGATGTCGAGCAGGATCGGCTTGCCCGTATGGACGACCTCGCGCATCAGGCTGTTGGGGATCACCGCTTCGCAATCGCGGCCGATCGCCTGCTGCGGGTCCGAGAAACCGAAGCGCGCCGCGTAACGCTTGTTGATCCAGACGACGCGCGCGTCGGCGTCGACGATGAACGTGCCTTCGCTGAAATTTTCGAACGTGCGAAAGAGCGACTCCATCGCCCGGCGCAGGACGTCGCCGTAGGTCGCAGGCAGGCCCGCCCAGTCATTCATCATGTTGTCGCTGTCTCCGCCTATCGTTTTAATCGTCGCTGTCTCGATTTAGAGACAATCTTATCTCATTGGAGAGATCCTCAGTAAGCCCGACGTATAAGGGTTTAACCTCAGTTCAGCTGATCTTCAGTTGATTTACGTCCCGTTTTGTAGACGTTTGGGTACAATCGGCGCGACCATGCTTCCCGCATCGGCCTGCCAAAACCGACGCATTGGCCGGGGCCGTAGGTGTGGCACGGAACCTGCATTTTGCGGGCGCCGTGCCGACGCACCGTCAGGATGGCTTATAGGTAGAACAACCAAGCTTTGGAGACTCAATGTCCTTTGTCATCGTCCTCGCCGCGCTGGCGTTTCTGATGTTTGCCGCGTACCGCGGCTACAGCGTCATTCTGTTCGCGCCAATCGCTGCACTCGCCGCCGTTCTGGCGACCGAGCCCGCCGCCGTCGCGCCGGTTTTCACCGGCATCTTCATGGACAAGATGGTCGGCTTCGTGAAGCTGTACTTTCCGGTGTTCCTGCTCGGCGCCGTGTTCGGCAAGGTCATCGAACTGTCCGGCTTCTCGGAGTCGATCGTCGCGGCTGCCATCCGTTATATCGGCCGCTCGCGCGCCAATGCGGTGATCGTCGCGGTGTGCGCGCTGCTCACGTACGGCGGCGTCTCGCTGTTCGTGGTGGTGTTCGCCGTCTATCCGTTCGCCGCAGAACTGTATCGCCAGAGCAATATTCCGAAGCGTCTGATGCCCGGCGCCATCGCACTCGGCGCGTTCTCGTTCACGATGGATTCGCTGCCGGGCACGCCGCAGATCCAGAACATCATCCCGACCACCTTCTTCAAGACCACGTCGTGGGCCGCGCCCACGCTCGGCGTGATCGGCTCGCTGTTCATCATCGTGGTCGGCCTCACGTATCTGGAATGGCGCCGCCGCGCCGCGATGGCGACCGGCGAAGGTTACGGCACGGAACTCGTCAACGAACCGGAGCGGGTCGAATCGAAGCAACTGCCGCATCCGTTGCTGGCGGTCGCGCCGCTGGTGCTGGTGGGCGTGGCGAACTTCCTGCTGACCCGCTGGATTCCGGCTTGGTACGGCCCGACCTTCACGATCACGCCGGATATCCTGCCGGGCCTGCATGCGCCGGTCGAAACCACGGTCAAGAGCCTGGTCGGCATCTGGGCGGTGCAGGGCGCGCTGCTGCTGGGCATCGTGATGGTCGTGGCGACGGCGTTCGGCCGCGTCAGCTCGCGCTTCGCGGTCGGCACCAAGGCCGCGGTGGCGGGCGCGTTGCTGGCGTCGTTGAACACCGCGTCGGAATACGGCTTCGGCGGCGTGATCGCAGCGTTGCCCGGCTTTATCGTCGTGAGCGACGCCTTGAAGAGCATCCCCAATCCGCTCGTCAACGCCGCGGTTTCGGTGAGCACGCTCGCGGGTATCACGGGCTCGGCGTCGGGCGGCATGAGCATCGCGCTCGCGGCCATGTCCGACGTGTTCATCAAGGGCGCCGAAGCCGCGCATATTCCGCTGGAAGTGCTGCACCGCGTGGTCGCGATGGCGAGCGGCGGCATGGATACGCTGCCGCACAACGGCGCGGTAATCACGCTGCTGGCGGTCACGGGATTGACGCACCGCCAGTCGTATCGCGACATCTTCGCGGTCACGGTGATCAAGACGCTGGCCGTGTTCTTCGTGATCGCGGTTTATTACGCGACTGGGCGGGTTTGATGTGATGCGCGGCGCGGCGGCTGCCCGAGCCCCTGCGCTCAGCCACCCACGCGACGCGCCACGGGGACTTTTGGTCGGTTAGCGTAGCGTTTCGACAATCAACGACACGCTACACCGCCCCTTCCCATGACCTCGAGCCCCACCTTCTGGATGATCCCGCAGGCCCCGACGCCCGTCGGGCCTTTCTCCCACGCCACCGAAGCCGACGGCTGGGTGTTCGTCACCGGCCAGATGCCGACCTCGCCCACCGACGACGATGCGCCCTTGCCGGACGGCGTCGTCGCGCAAACGCGCCGCGTGATGGACAACCTCGTGCTGGTGCTGCAAGGCCTCGACCTCGGCTTGCAGCACGTGGTCGCCGCGCGCATTTTTCTGACCGAATTCAAACGCGACTACGCGTCGATGAACGCGATCTACCGCGCCTACTTTCCCGCCGACGCGCTGCCCGCCCGGACCTGCATCGGCGTCACCGCGCTCGCGCGCGATGCGCTGGTCGAGATCGACTTCGTCGTGAAACGGCCGGGCTGAGCCCAATTGGCGGCGGCCGCGAATGTCATGCAGGCAGTCGCGGGCGACGCCGCCGCCAGTGAGCCGCGCCCGGCCGGCGACAGCCGTTTCGCGTCCTACCCGCGAAGCCGCGCTCGCGCCGGCCGTCGTCGCGCGGGCCATCCGCGCCAGCGCTGAAGGCCGGCTCGGCGAAACGCGCGCCCATCCCGCCACGCCTCTCCCGCCGGCATTTTCGAGAGCGACTTCGCCGCTATCAAATAACCCTGCATTAACGGCTACATGCTCGATAAACCTGAGTGGTTTAGTGGGAGACCCTCAAGCTCGCAGGGTTAATTGCCGTTACTCCTTGCACTCATGTAAGCACCGCGTCGACGCGCGTCAGCATCAGCAAGGAAATCCATGCGCAACAATCAGCCTGTCACCGGGCACGAGTACGAATTCCCGTCGTCCCACATGCTTGTCTCGGCGACCGATCTGGGCGGCCGCATCCAGTACTGCAATCCGGCCTTCATCGCCGTGTCCGGCTTTACGCGCGACGAGCTGATCGGCGAGCCGCACAACCTGATCCGCCATCCGGACATGCCGCGCGAAGCCTTCGCCGACATGTGGACGACGATCCGCGAAGGCCGTCCGTGGACCGCTCTCGTCAAGAACCGCCGGAAGAACGGCGATCACTACTGGGTTCGCGCCAACGTCACGCCGGTGGTCGAAAACGGCGCGGTGGTCGGCTATCTGAGCGTACGCGTGAAGCCAGAGCGTGAAGCGGTACGCGCCGCCGAAACGTTGTATGCGCGCATGCGCTCGGGCGAAACACGCGGCGTGGCGTTGCGCCGGGGCGTCGTGGTGCGCACCGGCCTCGCCGGACGTTTGCAGGCGCTGATGCGTCTGCCGGTTGCGACCCGCGCGGCTGCCGGCTACGCGTTCACACCGCTCGCGTTGCTGCTGACCGGTCTCACCGCATGGCAAGGCACACCGCCCGCGCCCTTCTGGATCGCGTTCGGCGTCGCCACGGCGATCAGCGTCCTGTCGTGGCGCGTGCTCACACGCCAGCTCGCCGCGCCGATCGACGACATGTCGGGTTTTGCGGCCCGCCTCGCCGCTGGCGACCTGACCGTCGATCTGCAAATCGCGCGTCACGACGATCTCGGCGACGTCCTGCAGGCGTTGAACCAGTTGAAAGCCAATCTCGCGGCGATCGTCTACGACGTGCGCGCGCAGATCACCGGCATGCTCGACAACGCGCGCGAAATCTCCAGCGGCAACGTCGATCTCGCGCGCCGCACCGAGTTGCAGGCAGCGTCGCTCGAAGAAACCGCCGCCACCATGGACGAGTTGACCACCACCGTGCAAGCCAACGCCGACGCCAGTGGACGCGCGCTCGATCTGGCGCGTGACGCCCAGGCGGCGGCGGCCGAAGGCGGCCGGATCGCAGGTCAGGTCGAGCAGACCATGGCCGGCATCACCGAGGCGTCGCGGCGCATCGCCGACATCACCGGCGTGATCGACGGCATCGCGTTCCAGACCAACATCCTCGCGCTGAACGCCGCCGTCGAAGCCGCGCGCGCGGGCGAAGCGGGCCGCTCGTTCGCGGTCGTCGCGGGTGAAGTGCGGATGCTCGCGCAACGCTGCGCGGCGTCGTCGAAGGAAATCAAGTCAGTGGTCGAAGCGAGCGCGAGCGAAGTGGCCGCGGGCACAGAGCTGGTCGCACGCACCACTTCGCAGATGCGGGCGATCGACGAGGCGGTGGGCCGCGTGTCGTCGATCATCGTCGAAGTGGCCAATGCGAGCAGCGAACAGGCCGAGGGGATTCGCCAGGTCAATCAGGCGGTCTCGCATCTGGACGGCGCCACCCAGCAGAACGCGGCGCTCGTCGAGCAGGCAGCGGCTACCGCGCAACGTCTCGCGGAACAGGCCGACGTGCTCGATGAAGCGGTGCGTCTGTTCACGGTCGCCGAGGCTGCGCCCACGCCGCGCGCGGCGAGCGGACCGCGCCGCGCGGCGCCCCGCATCACGCGCCGCGCCGTGCCTGGCGTTCAGGCAAACGCGCTCGACATCGAGCGCGAAGAAGCGACATTGGTCTGATAGATCGGCGTTACTCCCACCTCGACAGCCTACTATTGGCGCATGAGGATGACACCGTCAGCACCCATCGTTGCAAGGGCAGACTGACCCGAGTAACAACGGCGTTCAATGGCCCGCCCCATTCGGGACGGGCTATTTTTTTGCGCCGGGCGGGTCGCCCGGGCTTATTGAAGCGTCTGCGATACGCTGTTGCCCGCCCGACGCGGCGACGCGGCGACTGAACGGTGAGGGAATACGGGAGCCGCTCGGGACTTGCCGCGCGCCGATGCTCCGCTCACACTGGAGTTCGCCTTTCGACTCTTTCCGTCATGGGAGGCCGACGTGACTCCTTCCGAGCCGGCACACGCCAATCCGCTCGCCGCGCATTTTGCCGCGATGGCGCGCAACAACGCGTGGTCGAATCTGCGCCTTTACCGCGCCTGCCTCAGCTTGACCGACGCAGCGTTCGCCGAGCGCAGAGTGAGCTTCTTCCCGTCGCTGCAACTCACGCTGAATCACATCCTGCTGGTGGACCGGTATTACTTCGACGCCCTGACCGACGGCGGCGAAGGGCTCACCATTTTCGACAACGAATTGCCTTATCCGCGCGCAGCCGACCTGTTCGATGCACAAGCGCGGAGCGATCAGCGGCTGCTCGTCTTCTGCGAGTCGCTCGCCGATGGCGATCTGCAACGCGACGTGCGGATCGACCGCGGCCCATCGGTGGGCATCCAGCGTGAAATCATCGGGGCTGTGCTGCCGCACCTGTTTGTCCATCAGATTCATCATCGCGGGCAAGTTCATGCGATGCTGAGCGGCACTCTGGCCGCACCGCCGCAACTCGACGAGTTTTTTCTCGCCGCCGACGCCCCGCTGCGCGCCGCCGAGCTGCACGAGCTGGAGCGGCTGCGCGGGCCGCGCTAGCACGCCCCGCCTTTAGCCGGGGCGTGCGTCAGCAGCATGACAGTCAGTGAGAAGGATCGCACCGCCACGGGGCACGAAAAATGCATCCGTCGTAGCGGTGAGTCGCGTTAAACTGAACACCACGCTTGGCTGTCACGGCATGCGCTGTCCGGCGAACCGCGCCAGGCAACGCGCTGCGGCATCCGGCTAGCACGTAGGCGCACGAGCCGCCACGCAAGCGTGACCATCGCGCGACAGACGGCACGCCACCCTGCCCGTACAATGGCTCGATCAACAACGGATTAAGGACAACCTCGATGCGCATCACCGGGTCCTCCGGGTCAATGGCCCTGCTCACCGAATACGACGACGCAACGGCTCGCGAACTGCGCTCGCTGCGCCTCGAATCGACAGAAGACGGCAAAGGCATTCTTCTGGTCGAGGTCGACGAGCGCAAGCCGGGCATACACCGCGAAGTACGCTACGAAATCACGCCGGCCGAGCTGATTGCCGCGATCCGCGCGCATGGCGCCGAATTGCCGGGCGAACAGCACAACCATCGCCAATGAACTGATGTGCGCGGCATGGCGCTCGCGCGCGCATGCCGCGTGTTGTCCGTGGTAGCCGGTTCACCAACCGGAGTAATGCGGGTGTGTCGGGGGCCGAGACTCCCCACGTTCGGTGACACTGACTCGCGCCTTGGCATGCCGCGCGAGCCTCGTTCTTTTCCCATTGTTCCGCTCGCGCCGCTAATGCGCGCGCCAGACCATCGGCGCGCGGCCCGCACGCAATCCACACCCGGATATCGGGCATATTTTCAAGCCGTTTGCACGCCTTGAAAATGCGTCCATAATCCCTGCATTCCCCTTTGCTTTCCTTTCCTGCGCCGCGCCCGCAAGGGTCGCGGATGTAAGTCGATGCTACATGATCTCGTCGAGCAATATGGGCCGGCGCTCGTCTTCGCCAACGTGCTGGCCGCCTCTCTTGGGCTGCCGGTGCCGGCGATGCCGTCGCTCGTGCTGTTCGGCGCAATGGCTGCAATGCATCCGGGCTCGGTGGGCACGCAATTGCTGCCGGTTCTGATTCTGTCGATATTCGCTACGCTGATCGGCGACAGCGCGTGGTATCTCGCCGGCCGCGTCTACGGCGGCAATACGCTGAAGACCATCTGCCGGCTGTCGCTGTCGCGTGACACCTGCGTGAAGAAGACCGAGCGCTTTTTCGGCCGCTGGGGCGTGCGCGTGCTGGCCGTGGCCAAGTTCGTGCCGGGCCTGTCGATCGTGTCGATTCCGATGGCCGGCGCAATGGGCACGCGCTACCGAACCTTTCTCACGTACGACAGCATTGGCGCCGCGTTGTGGTCCGGCACGGGGCTGATCGTCGGCGCATTGTTCGCGCGGCAGATCGACATGCTGTTCGTGATCGCCGGGCGGCTCGGCCGCACGGCGGCGCTGGTCGCCGTCGCGCTGCTGTTGGCGTACGCGGCTTACCGGTGGATCCGGCGGCGCCAGCTGATTTCGAAGCTCGCGGCCGCGCGCATCGAAGTCGACGAACTCGCCAACCTGTTCGCGGCCGGCAAGATGCCGGTGCTGTTCGACATCCGTTCGAACGAAAAGCGCAAGCTCGACCCGTTCGTTATTCCCGGCTCGAAATTCGCGGATGAGCGGCAACTCGACGAGATCGTCGCGACCTATCCGCACGATGAGAAACTGGTGATCTACTGTTCCTGCCCGAACGAGATTTCCGCGGCATGGATGGCCAAGCAACTCAACGAGGCCGGCTTCTCCGATGTGCTGCCGCTGCGCGGCGGCATGGAAGCCTGGCGCGATTCGGGCAAGCCGGTCGAAGCGCTGCGCGACATGCCGCCACCCGAAGCGGCGATCGACGACATCGAGCCGAAGGCCGTCTAGCCCGGCTGGACAGCGCCGCCTCGGCGCAGCGGTGCACCGCTGCGCCTCCCGTTCGCTCTATCAACGAACACCGAAGGAGCGGTTCAATGCTTTCGATTCAAGAAGTTCCGATTCAAGACGTTGAAGGACAACAAGCGGTAGTCGCCGACGCGCCGTTTTCGTCGCTCTCGACACGCATGCACCAGATGTTCCCCCAACTCACCTGCGCGGAAATCGACCGCCTGCGCCGGTTCGGCGAGATTGGCCATTGGAAGGCCGGCGAACTGATGTTCGAGACCGGCCACACCGGCCCCGGCATGTTCGTGCTGCTCGAAGGACGCGTGAAGGTCTATCAGCGCGACGGCATCGGGCGCGAAGTGGTAATCGGCGAACATGGTCCGGGGCATTTTCTTGCCGAGGTCGGTCAGTTGTCGGGACGGCCCGCGCTGGTGAACGGCCTCGCGCTCGTCTGCGTCGAAGCGCTGCTGATTCCGCCTCAGGGGCTGCGTGCACTGCTCGTCGCCGAGGCCGAACTCGGCGAGCGCATCATGCGCGCGCTGATCCTGCGGCGCGTGTCGCTAATCGAAAAGGGCGCGGGCGGCCCGATCCTGATCGGCAATAGCAGCGACGCGCGGCTCGTCATGTTGCAAGGCTTTCTGTCGCGCAACGGCCATCCGCACTCGGTGATCGACGAACGCGACGAAGACGCGTTGCGCCTGATCGAGCAGTTCGCTGCGCAGCGGGAAGACATGCCCCTTGTGATCTGTCCGGATGGCTCGGTGCTGCGTCATCCGAGCATGCCGGAACTCGCCACCTGCCTCGGCCTGCTGCCCGACCTCGACGACTCGCATGTCTACGACGTCGCGATCGTCGGCGCCGGGCCGGCAGGCTTGGCGACCGCGGTGTATGCGGCGTCGGAAGGCCTGTCGGTGATCGTGCTGGACAGCCGCGCGCCCGGCGGTCAGGCCGGCGCCAGTTCGCGGATCGAAAACTACCTGGGCTTTCCGACCGGCATCTCCGGCCAGGCGCTCGCGGGCCGCGCGTTCGTGCAGGCGCAGAAGTTCGGCGCGCATGTCGCGATTCCGGTCCATGTGAAGGCGCTCGATTGCGCGAAATCGCCGTATCGGCTGGAACTGAAGTGCGGCGGCCATATCACCGCGCGCGCGATCGTGATCGCAAGCGGTGCGGTGTATCGGCGGCCGGCACTCGAAGGTCTCGACCGCTTCGACGGACGCGGCGTCTACTACTGGGCCTCGCCGGTCGAAGCCAAGCTCTGCAAGCGCCAGGAAATCGTGCTGGTGGGCGGCGGCAATTCGGCCGGCCAGGCGATCGTCTATCTGGCGACGCACGCGGCCAAGGTCCACGTGCTGATCCGCCGAAGCGGTTTTGAAGCCACTATGTCGCGCTATCTGATTGATCGCATCCGCTCGCTGCCGAACGTGTTCGTGCATCCGAATTCGGAGATCGGCCGCCTCGAAGCCGACGAAAGCGGGCTGGTCTCCGTCGGCCTGAAAAAGCCGCTGCCCGACGGTGTCGATCACTTCGACACCCGGCATCTGTTCCTCTTCACCGGCGCCGATCCGAACACCGACTGGCTGCGCACCTGCGGCGTGCAACTCGACGCCAAGGGCTTCGTGCTGACCGGCACCAGCGCGGATGGCGCGGCGACGACCTGCGATCTCGGAACCACGGTCGAAGGTGTGTACGCGATCGGCGACGCGCGCGCCGGCTCGACCAAGCGGGTCGCCGCGGCGGTCGGGGAAGGCGCGGCGGTGGTCGCACAAATCCATCAACTGCTGGCCGTGTCCGCCGCTGAAGCGCTCGCGCTGGGCGCCTGAGCGGCGCAATCTGCCGAGCCTTCACGCCGTCAGGCGTGCAAGGCTGCGGTGGGTAACCTGCTGTTACACACGTCTTCAACTCGTTGCACCTGCGCATCTCCCCATTTCGTAAGATGGATGTCAGCCATTCGACAGTGAATGGCCGGCTCTTTCGCAATGGAGATTCGCATGATCAAACGCGCGATCGTATTCGCCGCCATCGGCCTGAGCGCCGCCTGCGCATCGACTGCCGCGCTGGCGCGGGTGGACGTCGGCGTGTTCGTCAATACGCCGGGCCCGGTGTATGCCGCGCCGCCAGTCATGTATGCACCGCCACCGCCGCCGGTCGTCTACGCGCCGCAGCCGGTCTACGGGTACGGCTACCGGGGCGATTACTATCGCGGCCGCGGCTGGCATCACGACCACGGCCGCCATCGCGGCTGGGAGCGGCATCACGGGCGCGGCTGGTAAGGTCGGCAGGCGCAGCGCGGTTCGCGCCCACTTCGATTCATCCTCCGTATTCACGCTACAGTAGCGGCTGCTGATCCAGGCCGGGCCGCCTGCCCGCTCTCTTCGCAGTCACACTGACCGACTCCCGCGTGAAGACTCTGCCGCTCCCCGCAGCCCGCACCCTCCATCTGGCCGCGCAAGGTTTGCTGACGCCGCCGCGTCGCAAGGCCGTCAAGGCCGATGTGCTGGACACGATTCGACGCATGGCGCAATTGCAGATCGACACGATTCACGTGGTCGCGCGCAGCCCCTATCTCGTGCTGTTCAGCCGGCTCGGCGCGTATCCGCCGCAATGGCTCGACGAACATCTCGCCGAAGGCAAACTGTTCGAGTACTGGTCGCACGAGGCCTGTTTCGTGCCGATCGAAGATTACGGTCTGCTGCGCCATCGCATGCTCGATCCGAGCGGCATGGGCTGGAAATATGCCGCCGAATGGCACGAGCAGCATCGCGAGGACATCGAAACGCTGCTCGCACAGATCCGCGCGACGGGCCCGGTACGCTCGGCGGATTTCGTTCGCGAGAACGGCACGAGTAACGGCTGGTGGGACTGGAAGCCGCAGAAGCGTCATCTGGAGGTGCTGTTCGCGATCGGCCAGTTGATGGTCGCGGAGCGCCGCAATTTTCATCGCGTCTACGACCTGACCGAGCGCGTGTTGCCGGGTTGGGACGACGCCCGCGATCTGCCGCCGGCCCACAGCGTTACCACCGAAGTGCTGCGCCGTACCTGCCGCTCGCTCGGCGTCGCGCGTGCCGATTGGGTCGCCGATTACTACCGGCTGCCGCGCCGTCCCTATCGCGACGAGTTGCATGCGCTCGCCGACGCGGGCGAACTGATTCCCGTAAAAGTGGAAAGCTGGAAACAGGACACATTCGTCCATCGTGACTTCGCGCCGCTGCTCGACGACGCGGCGAGCGGCAAGCTCGCATCGACGGTCACGACAGTGCTGTCACCGTTCGATCCAGTAGTGTGGGATCGCAAGCGCGCCGCCGCGCTGTTCGATTTCGACTATGTGATCGAATGCTATACGCCCGCCGCGAAGCGCAAATACGGCTACTTCGTGTTGCCGCTACTAAGCCGGGGCCGCCTGGTCGGTCGCGTGGATGCGAAGGCGCATCGGGCTCAAGGCATCTTCGAACTGAAGTCGCTGCACGTCGAACCGGGCGTGCGTCTGAGCGCCCGGCTTGCGGGCGATCTGCGCCGCGCGTTGCAACGTTGCGCCGAGTGGCACGGCACGCCACGACTCGCTATCACCTCGGCGCCGCCGGATTGGCTCGAAGCATTGAGCGCCGACAGCGATGCGAAAGCGTGACCCCACCACGGCGCGAACGCACGCTCGATGCAGCGCCGTCCATGCGAGCGACAGGGAAAACACTCGCAGAGAACCTGAGAAAGGCGCAATGGTGGAAATAGCGCAGCTTTTAACAGCGCAAGTTTTTATCGCGGGAGACTGGATTGCTGTCGGGTAGCGTGCAGCGTGGACATGCCGCCGCCCGCATGCAACGGCGGCGCGCTCTGCTTCAGCGATCCAGCTTCGCGCGCAATTCGCGAGCCGCTTCCAGCAGCCCTTCGTAACCCGAACGCGCGTGCTCTGGCAGATCGGGATCGCCCACCAACGTGCCGAGCGTTTCGATCAGGCTGTACAGAATGCCTCTCGCCGCGCCCGAGGCAATGCCACCGGACGATACCTGCTGATCCACGTGACTGAGCGCTGCATCGAGGCTGTCGAGGTCGGGCCGATTGCCAGTGGGCGGCTCAGGCGAAGCGTCTTGAGTCATGATGGAACATCGCTCCTGTTGATACGTCGATGAAGATGCGCCGGTGAACAAGCCATCCTTTCGTGTTGTTATATACCGATCGCGCGCCGCCGTCTATTCGTGATCGGGCCGAGCGCGATCCACGTCAAGGCGTCCATCGATACATCAGGATTTTCGCGCGGACGTCGTCTTTCAGCAGGACCACGTACTCGCCGTTCTCGCGCCGCGCCGCGCTGATGTCGAGATAGACGTCCACCCAGCCGCTCGTGTTGCCGACGCTCGCAACCGGCGTCATGTAGCAGACTGCCTGGCCCGTGCGCGCGTCGTACACATCCACCTTCGCCGTGTATAGCTGCGCGACGAAGATGTCATTGCCCGCCACGGCGACGGCGACCGTGGTCGTCTGCGGATTGCTCTGGATATTCCACGGCAGCGAGATCGCGTATGGTTGCGTCGGCGTGCCGGAGCTCCAGTTGTCGTGGCGCGCGAGCACCGGGACAGGTACATCGTGTGTCGGTTTGCGCGACATACACGAGCCGCGCAAGCCGCGTGAACGGCTGCGGCATCGCGAACATGCTCGAACTCGCATAGGTGTAGACCGGATTGCCCGCGGCGTCGAAGCCTTGCAACGGCATCTCGCGGATGCCGCTCAACGGCGTGGCGAGCCAGACGTTGCCCGGCGAATCGACCCACCATAAGCCATTGCCGACCGTGCTGCCGGTCGAAGGATTACTGCTGATTTCGCTGGCGTCGACTGCGCCGTTGCCACTGCTGTCGCGCCACGGCCATTCGCCGTAAGTCGGTTGTCCGGCGCGCCACGAACTCGGCTGTGAATTTTGCGCGAGCGGCCGGAGGGAATCACCATTTCGTCATGCGCCGCATCGAAGCGATAGTTAGGTTTCCGGATGAAATTCCGCTCGGCACCCAGAGCGTCGAGTCGGTGTCCACTGCGATGCGTCCCGGCGAAGGCACGCTCCACGAGCGCAAAGGCTGCATCGACGCCGCGTCGTACACTACGATCCGGTTGCCGTAGGTATCGGCCACGTACAGTTCTGTGTCGGTGGCGGCGAGGCCGCGGACGCTCGCGTCGGTGCCCGTCGTCACCGTTTGCACCGGTAGGAAACTGTTCTTCGTCGCATTCGCGCTGTTGCCGATGCTGCCGCCGAACGGCGCGCCGGTCGCCCGATTCGCAAGCGTGCGGTGCGTGATGCAGTACCTGGTCTGGCTGGCCGGCGGATAGTGTTACAGCATTACTGCTTTACGGCGCGAGCGCATTACGAATGCGCGGCAGCCGCCGCTTCCGCAGCGACGACGGCAGGCGACACGATCGCCGGTTGTCCCGTCTGGCGACGCGACCGTCCGGAGCTCAGATAATCCGCGATGGAGTCTTGCGTGACTTCACCGACATAGCGGCCCTCACCATCCAGCACCGGCATCCATGACGAGTTGAACTGATACATCTTCGACAGCACGATGCGCAAATGCTCATCGGCGCTGACCGTCGCCTTGAACGGGGTGAGATGATCGCCGCACACGCCTTGCCCCGCGCGCGCCGCACGGCGCGTCACGTAGCCGAGCGCCTGCCGGTTGTCGTCGACGATGGTCAGATAGCGATTGTCGCTGTCATCCATCATCTGGAACGCTCGCGCCACCGGCGTATCGGCGCGAGCCGTTTCCGGCTGCGTGGCGGCGTCGCCGGCCTTAACCAGCAACAGGCGCTTCAACGTGCTGTCCTGCCCAACGAACGCGCCGACGAACTCATCACGTGGATGCGCGAGCAGCGTATCCGGATGATCGTACTGCACCAACTGCCCCCGGCGGAACACCGCGACACGATCGCCGAGCTTGATCGCCTCGTCGATGTCGTGGCTCACCATGATCACCGTCTTTTTCAATTGACGCTGCATCTGGAAGAACTCGTTCTGAATCGACTCGCGATTGATCGGGTCGACCGCGCCGAACGGCTCGTCCATCAGCAGCACCGGGGGATCGGCGGCCAGCGCGCGGATCACGCCGATGCGCTGCTGCTGTCCACCCGACAATTCGCGCGGATAGCGCTTCAGATATAGCTTCGGATCGAGCGCGACCATCGACATCAGCTCCACGGCCCGCTCGCGGCAGCGCTTCTTGTCCCAGCCGAGCAGACGCGGCACGACGGTGATGTTCTCCTCGATCGTCATGTTCGGGAACAGGCCGATCTGCTGGATCACATAGCCGATGTGGCGGCGCAATTCGACTTCGTTCAGACCGGAAGTGTCTTCACCGTTGATCAGCACGCGGCCCGAAGTCGGCGCGATCAGACGGTTGATCATCTTCAGCGTCGTGGTCTTGCCGCACCCCGACGGGCCGAGAAACACGCAGATTTCCCCTTCGCCGACCGTCAGGCTCACCGAGTCGACAGCCTTGACCTGCTGGCCGTCCTTCTGCGTAAACGTCTTTGTCAGTTTGTCGAGTTCGATCATGTCTTTTGCACTCCCTTCGGTGTCAGCAGGCGTTGCAGCGCTTGCAGCAGCAGGTCGGCGACGATCGCGAGCAAGCTCACGAGCACCGCTCCCACCAACAGTTTCATCATGTTGCTCTGGCCGATCGCACGGATGATCAGCGTGCCGAGGCCGCCCGCGCCGATCACCGCGGCAATCGTCATCACGCCGATGTTCATCACCACGGCCGTCCTCACGCCGCCGAGAATCACGGGCACCGCGAGGGGCAGATCGACGAGGCGCAACCGTTGCCACACGGTCATGCCGATACCGATGCCGGCTTCCTTGATGCCTGCGTCGACGTTGCGCAGCGCGAGGTAGGTGTTGCGCATGATCGGCAGCAGCGAATAGAGGAACACGGCGGTGATCGCCGGCACGGCGCCGATGCCCTGGCCGAAGCGCGAAAATACCGGAATCATCAAACCGAACAGCGCGATCGACGGCAAGGTCAGCACCACGGTGGCAATGCTCAGCAACGGTGCGGCAAGCCACTCGTGGCGATTGATCAGGATCCCCAACGGAACCCCGACGACGATCGCGCAGCCCACCGCGATCCCCACCAGCCACACGTGTTGCGCGGTCAGTTGCAGCAGTTCAGGCCAATTGGCCGATAGATAGTCGAATACAGTCATAAAAGGTCTCCGCTCAGGGCAGCTTGTGCGTGCGCAGGAATTCCGCCGCGACTTCACGCACCGGCTTACCGTCGATGTCGACCTGCTTGTTCATCTCGAGCATGACGTCGTTGTTCAGCGCGTTGGACAGCGCGTTCAACTGCGTCGCGAGTTGCGGGTTCTGGTCGAGGATCGCTTTGCGCACCACGGGTGTCGCGTTGTAGGCGGGGAAGTAGTGGCGATCGTCTTCGAGCGGCATGATGTTGAAGCCCTTCACGCGGCCGTCCGTCGTGTAGATTAGGCCGATCGGCACCTGGTTGTTATGCAGCGCGGTGTAGACGAGGCCCGGGTCCATCTGGCGCGTTTCCGCGCGGCTGAACTCCATGCCGTAGGCCGCTTCGAGCGGCTTCAGCCCATCCGGGCGATTGGCGAACTCCGCGTCCATCGCGAACACGTGCTTCTTTTTCGGCTCCGCCGCGATCTTCGCGGCTAGTTGCGAAATCGTGCGGATGCCGGTTTGCTGCGCGAGCTCCTGCGGCAGGCCGAGCGCATACGTGTTGTTCAGCGGCGAAGCATCGAGCCAGATCAGGCCGCGTTTCGCGTCGAGCTCCTTGACGCGCTCGTACATCGTCTTCGGATCGAGCTTCTCGGTGATCTTGTTGTAGACGATGGCCGCCGTGCCGGTGTATTCCCATACCACGTCGACCTGACCGTTTTCCTGCGCGCTGCGCAACAACGTGCTGCCGAGGCCGGTGCGCGCATCGATCGTGTAGCCCTTCGATTGCAGGTATTGCGAGGTGATCTCGGTCAGAACGTACTGCTCGGTGAAATTTTTTCCACCGATCACGAGCGTCGCCGCGCTCGCCTGAAGGCTCGCAACGAGCATTGCGCCGGCTGCGATCCAACGGCTGGATCGCCAGCCGCTGCGTTTGAACAGATTGATCATGCCGCCACCCCACGTCGTGCGAGCAGATACCGGCTGCCGGCCGAGACGATGCCGTCCAGCACCAGCGCGAGAATCGCGGTGGCCGCGGCGCCGAGCAAAAGCTGCTGCTGATTGTTCAGATAAATGCCGGGGAAAATCAGCGTGCCGAGACTGTCCGCGCCGATCAGATACGCGAGCGGCGCGCTGCCCACGTTGATCGCCAGCGCCGTGCGCACACCGCCGATGATGATCGGCATCGCGTTCGGCAATTCGACGCGCACGAGCGACTGCCAACCCGTCATGCCGATGCCGCGCGCCGCCTCGCGCAGCGCGGGCGAAACGTTCTTCATGCCTTCGTACGCATTGCGCGTGATCGGCAGCAAGGAAGCGAGGAACAGCGCGACCAGCGCCGGAATATCGCCGATCCCGAAGATGCCGAGGGCGATGGCCAGCACCGCCAACGACGGAATCGTGTTGCCGATGTTGAAGATCTGCATGAAGCGTTCAGCGTGACGCGCGAACGACGGACGGCTCAGCAAGACGCCGGCAGGTATGCCCACGAGCAATGCAAGGGCCATCGAGTAGCCGACCAGCAGCAGGTGCCGTTTCGTGTAGTAGACGAGATCGGGCGCGTACTGATGCAGTGCGGCGGGGTCGATCGCACGGCACAGCAACGCGACGACGATGCCGATGGCTACAAGACTGCCAATCAGTCTGGCAGGACGATGAATCATGACGATGCGCCTCCTTGTTCGGGCGACGCGCGAAAATTGCCGCGCCGCACAGGCGCCTTGACGGCGCTGCGAATGGGAAGTTCGGGACGCGGCAGGTGCCGCGAATTGAACCGAGTGGTGCCGGGCGTGGGTTGGTTGCCCGGCGCGAGGGTGTTGGGCGGTGAACTGCTTAATGACCTCGGTGGCTAGCCAGCAGCAACACTGGCGCCAGTTCCATCGATGAGGTGGACGGCGGCGCTGAGCCGCTTGTCCCAAGGGCGCGAGCCCCTTTGGAAGACCGGTTTTTTCACCGGTGACGGGATGGATGCAACGTACCGCTAGTTTGCATGCAACCCCTTCTAACGTAAGCTATTTAGCTGCGATTTCACGGTTAGGGAGCGGCGATTATACGGTGGTTAGAGGGCTTCGTCTACCCATGTGATTAATTCGTGGGCAGCGCGGCGCTTTGCCGGACAGACAATGGCCTCCCGAAAAGGCTCACCAGCAAGCGTTTGAGCCGCCTTTTTTGCCTCCCGAAAATACTCACCTGAAACTCATCGCACGGCGGCCGGCGCGGCCGCCCGAAGGCGGTTCGGCATCGCGCCAGACGACGCTGACGGCGACACGCTACATCATGATCCCGCCTCCGTGCGCCGCACAAAAATCCGCCGCGTGAGATCAAAGGCCACCAAATTGCCGGCAACCACCAGCAACAGCCCGACCACCGCCAGCGCGGACCACTGATAGCCCTCGAACACCGTCGATGCCGCCAGCGCCACGATCGGAAACAGCACCGTGCAGTACGCGGCCCGCTCGGGGCCCATGCGCCCGACCAGCATCAGGTACGCCGTAAATCCGATCACCGAGCCGAACACCGCGAGATACGCCAGCGCGCCGAGGTAACGCACGGACGGCTCGACGGCGAACGAAAAGCCCGCTAACCAACTCCCCAGCGTCAGGATGCTGGCGCCGATCAGCATCGCCCAGCTATTGGTGGCGAATGGGTGCAAGCCCATCGACTGCATCCGGCTCGACAACAGGCTGCCGGTCGAGAAACACAAGGTGCCGAGAAATGCGATCCCAAGTCCGATCAACTCGGCGCGATCGCCGAGGTGTCCGGCCATCTGCTGGACGAACAGGCACAGAATGCCGACGAGTCCCAGCAATGCGCCGGCAATCGCCGTAGGCTGCAGCGGCCGGCCCATGAAGAGGCGTCCGTTGATCGAGTTCAGCAGCGGCGCGATGGAAAACACCACCGCCACCAGGCCGCTCGGCACGACCTGCTCGGCGTAGTAAAAGCACAGAAAATTCAGGCAGAAGAGCGTAAAGCCCTGCGCGAACAGAAAGCGCCATGCGGCGCGCGGCGGCCAGATCGGCCGGCGCATGATGCGCAGCAGCGCGAACAGCAACAGCGCCGCGATCCAGAAACGCCACGCAATCGATACCGGCGGCGGCACCGAACCGAGTTGCCACTTGATCGCGAGCCACGTGGTGCCCCAGATCAGAACCGTGACGGCGTAAAGCAGAAGATTCATAGTCGAGCCTGCAACAGCGAAGTCTGAAAGGAAGCTCGACTATGCTGCCGCGCGGCCGCCCGCACTTGTCCAGGATTGCGCATTTTTGCGTGTCGATGAGCGGCTGCACGGGGCTCGCCGTATACTCGCTGATCCCACCATTGAATGCCGTCCGCTCGGTTGCCGTGAACGCCACTCCGCCCGTCCCCGTGATACCCGCCACCGACACGCCGTTCGGCCTTCAGTCGGTCTGTCACACGCTGAGCAGTGCGCACGCGCATCTGGACCGCTTCGCGTGGCTCGGCGACCGGCTCGCCATCGCCGTCTGGACGCGCGACACGGAGGAAAGCGAAACCGTGTACGAACGGCCCGGCCATCACACGCTGTCGTGCTATCTGGATGGCGGCTATCGCACCGAGCGGCAGAAAATGCCCGGCCGCTATGGCGCGCCGTCGCGCTTGTGCGCGCTGCCCGGCGAACACGAATCGCGCTGGTGGGTGCGCGGGCACATGCACTTCATGCACCTGTACTTCCAGCCCGAGCACTTCACTCAGCGCGCCGTTCAGGAACTCGACCGCGAGCCGCGCGAACTGACGCTCGCCGATCGCACTTATTTCGAAGACGCTGGTATCGCCAGCCTGTGCCAATCGCTCGTCAACGAAGACTGGCAGAACCCCGACGGGCTGCTGCGCACCAACGAGACCGCGCACGAAGTGCTGAGTCTGCTGCTGCGTTCACAAGGCGTGCGTCGCAGCGACGCGTCGTTCAAAGGCGGGTTGTCGGTGGCGACGCGGCGGCGGCTGCGCGACTACATCGAAGGCCATCTCGCGCAGACGCTCACGCTCGGCGAACTTGCCGGCGTCGCGGCGTTGTCGGAGTTTCATCTCGCGCGCATGTTCCGCGCATCGTTCGGACTGCCACCTGCTGCATGGATCGCGCAGCAGCGGCTCGAACGCGCCCGCGCGCTGCTGCGCACGACGACGCTGCCGCTCGCCCAGGTCGCCGAACAATGCGGCTATGCGAACGCCAGCCATTTCAGCCACCGCTTTCGCGAAAGCGTCGGCGTGGCGCCTACTGCGTTCCGGCAGGCCGTCGGCGTGTGAGCCAAGGGCCGGCGTTACTGCAACGCCATCGCCAGCACTCGCGCGACGTGGATTGCATCGACGCCCGCGCCATCGTGAATCTGATGCCGGCAGCTCGTGCCGTCCGCGACCATCACCGTATTGCCGTCGATCGTGCGCACCGCCGGCAGCAGCGACAATTCCGCCATTGCCTGCGACGTCGCATAATGCTCGGCTTCGTAGCCGAAGCTGCCGGCCATGCCGCAGCACGACGACTCCACCGTCGATACCTTCAGCTGCGGAATCCACTTGAGCACGGTCTGCACGGGCGTGAACGCATCGAACGCCTTCTGATGGCAATGACCGTGCACCAGCGCCTGTTGCGCGGCCAACGGCTTCAACGCAAGCTGCAAGCGGCCCGCCTTTTCTTCGCGCACGAGAAACTCTTCGAATAGAAACGCCTGCTGCGACAGCCGCTGCGCTTCCACGCCGAAACCGTAGTGCAGAAACTCGTCGCGCAACGAAAGCAGGCATGAAGGTTCCAACCCGACGATCGGCACGCCCCGCTCCACGAACGGCCTGAACAGATCGAGCATGCGCCGCGCTTCCCGTTTCGCTTCATCGACGAGACCCGCTGCGAGGAACGTGCGGCCGCAGCACACCGGCCGCTCGCCCTGGCGCGTATTGAAATGCACCGTATAACCGGCGGCCTCCAGCACTTGCTGCGCGGCGCGCGCGTTGTCCGGCTCCATGTTGTTGTTGAACGTGTCGACGAACAGCAGCACCTCTTTCAGGGCGCCGCTTCGAACCGCTTTGCCCGGCACGGCATTCGACAGAAACGACTTCCTGAAGCGGGGCAAACTGCGTTCAGGCGCAAAGCCCACGGAACGCTTGAACCACGCCGACAACACCGGCACGTTATCGGCCAGCGCCATCAGACCCGGCATGCGGCTCGCGGTGGCCGCATAGCGCGGCATGAAGGCAACCAGCCTGTCACGCAGACGCAGCCCATGCCGCTTGACGCGCGCTGCCCGGGCCTCGATCTTGAACTTCGCCATGTCGACGCCGGTCGGGCAATCGCGCTTGCAACCCTTGCACGACACGCACAGATCGAGCGTGTCCTTGACGTCGTCGCTCGCGAGACCCGCTTCGCCGAGTTGACCCGAGATCGCGAGGCGCAACGTGTTCGCGCGTCCGCGCGTGACGTGCTGCTCGTCCTTCGTCACGCGGTAGCTCGGACACATCGTGCCCGCGTCGAACTTGCGGCAGTGGCCGTTGTTGTTGCACATCTCGACGGCCTTCGCGAGACCGCCGGACAGATCGTTGCCGCTGCCGGGCAGGGACTGCGCGCCGGTCAGCGGATCGCGTTCGACGTTCCATGCCGACCAGTCGAGCGCCGTGTGGATGCGCTGCTCCTTGTAGCCCGGCGCGAAGCGGAAATGGCGCGGGTCGTCCATCTTCGGCGGACGCACGATCTTGTCCGGATTGAAGCGGTTGTCGGGATCGAACAGCGCCTTGATCTCGCTGAACGCCTGATTCAGCCGCGGCCCGTACTGCCACGCGACCCATTCGCCACGGCACAAACCGTCGCCATGTTCGCCCGAATACGCGCCCTTGTATTCGCGCACGAGTGCGGCCGCTTCGTCGGCGATCGCGCGCATCTTCACCGCGCCGTCGCGCCGCATGTCGAGAATCGGCCGCACGTGCAGCGTGCCGACGCTCGCGTGCGCATACCAGGTGCCTTCCGTGCCGTGCCGATGAAACACCTCGGTCAGGCGGCTCGTATAGTCGGCCAGATGTTCGAGCGGCACTGCGCAGTCTTCGATGAAGGAAACCGGCTTGCCGTCGCCCTTCATGCTCATCATGATGTTGAGCCCGGCCTTGCGGACTTCCCACAACGCTTTCTGTTCGTTCGCGTCCGGCATCTCGACGACCGAACCAGGCAGGCCCAGATCGGCCATCAGTTCCGAGAGCTGCCTGAGCGATGCGAGTTGCGCGTCGCGGTCCTCGCCCGCGAACTCCACGAGCAGGATCGCTTGCGGCTCATCGACGAGCGCCTTGCTGATCACCGGACGAAACGCAGGATTGCTCATTGCCAGATCGATCATCGTGCGATCGACCAGTTCCACCGCGACCGGCTTCAGCTTGACGATGTGCTGCGTCAACTCCATCGATTGCCGGAACGTCGGGAAATTGACCACGCCCAGCGTTTTATGCGCGGGCAACGGTGCGAGCTTCAGCGTCAATTGCCGACTGAAGGCGAGCGTGCCTTCCGAGCCGACCAGCAGATGCGCGAGATTCGCGAAGCCGTCATCGGTATAGGCGCGCGGATTCTGGCAATCGAACAGGTCGATGTTATATCCCGCCACGCGCCGCAACACCTTCGGCACGCGCGCGACGATTTCGTCGCGCTCGCGCTGGGCGATGCGCGTCACGCCGTCGAGAATCTGCTGCAATCGCGCGCCTTGCGGCGTCTCGCGCAGCGACGCGAAACGCGCTTCGCTGCCGTCGGCGAGAATCGCGTCGATCGCCTCGACGTTGTGCACCATGTTGCCGTATTCGATGGAGCGCGAGCCGCACGAGTTGTTGCCGGCCATTCCGCCGATCGTGCATTGCGCGGCCGTCGACACGTCCACCGGAAACCACAGCCCGTGCGGCTTGAGCCACGCGTTCAGATGATCGAGCACGACGCCGGGCTCGACGGTGACGGTGCGCGCTTGCGCATCGAACGCGACGATGTTGTTCAGCCACTTGCTCGTGTCGATCACCAGCGCTTCGCCGACCGTCTGGCCGCATTGGCTCGTGCCCGCGCCGCGCGCGAGCAGAGGCACTTTCTCGCTGCGGGCGATCTCCAGCGCGACGCGCAGATCGTCCTGATCGCGCGGCACCACCACGCCGACCGGCGTGATCTGATAGATCGACGCATCGGTCGCGTAACGGCCGCGACTCGCCGCATCGAACAGCACGTCGCCCCGCAGCGACTTGCGCAGCAACTGCGCGAGCGGACTCGTCAGGCGCGCGGTGGAGGGAACCAGATGAATCGGCTTGACGAGTAAAGCGGAGGTGGGGTTCGTCATATCGTCGGCTCGTGGAAATGCAGGAGACTGGTAAACAGGCGAAGCCGCCTAGTACAACGTCACGCTGACCGGCGCGAGCCCTTCGATGCGCCCGCTCGCCGTGCCCGCGTGACGCGGGAAAAACATGCCGGAGTACGAACCGGCGGTCACGACCATCTCCGGCGTCACCGCGATGCCGCGCGAACGCGCGTGATTGACTAGCCACGTCAGCAAGCGCCGGGGATCGCCGGCCGGATTCGCAGGCGTCGTGTCGACCACGTCTTGTCCGTCGAAACTGAAACGCAGCGATGGCGCGACGAACGGAAAGTCCTCGCGATACGACGTAAACTCGCCGACGATCAACGCGCCGTGATTCTGCAAATCCGCGAGTTGCGCGAGCTTGTCGACGTCGGGCCACGCGGCATAGCGGCTCGCAACGATTTCAATGGTCGCGCCGATGGAACCGATGCCCGCCATCACTTCGTCTTCGCTGTAAGGCGTCGGGGACGGCTCGAAGCGGCGGCCGAAGCGAAAGGCGACTTCCAGTTCGAGCCCGAGCGGCGCGAAGCCTGCACGCGCCAAACGCGCGCCGTCGACATGCAGATCGGCGGCCGGCAGCGGCGCGCCCTGGATCGGACCGCTCGCGGACTTCGCGCCGATTTTCCAGCCGCCGATCCGTGCGCCTTGGATGCCCAGCATGTCGTGCTGGATCGCGTACGCCGCATCGGCGTCGGAGGGTATCTGCTCCGGCGGCAACGTGTCGAGCGTGAGCCCGTCGCGGCGTGCCTCGGCAAGACACCGGCTGAGTGAGGTGGTCATGTCTTTCATCGCGAACTGAGTGGAGACGGCGCTTTGCGCTTACGCGCCGATGTGGGTCGGGACGTGCGAGTTGTCCGCCTGGTCGAGAGCGAATCTGCTTTCCGGCTGCATGCGGAACGCAAGCACGACGCCAAGGGCCATCAACAGCATGCTGCCGACGAACGGCAAATTCCAGTTGCCGAAGTAGTCGATCAGAAAGCCGCCGACCACCGGCGAGATGATCGCCGCCAGTGCCGAGCCCGTGTTCATCATGCCGCTCGCGGTGCCCGCGAATTCCGGCGCGATATCCATCGGAATCGCCCACATCGGACCGATCGTCATTTCGGCGAAGAAGAAGCCCGAGGCAAGACACGCGATCGACAGCACCAGGTTGTGCGTGAACATCAACGGAATCAGCGAGAGCAGGCAGAACAGCATGCAGACCGACACCATCCAGCTACGCGCGCGCTTCAGACTGCCCGTGCGCTTGAAGATCCAGTCGGTCACGAGGCCGCCGAGCGTATCGCCGAGCACACCGGCGAAGAACACCACGGAGGCGAAGATCGCCGACTTCTTCAATTGCAGATGGTGGTTGTGCAGGAAGTAGAGCGGAATCCAGCTCAGGAACAGCCACAGCGTCCAGCCGTAGCAGAAGTACACGATCGTGACCGGCGTCATGCGACGAAACAGCTTGGTCCACGGCACGCCGGCCGCTTTGGGCTTCGGCGCGGGTAGCACCGCGAGTTCTTCGGACGTGATGCGCGGATGATCCTTCGGATGTTCGGTGAAGGTGAGCGCCCACACGACGACCCACAGCAGGCTGAGCGCGCCGCAGATGTAGAAGGATTCGCGCCAGCCCCAGGTCGCCATCACCAGCACGATCAGCGCGGGCGCCACCGCATTGCCGACGCGCGACGCCGCGTGTGTGATGCCCTGCGCAAAGCCGCGCTTTTCCTTCGCGACCCAGCGCGACATCGCCGAGGTCGCGGCGGGAAACGTGGCGCCCTCGCCGAAACCGAGCAGCACGCGCGCGGCCAGCAACGAAGCCAGGCCGCCGGCGAAACCGGTCAGCACGGTGGCGACGCCCCAGATCGCGCCACAAAACAGCAGCGTGCGTTTCGCGCCGAAGCGGTCGCTCACCCAGCCGCCGATCACCTGAAACAGCAGATACGGATAGGCGAAGGCCGAAAACACGAGGCCGACCTGCGTATGCGAAAGCTGGAATTCCTTGCCGAAACCCGCGGCCGCCGTGCTGACGTTCACGCGGTCAAGGTAAGTGATGAAGTACATGATGCATAGCATCACTAGAACGATACTGGTCGCACTGGTCACACGAAACCGCTTCATCGTCTCTCTCCATGGCATGTATCGACGGCGCGCCCGAGCGGCGCGCCACGTCGTTGACCGTCAGCCGCTCGCGCTGCCGCGGACGCATTGCATGTTGTTCAGGCCGCGTTCTATGCACGGCTGGCCGAGTTCTCGAAGAGAGGGCTCCCTGCCCTCCCTTGCTGCCTTTCTCGCTTGTTCTCTTTTAGGGCTGATGGGCCGGCGTCTATTGCCGGTGCCAGGCAGGGCCGCCCGGCGCAATTCAGGCCGCCGCTTTCAAACCCGCGGACGCGGCCGGCTGGCTCAGCCACTCCATAGCGGCAGGCAGACCGCTTTCCTTGAGGCCCACACCCGCGAGCCGTAGACCCATCTCACAGCCGGCCAGCGTGGCGAGCAGCATCAGGTCGTTGCAATCGCCGAGGTGGCCGATGCGGAACATGCGGCCTTTCATCTTGCCGAGACCCGTCCCAAGCGACATGTCGAAGCGTTCGTAGATGAGCTTGCGCACGGCGTCGGCGTCGACGCCGTCGGGCATCATCACGCCGGTCAGCACCGGGCTGTACACGGCCGGGTCCGCGCACTGGATCTCCAGGCCCCATGCGCGCACCGCGCGGCGGGTCGCTTCGGCGAGACGCTCGTGACGCGCGAACACGTTGTCGAGCCCTTCGCCGAGAATCATCTCCAGCGCTTCGTGCAGGCCGTAGAGCAAATTCGTGTTCGGCGTGTACGGCCAGTAGCCGGTCTCGTTCATTTCGAGGATTTCGCTCCAGTCCCAGAAACTGCGCGGCAGTGTCGCGTGCTTGCTGGCGGCCAGCGCTTTCGGCGAGATCGCGTTGAAGCTGATGCCGGGCGGCAGCATCAAGCCCTTTTGCGAGCCCGACACGGTGACATCGACGCCCCACTCGTCGTGGCGGTAGTCGGCGCATGCGAGGCCCGAGATCGTGTCGACGAGCAGCAGCGCCGGATGGCCCGCCGCATCGATCGCGCGACGCACGGCGGCGATGTCGGACGTGACGCCGGTGGAAGTTTCGTTATGCACGACGCACACCGCCTTGATCGTGCGTTGCGTGTCGGCGCGCAGACGCTCCTCGATCATCTGCGGCTGAACCCCGCGCCGCCAGCCTTCGATGCCCGGCAAGCCGAGGAACTCGGGCTTCAGCCCAAGCTTGTCCGCCATCTTTTTCCACAACGTCGCGAAGTGGCCGGTCTCGTACATCAGCACGTGATCGCCGGGACTCAGCGTGTTGCACAGCGCCGCTTCCCATGCGCCCGTGCCGGAGGCCGGATAGATCACCACGGGCTGCTGCGTCTTGAAGATCTTCTTGATGCCGTCGAGCACCTTCAAACCGAGTTCGCCGAACTCGGGGCCGCGATGGTCGATGGTCGGATAGCTCATCGCGCGGAGAATGCGGTCGGGCACCGGGCTCGGACCCGGAATCTGCAAAAAGTGACGTCCAGCGGGATGAAAGTCTAGCTTGAGCATGGGGCTCCTCCGATTGAATTTTGCATGCAAAAAACTATATCAGACGAAGTAAGACGCTCCCAAGTCTAAATTTGCGTGTGAATGCCGGTGTTTACCCGCGCTCTTAACTAATGTTGCGGCTTCCGATAAAATCCCATTCATGCGAGATGAGGGTTTTTGTATGCAAAATTCGGAGTTCATTGCGGGCGTGACCGCTTCCACGCTGATGCCGAAGGTCGAGCGTCAGCGCCTGCACGACACGGTGGTGGAGCACATTCGCCGCTTCATCGTCGAAGGGATGCTGGAGCCGGGCAAGAAACTGAATGAGCGGGAGTTGTGCGAGACCCTCGGCATCTCGCGCACGCCGTTGCGCGAAGCGCTGAAAGTGCTGGCCGCCGAAGGGCTGATCGAGATTTCGCCGAATCGGGGCGCGTCGGTGTCGAAGATGTCGGAGGCAGAGTTGCGCGAGACTTTCGAACTGATGAGCGGTCTAGAAGCGTTTTCCGGCGAACTGGCCGCCGAACGGATGACCGCGGCCGAGCTTGCCGAGATCAAGGCGCTCCATTACGCGATGCTCGCGTGCCGCACGCAGAACGATCTGCCCGGCTACTACAGCCGCAATCAGGCGATTCACGACAAGATCAACGAGGCGGCGAGAAATTCAGCGCTGCGGCAAACCTATATTGCGGTGAACCGGCGCTTGCAGGCGCTCAGGTTCCGCTCGAACTTTCAGATTCCGAAGTGGGACAGTGCGATTCACGATCACGATGAAATGCTGAAGGCGTTAGAAGCACGTGACGGCAAGAAGCTGAGCGCGATTCTGCGGCAGCATTTGCTCGACAAGCGCGATGCGGTTTTGCAGGTGCAGTCGCAGGAAGCGGCAGCGGGGTCGTCGTCGAATACTTAAGCAACGTGATCTTCTCAGGCACGGTCGCGCCTCATGCCACCGACAATGCTTACTACCTCGGCATCACGTTCGCTGCGACGACTTGCACCTATAGCGCCATCAGCATGACCGGCATGGGGCGCTACGATTCCACCGAAACAACGCTTTACGGCGCAAGCTCGAAGACGGACAAAAGGCGGCATCATTTTCGTAGTTAAGAGAACGTCGGCTTCGGCGTCCTGATCGTCGAAAGTCCTGTGCACGATTTCTGTGTGACGACCGGTATTGCCTGAGCGCCTGCGTCCAGTCTAGACTTGTCCACCTAAAATGTTGGCAAGCCTGTGGACAACCGTCTCGCAGCACCGCTAAGTGATTGAAGCGGATGGGATATTGCATGGCGGCTTCAGAGTAGGCATCCTGCGCTTTCCTGACATCCGTTAAACCTGAAGGCTTGTGCGGCAGGGACGCTGACGATGCGCGGCGTCCTTGCCCTCCAGTTGTCCACACAATTTGTTGGCAAGGCTGTGGACAACCTGCGCACAGCACTGCCAAGTAGTTGATGAGACAGGCCAATCTTGCGCCGGCGCCGCCGCGAGCAGCCGTCCGCCGACTGCTCCGGGTGTGAGCGCGCAGGCCTCACAGCGCCGCTTCCTTGCGCCGCAGCGACTCCGGCATCGCGTACAACACGATCAGCGCGCAGATCACGCTCATCGTGCCGATCACATACAACGCCGGCGTCGTGCTTCCCGTCAGATCCTTCACGCGGCCCACCATGATGGGGCTCACGATTCCGCCGAGCTGTCCGAGCGTATTGATCAACGCAATCCCGCCTGCCGCGCCTGCGCCGGTCAGCAGCTTGGGCGGCAACGCCCAGAACGCCGGAATCGACGCCACCACGCCCGCGCCCATCACCGCCAGCGCGATCACCAGCAAGGTGATCTGCTTGTCGAAGAAGCCCGCGGCAAAGAAGCCGATCGCTGACATCACCAGCAAGCCGAACACGAACTTGCGCCGCTCGCCGGTCGCGTCGGACAAACGGCCCACCACCACCATGCAGATCGCGCCGCAGACATAAGGCACGGCCGTCAGCAAGCCGATCATGGTCGGGTTGTTGGTGCCCGCGACGTGGATCAGGTGCGGCGTCCAGAAATTCAATCCGTACGACGCCACCTGAATCAGGAAGTAGACCAGCCCCAGCGTCAGAAAGCCCGGTGTTTTGAGCGCGCCCATCAGCGAATGGCCGGTGCTCGGATGACGGCTCTGCTGCGCAATCTGTCCCGACAGCAGCATCTTCTCCGGCGGCGACAGCCAGCCCGCGTCCTCGATGCGATCCTTGAGCAGTTTCAACACCATGATCCCGAGCACGACACATGGCAGCCCGCCGAGCAGGAACAGCCAGTGCCAGCCGGCCATGCCCAGCACCCCGTTCATGTGTCCGATCACCAGCCCCGCGAGCGGCGCGCCAACGAGGCCCGAGAACGCGGACGCCAGAAACAGCATCGACGTGATACGCCCGCGATAACTCGGCGGAAACCATAGCGTCAGGTAGTACAGCACGCCGGGTGCAAAGCCCGCTTCCATCGCGCCGATCACGAAGCGCAGCCCGTAGAACTGCCATTCGTTGTTGACGAACACCATCGCCGCCGTCGCGAGTCCCCACGAAATCATGATCCGCGCAATCCAGCGCCGCGCGCCGACCTTGTACAGAAACAGATTGCTGGGGACTTCGAACAATACATAGCCGATCACGAACAAACTCGCGCCGAGGCCGTACGCGGTATCGGACAGGCCGAGATCGCTCTGCAACTGGAACTTCGCGAAGCTGATGTTGATGCGGTCGAAGAACGCGAACAGATAGCAGATCATGATCAACGGCATCAACCGCCACGCGACTTTGCGGATGACGGCCACGAGGTCGTCCGCGCTGTCCTGATGGCTGCCGCTTGCAACTGCGCCCAGGTCACTCATGCTTGTCTCCAATGCCGGATTCGGCGAGGCCGTCCGGTCGTTTAGTCGGTTAATCGATCAGTCGGTTTGGGGGGAAATCAGATTTGCAGAACGTATTCGGGTACCGGATGCACGTCGCAATTGCGGCCTGCCTTCGCGAGTTGCCCAGGCACGTCGTGGCCGAGCAACGCAGGCAAACCACGCGACAGCGTAAGCAGCTTCGGCAGATCGACGCCAGTGCGAATGCCCATCTCGTCGCACATGTTCACGAGGTCTTCCGTGCAGATGTTGCCGGACGCACCCGGCGCGAAGGGGCAGCCGCCGAGGCCACCGAGCGCGGCATCGAAGCGGCGCGCGCCGACTTCGTATGCCGCCAGCACATTGGCGAGGCCCAGCCCGCGCGTGTTGTGAAAATGCAGCGTGAGCGCGGCGGCCGGCAGCCGTTCGAGCACGCGTGCGACCAGCCGCTTCACCTGGCGTGGGTTCGCCATGCCGGTCGTGTCAGCGAGCGTGATGCCCTCGATGCCCATCTCGCGATACGTGTCGACGATGCGGACCACTCGGTCTTCGTCGATCCGTCCTTCGAAGGGACAGCCGAAGGCAGTCGCCACCGTCGCGTTCAGCAGCACACCCGAGCCCTGCACGTGCCGCACGATGTCGTCGAAGGCCATCAGCGACGACTCGCAACTCATGCGCATGTTGGCGCGGTTGTGCGTCTGACTCGCGGACATCACGAGGTTCAGTTCGTCGGCGTGCGCGGCGAGCGCGCGCTCGGCCCCCTTCAGGTTCGGCACCAGCGCGACATAGATCACACCGGGATGCCGTTCGATCTGCTGGAACACGGCGTCGCCGTCGCGCAATGCCGGAATCGCTTTCGGCGACACGAACGAGCCGGCCTCGATACGTGTGAACCCCGCGGTCGATAGCGAATCGATCAGTTCGATCTTGTCGACGGTCTCGACCCACGTGGGCTCGATCTGCAGGCCGTCGCGCGGAGAGACTTCCTGCACGATCAGCTTGTCGACAGGGGCGTCGTTGTTGGCGGCGTTCATTGCACGGCTCCTTCGCGGCGCAGCCGCTCGATGTCTTCGTTGGCGAATCCGAGTTCGCTGAGAACGCTGCCGGTATGTTCGCCGAGCGTCGGCCCTTGCCAACGCACTTCGCCCGGCGTGTCCGACAGCTTCGGCACGATCCCCGGCATCTTCACCGAAGCGCCGCCCGGCAATTGCGCTTGCAGCAACATGTCGCGCGCCTGGTAGTGCGGATCCGCGACGATGTCGGCCACCGAATAGATCCGGCCCGACGGTACTTCGGCGCGTTCGAGCGCGGCCAGCACGTCGCCGGTCGCGTGGCGCGAGGTCCACGCGGTGATCGCCTGATCGAGCATCGCCGAGTGTTTCGCGCGGCCGTCGTTGTGCGCGAGCGCGGGATCGTCGGCGAGATCGGGGCGGCCGATCAATTGCATGAGGCGCTTGAAGATCGGATCGCTGTTGCCGGCGATCACGACGTAGCCGTCGTCCTCGGTGCGATACGTGTTCGACGGTGCGATGCCCGGCAAAGCGCCGCCGCTGCGCTCGCGCACGTGGCCGAGCAGGTCGTATTCCGGCACGAGGCTTTCCATCAGATTGAACACGCTCTCGACCAGCGACACGTCGACCACCTGGCCTTCGCCCTGACCGGTCTTCACGCGCAACAGCGACATCAGCGCGCCAATCACCCCGTGCAGCGACGCGAGCGAATCGCCGAGACTCACGCCGACGCGCGCCGGCGCGCCGCCCACTTCGCCGGTCGTATAGCGAATCCCGCCCATCGCTTCGCCAATCGCGCCGAAGCCCGGCCGGTCGCGATATGGGCCGGACTGGCCGTAGCCGGAGATGCGGACCATCGTCAGTTTCGGGTTGATCGCGTGCAGCACGTCCCAGCCGAGGCCGAGCTTTTCGAGCGCGCCAGGACGCAGATTTTCGACCACGACATCGGCATCGGCGGCGAGCCGTTTGACGATCTCGACGCCGTCCGCCGACTTCAGGTTCACGCAGACTGACTTCTTGTTGCGAGACTGCAGGTACCACCAGAGCGAGGTGCCTTCATGCAGCTTGCGCCATTTGCGAAGGGGATCGCCGGTCCCGGGGGCTTCGATCTTGATGACGTCGGCACCGAACTCGGCCATGAGGCGCGCGGCGAACGGCGCGGCGATGAGGGTTCCGATCTCGACGACGCGGATACCCTGAAGGGGTCCACCCATAGTGCTGTCTCCGAAGCTGGTTTCGTATTGGAAGACAGCTTAGGAGCGGCGTGGCGGCGGCGTCCAACCGCAATTCGCCAACGACCGTTCGCGAACGGCGAACGCTCGCTGTTTGAGGGCGGCTGGCGGCGGTTGGCGGGACGTCAGTGGCGTGGGTTGGCTTCGCCGGCCTCGGCTGCTTCTGCGGCCTGGGTTGCTTGCGCTGCTTCGATTGCTTCGATCGAGCGCAGGTGCTCGAACAACAAACGGCTCACCGGCGAAAGCGCGTCGACGTCGCGCACCACCAGCACGAGGCTGCGTTCGGACCAGTCGTCTTCGAGCGGCGTGCCGACGAGGCCGAGCGGGGCGCCCATCAGTTGATAGACCTTGCGCGGCAGCACCCCGACGCCCATGCCCGCTTGCACCATCCGGCACACCGCGTCGAAGCCCGGCACGTGAATGCGCAGGCGCAGCGGCTTGCCCGCCTGGCGCGCGGCCAGATGCGTGCGGGCGTTGATCGAACTCGCGGCGTGCAGGCCGACGTGATCGCCGTCGAGCGTTTCGGCAAACGCCACGCTCGCGCGCGCCGCCAGCGGATGATCGTCGCGCATCACGAGCACGAGCGAATCGCGCCGGTAGTGCTCGACGTGCAGGTCGTGCGTATCGGCGTCGCCGGAACAGATCCCGAGATCGGCGAGGCTGTCGTCGACGGCTTCGACCACGCCGCCGCTCGGCCGCTCTTCGAGATCGAGCTTGACGCGCTCGTGCTGCAACTGGAACGCGCGCAAATCTTCGGGCAGAAACTCGACGATCGCCGACAGATTGGCCATCATCCGCACGTAGCCGCGCACGCCGCTCGCGTGGCCGGCCAGTTCGATGCCGATGTTTTCGATGTCGCGCATGACGCGGCGCGCGTGATGCAGCAGCGTTTCGCCCGCCGGCGTCAGCGTCATGCCGCGCGCGGTGCGCTGAAACAGCGTCGCGCCGACCGCCTGTTCGAGTTCGAGCAGACGCTTGCTCGCGGCGGAGATGGCGATTGCCTCGCGCTCGGCCGCACGCGTAAGCGTGCCTTCTTCATAGACGGCGAGAAAGAGTTGAAGCGTCGTGAGGTCGAGCCTTCGGAGAAGGTTTTTGATTGCCATGGCGGTGCGCCGGAAGTTCGGTCAGTGGTAATCATCCTCTAGCTGATGGCGTACCGCCAGCACGGTCACTGTCGCCGCTTTGCTTCGCCTCTTCACGCGATGCGAGCCCTCGCGCGACAAACTCACGAAGACTCGAGCGCCGAGTGATGTCATTGCGAATAGCCTGCTTCACGAAATTGGAGAGGCTTTCGCCATCCTGCAACACGTCCTCGGCCGCGGCCCGCAATTCGGTGGCTCGACACGCACTGAGGGACAGTAGCGCTTTTCATCGCTCGCTCCGTGCGGCGCATTTGCGATGCACGGAGCGCCATCCGGTTTGCGGTGCACGCAAGCCCGGTGCGACCGCCGCCGTCACGCCTGCGGCTCAATCCTTCCACGCCGACCCGAGAATCATCGTGCAGAAATTCTCGCGATGATAATGCGGGTCTTTCAGCGCCAGCACGTCCGCCTTCACGTTGCCGAAGGTCGTCTCCGGCTTGTGGATCGTGCCGTGCGCGAACGCGTCGATGATGCCTTCCTTGAAGTGCGCACCGCGCGGATGCGCGTGAATCACCTCGTGACGCTGATGCTCGGTGAACTCGTCGTAAGCGAGACCCAGCACGTCCATTTCGACGCCTGCCGTGACCAGTGCGACCACCGGCTTCATATGCTGCGGAATGCCAGGCGTCGTGTGCAACGCAATCGAATTCCATACCTGCTCGATGTCGTCCTCGCCGATGCCGTGACGCCGCAGAAAATCACGCGCCGCGTTGGCGCCGTCCACTTCGAAGCGGTCATGTTCGCTGCTATACGGCGCGACGAGTCCCATGTCGTGAAACATCGCGCCGATGTACAGCAACTCGGGATCGTACTTCAACTGCTTGCGCGTGCCGGCCAGCGAGCCGAACAGGAAGACGCGCCGCGAATGGTGATAGAGGAGTTCGGGTTCGGTATCGCGCACGAGTTGCGTGGCTTCGCGCGCCATCATGCTGTCGGGAATCTGGATGCCTGCGATCGTGGTCATGTGATGTACTCCGTGACGGATTCGAATGGACGGACACGCTGTCCTCGCGACGTCAAAGCGCGTTTGGTATGCTGGTCCGCGGCGCTTTTTCGTGCGCTTCGAACCGCGCATCCGATGAAGCCCAGTATTGGTCAACGCGCTGCCGCGGACAATCGCCGTGGACCGTTGAACACTGCCAAACGCACCGCGTTGACTGCCGCGGGGCTGCGGATTGTCGTCCATCGTCAAAGGAAGTCTTTCGATGCCAACTGTCGCGATCGCGATCTTCCCCGGCGTACAGGCGCTCGATGTCGCGGGACCCGTCGATGTATTTTCAGAAGCCAATGGGTTCCTCGCGCCTGCCGATCGCTACGAGGTCAAACTGATCAGCGCGGAGTCCGTGCCCCTGCGCGCTTCGAACGGCATGACGCTGGTCGCCGATGCCACCTTCGACGACGCGCGTGAGCCGTTCGATCTCGCGCTGGTCGCGGGCGGCCCCGCGCTGCCGAATAACGAAAGCCCCGACACGCGCCTGCTCGACTGGTTGACGAACGTCGCCGCAGGTTGCGGCCGCTACGGCTCGATCTGCACCGGCGCGTTCGTGCTCGGGCACGCGGGCTTGCTCGACGCGCGCAACGTCACGACGCACTGGCAGCATGCGGCGCAACTGGCCGCGCAGTTTCCGCAGGCGCGGGTCGATTTCGACCGCATCTATCTGCGCGACGGGCCGCTCGTGACATCGGCGGGCGTGACGGCCGGTATCGATCTGTCGTTGGCTTTGGTGGCCGAGGATCATGGTCCGCATACCGCGCTCGCCGTCGCCAAGCGGCTAGTGGTGTTCGCGCAGCGGCAAGGCGGGCAGTCGCAATTCAGCCCTTATCTGACTGCGCCCGCCGACGACACGTCGCCAGTCGCCAGGGTGCAGGCGCACGTGATGGAGCGGATTCGCGAGCGCTTTACGGTGAAGCAACTGGCGGATGTCGCGGGTATGAGCGCGCGCAACTTCGCGCGTGTGTTCGTGCAGGAGACCGGGGTGACGCCGCATGAGTTCGTCGAGCGGGCTCGCGTGGATGCGGCGCGCAAGCTGCTGGAGAGTAGTGGCGCGGCGCTCAAGGCGATTGCTTACGACTGTGGGTTTGGGACTGCGGATCGGATGCGGATTGTGTTCACGAAGCGCATTGGGGTGACGCCGATGGGGTATCGGGAGAGGTTTCGGGCGGGGTGAGAGTGGAGCGTTTCGGGTTCCACGGAGTGAGCAGCTCGTTGCTGCTTCCAGGAGTTCGGGTCATGTGGCTTTCGGGTGTGGCGAGGCAATGCGATACGCATCGATCGCGATTCGCGGCTATTGCGCTGCGGGGTTGCCTGTGTGCCGATCTACGGGTCGTTCCCAAGTTCCGGAGCAAAGCATTACGCACCTGAAGCAAACTTCGCGGATGACAATTTTATGACCGGATGTACGCTCCCAAACATATTAACGATTTGCGAAGTGCAAGCATACCGTCTAGCTCGCGCTCCGTAGCCAGGGGCGCCACCACTCATATGTAGGCATTTGCAATCAACGTGCCCCGCCAAGGCTAAAAACATGAACAGCTTCGACTCTTCAATGCTGGCTATCGTGACACGCGATACGATGCACTCGGAGACTTTCAACCACGCAGTTAGGCTCGTTGCGGACTTCTATCTGTTCAAGGGCGTTCTGCCACTGGCCATGCTGTGTGCCCTCTGGTTCGACACAAGGGAGCGTCGGCAGTGGCGACGCGAAATGGTTGTGGCCGCCATCGTCAGCGGTTTTCTGGCACTCTTCATCGGCAGAGTTCTCGCCTCCTGCTTGCCCTTCCGCCAGCGACCGCTCTACGACCCGAGCCTGCACCTGACGTTTTCGATCGCGGCCACTCCAGAAGCTGTTCTTCGAACCTGGAGTTCGTTTCCTAGCGACCACGCCATGATTTGGGCGGCCGTCGCAATGGGCATTTTTCTCGTCTCAAGATGGATGGGCGTGCTCGCGCTGCTGCAGTGCGTCTTCCTTATCTGTATTCCGCGCGTTTATCTAGGCTTGCACTATCCGACCGACGTTCTGGCAGGCATGATCCTCGGCGTTGGCGTTACCTGCGTTGTCACGCGAAAACCGATCATGCAGCGATTTGCTCCAGCCATCGTGCGATTCGTCGACAGATATCCGAACGTTTCGTATGCCTTCCTGTTTGTCTTGCTGTTTGAACTTGCGACCATGTTCGATGAGCCACGGCAGCTTGCGGAAGGTGTCTTTCGACATGTTCTACGGGGTTAATGTTCGACGTCCATTTTTACTTCGCTTAACGGACTTGCCTCACCCCGATTACCGCGTTCGCCAAGCGAGGCCAGGCACGTCACGCGTGCAGGAATGCACTGACCACAGGACCTCCGGAAGCCGTCGTTCGCGTTGCACTAGCGCGAACGGCGGTTAACAAATCCCATCCCCCACCCGCAAAGCCCACAAAAAACCCCTATGAGAAAATGGCCCCTTGCCAGCTACCGCCCACAAGGAACCCCATGCCCTCCACGTCTCCAATCCGCGCAATCGTCACCGGCCACACTCGCGGCCTGGGCGCGGCGCTCGCCGAACAGCTGCTCGCACGCAACGTCACCGTGCTGGGCCTGTCCCGCTCGCGTCATGCAACTCTCAAGACACGTTTCCCAACACAGCTCGAAGAAATCGAACTCGAACTCGCCGATCCCACGCGCGTCGCGCAATGGATCGCGACCGATGCATTGCGCGCGTTCGTCAGCGGCGCGCCAACGGTTCTGTTGATCAACAACGCGGGCATGGTGCAACCCATCGGCCCGATCGAAGGGCAGGACGCGGCGGCTATCGCCAGCGCGGTGAGCCTCAACGTGGCCACGCCCCTCATGCTGGCCAGCGCGCTCGCCGCAGCCGCCGTCGATGCGAGCGACCGGCGCATCGTGCACATTTCCAGCGGCGCGGCCCGCAATGCGTATTCCGGCTGGAGCATCTACTGCGCGACCAAGGCCGCGCTCGATCATCACGCGCGCGCCGTCGCGCTCGATGCAAACCGCGCGCTGCGCATTTGCAGCCTCGCGCCGGGCGTCATCGATACGGACATGCAGGCGCAGATTCGCGGCAGCGGCGAAGAACAGTTCCCGATGCGCCCGAAGTTCGAAGAGCTCAAACGCAACGGCCGACTGTCGACGCCAGACCAATGTGCCGCGCAATTGATCGACTATGCGCTCGGCGATGCATTCGGGCAAACGCCGGTGGCCGATATCCGCGAGATCGCCAACCCGGCGTAACGCGCGGCGCCGACGCCTCCCGAAAAACCTCACCTTTGACACGCAGCGGTGCGGGTTCGGCTTGAGGCGTCGCTCGATCCGCTCCCGAAAACGCTCACCTTTCGAGCTTGGGGGCAGGGCGCAAAGGCATGCTGGGCGTGCTGCGGTGGGTTCGAAACAGGCTACTCCCGCAAACCCTCACCTTTCACGCAATACCGGAGCAAACTGCGCGCCGATTCCGGACCTGTGAGGGACAATGCGTTGCGCGCGGGCATTGTGCGAAACACGCCACGGCTCTAGCAGCAACGGAGTATGAATATCCCACCGCGGATCGCGCTGACGACTAATCCGTTGATACCGCACGCACTATCCGTCACGTTGAGCGCGGCAATGCGCAGTAGTGGAGTGCGTCGCGAGGCCAACACCATCACCGAATCGTTCGGCAAATGCTGGCGGACCTGGTTATCGCAACTGGCGAAGAGTGAGGCAAACCGAGGCGTACTAACTCACGTATCGTCCCAAGCCTTCGGCTCCCGAATGTTCTCACCTTAGCGCCGCCAGGAGCATATTGAAGCGAGGCCGTTCGAAGACACCCGATCATTTCACGCACGCAATCAGCGCGTGCGATGGCTTCCAGCAGTCAGCGGTACCCGGCGGGGTAACGCCTTAAAAACCGCCCGCGCTCAGCGTCATTCCTTCGCGGGACACGCGCGGTGCGAAATCACGCCGCGATAGCAGCGGATACCTCGGAGGGTGCGTACTTCGAGTCGCGAGGACTTCAGCGGGAACGACGCGCGCTCGAAAACGGCCGATGGCGTATCAGGTACGACAGACGCGTCGAGCAATACGCAAACTGCGCGTTGCCGTTCGAAAGAACGAAGTTAAAAATGCCGAAGACGTTGAGCGTGCGCGTCGCGTGCTCGATGACGTCGAACAACGCGTCGATGTCATCCGGGTCTGCATCCGCATGCGTGGCGAAATGGGCGTGCAGGCGGTTCATGATGAAGCAAACGCCGCTTCGCTATCCGTCGAGCCGATTGGCGCGAACGGCCCCGGCTCCTGCTAGCCGAGCGGCTGCAGGTTGCAAATCACCGGTTTCGCGGCTCCCGAAAACCCTCACCTTTGGCGTGCCGCGCCGGTGCCGCGCCGCTCAGCCCGCCAGCTTGCGGAACGTTTCCAGCACCGCATCGCCCTTGAAGGGCTTGACGATCCAGCCTTTGACGCCGGCCGCCTTGCCGCGCTCCTTCATCGCCGGGCTGCTTTCAGTGGTCAGCATGATGACGTTCACGGTCGTGTTCCCGAGTTCGCTGCGAATCTTCTCGACCATCGTCAGGCCGTCCATGTTCGGCATGTTGACGTCGCTGATCACGAGCTTGATGCCGGGGCTGGCCTTCAACCTGGCGAGGCCGTCCTTGCCGTCCACCGCCGTGTCGACGTCCAAACCGTTCTTCTTCAGAAAGCCGGCCACTTCGTCGCGCACCGTGCTCGAGTCATCCACCACCAGAATTTTCGACATGTTGTTTCCTTTGACACTACTCAGAATAAATCCAGTTCGCCTGCTTCGACCATTGCGCCGACATCGTCGGAGACTTCCCTGAAGTCTTCCGGCGACCAGCTCAGGCTGAACACGAAACGTTGGTGCAACTTGACCGCGCGGCCCGATTGCGGCTCACGCAGCCAGTACATGAAGCACAATTGCGGATTGCCGCTGCCGAACGAGATGTACTTGTGCTTGTGATTCACCAGCAGCGGCACTTGCACGTCGCTGCGCCGCGATGCATCCGCGTCGCCTACATAGCGGTTCTTGAACGAGCCCCACACGAGGTTCGTCACTTCACCGAGCACGCCGTTCAGATCGCGAAAATCCGCCTCGCCGTCGGGCGCGTTGTCGATCATCCGGTAACGGTCGAGCAAGTCGAGGATCGGCGTCTCTTCGGCCTGCATCATCATGTACCCGCGGCACCACGCGCTTTCCAGCGGAATCAGGCTGAACACTTCGCCGAAGATGATGCGGTCGCGCACGATGTACGGCGTATCGCACGTAATGGTCAGGTCCTTGAACACGTCGCCGAGAATCGCCTGGGTCATCTCGGCGATGCCGCGCACCAGCGCGTTCGGATAGTCGAGGCTGAAAATGTACTCGTCGATCACGCGGCGCAGCGGCGCCATATCGTGCGCGACGTAGGCGGCGCAGACCACGCGCCGCAAGCTCTCGGGCAAGCCCTCGGTGCTCGGGTCGCGCTCACGCCGCATGATGATCGGCAACTCGGGACGCACCGCGTTGATCCGGATCGCGAGTTCGGCGCTGGCCTCGGGCGAGCCGCCGTAGTTTTCGGCGAACAGTACCGCGCCGAGATCGATGTTCGAGCGCAGCACCGACTGCAAGCGGTTCTTGCCCACTTTCACGCCGACCAGGTTGTTCTCGTCGCAAAAGCGCTTGAGCGCCTCTTTGTGCGTGGGGCAATCGTCCAGCACCAGCACCTTGCTGACCGGCTCGTTAGAATTCATTTCGCTTTCCTGATAGCGCGAGGCAAGCTGTCATGGTCAAAACAACTCCAGTTCGCCGCTGGTTTCTTCAACGGCGCTCGTGTCCGCGACGAAATCGAGCGGCGCATGCGCGCATACGCACACGGTCGCGGCGAGCCGCACGTCGCCGTTGAGCACGACCGAATACGACGACAGCAGAGCCGGCTTCAATTCATGCAGATGCGGCAGGCAACGCGCATTCAACACATACGGCGTCGACATGCCGAGGTCTGGAAAGTAGCGCAGCAATTCCTGGTTCATCGCGCCGCAGCACAGGTTGCAGATTTCCAGAAACGCTTCCTGAAACGGCCGTCCGTCGCTGTCGTTCAGGTAATAGCCGCGCGTGCTGTCGTCTTCGTCGAAATGCAGGATCAGCAGCAGCCTGAATACGATCGACGAAATGGTCAGCACGACCACCTGCGTATTCTTCGTTGCGCCGGCGCCGGCTTCGGCAAGCGGTACGATCTCGCAGAGGTCGTCCGCCTTGACGGGCAGGCGCGTTTGCGCCGCCTTGCGGAAGATGCGTTCGAAGCTGTCACGGGCATGGGCCGAAATCACATCGGCACCTCATCGAGTTGTGCATGAAAGCGGTTGGCGAGCGACTCGACGCTGGCAAGCGACGCCGCGATCATCTTGCCGCCCGCCTGGATGTCCTGGAAGGTGGACGTAGTGGTCAGGTCGTTGCGATGCAAGCTGTCGCGATAGCTCTTCGACAACTCCTCGGAACGCGCGGCGAGCGAGCGCACTTCGCTCGCCACTACCGCGAAGCCGCGGCCGGCCGGACCCGCGCGCGCCGCTTCGATCGACGCGTTCAGCGACACGATCACCACGTGCCGCACGATCGACGACAACTCCTGATTCTTCGCGTGCATGTCGTGATTCTGCGTCATCAGCGAGATCATCTGCTCGTGCCAGCGCTCGAACGTCGCGCCGAGTCCTTTCAGTCGCGCGGCCTCACCGGCGATCTGGCGCGCCTGGTTGGTCCACTGCTCCGTGCGGCCGCGCGCGGCGTCGAGTGACGCGCGCATTTCATCGGCGCGGGCTGACTGCTGCATCAACTCATCACGCAACTGTTCGGTCAACGCATGCAATGCCTGCTCGGCCTGCTCGCGTTCGAGCAGCACTTCGCGATGCGCCGCGTGCACGGCTTCGAGCGCGCCGATCCGCGCTTGTGCTTCGCTGCGCAACCGCGCCGCCAGCTTCGCGCTGTGCAGCTTGTGAGCGGCCCATGCCGGCAGCGCGATCAACGCGCCGCCCGCGAGCGCAGCGAGCAGATACTCTTGATACTGTTGAATCACAACCAATCCTTGCGAAGTCCGTCGGTCGGCGCTCAGCCCGCCACTGTGTCGAGGTGCAGTTCGCGGGCCTGGCCGCGCGCCTGAACGCCGAGCGTGTCGACCGCGACGCTGTCCGGCAGACAGACGATTGTCTGGAACTGACGGAACGGCGCGCCCGTATGGTCGTCGGTGAAGCGCAGTTCGATGCTGCCGTTCTCGCGCCGCAGGAAGTCGCGCACGGCGTCCATGCCGACGCCACGGCCCGACACTTCGGTGACCGTCTCCGCCGTCGAGAAGCCCGGCCGGAAAATGAAGTCCGCGACCGCCTCGTCGCTCAGCGCGTCGTGACTGCCGATCCAGCCGCGCTCCAGCGCGATGCCGCGAATCCGTTCGAGCGCGAGACCACGACCATCGTCGCTGAGGGTGATCTGCAACGCGCCGCTGTCCACGCCCACTTCGATGTCGATCGTGCCGGCCGGGGTTTTGCCTTGCGCACCGCGAACCTCGGCGGTTTCGATGCCGTGGTCGATCGAATTGCGCAGCAGATGCATGAACACGTTGCTCAGCGTGCCGCCCGCCTGACCGCGCAAACGGTAACCGTTGTCGTCGATCCGCACGGCCGGCGCGGGCTTGCCCAGCTCGCTCGCGAGCGACGGCAGCGAGTCCAGCACGCCGGACAGTGCGTCGCGCACGCTCTGGCTGCCCAGTGCGCGCAGCGTCCGGCGCAGCGCATCGCGCATCGACTGCAAGGCGTGAAGCTCGGCGGCGTCGGTGCGCTCCAGCATATTGAGCGTCTGCTGGATGTCGTCCTTGTCGACCATCACGTAGCGGCCGGTGTTGCCCGCGTCGTTCGCCTGACCTTTGCCCTTGCGCCCGAGGCTCTGCTCGTTGATCTTCGCGTAGCTTTCGATCGCCTCGCGCACCCGCGTCAGTTCGCGCATCAGATGCTCCTGATCCCACGAGCGATCCGCGTCCGGCTGGCGCAGCTCGTGATAGCTGCGCTCGGTTTCGTGGACGACGTTGGTCAGATGCTGCAGGTTGTAAGTCCGCGCATTGCCCTTGATGGTGTGCATGTTGCGGAACAGCTCGGCGATCGCCGCATGATCCGCTTCCGAATGCTTGCGAATGATGCGCTCGTTCTCGCTGACAAAGCCCGCAGAACTCTCGATGAAGTGATGGAACTTTTCCTCGCTGACCGCGAGAATCTCGCCGATCATGTCGAGGCGGCGGCGCTGTTCGCTCGCTTCGGCCGCGAGCTTGCGCAGTTCGGTGACGTCGCGCACGCACAGCATCAGGCGCACGACGGTGTCGTTTTCGTCGGTGATCGCCGACCAGCTGAGGTCGAGTATCTTCACGCGGTCATCGGGCATGCGCTTCGAAATCTCGCCCACCAGCAGGTGCTGATTGAACGCGAAGTTGATGCAGTCTTCGCCGAGGCACGCATGCGTGGCCGCGTCGATTTGCGACAGCGCGTCGGCGCCGAGTTCGGTATCCGCGAAAACGAGGTCCATCAGCGCGCGCCCGGCGATGTCCTTCGTCTCGAAGATGTCTTCCAGATACGCCGAGTACTCCGCGTGAATCTTCGCCCCGTCGACCACCGTCAGAATGCCCTGCTGCATGTTCTGCAACATCGCCTGGATGTCGGCAGTTTTCTGTTTGAGTTGCGCGGAGCTTTCCTGGATCTTCTCGATCATGCCGTTGAACGCGACGATCGAGCGGCCTATCTCGTCGAGCCGTCCCACCGGCACGCGGCGCGTGAAGTCCTGGCTCGACGCGATCTCGCTCATCATGGCCTGCATGTGGCTGAGCGGGCGGGTGATCTGGCGATAGAGCAGCGCGCCGATCGAAGTCAGCAGAATGATCGCGAGGCCAGTGACGGATGCGATAGCCGTGGTCGTCGTGGCGAGCGTGGCGTTGAGCGCCGTAATCGCGTCGTCTTTCTCGCGATTCTTCTCGACGCGCAAGGTCTCGACGATGCCTTCGAGTTCGTCGCGATACTGCGCGACGTTAGCGAACAGATACGCCTGCGCGAGTTCGTTCTTGCCGTCGGCTTTCATTTTCGCCGTGTCGGCAATCGCGGAGAAGTAGTTCTCGAGGCTGTCCTTCGCCTGCACGACGAGACCTTGCTGCGCGTGGCTCGCGGCCTGCCTGGCCTGCAGCGCTAGCGCCTGTTGCAGCGAGGCTTTTTTCTTCTTCAGTTCGTCCTCGGCCTGGGCGACCATGTTGGCATCGGGCGCATAGACGAGCGTCATCGTTGCGAGCTGCACGTCCTTGACTTGCGACACGAGGTCGGCGGACGCGAGTGCGCTGGGCACCACGCCCTCGGTCACCTTGCGTACTTCGGCGGCGCTGCCGCGTGTCTGGTAGACGGCGTAGCCGCCGATCGCCGACAAGGCGACGAACATCAGAACAACCAATAGCGTGATGCGATGACGGATCGTCATTTGAACCCCCGGGGTCTGGCCTGCGCGCCAGCCCTCGATCGGAGCAGCGCGTTTTTGTGCGAAATATGGTCTGACTTGCAGCGCTGCCGAGTATTGCCGACGCATATTACTCAGCGATGACTACATAGCTTTTTTCGCACATCCGAGGGGCTAAATTTAGTTCTAAAGTTTTCGTGGAAACGGCCGTTATTTGACGGCCGTTCTATTGCGATGCAATTGCGTCGCTGAGAAAAACGCTCGATGTGTACGGCTTCGCGCGGATCCGATCGCGCCGCACGCACTCGCCCTGCGCTCCCGAATTTCCTCACCTTTGAAGCTAAAGTGCGCTGACAGGTGCGCATATTCTCACCTCGCCGGCTCCCGAATCTTCTCACCTGTTCGGTGTCAGCCATGCTCCCAACCACCGCCCAGCACCTTGTATAGCGTCACAAGATTCGCCTGCCGCGACAGGCTATCCGTCGCAAGCTGCTGTTGCGCGGCAAACAGCGTGCGTTGCGCGTCGAAAGGGGGAGGAAGCTGTCCGTGCCCGCCTTGTAGCGCGCTTCGGCAAGCGTGCAGTAGCGCTGCGCGGATGCCACGTAGTCGCGATCTGCCTGCACCTGATCGACGTAAGTGGCCCGCGCCGTCAGTGCGTTCGACACTTTCTTGAGCGCCGTTTGAATCGCGCTTTCGTAGACTTGCGACACGTCACCGTGAGCGGCTATGCCGACAACTCCCTGGAAATCCTCACCTTTGCATCGGTGCGAATTCTGAGCGGCCACGGATCACCTCCTGGAATCGCTCACCTTTTGATGGTGATCTCCTGGAATTCCTCACCTTTGAGCATATTTCGAGGTTTCCAAGGTGCTGTTCGGCTCCGCAAACGGCTCACTTCCGGGCGAATGGAGAGCCGTCTCCTGGAACTCCTCACCATTCGCCTCACGGTCGCCATCCCCTGGAAATCCTCACCATCCTGGAACAGCTCACCTTGGTGTGCGTGAGCGGCCGTTCGTCTCAGCTGTCAAAAAAGTTGCGACTTGGCCCCTGTGCCGTATAGGCGATTGGGTCGGCTAACCCTTGCATCAACTGGCGGACAAAGCCGCGACCTATGATGTCGATTGCAACAACCGCGCCGCCAAATTTGGCGAAAGTTGCGACTTTGGCCGCCCCATAGCGCTTTGCGCCACGCCGATAAAAGGGTCAGCTTGACGTTTCGAGCGACTTTCGGGCCTGAAGGCCGTCGCTTAGCGTTCTTCGGTTGCTATTTTGCTCGCCGCGGTTTTTATTGATTTTGATCGGTGTAACTGTGGCTTGCCGCGCGTACGATCGAGATTTGCGACGGTTTTATAGTCGAGTTTAAGAGACGCTCCGATTTCCCGACGAGTCTTTCCTTGTGCGCGCAGCGCGAGTACGGTTTGCCCTAAAATTGAACGATGTTTACCGCTTCCGGGTCTGCAAGGTTGCGCGTCGGTGGCATTATGCCCGGACCATTGAGTGAATTTGAAATGCGCGCCACAGTTGCACCAAGCCACATAATGATCGCCTCGCCGCCTCATACCGTCGACAGGATGGCGAGTGCCATGGGCAGCGCCGACGTTTATGCAATAGATGACCGGCCGCGGCTTCGGCCGGCGAAATGCGAGGCTGCCGACGTCCCCCCCGGTCATCGCCTCGCAAGATCCAGCCAACAGGACGATGGCAACCGGCTTTGGCGCATGTGTATCTCTACTTCCACACAGCCCTCGTACTATATTAGTGTCCTGCCCGTTTGACCCTCCAACCCACCGCAGGAAACCAGGACCAAAATAGCTGGACATTGCCGCTCGCAAATCACGCAAAGTAGACAACTCGATCGCAGCCAAGGTCCTTCCCGAGGCGAAATCCACGACCTGCTCCCAGAAGGAGCTCGCGTCCACTGAGACCTTGTTTGCCAGCAGCCCATAGGAAAGACGCGCGATTTGATGACAGGCATGCAGTTGCGCATCCGACATTTCAATGCCGAGTTGCGAGCAACCTCGCTCATTGAGGTCTGACGGTAGGACATAGCCTTCTCGAAGAACCTTATCGTTGAAGACCTGCCACAATATGCCGCCATGCCATGGGCAAACACAAACGCCTGGCAGCTGATGCGCCCGCCTCCAATGTCTAGGAACGCCATTCCGTAAATCCTCATCAAAGCAGGCCTTACAGTAACGAAGTCGACGAGCCCCGCCGCGCTCACGATGCACGCCCGGGGCGTGCCCTCGGTTGAGCGGGGACAGCATCTTCTGAAACAGATCATTGGCTTCCGACGGCGCAAGCAGCGCAGCGAAATACGGGTAACTTGTTCTCTGTTCGGCGATCTCTCTCGCTGACAGGCCCCAGCAGTTTCGGGTCACCTCTTCTACCTGCGAAAGACCAAAGGCAAGGCTACCCGGATGAGCACGATAACCGAACAGGTGTTGCATCACGGCTGCTGGCCGAGCATTCATATCCGACATGTATCGGGCCACACAACAAAATAGCGGCTCGTCAAGCAGTGGTTCGGCAAGGAATATTGTCATCACAAATTCCGGTCATCAGTGGACTTTTCCAACCAGCCTCTCTGGCGCGGAATCCACCCATTGACACGAAACGGGACGTCAGTTGACAGGCAGTGGAGATGACATACCCCGTCGCTGCACTTTAAGCGGCTGGTTCGCCAATCAGCTTCGCTTCAATCGGCCTAGCCTTTCCGCGTACTTTCGAGCGCTTCTGGGTCAAATCGGCGCACGCGGCGATACAAACCATCGCGTTCTTTCTGGACAACGCTCACGATACCAGCGGATTTAACCGCTGCTTTCCACTCGCTCGAGGCGCGCGCAGCAGTCGCTTCGACCGACGACCTTGCATAACGCTGCGAGCCGCGAGTCAAATTGCGCGCGGTGGTTTCCGATACCCCGAGGCTACGCGCTATTTCCGCACCTGAAAGTCCATCACTTGCCAGCCGTACGGCCTCAGCCGCATAGGCCTCACCGTACACTGAAATGGCCGAATCGGCGTCATCGTCGCCCACTTTTTTGACAAACGACATGCCGCAACGGCAATAGCAGAAAAGCTTCACATGGCTTCTGCGTCGGACTTCGACCGGATGAGCAGGGCCGTGCGCAGCATAGCGGTTCGGACAGACCGGCCAGTGCTCGCCGCTTGCCGATCCCCGGATTTCGAAAAATACCCAGAGCAGGACCTCAGGCAACGCTGCAGCAGCGCTCTGCGTACCAAGAACGCGGCCCACGACCCAATTCTGTCGACCCGAAGGCAACAGATTGCATCGCGAGAGATAGTTCTCACCGAACGTATGAATCAGATCTTCACAGAGCAGCGCAGATTCCAGCGTATTTTTTCCTCGCGCGTATCCGCAGTTGCGGGCAAGCTCCAACCATCCTCCCTCACCCGGCGGCGATGCATTGCTTCCAGTATCGCAGAGCAAGCTGGCAGACAGATCGCCGATACGCCTGATTGCGCTTTGCTCCGATTCAGAGACATCGAACTCAACGGGGACGGCCTGCTTTACATCGGCTAATGTCGGCCACGCGGAATATGCTGGAACATTCACAGGATGCTCGAAGAGCCACACACCGTGACGCGGGCACACGAGAACTCCCGGGAGCTGATGGCATCTTTTCCAAGTCGCTGCCCTGCCACTGCTCCGGTCTTCGTCAGCACATGAACAGCAGTATCTGATGACGTGAGGCCGTTGTATCAGCTTCTGTACATCTCCTCGCTGATGCCTTAAAGACCAATGCATCATTCGACCCAACAATTGCCTTCTTAACGATCTGGAGCAGAACTTAGCGTAATACGGGAACAGCGTCAGTCTCTCGGCGATCTCCAGGGCTGACATTCCCAGCGACGCGCGCGTCTGCTGCGCAACTTCACTGAGGTTATAGGCTAATCCAGTATTGAACCGCGCACCGTAACCGAAAAGGCCGGAAACAAACGTTTTCCAGTCGCTGACCAGCATCAGCTTTCCGTAGCCGGCCACCATACTGAACAAAGGTTCATCGGGCGCGCCCTCGCACAGATAAACGCTCATTTCACTTTTTTGAGGCCGCATTTGTACGCTTGGAGCTCGGCGTCCCTCCACCGCGCGCCGCCTTTGCGGGGGCAGCCTTGGGCGATCTGGTGGTCCGTGTCGGTGATTTACGCTTGGGTGATTTACGCACTGGCGTTGTGCTCTTCGCGAAGATTGTCTTTTCTGAGTCTTTCTGTTCCCTGGATTTCTCATACATGGCGATGGCGTGACGGATCAGTTGAGCTACGGAGCTACTTTCATCGCCAGCAGTGACGTCCCGCGCATACTGTTCCGCTTCGATTCTTGGTACGTGCAGATCTGTCAGGGCATCCGCCACTGCTGCAGATCGCAAGACCCGGGCCTCGGCCGCATCAAGGGCACGTTCGGCTTCTGCGTCTGTTTCCCAATGTGCAAGATAGGCACCTACCTTTTTTTCCGCCATGTCGGTCAGTTCGGCTATTTTCTTGTAATCGCGGTTTCTGATCGCCGTCAGCATACCTTCCACGAGGCCCAGACCTCGTGCAGCAGCCATCTTCATCAGGTCAGGTGTGATCAGACCCACAACAAGACCCGCATCTTCAGGCAGTTTCACGTCTTCAAGAAATATTCCTTGGTACTGTGACAGCCGCCAGACCAGCTTGGCAATAGCCGGCAGGCCTGCACTAAGGTCGTAAAGCGTAGCCCGTATTTCCTCCGGTTCTTCGAATGGCTCCAGCTGGAGATCGATTGCGATGAGAGCATTTGCAAAGCGATCCCAGAGCTCTCCAGGCTGGAAAGGGGTCATTGGCAACATGCCCCCGCTACTGACCCTGCGTTGCGTCCATATGTTCTTCAGCTGGTTTTCCGCCTCAGGAGTGCCGAGGCAGATGAAGGCGCAGCAATGCGCATTAAACAGCGTAGTCAGGAATTCAATCAGCTCTGTGCGATTTGCCGCTTTCAAGGCGTTATGGATCTCATCAATAATCAGAACGCCGGTGTAATGATGAGTCAGCACCATGATGACTTTCTGCATCCATACTCCTGAATTCGCTCCTGAGGCCACCTCGTCGAAATATTTTGTATCCAGATAGAAATCAAACCAGTGCAAGATTCCCTGCAATAGAACAGTTACACTTCCGTTATGCGGACAACTGACGAACACCCAGACCACCTGGGCGATTCCTATTGCTGTGCCCGGCACCCGTTCGTGCTCGATGATCATAGGCAAGGTACTCAGAACCATCTTGACAGCGGTGGTCTTGCCAACGCCTGACAGCGCGAATATCGGCAAGCACTCGGAATGACTCTCCCGTGGGGAACCCAGAAGCCGGTATTTTCCACGTTGAATCTGGGCATAGGACGCTTGCAATTCCCGTTTGATGTCCACTGAGGAGCGGAACGCTACGTAGCGGGACCGTAGTGCCACATAAAGCCAGTCCAGAAGCTGGATGTGAACCGGAAGCAGGACCCAGACACGAGAGATTCTGCCCAAAGCTATCATGCGCTGCGCCCGCGACAGGCGTCGTGTTGATTTGGGATGATTTACCCTGAAGCCGAGCAGCATCGCATCGAGAATCGCGGTTCGATTGAAAGCCGGTGGTGCAAGCACCAGCCAGTTATTTGCAAACTCTGGAAGTTCGCTTGCCGATTTTCGATAGATGGCCTTGACTCTTACATCGCAATGCGCAAGGATAGGATCGCCAATGACATTGAGGGGGACCAGCTTCGCCAGTTCCTCTTCTGCTTTCTTTCTCTCGGCGGCTGTCATTCTGACCATGGCTACACTCCGTCACCGTCGGGACCGACGTCCGCCCGGATCATCCAGCAGTCGTGACCCGCTGATGTCAGTTAGCTGCTGCAGGCGCGCTGCAGGGCTTAGGCTTATTGCTTTTCCATCATTCGGGGGTTTTGGCGTTGCCGGTGACTTTTGCTCCAGACTCGCCTCAACCTTTTTGGCATGGCTCACACGTGTGGCGTCAGGGCGCTTTCTGCCGGCTACCTGCAAGGCCGTGTCCTGTTGCTGCATGGCCCGGTGCCTGTCTGCGTTCGAGTTCAGCGCCTGTACCATTCTCATGCCCTCATTATCCTGACGAGCCTGACGCGCATTCCTGCTCTCCAGCGTGCGGAACTGTTCCCATTCAGTGGTCGTAACACCGCAAAGATCATGACGATTTGTGCCTGCGAGGTTAGCAAACCGCGGAAACTCATCCCGGGGGGAGAAATCGATCTGCCCCATCTCGTCGGGATTGTAGAGAATGCGTACTTTCTGCCTGGAGACCCGTCCGTACGTTGCCGCAATGCGATCCATCGGCATTTCCGGAGTGTAGTGCGCGTTGTTTACCCGGAACCCGGCAGCCGTGATCGTTGCCTCAGCCTCTGGGAATACCGCATGTCTGATGTCGTCCACCGCGCAGGACTGAAGCATCGCCAGCGAATGATTTACGCCCCAGTTCCAGCGTTCCAGTGGCGTATTAGGCTTGCCACTCGTCACCATCTCCTCCGGCGTGTAGATCTCGCCTGAAATCGGTGTGCGATGGTACAGGTGGATCGCCCTCAGAAGCTCCCGGATAAATTCGGAGCGTGTCCACAACGCGTCCAGCGCGCTGTTGAAGTTGCGTGGCGCATCGCGATGCCCTTCGACAATTCCATATCCATGGCGCTGCGCTATCAACGGAATAATCCCGAAGCGGCGCTCGATCACTCCGCGCCAGAATGGCTCGAACGCCGCACTGTTGTCAATTCCTACCGCAAACACCTTACCGATACGCTTCCAGGGGAGTGACTGCTTGTATTCGCATCCCCGGTCGCAGTGAAATCGGACCGGTAGATGCGCGCAGGGCCACTCGTCGACGGTGATAGTGAATCCGTACTGTGCACAGAATTCTTCCTTCGGACTCGCCATATTCTGTAGTGCGAGTGCGGCGCCTTCGAAAGACGGAGGCCGGAAACTCACATGGAGTCCAACGATCATGCGGCTCCATAAGTCGACGACGAAATACACTGTCGGCCGCCCGACCACCAGCGTCCGGTCAAAACATGAGACCAGATAAATGTCAGCGATGGTCGCGTCGACCATGAAGACGTGACCCGGGCCGCGACAATGCTGCAGGGCGTGTCCCCGTGGGGTGCGACCGCGCGTGCGGGACTCCGCCTCACCCATGCTATGCCGTTTGCGGCGCCCGACATCACAGTCCCTCAAGGCGTGACGGAATATCTCCTCGGAAATCGCCGAGTGGTCCAGCAGTTCGACAGCTGTGGCTTCACCTTTTGCATTCTTGACCAGCCGTTCACATCGCAACAGATAATTGGCCCTGTCCACGACGTCCAGTGCCGTAGGTCGATCCCGCGAGCCGCGATTCCAGCCCCGCTTGCCCCGTTCCCGGCCTCCCGGGGTTGAGCGTCGCGCCGCTCCTCTGCCGCGAGCCTTCGCATTGTTGGCCCTCCCTGCACTTTGCGTCTTCGGATCTTCGGGCAGCCCAGCATCCCATACGGCCTGGCCGTGCGTAAAGTAGCGGTCCGCCATCCAGCGGAGCACTCGGTCACGATATACGGAAGGCAACATCGTTTGCGGTCGACGAATTTCCGCGCGGCGTCCGGGGTGATGCTCGTATTGACGACGTGTGGTTCCCGGACGGTTCGACCGGCCTGAGTTCGGATAGCTGCTCATTACTGCGCGGGGAGTCATGCCTCGCTGAAGCCACAGCAGAAAGTATTTGCGGAGTGTTTTAGGTTGCACCTTGAGCTTTTCCGCATGCTCATCGAAGATCCGTGCCCGGGCTGCCCCGGCTTTCAGAAGCTGCACGAATTGGTGCCGCCCTTTTTGGCTATCCCGGTTGACAAGATCCCTGATGTATCCGCAATTCGTCTGGCTTTGCCGCCCGTGTGCCGGTGTGGCTCTGACACCGCGCCCCAGGTCCGCATACGGATCGTCCTCAAGCACAAAGCCGCCCGTAGCGGTCGCGTTCAGGCCGGCCAGTGGTCTGAATTCGTCAGTCGGGATCGAGCGGACGATCAGACGCGAACCGTCCAGCCGGACGAGATAGGTATTGGGCTGGCCGTACCCGGTGTGGACCACGCGATAGAGCACGTCGTTAGCGAGATCCCGATAGATCTGATTGATGTAGACCGGACCAGGAATGCGGACTTTGGATGGCATGATTCCGCCCTATGGTTGGATACGGACCTCTGCGGACCGGACAGGTGCCGCGCCCCCCTGACTCACGTGGTCCGGGACGCACGCCGAACGGAACGACAGCTACACCACCTTCAGGCCAAGGAAATGGGCCGCGTGTCAACAATCGTCAGCGCTGAGACCGGTTCCTCATCAACGTCGCGGCAATGGACGTCAAAACGTATGTGCTTCGCGGCCAGCATCAGATGAAAGGCGTTAAGTCCGTATCGGAGTGGCAGCCCTTTTTCTTTCATTGCGAACTCGCAGGCCGTTCGCACCGACATATGCCTTGCGCTGTGCAGTGCACATAATACGGCTCGCTGAACCAAGGGACTGTCGGCGCCTTCGCCGGCACGGACCGGACGCAGCGCGATCGCATATAGGAAATCGAGGTTCCTAGCCCAGTTACTGTTCAGTCCGTCATTCAGATGCAGACGCCACGCCGCGCCGTGCCGCTTCCAGAACTGCTCGATGATCCTGAGTTCGGACTGACCGGCAAGGGGGCCCGCCCCTTGCAACCGCACAGAAACCGCCTCGACCCACTGTCTTCGACCTTCGTGTTTGGTCACCAGCAGGTCCGTTTTGAGAACCTTGTAAGTGCCGTCGCCGTTTCGGGGATGGCGAACCTTCAAAGACCGTGCGACCTCGACAGTCTCGGCGTGATCGCACGGCATGAATTCCCGAATATCGGCTGTGTTGTCCTGGTAGCACTCCCATAAAAAAGCTGCAAGGCGGCAATCGCGAGGAAGCTGGGCTTCGCGTCCCATGAACGGCACGCGATGCACCCTCTTGGCCTGCCGGTCCTCCCAGACGCTCGCTCCCGGCTTGTAATCAGCCCTCTCGCCACAGCCGAGGTGGCCGCGGCGGATCCTGGCAATCTGACGCTCTAGGATTGTTGTGGAAGCCATCCCGAAGCCTTCCGCCGCAAACGTGACGATCTGAGCATGCGCCGACGTTGCATCGCGTTGCGTCAGGGCAGCACTCCTAAACCTCCTACGCTCCAAAGGCGGGACACTGAGCGGCGAGGCGCCAGTGATTACCGCATAGGAGGTGTCGGTCATACGGGTCATTAAAGGCGACCCGGCCGAGGGTTTCAACTTTTCAGCGGCACAATCTTCGGGTTCGAAACAGTACAGGCCGCCGGTTCGTCTTCAAGGAGGTGTGGCATCGAGTTGTGCACGCGGCGCATTCGTGGAACCGGCGGCTTCAAAGGGCAGCGACTGCGATTTCATGTGCCTGCTTTTGCCCTTCTGTGGAATGCCGCCACAGCGGCGACCTTACGCTGGCGGTGATAACGCCGCTTATCGCGGCCGGTCGGCCCCCGCTGCCGCCGGCCGGGGCGCACCGCCGCGCCGCGTCCCCGGCGCGGCGTAACCGGTGCCCCCGCAACGCCTGGCGCTTCAGCAGGCGCGGCGCGCCACCCTGCCCGGCCACGGCGCGGCCGCCCGGGTCGGTGGCGCGGGTTGCCCACGCCGGACGTGCACGGGATCGGGCCAGGGTTCAGACTGAACCCGCCTGCTCATGTGCTCCGACGGATTCGCGCCCGCCGCGCGCGGGCCGCCCTGTTTTCCACGTGCCGTACGCGAGAGCGTGGCAGGTATTCGCTTCCGGGTCGGACTCATCTGTCGGTTGTCGCCCCTACCGCCGGCGGTCGCGGCGCGAGCGGTTAGACGGCCGGTCTCAGGGCGCCAGCAGTCGCCAGATGGAGCCGCCCAGTGACAAAAATTCGGCCAATGCCGACGCTGGAGAGTACTGGGTTCTAGGTCGGCAGTGGGACAGATTGCCGACGGTGGCGGCATCGAGCGGCCGGGCGGCAGCTTCCTGCATCAGCGAACTCACACTCCCGACCCACTTCGGACTTTCGACGTTCCACAAAACGGACGTTCGACCTCCTGATCCTTGTGACCATCCACGCGGCTAGGGGGCCGCCGAAATTGCGCGTTGCACGTTGGGATCGAAGTGGTTCCGATACCAGTCAATCATTCCCCGCATATACGGTTCGGCCGGTGGCAGATCCCCCGCGCCTATCAGTTCTGCACATGCGGCGGCTACCGCAGTAAGAATCCGCGCCGCTTCCGGAACATAAGGTAGGTCGCGATCCTTATCATGACGCGCCCGGATTACTTCGTAGCGGGCACTCTCGGGTAACGTCCACGCGCTAATCAGGAACTCCTGCACGCTCACTTGCTGCCCGTTTACTTGGACAGAACGACTGCGGTGCTCTTCGGCATAGCCTGCCTGTTCCAAACGCTCGCAGCTATCGATAGCCGCATTTAAAACCTCACGAATCAATCGCCAATCAGTTTTCATTTCGCGACTCCACGGTGGCTTCGATAAAGCGTTCAAGAGGTCGGATCGTTAGAATCGACGCTAAATAATTGTCGCCGGTTCAAGGCGCCGCGTCGAATGCCGTTGTTGGCCGATCACAGCCCATTGCTATCTTTATCTTGAAGTCTCACGCCACGCGTGTCACGACCGTTCTGATGATGGACAAGCGAAGCGACTCTCCCACTTCGGTCTTTTTCAAAGGTCACTTGAGCATCGACGATTTTCCAGAAGAACCGATCTTCGCTTTCCGGGAAAATCTCGTGTTTCGGTTGACTGCCATACTGGGCAAACAACTGCTCACCCTCAAGCGTGATCAGCACCTCCATCGGGCTCATAAGTTGATATCGTCCAACGCACGCTTCCTTTGCCGCAAGTGATAGGGAAATGGGTCGACGCTCGGGTTCGGAGCGCAGCGAGCCGATCGCCTTTGCGTGCAACGGGCGTTCGGTTACCCCGTCAGGATGGCCTTCCAGTTGATATGCAGTAGCACCCTCGCGCCAGGATAGCACCGCTGCGATAGCGTCGCCCTCATACAATACCGCCGCATCGTCGTCGATTGCGATAGCCGAAGGCATCGCGAGGATCTGCATCGTTTGCAGTATTTCTTTTCGGCGAGTTCCGTCACCCGCATGAAAATGGACGTCGCAGTTGCCCGGTAGAATTCCGAGGCCGGGGGGAAGCGGAAGATTGCGATTGGCTGGCGACGGTACGTGATGGTCAAACCAGCAAATCGCCCCAGCGCTCATCCCGGACAACAGGACGCCACTTTCCCACGCTTGTCTGAGCACCTTATCCAGACCCCACTCTTTCCACAGCGCCAATGCGCATCGTGGATTGCCGCCGCTGACGAAGATCGCGTCCTGCTGAAGCAGATGCGCCGCGGCATTATCCGCCCGAACGCAGTGGGTGCCTGCCACGCCGTAGAAGGTAACGTTGGAGGTTTGGCAGCCGAGCTTCCCGTAAATGGCATCAAAGTCATTGATCAACATTGACGGGTCAGCGGCCGGGGTAGAGAGAAGACAAATTCTGGGATTTGGTTTCCCGATCAGTTCGCGAATATATGTAGCGGCGAGGAACTCCGACTCGCCGTTGGAAAATCCCCCAATCGCAAGAATCCGTCGCATATAAACACTCTCCCGAATAACGTCGTCGCATGCAAGACATAACAGTTTGACATTGCCAGCGACCTGTCCGCTGAGGTCGATCGCCCGCTGTTGGCCGAATTTCGAAGCATGTCAAACAGCAACGGCGTCCGGCTGTGATCTTAGAAAGGGCGAAACAAATCGTCTTTCGGATACGGGAGTGCCAGTTCCGGCATCTCGTGCCTTCCGAAATATTGAGTTGACTTGGTTTCGGAATCGCTGGGTATCCCGGAGCCGCCAATGATTTTGCATTGGAATAGAGTCACCACGTATTCGACGTGGTCGCCGCCTGGATACGTGTATCGGAACCGCCGTCCGCCAAACACGCCGAGAATGCCGTGAATGCGGATCGCATATCCGGTTTCCTCCATTACCTCGCGGAAGATTGCCTCTTGCGGGCTTTCTCCCAGTTCAATTCCACCAGCGGGCAAACTCCACGCCTCTCCGGACGATTTCTCCTGAAGTAGCAGCTTGCCTTCATGATCGTGAATCACGGCTGCAACGGAAGGACTTAAAATCAAATCCCTGCCAACCTTTTTCCTCAGCCGACAAATGTAGCTTTCGTTATCAACGTGCAGCGACACCTTCACCCCCGATGAGTTCGTGCCTTTCCGATTGTTGGCGATCCAAGCCATTCTGTCGAATGTGCCAAAATGGCCGACCTCTGCCCGACGCGAGCGGCAGTCGTCGGCCCGACGGCCGAGACGGCCAGACGCTTCGTCATCGGCACGCAAGCCAATTCCAGTCCGCGCGGGGTGCGGTACGTCGAAACCGAATCTCCCGACCAACCGCAGTGGCGATAGAAAGGTGCCGCGTTCAGCGTTGCATCGAGGTGCATCGTGGTAACGCCGTGATCGACGGCCAGCGATTCGAGAAATTGCAACATCTCACGCCCAATGCCGAGCCCCATGTGAGAGGGCCGCACAAAGATAGCGTCGACTTGGCCATTTGCCACCGTGAGCATTCCTGTACCAATGACTACATCCTCATCCGTAGCAACGTAGAAGTCGCGCGCAACGACGCTGGCCCATTTCTCGGTAGGCGTACCGTTGACCCACGCCGAGAGAGCCGCTGCGGGATAGTGACCAGTGCATGCAGCATGCACCGATGTTTTACGAATATGCCACGCGTCGAACACGTCATCGCAGGTCGCTTTTCGTATGGTCAGCATGCCGCGCTCCTCGACTTGAGCGGCCAAGTCGCCACGTGCGAAAGGTTCCGAGAAACGGGATTGCGCTTTTTGTAATGCATGTGTATTCGCTCCGATTTTACGTCAATGCAATTCGGGGCGAATGAAAAGAGACGGCCCCGTCATGACTGGCGGGGCCGTTGAGAAAGTCTACATGTGATCTTAGAACGTCACGACTCCCACGGCTCGCCATCGGCGGTCATGGTGCACATCATGAAGTTGAGAGCAGTGCGGTTCATGAGAATATATTGCCCAACGAAAACGATGCAGTCAAGGACGGCCTGCCGATCGTCGACAATCTGGGGGCATTCCGAATGTCTCGAAGTGACCGGACTCGGTTGCATCTGCGCGTTATGATTAAAGTGATTTAGCTCGTGGACGACGCAGATGGACGATGCCCAACAAGAGATCGAAGGATTGAAGAAAATCGTCGACACGGCCCGACAGGAGATCGAACTGGCGGTTATGTTCCATGAGACGTGGCGACCGGCGGCATATGACACCGGCCTTCATGCCCGTATCGGCACTTCCTATGCGGCACATGCCTTTCAGATCATTCGGTTGTCGCTGCGTCGTGAGTTATTACTGGCGCTGACGCGCGTATGGGATACCAACAAACAGGCTGTGAGGATGAGCCTGATAGCGGATCGTCTACGGGAAAGGAAATTCTTCGAAGCCTTAGTTCAGTACCGGGCGGGGCGCACAGGCCTTCGCTCCAGGTTCGCACCCGACACCATGAGGGAAGCACTCACGCCAAAACGGGATCAGATACTGGAATTGATCGGCAAATACAGCGTGAATGGCGCAGCCTTCGACGTTCTGGAGAAGCTAAAGATGTTACGTCACCAGCATCTGGCGCACCGACAATTGCCAAAGGCACCGGTGGCAGTAGCGGGACCGGATACCCCGGGGCAGCAAGACGAGGAAGGTGAGCCGCCTGTTTGGGCGACCGATGACGAGATTGAGACGTTCTATCAAGACAATCTCGAAATCATGCGCCTACTGTTGAGTTTGGTTCAAGGTCTGGCCTTCGACCTATCGGAAGCCACCGACGTCTACAAGCATCACGCGAAATACTTCTGGGCTTCTGCACGTGGTGAGCGCACCGAGGGGCATCCCGACTTTCATCCGCCGCCTTCAGGCTCGTGAGAAGAGGTGCAGCGGGATTCCGCGATTGCAGTTTGATTGCACGCTCCTAGCCGTCATCGCAATGCCGAAATTGTCAACGATTCCCGTAGGGACGTCGACCGTCCGTTGTTGGCCGATAGCGCCAGTTCGATGAACGTTCTATAGAGCGGCCGCTGAAATTTTTAACGACCGCATAGCGGCGGTTGCCGTGAATGCGTACTCTCGGCCAGGAACGGTCCTTCGCACTTTGTCGGCGAACGAGAAGCCTCCATCACGTTGCGTCGAAGGACCGTCTGATGAGAGAGGAGCCCATTGCGAAAAGCATTGACAGACCCACTCCGGCACTATATCGTGAACCTCGAAATATTCAAGAAGCTCGATTGCTGATCACCATTTTCCGCCTCTTCTGCGCGGTACTCGCTGTCCTCTCTTCTTCCTTGAAGTTTTTGTCGCTCCGCACCGGAGCTGTTATTTTTATTTCAGGGAATCTCATGGATACCGGTACTGTCAAGTGGTTCAACGATAGCAAAGGCTTTGGCTTCATTACTCCTGACGCTGGCGGCGACGATCTGTTCGCGCACTTCTCGGAAGTTCGGGGCGACGGATTCAAGACGCTCGCAGAAAACCAGAAGGTCAGCTACGAGACAAAGCGCGGTCCGAAGGGTATGCAGGCCGCGAATATCTCGCCGCAGTAAGTATTTCAAGGGCCGGTCTACCGGCCCTTTGCTTGTTAGCTTGACTAGCATCCTCGCCGGAGCCATGCGCTCCCGATCTGATCGTCGCGTTTCGACGCGCGCATCATTTGTCTTTTCGACACGATCCGTCTCGCCCCATTTTTTAATATTTCGCCTGTACGACATGATGTCGTGCGGTCGGTTATCGCTTATGCAAAATAATAAACCTGTTCACCAGTACAACGGTTATTCAATCTCCCCATCCGCTCACCGGTTACCTGACGGCTGGTTTGCTGCAAATCTGCTGCTCACAAGAAGTGACGCCCGCAGTGCTGCGCCAGTCGCCTACAAGTTTGATGCGCTCAACTATTTCGATAGCGAAACACAGGCTGTGGGGCACGCGACAGCATGGGCGCGCGGCTGGGTCGACAGTCGCGGTTAAGTTGGCATGGCCTGCAGCGCACGAGCGGCCATGCGTGGCGCTCCCCGGTGAGATGAAAATCTGTCCCGTCATGATGCAAGCACCCCTGTCGCCGGCCTTCGACCGCCGGATCTCATGGCCGCCAAGAGGCTGCCTGCCGGTCAGATGTTGGTGTCGCCGGGGCCATGTGTCCACATCAACCAGGTTGGCGCGAAACGTCGTACTGAAGAAAGCGCCAAGATGTCGGGGTCACGCCTGGTCTCCCTGAAACGCCACTCATATCGGTCGCCAGGTCGGATCGCTTGATCCGCGCAGCGGTATTCCCGTCATTCCCATTGCAAGGAGCAGAGATGGCGTTTTTGGTCATGCAGGTCGCAATAAGCGGGGAACTGGTCGAGGTGTTCGAGATGCCGGTTGATGATGTCGACGGACACCGGATGCTCGCTTATGCAAATGAGGACGAGCGGGTGATTCTTCGCGCCGGCCAGATCCTCGAAGATGGTGAGGTCTGGATCGATCTCATCGACACGGACGGCGAGACGCTGTTTGATCAGGTGGCATGTTTTCACCGGGCAGATGCCGCCGACGCGCTGCAGGTTCATTTCGACATGAATCCCGAGGTCGTTAAAGACTGTCTTTCAAAGTCAAATGTTGCCTCGCTGTATGCAAGGCACCGCGTAGCTGCTCAAGCATACTTCCGCAAGGTTGATCGCCTTGTCGACTGCTCCAGTGTGAGTTCCAGACAAAGCAACCGCCGGCGGGTGGGTGACGCCAGCGTCATGGATCTCGTGGTGGAGCTTCGCAGGCGGCTGGACGGTGCGGACACCCTGCTCGCGCTGAGCGAACTGCCCACGCGCGTACAGGCCGCGGCCGGGCAGTTGAAGGAAGCTGCGAAGTCCTACGCGACTGCTGTTCAGCATCTGTGAAGCGTTACCTAGGCGCAGCTGGAGACGATATTTCACCGAAATGCGAAGCGGCGAGTCTCAAATGACACGTGCTTTCCCTGTACTTCGGCGCCAGCTGGCTTCAGGCAAGCCTTGACGGCGTCTTTTCTCACGGTCGCCGCGGATGGTTTCCTGGCCCAGTTTCATGTCGCCCCTTTCACCCCCGCACCTCGCCGGCCTCTGATGGATGAGAAGCGACAGCAAGATACCTTATAGGAACGCCTTATGGACGAACGGAAACGGGACAGCATGATTGCGTATCTCCGCCACCGCATGGATGACTTCGGCATCAGCCCGGATGACCTCGCTACCTTCCTGGCGACTGAGCCTGCGGGATCGGACACGGGTCGCTATCGTAGCGCGGGTGGTGATACCTGGAGCGGTGAAGGCGAGGTGCCGCAATGGCTTAGACAGGCTATTAGCGCGGGACAATCAATCGGGCACTTTGAGCTTCCGTGCGGAGCGCTCGCCCAGCCGGCAACGCGGACCGGTGCGGACTGGAAAAACGACCCCTTCGCCGGAAGCCCACTCGCGCGGTCGAGCCACCGCTAGGCAATAGTGTGCGCCTTCTGGTTCGGCCCCGGTAGTCGCTGATCGCTGATGGACACTCGCCGTCTCATCCGCCAGCACCTTTGACCGTCGAAACAAAATGGCGCCTCACGACCGGAATTCGCACGCCCTCTACGGTCACCCGTGGGTGCCGCCCCTTCACTCGTTCTGCTCATCAAGATTTTTGCTCGAGGAATTGGACCCTTCCGTATCCGGTTTGGAAGTTTGATTCTTGCCCGACTCGGTGGTTGAAACGTCAAGCTCATCAAGGGTCCTGTCGATTTTTTCGTTGTCGCCTTCATCGAGTGCTCGCTGCGCGGCCTGCTCCGAGGTGAGTTCATCCGCCCGACCCGCATCGCCTGATTGCCGTCTATTTCCGGAATCGTCATGTTCATCCATGGTTATTTGCGTCATAGCACCTCCGTTTATAAATAAGGGGCCGGTAATGCCCGACCGTGGATATGGAGCGCGCAACGTGCGTTCCTGCTACGAGCCGATGTCTGCCAGTTTCGGCCGCAGTTATTCATCCAGCCGAGGTGCCTGTTGACATAACGCCTGATGTGTCGCACGGCGACACGCCAAGCCACCAGGGGTCGCGGATGGATCGACAACCGGCTCCTCCGATCTGACAGAAAAGTCCTTCGTAAGCATGGACGGGAGCGAACGGGAATCAGCGGCCTCTCGATACGTCCAACCGGGTGCCGTGGGCGGAACGGCTGCTTTCGAGCGCGGGGCGGCATTCGCAGACGTTAACTGAGGGGCGCGAACGGGTCGACAAGACTCATCGCCAATAACGAATGCTGACATTCGCTGGTACCGGGTCGCGAATGTCGGCTAAGCGATCTCGACCTGCCGCACGTTCTTCGGCGGCCACCGTCCGCAATGGCCGAATTGCGTGCGTTGCTCCTCCGTCTGCTTCCAGAGTGGAGCGGCCCACCCCACACCGCAAGTTGAGGTTGGTAAACACTAGTGGCGGCCTCCCGGATGCTTCGGGATTCCGCAAGAGCAGTCCAGTTGGCTTGTTCAGCTAGCTCTATCCGAGTGTCATCGACATGGCGCTCCTTCCGTCGAAAAGGTGCCACGTGCGGCCGCAACAGGGACATCGGCTCAACGCTCGTTCTTTGGTGGCTGCTCCCTCGATTACTTCTCGTGGTCGCAGACTCGCGTCCACTCTTCAGCCGGCACGCTGGTGTGCAATCCCAGCTGCTGCGCGGTTTCGACTGGAACGCGCAGTACTACGGTGCCTGGCGCGTGTTCCATGTTGCCGAGCGTGGTGAAATCGATAGCAACGCCCTCAAGCTGAAGATATACGACGCCCGCTTCAAATACCTCCTCATAAAGATGCCACGAGGGTTTGCCGCCTTCGGAATTGCGGTATGCAAGGGTCACCTTGGTGCTCATGGGTTCTCCTTCGGACGGTCTCGGTCATCCCATTGCGCTCGCATGCTTTCCTGGTATTCAGGGCCGTCACCAGGCCAGACCGACCCAGTCGGGTTGTCGTATCGGCGGACTGAACCTCGCAGCTGCTCGAGGCGCGTTGGGCCTTCCTGTCTGGTGTTCCACTCGGGCCAGAATGCTGCATCAAGCGCTTGAGAAGGGCTGTAGGGGCACGCTTCTGGAAATATGCGATCAGAGAGCCCCGTCGCGCCGCTTGCCCGCTCCCGGGCTTCCTGCCACGCGTCCGCGAAAGTCTCGGACAAGGTCGCGCGAAGGCTCGGCGCATCATCAAGGATGCGCGGGATCATGTCGCGCTCGTCGGTAATTGCAACGTACCACGCCGGTAGGCGCACGCCGTCCAGAAAGTGCCACTGGACAAGGTTTTGCAGCAGCCGCGCGAGGCGATCAACCACCTCACGCCGCAGTGCGCGCGCGAGACTCTCCAGTTCTTCCGCGATGTTCTCGCGATCCAGTTCAGTGAGCATGCCGGCGCGTAGCTTGAGCGCCTGTTCCTCGGCCCATAATGCAAAGTCGGTGTTGTAGCCGGTCATTGCAGTGTCCCGGACCGATTCGCTCATGTTATCGACCGACACTGGCCGAACTGGCGTTCGGATGATTCCACGTAACTGGGTGATAGAGCGTTCCAGATGCGCGGCATTGGCCGGAGACCGCAGCAGATGCGCCGTCCCTATCGCGTCCTCGTAATGCTCAATGAGGATGCTCAGGATCTCCAGCCTGTTGCCTTCCGGCGTGCCGGATTCCGGCTCCTGGTCGACGAGCGCCGACACTTCTGCCAGCGCCGCCCGATAGTCATCGTCAGTGTGAAGTGGCCGGATGTCCATTTTGTCCCTCGAGGCGTGGGATGCACCGGGTGCAGCGGCCCCGCCGCATTTCCGCAAACGCGCTGGGGATCGTGGAGCCAGAGTTGGCAAGCCTTCCCAGTGGACTACCCATGCAGTGCTCCTGCCGCGTGATCCCCCGCAGCCTCCAGCACTGCCGAGGGGGCCGACGCCAGAACTTCGCGAGGACGCTTGCCTCGCAACATGCTGTTCGTCGACTCGACCATGAGGCATTCCGGAAAGGCCTGTAGCCTTCAAACACCTTCAGGATCGCCTTCACTTCGGGGATCGGGTTTCCTTGAGCGTCGAAAACGTAGCCGGGATAGAAGGTCTCACCAGCCCACTGAATGGCAAACACCTTGCCCTCTGCCTGCCACCGGTCCGCCGTGTCCCGGGCGAATTCCGAACCGCGCCGCTCACCGACCGTCTGAGCCGTCAGCCAGTGCGCGCCGTCAGGCACCGCTCCGGCTGCCTTTTCCTCCATCCCGGCCCGCAAGGAAGTGGCCGCCGTTCTATCGCGACCGTCCGGTTGTGTTTTCTCCATCACACGCTCCGGGATGAATCCATGGCTCAATACACATGGACGATCCACGCTGAGTCGGTCATTCACTGTCAAACGCGGGCCCCTGTCCGCCCGGTGGGTTCTGACAGGTCGCCCGCCAGCCTGGATCTCCATCTCATGCACAGGCAGCACGCGGCGGCGGCTCGGGCACCAGGCTGACAGCCAGTTCCAGCCTTGCGCGTGGCGGCCGCGGCGAAGGCGTGCAGGGCTTAAGTTCGCCGCTGTCGTTGGCGTACCAGTAGCACGATGCGTCGTGCGGCGCACCGACTTCCCGCCACAGCCCCGTGACCCGGCTCAGCCGCGCATTCTGCGTCCCGACGCGGTCAAGCACGTAGACCGCAATGGTACCTGGGTCGAATTCGCCGGCAGCCTCGTGCAGAGCCTGGGGGCCGGCGACCAGCCAGCCTTCCGGCGCGTCGGATACGTCGGGCACATCGGGTGCGTCGTCATCCGAGCGGATCACCCAGAAGCTCACCGTCCCGCAGGTCCAGGCGACATACTTCCATGCCTGATGTGACTCCGTCAGGGGCGCCCGGGTGGCATCGGCCCATTGTGTAATTGTCATCAGCATCAAAAAATTCCTTTCTACTACCGGCAGGTGGGCCGGGACCCCGCGTGCGGCAAACAGGCGACAACGACCCGAACGGTCGCGAACACTGCACGAATGGCTCCACGACATGGGTGCGACATGCGGGTCCGACTACGGGCGGCAATCATCAGTTCGCCCGGATTTCCAGCGGCGATCCACGTCACATGGACGTCAGACGCGCCGGCGACGTGGAGCCTGTGTCCTGGCATCAGCGTTGGCCGTTGAGGAAATCGAACCAGTCGTGCGCGAAAGCGCAGCCGTGATCCGGAATGCCCGAACCAGCCAAGGTCCCGTCAAAGAGCGTCCGGACCGGCTCGGGGATCTCATCCAGACGCACGTAACGGTAGCCTGCCTCGTTCGTGTGGACCGTCACCTCCGGCTTCACCGGTCTTGGTGGCAGTTCTTCGCGGCCCCGGTTCAGCGCCGTGGCAAGACCGCGTGCAACCAGGTCCCACACGCTGCCTGCCCGTCGCGGATAGCCCCGTACCAGCGCGCGTTCACCGACCTCACCGAGCGCCGCATCGTTCAGGGCCACCCGGTAATCCGGGAGGGCGCCGCCGCGCACCCGCGCAATATCCGCGGTCGCGATGACATGCTTTTCGCTTTCGCGTCCGCCGGGCAGCAACTCAACGGTGACCCGAAGCATCGATCTCTCCTTCTGTTGACCTTTTCACCCAGTGCAGCCGTCCTGCGGAAACGCATCCCGACGGCGCCGTGCGGGGCCATCGCCTGCGCCCTGTTGAACTGCGTGGCCGACTGCGCGGTGCGCGTTCCGGCCTCTGCCCTCGGGAGCCAGCGTCAGCGACAAGTCACGGCACTACTTCACTGGCCAGCACCACCGCCAATCGCGCATCCGTGGATGCGACGCAGCCGCGTCCCAGGTTCAGCGGGTACAGGCATACGCATTGGCCCGCGCATCATGCAGCGCATGGTGCTCGCCACCATAACGGGCAAAGTACGTTGCGCGCCGCTCCCGGTCGCGCCGGCCCGCGATGTTTTCCAGCCGCCAGCCGCGCGGCAGGGGACCGTCCAGCAGAAACCGGAACAGGTTCAGGTCCGTCTCGTAGTCGTAACAGAGCACCGGCGCCCCATCGCCCGGGATGTCCGCGAGCCAGGCGCGTAATGCCTCGCGCAGTGCTGCGAACGGCATTGCGCGCCCCTCGAACTGGCCGAGTTGCGGCAGCACCACGGTGCGGACAAAGTCGCTGCACAGTGTCCGGTCGAAGTCGGTGCGCTCGCCATAGAACTCGTTCCCGTTCTCGCCGACGACCGCGAGACTGATCAGCTGGCAGCGCTGGAAATCGGTGAACTCGGTGTCGATGAAGTAGCGGTTGTCCCAGCTGGGGGCATCCCCGGTCGGGGTGGGATACACCAGCGCGCCGTGATAGCGGGTATCGGTCATGGCCGCGTGCGCCTCCTCGCGTGACCGGGACGCGCCGGCCGATCGCCGTGGCCGGTCCATTCGACATTCAGCATCTGTTTGCTCCTGCTTGATTGAACCGGCCTGGACGGCCCGCACGGTGTGATCCGCGCCACTGACCATCGCCCCCGCGTTCCGGGTTCTTCATTGACTGTCCTCATCATCCTGGTCTGGCTCTCCGGCGTTGCTGTGAGCCCGCGCCGGCTCCGTACCCGGCGGACGCACGCGGCGCAGCGGACCGGCGAGCACGCTCACGTGCTCCGGAAACGGGATCGTCGCGGTTCTGGAGGCGCGGGTGGCGTCGTCGCAGGTCGCGAGCGCGAAGCGCCGCAGCCGCGCGCGCAACTGCCCGCAGGTTTCGTCGGGCGGCAGCGCCGGCCGTTTGCTGCGTCGACTCATGTCATTTCTCCGGATGCCCCCTCGAGCCGGCGAGTACACGCTGGCCGCGATAAGGCGGATTATCATCGCCAGCCTTCTTCCGGCCGGTGCATCGCGCCAAGCCGCGCCAGCAGTTCTGCCGGGACTGGTGGCGCGCTGATCGCCAGCACCGGACCAGTCCTTACCAGATGGTTCCGGCACACGGCCGGCCAGCCGCGGTCCGTCGTCAAGCGCAAGCCACGCGGCGGGCTGACGCCGGCACACGTCGCCCCCACGCGGCACGGACTGGAACCACCCCGGATCCATCCGGCCGTGGAAGGTCGCGCCCACCACCCGCTGACACAGTGCAGGCGGCAGGCGGCGCGCGACCTTGCGCGTGCTGCTGAACACGCGCACCCAGCTCGTCGACAGCACGATGCGCAGCGCGGGGGGCGGCGAGACAGCGCGCAAGCAGCGCCGCGTGTTGAAACAGCGCGTGGCCCGGCGGGCTCGCGACAGACGGCCCGGTGCCCGGACGGCGCCACACGTCCTCCGGGTGAAGCACCCTCCATCGAAATCGAGATACAGCACGAGGCCGCCACGCCGGCGCGGCAGGATGTCCGGCTCCTCAATGGCCCTGCCCGGCCCCACCTCGGGATGTGCATCCACTGCCAGCCCCGGTCAGCGACGGGCGGCGGCTGGCGCCTTCGCCCGCCATAGCCGCCTGCCGCGCGCAGGGCGCGTCGCCAGCGCGTACGGCACGGAGAACGTGCGTCCTGCCGACGTCGTGAACCGGGTCACCGTCACCAGTCGCTCGCCCCGGCTGTACTGTTCGGGCTCGGTTGCCCTCACCCGGATCTCGCTCAGCGGTTCGAGCGTCCACTGGTCGACCTCCCGGGCCAGCTTCGTGCTCAGCACGGCCGCGTCGCGCAGCACGACATCCCCGCCCGCGAACTGCTCAAGCGACGGCGCGCTTCCGGTCAGGTCCATCATCACAATCGTCGGCACGGCCCGCGAACCCCGCGGCGAGACCCGGAGGATCAGTACATCCCGCGGCATCAATTGCGAGATCACCCCCCACACCCCTGCGCCCTCAGGCTCAAACGGCACTGCCGACGAAGGCAAACGGTTCTTTTCACTAGTCACAAACATTCAACCACAACCTCAAACGCTTTCGCGATAAATCAACCACCTGATGCCGAAGTGCGATTTCTTCGGGAGCACCATCGCTTCGCGCACGTCCGCCGACATCAAAAAATTCATACATCCTTACTGGACAAGGACTTCGCCTACATACAAAACATCTAATTCCCAGTGTACTGGGAAGACAAATTATAGCGCCGATTGGACAGTGCTCCCATTTCACTGGGAGAGAAATTTGGAGTTGGCCGAAGTCTTTGGCGCCATTCTGCGCGAGCGCCGTATTCACGCCGAGCTAACGCAGGAACAGCTCGCCTTCGAGGCCAATATACGTCGCAACTATGTCAGCATGCTGGAACTCGGCCAGCACCAGCCAACGCTAACGATGCTGTTCGCACTGGCAACCGCTTTGAAATGCTCGCCCGCCGAGCTACTCGCCGAGGTAGAACGGAAGCTGAAAAAAGCTCGTCGGTCCAAGAAAAAAACACCGCCTGCTATCAAGACGCGCGTGAACGTTCCCGCCACTCAGAAGACCGCACCAAAGGTCGCCAGGAAGCCGACAAAAGCTTCCAGCAAACAGGTGCCTACCGGTTGATCAAATCGGCGTGCACGAGGAGAAAAGACCTGAGCTGCTGACGAAATTACGGACGCGTGATTCCATCATTGCCTCGCCTATAATCCGGAAGTCAAACATCAACGACCGCACGGAGCCCCCACTTTATGAGTCAAACCCGCGGACGATATGCGGGAGTTCGGGACGGCGCGCAACGTCAGCCCCGTCACGTGAAAAAATCTCCAGCCAACCGGCAGGGGCAACCGTACGCGAAAGCGCCGCCTCGAGACTCCGCACAAACCGCTTCGATTTTCAAAACACGTTCCTTCCAGTTCCTCGTCGATGCTGTGGGTGCTGAGAACATCGCGTTAGGACTTCAATCCAGCATGACGCGAGTGGCTGAACTGACAAAAGGTGAACGGTTCACGCCCGAGACCGCATTTCACATGGAAACCACGCTTGGGCTACCGCACGGCTTCTTTGACCAGTCCCATCCGGTTCTCTCGGTCGAAACCATAGCGCGCCTGAAGTCGCCGCTTGATTTCGCGAGCCTGGATGATGAGCGGGAAAGCGTGACTGAAGAATCCAACACGGTGCTTGCACCGTAAGCACCTCGCGACGGCCGTCCGCAACGCGGCGCCCGCGTGAGGCATGATCGGGAATCGGGTTACGTGTCAGCAGACGCCGATGGGCCAGACTGCCGAGGCAGCTTCGTGGCCACGTTCCAGGGCAACAGTTCGTCGATGCGGTTAATGGGATGGTCAGCGATATGGGTCAGGACGTATTCGAGGTAGGCGCGCGGGTTGATCCCGTTGAGCTTGCATGTGCCGATCAGACCGTACATCGCGGCTGCCCGCTCGCCTCCGCTGTCGGAGCCGGCGAACAGGAAGTTCTTGCGGCCCAGACTCACACAGCGCAGCGCGTTTTCGGCCAAGGCGTTGCTGATCTCAGCACGACCCTCTTCGCAGTACAGCGCGAGCGCGTCCCACTGGTTGAGCGAGTAACGGATCGCTTTGGCCAGTTCGGATTTCTTCGACAGCGTTGCGAGCTTGTCCGTCATCCACGTCCTGATGGTCGCGAGCAGCGGCACGCTTTTCTCCTGCCGCACGCACAGCCGTTCAGCAGCGGGTTTGCCACGGATGTCCGCCTCGATGCCGTAAAGTCCACCGATCAGTTCGAGCACCTCTCGGGTCGCCTCGGTAGGCGTTCGGGCATGCACGTCGTAGAGGTACCGTCTCGCGTGGTCCCAGCATGCAGCTTCACGGATCTTGCCGCCCTCGTACAGTTCGTTGAAGCCACTGTAGGCGTCGGCTTGCAGGATGCCCTCGAATCCAGCGAGATGGGTCTGGGGGTGGATGCCTTTGCGGTCGGGCGAGTAAGCAAACCACACCGCGGCCGGTTCGGTCGAGCCCGAACGGGTGTCATCGCGCACATACACCCACAGTCGCCCGGTCCTTGTCTTCTTCCTGCCCGGCTCGAGCACCGGGATCGGCGTGTCATCCGCGTGCAGCTTCGACTGTGCCACCGTGTAGCGGCGCAGTGCCTCGGTCAGCGGCACGCAAAGGGCCTCGCACTGGCCGACCCAGCGTCCCATGCTGGCCGGATCCAGCTTCACGCCGTCGCGCGCGGCAATCTGCGACTGCCGGTACAACGGCGCGTGGTCAGCGTACTTCGAGACGAGGATGTCGGCCAGCAGGCTCGGATGGGCAATGCTGCGCGTGATCGGCAGGCCGGGCATGGGCGGCTGCGAGAAGTGGTGGCCGCACGGACAGACCGTCTTGCGCCGGATCGTGCGGATCACCTTGAACATTGCCGCGACGCGGGCGAGCTGCTCGGACACGTCTTCTCCGAGCGGCTGCATGGCGCTGCCGCACTTCGGGCAGGTCGCGTCGGCGTCGAGTACGCGTTCTTCGCGTGGCAGATGCGGCGGCAGCGCTTCTTTTGGCGATGCGTTGCCCACAGGCGTGCTCGCGCTTGATTGGCGGGCGCGTCGCACATCAGCGACACCACGCTCACCGGTCAAGTCCTCGAGCGCGGTTTCGAGCCGCGCGACCTCCCGGTCCAACTGCTCGGACTTGCGGCCGAACTGCATGCGCTTGAACTTGTCGATCTGCGCCTTGAGCTGCTCGATCTCCAGATCGCGCTCGCAAGCTGGGCACGGGCCTCGACCAGCAAGGCCCGCAGAGTTTCAACATCGTCAGGAAATTCGGCGCCGTTCGACATGCGGCGCAGTTTACGAGTCTTCTGCTCGGTTTACAACATCGACAGTGCAGCGGTGCGACGCGGCTGCCGCCAATCGATGCCTTCGAGCAACATCGACAATTGCGCCGCCGTCAGATGGACCTTGCCGCCATCGGCCTGCGGCCAGACGAAGCGACCACGCTCAAGCCGCTTCGCAAGAAGCCAGAGCCCGTCCTCGGTCGCCCACATGACCTTCACCAGATCGCCGCGCCGGCCCCGGAAGATGAACACGTTGCCACCCAGCGGATTGTCCTCGAGCGCCGTCTGCACCTTTGCCGCCAGCCCCTGGAACCCGCAGCGCATGTCGGTGACGCCTGCCACCAGCCAGACGCGTGTACCCGTGGGTAGAGAGATCACGATCGCACGCTCCCCGGGACGACGCGTAGCGTGTCGGCGTCGACAACGCCGTCGACCTTGACTACCACGTCACCGAACCGGATCTCGATCGTCCCGGCTCGTGCAGTCCGGTTGCAGACGTCCCTTGCATCTGGGGGCATCGCCACGCGCTGCGGCGGCGTCTCATGAACCACCGCCACTGGAATCAGGCACGTCGTTTCGGCCTGCAATTGCTCGCGATAGCGACGCCGCCAGTGAACAGCATGTTTGCATTGATGCCATTGTCCCGCGCCAGCTTCGCGACCGACGCACCAGGCTCACATGCCGCGGCCGCAAGCCGGCGTCGAAACTCGCGATCATAATTCGGGCGGCCCTTGCGGCTACCCGGCTTGGCTTCCGACTCTGTCACAGTGATGTCCATCAAATCGAAAATGATGGGCACCACTTTGATGTCGGTTCTCGCCGTCGTCTACGACGGTCGTCGTGAGGTGCTTACCTTGCACCGGACGGCGGCCAACCATCATCTACTGAAGATAACCTGTCCAAGGAAACGGAAATGCCGAAGAAACCAACTGGCGGGTCCCCGGGGAACGTCAGAAGCAGTAGACGCGAAACGACCCTGCAGCTCGACGCCGCTGTACCGCACAAAGCTTCGCGATCGAAACAGAAAGCAGCGTCTGAAGCGATCCAGCAGCAACCGCTGGCGCTGGCGCTGGAAGACGAGGCCACGGTCGCAAAAGTTCGACGGGATAACCTCCACGTTCTCACGGGTCGCAACGGATCGAAAGCAAGGTTGGGTGTGGTGATGTCCATGAGCGGATCGAACATGGCCCATCGACTTTATGGCAAGAAGCGCATGGACAGTGTTGAAGCAAACCGTTTCACTGAGCGGCTTGGCCTGCCCGCTGGCTGGCTGGATACGCCGCGATCCGAAGCGGAGATTCCGGAATCGGTGTCGTGTTTGCTGACCCCTGCTTCGCGCGGTCGCGAGCCTGTTGAACGACAGGAGCCGCTCGCCACCGCATCCAGCGAAAGCCTGCGGGAAACGGCGGCAGATGCGAAGGTAGAGGTGCGCGGTCCACGCCCACGCCCGCGCACGAGTGTCGCGAGCGCTCTGGAAAGCGCCTCACCTGTTTCCGCAGATTCCGTAGAAGCGAATGGGATCAGTGTCAGCCGGCGAAATCATTCAGGCGATGCCTCCGACGAGCCAGCCGGTCGCCATGCCGCCAACGGCGATAGTGGGCTACCGTCCGTCCCAGCGGCAAAAAGTGAGCCGCCGCCAGTCGCCGCGACGTCGCACCAAGATCCGGTGACGCAACCCGCTTCCGCGACAAGCCTGGACAATCTTCACGGCATCGCGCCAATCGCCGAAGCATTGATCAAGACGCTGGCAGGTAAGGCACGGACGGGTCGACTGGACGAATTGAAGGCGCTGGAACTTTTGCAGCAGGCAGTTCTCTTGTAAGTCGAGAGTGCGTGCGCCGTGCTGCAAAGGCAACGGGGCTGTGCCGATCATGTCAGACACCTGGTAGTACAAGCAGGCGGACCGCCGATCTGGATGTCCGTTAATAAGACACTTTCTCCTTGATCCGGAGTCGTACAACCAGCCAGAAATCCACGCCGGACAACAGCGATCGGCAAAGCCGCATCTGGCTTGTACAACTGGACGAAGAACCATCATGCTCACATCAATCGTTCAGGAGATTCGTTACCGGCCCAACGCCGCAGCGAATCAACTTCAGCTCCTTGGTAATCTGAGCCGCTGGCTTGCGTCCAGGCGACTAGATGCAACGATGCTCACCGACCCGGTTCTCGGGGAGTTCCTCGACGCACGACGCGCACAAGGCTACACGTTGTGGCTCTCAACCAAGGCACTGGTGCCGATGATCACAGTGGGCAGAGACTGGGCATGAGAGCGCAGCACTTCCTCCAGGATGTATTGCGGAATCCACTGCCCGTGTTCTGAATAATGCGGATTGCGTTCCGGGCTGCAGTCCAGCGCGTTGTCGAATCTCGCCAGCATGTGACCCGCCAGCCGCGTGATGAAGAGCACGTGTGACGGGTAATCAAGCCCAAGTGGCGAGGCGGCGGCGAGCTTGTCCGCAATACCCCAGCGACGCAGATGTTCGCGGGTCCGGACATTGGTCGTTTTCGCGCGCGGGGCATAGCCAACCCTATCGTTGCGCTCGACCACCACGCACGGAATCTGGCGGCTTCCCAATTCGATAGCCAGTGCCAGGCCAGTCGGACCGGCACCGACGATCAAGACCTTCGTATGCGTTGCTGCGGTCATTGATCGTCTCCGTTACCGCACGCCACCCCATCGAGAAGCGCGCCCATCGAAACCGTCATCTCCATCATGTCGTTGTCTCCGCCGTCCACTGTGGTCCGCGCCATGCTGCGCGGAGAACACTTTGGGGCAAATTGACGACCGTGGGCAGATGTTGGGCCGGGCAGAGATATGCGTGCCACGCATATAGGACGTCTGCGATACAGAGCCGGCGACTGGCTTCGTGCGCCCTCCAATCCATGGGTCTCGTGAGGCTTGGGGCACAGCGCCACTTACGCAGCTGCTGGCAGTCTCGAGACTGTCCGCCGGAAGATCACTCCACAAGATCTGTAGCCATATCCGGTGGACACTCGTCCGACCACGTCAGATGCCGTGTGCCCTTTTATTATGAAAGCCGTCGAATGATCACGCAGCGTCGAGCTCGCCAGTCCGGACAAGTGCCAACTCGCAAGATGCTGCGAGGCTGCACCGATGCGGTGTACGCGGAAAAGCCATCGAAATCGTTTTTCGTCCCGGAGAACTAACGTGCACTACCGCGGCCTTCAGTGCAAATCAGTCGCGATGATCAGATCGCTCGGCAACAAGCACGCAGAAGGGGTATCCAAGTAGTTATTTTTGTTTACAAAGTCTCCGCGGCGTGTGCCTCTACTATGGGAGCGCCGTTTTTTCCACCCTTCCCGTTGTGACGTTGATTTTCGCGCCGTCGGCATCCGTGGCGGTTTCAGCCTTAAAATTACGCGTGATGCGGAACTTGCCGGTCGTAGCTCGGGTGCGATCGCATTTGTAAACCTGATCGCAAACGGCAGTGCAGGAATTTTTGCCGGTTCCCTCTAAAATGCTGCTCGGCCCCTTCGTTTTATGCTCGTCCAGGAAAGCCGTTGGGCCGCTGCCAAATCTGTTGATGTCGAGACACTTGCTCGAGGAGCAAGGCGGCGAATTGAGGAGTGCTATGGCCTCCGGAGGGCAGCTATTCGACACCGGCGTTAACGTCTCCTTCATGCAATGGCCGGTGTGGTCGGGTCCAGGGCCGACGTTCATGGTCGCCTTCGCGCTCAGGTAGGTCCTGAACTTCGCTTGGTCTGCCGTCGACTGATCTGCAAAATTGCGATGCGAGACGGTTCCGAGCGACACGCTGTTCGGACAAGGAGTTTGGGCTACCTGTGGCACATCCGCAGCAATCGGTTCGTCGAGCGCATCCAGCGGCTGCCTGCGTACAAGTCCAGCACTTCCTTGAAAGGGCGTTGGCCCTGCCCCTCCATCGATCCGATTGTTCTGCTGGAGCGTATGGACGAGTTCATGGGCCAACAGCTTCCCTGGGTGCGACTGGAATTGCCCTTCGCCGAAATAAATATCTTGTCCAATTGCAAACGCCTTGGCGTGCAGGTCCCGGTTCAACAGGGCAGCTGTCCTATCGGCGTGTATCCGCACGCGGGAAAAGTCGTGCCCCAACCGAGGATTGAAGAACCGCCGCAATGATGGCGTCAGAGGCTCGCCTTGACCACGAGTTGCATCAAGCAGGTTCAGAGCGTGTTGCGAAACGGCACGCCGCCCGCTGGCACGGGCACCTGCATCTACCGCTCGCCGCACAGTCGAACCGTCCACATCTTCGTAGCCCTCTTCATCCTCCTCTGCTCCGACCTGGTCGTCTGACTGCCGTCGCACCTGCTCGCTGTCGACGGCTGTGCTCTGTTCTTCGGCGCAAGTCGGGCATTTGCGAGCGATCTGCGCGGGGCCCACGCCAGTGAATAGCGCTGGATGAGGCATACGCATAACCAGTTCAGCGACGCGGTCGGCTTCTTGCTCCAGTGGATCATTAACCGCTCCAACAACGAGCTTCCGTTGAATGGTGCCCACTGTTGCGCCAGATACAACTGATCGAGACCCGCGTGGCAGATTAGTGCTTCCCAATGTGCTCGCCGGACTCGCAGGAGGTTTCATTTGTGCCTTGGCACACCGCTGTGCAAACATGATTCGGACCTCCCTGATTCAAATTGGTACCGCGGATGACGAACTCCAGCGTCACAGGCATATGCGTCGCCTGATTAGCGAGACCGTTTGTCACGTGTTCGAGCGGGTTATCAACCTCGCTGGCGCGACCTCATTCCTAGTTTGCACATCAACCGATTCGAACTTATGGCCAGTTTCTAATCTCCGTCTGGCCGGCCCGCGAGCTCGAAACCTGATTCGCGTCAAATTCACCGGCCAACTGATTCCGGGCATATTCCTGGTCGCCACCTGATGGACGCCTGATATGCATGGATTGCAAAAAACTGGATCCGCAAGGCGCTCTTCCATCCTTCCGGTAGAAATCCACAGCATAGTCATGCCAGCCGACGTAATCTGTTTTCCAATAATTGCCGGGTTCAACAATCCACGGCGGACCGCCGCTTACCTTGTTGTACGGGAATATCGCTGAATAGTTATACCAGCAAGAGTCTGTTCCACCACCCGGGTCGGTTTCGAAGACCTCGCAGCCAGAAAAATCTGTTGTCAGCGGCAGCAGCTGTTGCCTCCACATTCCTATCGTTGCGTAATCAGGATCGGTTCCCCAGCCAATCCACGACGTAAGCTCGCCAGTTGGTGTTTCCGTGTCGCAAACCGATTTTTTCTCCTTCTTGTCTTTATCCCTCGGTGCGCTCGAACTATCGCTCGATAGCGTGCCAGCGGCAGCACCCGCCGTTATGATCGCTGCTTGTGGTATCGACGATGCGGAACTGCTAATGCTGATAACCGCCTGACTCGCCTGTGAAGCCGGCGCAGTAACGGTTGCTGGCACTTCCTGCATGACCACTCGCAGAACTTGCACTCCACGGGCGCCCCCGCTTGCAGTCTCCACTGCAGCTGGTGCGGCTTCAATCGCGGTGATCTCCCCAGTAAGGACCGCGCCTTCCCCCGCTGTCGAGATCCCCGAAGCCGCCGCAAGACCGGCCGCGACTCTAATAATGACGGGCGCTCCCACTCGAGCTATTGCAGGAGCGGCGAGCGCGACGAGTTCTGGTACCACAATGACTGCTATCACCCCCACGGCGAGCGCGCCTACGACTACTCCGATAATAACAGCGTCCTCCGCAGTGATAAGCGGTGCTGTAGCCTGCGTGTTCGGAGTAGCACCGAGGAAATCGGTAACGTCCTTTTGTTGCTCAGGAGGCAGGGCTGCGAACGCCTCGCCCTGCGTCGGGGACCACCCTTTCTGTGTGATCGTCGTACGATCAGCAACCGCCGCAATGCCCACTTCAATCCTCGGGAGATCCACCCCGATCGCATCGTTAGTATGGTCCCTCAGCACCTGGAGCTCGCCCAATTTCTTGAGTTCATCGAGCGTGGCCAGAATATCGAACATCGCCAGGGAATTCAGAATGCGGTATGCCTCCGGAAAGTTACCGATTTCGATGCCGCCCGACGCCTCGGGATTACTGCTATTCAGTGCGTGAATGACCGCTTTGCTGGCAGGTCGCGTGGCGCGATCCTCGAGACTCGCCGTTGGAGCTGCACCCGCATCGTCCGGATCTGGCCGATCATCCGCTTGTCGAAGGACCTTTGGAAATGATGCGCGCTGCTGGATGGTGTGAGTCAGCTCATGCGCCAATAGGTGTCGGCCGGCTCTGCTGCCTGGATCATACTGGCCGGCCGCGAACACGATATCCGATCCGGTCGTGTAAGCGGAGGCGCCGATCGATTGCGCAGACTTGGCTGCTCGATCATTGGTGTGCACGCGAACGCGCGAAAAGTCGTGCCCAAACCGGGGCTCGAGATAGGCTCGGGCAGTTGCGTCTAAAGGCTGCCCCGACGACGCTAATACGTCCTGCACTGAGGCAAGAGCGTCGACAGCTCCACTCGCTGGCGCAGTTGATGGCCTCATTTGCAGTTTCTTCTTGTCATCTTCCTCGCAAGCGGCGCATTTTCGCATTGTCTGCACCGGCGATGAAGTGACTTGCTCATGCCAATCCGGCATCCGTATCACTTCATCAGCGACGCGGTCAGCTTCGCGTTCTAAAGGGTCGTCGACTGATCCGATCAGAAGCTTCGGTTGCATCGCCGCCTGATGGCCGTCCCCCGAGGATAGTTGCGCTCGGCGTGTTGGTCCAAGAGTGGAGAGCACGATCTTCGCAAAAGAACCTGAGGTGCCGCTGGATGCGCTCACGGGCGGCGCATTCGGTCCGTCCCTTTCTTGCTCGTGGTCGCTGATGGGAGTGCTTGCCTCCGATCCAGTCCCTCGCTGAAACAGCCAGAGGGGTGTTCGGATATCGATCACGCGTTGAAGAGAGCCTGCCTGTTCCACTGGACGATAGCCAAGTCGATGCTTCGCAAGCGCAGGTCGCGAAGTGGCGGTTCCGGCTGTCGGATTTTGCGTGGACTTGGTCTGCGGCCTGGCGATCTTCGAAGCAAACATCATTGCTGCCTCCGAAACACATCGCGACTCGCTCGGTCATCGCGAATCTATCGAACGGAACCTGATGACGATTCTACTCTCCGCTGAATGTACCTTATGCCGCCCCCACCTTCGCGATCTCCCGACACCGCCCAAGATACCCAGGAAAGTCCCGCCGCACACGCGCTTCGATGCGCGCACCCACTGCTGGGTGCCGCTTCGCGCCGCTCTGCAAATGCGTATAGCCTGCTTGCGCGGCTCGCGCTTGATCGCAGGCATCGTCCCAGGAAGCGAAGACGTAGCCCGGCCGCACGTGGTGGAACGGCGAGTCGGGCCTGTGCCGGTGATATTCGATGCACGCTGCCAACACGTATTGCTCGACCATCATGTTGTGGACCCAGGTGTTGGCTTGCCTGAGCCATCCCTGCTCGTTCTCGGGGCGCAACGCCGCCGACCTGGCAAGGTTCGCGTAATAACTCAGAAACTGCACGTCCGTGCCGCCGCAGACACCGCAATTCTCCGAGCGTTGGTACGAACTGCGCGCGTGTGTCCAGAGCCATTCTTCGGGAAGAATGCCGCCAGTCTCCCGCATAGCAGCTTCGACGGCGTCGAGCTGATAGCAACCGTCGTTCTCGGAAAAATACTCCGGATGCTGGGCAATCACCGGTTCTTCCTCAAGCCAGCGCGGCAGCCGTTTCCACATGAATACATCCGTGTCGATATGCACGAATGGTTCGCTTTGCAGCGCATAGGCGACGAGCTTACCAACCGCCCACCACCGCGTATCGATGTCGGCGAGCCCTTCCAGCGCGGTCGATACGCTCGCGAACGGCAAGCCGAGTTGCTCGACGAGCAGCTTTTTCCCAGCGATATCGGTGACGAGCAGCGTGTCGGGGTAGTGCCTGCGCGCGACATTGACCGAGATCACCCATGCGAGCAGGTGGTGATATTCGCTGAGCCATGCGCCCTTGTAGAAGTTATCGAACGGACGGCTCCAGAAGGACCAGACAGCGCGCATGATTGAATCCTTGATGTCGAACTTGTCGAGCGGACTTCACGGTGAGCTCAGCCCACTTTGAGCACGAGCGATTGAGTTGAGGTCTGACCGCCCGAGTCCGTGAGCGACGCGACGATCGTCGGCGGATTCGTCGCCAGTTCTCGGATCACAATGACTCGCACAACGAACGTTTGGCTCTTCGTTCCCGCGCTCACCACCACGGAAGACGGCAGCGAAATGTAGGGTTCGTATCCCCCCGCGTTGCTGACTGAGAGTTGGACCGTCGTGTCAAACAGCGGGGGATACTGGAGTGTCACCTGACAGGTCGTGCTCTCGCCCGTCAGCGTGGAGCGAAACACAGGGTCGATGATTTGCGTGAATGCGTCGGGTTGGTTGGCGAGCGTGAACTTGCTCACGTTCGCAGCGGCCGTCGCGAGATTGCCTGCAACGCTCGATGCGGCAGCGGGCGCGGCACCTGAAGCAATCGTGGTCGCCGCGGCCGGCGCAACGGTCGCTGCCGCGCCCGGCGCGACAGCCGCAGCAGCACTCGGCGCAACCGTAGCAGCCGCGCCCGAAGCGTTTGGCGCAAGCGCGTCGCGCACGGCTGCCCCGACTTCCGTCAGCGGCGTGATCGGCCCCGCGCCGACTGCCGGCGCGACCGCCGGCGTATTTGTTGCGACGGTGAGCGACTCGATCTCGAGAGGCGGCACGAGCGTGAACCAGCTTTCGAAGTCGCTGCTTTGCGCGCCCTCGCCCGACGGCAGTACGAGATCGATCCGCGGCGTCTTGCCGTCGAGCGCCGTGCCGGGCTGACCGAGCGCACGACCGTCGAGGTACAAGGTCTGCGCGCCGGACGGCGCAAAAATGAACCGTCCCTTGAGCGTCACGCGGATGCGCACGAACAGACTGCTTTGGGCAAGTTGGAGCAGATCGTAATACCAGGCCACGTTGGGCATCAGGGGTGGGCTCCACTTGAAAACAGGCGTGCTGCCCTGTTGAGCGACGGTCCCACTGATCTCGAGCACAGGGGTCGCAAACAGCAGCGATCCCGCCCAGATCGACTGGAACTCGCGTTTTTCGAGCGCGCTAATCGGCACGTTCGCTTCGACGACAAAGTTCGCCGAGGTCAGCGCCACGCTCGGCGCATTGTCGAATGTAACGAGGAGGCCCTTTTGAAGTAACTGCGCGACGGTATAAATACCGTCGTTCGGCCAGTTGATGTTAGTCACATGCAGCGCAGGCACCGCAGCAGCGGGCGTCAGGTCGATGAGAGGATAAAAGAGTTGCCTGCATGGTTCGACCACGAATTGCCGGTCGGTAATGTGAATACAGGCGAGCGGCGCGCGGTGTATCGTGGTTTGATGCGGCGGCTGGAAGCGTGAGGCGTCGCTGTCGGCGGGCGGCCACTCGACATTGCCCGTCGCTGTACGCGCCGGTATCAGCCAGTAGTCTCCCGCCGTGTAGGTGCCCGTGGTCGTGAAGCAGATCTGGATGCCGTTTTCCAGATCGATCCAGTTGCCCGCCGACAGCGGTACGCCGTCGGACGATGCCGAAGGTGTGAACTGATCCCAGCGACGCAGCTTCGCATGACCCGCCACCACGTCGAGATCGATCGGCAACGCGTCAACGTTCGCGTCGAACGTCACCTTCAGGTCGGTGGTGTCGATTCCTTCGATCTGCCGCAATTGTCCGGGCTGATTCGGCACGAGACCGAACTCGTTGCTGTCGTCGATCAGCTCGACCCATTGCGTGGGCGAAAAACCGAGATTCGCGTCGGGACCAAGGCTATCCACGTTGACCGAGGACGCGCTTGTCGACACGACAGAGGTCACGACCGAACCGTTGTCACGCGACCACTTGAACGTTGCGATTTCCGCCGTCCCGCCGTGATGAATCTCCACCCGATACAACTGGTTCTCCAAGCCACGATAACCCGCCGAAGGCACCGGCAAGCAAGGGCTCGCGGTCGTGTCGGCACTGCCTGTGAGCACGCCCATCTTGCCAGGTGTAACGGGCTTAGACGCGAGCGCCATCTGTTGGCAGCATGAAAGCGCTGGCGTTGTGTCCTGCGAGGTGCCGTCCTGTGTTTGCACCGTGGCGCTCTGCGTGCCGACCGGCCCCGAAACACCGACCGCTCCCCCGGATGAGCCGAGCCCCGCGGCACTGTCGATCAGTGATGTGCTAGTCGCCCGCGACGTGACGGCATTCAGATTCGACGACCGGTTGGACGCGGCCGTGAGCGCAGTAGTCAACGCCGGGTTCAGGTTGGCGATACGGTTGGTCAGCCCGAGGCGGCTGAACGTCGAACTGTTGATGCTCGACCCGGCGGGCGCGGACGCCGTCGTGGACGAACCTTCGGCGAAGACCTGCTCAACCACGACCCGCCAGACGGTCTGCAGGCGATCGGTCGTGTCGGCTTCGCCGAGCGCAACCTCCTTGATGCCGGGGTCATCGATTGGCGTGACGACGCGCTGCCACACTTCCAGATAGACCTGGAGCGCGCTCAAGGTGCCCCGACGCAACGCCGTGAGCATACTGGCAATGCCAGTCGCGCCCAGCAGATACGGTTGCGTGGCGTAGTCGCCCGGCGCGGGATTCTCGCAGAGCAGTCCGTCGACATAATAGCGGCCAGCCGAAAACGTCAGCGACGACTGGTCGGCATTCAGCGCGATGTCAAAACCCGCATGATCGATCGGCCCGCCCGACTGTCCGACGATGTCGATGGTCTCGGTCTTGCGCAGGTGCTCGTCGATCGCGCGTTGTTCGTTCGCGTCGGAATCGAGTTCGACCCGGCCTTGCTGGGTCAGGACCGACGTATAGTGCCTTGCGCGGTTGAAACGAAGCCGACTGAAATCGCCCTTCATGGTGTTCCCCTTCGAACTCGCTCCGGTCACGACGGACCGGCGGCGATTCAGATCAGATGTGCGCCAATGCCCACGTAACCCTGGGTCAGATCGTCGTCGACATCGCGTTCGTCGATCGCCGTGCAAGCGTCCGGTGCGCCGGACGCCGCCAATGCGGGCGCGGCGCCGGATGGATAGCCGTAGTAGGCGAATCCGGCACGCGGGCGCCGCCGCTCGCCACGCGCGGGGATCAGGAAGATGCCCGCCTCGAGCGCGAACGGCAGATATTCTCCAAGCCGCGTGAACAGGTTCGTGACCGCCTGCGTTTCGTCGAGCGAGTGATAGACGCCGAGTTGGCCCTCGTCATCAGCACCCTGCCAGATCGCAATCGGACAGGCGCCGGATAGAAGCCCGTAGGAAGGCCGCCCGAAACGCAGCGACACGAAGTGCGGCATCAACGTGCCCTCCTGCTGCGGCTCGCCCTGCACGCACTCGTAGTGGCGCGGCAGGAGCGCCAGCGCGGGCAGATAACAAAACCGCACACAGCCCGCCTGCCTGCGGGTGCACCAGAGCGCCGCGCGCCAGCTTCCGGAGAGTCGCGCACGCGCAAGAAAGATCGAGTTGGACGCGAGTTCCATCATGTACGTGTGCACCTTGCCGATCACCGTACTGTCCTCGACGTGCAGCGTCGCGCCCTCGCCTAGCCCGTCGAGGCCCGCGAACGCCACGCCATGGGGCGAGGTCGCGTCGACAATCGACGAACAGATCCGCACGATACTGGCTGCCGGCGTAACGAGCAGCGGCCCGCTGATGGCGTTCACGAGGCAGACGGTCGCGCCCGGCGAACTCACGACGATCGACGGCTCTCCCGGACGGAGCGGCTCGTTGTCGCGGGCGATGCCACGGCCCGGCACGAGCGTCGAGTCGAGGATGCGCAGCGTCAGCGCGCCACTCGACACGCTCACACCACCTGCGAGCTGCACGCCGCTCAGGCACAGTTCGCCCGCAGTGGTCGCGTCGCTCGCACCGCCCATGGCGTCGATATCGCCGAAGAGCGTCGCCCGGCTGCCCGTGAAGCCAGGTACGAACGCCCGATTCGCGTCGACGTGCGACTCGCCCGCGACGATCCAGAGTTGACGGCCCGCGCCGATCTTCACCGCCTGCGCGCCGCTCAGATCGATGTGTGCCGTGTACATGTCGAGCAGCACGATACGACCCGTGCGCACCGCGGGCGGCAGCGTGTTCCATAGCGCGACCGCGTCGTCGAGGCTGTCGGCCGTCGGCACGCCGGACGGCGTCTCGTCACCGACCACGATCGTCCAGTCGAATCCGTCTTCAGGCATCGCGAGATTCGGTGTACGGTCGTAACTGCCACCGCCGACGTGAGCCGGAAAGCCGTAGCAATAGTCGAGTCTCACATCGGCGGGTGGGACGTCGGCCGACGAAAACGCAATGCGCCCGAGTACCGGATCGAGCGCGACGTGGCCGGCGGCCGGCGTGGGCCACCTGTCCAGCGCGTCGCTCGCGAGGTCGCACACGCAGATTTCGCACCGCGGCACGGGTACGCCATCGCGGATGATCCGCACGCTGCCGGCATCGTCGAGACTGCCGTAGAAGGTCGCCGGCGCGTCGAAGAACTCCCGCCGGCTGATCGGCTGCGGCACATTCAGGCGCGTGGAAAGCGCGGCGAACGGCGTGATGCCGGAAGGCTCATTGAAGAGCGGCATGTCGTTGCCGAGCGGGCTGAACATGAAGCGGCGCCCGTCGATCCGGAACGCAGGCTGATTGCGAACCGGACAGGCCTGCCAGCGCCACAGGAACGCGCCGGCCTCCGGTATGTTGTAGCGTCCCGCGCCATGCAGCAAGACGTCGAGCGGCGCGTTGTCGGGCGCATCGGCGGACGCCGCCCTCGAGTCGCTCATCCGCGCGCGTGGTGCGATGCGCCGCACGTCGATCGTGCGGTTCGAGTCGTCGAACGGCATGGCCGCGGCACTGATGTTCTCCAGCGCAGTCCCATGCCGCAAGTTCAGCGTGCTTGCGTGGTGAGGGCGCAGATGATGCATGCTCTCTGCCGTGATGAGTCTTCTGAAATACTCGACGACGTGCGTCGGCCGTCCGGTCACATCGCGTCCGATCTGTTCGAGCGCGACGAGCGTACCCTTGCGACGCCGATAGCCGATCGTATCCGCGACCTCAGAGCGCGACGCGGGCGTGATCGCCTGCCAGCCGACGAGATCACCGATATACGGAATCACCCAGGGAGAACAGGTCTCGATGAAGGCGTCGTCATAAAGGCCGTCGAGGTCGTTCTGCAGCACGGCCACCTGCTCGCAGATCACGCCGATCAGACTCTTCAGCGGCTCGCCCGCCGCGGCGTCGCGAGTGCGGAAGATCGCCGGCAGCAGCGCATAGACTTCTTCGACTCCGAGACTCATGACGGCTCCCTCATGACCACGGTTGCAGCCCCTTCAACGACGACGTATCGAGCAGCATCAGTTCGGCGGGAACGATCGCCTGCCGGTCGCCCGGCACCGGTGAAAAGGCGGGCAGGAAATTGAGCAGCGGCGCGCCTGGACTGACGCCCTGATCGTCACGGTTGAACACGGTGAGCCGGACTGCCTGGACCCCCGGCACCTGCATCGCAACTTTGACGATCAGGCTCGCCGCGACGCCTTCGCCGAGCGCGCGCGCATCGAAACCGAAGGCCAGAGTCAGCGCGTCGCGCACGGCGGCGAGCACGGTGGGCGGATCGTAGTTCCACGCATCGACCTTCACGTTGCCGCCGAGCCGGAACCAGCGCGGCTGATAGGACATCGCCCGGATCGGCACATAGGGAGAACCGTAGCGACGGTAGGCCGCCACCAGATTCGCGAGGGTCGTACCAGCCGGATCGAGCACGTCGCCATCGGCGCCCGCGGCGGTGACGAACACGCCACGCGTGCGGCCGAACCAGGTCCAGGTCGCCAGAGCCTTCGCGATGCCGGAGAACGCCAGCGCATAGTTCTCGTAGTCTTCGAGCGACACCACGCGTCCAATGGTCTGTACGAGCAACGGCGCGCTCGTGCGCGCGTCGGCGAGCGTGGCCGGATCGGCTCCGCCCGAGGCCGACGCCGGATTGCTCGCGGACTTCAGACCCGCCGGGCGATCGAGCGGCTGGTTCAGTTGTCCGGACGGCACATTGCCGGCTGTGCCGATGCCCTTGCGATACACCGCGCGCACGTTCATCTGTCCACTCGGCAGGCGCGCTCCGTGCACGCCGTCGCCGAACTGCACGGTGACCGTACCGTCCTGCGCCATGCGCGTGACGAACACGCGGGCACGGTTCGATTGATCGAGAAGACTCGCCACCTCGTGCCACTGCAATTCGTTGACCCAGATTTCGAGGGTCGATTGACCGCCCTCGCCGTTCGACGTGCTGACGTAGGTGAGCGGACTCTGCTTCAGTGTGAAAGTCTGACCGGCCTGAGTACCGTCGCCGTTGCCCAGCAACTCGTTGACCGTCTGCCCGTTGCTTGCCTCGACGACGTTGGCATTGACGGCGAACGTCTCGCGGTCGTAAATGCGAGCGAGGGGCGCGGTGAAAACGAGCGTGGTACCCGTGCCGTTCTTGTCGAGACTATCCAGAACAGCGGCCTCACTGGCAGACGGATCATTCTTGTCTGGCGGGACGAGCACGGTCTGCGACGGGTCCACATAGAGCATGCCGGGCTGACCCGTCGTCGTGATCACGCTCCATGCGTACAGGCTCGTGAGGTTGGCGAGCGCGCTCGAAAGCCACTGCAACGCGGGCGGCACGGCCACCTGCACCGGCGGATACGAATCGAGAATAAAGGTGTCCCCGGCGTTGAGGAGAATCGGTGCCTGTCCGTCGGCCGGCATCAGGTACGCGCCCGCCTGAATCACCGTGATTCGTAACCGCTTGCCCGAGATCGCGACCGTGCGGCCGGCCGTCAACCGCTGGCCACCGCCCACCTCCACCGAATCGCCGAAGATCGGCGTGAGCATGCCGGCCTGAAGGGTCTGCGGCGTGCCCGCGCTGCCGCCGCTAGCCGTGCCGTTGTCGATCGACGTTTGCGTCACGGGCTGGTCGGCCACCGTGAGCGATTCGTTCTGCACGAACGCGACCGTCATGCGCGGAGTGGGTGTCACGAACTGCGCGAGTGTCTGCTTCGCTTTCGTGCCATCGGGTGCATGCAGCGTGACTTGCGTCGCCTTGGACGAAATTGCGTAGAGGTCGAAGGCACCTTCGGCCACGCCCGTCACCTGATAAAACTGCGACGGCCCGCCGTCGGCCACGAGCACGATCCAGGTCGGGTTGGCTGGACTGCCCGAAGACACGATGCCCTGGTACACCTGGTCGAGCGTAATGGTCGTGCCCGACAAGGTCGATGCGAAGTTCCAGTCTGCGATCGTCGGAGTAGCCGGCGATCCCGCCGGCGTGAACGTACCCGACGGAAAATGGGCCAGCGTCTGGTCGGCAAGCAATTTTGGATCGGGCGCGTTATAGCCATACAGTGCCGCGCGCTTTCGCATCGCATAGAGTGTCACGCTCGTCGCCGACGCCAGGGCCGCGGCCAGCGGCGTATCGAGCGATATCTGGGTGCGCTGCCTGGCGGAATCCACGCTCATGCCGACCACGTGGCAAAACGACCAGTTGGGACTGTCGGCGTTTTGCACGCAGTCGTCGTCGGCAATGAACAGCACGCCGTCTCCCACCTTGAGCCCGGTCGAGGTGCCCGCGAGCCAGATAGCCGGGTCGTCCTGGTCGGCGGCCGAGGCCACGCTCGCACCTGAAACGGCAGCCGAAGCCAGGGCCGCCGCGGAATTGCCGATCAGCGCCGTGAGATCGACCGGCCCGGTCGTGGTCGCGGCAAGCGCGTTGTGTGCAACGTACGCGGTCAGGTCCGCGGAGGTTTCGAAGGTCTGCGGCGACTGTCCGGCGCCAGGCGTGCTCTGCACACGGCTGCCCGATGCGATCACCACCGGGTCCGGGGCGCCCGGCGCATCGTTCAGTGTAAAGGCGAGCGGCGCGGATGCCGCCACGCCCGGCGAGGGCTGATAGCCAACCAGCCGCGCGAGTTCGAACACGGAGCGCGTGACTGTTGCAGTGCGCAGATACGCTTCGTTGGCGGCACGCTCCTGGTAGAACGTGATGATGTCCGACACGAGCGCCCATGCGTCGATCAGCGCGATCGAGAAGTCGCCGTCATCGCGCGTCGTCAGCGCGCTCAGCGCTCCATACTCCCGGTTCGAGAGCGCCGCGATCATGCTAGCCTTGAAGGTGGCGAACACCCCCGCGCGATAGACGATTTGCGCAAGCGCCGGCCGGTTGTAGATGGGCGCGGGCGTCTCCCGGCCGACTCCTTCGCAACAGCCGCACAACTGAACCGACGCGGACTCGCAGGAATTGCTCATTTTCCGCCGTCCATCGTGAGCGTGAGATAGCCGCGATCGAGCCGGCTCGGGTCGTTCGCGACACTGGCCAGTTCCAGCCGGTTCATCGTGATGTAGCCTCTTGCGACTGCGTCGCTCAACGGATCGTCGAGCCGCTGGAAGGCCAGAGCATTGACGGAAGTCACGCCCTCCACGGCCTGCACCGCTACCAGCAGCGGACTCAGATAGACCGTCTCGCCGAGCGAGAAGTTGACTGGCGCGAGCAGGCCCGGCGTGCCGTCGCATACGTCGCCGGAAACCAGGATGCGCGTCAACGCCTGTCGCACGTCGGTACGGAAATGCTGTGAATCGACGCACACGTGCAGCACGATCTTCAATCCCACGATCACGGCCGCCTCGACTTCGAGGTCGGTGCCGGCCATGCGGAAAAGATCGAGGCGCGTCAGCGTGTCGTCGATCATCGTCGTGTCCGCAACTTGACCTGCGGACGGTTCGAGCGTGACGAAAGTCGTCCGCCAGCTTCCGGTCCAGCGAAACCTGCCTCGCGCAGCCTTGATACGCGAATCGCGCAGCGCGACTTCGCCGTAATCGTCCTCTGTGACGGCGCGCATCTGCGTGTTGAACGCGACGGGCGCGGCCTGGCGGATATGTTCCATCGATTCCGCGTCGACGCCGCCTGCCGCCGGCAACGGATTGCGCACCCCCTGCACCGCCGCGTCGTTCGACACGATGTGCGCGAGCGCGTCGCGCCCGACGTTGCCTGCGCTGCCGTTGCCGATCCAGTAGTCGGCGCTGAACCGCGTGCCTTCGAGCGGCGCAACGCCCAAAGTATCGTCTCCGAAACGGAGGAACGCCGTCCCATCGCGCTCGATCTCGACGACAAAGTTGTTGCCGGGCTCGGTCTGGCCGAGCAGCATTGCCACCGGCGTCCAGATTTCATTCTGGTCGTCGACGAGGCTGATGAGCGGAACGGCCTGCGTATCGACACCGGGCACGGGCGGCGCGGGCGCGGTCAGGGCGGAGGCCGGCGCACTCGGGTCGACAGGTGCCGCAAACGAGAGCGGCTGGCCAGCAAGCGCCGGGTAATAACGCGGCCGCGTCGTGATGGTTGCGCTCGTGCCGCAGCAGTAGCCCGCCGGATCGCCGACGGGCGCGGGCGGCGCGGCTGGCACCGGATCGAGGAGCTGCGGCTGCGCGATCCGCATGCCATGTCGGCCGGCCACCACATTGCCGCGCGCCACGCTCACGTTCTCGAGCTCGGTGGTGGTGGTGCCATTGTCGAAAGTCGCCGAGACGCAGAGCGGAAACGGGAGTGCGTCAGAAGCTTTCCAGGCGATATGCGTAATCGCGATGTTGTCGACCGGATCGATGAGCGTGTCACCGAGATAGTCAGTGGAGCGGACGGCGGTGAGCCGCACGGCCCAGCGATGAGTTTGGTCCGCGTCCTCAGGCTGACCCGTATTCGGGCCGAGTACTTCTTCGAGGACCAGCACGTCGCCCACCTGCAGATTCTTCAGCGTGCCGACCAGCGTTGCCTCGGTCGCGCCCGCCGGCAGACAGCAGTCGGCATCGCTCCAGGTATGGAACTGCATCGTGTCATGCGTGGAGAAACACTGCACGTCGGCGAGCGTCGTAAACACGCTCGACGCGCTCCGCGCAAGCGCGTCGGCCTCTCTCGTGTCGGGCGCCACGCGTGGCAGCGCGCCGGCGACACGCGAGTAGACCTGCGTGCCCGCACGCACGATCGCAGCGGGCTGGTCGTCCGTGACGGCGTCGGTCTGCACGAGCTGGATCTGCAACCACACGTGCGCGCACGAGCCGTCGCTCACCGTATAGTCAACGAGCCGCGCATGCCGCCGCAGTGAGACACGGCTCCTGGCCGTACCGAGATACGCCTCCGTGCCAACCGCGTCTTGCCGGTAGCTGAGATGGTCGGCCACGTAAGCGAGCGCTTCCACGACCGCGATGCCCGGATCGGCCGCGTGCTGCTCCGTCCAGTCGGGCATGAGTGTCCACATGCGGTCGAGCATCACCTGGCGGAAGCCCTGAAAGTCCTTTGCCAGATAGTTGATGTCCGGCGCGCTCAGAGCTGGCGATGGACAACAGTTGTCCACCTTGCAGTCGCCAATCGTCGGGCAGCCCGCCTTGAACGAAAAATCGATCCTCGCGAGCGCCGGGTCGAATCCGTGCGGCGGCCCCTCGATGTGCGGATCGCCACACGTGGCGAGATGGTGCAACGTCAGCGTGTACCCGGAGAAATCTCCCGTTTCGTTGACGGTGACGATGACCCGGTTCGGCGCGTCAGGTGTGATAGCAAGCGAGTTCGCGACGATACCTGAGACGGTCTCGCCGCCCGTGATCACGAATTCGGCGGCCTGAAGCTGCGCGAGACGTTCGCACTTCAGGAAGACGACATGCAGTTGCGTCGGCGTATCGGGGTCGACTTCGAGAAAGTCGATACCGTTGAGGCCCGCGTGTCCCAGCACGCGCGCGCGGCGTACCTTCTCGGCGCAGAAGTAGATCATGGCGCCCCCGCTCCGAACACGAACTCGGAGGTCTGCGGTTGCTGGGTCTGAATGACCGTGTACTGCACCGTGATCAGAAGCGTCGAATCATTGTTGTCGACCTGCACCGATTGCACCTGAATCAGATCGGAGAGCCATTGCTGCAATCCTGCCTTGATGATCTGCTGCAAAGCTGCCGCGAGCGTGTCACTGTTGGGCGCGAACACCAGTTGTGCCGCCCCGCTGCCGAATGTCGGCCGGTTCACGCGTTCACCTGGCGAAGTCAACAGCACGAGTTCGACCATGTCCTCGATATGGCGCGGCAGATCCGAAAGCTGCGTGCGCCCGGACAGATCGAATCCGTAAGGAAAGCTGAGGTTCATGTCAACTCACTCATCCAGTCAAGATGGCAATCGCGCTCACGTTGCCAGCACTCTCGTCTGGCACACGAGCGGCACGAGCGGCGTGCCCGTCGGAGCGCATACGGCCTGCCCGGTCTGAATCACGAGGGGCTGGCCGAACGACGTGACGCGTGTCGCGCCCACTATCCACTGCGCCGTGACGCACGGCCCAGGCAGAGGCGGCACGAACGGACAGCCCGCGATCAGATAAGGTCCGCTGATCGTCACAGTTGGCTGGCCGCTCACGAGCACGTTGGCATTCGGCACGCTCGGCTGCGCCTGCCCGGCATGGGCGCAGAGCACGGTCGCTCCCACATGCAGTAACAAGCCTGGCATGATCGTTCACCTCGCTTTCATGTGCGTTCGCGCCGCGCTCAGGTCACGACCAGCGCGCCTTCGTTGACCGTCACGCTGGGCCCTGCGAGCACGATGGTCGCGCCTTGCCCGTTGCTGATCGTGATACCTGTCTCGTTGATCGAGATCAGCGCGCCGGTCGCGGTCTTGAGCAGAATTCCGCCCGTCGGCCCCGGCATGTCGCTCACCATCAAGGTAGTCTGCAGCATCGTCTGCAAGACGAGTTGCTGCGTTCCGGGCGTAGCCGCCAGAGCAAGCGCCGGCAGTTCCGCAGAGGATCCCCAGTAGCAGCCCGTCCAGACCGGATAGTCCGGATCACCCTGTTCGAACTCGATCCACACGCCGGCCCCGATCGACGGCACGACCAGCTGTCCGGCCTGAATGCCCGCGAACGGAACGCACGGCATCGCCCATGTGCCCGGCACGATGTTCGTCACGTCCGGGACGGTCGCCATCAACCGACCCATCTGCATGGGGTCGATGTTGTTGAGCACCGTGCCGCGGTACTTGCCAAAATATTTCTGCAATTGCGCCTCCTCTGTCTCTTCGCATGACGGTGGCGCTAGAACAGCGTCGGCACCACGGGCAGTGTGCTGATGAGGCCGTTGCGCTTGAGCGTGAAGTTCTGCTTGTATGCGCCGCGTGAAATGGTGTGCGTCACGCCTTCGACGTAGTGCAGGCCATCGTAGGCGAGTCCGGCGCCGCGCACGCCCACGAGCTGTCGCGCCTTGAGCACCTGACCGTAGCGCAATACGTCGATCGTGCCCGTGCCTGTCACCACGTCCGCACTCGCCGAGGTCGCGGCCATCCCCTGCATCAGGGCCTGGCCTGGCTGGAGCTTGGCGGTGTCGAGGGAAAACTCCACGCTCTGCGGCGTCGCGATAACGGCACCGAGGGGCGGATTGAGCGGCGTAACAGGCGGAATGGCGACCGGAATCGGCTGTTTGCTGATGGGCTCCTGGATATACACGACGAACTCCTTCGCGCCTTCGGGTGCATACGTAAAGTTGAGCGACTCGCAGTTGCTCCAGCTGTCGAGATTGATCGCGAGCGCGGGTTGCGGCACGCCGAACTTGATTTCCGGTCCCCAGTACGCCTGGCTCACGCCGGGCAGCGGTCCCGGTTCGAGGTAAAAGACGTAGCCCGCAGCCTTCGCGAGCGCGCCAATGTAGGCGTAATCGGTGCCGCGCTGGCTCGCGAACCGCTGCACGGGCGTTTCGACGTCAGGCACGATGGCCGGAATCACGTTCGGTGTGACGCCGAACACGGCGTACTTCGCGAGCATGAGAAGCACACGGGCGTCGGTCGTCATGCCGGGATAAGGAAAGCCGTCGAGCGCCTGCAGGTCCATCAGCGCCCCGAGGTCCTCGCCCATCACAGTGAGCTTCGCCGCACCGTTCGCGCCGGGCTCGACCTGGTGATGCTTGACGACGCCATCCATCAGCACCTGCGGCAAGCCGTTCACCGTCACGACGATCACCACCCGCAGCACCGGCAGCGGCGCGCCGCCTGTCAGTAGGAAAAGCGTTTGGAGCGGTGAGGAATCGGCGAGCGTGAACACCAGCTTGAAACCGCTGCGCTGACCCGCTTGAACCTCGACTTCGATCGACGTGAGTGCGTCGACAACCGGCTTCGGCGCAGGCACGGGAACCATCGGCCCGATCAGAAGAGAGACGTAGACACCGTTGAGCACGCTAGCCTCCCTTGGGTACCGCGGTGGCAAGCGGAATCGCAATGGAGCGGCCCGGTTGACTCGTGAGGTCATCGGGGTCCATCGCGAGGTTGGCGTCGCAGAGCATCCAGAAGAGTAGCGGATTGCCCAGGGTTTTCGCGGCAATGTTGTCCAGCCGCGCACCCTGCGCGACGACGAATTGCTGGATCGACGTGTACTGCTCCGGCTGCGGCACGAGACGGCGTGCGAGATAGCGCACAACGGTGCCGTCGGCTTGCGTGTACGACAGCGTCGACACGCCATAGTAACGGCTGTCGGGCGTGGTCGGCGAACCGATCTGCACACCCGCCTTGATCAGTGCGCCCAGCGAATCACTCATTGCAAGGCTCCCGCGCCGAGATCGGCGATGGTGTTGAGTGTGTTGGCTGCCGCAAGCGCCTCCTTGCCGATCTGGTAGATCATGTAGAGTGCGCCCGCCGGGCTCACGAAGTTCACATCGGTCACGCTGAGAACTCGCATGCCGAGGTTCACCTTCGCGCGAATCGGGTTGAGATTCGGGTCGAACGCTTCTTCCGTGATGTCGAGTTCCGTCACGCGCACCGGAATCACCCGCGTCGCGCTCCAGACGAACAGCGTGAGTGCCGACTCCATCGGCACGGCTTCGATCGTGCCGAGCAGGCTCAGTGCCTCGTTGACGATGATCCGCACGCTCGACGGATAGACCAGCATCTCGAGCGCGGCGAGTTGCGGCTGAATGCCGAATTGCACGGCCAGTGGATTCTGAGCGGGAAATTCGAGCTGGTCTGTGGCGTCGAGTTCGGCGCTCAGGTTGATGGTCTCGATCGGCGGCCCCTTCAACCGCAGCACTTCCGAGCGGTCTGCGGGCTCTGCAACGCTTTGCGGTTGGAGCTTGCGCGTGAGCGAATCCGGGTTGTACTGCAGGATCACCGCGCCCAGCGGAATCGCCGTGTCCGGATCCAGCATCACGAGGCCGCCCTTGAGCGTGCGAGGAGAGATAGCCGACATTCAGTCGCCTCCATCTAAGTCGGGATGCGTGGTCTTGGGTTCGCTGACGCGTTCGGACTCGTCGAGCCCTAGCGCCCGGAAGATCGCACGCGCGATCGCGCGACCGTCGGCGTCGGGCACTCCGGTCTGCACGAATTGAGCGGCAGCCGAGCGCAACGCGCGTGCCTCGACGTCCGTGCCGAGACGCGACAGGCTCACGCAAAGCAAGTCGAGTTCAGCCCGCAGCGCGCGCACGACACGCGCGCGTTGACTCCTCGCAAAGCCGTCCAGCACGAGGGTGTCGATGTGCAGGTCGATGACATGCGGCGAAACGTGCGGCGCCGCCGTCTGCGGGACGCTGTCCGCATGTCGCGACGGTGCCCTGGTGTCGCGCCGCGTACGCCAGTGCGTGACGTCACGCCGCGGCAGGCCCCAGTCCGGCCGACTCGACGGTAAGGAAGGCGTGGGTTTCATAGCCATCCTTGCGTCTCCGATGCGGTGAGCGGCCGTTCGAGCTTCGCGTATTCGACGTGTGCGGCACGCAGGATGTGTTTCATCTGCACGGGCACGTCCTCATCCGCCGCGAGATAGGCTGCGTGCATCGCGATGTTATGAATGATGCCGCCTGCCACATTGAGTCGTCCGAGCTTGCCGAGATCCAGATCCTGGGTCGGCGTGGCCGCCGGATAGGCACTTGCCCAGATGCGCTCGCGGCTCTCGGCGTCGGGGAACGGAAAGTCGATCACGAAGCGGATGCGGCGACGAAACGCGTTGTCGATGGCATGCTTCATATTGGTCGTGAGGATCGCAAGTCCGCGATACGACTCCATGCGCTGTAACAGGTAGCTGACGTCGAAATTCGCATAGCGGTCGTGGCTGTCTTTCACCTCGGTGCGCTGTCCGAAGAGTGCATCAGCTTCGTCGAAGAGCAGGATGGCACCGCTTTCTGAGGCGGAGTCGAAAATGCGGCGTAGATTCTTGGCCGTCTCGCCGATGTATTTGCTCGCCACGGTCGCGAGATCGATCTGGTACAGATCGAGTTCGAGCATCGCGGCAAGCGCCTCGGCGGCCATCGTCTTGCCGGTTCCCGGTAGCCCGGAGAAGAGCGCGGTCGTGCCAAGGCCGCGCGAGCAGTATCCGGCGAACCCCCAGGTCTCGTGCACGGTGCTGCGCTGACGCACATGTGCGGCGATCTGGTCGAGCAGGCTTGCCTGCTGGGCCGGCAACACGAGGTGCAGACATTCGTCCTTCGGCTCGATACGGCGTGCAAGCTGCTCCATCGAATGGCGCGCCTGCTGGCGGCAAAAATGCCAGAATGCATGGTCGAGCGGCGCATCGGGCGAAGCGTCGTTCAAATCGCAGGTGAGCATCGTCACGGTTTCGATGCCCGCAAGATCAAGGCGGAACTGTTCGGCGCTCACGGACACGCGTCCGTTCATGCGCTCGGCAAGCGGCCCGAGCCGCGCCTCGATAAACGCGCGCCGCTCGGCCGGCGGCAATTCGGGCACGTCGATCCTGATGGCGTCGAAGCTTGCCGGCAGCGCGTCCTCAGGTAGTTCGAGCAACATCGGCACGTCAATGCGTTCGACGAACGACGCGAGTTGGCGCAGCGAGTCGGTCGGTTCATCGAAGTCGCCGCACTGAATCGTGAGGACCGCGCCCGTCAGTCGTCCTTCGCGGTTCCACAGCCGCGTGATCAGTTCGCGCTCGGCCACGCCTGTCGGAATGTCGGTCACGCGCAACGAGAAGCGTTCGCGACCCGCAAGCGCGCAGGCAATCGCTGCGGCCTCGTTGCGGCCGCGCGCGGAACGCCCGAGCAACGCGACGCACGGCGCGGCGCCCTGCAGCGCACGCGCGGCAGTCACCACAGCGGGCTGTAAGAACGCCGGCACGTCGGATAGCTCGGCGAATGCGGGCTCGCAGCGTCGCACGATGCCGTCGAGACGCGCGTCGAGCGGATCGAGTCCCGCGAGATAGTGGACGATGCGCTCGTCGATGCAAAGCGGGCTCGTCAGGAGCGTCGCGCCAGGCTCGACGTCGACCAGGTGCCAGTAGCGCAGCGGCCTGTCGCGCGTACAGGCGCTCCAGTGCGAACCCGGCAGGATCGCGAGCGCAAGGCTGAAGGTCGGCTGGGCACGGCCGGGTTCGTCGAAGACTGCGGCTAGAGCCGGCATGAAGGCGCTGTCGAGTTCGACGCCCGCGCACAGCACCAGCAGGTCACGCTCGAAGGCGCTCAAGCCGAGCCGCGCCGTAAGCGCCGCGAGTGCGCTGGCGTCGTCGGACGGCGTCGGCGGCGCGTCGGCTTCGATCGCCTGTCCAGACCCGCCGTCCCCGCCCTGTTTCGCGCGTGCCGCGACGAGCATGCGCAGCACACGCGCGAGCTCCGCCGCGAGAGCGGCCTGGTTGGCCTCTGGCCAAGACGGTGCGCGCGCGTTCATGGCGCCGTCACCGTGATCTGCGGCACGAGCTGGCCGTGGGTCGGGTGCGTCGTGTCCTGGTCGATGTAGAGCTTGCTCTGTGCGCCGTCCACGCGCAGATAGAGCGGCACGCTGGCCTCCGGCTGCACGAATGGGAAGTCGGCAGGAATCGGAATGTCCACGCTCGACGAACTCGGCGGCCCGCTTGCCGGCCGGATGTCGATCGGCAGTTCGGACGTGCCGATTACGAGCGACACCGACTGCATCCGACCGATCTGCACGTCAGTCTGCACGGTCAGCGTGGTGCCCGCCTTGAACGACCCGGCCAGTGGCGAGAGCACCGTTGGTGCGAGCGTAAAGGACGCGAGGTTGGACGTGGAGCCGACATGCGGCGTCGGCGGATCGCCAAGCGCGATCGACTGCCTGACGGCCACCGTTGCGATGCCCGCGGGCAAGCTGGCGGGCACCTGCACGCGCAGCGCGTTGCCCTGCACCTGAGCGGGCGCGACGGGTACACCGCCGTCGAAAGAGACGCCCGTCGATGCCGGCGTATCGCCGATGAAATTGCGCCCGCGCAGCGTCAGGATGTCGCCGGTTCTCGCGATCGCGGGCGAGACGTCCTCGATGACCGGCTGCTGCCACGGCACCGCCTTGATATGTCGTTTCTGCACGGGCGGCCCGAGGCGCGCCGCGTCGCGGCGCTGGATCAACACGACCGACGCCTGATATGCGACCGTCGGGCGGTAGCTCACCTGAAACGCCGTCCACATCTTCGACAGCTCCTCGATGCCAAGCGGCTCCTGCACGAGCTTGATCAGTTCCACCTGATCGGGCAGCGTCGTCGTGGCAAGCGCCTGCTCTTCCGGCGCCGGTTGGGCGATCGGCTTGGCCATTTCGGTGAGCGCGGTTTGCAGGATGTCCCGGGTGAGGACAGGCGTCTCATGCCAGATCTGCATCGCCCACGCGAGCAACAGCTCGCCGTCAAACGGATTCGGGCCGTATACGGACATCATGTAATGCAGATTGAGCGCGAGCGGTGGATTGGCGATGCGTTGCCCGCTCGCGTCACGCGAAGGCAGCCCTTCATTGCACCAGCCGGTATTCGATGAGAGCCGGTAGAGAAAGAGATTCAGTTGCGCCTTTTCCTCATTTCCGATCAAGATGCGATCGGGCGGCAGCGCGGTGATCGTCGCATTGGCGAGCTGACCAGGGAGCGCGGACTGCGCGAGCGCGTCCTGCAGGATCGTGCGCATGACCGCGGTGACAGCCGCGACGGCGAAATAGTCGCTCACGAGTGACCTCCTCGGGAGCGTTGCAGATAGGCATGCAACGACAGTGCCGCATTCGCGGCCGACGGCGCGGCGGCCGGCGTCGCGCGCATAGGTGCGGCCCGGACTTCGACGCGGCCGATGCTCACCTGCACGCGCGGCACAGTGGTATCCGCGGACTGGGCGAAATGCGGTGACACCGGCGGCAAGCGTGGCACGCCAGGCGACGAAGCTTGCGCCTCATACGCCGGCGCAACCGCCGGCAGCGGCGCACTTTGACGGGCCGGCGCCTGCGTCACGTCGCGCTTCTCCTGCTGAAGCGGCGCTTCAGGTTGCCACCGTCCAGTATCACGGCCACGCAATGCCTGTGGTTCCCTCGAAGGCGCGGGCTGGCTCTGCACGAACGCCGGCTCGACCGGAACCGTGCGCAGCGACACGGTTTCGTGTACGGCAACATCTGGCTGCGGCATCGAGACCGCGCCCGGGCGAAGCGGGACGGACACGTCCGCTTGATGCCGCGGGTCGGCAGGTGCATTGGCAAGGGCGCTTCGCACGTCGCTCGATACCACGGGCGGCAGATCGTCCGCATGGAAACGATCCGGTATCGGCATGGGATCCGGCATCGGCGTTGACGTCGGCGCTCGAATCGCAGCCGGTGACGGTGGCAGCGGCAACTCGTGCCCGCGCAATGCAGTGCTCATCTCGACGCTGGCGTGCGCACGCGTCGACGTGTCCGCATTGTCAGACTCCTCTGGCTCGACGTAACGAGGTGCGAAGCGCGGTTCAAGCGCTGGCCGCACACCGGAAAGCGCCCCGCGTGCACGGTCGAGCAGTCCGCCCAGCGCAGTCTGCATAGTCATAGACCCACCCGTTCCAGATACGCTTGCCTGCGGCGTCGATGCATGCGCAGCACAGCGGCCTCCGACCATCCGTAGGCCCAGGCAAGCGCATGCACATCATCGAGCAGACGTTGCGCGTGATGAACGACCTCGCGCCACACGAAGGAGGCGGCGTCGAACGTCTGTGCGTCGTGGCGACCGCATGCGGGACAGTCGAACTGCAACACTATCGCTGCCGACGCGTGGAGCGTTTCGAGATATGCGCCCGCGTGTTGCCGCAATTCAACCGGCCATGTCGATGGCGGCTCGAGGTGCCCCTGTTCGTTTTCGACCTGCACGCAACGTTCGATCAGCACACGCAGCGCCTCGCTGCCGTCGGTTTCGCGAGCCGCTACGCACAGATCCTCGCTAGACGCTTCGCGCAAGCTGAGTCGGTAAGCACCGAATACCGTGTCGGACGGGTTCGCGCAAGGCGGCTGCAATGCCTCGGTCGACGCGGCGAACTCCAGCGCCGCGCTGCACTGAGCACAGTCGAAACGGCAGTCGAGACGTGCGCCGAAGCTCATTGCTCGCATCTGCAACAGCAGCCTGTCGCGCGCCGACATGTCAAGCGCTGCGAGCGCGGCCCGCGAATGCTCCGGACAAGCCACTTCGAGCATCGAGAGTGCGCGATGCAGTGCCGGCAGGTGGGCGGGCGAACTGCCCCGCTCCCATGCGAGCAGCAGATTCTGAGCGTGCAATGGACGCATTTCCCGTCTCATCGATCAAGTGGCACCGCCCGTGACAAGCTATGACCCGGCTGGCGGCGAGGCCCGGTCGGCACCGCGTGTCGCCTATGGCGACAAGGTCGGCTCGGTAGGTTCCTTGACCTGGGGATCGCGTTCGAAACCTTCGTTCTCGAGCTTGATATGCTGCAACGCGACGGCATTCGCGTTGGCGTCGAGATCGGGGAGTGCCTGAAATTCCGACACCCAGCAGCGGTAGATCTTGTAAGCGAGCGCCAGTTGCCCGGCCTCGTTGTAGACCTCCAGAATGATGTCCTTGCGAAAGTCCGCTAACGAGACTTCAGCGCCGAGCCCGGCATTCAACTGCCAGACCTTGTTCGCCCAGAGCTCAAACTCGGGATCGTGCGTAACGCCGCGCTCCAGCGTGATCGCTTCGAATTTCGAACGCCCCGGCGACTTGCGGCCCGTGCTCGGATCGCCGCCCTCGCGATGTTCGACGACTTCCGTCGTGCGCTTGAGGCCACCCGTCACCTTGCTGATCCCGGCGACGTATTTGTTGTCCCACTTGAGGCGAAATTTGAAATTCTTGTATGGATCGAATCGCTGTGCATTGACGGTGAACTCGGCCATGACGCTTACCTCCGCGAGGGAATCTCCGAATCAGGTCTGAACCTGCCCTGCCATCTGCTGAATCTGGATCACGACGAACTCCGCCGGAATCAATGGAGCGAAGCCGACGAGCACGTTGACGACGCCGCTGTCGATGTCGTTTTGCGTGGTCGTCTCGTTGTCGCATTTCACAAAGTAAGCCGCATTGGGCGACTGTCCCTGGAACGCTCCCTTCCTGAAGAGTCCGTTCATGAATGAGCCGATGCTGAGTCTGAGCGATGCCCACAGCGGCTCGTCGTTGGGTTCGAACACGGCCCACTTGGTGCCGCGATACAGGCTTTCTTCCAGAAAGAGCGCCAGCCGGCGCACGGGCACGTACTTCCACTGGCTCGCCTCGGCATCCGCGCCCGCGAGCGTGCGTGAGCCCCACAGCACCGGCCCGTACAGCGGGAAGTTGCGAAAGCAGTTCACACCGATCGGATTCAGAACGCCGTTTTCAGTATCGGTCAACTGGTTGTGATAGCTGAACGCCTGGACGCCGGTCAGCGATGCCTCGGTACCGGCAGGCGCCTTCCAGACGCCGCGCGATCCGTCGATACGCGCAAACAGCCCCGCGACCACGCCGCTCGGCGCAAACGTGCGCAACTGATAGTTGTTCACCGGATCTGGCAGACGTAGCCGCGGGAAGAAGCACGCGCCGTTTTCCGGAGGTGTGATAGCCATGCTCGTCTTCCAGTCGAGCGCGGCCGTCACGGTCGTCGCATCGGGAGGCGGATCGACGAGCAGGAACGCACGCCGCTGCTGACAATAGGCGATCGCGGGAGGGAAGACATCGGCGCCGGACACGTTGGGATCGGGCGTGGCCGGGCTGCCGGCAAGCGCGCGCGTCGCGTCCGGTATCACGAGCAGGTTAAAGAGGTCGACCTTTTCCAGTGCGTAGATACCTTTGAACGAAGCCGGGTCGCCGACGAGATCGGCCGAGAACGGAAGTTGATTACCCGGGTCCGTGCCGGCCACGGACGTCTTCTGCCCTTCGATCGCATTGCCCGTCCCGAGCGCGTAATGTGCAACGTTGGTCGGGGTGACATCGAGCCCGAGCGGCGCGGCTGCGGTTCCGCTAAATACGACTTGTGCATCCGGCAACGTAGGGATGCTCGCGACGGCGCGCAGCACGTCGTCCGCATTGCTCTTCGTCGCAATGAAACGCAAGGTCGCACCGTTCCAGTTCAGCGCGACCGCATTGGCGAGGGCGCTCTGAACCTGGGAAGCAATCGCCGCGGACGACACCGGTATAGGCGCATCCTTAAGAAGTACGTTCACGTCCTTGATGTCGGGCAGCGAATTCTTCGGCTTCGGAACCTGTAGCGTCAAGGTGTAGTTTTTGTCGATGAGCTGGGGCGTGGTCTTGGTCTTGTCGAAGAAGAGCAGTTCTCCGCTGTTGCGTTGGATTCTTTTGCCGAGTACTCCCGAAACCTCCGGTGTGTTCTTGCGCAGCGGGTTCGTTGGATCGGCGGCCTCGCTCATCTTCACCAGTTGCGATCCAGTATCGAAGTCGTTGATCACGTTAGCGACGTAGTTCTGCCTCGTGCCATTGAGCGAGACTTGCGGAAACGTCTCGACCACGTTTCCCGAGAGATTCGTTATGGTCACGTTGAATGTACTGGGGTCGACGCCGGGCAGCGAGAAGTCGATGCCGTCGTAGTCGATGTCGATCGTGATCTGGCCATTCGCCCAAACGCCACTGGAAAGTGCGGTGAACGTCAGGTCGATGGCGCTCGCACCGGTCACTTCGACGCTCGCCGGCGTCGCATTGTGATGCGGCACGCGTATGACATACCCTGTCGTTCCGCCGTTCAGAAAGAACTGCAGGACCGCATAACTGAGTTCGCTGTCGATTGCGAGGCCGCCGAACAGACGCGCGAAGTCGGAGAAGCTGTAGATTGCTTGCGCCCGGTTATCGATTCCCGTTGCCGTGTAACCGACGAACGCGGTGATCGATGTCGCCACGCCCGTGATGTTGTGCATTGGATTCTGCAACTCGACGATGTAGACGCCGGGATACGTGAGCGTTGCGGGCATGGCGAAGTTCCTTTTCCGAGAAAGCAAAGCAGGTTGCACTGTATCCGGGCTACGGTCGGTCCGGCGATGCCGCGAGTCCCGATCGCCTCACTGCGTGGCGTTGCCTGCAACGCGAGCTCGTTCGTACAACACCGGGCCACCCGGCAGCTCGCTCTGCGCGAGGTAGCCCTCGTCAACGAGTTGTCCCAATGCGAGGGCGACATCGGCGAGCGTCGCGTCGCTGCACGCTACTGGCAGCCAGAAGCTCAACACTCCATTGACGGTATCCGCGGCGCCGGGATGGTGAACCAGATACGATTCGATCGAATCCCGGATACGCTCCACACGCGCTTCTTTGCTATTCACTTGAGCACCGGCTTGTGGCTCATTACAGGCAAAGCGCCCGATGCAAACTCCATTCCATTTGGCGACGGACGACGGATGCTTGCCTGTAGCGACTCCTGGCGCCCGCCTGAACGTGCAGCGGGTCAATGCGAACCCACCCGCTAAATCGCGTGGACGGCGGTTTGACATGCCTGGACGGGGCACGATGGAATTTGTGGGAAGCCGCACGCCTGACCCGGACATGGGTCAAGCGTGTCCCCGATGAAGACGCGCATACTCCCCAAGCTGATGCGCGCTGCAACGGGAACGGACTTCAGAGGTCGAAACCGCGATGCGGACGGGCTGTCTGCGCTCGATCGCCGTCGCAGCAGGCGGCGCAGTCATATAAGCGAGCGCAGCGCTCAGCGCAGCGGGCCGTCGAAAGCGCTCTGAGCTGGTGCGAGTCCGTGCTTCTTCAGGAGCTTGCCGAACGCCCGACGTTCTTTGCCCGCGATCCTCGCGGCCTTTGTCACGTTGCCGCCCGCGGCGCTCAGCGCATCGGCCAGATAACGGCACTCGAACTCCGTGATAACCCGGCTTTTTGCGGTCTTGAAATCTTCATGCGCAAGCATGGCGGGCGCCTCCGATTGACGCAGCGATCCATACAGCGAAGCCGGTTGAAGATGCACGATGCCCGGCTGGCATCGATCGGAGATGAAGGGGTCCGGCGGTCCGATCTCGATGACGCGAGCGTCGCTCAGCAGGTAGCCTCGACAGATCAGCGTTTCGAGTTCGCGAATGTTGCCTGGCCAGTCATAGCGGTACATCCAGTCGAAGGTTGCCGGATGCAGCACTTTGTCGCCATTGCCGAAGCGTTGCGCACAGACGTGAAGAAAATTGTCGGCCAGCAGTTCGATATCTCGATCGCGTTCGCGTAATGGCGGCAACGTCACCACGAGAATACGCAAGCGGAACAGAAGATCGAGCCGGAACTCTCCCTCCTCGACACGCTCAGCCAGATCGGCATTGGTTGCTGCTATCAGCCTGACATCGGCATGGCGGCTTTCGGGCGCGCCTAACGGCCGATATTGGTGATCCTGCAGGAAACGAAGCAAGATGACTTGGGACTTCAGCGGAAGCGCATCCACTTCGTCCAGGAACAGAGTGCCGCCACTCGCATGAGCGATAAGGCCTGCCTGCTCGATGTGCGCGTCGGTGAAAGCGCCGCGCTTGTGACCGAACAACTCGTTATCAACAAGCGCATCCGGCAGCGCGCCGCAGTTTACGGGAACAAACGGCCCCGATGATCGTTGTCCACCGTAGTGAATCGCGCGGGCGGCGAGTTCCTTTCCCGTGCCGGTTTCGCCTTCTATCAGCACCGGCACGTCGCAGCGGGCAAACCGTTCGATCACCCGCTGGGCTTCCAGAAACGATTGCGAGCTTCCAATCATCGGAAACGACTCCTCGCCAGCGGGCATGCCAGATACGCCCGCGTTGCATCATTGCCCACTCGTTCTCTGTGGGATGCGTGAATGCGGCGTAAAAAACATTCGGTGTCCTTTATCGAAGGGTAGAGCCACATGCGCGAGGCGTAGGTCGGAGCTTTCCGTGGTGCAATTCCGGAAGCTTGCGCTACTGAATTAGTCTAGCTTCAGACTTTCTTTTGTCCAGATAAAAGTCTGTGATTCGCGCCCGGCCCTCGGCAATATAACGAAGAACTCGAGCACAAAATTAAACCGATACTGATCAGGGATTCCACTCTGTGAATGCCGTTTTACATCTGACAGCAGCACCATCCGCGCTTTGCTCTCGCCCGGCGAGAGGTCATTCAGGATTTATCGGTACGAGTCCCTGAAAATCCTATGTGACCGGTTATCAAACGCCGTATCCGACCTATGTTAGGTTTGCAGAGTTTGCCTTGTGCCCGTTCCACCTCCGTCACATTTCGATGTTCCCATAGATCCAGTCCTGAGCGCCGTTGCTGAGCCGATAGTGAATTAGCATGTGATCCGTCTCGGACCACGCGCCGGAGGCCGGGTCGCAAGCGGCGAGCACGAACAGCATATCGGCCCAGCTTCCGAACGAAGGACCCGCGCTCGCCAGCGCGGCGAGCGGAATGATCGCCTCGATTCTTCCGCTCCCGGGATCCCATTGGGGCGCTTCGACATAATCGACGTTGCCTTCGGCGCTCCATGCATTGTTGGCGACGCGCCAGCGCGAGAACGAATCCGAATCGCTGCGACGTGAGACGACGAAGCTCATCGGCCGGCTCAACGCCTGATTGAAGATGCCGAGGCTGCTGGCGGCCGCGCCGCCCTGCGCCAGATCCTGGCTGTATAGCTGCAGCGCGAACAACGGGGGCTGTGCGAAGCGCGTGAACGTCCCGGCTACGTTGTCGATCCGCACATAGAGATTCGAGCCGTCGTTGGTGACGTACACGCGCTTGATCGAACACATCGGCGACGCGCCCGAAGTCTGCGCGCCCACGAAGTACGGAACGTTCGACCATTGATTCCAGTCTCCCGCCGCCGCATAGCTAACTCCGATCGTCTTGAAGGTACCCGCGTTGTACGACGGCGGTACGCAGCCAAAGCGCACCTGCTTTTCGTAGAGCAACGCAGCCAGAATGAACGCAGAGGCCGTCAACGGTTCGCACATTGAGCTCACGAGCGGCTGTTTCGTCACGTTGGAGACCGCCTCGCCGGGCGGCATGTACCCCTTCCCCCAGATGCTGGCGCACCATTGCAGGCGCGCCAACGCGTCGGCGGCATGGCCGCGCAGGATGTCGTAGACGGCCACCCACAGGCTCATCTGCGGCCACGCCGGTTCCGGCCCAAGGGCCTCGTTGCCGCCCGGGCTCCAGCTCGCCGTGTAGTAGAACGTGTCGCCAGGATAGCGCGCGATCCCAAAGCTCTCATTCGTGAGCGCGCTAAGGATCGTATCGACATGGCTCGCTGCGCGGCCGGACTCATGATCGATAACGCCCAGCGCGATCAGCATGTCCGACGAGCTGTCGATCATCGTGCGCGGCGTGTCGTTCACGTTCACCGCGCGACAGAAATATCCTTGCGGATTCCAGGAACCCGGCGGAAACCAGTCCGACGGACGCTGAAGAGCGGTGAGAATCGAAGCCGCGCCGCCCGCATACCAGTCGGTCAGGGATGTCTCGCCGAGCCCCTCGGTGATGGCCTGCGTCGCATACATGCCGACCACATACCAGCTCTGCGTGTAGCTGTTGTGCTCCAGATTGTCGCTTTCTTCCCAGATGCTGTAGTCCGCCTGGCCGAATCCGTTGGGCTGGATATGGCTGACGATCCAGTCCGCCGACCGCTTGACGCTCGGCCACAGGTCGCGCAGAAACGTCGCGTCGGCGGTCAGCGCGTAGTGCTGATAGACGCCGTACAGAAATGCGCCGACCGAGTCGTACTCGGGCTCGACAAAGGGCACATAGCTGCCGTCCCATGTGTTGTAAGTCGTCTTCCAGGTGCCGTCGCCGCCCTGGCTGCCGCTCATCCAGCGCCAGTACAGTTGCGCTTCGTCGTGATGGCCACTGGTGTCGAGCCCGATCGCTGCGATGCAAGCATCCCGCACCCAGGTCCGGTATTGATAGGCGACGGGATTGGTGGTTGCGGCGAACGTGCCGAGTACGGGGTTCTGGATGTTCTTCATCAGGATCAGCGCACGGTCGAACATCTGGTTGAGCGCATCGTCGTCGAAATGCACGCGCCGGCCCTGATTGCCGTTGGTGAGCCATGTGTTGTACGCGGACGCGACCGCCGTCATCCAGGCGTCGCCCGAAGATGCTCGGGCGGCGGCGATCGCGGCGCTGGCATCAGCTTGTGTCTCGCATACGCCAAGATAGAAGTAGAGCGTCGCGGATGCGCCTGGCGCGACCTCCACGCGCTTGCTGAACGCGAGCGATACGTCGGGAGCACTGACGTCGGCATTGTTTTTCAGCGTGCCTTCGGCGTCGAAGCTGTACCAGGCCGACACGGTACCGCTTTGCGTCGATGCGTCGGCGTTGTTGCCTGCCTGATAGCCGTCGCTCGGTTGCAGCGCGCCCAGCAGCACGAATAACTGCCCGGAGGCCGTCATGTCCGCGATGAACGCGTTTTGTCCGGCGTCGTACCACGCGTGCACCTGCTTGCTCGGATCAACGTTGTTGAGATGTACCTGATCGAGCAGGTTGAAAGTAACGCTTTCGGCCGTCGGATTGGTCAGCGTGTAACGAACGATGAAGAACGGCTGATCGGGCGGCGCCGCGAAGCTGCGGGTCAGGTCAAGGCGAGGTGGCAGCGACGCGCCCTGATAGCTCAGGTAGTGCGTCGTCAGCACGCCGGCGTCATCTGCGCCGCTTTCGAACCACGCTTCGGAGTCGAACTTCTCGGCGTGGCTATAGGAAATCGCGTTGGTTTCGTCACGGAAGAAGCCGGTGTAGTCGACGATCTGGTTCACCGTCCGGCGCGCGAGAGAGCCGCGCAGACAATGGAGTTCGCTCAGGCATGGGCCGGTCCAGGATGTGTCGATCTGGCTAAGCTTCGCGGCCTTCCATACGCCAACGAGATCCCGCCAGTTCGACAGATAGAGCGCACGGGTGGAGGTGGCCGAAGGCGAAGTCGGGCTCATAGGTATTCTCTGGGGCTCGCGAATTGGATGCCCGATTCGACACCGCGAGGCGGGGTATCGCGCATTGCGCGCCGACTGCGATAGCGCGTCATCGCTCGGCTAGCGAACTTCAGCAATCCGGATGAACTGCGGATGGACGCCGCGATTCGGGGCGATCAGGACCGAGTGCGAACGAACGTGTGCGGCGCCACGGTACGCGCCGCCGGGTTTCCGCATTCATATTAGTACAGCGTCGATCGAATTCAGCGGAACACCTAGCATGGAAGCGCCTTTTCCACTCTGCAGTCCGCCATGATTCGGAGAGGACCCTCAATCTAATGCATCTCGAACAAATGTTCAGTTCGACTCGAAGATGATCTTAAATAGCCAATGAAAGCTTGGTGAATGCAGAGAATCCGGCGATGCTTAAACTGCCTGAAGTACCAGGTCGATGTAGTCTTGATGTACCGCGATAGTCAAAAGCTATCCGATCATGTCGAAAGATTTTCTCCTTTCGATGACAAAGCAATCCACAAAGGCTCGTTCACTACGTCAAGCTATCCGGGTATGCCCCATCACTGCATACAACGCGTCCCGAGCGTACTTCATTTAGCGTTAGCAAACGCACGGGACTGTGCGAAAGCAAAGGTGGGAACCGGCAATTTAAAAATTCTCTCTTTTGCTCGTCCTGTAATTTAGTGTTGCGCTGTAACGAGCAAGGCGATTTTCCGGTCGAGCAAGGGTTCCAGCCTGGTTCGTCGAAGCAGCCAGTGGGCGGATGGGAACACAAGTGGAATAGCCAATAAATGATTTATTTTGGCGTTCGTCGTCCATAACCGGTACTTGGCGGCCAGAAAACATCTGCTAGATTGAGTAGGGAAAATCAGGAAATCCAAAGAAATATTCTATGGTTTCCATCGAGGAAGAGGCGACCCATGCCAAAACGGCCCCTCGTTTTCATTTCCTACCGCCACGGCGACCCGTGGACGGAGTTGACTCGTCGCCTGCAGGTTCGTTTGAAGAACGTCTCAAAGGCGCTGGGCTTCGATCTGTTCATCGACGAAGGCATGGGTGCAGGCGTAATGTGGGCGCAGCATCTCCAGCAGCAGCTCCAGGCAACGACGCACTTCGTCTGCGTGCTCTGCGACGAATATTGGGAATCGATCGAATGCCAACGCGAACTGATGTTCGCAGTGGAGAGCTTTCGCGCAACGGGCGAGCCGCGGCTGCTGTTCGTGCTGGCCGAAGCGATGAGCCCCGAATACCTGACTTTCGACGATGCGGGCCGCCCGGACAGGCTCGGCCTGCCGGGCGACGGCGAGCGTGTCATCCAGTCCGTCAGCGACGTGAATTTCCTGGGGCCGTTCGACGGCAACCTCCGGCTCGAACCGCTCAGTCAGGATTCGGCCGCGCGCTTTGCCGAGCAGTTGACGCAACTCGTGAAGCGCCTCAAGGAAACACTGCCGACGCTCGATACACAAACCGCGCGGACTATGGGAAGCCGGCCATGACGAACGTCACGTTCACCGCAGGCACAAAGATCGAAAAGTGTCTCCAGATAGAACGCATCATTTATCTGTCCTGGGTGTCGGACCGCCTGGGGCAAGCCGATCAATGCGCGAAAGATTTCTGGGTCAAGCTCAAATGCTACCCGTACGACGCCTACAACACGCCGCTCAAGACGATCTATCGGTCGCGTCAAGAACTTCAGCCGCCGAAGGCGGGCGATCTCGCCAATTCACATATCAGTCCGCTGATGGTGATCGAGAACATGAAAGATGTCACCGATGTCATCGCCTTCCTGACGGACGACTACATTGCCGCCGAGCCGCACGTTTCCGAACTGGTGGATCTGAGCCAGTTCGTCAGGCGCAAGCGCACAGAGGAGGCCGCGTGGGAGCAAGGCTCACCAGAAAGCGCCGAGCAAAGGGAGTTGGCCATGTGGCTGATCCTCGTTCATCAGATGTCGGATCCGAGGGAATACGCGCTCGTCGCCGACACGTCCCCCGACTGGTGGCACGAACTGCTCGACGGTAACGACTATCTGCGGCTGGGCGACGTATCGGGCGAGACCCTGAAGCAGCAATTGCACACCGCCGCGACGCGTCTGCGCAAACATCAGCGGCTCGGCTGCGGCAAATGCTGCCATCGGCACGAGACCGCCGGGAATGAAACCGAGGTCGCACCCAGCACGAGTTGGCTTCGCCGCTTATTTCGGGGTGCGGCGTAGTGCCGTCAGGCCGCGTCTCTCAAGGAATGGAGGAGCCATGAATCGCCGGATCGAACTCCCGGTTTTCATCGGGCACGGCAGCCGCGCAGAGATGTCCGGCAATCCAGACGCGAGCGTGGCAGGCAACGGAGTCATCCTGCGCGAGACGCCCTCCGACGGTAACGAGGCCGACCACGCCGAAGCCGTATCTGTCATCTATAACTTCACCGATCATCCCGAAGGCTATTCCGCCAGCGCGGAATTGGCCGAAGCGGTCAACACCGCCGTCATTCTCGGCAAGCCGCTTCTGCTGACAGGACGGCCAGGCACGGGAAAGAGCCAGTTGGCCGACCGCATCGCGTGGGAATTCGATCTTGCGCCCGTTCTGCGCTTCGAAGCCCAATCGATGAGCGAATCGCCCGACCTGTTCTATCGCTATGATCTGGTCGCGCAACTCGGCGATGTCGAAATCGCGCGCGCGCAGTTGACGTTCCAGACCACGGGCCAGGCGCCGGGCACTGGGGATCCGATGCCCGCGAAACTGAGACCCGAGAACTTCATCACGTTCGGGCCGCTTGGCCAGGCGGTTCTGCGCGCCGCGCCCGAGGGTAACGAGGATCTGCTCGCCGTCGCCTTTCCGGACGAACCCGCCCACCTGGCCCGGCCGCGTCCTAGCGTCGTGCTCATCGATGAAATCGACAAGGCAAGCCGCGATTTCCCCAACGACTTGCTCAATGGCATCGAGCGCCTCGACTTCCGCATTCGCGAGATGCGCGACCGGCTGGTCGCCGCACCGCGCGACGCCCGCCTGCGGCCCATAGTCGTTATCACGAGCAACTCCGAGCGCGATTTGCCTGATCCGTTTCTGCGCCGCTGCGTGTACTTTCATATCGAAGATCCTGACGAGGAAACGCTGCGCAAGATTCTGCTCGCGCGCGTCTTCCCCGAGAGATACATGAGCGAACGTAGCGCGGGCGAACAATCGCAATTCGCCGTCGCCGGCTCGACGCGCCTCTATGACGACCTGCTCGAGTTCTTCGTCGATTGCCGCGAGCGCTGCGGGCCCGAGTTGCGCTACCAGTCGGGTACCTCGGAGCTGATCGACTGGGCGAAATCGCTGCGCAATTCGGGCCTCCCCAGCGACGGACTCATGCGCGACAGCATCGCAGGCGTAAAACGCGCGCTCTCCGCCGTGGCTAAACATCGCGATGATCGCGGGCTGATATTGCGGGCGATCGACGAATGGGCGAGACGCCCATGACCTCGCCCGACACGTCGGCGCCAAGGTCCTGGCCGCCGTTCATCGAACTCGTGCAACACCTGCGCGACGCTTGTTTTTCGCCGGGTGCGACCGAACTCGTCAACGCTGGGCGGCTTTTGCGGCATCTGGAGGAGCGCGGCGAGGCGCTCTCGCCCGACACGCTGCGCGCGCGCCTGCGCCCGATCTTCTGCAAGTCGCGCGAAGACCAGAGCCGTTTCGACGATGCATTCCGCGAGTGGATCGACGACACGAGAGCCACCAGTACGGACGACGAGGCCGAGCTTCGTCCCCCAAAGGAGAGCCCATGGCGCAGGTTCACGACGTTCTATGCGAAGTCGCCCCAGATCGTCTGGTATTTTGCCGCGCTCTTCGTCGTAGTGACCGTGTTCGCGATCGCAGTCAACTGGGGCACGCCTCTGGATGAGCGCCAGAGGCCCGAACTGAAACTCCCGGCAGTGGAGCAACTGATCACGAAGCCCATCCCGGTGCCGCGGCAGGTCGAGCAGTACTATCCCGCGGCCCGCTCGAACGACGAAGTGAACACGTCGATCGTCTGGGGCATTTTTCTGCCGTTGGTCGCGATTCTGCTGTTCGTGTGTGCGCCAGCGTGGTTCCTCGCGCGCACCCAGCGACGCCAGATGTCCGCAAGCATCAAACTCGACGAACGCTCGCTGCACGAAGCGACGCAGCACATCGTCCCTACTCTGGCTTCCGACATCGCCACCCCGCTCGAACGTCATACGCGCGAATCGCGCACGGCGCGCGGCACGCTCGCTCGCCGCGCACCGTTGCACATGCGCCGAACCATCGAAGCCACGATGCGCAACTTCGGCATTCCCGAACTGCATTTCCGGCACACGAATCTGCGGCCATCCTATTTGATGCTGATCGATGCGGAAGACGAGGCCGATCCGCGCGGACGCCTCTTCTACATGTGGGCGAACCGGCTTCGGCAGGAAGGGCTAGATGTCGACATCAGAATGTTTCATCGCCGTAAAGGCGAGGCACCGGTCGCGTACCGGCTCGCCGCACGCGGAAAACTCGACGACGCGCACGGCGAACCCCTCGATCGTCTTCCTGATCCTCCTGTCGGTCAGCGGCTTATCGTGGTGTCGGATCGCGACGCATTCACGGGTCAGGACGGTCGTCTCCTGCCATGGGTCGAGTCCGCGCGTTTCTATCGCTGGCGAAATCGCGCGCTGTTTACCCTGATCGAACCACAAGACTGGGACCTGCGCGAACAATTGATCGAACAGCCCGAGCGCGCTGCCGATCCCGGCTTTCTGGTTCTGCCGCTCGAAGAAGACGCGCTGCGCGCATGGGCGACGCTGCTGGTTTCGGGGGAACTGCCGAACATCGTGCTGAGCGAACCGCAGCGCTATCCGCGCCTGCTCGCCGAAGGCCGGTACGACTTTCTCAGCGACGATTTCAGCAACAAGGAGGTCGCTGAACGCCTGATCGCGCAGTTGAAGCTCTATCTGGGCGACAACGGCTTCCAATGGCTCGCGGCGCTCGCGGTCGCGCCGGTCGTACGGCATCCGCTGACGCTTCTGATCGGCGAACGGTTCTTCCGCCTCGCGAACGTCCAGCACGAAGCCGAATTACGTTATCTGATCGCGCGCAATTACCGGCGGCTTGCGCGGCTTCCCTGGCTGCGCAGGCAGTGCATGCCGAACTGGCTTCGGCTGTTGTTGCTGGAAGAATTGCCGCCGGAGACGCACGAGCGCATCCGCGAAGTCGTGCGCGGCCTGCTGGAACCGCTTTCACCGACCGAAGGCCCGGGCATGACCATCGAACTGGATTCTGTGCCCGATCCGCACGGCGCTCGTGTGCCCGTGGGCGAACAGAGCGTCGCTATTTGTCTCGGCTACCTGGGTGGAATGTCCGCGCAACGGCTTGCCATGCGTATTCCTGAGAAATGGGCGAACTGGATACGCAAACGCCCCGCTCGCACGCCCGCTCGCCGCTTCACGTGGCGCAATGCGGCGAGCGGGCTTCGCGACGAGCTGAAGGGGGCGTGGGCCGAACTCGCGTATCGCGGCGGTATGGTGCGCAACGGCACGCGCGGCGCGCTATGGATCGTCGTTGCAGGTTTGATGATCTGCGCGCTGGTTCTGGTTGCCGCCTCTATGCAAAGGAAGGGCTCTCACTCGGGAATGCTGCTTTCCGAGCAACATCATCCGATCAGCTATGTCATGCGTGGCACGCGAATGAATGCATACGGGTTCAGCCCGGACGGCGACTACGTACTGACCGCCGGCGACGATGGCCGCGTGCAAAATTGGAGCGTGCGCACGGGCGAGCCGCGCGGCGACCCGTTGTACCACGCTTCTTCAGTGACGCGCGTCGCGTTCTGCGGCCGGGGCGACACCGCAGTAACGACGACGTCGAACGGTGCAATCCAGTTCTGGCACTTGTCGCGTGGGGTGCGCGATGGCGACCCGCTGCCGCGCATAAGTGCGTCCGTGAGATCCATTGGATGCGATGATAACGGTCAGTTTCTCGCGGTGACGTACGACGTAGGGACGGTTGACATATGGGACATGCGCACCCGACAAAAAATGAAAAGCCGCCTTTTCGGCTATGGGGCTTATGCGGCCAGATTCGTGAATGACGCGGACACCGTCATCGTTGCGAGTTCTGACGGTGTCTTTTCGTGGGCATGGAGAAATGACGAATACTCGGTGATTCTCAAATGGGATCGCTTCGTCAATAACGCGTTCATCAACCTCGACGGTAGCAGCGTGATTACGCTCGGCGATGACGTCGCATGCCTCTGGAATCTCGAGGATGATTCGTCTATCTGTCCCCCCAAGTCATTCCAACGCATAAACGCCGTCGCGCTAAGCCCGGACGGCAGCCAGTTCATGGTCGCCGACGAACGAACCGTCCAACTGTGGAGCGTGCACCCCGCCCTCAGGCAGCTCAGGGTCTGGCAGGGCGGTGGCAGTCCGGTGAGCGACGTTGGGTTCAGCCCGGACGGCCAGCATCTCGTCATCGGCGACGCGGATCGAGCCACGCTATGGACCGGCGAGAATAACAACTTCGCGATGTCGTTGATGGATCTGAATGCGATGCATAGCCTCGTGTCCGCGTTGATGGCCGCACATCCGGTCGTGCCGACCCTGCTGTGGGTAATCGTGATTGCGATCATAGGGTGGCTGAACGCGCGCAGGTTGCGCCACCGGGTGGTGAAATTGAGCAGTATATGAATCAAGGCGGAGAAATCGTGGATACCGATGTCGCTGCTCCCATCGAACTGCCCGCGCTGCCGGTCGCGCGTTCGCTGCGACGCGTCGGCGCGATCGCCGCATCCATGGTGGCGGCGGGCGCGGTCGATGTCGTCAACAGAGAATTCTTTTGGACGACTGACCGAGACATCGATGTCGGGCAGTTGTTTTTGGACAATGCCGCGGTCATGCTGATCATGTGGCTGGTGGCCTGGTCGTTCCTGACGGTCGAACGGCACAAGCCGTTCGGCAGCACCTCCTGGCGTTATGTGTGGTTCGCGCTTTACTATGGCGCGGGGATGTTGTTCATGCTGCGCCTGGCTTTCGCGTTTTCCAACAATCTCTATGATTTCGTCTCGCAGACGTTCCGGAACACACAGTTCGAGAGCCTGACCGCCGGTCTGCGAATTATCGCCGCTCTCGCGAGCGCCACGTTGCTGCTCCTTCTGCTCACGGCGCTGCCGCGCGCGCTGGCGCGACTTCAGCTGAAAGGCCGCATCACGGGTCGCGCCGCCGATGACTGCCTGTGGTTCGCCGCCACCATCTGGAGCTTCGGCGCGCTCGCCGCATGGATCATAAACGTCAGTTGGGAACCCGACCGCTTCTACCGGCCCGTCAGTGACATAGCGGCCGTAACGGGCTTCGTTTTTACGCGCGTCGCGCTATCGCGGCCAAGGCCCGAGCGCGCACCGTCGCTCGTCATCGTGCTGCTCGAAGGCCGGAATTCGCGCGCGCTGCGGAACTTTATCAACCTCTTTTCCGGCAGATGGTTGCTCGGACCGGTCACGCTCATGGCGCCGGCATCGAATGCGATCGACTACTACGGCGCGCATGCCCGCGTCGCCGCGCGCGCGGACTGCCTGGAGACACTGTTCCCCAAGACCGTCGGCGAGCTGAGCCACGCACGAAAAGAGCTTCCGCGCGATGACGATTGGAAGGGGCTGGTCGCGCGGGAGTGCTATCCCACCCCGTCGCTGTGGACCGACTACTTCCGCTCGCTGCTGACGCCATCGACGTGGGTACTGCTCGTCGCCGAAAGCCACGATCTCGTCACGATCGGCGACGCGTCGAGGCGGCTCGATGCGATCCGCGCGAGCCTTCCCATCAGCCGCACGTTCGCGCTGACCGGCGCAGAGGTCCCCGCGACGCTACAGGGCTTGAGCATCGTGCGCATCGCCGCGGTCGGCAGGGACAGCTTCAAACGCGCCGCCAATGTCTTACAGCAGCACATCGGCCGGCATGAGGGCAAATCCATGCCGCAAGAGCCGGACTGGCCGGCGTTCTATCTGGGCGCACCGCTTGCGTGGAATGGCCTCGGCGTGTGTGCGCTATTCGCGCTCGGCGCGTTGCTGAATCATGGTTTCAGCCATCGGGCCACCACGACGGTGATCGTTGCCGTCCTGGTGGCCATCAACCATTGCATCGCCGCGGCGGTGGCGATCCTGCCGAAGCGCTATCTGAGCTTCGCGCGCCGCACCTTCTGGAGTGGCAGACCCAAGGGTGCCTATGCGCTGTCGGGCCTCGCGACGTTCCTTATTCTGCTAGCGCTGTCGGCCATGATTTATCCGATCCGGGTGCACTTCGGCAATGCGCCGATGACGCCGTTTTTCTCCCAGGCCAAGTGGCTACTGCTTTCGGTGACGCTCACCGTGACGCTCGCATCGCTATGCGACGATTATGTGCTCCAACCTGCCGATCCGCCGTGGTTGCGTCCGCTGGAAAGCATCGCGCTCGCCTGCGTGATGGCGATCGCGGGCTGGCTCGTGATCAACTGGGTCATGCCGGATATCGCACGGGTCCGGCCGAACATACCGGTGACATCCTGGACGCCCGTCCTGGTGAGCGCCGGGATCGGCGCGCTATTCGGCTATACATGGCCGGCGTGGTATCGCCGGAATCTGCGCGCGCGTACGAAGCACACCCAATCCGCCGAGCCGGAAGAACGCACGAAGCCACCACTCGGAACGCCCATTGAACCACCGACAGTCGTTTGATTGGCAGGAGTCGCGCTCGCATTCAGCGCAGATTACCGTTCGATGCCGTTTGTACCGCAGGCGCATTGCAGCGGGTGAAGCCGACGACGGAAGCAGCGGATTATCGCTGGATTGTATAGCGGTCGGCGATTGACCTATATTTGGGGGCGTGATTCGGCTTAGACGGCTTGACGGCCGCCCAGCATATACACGTCGAACCGTAGCGGTGTAGGAGGCAAGCGTGCGATCTTTTGCCAGACCCGAGTCGAAGCCTGTTCAATCGAAGCGCAACGCAGCGCTGGCGCGGACCTTCGCCCCACACTCGGTGCATGAAATCCTCGCCACTCCGGGCCACTCGCTCGACCTCGCCTCCCGGCAAAAGTTTGGCGCCGCGTTCGACTTCGACTTCAGCCGCGTACGCATTCATGATGATTCGCGCAGCGCGCGCTCGGCGGATGACGTCGGTGCACGCGGCTACGCCGTTGGCGAGCACGTTGTCATGGGTCGTGAGAGCAATGCTCACACGCTCCATCATGAACTGGCCCACGTCGCGCAACACCCTGCCGCGAACCGGATTCCGCCGCACTTGCCCATAGCCGATGCGCACTCCCCTGAAGAAGCGGCCGCGCGCCACGCATCGGACGTGGTGACGGCTGGCGGACACATGCGCTTACCACCCGCCGATGGTGTCATCGCCCTCCAGCGCGACCCCCAACCCGTCGATCCCCTCGCGCGGACAGACGACAAAGGCGGTGCGAAAGAAGAACCGCCCGATCCGACGCCGTGGCTCACGCTCCAGGCGCAGGGGCTGATTCAGTACTCGCGCGTCTATACCATTCCCAAGCCGCCGCCCTGGATGCTGGGCGCGCAACTGGCCGCGAACATCCAATTCCACGGCGCTCCCAACAGCACCGGTTTCGAACTCGCGCTCGTGGGCCAGTACGGAAGAATCATGACCTGGGGCAGCAACGCTACTGCCACCGGAGACCAGTGGTCCGGCGCGCTGCAGCCCTCGTATCTGTTCATCAACACCGGCAGCACTCAGGTCGCTTTGTTCGGCCAGGGCGGGTTCGCTTCCACCTCTTCCAGTGACCCCACTCTCGCGGGCAAGCAGTTCAGTCTGCTCGGCGGCATTCAGGCCACGCAGGATCTGGTGGAGTTGGGGCCGCTCAAGTTGCAAGCCGTGGCGTCCTTGGCCGGCGGTCGTGCGTGGTCAAAAGGACCTGCGGATGATCAATATTCCGGCAGCCGCACGTGGCAGGTGAACGCCGGATTCCAGTTCGCTTGGGACGCAGTGAAGCGCAAACCCGCGCCGCCTCCGGAAAGAGTCGAAGTGAAGCTACCCGACGAGGCGAAGCCGCCCGTCGAAGAACCCAAAAAGACGGCCGATCAACAGAAGCGCGCCGACGCCAGGCAGACCGTGGATCAACCGGAGAACAAACCCGCCGACAAACCCGCAATTCCGCCTCCACCTTCGGACGCCACGTTTTTCTTCGTCAAGGATCGGCCGACGCACGGTGGGGGAAACGACAAAGGCGTTTTGGCGAGTGGAGATCTCGAAGGTCTCAAAGCGCAAATCGGAAAAGCTCTCGCGGGTGATCCTGGCCTCAAGATCTCAATCTCTGCGGCCGCCTCAATAGAGGGAACTACCGAGTACAATTGCGACCTTGGCTCGCGCCGCGCCGAATGGCTACGGCAACAATTGAACGTGCCGGTCGCCCGCATTGCGGACCCCGAACCAAATTTGCTGGAAGGCGCTTGCGCCGATAGCGGCGGTTTGATCAGCTTCGGTTCCACGAAAGCGGTCAACACCACCGACGAAACCAAACGCGCGCTGGACCGCTTCGCCGTGGTGCACTTCCACCACGGCAAGTAGACTGCGCTCGCTTTCATCGCCAGTGCCGACGTAAAACTCTGCCTGGCGCAGCATGTACTCTGCTGCTCAGCGGCTCGCTCGTTTCGTCCTGATCCGCGCGGCAGGCTTCGGGAAATCGCTGAAAAAACGTCCAGACACGTCCCGTATTCCGCGCCACTTCGCGGCCCAGGTGTCCGCGCTAGCCATTAGCGCACTTCCGGTTTCGATGATCCGTGTTCTATCGAGCGGCTCGATTCGTCTTTGATCCCGCGATCGACATGGAGTGCGCTATCGCTTGATTTATTAATTTCTTAAGAAAAGAGAACTTGCGCCCCTACGTTCGCGTCTTTTTTAGAAACCCGGTATTTTCGGGTTTTAATTAGCTCGCATCGTTCGTTGCCGTACATAGCGAAGTACGTTGATTGTCCTAGCCTTGCTGAAGAGCACGGCTGAAACGTACATTCGCTACAGCAATCCCCCAAAAACGCTCCCGTTTGGAATGCGGCTGCTACACCCTCAAACTAAACCACCAGACGTCGAGTACCAGCCGCGCGTCACACGCATTCGTACTGCTCTATCCCCGCGAAACCTCGAACACGGGGTTGGCTCAATTTTCAAGTTGCATGCTTCTTTGATGGAGGGACCATTACGAGGCGACGGCTGTCTAGATTCGCAATCCAGGCGAAAAGAAATGATCCCGGCGTGAGTCTCGCTCTATCGCGAGAAAACAATGAATATTCCTGACGAAGCACATGGTGGTGCATATCGGCAATTTCCCACCCGCCCAGACCAATACCGGGGAAGCGCGTGGGACGCTACATTGGGCCAGTTGTTCTCGACGGCCGTTACGCATGCGACCGACCGCATCAACTGGTACGACGCGAAGGCCACCGAACGCGCGGCCGTAGCCAAGCGAATCCGCTTTATGTCGCTCCTTCTGTTTGCACTCGGAACGCTTGCACCAATATTGCTCACATTTCTGATCAAAATCGCTGCCGTCGGCAAGACTCCGAACACGCCTTCGACGTGGCTCGACATGATCGCTGCGTTGCCACTGGCGGAGATCGGCTATGTGTTGCTGGCCGTTGCGGGTGCGCTGGTCGTCTTCGACCAATTCTTCGACGCATCCGGTTCGTGGATTCGTTTCCGTCAATCGCAGGCACGGCTCGAAGTTTTGCTGGCAGACTTTCGATTCAGCTGGGCCCAGGCGATGGCACAGGCACAAGGGTCCCTTATCGGCAAAGAACGTCCCCCATCTTTCACGGCGATCTTGCGCGATTTCGTCATCAAGGTGGAATGGCTGGCGGAAGATGAGACGAAACAATGGGCAAAGCGGTTCAGCCAGATGATCGATACATTCGATCGAAATCCTAATCTGAAGGTGTCGCTGGGCGGTTCACCAGGCGCTCAGGCAGGTGCAGGTCCGGAGGCAGACGCGGATGACGCTGGCGGCCGGGCCGGCACGACCAATGGCGGGTACAGCGCGGCTGCCACTTCTCAACGCTCCCCACCCCCAGCCGCGCATGAGGACGAGCGCGTAGCGACCGTCAACGTGCGTCTCGCGATCGACGGCATCGACACGCTGGACGAAGGCTCCCTGCGCCTCGAGGTCGACGGCACGCAGATCGACGTAGCGGGCGATGGATTTGTCGAACTGCAACTCGCTCCTGGAATGGATCACGCGATCGTCGCGACCGGACAGCGCGCGCAGAAAGCCGTGCGCGCACAGTTGCAGGAAAACGTGACGATCGAAGACGAGGACAAGCCGCTCACCATCATGTTATGACGGAGCCCGGTATGAACAGCATGTTTGTCGGGAAAGGATCGCCGTTGACGCAGAACGGATTCGACACTGTCCTCAGTGCGCTGGATGTCGATGCTTCTTCGCTATGGGCACTGGTCACCGTCGAAACCCGGGGTTTTGGATTTCTCGCTGATCGTCGCCCAAAGATACTCTTCGAGCGGCACGTCTTTCACAATCGCACTGGCGGGCGCTTCAGTGCATCAAACCCCGACATCAGTTCCAGTACTCCCGGCGGCTACAGCGGCGGGGCGGCCGAGTACGACCGCCTTGCGCGTGCAATGCAGCTCGACCGGCAGGCCGCACTCGAGAGCGCGTCCTGGGGTCTGCCACAGCTCATGGGATTCAATGCATCGAAGCTGGGCTACACCAACGTCGACGGCATGGTCCAGGCCTTCGTCGTCGATGAAGACGCCCAGCTTGATGGAGCGCGACGCTTCATCGCGAGCAACGCACCTCTCGCTTCGGCATTCCGGCAGAAAGTATGGCCGCGCGTCGCCTTCTTCTACAACGGCAAGGATTACAAGAAAAACGCGTACGACGACAAGCTGCTTCACTATCAGCAACTATATGGAATCAAGGGACTACCGAGCATCGAATTGCGGACGGCTCAGGCCATTTTGACCTATCTTGGGTTCGACACACACGGTGTCGACGGGGTGATTGGCAACGGAACTCGCACGGCGATCATTGCCTTTCAGCGTGCCAAAGGACTCAACGTCTCGGCCGAACTCGACGATGCGACGCTCGACGCACTGAAATCCGCGGCACCGTGACCAGTTCGCTCTAAGGTTTATCTCCGCTAAATGCCTTGAAGATTGCTGCGATATCCATGATCGGCAGTCGGCGATACCCGACATCGCCGATGGGTCCCCCGGCGTTGCCCAATCCAGGCACCGGAGTGATCTGAGGATGGATTCCATCATTCTGCATCGCGTGTTGGTCTGACGAGGTCACCTTCCGCAACGCATCGAAGACGGGAGAGCGAAACTGAGGACTCCAGGAGATCCGCAGATCGTCCAGTTGCACTTTCAGGCTGGCGAAATAATCCGCCCAGACGTCGACGCCTTGTTTTCGCCAGAATCGAGCCGCATGATCGGCATACCACTCCCCAACGCCAAGACTGACGTTGACAGGGTTCGCGACCCACTCCTCGGCAAGATTCTGCAGCCACACGAACGCGCCGGACACGTTGTCGATGCGTCGCTCTCGCACAGCATTCCGTTTCAGAAAGTCTTCGAGGTTGGAGTCGCTCAAGGTGGGATATATCTGGAGATACTCGCTGCCGTTAAAGTAGTCTTTCGCGTTGAATCGTTCAGTCTTTTCATAGGGTATAAAAACGCCGATCCGTGACGAAATGCTCCCGTCGAAAAAACCTAGCTCCCACGGTGTCCAGAAGCCTATACCGGGCGCAGACGCAGAATTGGCAGGCATCCTGGCGCCCTCCTCCTGCGTTGGATAAATCATGATCAGGCACGTCGCGCGCGATATCCTGTTGCGGAGGATCTCAACTTTTTCGTGCGTCACGTTGCTTGTGTCAGCGAGTTCGGCGAAATCCGCGTCGACGAACGGTGTGAAACCGTAGCCGCGAATCGTCGTTGCGAGTTGCCGGGCTCTTGCCTCGTCGCTGTGACGATACGAGATGAATACGTCGAAGAACTCGGGAATACCATCTTGATCTTCTGCCACGATAACCTCCGCGACGACTGCACGTTTTTTCAAGCGCCAATTTCGTGCGTGACAACGGCAGTGGAAAAAACCCTCCAACGGGCCCGTCAGGCCGCGCCCCGAACACCTCACGTCGTGACGCTTTTCACACCCGATTGCGTGGCCAGCCAGTCGGCTACCGCGCCAAGGCGCCCGCGTTGAACCTCGTCCTCGACCAGCCGCGCGCTGACGCGCAGATCGGCCAGCACACTATCGATCTTCCAGCGCGTCACATCTTCGCTGACGACTTTTTTCGCGAGATCCTCGGCCAGATCAGCGTTGCCGTCGTCGAACGCAAGGGCCAGCCACGTCGGCCGTAGCCATTCGTCGGTGACGCCTCGCCGGAACGCGCGATCGCAAGCGGCGGTCGCGAGCGCCGTCACGGTTTGCGCGCGCTTCAAGTCACCGTCGCAATTGCGCTCGCGATACAGACGCGGAAGATTAGACGAGCAGTAGTACTCGTTGAAGTCGAGATCCATGCCCCGTTCGTAGTAGTCGATTGCCTGGTCGCGAAGTCGCGACTGCCTTTTCGAATCCGCGGCCGCTTTGTACAGCCGTTTGTACCGGCCTCCCAGCAAGCCGAAACGTTCTGCCGACGGCCCGGCTATCGCTACCAAAGCCTCGAGTTGGTCGATCGCGGACTGCACATCACCCGTCTGCGACACGGCGAACGCGCGCTGTGCCTGCACCTCGGGCTTCTCGCGGTATTCCTGCGGCAGCTTGTCGATGAAGTCGAGCAGCTTGCTCCAGTCCGCCTGCTCATTTGCCGCATCGCGCAACAGCAGCAGCAATGCGAACACGACGCCTCCCATCAACGGCGGCACACCGTGCTTTTTCACAAGTTCCTGCGCCGCCTCCATGCGCTCTTCCCGCGGCAGCAGACGTACGTTGCGCACGGCGGACTGGAACACGGCCAGGTCCATCATGTGCTGCTTCATCGTGGACGCGAGGGCCGGATCCGGATTGTCCGGGAAGCCGCTCACTGCATTGAACATCGGCGATTCGCCATCCGTGAGCGCGCTGATGCCCGGCATGATGCATTCGTGGATGCGCTGCGCAGTGTCCTGATCAATATTGCCGTTCGAGAGCGGATAGCGGACCGTGCGCATCTGCGCCACGTCGAAGAGCGGCTGCGACCAGTCGGCCGCGAGCAGCACGCAGCCGGTGCGCCTGGCCGCGTGGCGGATGCCGACCTCGTAGTAGACGTTGCCATTGGGGATGGTCATGTCCGCGAGCACCAGGTCCGCATAGAAGATGCGTTCCAGCATCTGCGTGATGATCATCGAGCCGGTGTCCTGGTCCGCGCGCACGGGCTCGTAGCCTAGCGCTCTGATTGCCGGCACATAGGCGAGGTCCCACAACGCGTTGAAGTCGATCTCGCCCGGAGCGTGCGCGGTGTCCGCCTGCGTCCGCTTGCGCCCATAGGGCATGATGGCGAAGCAAATAGGTTTCGGCATGATTGGCTCACTGTGTCGATCCGAGCGGATGGATGGGCCGCCCCACAACGCCGCCGGCGGCCTTGACGGCCTCGTACATATGGCCGGCGCCGCCCGGCCCGTCGCCCGTCTGGCCGTTCCAGACGCAAATGAAATGAACCTTCTGCGCGCCACACCCCAGCGCACGTTCAAGCATCCAGAGGTTGTTGCGCTCGTAGGGTGATGCCCGGCGCTCCTCGTCGGTCGCGGCTTCGGGTAGCACGAAAGTGCGGGCGCACTTGTGTGCCCGCACGGCCTCAAAGCGTGCGTGCCAGTTCGAGTTCGCAAAGTCAACCGAATCCTGCACGAACACCTGCGGCTCGAAGGGCAGATAAAGATCGAGATGCGCACCGCGCCCGAGCATCAGTTCCGCGAAGATCAGATCGCCGCCGCATGCACCGCCGCAGATGGCGAGGTCGGCACTGCCACCGTGGAGACCGTCGAGCATTGCAGCTATATCCTTCGCTACCGCTCCTTCCCGTTCCGGTGGGAAGCGCGGCTGCCGGCGCTCGGGGCGATCGATCATATGCCCGCTGAAGAGAAAGACATGCTTCGGTAAAAAAATTTGAGTCACCTTGGAGGTCCTTGTCGACGCACCCCGAATAGCGTCTGCGGCGCTATGTGCTCAATAGTCCCATTCAGGTTCTTCGCCAACTGGCAACACATCGAGCATCTGTTCGGCAATTACTTGCAGCCCGGGCCATTTCCAGCCCCCCATAGGGCCGAACCACTCAAGATAGCGAAGGATCTGGCGCCGGGTGGAAAATACATGAAACGATGATGGACCCGCCAGTTCAACCACATTGCGGCAAGCCTCGATCGCCTTGTCGACCGAGGTCTGGTCGGGAGCTAATGGAACATCCTTCAGCCAGGGCTCGATCAGGCTCAGCTCGGCGATATTGCCGTGGGCCCAGGCGCGCTCGCACGCGGAACCATTCTCGGCATCGTTCTGCGATTGGGCGTCCGCCGTGATCCACAAGGGCCTTACCTTGCTTTCCGTCCAGTCCGAAGCCGGCAGCCTGCCCAAAGACCGCAGGAACAACGTGAGCGACACATATTGCACCAGCTCCCAGGGATGCGACCGGTTCAGCAGATAGGCTTGCCAATACCAGCCTCGTGCACGCTCCAGCTTGTCCACCACTTCGTTGCCGCCTTTCTTCGTCAAGCGGGAAGTGGTTTTGATCGAGTGATACAGCATCTGCGCTTCGCGCTTCTCGGTGCTGGCGAGTTGCGCCAGGATCCGGGCCCGCTGGGCGGGATACGCTTCATTCGCCGCTTCGAGGCGCTCCTTCGCGTAGGCGACTTTTCTTTGCACGTGCTGGAGCATCTCCTGACGTTTATCCCCGGCGAGCGTCTGATGGCGTCCGCTGATGCTGGACTCCCGGTCGGAAAAGGCCACCATGACACGATCCGACACACGCAATGCAATATTGATGCTGCTCATGGCCTGTCGAATGCACGCGTCGGCCAGTTGATCGTCAAAATTCGGCGGAAGGGATGCGTACGCGACGATGCTGGCCCAATCGTGCTGGTCCTTGAAGCAGGAGTGGAGCCTCCTGCGCAGGCCCACCAGCAGCTTTCGCGGGTCCTCGCCCCAGAGCAGGCCCTGGTAGAGATCCTGAACGAGCATCACCGATCCGCCGAACGACAGCGGGTACTGGCTCGCGATCACGAGTGGAATACCGGCCTCGTGCAACGCGTGCCCAACGCTCGCCCCAACACCCGTCACGCCGCCGACATTGCCGCCATTGCAGCTCGCGAGCGTCACGACGGCAGGCCGCACGAACTTCCCAGCCTTGTCGCGGCGCGGCGTGCGCAGGATGCTCGCGAGCCGCGCACTAGAGACGACCTCATAGCCGTTCGGTTCAATGGGTGAGATCAGCGCTACGCCGAACCGGTGGTCGTAGCCGCCCGGCAAATCGACGCCGTGCGCGAGAATATGCACATGCGTGTAATCGCTGGCCGCGCATGCGCGCTCCAGACTCTGGACCGTCGCGTCAGGCAACACGGACAACCGTTCCTCGACAATCTTGAGCCGCTCGTCGTCATCGAGGTCGTCCGATAGCGCGAGCCATGGCGCGAGCGCCTCGCGCAGCGCGAGCAGATGCGCCGCAGCCGGCACTTCCTCGAAACCGGGCGGGGAAGCAAAGGCAAACAATATGCGCGGCTTGCTCGGCCAACGGATGAATTCCTCCGGCACGCGCCGCGTCTCGCGCGTAATGCAAATGGGCTGCTGTGTTTGCAGGGTAAGCGGCTGACCTTCGCCTGGAAAACCGCCGGGCGCGGTCGCGAGCTCGAACGGCAGGAGCGCGAGCTCAGAGGCGGACAGGATCAGCCGCAAGTGCGTGACTGGCTCGTCGCCCGCTGCGGTGTCGGCGCCCCGGCGATTGAGGTCGGCGGTCAGGCCGGGAATTTCGCCGAGCAGCTTGCCAAGCACCACCGCGGTGTCGCCGAGCTGAAACTCACGCGCCTCGGCTCCGAGTTGATAGCTGAGCGCGCGCAGCCGGTAGAGCATCTGATTGTGCTCGAACGGAACATGCAGCGTCACCGCGCTATGGTTTTCGCACAGTGCAATATAGGCCGTGAGCGGCGAGAGCAACTGGTTGTGCGATGGACCCTGGCGGAGCAGTTCGAGTGTGATCTTGCGCATCGTCAGTTATCCAGAAGGCTGCCACTAATCGATTCGAGTGTGTACTCGTCTTCCGCAAGCTTGACCACTTGCCGCAACTCGGCTCTTGCGCCGGATCCGTCGTCCTTCTTCCATATGGCCACGACGGTACAGGGGCGCAAAACCAGTGATCCGGAGGGAAAGCTGTCGAGAGTTGCCATGTCACCACCGTTGAGCACCTCAAAAATCTCGGCAAACTTTTGTGGATCGCTCCGGGTGGCGGGATCGATGCGGATCAGCCGTGCCCAGGTCCCGCTGTTGAAGTACCGCCCCTTGCCGTTCTGGCGGCGTAGTGCGCGACACAGATGCGTATGCCCCGCAATGATGATGTCGACCTCCGGGCCGATCTCCTTGTCGAGCAGCACGGCGGTTTCGTCGCGCGCCGTGATGTCGAAGCTCCGGTCATTGTCGAGCTTTTCGAGCGCCTCGCGCAACACCTCGCTCGTCGGCGCATCATGCGCCCATTTGTACAGCGCGCTCGCCATGTCAAGTCGCTTGCCCTGCTCGCTCGCGACAAACGCAAGCGGATCGACGCCCCGACGGACTATGGCATCCGCCGCAGCTAGCATCGCGCGTCCATCGCGATCTTGACGTGAAGTGGCCGGTCCCGCTGCATTTAGCAGACCGCCGGACACGGTTGCGGGCTGTACCGGGTCTCCCGCTGCCAGTTCCTCAGCCCCCAGCATTCCGTTTGGCTTGTACATGCCGGCCCACGCGCGGACGAGTCCCACGTTCGCCAGCCTCATCGCGCTGTTGAAGTCCCGCATGGCTTCGGGAGCACATGCTGCGAGGGTCGGCACGACGCCGGCCCCTTCCGGTTTAAGGAGATCGACGAAAGGATACTTGCGCTTGATCTGGTTCATCACGTCGATAACCATCCGCGAGCCAGCGTTGGGTATCCACGGTTCTGCAGGGCGCCCAAACTGCTTGTCCCGGCCGATCAGTCTTATTTTCTCGAAGTCCGCCGGATTCCACCGATCTACCTCATTACCATGCACGCACAGCACGGAATGGCCACCGACATCGCACTGCACGCCCGACCCGTCGAACACGAAATGCAGGCGCGCGTGCGCTCCGCTCGACGGTGACGCGTCCTTTGTCAGGATTTGCGCGAGGCGCGTGCGCACCCAAGGCAACGCAAGCTCCAGATCGTGATTGCCAAGGTTTACGATCAGACGACGTCTGGACTGCTGGAGAAAGATCGGGATGGCATCGAAGACGGGCTTGAATGTCGGGTCCTGCAAGGCAATGCGCTCAAGCTTCGCCACGGCGCCGTCCGGGTCGAAGTAGGTGGCGTTCGGTTCGGCCAGGAAATCGATGAAGTCACCGTTGATGACGAGCGCTATCTCCTGTTCCGGATCGCGCCGGGCAAGGTCACTGATGAGCCACGCGAGTTCAGCCGCGGAGCCGAAGATCTGGAAGCCTTGGGTGCCGCCAAGGTGGAGATCGGAAATGACGTAAAGCTGATCGACACTGTGTACCGGAATCAATTCGCCCTCCTCGGTCCAAGTCCATCAATGCGCTGCGCGAGATTCGAGCCTGCTTGCAGCCGTCCGGCAGAACGAGATCTAGCAGGCTGTTGAGCGCAGCGGCATGATCGAAGTCCGCTTCGGCGGTCTTCAGCAGTTCAGGATACGCTTTCAAAGCCTTGGTTCGGATCGCATACTCCTCAGCCGCTGCGTCCAGTTTGTCCCACAGCGATTTGTCAAATAGCATCTGAAAAGCTGACACACCCGAAATGCCGATCTTTCTGGTTTCCTCACGCGCAATTCTGTACTCGGTGAGCACCGCGTCGTATAGCGAGATGCACATTTCTTGCGACGGCGAATGGAATCTCGCCTCCTGGTATTTCGGGTCGAGGATGTCGTAGCGCACTCTCAGCATCAGTCTGACAAGCTGCACGTCCAGGCATCGCCGCCGGCATTTTCCATTCGAACATCGACCGCAGCTTCTGGCTATTCGCTTCGACGAACAGCACGGTGAGCCGTCGCAGTTGTGACTGCGCGACTTCGCACTTTGCGATGATCGGGATGAAAATTCCCTGCTCAGTCTCGAATGGTGAAAGGTGCGGAGGTAGTGCCCCTGCCACTATCGAGGCAAACTCCGTCTCAAGTTCACGAGGCCAGTCGACCTGATCCTCGAACATCTCCAATACAGAAGACCAACTGACCGTGGCATCGGCACTCATGCCTAGCATCTTCATGCCTTCGGCATTTCCTGCGACCTGCGACTGCTCCGGATCGAACTTGCGGTTCCTGTCATACGCAAGGGAGATCTGAATTCGCCTCGTGTAATACTTTAGTTTGATCAACGTATCGGCGAAGGCTTCTGCCAGTTCGCTAGCGGCGTCCACCGCGCTTTTATATGACTTGGACCCGATTTCGTCCACTTCCGCGTTTAGAGGTTCACCGTGAGTGAACAATCCCTTCGCGAAGACCTCACTAAAGAACTTGAGAATGCCTTCTTCCGTTGCGGGGTAATACTGATACTGCTCGAACATGCCTGGAAGCTTTTTCAGTTCAAGATTGCGTAACCATATCACCGGCTTTTCGCAATTTTCCGTGAAACGAGCGAGTTCATAGGCCGGCCAGCCGTTGTCCATATCAGCGCGTGGATAGAGGAATACGAAGGCGTCGGTTTCGCGGGTGTTCTGCTCGATCCACGCGTGCCAGTTGGCGCCGCCCAGCATTTCTTCGCTCAGCTTCACCTCAACCGAATCGGGAGACGCCAGAGCCAGGATTGACCATTTCAAACTTCGCGCAATGTTGACGAACTCCGACGTGTGACTCAGGAATATTTTGACGGTGCTCATTCTCGTCTCCTTATGTCCCGCTCGTGTCTTGCGCACGCATCTTTACGATGCAATAAAGACGATTGGAGATAAAGAAATTGAATCGGCGCGACCCTGTTGTCCGTATTGATATGGGAACCTGGGTTCAGGCTACGAAAGCCGGTCGGGCGCCCGCGTCGATGGCGCATGCAATCTGGCATGGATGACAACGCACTGCTTGTCACGGGCAGCGCGATGAGTACCTGAACAAAAAGTCTGAATGTTCTAAGCGCTATGCGAATTTCGGCAGCCGATGCCGCACGAGATCGATCCCGCGCGGCCAACCCACTTCGTCGAAGAACGCGGCGTGGTGCTCAAGCCGTCACAGCACCGACGATGACCACCGCAGAAGGGCTGCGGTCATTGCAGCCCATTCCGTCCTTCATAGTCATCCTGACTAGCGCCTATCCGCCAAAATCCGCCGATTCCGCACCTGCGCGAAGTGAGTCATCGAGATCCAGCGATGGAGTTCTGACATGCACGAGAAGTTCTGTGGATGCGAGTTCGGCGAGCGTTATAAGCGGCCGGTTCGTTCTTGAAAATGGATGAAGGCGAACCATTCGCCCAGCCCATCGACGCGGATTTCAGAATCCAGAATTGTTATTCTGGATGGTCGAGTGGCCATGAGGTCTGTGGCCTCTATCTCCTGAACTTCGGCGCCTTCTCAACCGCTCGACTGAGCCGCAACTGCGCCTGCGTCGATCATCCGCAAAAATTTAAGCTGCAACGCGTGACCATGCATGCGAAGCACGCTCCATTTGACGCCACGCAGCGCCTGCTATCAGCGAAAACCCGGATCCTCATTGAGTATCAGTCTGTCTGCACGATCGTCGATTTCAAACATAATCGCGTCCAATCGTTTTCAATTTGAGGCCGTCTGGCTCGGCCGGACATTCATTTGCATCTGAGATCACTACAACGGGTTTCTCGGCCATTCTGCTTGACGCCGTCCAACCTGGAGTGCCACGATTCAGCCGTTGTTGTTCATTGACATTTTGGCACTGCGTACCTTCGTATCACCCGGAAGGAGTTGCCCATGTCCCACGAAGAGGTTGTCGCGTTTCGAGCCGGCGACGGTCACGCGTGCAACCTAATTCACGTTAGCGGCTCCAGGCAGGCTCCGAAGGGACCTGTCCTGCTGGTACATGGAGCAGGTGTGCGCGCCAACATATTTCGCCCCCCAAACGCTACGAACTTCGTTGAAGCGTTAATCGATGAGGGATATGACGTCTGGCTGGAAAACTGGCGCGCCAGTATCGACCTTCCGCCGTGTGAATGGACGTTGGACGAAGCTGCTCTATATGATCACCCCGCCGCCGTGAAAAAAGTTGTCGAGCTGACCGGGGTTCCCACGATCAAAGCGGTGGTGCACTGTCAGGGGTCAACCAGCTTCCTCTTGTCGGCAGTTGCCGGGCTCGTCCCGCAAGTCGACACGATCGTATCAAACGCAGTATCACTTCACCCTCAGGTCGGTTGGCTTTCATATCACAAAGGTCGCTACGCGCTGCCCATCGTCGGCCTGATGACCGACTACCTCAACCCTCAATGGGGTGAGCACGCCGCCGGTGTCGTACCCAACCTGCTCAAAGGTCTGGTACTGCTTACCCACCACGAATGTGCCAATGGGGTCTGCCGATTTTCCAGCTTCACATTCGGCATAGGATTTCCGGTGCTATGGCGCCATGAAAATCTCAGCGATACCGTGCACGACTGGATCCGCCAGGAATTCGCCAATGTGCCAATCTCGTTCTTCCGGCAGATGAACCGGTGCCTGGATGCAGGTCACCTGGTGTCACAGTTGCCGGGGCTTCTGCCGGACCCGACAGCACAGCCGCCGAAGACGCAGGCGCGCTTTACGTTCATCGCTGGCGAACTCAACGACTGCTTCAAGTGGCAAAGTCAGCAGGCTACGTTCGACTGGTTCGAACGCTACCGCCCTAACTATCACCGTCTGCATGTGCTGGGCGGATACGGGCATCTCGACGTATTCATCGGCAAGAACGCGGAGCGCGACGTGTTTCCCGTGCTCATGGCGTCACTGGCCGCCCCCCACTGACTCAGAACCGACAAAGGGAGCCGGTGATGGCGATTCCAGCACGACAGAGGCGGCTTGCCGGCCGCCATGCACTGGTCGATGACATTCCATTCCAGATTCCAGTCGCTTCCCAGAATTCGCCGGCGCTGATGGCGGTCTTTTCAATCGACCTCGACGCAGCGCGCAGTGTGATCCCGGCCAATGAAGTCCATCCATTCCAGCTCTGGCGCCGGGGCCTGCTCGTCGTGACCGTGATCGACTATGTCATCACCAACATCGGCCGCTATATCGAATACTCCATCGCGATCGCCTGCACCCACGGCCGCCAACCGGCCCCACGCTTGTTGCCGGGCCTTTTCATGAAGACCTTCGGTACCGGGCAGTACGTGGTGGACCTGCCGGTGTCGACCGAGGTTTCGGTGAAAGGTGGCCGTGGCATCTGGGGCATGCCGAAGCACCAGGCGAACCTCGACTTCGTCATCGGAGAGCAGTGGGTCAGCAGTCAGTACGACCTCGATGGCCAGATGATGATGCGCATCGACGTGCAGAAGCCCCGGACCGCGTGGTTGCCCGTCAACACCGGGGCAGTCAACTACTGCAGCTTTCGCGGCATGCTGATGAAGTCGTACATCTATTTCAGGGGCAAGCTCGGATTCTCGCTGTTCGCCGATAGGTCCGCCCGCATGTTTATCGGCGATCACCCGCGCATGGCCTGGCTAAGGACGCTGGATATCGATCCGAATCCGATCGCCACAGGCTTCTTCCCGTCGACAACCGGCGTGCTGGATGACTACTTCGAGTGCTGGTTCGTGACCAGCGCCGAGCCGCCGGCTGAGCCCATGCCGGGCCTCGAGACGACGTATCCGCTCGGGCAATCGCAGCAATGGCTCGCGCCGCCAGCCCGGCCGGCAGACTGGGAGTCCGCGCGATGATCGGCCGCCTGTTGATAGTCAATCACGTGTTCCTGCTGTTGTGCACATCGATGTACCTGGGCACGGGCGGGTCGTTGGTACTCTTTTCGTTTCCCATTGCCTCGCAGCTCACTCCGGACAACTACTATCTGCAGTTCGTCCCCCAGGTGACGGCAGCCACCGCGTTCTTCACGACGATGACGAAACTGATGCTGGCGAGCGGCGTCGTCATGCTCATCGGCGAATGGCGTCAGCCCACGCGCTGGGTACCGATCGTGGTTCTGCTCGGTGTGTTCGTTGCCACGTTTCTCACATTGAAATGGATTTTCCCGCTCAACGCAGAAATGGCCAGTCACATCAAGGATGCCATCAGGTTGCACGAGGTGCTGAACGAGTGGATGCGGCTCAATCGGATACGTGCCGGGTTGTGGTGTATTCAGTGGCTTTCGATGGCCTGGTATTTCGCGCGCTGGACATATCGCATCCGCTATTCAGCGTTGGGGCGATGATGCGATTCCTCATTTTCGAGCGCCGTGCGACGACATTGATAGCGGCCATAACCGTGCTGACGGGAGCCGCCCAGGTCATCGCCTCAAGCTCCTTACTGGCCCTGATCGCGTATGCACCACCCGATCGGCTCGCAGATCATCTGTTCGCCACGGTAGGGATGTTCATGATGCTGTTCGGCGGCAGTCTGCTGCACGCGCAGCGGCGCACGGAAGCCCTTGGCGTCGTGCTTCTTTGGGGAGCGTTACAGAAGCTGCTGGCGTCGGCGTTCGTGGCGTGGGGCGTCACGCGAGGCGCATTCATTTCCGCGGCACTGCTGGTCGCCATCTTCGACGGAGCCAGCGGCCTGCTTTATCTGGACTTGCGACGCCGCGGAGGATAACCGATGGAACGCCTGGCGCGCATTTGCTTCTGGGGCTACATGCTGATGCTTCTGGGCATCGGCGGAAGCGGGATCTTCATTGCCGCCTGGGAGCTTCCTCACATCTTCGACGTGCGATTGGATTCGATCCCCGAACCGCACCGGGCTACCTTTCTCAGCCAATATCGCTTTCTCAAAGGGCTCGAGCTGGGCTTCGGTGTGTTTTGCTGGGCCTTCCGGAATGAAATCTTCTTGCCTCTCACGGCATCACGCGTGTTTCTCGGCGGCCTGTGCGCCGGTGTCGCGGCTCGGGTACTGAGTTTCATCGTCGATGGCAATCCCACCAAGGTCTTCATCGCGTTCTGTGTACTGGAGGCCGTGACGGGATTTCTGGTGTGGGAAGTCGTCTGGCGCGGGAGAACGTCGTGAGCGCAAATCATTGCCCGCCTATCGCGGCTGACAATCCCTCTGTTCGTCGCGCACTGGTGCTGGCCGGCGGCGGCATGCGTGTCGCCTACCAGGCGGGCGCCGTCAAGGCGTTGATTGACGAGGGACTGCGATTCAGTCACGCCGACGGCGCCTCGGGCGGCACGATCAATCTGGCTGCCTTGTTGTCCGGTGTGCCGCCGGACGAGTTGTGCGCGCGTTGGCGAGCACTGCCCGTCAAGCAATTCGCCGCGCTGCGCCCAGCGCCTGATTACCTGCACGTCGCGAACGTGAGTGCGTTGGGCAGTGCCGCCGGTTTGACGGAGCATGTCTATCCGTCGCTGGGTATCGACATCGAACGGGTTCGCGCGGCGACCGGCATCGATGGCTCCTTCAATGCCTGCTGCTTCGACGACAAAACCGTGGTGCCCATCCCTCACACGCAGCTCGACCTGCAGCGGCTGGTCGCGGCCGCCTCGCTGCCTATCTTCATGCCCGCCGTGAAGGCCGACGGCAAAACATGGACGGATGCGGTCTGGATCAAGGACGCCAATCTGCTGAGTTGTGTCGAACGCGGCGCGCGCGAGCTGTGGCTCGTCTGGTGCATCGGCAACACGCCCGTCTACCGCGATGGCGCGTTCAACCAGTACGTGCACATGATCGAGATGAGTGCGGGGGGCGCGCTTAACCTGGAGTTGGAGACGATCGCGGATATCAATCGCAGGATCGCGCGCGGCGAGTGTGTCTTCGGACACGATCAGCCCATCTCCGTGCATGTGATCAAACCGGAGCTGCCGCTGCCCCTCGACCCCGATTTCTATCGAGGACGGATCGATGCCGCGACACTGATCGACATGGGCTACCGTGACGCGCGACGTACGCTGCGCATCGGTACTTCGTCGCCGCTGAACCCGAGTGCATCATTGATGCGCGAGCCCGGCGTGGGACTGAGCTTTCGCGAGACGATGGCGGGCGGCTTTCGTCTGGGGGCTGCCGACCCAGGCGCCGTCGAGAGCGGCAGGGATGGCTCCCCGCTGACCATGAACGCCACGATTCACATCGACGACATGGCGGCCTTCATTGCCGACCCTCGTCACCTCGGTGGCCTGACAGGCCACATAGATTTCGCCCCGTTTGGACTCGCGATGCCGTCGGAGTCGGGCGTCTTCGGCCTGTTCACGCCTTGCGACGATCCAGAGCTAACCTACATGATTTACGAGATCGGATTTCGTCACGCAGGCCAACCATACTATCTGGCAGGCAAGAAGCATGTCCGCATTGGCAGCCCGTTCAAGATGTGGGGCGAGACGACAACCCTTTACACAACGTTGCATCGGGGCAGCGATGCGAGTGGTCCCGTCGTCGGCGCTGGCGTTCTACACCTTGGCGTGCTCCAGCTCGGGCGCCTGATGCAAACGGTTTACGCCACGAATGCTCATAACTCGCAACAAGCGGCGCATGCGATGTCGCGGTTCTTCAGGTTTTTCGTATCGGAACTGTGGCGCATCTATATCAGGAGATCGCCGACATGAGCGCGTTCGAACACGATGTGATCGTTGTCGGTAGTGGCTTTGGCGGTGCAGTTGCGGCCTGTCGGCTTGCGGAGGCAGGACGCGACGTGCTGGTGCTGGAGCGTGGCCGCCGCTGGACCCCGCAAACCTATCCGCGCAACGATGCCGAGTCCTGGTTGTGGAACCAGCAGCATCCGCAACGATTCAATGGCTGGGCCGACCTGCGCACATTCTCGAACATGTGGGTGGTCGCTGCCGCGGGTGTGGGTGGAGGATCGCTGATCTACGCCAATGTCTCGGTCGAAGCTAAACGTGACGCCTTTGACCGCGGCTGGCCGCCCGCGATCACGTATGAAGCGCTCAAGCCCTACTACGAGATCGTGGGGAAGATGCTGTGCGTCCAGGAATTGCCCGACAACCAGCTTAGCGAACGCACCCGGCTCATGCGCGAGGCCGCTGAGGCTTGCGGCTGGGGCGACCGCTTCCGAAAGCTGCCGCTGGCTGTCAGCTTCTCGCCCAATTACGACCCGTCTTTGCCCGATGCCCGGAGCGACGGCCATTCGGTCAAGTTCATTAACGTGCATGGGGTGCCGCAAGGCACCTGCGTACACTGTGGCAACTGCGACATCGGCTGCCAGGTGTCGGCGAAGAATACACTGGACCTCAACTATCTTGCCGTAGCCGAGCGACACGGCGCAAACATCCGGCCGCTGCATGTGGTGCAAAAGATAGAGTCACTCGGCCCTGGATGGCGTGTGCATTTCAATGTCGTTGATCGCTCAACAGGCGGCTGCACGCCCGGAACCGCAACCGCAGCCAAAGTGATCCTGAGCGCCGGCTCAATCGGCAGCACCGAGTTGCTGCTACGCTGTCGCGACGAACATTGCTCACTGCCCAATCTATCTTCGCGACTCGGCTGCGGATGGGCGTTCAACGGCGACTTCGTCACGCCAACGTTCTATCGGGACCGCAAGATTTCGCCGTCACATGGCGTGACCATTTCCGCTGCGATCGACCTGCTGGACCATGCTGGCGCCAACGGTCAGTCACTGTTCGTGGAAGACGGCGGGGTACCCGATCTTACGCATGATCTCGTGCAACGCTGCCTTCAGCGAACGCCTCGTGGAGTGTTGCGCACTTTCTGGCGAAGCTTCGCGCACCATTTTGATTCCGAGGACCCCGTCAACAACATGATGCCGTGGTTCGGCCAGGCGGTTGATCCGGGCGACGGGCGGATGCGCCTCGGTCGCTGCTGGTATGCCCCCTGGCGCCGTGAGCTGCGACTCGACTGGTCGTACATGCGATCTCAAGCGGTGGTCGACGCCATGATCGATGCTCACAAGCGCCTGTCGGCCGCCACGGACGGGCGCCCTTTCATCCCGCCAACGTGGAGCGAGTTGCACAAGCTGATCACCCCTCACCCACTAGGCGGCTGCAATATGGGCGACACAGCGGCGGATGGTGTCGTTGACGCGAACGGAAAAGTATTCGGATACGATGATCTGTACGTAATGGATGGTGCCGTTGTTCCGCGAGCGCTTGGACTGAATCCATCGCGCACGATTGCTGCGCTGGCAGAACGCAACGTCGCGTTGTTGCTCGATAAGACCTGACCGGCACGTTAAGAGGATAGTCACCTCGCATGGCACCCGAGGAACGCGCGAACGACGGCTTTTCAATTGACTCGGGGATTGAACCTGATCCTTCCATCGGGCGTTCACTCGACAAGCAATATGCTTTGCTGCATGATTGGATTCGAGCACGACATCGTGTCAGAGGCCCGGTGCACGCCGGCACGCCACTGAGTTGCAGATGGGACACGCGATGAACGAAGATCCTGAGCGTCAATGGGAAACGCTCCTCGATTCCATCGAGGATGGCCGCGTCATCCCAGTGATTGGCCCGGAACTCGTGCTGCTTCCCGACGACGCCACGCTCGTGCCAATTGACCAGTGGATTTCTAAAAGGCTGCTTAAGAGGCTGAACCTGCCTGAATCCGGTCTTCCAAAGCGGCTTACGTACAATGACGTCGTGTCGAAATACCTGAGCTGCGGCGGCGACCGGCAGGAAATCTACTCGGACATCTACGCGATTCTCAAACCGGGTATCGCGCTCGCCGACGATCACGCGTTGCGTGATCTCGCATCCATCGAGGCATTCAAGCTGTTCGTATTGCTAACCTGCGATTCCGCGCTTGCGCAAGCCATCGATGACGCAAGGCCTCAGGAACGCGTGCTAAGGATCGCCTATGCGCCGAACAACATCAGCGACCTGCCTGTGCCGTTCGAGGATCTGACGCAGCCGGTCGTATTTCACCTGCTAGGCAAGGCATGCTGCGCGCCCGAATTCGTGACCTGCGAAGAAGATCTGCTCGAATTTCTACATGCGCTGCAGGACCGGCAGCGTCAACCCGAACATTTGTTCGATGCGCTGCGCGAGCACTATTTGCTGATTCTCGGTTGCGGCCTTAACGACTGGGTGACGCGCTTCTTCCTGCGTGCGTCGCGCAGCGCGGGGCTCTCGCAATCGCGCCGGTTCTGCGAAACGCTCGTCGGCGAACAGGCCGATGACGCCGCCGGCCTTCTGCTCTTTCTCGAGAACTTCAGCCACAAGACACGCGTGGTCAAGACGAGTTCTTACGCGTTCGTGAAAGAGCTGGCGCGCCGCTGGCACCTCAGGCATCACGACGACACCCCGTCGCCTCGCCCCGTTGCCGCCGCGCGTGTCGTGAAGATGGTTGCGCGCGGCGCGATCTTCATCAGCTATGCGAGCGAGAACCGGGAGGCGGCGAAGCTTCTCGCCAGCGCACTAAGCATGCACCACCTCGACGTGTGGTTCGACCGCGAAGCGCTCAAGCCGGGCGACGACTGGGACGAAGAAATCCGCCGCAACGTCGAGCGATGTTCCTTGTTCGTGCCTATCGTGTCGCGCGAAACGCTCCGCGAATCCAATCGCCGCAGCTATTTCTGGAGAGAATGGAACAGCGCAAGGCGCATCGCAGATGGCATCGCCGCGAGCGAGCGGTTCATCGTCCCGGTCGTGATCGACGACACTCGCATGGACAGCGCCGACGCGCTGCCCGCCTGTTTCAGGCGCGCTCAAGCGATCGACGCGCCCGGCGGAAAGATCGACGCGGCATCGATAAGTGGGCTCGCGAAGCTCGTGCGGGAATTCCATCGGCGTCAACCGGCGCATTGACATGGACGACTTCGCGCGTGACCCGTTGACGCCGGAGAATCCCTGGCCGGGACTCGCATCATTCAGTGAAAGCGAGCGCCGGTTTTTCTTCGGCCGGGACCAGGAAACGCAGGCCCTGCTGCGCCTCGTGCGACGCGAGACGCTGACGGTCCTGCACGGGCGCTCAGGACTCGGCAAAACCTCGCTGCTCAATGCTGGCCTGTTTCCTCTCTTGCGCGACGAAGCCCGGCTGCCAGTCTATATCCGCCTCGACCATGCACCGGACGCGGCTCCCCTCGTACAGCAGGTGTTCGATTCCCTGCTCGCGGCATGCGAACGCGCCGCTGTGCGATGTCCGCCGCCCGCGCCGGACGAAACTTTGTGGTCTTATTTCCAGCGCCGCGATGTCGAGTTCTGGAACGATCGCACTCAGCTAGTCACGCCGGTGATCGTATTCGACCAGTTCGAGGAGATCTTCACGGCGGAGCGCGGCGACGAAGCGGCGCGCGCGCGCGCCGCCCATTTCTTCATCGCACTCTCGGAAGTAGTCGAGAACCGCCCGCCAGAGGCCGTCCGCTCGCTTCTGGATCGCGATCCGGCAGCGGCAAGCCGTTTTGAGTTCACGCGCGCTCGGGTGAAAGTCATATTGAGCCTCCGCAAGGACTTTCTGGCGGAATTGGAGAGCGGCAGAAAGCTCATGCCGTCGCTGATGTACAACCGGCTGCAGCTCACCGCCATGAGCGGTGGCCAGGCGTATTCGGTCATCACGCGCGCGGGCGGCGGGCTGGTCGACGATGACGTCGCCCGGCGCATCATTCAGCTCGCCTGGAAGAACGAACCGGCTCCTCCGGCTGAACGATCGAACTTCGAGTTCATGGAGATCGACCCGTCTCTGCTGAGCGTGGTCTGCAGTGAACTCAACCGCAAGCGGATCGAGCGAGGGCTACCGTCTATCGACATCGGACTGCTAGAAGGAGCGGATCGTGAGATTCTGTCGAGCTTCTATCGTCGCAGCATGGAGGGGTGCCCGGACGACCTGCAAAAGTTCGTCGAAGAGGAACTGATTACCTCGCGCGGCGACCGTGACAGCCGCGATTATCTCGAAGCGCTCACGCGCGGCGACCATATGCGCGACGGCCTCGAACTGCTCGTCAGACGTCGCCTGTTGCGTATCGACGAGCGGCGCGGTATGCGACGGCTGGAGCTGGCCCACGACGTGCTCGCGAGCGTGGTCAAGGAGAGCCGCGACATCCGGCGCGCCCGCGAGGCGATGCTCGAAGCGCGGCGCAGACGCATCCGGAACGCGTGGCGCGTGTTCGGCGCGACCACGCTGTGTGTGGCCGTGGTCGCCGTGCTGGTGGTCACGTCCGAGTGGCACCGCCAGCGCGTTCGGCACGACACGCTGATGGCTCGGGCCGACAGCATCGAAAAGAGCAACTACGATCGCGCACTGCTGCTGCATCTCGAAGCAATGCGGACCACGCACGACGCGGGAGACAGCGCGCGTCTCATGCAGCGGATCCTGGCACATCCCGAGCTGATCACCTTTCTGCGCGGGCATGAGGCGCCTGCATTCGGGGTCGCCTACAGCGACGACTCAAAGCTGCTCGTTTCCAGCAGCTACGATCACACCGCCGCAATCTGGGACGCAGCCACGCACGGGCTGGTCGGCGTCGTCACATCGGCGCCCACCGAGCTCTACGGCGCGGCGTTCCGGCCGAAAACGCACGAATTCGTCACAGCGAACGGCGACGCGAGAACGGTCACGCTATGGGATGCAGACACGCGCACGAAGATTCGGGATTTCGGTGACTTCCGCGCGACGGTCGTGAGCGTTGCGTTCAACCGCGACGGCACGATGCTCGCCGCCTGCGATATCGAAGGCAACGTCCTCGTGTGGCCCCTGGCCGGTCATGCGGAAGGCACCGCCTATCAAGGCGCACACAGTGCGACGAACCTCGCCTTCAGCGGCGACGGCAAGCTGCTCGCCGTCAGTACGACGCAGGGTATCTTGGTCTGGCAGGTCGCGAGGCCCGACCGGGCTCTCGCTGTGTTGAGCGAGAAACGGAGCGGCGGCTTCTACAGCGTCGCCTTCAGCCCGGACGACCGCACTCTCGCGATGGGAGAAAGCAGCGGATACATCGACATGATCGACATGGGCTGTCTGAGCGGCAGCGCCGCGCAAACTGTTTTCGTCGACTTGCGGAGTGTCAGATGCGGCGGCGCAAGCCCGCGCAAGCCCTTGCAAGGCCACACGGAGGCGGTCAGAAGCCTAGCTTTCAGCCCGGACGGACAGCAGCTCGCTTCATCGAGCCACGACAGGACCGTCATGATATGGGACGTCGCGACGAGCAAGCCCGTCGTCACGCTGAGTGGCCACACGGACAAGGTTTTCGGCGTCGCCTGGCGCGCGGATGGAGTCCAGATCGCCTCTGCCAGCCAGGACCGCACGGTGATTCTCTGGCATCCCGACGCAAGCGGAGCCGTCACCAAGTTGCCGGTCGACGATCGCGTGGTCATGGCGCTCAACTATAGCCCCGACGGCAAATGGCTCGCCGCCGCGAGCGGCTCCGATCAGGTCGTGATCTGGGACCGGCAAAGCATGCACCGCGTCGCGCTGTCCGCACACGAGGGTGTCGTGACGAGCATCGCTTTCAGTCCCGACAGCACGCTGTTCGCGTCGGGCGGATGGGATCGCACAGTGAAGTTATGGCGCGCGGACGCCGATGCACCGTCTGCACCGTTGCACGTCTTCCCGCAGCCGGGCCGCGTCACGAGCGTCACCTTCTCGCCCGACGGTTCGCTGCTGGCCGTGGCCGCCGAGACGGAAACCACGCTGACGGATCTGCGCACGGGCGCAGTCGTCGCGAGGTATCCCAGACAGGGCGTCAGACAAGAGGAACTCGTACTTGCGTTTAGCGCTGACGGCACCACGCTCATCAGCGGAAGGGCGGACGGCAAGATTCTGCTACATGACTTGCGCGGCGCGCCCGGCACTGCGCCGCGCGAACTGTTCAAATGCCGCGATGCCGTGAGCGGTCTCGCTCTGAGCCATGACGGAAAGAGGCTTGCGGCGTCGGACTGGCATGGCGTCGTGTATGCGTGGAATACGGCGAACTTCGAAAAGCCCGTAGTCATGGAAGAGCATCAGAAGCGGGCGACGGGCGTCGCATTCGGCGCTACATCCGACGACCTTGCGTCGGTCGGTTGGGACCGCAACGTAATCCTGCACGATATGAGGGAAAATCTTTCGCCCGTGACGATCGGAGGTGCGACTGCCCGTCTGCAGGCTGTCGCGGTCAGCCCGGACGGCAAACAGCTCGCGGCGGCGGGCTTCGACGGCTCGGTAAGTCTTTGGGATATCGCCCCCGCAGCGCTGCGCGAACAGGCCTGTGCGATCGCCAATCGCAATCTGAGTTCCGCCGACTGGCCAGACTCCGCCGCCGGAGCACCGTCGTTTCACTGCGTGTGCGAAGGTGTTCCCTGTGCGGAAGCACCGGCAGGCGAAGCACGGACAGCGTCGCGCGAACGCCGTGAGTGAATGAAGAAAGGCATGGATAGTCGACACAAACTGACATACCTTGAAGTATCCGCGGCGCGAACGTGAAGTCTACGGCCGTGGCAAGCCCGAAACCGGACGCATCGACGGAGCCCTCCATGTCTCGCTATGGTGAAGCAGAAGATCCGCGCCGCCGCTTGGTGATCAGCGCCCTCGTCGGCAGTACGCTCACAGCCTGGGGGGCGGCGGGCCAAGCCTACGCGATGAGCCTGTTCGGCGGCGTGCCGCGCAAGTTGCCGCCGGGCCAGTCGGTGTTCAGCATCGACGGCACATGCACGATCAACGGCGAGACCGCGACGATGAAATCACGTATTGCTCCGGGCGACACAATCGTCACGGGGCCACGCAGCCAGTTCATCTTCGTCGTCGGCGACACGGCCGTGCTCATGCGCGACAACACGCAGTTGCTGCTCGACAAGTCGACCGACGTCAACGCGTCTTCCACGCCCGTGTCGCTCAATCTCGCCATGGGCAAGCTGCTATCCGTCTTCGCGCCGGGGCGGCCGGTCCGCATCGATACGCTGACCGCGCTCATCGGCATTCGCGGCACCGGGCTCTATCTCGAGACCGATCCGGAGCAGACCTACTTCTGCACCTGCTTCGGCACCGCCGATGTCGTCGCGAAGGACGATCCGCAAAGCAGGACGACAGTGGTGTCCAAACATCACGACCGGCCACTGTTCATCAATGCGGGCAAGAAATCGGCCGGCAACAGCATCCGCAATGCGCCGTTCGTCAATCACACCGATCAGGAGCTGGCCGTGATCGAGACGATTGCGGGACGCGTGCTGCCGCCGTCGTTCCCGAGATTCGACACGTTGTATGAGCGCGACCAGGGCCGTTATCGATGAAGCGCGCCGGCGCATCGCGCCGGCTCGCGCGGTCATTGCGGTGCGTCGTTGGAAATCCAGTTCACGAAGTTGTCGTAGTCGACTCTGTCGGCAGCTCCCGGGTTAGCGAGCGAGTTGAATGAACCAAGCGGCCCGCTTCCGCCAGCATGCGGCACGAGCGCAGCCGGCTTGAGCAGGAGCTTGCTCAATCGGGTATCGGAGAAATTGATTCGGCTCGTGATTCTTTCGTACTGGCCCGGTGCCGACTTGAAATCCACCGGCGGCACCGGATTTGACGGTGGCGAGGAGTGGCATGAGAAGCAGGTACCCCTCGTAAGAATAGTGTTGATCTGAGCAAGCCGGATCGTGTTCTGATCGAACAGCCCGATGGTGTTGTCGTTACTCACGAACACCTCGACGGTCGCGGGATCGCTCTTCACGCCGGCCCGGCTCGTCACCAGTTGCACCTTGTAGGTTCCCGTGGGCACGGTTGCGTTGAAACGGGCCTGAGGCGTGTTCGCGTTTTCGATCGGCACCGCGGCCGGTGCGATGCCTGCAGGGGCGGAGACGACTGTCCAGCTATAGGCGTCGTTGAACGTCTGAACCGCTCTGAGCGGCACCCATCCCATGCGCACCGTGCGAGTAAGCGGTCCGGGATCCGCGATCGGACGCCCCGGCTGGATCACCTTGCCCGATGCGTCGCGAATGGGCAGCGGTTCGGTGGGAGTCGGCACGAGTGTCTGTTCGAGAAACTGAGCGAGCTTTTCCGGGCCGTCCGTTTGCCAGAAGTTGTCGTACACGATCTTGGCAAGCGGCATGGTCCCCAGATCGATCATGTAGTGCCGTGTCAGCGGGGCGTAGTTCTTGAAGGTCGCATAGTCGTCGAAGTCGAGATGGATATCGGTGTTGTTGGCAGACCTCGCATCGTCCCGCAACATGTGACACGCGCGGCAGGATCGCGCGATGACGCTGCGATACAGGTCCGGATTGTTGTTGGCCCATGAAACCGGCATGTAGGTATCCGCATAAACGTCATTGGGAAGTCCGTCGCCGCCGTATGCGTTACGGATCAGATTCGCCGCGCCGCCCTGCCACTCGTTCACGTTCGCTTCGCGCTTGAAGACCGGTTCATCCGGGCAGTTGTTGCCGCCGCTCCCGGCGGCCGACGGGTACGAACACATGACGAAGCGGTTCATCAGCTTGAGCGCGGCTTCGTAATCGGCGCGCGTGTTTCCGGCCATTGTCGAGAAATCGAAGTTGCCGACCTCGAACGGCTGCAGGCGCGCCTGTGCATCACCATCGGCGTTGGAAGCCCCGGGCCATGCCGCGAACAATGGACTGCCATAGAAAAGTTGACCGCTTGCATTTCTGTCCAGTGCATCGCCGCGTCCGCCGTGACAGCTGAAGCAGACCGCCGGCATCGCCTTACTCCCTCGCCCGTCGATGTCGACCGTCAGTTTGCGCTGTCCCGTAACCGGATCGAAGTTGAAAAACTTGGCGAACGGTGCATCGTTCGGCCCGGCGCCAGGCCTCGGGCTGAATTCAATGGCGTTGTAATGAATGCGCCAGCGCGTGTCCTTCACGATTGCAGCGCTGAGACTTTGCGGCGTATAGCCATAGGCGCCACCCGGACTCGTCAGGTAGTTCTCGACGAGAAACGCAATGGTCTTGCGCGCCGGGTCGCGCCGCGCCGTCATCCTGCGCCCGTAACCAAGATCGCGCACATCGCCGAATACAGCGGTGACCTCGGTTCCTGTACCACTTCCGAAGCCGTTTGCGGCTTTCCACTTGTCGAGCGTATCCCGCTCGTTGAGCGGATCGATAGCCGCGTAGTACGCCTTCGCATAGTCTTCGGACAGCGTCTGCGCCTGGGCCAGTTGCGTGGCGCCGGGAGGCAACTGCGGGTTCGGGAAGATCAGGAACATGTCGGAACTCGTCGGCGCCGCGACGGGCGGTGCAGAGGGCGAAACATCGTTGCTGCTGCTGCCGCCGGTGCAGGCGGCGAGCCACGACGCCAGCGCGAGGGCCGGGAGTAAGGCAAAAGGTCTCGAAGTCATAGCCCTGTCCTCAGAAGCGGTGCTTGTAGGTGATGACGAACTGGCTGGACACATAGGGCACGTTGCTTGCCCCTTCGAAGTTTGGCCCCTCCGTCGGCGTCGCATGCGCATAGCGCCACGAGACATCCAATGATCCGTTCGAACCGATCGGATGGACATAGCCCAGCGACGTGAACCACATGTGCGCCCGGAAGCGGTAACTGAAGAAATTGTCGCGATTGAATGCGTCGTCACGAACGAAGACGTTTGCAACGTCGATGTTGTCTAGCGTCAGCCGTCCGGACGACACCGTGTCGCCAAGCCGGTATTCCACATTGGCGTAAAAGCGACCGCCTGCGAGCGTCCGATAGTTGACGCTCAGTTGCGCGGCGTTGTCGATGGTTGCAAATACATCGCTCTTCGCGAAGCGCTGGTTATGGGCAAGCGTACCCACCACCCGAATCCGGTCGGTCACAGGCTGATCGATCGTGCCGCCCACCGAATAGCGATAACCCCTTCGCAGGTCCGAGCCGTACTGGTCGCCCTCGAAGAGGGCGAAGACAGAGACCACCGGCGCATAGAAAGCAATTGACGGCCGGTATTGAAGCTGTCCATACAGGCCTGCGTAAAGGTTCGACAGTTTTGTGTAGGTCCTGAACCCTTCGGCGCCGCCGTATACGTCGAGCATGACCTGAAAGGAATTGCCGAGCGGAACGAAGAATGTCTTCGCGATCTCGCCTTTCAACGACTCGTCGGAAAGCTTATCGATGGAGTCGCGGGCGCGGCTAACGTTGTTGTCATAACCCGCGCCCAGACTCACCGCGATGTCGAGCGGCTTGCGCGGAAGCGCCCCCTGGCTAGTGTCACCGGAAGCGGAAGTGTCTGGAACCGTGGGCTCGGGCGTGTCGGCGAAAACGAAGTCGCTCATCGCCGCGACGAGCAGCATTGCGGGAAGTCGTCCGCGCCGGCGAGCTCCGCACGCCGGCCGTAGACGGGTCATCTTGAAAGCGGAAGCGAATCTCATAGCATCTCCGCAGTAGAGGTGCAGGCACGATCATTCGTACGTACGCGCCGACGGGTCCGGTGAACGTCGGCATTCGAACGGAGAACTCGTCGAACCCGTTTACAGTAGTCGCTAGCGCGTGAACTTGTAATGGAGTTTTTTGCCGACCATGTTAGGAGGACGAGCCCCCACGGAATGGCGTTCCCGATCTCAAGACGCGGATTTGAGAGTCGTTTTGAAGTTGGTGCTCACAGCTAGCTTCCTTTATATATCCAGTGATCGTCCATAGTCGGACGCGGCGTATCTTGAAGGTACATTGGCTGTCAAGGCGACCGAACTGAAAATAGTCACCAACCGGCGCGCGAACGCAAGCGTCGCACGTGCGGCTTTTTCGTCCTTGCTATGGCACAACAGCAACTCGACGGCTCGGAGGATTGGAGCGGCCCCATGAAAGACCGGACACAGCCTCCCACTTACAATAAAGGGTAGGCATAAGACTGTGTATATGACTAACAATAAAAGAAGTGATGGAAGTGTTGACGGGACCTGAGCGCCGGCGGCGGTGGTCGGCCGATGAAGAACTGGCGATGGTTCGCGAGTGCTTTGAGCCGGGCAAGACCGTGTCGATGGTGGCCCGGCGGCACGGCGTGAATCCGAACCAGCTGTTCCAGTGGCGCAAGCTGTACCAGGACGGCAGCCTGTCTGCGGTGTCTGCCGGTGAGGAAGTCGTACCGGTTTCCGAATTGAGCGACGCGAGACCGTCGGATAAAGTCCGGCAGCGCGCTCATCGATTTATCATCCCGGCATATTGCTGGGTCGGATGTCAGCTTACTGACAGATTGTGTTGAAAAAGTCTGTCGACGCGCGGATTGTTCGGTATCCTGGAAGACATCGATCGACGGGAGTGATTCGTCATGATGGGTCAACTGGGCAGCGGACAAGACAAA
>NZ_CADIKI010000017.1 GCF_902859935.1 Paraburkholderia fynbosensis
GCGCCCGGGCGCGCTGATGAAGTTCCTGTCGTCGATGGCGCCGAACTGGAACATCAGCCTGTTCCACTATCGCAACCAGGGTGCGGACTACAGTTCGATCCTCGTCGGCATCCAGGTGCCCGCGAGCGAGACCGAAGCGTTCGAACGTTTTCTCGCCACGCTCGGTTATCCGAACTGGGAAGAGACGCAAAACCCGGTGTATCGGCTGTTTCTCGCATAACAGGGACTGACACGCGCAGATGGCTCTCTCGCTCGCCGACAAGCTGGTGGTGGCAATCTCGTCGCGCGCGCTGTTCGACTTCGAAGAAGAGAACCGCGTGTACGAAGAAGGCGACCTGCACACCTATGAAGCGTTGCAGCGCGACCGGCTCGCGGTGCCCGCCAAACCGGGCGTCGCATTTCCGCTGATCCGCAAGCTGCTTGCGCTGAATGCCGGCGGCCATCGCGTCGAAGTGGTGATCCTGTCGCGCAGCGATCCGATCAGCGGATTGCGCGCGTTTCATTCGTGCCGCGAACATGGGCTCGCGATCGAGCGCGGCGTCTTCACGCGTGGACGCGCTCCGTTCGGCTATCTGAAGCCGCTGAACGCGTCGCTGTTTCTGTCCGCGAATCAGCAAGACGTGCGCGACGCGCTGGCCGCCGGATTTCCCGCCGCACGCGTGTTGCCCGAATCGGCGAAAATGGCGAGCAAGTATCCCGACGAAATCCGCATCGCGTTCGACGGCGACGCCGTGCTGTTTTCCGACGAAGCGGAACGCGTGTTCCAGAAAGACGGCTTGCGCGCCTTCGTCGGCCACGAGATTCACAACAAGGACTTGCCGCTCGCGGACGGTCCGTTGAAACCGTTGCTCGAAGCACTGCACCGGCTGCAAAAACTCGCGGATGAAGCCGCGCCGATGCATATTCGTACGGCATTGGTGACGGCGCGCTCGGCGCCCGCGCATGAGCGCGCGATCCGCACCCTGATGGCGTGGAACATCGAAATCGACGAAGCGATGTTCCTCGGCGGCCTCGACAAGAGCGCATTCCTGCGCGAGTTCGAGCCGGACTTTTTCTTCGACGACCAAATTGGCCACTGCGAATCGGCTCGCATCGTGACGGCGACCGGGCACGTGCTGAGTGGCATCGTGAATGCATCATGACACCCGAACAATCTCCGCTGGGCAAGGCCTCCACTTACACCGAACACTACGACGCATCGCTGCTGTTTCCGATCGCGCGAAAAACCGCGCGCGAGGCGATCGGCATTGGCGCGCAGTTGCCGTTCTTCGGCACGGACATCTGGAATGCTTACGAGTTGTCCTGGCTGAACGCGCGCGGCAAACCGCAGATCGCGGTGGCGACGTTCTTCGTGCCGGCGGACTCGCCGAATATCGTCGAGTCGAAGTCGTTCAAGCTGTATCTGGGCTCGTTCGCGCAGACGGCGTTCGAGTCAATCGACGTGGTGCGCGACACGATCAAGCGCGACGTATCCGCTTCCTGCGGCGCGACGGTGTCGGTTCGTCTGGCCACGCCGCATGAATTCGGCAAGCTGCAGATGGAAGAATTCGAAGGTTTGTCGCTGGACCGGCTGGATCTGGATACCGACATTTATCAGCCGGACGCGTCGCTGCTGAGCGCGGCGCACGATGAAGCGCCGGTCGAGGAAACGCTGTTTTCCAACCTGTTGAAGTCGAACTGCCCCGTGACCGGGCAGCCCGACTGGGGCAGCGTGCAGATTCACTACATCGGCCCGCAGATCGATCACGCGGGCTTGCTGCGCTACATCATCTCGTACCGTAATCACACCGGCTTTCACGAGCAGTGCGTCGAGCGGATTTTTATCGACGTGCTGAAGGCCTGCAAGCCGGTCAAGCTCGCGGTATATGCGCGCTATACGCGGCGCGGCGGGCTGGACATCAACCCGTTCCGCACCAACTACAACCTGCCGATGCCGGACAACATGCGTCTGGCCCGGCAGTAACAACGCAGTGGTTCGCCGCGGGTTCAGTCAACCGCGGCGAACGCAATGCCTCAAGCCGTCGGCTTCTTATACGCGACGCAATCCACTTCCACCTTGCAGTCGATCACCATCGACGACACCACACAGGCGCGCGCCGGCGGATTGTCGCCGAAGTATTCGCGGAACACCTTGTTGAACGACGCGAAGTCACGCGGATCGTCGAGCCACACACCGCAGCGGACCACATGCTCCGCGCCGTAGCCGGCTTCCTTCAGAATGGCGAACACGTTCTGGATCGCCTTGTGCGACTGCTCGACGATGCCGCCATTGATCACTTCGCCGTTTGCCATCGGCGTCTGGCCGGACACGAAGAGCCAGCCGTCCGCTTCGACCGCACGCGAAAACGGCATATGCTGACCGCCCGTTCCCTTTCCGCCTTCAACGCCATAACGCTTCATCATCACACTCCTTAAAAAGTCCGGCACGCGCCCCGGCACCAGCGCCACGCGCACCGCAATCAATCGAACAAAAATAGTTAGAACGCGCCGTGCGCGTCACCCTTCGACGCCGCGCCGCGCGCCACGAAATGACCAGCCCGCTCGCCCGTCACCGCGCCGTCGCGATACGACAGCACGCCGTTCACCCAGACCGCGTCGATGCCGTCCGCCGCCTGCTGCGGCTTGTCGAACGTCGCCGCGTCGCGCACCTTGTCCGGGCTGAACAACACCAGGTCGGCGTGATAGCCGATATGCACTTCGCCTCGCTGCGCCAAACCAAAGCGACGCGCCGACAGACTGGTCATCTTGCGCACCGCCTCTTCGAGCGGCAGCAGACCGGCGTCGCGCACGTAATGGCCGAGCACGCGCGGAAACGCGCCCCACAGGCGCGGATGCGGCAGCGGATCGTTCGGCAAGCCGTCCGATCCGACCATCGTCGCCGGATGCGAGAGGATGCGCCGCACGTCGTCTTCGGACATGTTGTGATACACCGCGCCCGCCGGTTGCAGACGCTTGCCCGCTTCCTGCTGCGTGACGCCCCACTCCGCGGCGATCTCCTTGACGAGCTTGCCCGCCATCTCGGGATGCGGCTCGGACCACGTGATCGTGATGTCGATGTCGCCCGTCACCTGTTTGAGATCGAGCGTCGACGAGCTACGGTTGTACGGATAGCAGTCGCACCCGATCGGCTGCATGCGCCGCGCCCCTTCGAGCGACTTCAGCACTTCTTCGCTGCGCCCCCAGTTCGACGGCCCCGCGCACTTCAGATGCGAGATCACGACCGGCACATGCGCGTGACGGCCGACGCGGTACGCCTCGTCCATCGCGTCGAGAATCGCATCGAATTCGGTGCGCATGTGTGTGGTGTACAGCGCGCCCGCTGCGGCGAGCGGTTCGGCCAAGGCCATCACTTCTTCGGTCGGTGCGGCGAACGCCGAGCCGTATGCGAGCCCCGAACTCAAACCCAGCGCACCGTTGGCCAGCGCCTCTTCGAGCTGCGCACGCATGCCGTCGATTTCCTGCGCCGTGGCCGCGCGATCGAGCCGGTCCATCTGATTGCTGCGCAACGCCGTGTGGCCGATCAGCGCGCCGACGTTCACCGCCGGACGCGCGGCGTTCACCGCCTTCACATACTCGGCGAAAGTCGCGTACTGGAACGCGTCGCGCTCGCCGAGCAGGTTCATCGGATCGGGCGGGTCGCCCTTCAGTGCCACCGGCGACGCGCTGATGCCGCAATTGCCGACGATCACCGTTGTTACGCCTTGCGTAATCTTCGGCAGCATTTGCGGCGCCTGAATCACGTGCGTGTCGTCGTGCGTGTGGACGTCGATGAAGCCCGGCGCCAACGCGCGCCCCTCGGCCTCGATCACCTCTTCGGCGAGCCAGTTCGACAGATTGCCGATCGCGACGATGCGGCCGTCGCGCACCGCCACGTCGCGTTCGACAGGCGGTGCGCCCGTGCCGTCATACAGTTGCGCGCCGACGATCAGCGTATCGGCGGCTTCGGGATGCGAGTGCATGGATCAGTCTCCTAACGGTTGTCGATCGCCGCCGCCGCGATGCGCGTCGAGCGCGTGCTTCATGCGGCGCAGCAATTCGCGGCTCTCGTCACCCTGACTGACGGCAAGTTCGGTGACGAGCACATCGAGCGCCATCATCATCGCGTAGCGCGACGACGACGGCTTGTAAATGAAATCGGTTTCGAACGCGACGATCGGGATCACCCAGTCCGCGAGTTTCGCCAGCGGCGAGGTGGGCGCGGTCAGCGCGATCACGGTCGCGCCGTAGCTGCGCGCGATCTTGCAGTTCTCGATCATCTCCGGCACGCGCCCGGTGGTGGACAACGCAATCACCACGCATTCGCGCGATACGGTGCTCGCCACCATGCGCTGCAACAAGCCGTCCTGATAGGTCGCGACCGGGCGGCCAAGGCGCACGAGCCGAAAGCGCATTTCATCGGCAAGCGCGGTCGAGCCGCCCCCCATGCCGAACACGTAGATCATGCGCGCCGCGCGCAAGGCGCTGGCCGCTTCATCGAGCGGCGCCTTGCGCAGTAGTTGATGGTTATGGGCCAGCGCGGTTTGCAGTTCGTCGAATACGCGGGTCGCGATCGGCTCGGGTACGTCTGTTGCGCCGCCCGGCTGCAGGAAGCGCTGCCCCACCGCCGCCGCCTGCGCGAGCCGCAGCTTCAGCTCGCGCACGTCGCGGCACCCGACCGCCTTGGCGAAACGCGTGACGGTCGCGACGCTCACCTGCGCGTGCTGCGCGAGCGCGCCGATGCTGGCGCGCGAAGCGCCCGTCAGATCGTCGAGGATCAACGCGGCGACCTTGCGTTCGGCCGAGCGCAGGTCCGGCGCACATTCGGCGATGCGCGCGACGATGTCGAAAGCCAGCGGTTCGGCGGTTGAGTTCATGGCGGACTGGGGCAGGTCGCGCGAAGACTTGCAATACGCCTTCGGAACGCCGTGGTACTAAATAACATTTCTCCTCGCATCGTACTTTCGGTAACATGATAAAGTCAAATTTGATTCAATTTAACTGGACGATGGAGCAAGGAGACATGAAAGTTACAAACTATCAGGGCGCAACGATTGATCCTTATAGCAAGGGCTTGGGCATGGTTCCGGGCACCAGCATCCAGCTCACGGATGCCCCGCGCCTCGAATGGAACCTGCTCAACGAAGACGTGAGCCTGCCGGCGGCCGTGCTGTATGCGGATCGCGTGGAGCACAACCTGAAGTGGATGCAGGCGTTCGTCGCGGAGTACGGCGTTAAGCTCGCGCCGCACGGTAAGACCACGATGGCCCCGCAGTTGTTTCGCCGTCAGCTCGAAACCGGCGCGTGGGGCATCACGCTCGCCACCGCGCATCAGGTGCGCGCGGCGTATCACGGCGGCGTCTCGCGCATCCTGATGGCCAATCAGCTGGTGGGCCGCCACAACATGATGATGATCGCCGAACTCCTGAGCGATCCTGACTTCGAATTCTTCTGCCTCGTCGACTCGGTCGAAGGCGTCGAGCAATTGGGCGAGTTCTTCACGTCAGTGAAGAAACCGTTGCAAGTGCTGCTCGAACTCGGCGTGCCGGGCGGCCGCACGGGCGTGCGCGACGAAGCGCAGCGCAACGCGGTGCTCGCCGCGACCGCCCGCTATCCGAATGTGCTGAAGCTCGCCGGTGTCGAGTTGTATGAAGGCGTGCTGAAGGAAGAGCACGAGGTGCGCGAGTTCCTGCAAAGCGCGGTCGCGCTCACGCGCGCGCTCGTCGAAGAGGGGCGTTTTGCGCGCACGCCGGCGGTGCTGTCGGGCGCGGGCTCGGCGTGGTACGACGTGGTGGCGGAAGAATTCGTGAAGGCGTCGGAGACCGGCAAGGTCGAAGTCGTGCTGCGTCCCGGCTGCTATCTGACGCACGACGTCGGCATCTATCGCAAGGCGCAGACGGACATTTTCGCGCGCAATCCGGTCGCGAAGAAAATGGGCGAGGGCCTGCTGCCCGCGCTGCAGTTGTGGGCGTACGTGCAGTCGATTCCGGAGCCGGATCGCGCCATCATTGGTCTCGGCAAGCGCGACTCCGCGTTCGACGCGGGCATGCCGGAACCAGCGCGTCACTATCGTCCGGGTAACGTTGCGCCGCGCGATATCGCAGCGAGCGAAGGCTGGGAAATTTTCGGCCTGATGGATCAGCACGCGTATCTGCGGATTCCCGCCGGCGCCGATCTGAAAGTGGGCGACATGATCGCGTTCGACATCTCGCACCCGTGTCTGACGTTCGATAAGTGGCGTCAGGTGCTGGTGGTCGATCCCGCGTATCGCGTGACGGAAGTGATCGAAACGTTCTTCTGACGCGGCCGTGAGCGGCGCGCGCCTTGCGGTCACAAGGCGCGCCGCTTGCGGTGGTTCTGATGACGAGTGGCTTGCGCAACGCAAGGCCAATGCTTGCCAGCGGCATCCGTAAGCCATCCACGCGACGAACGCGGTAGTGAATCAGGGTTGTCGCAACGCCCCACTGTGTGCAGCTTCACCTGGCTGTCCTACCTCAGCACCAGCCGCGCTCGCCGCGGCTGCCACTTCACCGATCCGCGCTTCGAGCATCCTCAGCGCGCCCGATAGCGCTCCCAAGGCCTCGTCTGGCAGCGAAGCCATCGTGTCGTGCAAAAATGCGTTGCGACGCGGCAAGCTCGCTTCGGTCGCCGACTGTCCCGCCTGCGTCAGACGCACATTGGTGACGCGGTTGTCGCGCGTATCCATGCTGCGCGCAATCCAGCCCAATCCTTCCAGCGTTTTCAACTGCCGTGTGAGCGCGCCCGGATCGACCCGCAGGCGCTCGACCAGCCTTTTCTGTGACGACTCGCCCGCCTGCTCGTGCAACGCAAGCAAGATGCGCCAGCGCGGCAGCGGATGGCCGACCTGTGCCTCGAACGCCGACATGAACGCCCGATAAGTGCGGCCAAATTGTTGCATGACGGCGACGCGGTCCTGTTCTTCCATGATCTGTTCAGTCAAACGGTAAGTCTAAAAATCAGTCCGCGTGGATCACGGGCTCGAGCTTGCGCTGGAGCTTGATCGGCGGCACGCGGCGGCTTTGCCACACGGACACCACGGCGATCATCGCCGCCATCGCGAGACCCAGATGAATCGCCCCGACGAGCGCCTCGCGCGCGCTTTCCAGCAGCATCGCGCCGTTGTGGCCCGCATGCGTCAACTGCTCGACCAGGGTGGTCTGCGCTTCCCGGTTGATCAGGATTTGCGGATCGCCGAGATCGGCAAACCAGTGCGATGCGCTCGCGCTATCGAGCGCGCTGCGCACGCCGCTCGCGTACATGTGGCTGACGAGCGTGCCGGTCAGCGCCGTGCCGATCATCCCGCCGATCATCCGCAGCGACTGCAGCAGCGCCGTCGCGATGCCGAGGTGTTCGCGGCCGGCCGTCTGCTGCGCGAAGATCGTCAGGTTCGGCATCACGAAGCCGAGCCCCAGACCGCCCACCACCATGAACGACATCAGCACCCATTGCTGCATGGAACGCGTCGCGACGACAATGCCGAGGCACGACAACGCCACCAGCGAAAAGCCGATATACAGCATCAGATTCGGATTGCTCACGCGCGACACGATGCGCCCGTTGGCAATGCTGCCGATCGTGATGAACACGACCAGCGGCGTAATGACGAGCCCCGCTTCTTTCGGCGACATGCCGAAGCCGCCCTGAAACAGCAGCGGCGCGTAGAACAGCAGCGAGAACATCGTGAAGCCGCCGAGCACCGCGAGCGTGAAGAGCGCGGCAAGACTGCGGTTGCGGAACATGTCGACCGGCAGGATCGCCGTCGGGCAGCGCTTTTCCCACTGCCAGAGCGCGTAAGCCGAGGCGATGCTCAGCGCGAGCAGCGCAAACGCGCTCAGAGTGACGCCGTGTTTCGGCAGCAATTCGACGAACAACTGCAGCGAGCCGAGCGCCACCGCGATCAGCACCGCACCGGGCCAATCGAGCCGCATCTTGCCCTCGTGCTCGACATGCCGCAAGTGCGGCAGGAAGCGCCAGACGAAAAACAGCGACAACAGCCCGACCGGCAGATTCACGTAGAACACCGAACGCCAGCCGTAGTACTGCGTGAGAAAGCCGCCGAGCGACGGCCCCACGGCGTTGGCAATGCCGAACGCCGAGCTCATCAGCACCTGCCAGCGCAGGCGCACGACCGAGTCGGGAAAGAGATCGGGAATGCAGGCGAACGCAGTGCCGACCAGCATCCCGCCTCCGATACCCTGCAAGCCGCGCGCAAGCACGAGGAACAGCATGTTGTTAGCCGCACCGCACAGCACCGACGCCGCGGTGAACACGACGATCGACGCGATCACGAATGGCTTGCGCCCGTAGTAATCGCCGAGGCGGCCGAAAATCGGCACCGTGATCACCGAGGTGAGCAGGTACGACGTGGCGACCCACGCGTACAGTTCGAAGCCTCTCAGTTCTGAGACGATGGTGGGCAGCGCGGTGCCGACCACGGTCTGGTCGAGCGCGACCAGCATCGTTACGAACGAGATGCCGAGCATTGCCAGCAAGGATTCACGGAAGGGTAAGACTTGCCCACTCGAGTGGTGGGCCGCGGTATGGACAGCCATTTTTTTTAATGGAGCTTTTGATAGCGCAACAGTTGACTCGTCAATCGATCGGGAATCATACCACGGTGTGGCGCTCTAAGCGGGACGTGCTCGCGCGGTTCGACGCGTCGGCAATCGACTGAAAAACGCACACGACATGACGCCAGGGAGGCCCATGCAGCCGAGTTCGCTCGCAACACCATCCTTAACGGAGCAGGATCTGAACGCGCTGCGGCGCGCGAAACATCAACTCGAAAGCCCCGCGCTGGCGATGAAGCTCGCGAGCGTCGTCGGCGCGCCGATCGAAAAGCTGTTGGCGCGGCTTCCGGCATTCGCCAACGCCAAGGTCACCGACGCGACCGAGCTGGCGCTGCGCAAGTGCCTGTCGATCGCGCTGCGCACGCTGAACCGGCGCGATGCCACGTCCCTGATTGCGCCGGACAAGCCGAGCAACCTGCTGCACAAGTTCGCAGTGGCTACGACCGGCGCGGCCGGCGGCGCATTCGGACTGTTCGCGCTGCCGGTCGAGTTGCCGGTTACCACCACGCTGATGTTCCGCTCGATCTGCGATATCGCGCGCAGCGAGGGCGAGGATCTGTCGTCGATCGACACGCAACTGCAGTGTCTGACCGTGCTCGGCATGGGCGGCACGTCGAGCGAAGACGACGACGCCGAGTTCGGCTATTTCTTCATGCGCGGCGCGCTCGCGCAGGCGGTGTCGAAGGCGTCGTCGGAGATTGCGACCAAGGGCTTTACCTCGCATGGCTCGGCGGCGTTGCTGCGGTTGCTGCATGCGATCGCCGCGCGCTTCTCGGTGCAGGTGAGCGAACAGATCGCTGCCAAATCGATTCCGGCGATCGGCGCGGTGCTCGGCGCGATGGTCAATACCGTCTTTATCGACCATTTCCAGCAGGTCGCACATGGCCACTTCACCGTGCGTCGGCTGGAGCGGCAGTACGGTCAGGCAGCGATCGAAGCCGTCTATCAGACTCTTGACATCGCGCTCGACGGTTGAGCGGCCGCTTGTGCCCCGTTCGCAGCGCGGCTCGTCGCGCGCCGCACGAAAGCAGCTGCATGATCGAGCGCGCGGTTCGCTTCCGGGATGAACGGTGCGAACAGCGGCCAGACGTGCGGCATCTTCTTCCATACTTCGAACTCGCAGTCGACGCCCGCCGCGCGCGCGTTGTCGGCGACGCGTTGCGAGTCGTCGAGCAACACTTCGGTACTGCCCGCCATGATGAAAAGCGGCGGCAAGCCGTGCAGATCGGCATAAACCGGCGACGCATACGGATCGGTGGCCGGCGTATCACCGAGATAGACCTTCGCGGCACGCGCGATCGCCGCGCCGCAAAACATCGGATCGACGCTGTCGTTACCGCGGATGCTGGCGCCGGCCGCCGCCAGATCGGTCCACGGTGAAAACAGCAGGCCGCCTGCGGGACGCGGATCACCGGCGTCGCGCAGCGCCACCAGCGTGGCGAGCGCAAGGCCGCCGCCGGCTGAATCGCCCGCGATCACGATCGACTCGGGCGCGATGCCCATGGCGAGCAACTGTCGATACGCCGCGCTCGCATCGTCGAGCGCCGCCGGGTAGCGATGCTCGGGCGCAAGACGGTAGTCGAGGGAAAAGACCCGCGTATCGGCACGCGTCGCCAGTCCGAACACGAGCGAGCGATGCGTACGTGGCGAGCAGAAGTAGTAGCCGCCGCCGTGGCAGTACAGCACGGTCGGCGGCGCGTGGCCGGCCGGCGTCTGAGCGACGCGCTCCAGCCACTCCCCGCGCAGCGGCGCATCGTGCGTGCGGTAGGTTTCGCGCAGACGCCAGTCGCGCGGCACGCGCGGCGACCAGACACGCTTCGCCGTCAGCGCACGCGCTTTCGCGACATCGACGCGAGGCGCGAGGGTTTGCGGACGAAACTGCCTGCGCAGATACCAGCACGCAAGTGCGCTTTGCCAACTCATCAGGACACGCTCCTTCGATAATGTCCCGTCATGGGACGTGCATTCGCGGCTGCGCCTGTGGACGGCGGCTTCTAAGCGGATAACGGCGGCTCTGCGCGCAGACCGGCGCGCCTTCTAGTTCGCCGGTAACACCTGGCCGCGAATCTCGCCCATCGGGTTCTGCGCGGTATGCACGTTGAAGTACCACTGTCCCGCCATCAGGTCGGTGACCTGCTGCTCGGTGAGCGCCGCCGATCCTTTGATCGGGCTCGCGAGCGCGCTCTTGTCGATCGGTACCTGGACTTTCGCGTTCTGACCGACCGGCGCCGGTCCGTGGAAATGCGCGGCGGTGGGCGCGCCGCTCAAGCCTTCATAGGTGACGGTCCATTGCAGGGATTGCGTCTTCGTGTCGAAGGTGGCGTTCAGCATGCCGTGCCCGTGACTCACGCGAGGCGGCACTTCGCTCGACGGCTCGAGGTCCGCCTTCAGCGCCACCGTATCCGCGAACGCGGCTCCCGACGCCAACGCCCACACCACTACCGCCAGATTCAATTTTCGCAGCGAAATCATGGTCTTCTCCGGACTTTGATGCGCCGCCGCACCGACAGTTCGGCCACGTGCGGAGCCACCACATACTAGTGCAAATCCCTCCGATATGTTGGCGTGGCAAGCGTGTTCGAATCGATGGCGACCTTGCCGTTATATCGCGGCGCGGATTGGATCTGTAGTTATCCGAAACTGTTTGCCGTGTTGGTCATGCGTGTTCGGGTTCACGAGGTCGAGCAGGACGTGCACGCCATTGAGGCATTTCGAACTCCGGTTCGGAGCGATTTGACAATCGATCCACTCGTCTTCACCGGTGCTTTACTCGAATTATCCGAACAATTATTTGCGAATTTTGTAATGAATCAATCGCGGCATCCCGGTTATGCTTCCGCCTGCGAGAAGTGACTCCTTCATCGAGGGAAGTCTCCAAACCTTTTAACGCGGCCTCGGCCGCGTTTTTTTTCGTCCGCTTTGCAGCTGGTTATCGCGCGCTCGTCTGCATTTTTTTGCATTCGGCTGCACTCGCTTGCAGGTGTTGTCGCCTACGCGAGCAAAGCCGCCTGCTGCTCGATGCCGTCCAGCATCGCATTGCACTTCTTGATCAGTGCCCGCCCTTCGCGGCGCAAACGTTCCGGTGACTTCAGGGCGATGTCGCGGCGATAGTCGTCGAGCGCGTTGAGCAACGGCGGATATTGCAGGACGCCCGCCGCCCCTTCCACCCGGTGCAGCCACTCGCGCACATCCGCAATCTCCATGCGTTCGAGCAGCGGCGACAACGACTGCATGTCTTCACGCACCGCTGAAACGAACGCGTCGAGCAATGCCTTGACGGTCGATGCGCTGCCCCACAGCTGCGTCATGTGCGTGAGATCAACGGGAACGAACGGCTCCTCGCCACCCTGAACGAGCGGCCCGGCAATCTCCGGCTCGCTCTGCGTTTCCGCGGGCGCGGTCTGCCACGCGCTGTCGGTGCCGAACCAGCGGCTCAGATAGTCGCGCAACGTGGCGAGCCGGGTCGGCTTCACGAGGCTGTCGTCCATGCCGGCATCGCGGCATAGATTCAGATCGTCGGGCGCGGTATTCGCCGTGATGCCGAGGATCGGCAGACGCTGCGTGCCGCCCCGCTCCTTCTCCCGGATGTGCCGCGTGAGTTCGTAGCCGGACAGATTCGGCATATGGCAATCCGTGATCAGACAGCCATAGTTCGTGCGCTCCAGCGCGGCAAGCGCCTCCACGCCGTCGTTCGCCACGTCGCACGCGAAACCGAGCAAAGCCAGTTGATGGCGAATCAGCTCCTGATTGACCGGATGATCTTCCGCGACAAGGATCAATCGGCCGCTCGCGATCGCGCGCTCACGGTCCGGCGGCGTCGTGACGCCTTGGGGTGTGCGCGAGAGGCCCGCCGCGGGCCGCGCCACCGAAGGCAGCCCCGTCATCGCGGCGGCGCACGCGGCGCCAAGACCGCGCCACGAAATGGGGTTGACGCTCACGCGCACGGTATCGTCGAGAATGCGATACCCCGTCGGCTTCGGCTTCTCTGTGAGGATGATGACCCGTGTGTCCGGGCCGATGCATGCGGGCAACTGCACCTCCTCGCTCACGAACAGCAAATCCACGTTGGCCAGCGTGCCGCGATCACGCAACGCACTGGCGTGCGGCGCGACGCTGCGCAACTTGAGCCCGAGCGCCTTGCCGAAGTGCATCAGCGCACGGCCGACCCGCCTGTCGCCGGTAGCGACAATTCCGCGTTTGCCCCGCAAGCGGCTCACGGAATAGTGCTGCGCCACGACTGGCATCGTGACCCGCACGGTCATGCAGGTGCCGTGACCCGGCGCGCTCCGCAACGCGAGCGTGCCGCCCATCAGGTCGATCAGCTTGCGGCAGATCGTGAGCCCGAGCCCGGTGCCGCCGAAGCGCCGCGTGGTGGACGACTCCGCCTGCACGAACGGCTCGAACAGACTGGCCTGCACGTCCGGCGCGATGCCGATGCCGGTGTCCTCGACGCTCATTTCGAGCGTCTGCGCGGCGCCATTCTGTTCGACGACCGACACGTCAACGTCGACCTCGCCCTGCGGCGTGAACTTGATCGCATTGCCGAGCAGGTTGAACAGAATCTGCCGCAAGCGCACGCTGTCGCCACGCATGACGGCGGCGACGCCCGACGCGATGTTCACGCGCACTTTCAGCCCCTTCTCGTGCGCGCGGCCCGCGAGCAGTCCGACGGCGTTATCGACCAGCTCACGCAGGTCGATCGGTTCAGCTTCGAGCGTCAGCCGCCCCGCCTCGATTTTCGAATAGTCGAGCAGATCGTCGAGAATCTGCAGCAGCGCGCCCGCCGACTCGTGGATCATGCTCAGCATCTCGCCTTGATCCGTATTGAGCGGCGTGCGCTCCAGCACTTCGACCAACCCGAGCACGCCGTTCATCGGCGTGCGGATTTCGTGGCTCATCATCGCGAAGAAATCGTCTTTCGCGCGCGAAGCCGCCTCGGCCATGTCGCGTGCGCGAGCGAGTTCCTCGGAGCGGGCACGCTCCACACTCGCGTCCACCCAGAAGCCGCTCCAGACGACGCTGCCGTCCGCCTCGCGGCGCGGCACCAGCTCCGCGCGCACCCATTTGGGCTGCTGTCCGCTGCGCAGGCGAAACTCCATGTGCACCGGCGTTTCGCTGCGCGCAGAGCGCTCCAGTTCGGCCTGCACGAACTCCCGGTCTTCCTCCGCTATGCGATGGAAGTCCACCTGGGCGCGATGACTCAGCGACACGCCGTTGTCGCCGAGCAGGTGCCGCGTGTCGCCGCCGATATACGGAAACGAGTACGCGCCGCTCGCGGTGCGGCGCAACTGAAACACCACGGCCGGCAATGAACGCGTCACATCGAAGAGGCGCCGCTCGGTATCGCGCGCGAGCATTTCGGCACGCCGGATAGTGGTGATGTCGACCATCGCGCCGACGAGGCAAACGGGTTGTCCGTCACTGCCGCGGCACACGCTGTTCCAGAACAGCCCGTGCCGCACATCGCCCGTGCTGCTGCAGAACTGCAACTCCACTTCGGCGATGCCGCCGCTCTTCAGCACCTCGCGCGTCATGCCGTCGAGAATGCGGCTGTTCGCTTCGCCCCATGTCTGCACTTCGATCGTCGTGCGTCCGAGCACTGCCTCGCGGCTGATACCGCACGCATTCTCATAAGCGCGGTTGACCGCGATATAGCGTCCATCCAGATCTTTGGCGACCAGCGCATAGGGCACCGTCTGCATCATGGATTCCTGGAAATTCAGTTGCAGCGCGAGCGCACGCTCGGTCTTCTTGCGCAGCCTGACTTCCCGTTGCAGCAGCAGATAGGCGCGCAACGTGACCACCAGTACGACGCCGACGCCGATCAGCACTGGCAGCAGGCGCACCGCGGTCACGCTCCATATGCCGCTGTGCGGAACCGCGTCGACCACCCAGCGTTGCCGGATGCGCTGCGTTTCCGCCGCCGGCATTGCCAGCAGTGCTCGGTCGAACAACCCGGCGAGCGGCTTCAGGTCCGAGCGTACCGCGATGTCGAGCGAGTCGGATTCGCCGAGCGCGCCGAGAATCTTGAGAACGCCGGCATAGCGGCGCTTCAAACGGATATCGACAGCGGCCATGTTGCCGACCGTCACGTCCGCTTCGCCGGCGGCCACCATTCGCAGCGCGTCGTCCGTACTGGGCGCGACGACGATATGATCGGGCGCAACGGCCTCGAACGCGTGCGGGACCGAGCCGGCAATCCGAGCCGGGATGACGATGCGACGCGACGTGACATCGTCGAACGCGCGCGCCGGTTCGCCAACGCGGCCGACGACCACCATCGGGTAGCTCGCGTAGGCGCGAGTATGGGCGGCGTTATTCAGTTTCGGACCGTTGCTGGACGCCATCGGCAGAATGGCCAGTTCGCCGCGCTGGAACGCTTCGACGTTCGCGGACCAGTCGGACAGTCGGGCCCGGTTGAAGACGACGCCGAGAGTCCGGCTCAGGTATGCCAGATAGTCGGCGGTCATGCCGGCGGGACGGCCCGATTCGTCGATGAAACTGAACGGCGGGCAGTGGCTGTCAAAGCCGATCTGCAACGGCGGCAAGGAGCGAAGCCACGCTTTCTCTTCCGATGTCAGCACGAACTGACGCGCCGCGGCGGCCGGCTGTGCGTTGACGCTGTCGGACAGCCAGCGCACGCGAATCGCCGTAGCGTCTGCCGGGCTCATCGACGCGAGTGCGCGATCGAGCTGGTCGCGCAGCGCGACCTGATTGGGGGGCACGCCAAAGCGCAGGTTGGAAATTCTCCCGCTCTCGTCGAACGCAACGTGCAGATCGCGGAAAGGCTCCGTCGCCAACTCGTACTGGACGACCGTGGTCAGGCCGAAATAGGCATCGGCCTCACCGCGGGCCACCGCAGAGAGCGCGGCGCGCGTGGTGGCGAACGCGTTGACTTCGGCGCGTGGAAAACTCTCGCGGATTGGACGCTCGAGCGCGAAACCCCGCTCTATCGCGATGCGCGCGCTGGCCAGTTCGCCACGGCTCGCGTACCGTTCGCCGCCGCGCCGCACCACTGCCGAGACCGACGAGCGGAAATACGGCGCCGTGAAACTGAGGCACCGTTCGCGCTCGGGCACGCGAGCGACGCTCATCATCAGATCGATATCGCCCGCGCAAGCCGCGGCCAGCAACTGCGGCATGTCGGGAAACGCTTTGGCTTCGATAATGACGTTCGGCCCCACCAGCGCGCGCAGATAGTCGCCGCTGATGCCGGTGAGGCGGCCGTCCTGCAGCATGTCGAACGGCGGCCAGCCACCCGCGAGCACGCCGACGGTCAGCCTGGCAGGGAACGCGCGCGCGGCCGGATAGCGCGCGTTGCTGCCGAACGGCTCGGCGACGGACGTCACGGCCACCGACAGGCAGACGGCGAGCAGCCACAGCGGCAGGTGCCGGAACGCTCGCTTCATTGCAATGCGCTCGACGAGACCCGCGATGAACGGACCACGCGGCACCAGGCTAACCTCACGCTGCGTCGCCAGGACCGTCGGCTAGCGTCGCCGCGGAGGGATCGGTGTCGCCATTCAGGAACGAAAACAGCACGCCGGCAACGACGCCGCCCGACAGCGGCGCGGCCCAGAACACCCAGAGTTGGTCCAGCGCCCAGTTGCCGACGAACAGCGCCTGAGCCGTGGAACGGGCGGGATTGACCGAGCCGTTGGTCACCGGGATCGACACCAGATAAACAAGCGTCAGACACGCGCCGACAATCAGCGGAGCAATCGGCGCGAGGTTCTTTCGGTCGACGATCAGCAGGCACACCATGACGAACGCGAACGACAGCACGAATTCGATGGCCAGCGCCGAGTGCAGTTGATAGTCGGCGGGAGAATGGGCGCCGAAGCCATTCGCGGCGAATTCGCTTGCGCCCGGATCGAAGCCGGGGCGGCCGCTCGCCACGTACACGAGGAGCGCCGCCGCGGAGATTGCGCCAACAACCTGCGCGGCAATGTAGGGCAACAGATCACGCACCGGAAAACGCTGGGCGACCGTGAAGCCTACAGTGACGGCGGGATTGAAATGCGCCCCTGAAATGCCACCGAACGCATAGCCGGCCGTGGCGAATGCAAGGCCGAACGCCAGCGACACGTCCAGGCTGCCATAGCCCTGCAGGATCACGCTGGTATCCAGCACGGTGCTGCCGCATCCAACGAACACCAGCCACGCCGTTCCCACTCCCTCCACCCACAACCGCTTACCCAGCGTGACCATCCGCCCCTCCCATTTTTTCTCTGTACGAGGCAGACGCACCGCATGATTGCACCGGACCTCTGCTCTGAACTGTCTAAGGCCCGTTACTTCCTGGACAACGAAATACGAGTCGCCGTCAGGTAGGCAAGCAATAACGCCTCAGTCAATTCAGAATTATTGAATTCGGGGGTTGTTATACGAATCAGAAAATTCTTAAATCTACTGCCCTTTAATCATCAATGTTATTCAAAAGTCAAGCAATGTCAGATCACGCCGATTTGCCTTGCGTATTCGACTAAATCGTCTTCCGTTTCCAATCCGAGCTTGCGCATCGCGCTGCGTTTTTGCGTGCTGATGGTCTTGCCGCTGCGCTGCAGGCGTTCGGCGATTTCATGAACCGCGAGGCCCTGCGCATAGAGCTGGAAGACTTCCCATTCCCGCGCGCTCAGCGCATTGGCGTAAAGGTGCGGCGCCCGCTGTGCGACGTTCAGTGCGACACGCACCTGCTCCGACAAATGAACGCGGCCGGAAACCACGACAGCGATGGCATCGACCAGCGTTTGAGCCGCGTCGCGCTTGTCGATTATTCCGCTCACGCCGATGCTTTGCAGTCCGGACAACAGGTGACCATTGCCGACCATGGTCAGCGCGACGACATGCGGATGCGGCCGGCGCCGCAGCAGCCGGCGCAGAAACGGCACCGCGTTGCTGCTTCCGTCGATCCCCGGCATGGCGATGTCCGAGACGACGACGTCGCACGCGCAGGCATCGAGCAGGACAGCCAGGCCATGGGTGTCGGCCGCCTCGCCGACCACTTCGATATTGGGCCTCGCCTGCAGCAGATATTTGACGCCGACGCGAATGCATTCATGATCGTCGGCCACGATGACGCGGATCTTGTGTGTCATTTTGTTGTTGTCTTTGTCGACTGACACTGCCCGCACGCGCTGTGCTTCCCCGGGCTGTGTCAACACTTGTGCTGTTCGCCATGCGACGGCATGGCGCGTCACTGGATTGCCAGTGGCTTTAGTCGCATCTTCATGACCTTTCAGCGGCTTTGACCACGCCACGCGGAAATGACGCCGTGCTCGGCGGCGAAGCGAAACAGTTCGGCGTCACTGCGCAACGAAAGCTTGCGCATCGCCGTGCATTTCTGCGCGCTGATCGTCTTGACGCTGCGCCCCAGGCGCGCGGCGATTTCACTGACGGCGAATCCCGACGCGTACTGCACGAACACCTCGAGTTCACGACGCGATAACGCACTGCGAACGAGGTCGAGCCGCTGGGTCACCGTTGCTTCGGCAATCAGCGTGCGCACCGCCGGTCCGACATAACACTCGCGCGCGAGCGCCGTGACGACCGCCACGTGAATCAGATCGATCCGGTCGCGCTTGCTCACGAGTCCGTCGACCCCGAGCGCGATCACGCTCTGCAGCGCGGCCGCCTCGGTTTCCATGGTGAGGACGATGAGCGCGACATCGGGATAACGCGTTTTGAACTGCTTGACGACATCGAGCCCGCTACCGTCGATATTGCCCGGCATGTAGAGATCCATCAGCACCAGGTCGCATGGGCCGCGATCGACTTGCAGGAAGAGTTCGGTGGCGTCGGCGGCGCGTCCGACGATTTGCATGTTCGGATAAGTGCGCACGAGATTTTCGATTGCCAGCAGAACCAGTGGATGGTCGTCCGCTATGATGGCTCGAACCGGTGCGCTCGCCTCAGCGGTGTCGTTCATCGTCTGCTGCTCCTCGGTATTTTGTATTTGTGCCGCTTTCTACGACGCAACCGGCTCGATCACCATATTTGAATATTTTTGCGCCGATAAACATAAGAGCGTTCCGAAATAACCTTAGTCAATTGGCCAGGGACAATGCTTAAATGTGCGAATCAATTTCAACAATGCCGCATGCGTACAGGCGCGAAAATAGACCCGGGTTGTTGGTGACGCCGAGCTTCGTCATCGCTGCGCGCTTTTGCCGGCTAACCGTACGGCGATGACAACCGAGCGCCTCCGCTATCTCGGCGATAGACTGCCCTCTGACAAGCCGCTTGACGACCTCCGTCTGTCGCCATGACAGACGGACTGCCGGGAGCGACGTGCGCTCGTCGTTCTGCGGGCACGCGAGTGGGTCCGCGATAGAGCGGCCGAGGTAGCGCGCACCGTTTGCGCTGGCTTCGATCGCCTGCCAGAGCGTGTCCATCGACTCGGCTTTACCAAGCGCGCTCACCGCGTCGTCCGCCGCGACCGCGCGCAGGACCGAAGGGTCCGTCAGCGTCGTGACCACGACGACGCGCAACTGCGGCCAGTCGCGGCGAATCCGCCGCATCAGGGCGAGATCGTCTTCGGGGGCGCCGTCGGCGTCCGGCATGAAGAGGTCGGTCACGAGCACATCACAAGGGACGCGCTGCAGCAGTTCAATCAGCGCCCGAGGCGTGTGCGCCTCGCCGGCGATCGTGACGCCGGCCTGGGTTGCCAGCATCGCCCGGTAGCCGAGCAGCACGAACGGATGATCGTCTGCCAGAATGATTCGCAGATGCACGGGAATTTAGCTCGTTCGTTGTAGGAATGATTGGCTCGCGCGCCAGACACTCTGAGCGCACAGCGCGCTTTGACTTAGCGCATGACGACGACGTCATGCGCTAAGGCGCCCATAAAATCATCACTAAAATTCCGCAAAAATCAGAGCATTCCGAATCATGTAAAAATAAATGGTCTATTTTTGTCCTTATGAAATAGATCAAAATTAATTATCCGGGCTGAATCAGTCCGGCATTGGCATATCGCTTTTTCTGTGCTTTTTCTGTGTTTGTTCTGTTAAAAGGCAACGGTTCGACTACCGGATTGCATCGCAAGCCCCCGCCGCCGCCCTGGACCTCGGCATCGCGCGCGGGAAAACGGGCAACGCGAGCAGCGCGCACGCACTCGCCACCGCCCACACCATCGGCCACGAACCCACGGACAATAGCGGCGGAATCCCGAGCGGCGTCAGAAAGAGTGTGAGAAACACGCAGGTGTTGCCGATCGCCAGCGCCGTGCCCGCGCGGTTCGTCCCAGCCAGCGTGGCGAGTTCCGTGAAGGCGACGCCGTGCCATGCCGACGCGCTTACGCCGCCCAGCACGACCATCAGCGCGAACAGCGTAGTGATCGCCGTGTGATGCGGGCCGGCGAGCCCCGTCGCCAGCGCCAGCGACGCGAACAGCATCGCGGTCAGCAAGCTGCACGCGCGCATGTAAGCCCGGCGATTGCCACGCCGATCGGTCCAACTGCCGCTCCAGACCCGCGCGATCGCTGCGCCCGTTTGCACGGCGGCCATCGTCACGCTGATCGCCAGCACGCCCGCGTGGCCGTAATCATGCAGAAACACGGTGCCGAACGTGACGACGGCGAGTTGCGGCACGCACAGCACGCCGGCGCCTAGCGCGACCCGCCAGATGCCGACGTCGCGTAACGGCGAGACTTTCGCAGGGGCGTCGGCCGCCGCAGTCTTGCCGCGCCTCGCAGTGCCGACCGCGGGCATCGAGCCGTGCGCCCCCGAAGCGAGCGCACCTGCACCTGCACCATGCGCCTGCCGGGTCGGCCGAAGCAACCGGGGAGCGGGCCAGCCCTCCGCTGCCTCAGCGTGCGCACGCGGCGGCTCGTGCAGCCAGCGCCATGCGAACAGCGCCGTGACAGCACACGCGAGAGCCAGCACGGTATAAGCGCTCGCAAAACCGAATCGCGACGCGAGCGCCGGCAGCATCAACGCGCCGATCCCTCCGCCCGCGGGCACGGCGGTCTGACGGATGCTCATCGCCAGCCCACGCTCGCCCTCGCGAAACCACGCCATCACCGCGCGGCCGCTCGATCCGTTGACGCTGCCGCCCAGCAGGCCGACCAGCAGCAGCCCGAGCGCGAGCATCGTCACGCTGGGCACATGGGCGCCGCTCGGCGCGACGAACAAGGCGAGGCCGGCGAGCGCGGCGGCGGTCGACAGCAGCCCGAGCAGCAGCACACGGCGGTCGCCCCAACGGTCGGTCAACAGGCCCCACGGCAACTCGCTGATCGCAATGCCGAGGCCGAGCATGCCGAGCACCAGTCCCAGTCCGTCATTGCCGAGGTGATAGCCCGAGCGCAGAAACACCGCGGTCGTCGGAATACCCGAAAACGCGGCGGAAAAGCTCGCGTTCGCGGCAAATCCGACCCCGAGCACCTTCCACCGGTGATTCGCGCCACGCTCGTGGGTCCCGCCTGCAACCGCAATCGACCTGTTTCCCATGACACCCCTCCGCAATGATCTTTGGCGGTATCCTACGGCTGGGCTTTCCATCGGAAAAGCCGGAAATTCAGATGTCTTCTATCGGATATACCGAATCATGAGCCAACGCGGATTCGACCTCACCCAGTTGCGCACTTTCGTCGCCGTTGCGGAATCGGGCAGCGTTTCGGCGGGCGCGGAGCGTGTTTTCCTGTCGCAATCGTCGGTGAGCGAGCAGTTGAAAAAACTCGAGGAGCGCGCCGGCCAGCCACTGTTCCTGCGCAGCAAGCAGGGCGTGAGCGCTACGCCCGCCGGCAGCCGCCTGCTCGATCATGCGAGACGCATCATCGCGATGAGCGAAGCGGCGTTCGAAGACCTGCAAGGCCGCTCGCTCGACGGCGAGCTGCGCATCGCGATCACGGACTACTACCGGCCGCACGACATTGCGCGCATTCTCAAAGCGTTCTCCGAACAGCATCCACGGCTGAAGCTGCACGTCACCGTGTTGCCGAGCGCCGTGATCGACAGCAAGGCCGATGACGACGCGTCGTTCGACATTGGCCTCTCGCTACGGCTCGTGACCGGCAACCCGCGCGCCGCCGGCCGGCGCAGCGGCGCGCCGAGCACCGTGGTGCGGCGCGAGAAACTGCTATGGGTGTGCGCCGCCGATGCCCAGCAACGGCCGGCCGCGCCGTATCAACTGGTACTGCTGCCGTCGAGCTGCCAGTTGCAGCGTTTCGTCGTGAAGCTGCTCGACGAGCACAAGGTGCCGTATCTGATCTCGCATTCCGCGTCGGGCGTGGCGGGCTTGCAGCTGGCATTGAAGGCCGGGCTCGGCATTTCCTGTCTGAACGAATCGTCGATCGGCGGCGGTCTCCTGGCCTGTCCCACCAACGTCGGACTGCCTGCGTTGCCGGCCGTGGAGTTTCATCTGCTGCCCGGACGACTCGGCGAAAGCGAACTGGTCAGCAATGCACGCACGGCCTTGATGCGCCTGTTCGCGTGACGGCGTCGATACGGATGCGTGCGCAATCCCATTTGAAAGCGTTTTAGCCGACGCCTATGATGGTTTGATATAGATCAATTCGAGGTTTTTTCGGCTATTGACGCGTCGGATAAATTCCTGCACCCTGCTACACGCTGCCTGACGTTTCAAACGTCCTTTCTCGCGGCCCGGAAACCGCAGTCCCGCCGCGCATTCAGCGCAGATTATCGTTTTCGCCAAACATTTGTATCGCCGTACAGCATCAACGCTTCGTCATCCGAATAAGTCCGTTTCGATTCGCCGTAATGCAGTCGTTATAAGAAAAAAAGCAAAACAACTGGCAGACCCGCGATGCGTCGTGCGTCAGATTCGCGCATGAATCCACGAACGAACGCGTGACAAACAAATCGAGAAGCAGAACGCTCCCAACGAGGCTTGGCGTGCATCGTAGAACTATCGGATCTTCGGTTCTGTTCGTGCTTCATGTCGTGTGGAGTGGCGCGGCGCTCGCGGCCACCGATACGTCCAGCGCGATGCCTTCCGCGATGGCCGAGCGCATGCGCGCCTGCACCTCGTGTCACGGCGTGCAGGGCCAAGGCCGCAACAACGACTACTTTCCGCGCATCGCCGGCAAACCGGCCGACTATCTGTTCAATCAGTTGACCGCCTTTCGCGACGGCGGCCGCACTTATCCCCCGATGGGCTATCTGCTCGCCTTCCTGCCCGACGACTATCTGCGCCAGATCAGCCAGTACTTCGCCGATCTGCAACCGCCCTTTCCCGACGCCGATCACACCGACGTCTCGCCCAAGGTGCTCGCGGCCGGCGAACGACTGGTCATGCACGGCGACCCGGCGCGCGGCATACCGGCGTGCATCGCCTGCCACGGCGCGCGCATGACCGGCACGCAGCCGGGCATTCCCGGCCTGCTTGGCTTGCATGCGAGCTACATCGCCGGGCAGATGGGCACGTGGCGCTCGGGCTCGCGTCGAGCGCTCGCGCCGGACTGCATGCATTCGATCGCGGTCAAGCTGAGCGATCGCGACATCACCGCGGTATCGAGCTGGCTGTCCCGCCAACCGCGGCCGGACGATCCGCGGCCCGCACCGGCGTCCGCTGAGCGGCTGCCTCTAGCATGCGGGAGCCAACCACAATGAAGCCGATACTTTGTTCGCAGGGTTGGGGGCGGCTGCGGGATGCGGTTTTTGGTGGCGCTTCTGGCCGCGATTCCCGCGCCGTTTTGCGCGCCGTTGCCCGCGCTCCGACGCAAGCTCACCGCACGGCCTCGTCATTCACCTCGGGCACGCTAAGCGCCGCCCTCATCGCGACCGGCTGCGCCCTCTTCCTTCATGCCCTGCATGCGCCACTGATCTCCGAGGCGCGCGCCGCCGATACCGCGCCGGCCACCCCGACCGCCTCGCCATCGACCGCAGCGACGCACGGCGGCGCCCCCGATACACGCCCCGAGATCGTCCAACGCGGCGAATATCTGGCGCGCGCCGGCGACTGCATCGCCTGTCACACCGCGCCGCGCGGCAAGCTGTTCGCCGGCGGCCTCGCGATGGAAACGCCGTTCGGCACGCTGTTTTCGCCGAACATCACACCGGATGCGCAATACGGCATCGGCACGTGGAGCGAGGAAGCGTTCTTCAAGATGATGCGCACCGGCCGCAAACCGGACGGCACGCTGATTTACCCCGCCATGCCGATCGCCCAGTACACGAAGGTCACGCGCGAAGACTCGGACGCGATCTTCGCGTTCCTGCGCACCGTCGAGCCGGTGCGCGAGCCCAACCGCAAGCACACGCTGCGCTTCCCGTTCAACAAGCGCGAACTGCTATACGGCTGGCGCACGCTGTATTTCCACGAGGGCGAGTTCAAGCCCGACCCGACCAAGTCGGTCGAATGGAATCGCGGCGCGTATCTGGTCGAAGGGCTCGGGCACTGTTCGATGTGCCACACCAAGATCAACATGCTCGGCGGTTCGTCGCAGCGCGATCAGTTCGCCGGTGGCCTGATTCCGGTGCAGAACTGGTACGCGCCGTCGCTGACATCGGACAAGGACGGCGGTCTCGGCGACTGGAGCATTCAGGACATCGTCGACCTGTTGCAGACCGGCGTCTCCGCGCGTGGCGCCGTGTACGGCCCGATGGCGGAAGTCACCTATCACAGCCTGCAGCATCTGTCGGATGAAGACGTCCGCGCGATGGCCGTGTATCTGAAGTCGCTGCCGGACAATCGCGGCCGCAAGACCGGCCCGTCCGCGCAAGCCGATCCCAAGACGTTCGCCCTCGGCAAACAGATCTACGCCGACAAGTGCGCGCTGTGCCACGGCGCCAACGGCGAAGGCCAGTTGCCGCACTATCCGCCGCTCGCTGGCAACCAGTCGATCGAAATGAATTCGGCGGTCAATCCGATCCGCATCGTGCTCAACGGCGGCTTCCCGCCAGGCACGAAGCGCAATCCGCAGCCATATGGCATGCCGCCGTTCGGTCAGGAACTCAACGACGTCGAAGCGGCGGCCGTCGTCACCTTTATCCGCACGGCATGGGGCAATCACGGCCAGCCGGTGACGGCCCGCGAGGTCAACGAATTGCGTAAGGCGCCGCTGCATTGAGGCGCCGCACCGGAGAACCATCGAGATGGAAGCGAACGACACCCACAGCGCGGCCCCGCCCACCGATGACGAAGTGGAGCGCGTCGTCGCGGCCGGTCCGCATGGCGCGGTTGCGCTCGCCGGCGTCGCGACGCTGATCGTCATGGCGATCTGGTTCGGCTTCTACTTTTTCGCGTTCCTGCCGCGCGGCATCATTCACTGACCATGTCGACCGATTCCAACCCTCAACCGGAGAGCGGCCACGCGGTCGCGTTGCGCGCCGAGCGACGCTGGGCGATTTTCGCGGTCGGGCTGATCGTGCTGATGCTGGCGGTGATCGTCTTTTCCGGCCTGCATTGGGCGATGATGCCGCCGTCGCGCGTCGAAACGATCGACCCGGCGCGCTTGCAACTGTCCGGCGAATTCGTCGAAGACAATCTCGGCAGCGCGGTGCAGCCGGACGGCTCGGTGATCGTGCGCTTCATCGCGCAGCAGTACTCGTTCACGCCACAATGCCTGCTGGTACCCGCCGACACGCCGATCACGATCCGCACCACCAGCGCCGACGTCTTGCACGGCCTGCTCGTCACCGACACCAACATCAACACGATGGTCGTGCCCGGCTACGTCGCCACGCTGAACACCCAGTTCGACCAGCCCGCCGATCACACCATGCCGTGCCACGAATTCTGCGGCTTCGGCCATCAAACCATGTGGGCGCATGTGAAAGTGATCGACAAAGCCGCCTTCTTCGAGCAGGCCCGACAATCACGGAGGCTGAGCTGTGTTTCACGCTAAGCGACTCGTTCTCGCGCATTTCTGGCTCGCCTTCATCACGTTTCTGATCGCGCTGTTCCTCGGCGCCTGGCAGATGCTTGTGCGCAGCCCGCTCGTGCCGTGGATCGGCGACCCCGAGTTGTACTATCGATCGGTGACCGCGCACGGCACGGTGATGGCCTATGTGATGCCCACGCTGGTGTCGATGGGCTTCGGCTATGCGATCGTCGAGCTCGCGCTCGCGCAGCGCCTCGCCGGCCTCAAATGGGCATGGGCTGCGCTCATCATGCTGGCAGCCGGCGCCGTCATGGCGATGGTGCCGGTCGCACTCGGCACGGCCTCGGTGCTCTACACATTCTATCCGCCGATGATCGGCAGCCCGTTCTACTACCTCGGCGTGGTGCTGGTGGTGGTCGGCTCGTGGATCTGGGTCGCGCTGATGCACGTGAACCTGCGCATCTGGAAACGCGCGAATCCCGGCAAGGCGGTGCCGCTCGCGATGTTCGCCAACGTGGCGGGCGCGTATCTGTGGGCGTGGACCGCCGTCGGCGCGGCGGCCGAGATCCTGTTCCAGATCCTGCCCGTCGCCTTCGGCCTCACGCGAACCATCGATGCCGGCCTCTCGCGCGTCCTGTTCTCGTGGACGCTGCATGCGATCGTCTACTTCTGGCTGATTCCGGCGTATATCGCGTACTACACGCTGGTGCCGCGCGCGATCGGCGGACGGCTGTATAGCGATTCGATGGCGCGCGTGTCGTTCATTCTGTTCCTCGTGTTCGCGATGCCGATCGGCATCCATCACCTGTTCGTCGATCCGCAGGTCGGCTCCGGCTTCAAGTTCCTGCACGCGGTGTTCACCGGCATGGTGTCGGTGCCGACGCTGCTGACCGTGTTCACGATCTGCGCGTCGGTGGAAATCGCCGGCAGGCTGCGCGGCGGCAAGGGTGCGTTCGGCTGGCTCACCGCGTTGCCGTGGCGCAATCCGATGATGCTGGTGATCGCGTTCTCGTTCGTCATGCTGGGGTTCGGCGGCGCGGGCGGGCTGATCAACATGAGCTATCAGCTGAACTCGACGGTCCACAACACGCAGTGGGTGACCGGCCACTTCCACCTGATTTTCGGCGGCGCGATCGTCATCATGTACTTCGCGATCGCGTATGAACTGTGGCCGCAATTGACCCACCGCGCGATCGTCTCGGTGAAGCTCGTGCGCACGCAATTGTGGCTGTGGTTCATCGGCATGATGATGGTGACGCTGCCGTGGCATTACGTCGGACTGCTCGGCGCGCCACGCCGCATGGCCTATTACGACTACACGATGACCGGCATTCAGGGCCAGGCGTTCTGGGTGAGCGTGTCGGCGGTGGGCGGCCTCGTCCTCGTTGCCTCGGGCGTGCTGTTCGTCTACATCCTCGCGAAGTCTCAATTCGGGCCGGCGGTGCAACCGCAGGCGTTCCGTTTCGCGAGCGCGGTGCAGCCGGTCGACCGTGTGCCGGCCGCGCTCAATAGCTTCGGCTTGTGGGTCGCGCTGATGATCGGCCTGACGGTCGTCAATTACAGCGTGCCGATCGTACAGTTGCTCAGACTGCCGCAGACGTCGGTGCCGGCGGTCGTCATCGGAGCGCAGCGATGAGTGAGGAACGCGTCTTCAGCTTGCGTAACCCGTGGTTCACCTGGAGCGTGGGCGGCACGATCGCGATTGCGATCGTAGGAATACTGATCGGTTTCATCTGGCTGCCGTCGGCGAGCAGTGCCTTCGGCGATCGCGGCTTATGGGCGACGATCTGCGGCGCCGCCGGCGCGCCGTCGAACTGGTATAGCGGTGCGAGCGCAGGCAGTCCGGTGCCGAGCGAGGTGGTCGTGTTGCCGCCGTGGCACCCGACGCGCTTGGCAGCGGATTCGATCGGCCGCGGCGCGACGATCGCGACGCAGCACTGCTCGATGTGCCACGGTGTGCTCGGCACGCCGCAGGTCACTGCCCCCGGGTTGGCCGGACAGTACGGCGATGCGGTCTATAAGGAATTGCGCGACTACCAGAGCGGGCGGCGGCAAAACGCGGTGATGCAGGCGATCATCGCGGGGCGCAGCGATCAGGATCTGCAGGATCTCGCGGCTTACTACACGTCGCTGACGAGAGGTTCCGGCGCCGAGACGCGACGCGTCGGCGAAGAGCCGGATGCGAACGCGGTGAAGCTGGCCATGCAAGGCGATCCACAGCGCAATATCGCGCCTTGCGCAGCCTGTCATGGAGAGCTCGATCGCAAAGGCGCGACACCATGGCTGGGCGGGCAGTCGTCGGCTTATCTCGCCGAACAGATGCGCGCGTTCGCTTCCGGCGCGCGGCGCAACGACATCAACGAGCAGATGCGCAATGTGGCGCGGCAGTTGACCTCGGCGGAGATAGATGGCCTCGCCAGGTATTACGCTGCCATGCAATGACGCTGCGCTCGAATGCGCGGTGCCCGTCGTCGTTTTCGAAGACGCTGCGCGCCGCCGTGCGCTATGGGCCTGAACCGAACGGCCTCGATGAACGAGCGTCAACGAACGGGATTCGAAGTCACGCCGCCAAGAACTCGCCCGCGTCATCGCGCTTCGACGCTGCAGCGGAAGCGTCCCGGCGTCGCGCGCCCGCGGCGCCGACCGCCGCGGAGCCGCTCCCCGTTTGGAACACCGCCACCGCCGACGACAACCGCCGCGCCTGATCTTCCAGCGAACTGGCCGCCGCCGCAGCCTGCTCGACCAGCGCGGCGTTCTGCTGCGTCACCTCGTCCATTTGCGCGACCGCGAGATTGACCTGATCGATGCCGGTGCTCTGTTCAATCGCCGCCGCCGCGATCTCGCCCATGATCGAACTCACGCGCGCAATCGCGTCGACGATCTCGGCCATCGTCGAGCCCGAGCGTTCGACCAGTTGCGAGCCCGCCTCCACTCGCGCCGTCGATTCGTCGATCAAGCCCTTGATCTCCTTGGCCGCCGCCGCGCTACGCTGCGCGAGCGAGCGCACCTCGCTCGCCACCACCGCGAAGCCGCGTCCCTGTTCACCCGCGCGCGCCGCTTCGACCGCGGCGTTCAGCGCGAGGATGTTGGTCTGAAACGCGATCCCTTCGATGACGCCGACGATATCGGCAATCCGCCGCGAGTCGTCGACGATGCCGTGCATCGTGCCGACCACCTGCTCGGTGAGGTCGCCGCCCTGCGCGGCCAAGCTCGACGCGCCCTGCGCGAGCGAACTCGCCTGCTTCGCGTTGTCCGCCGTCTGTTTGACCGTCGACGTGAGTTCTTCGATGCTCGCTGCCGTTTCCTCGAGCGACGCGGCCTGCTCTTCGGTGCGCTGCGACAGATCGGCATTGCCGGCCGCAATCTCGCTCACGCCGGTATCGATCGATTCGGTGCCTTGACGTACCGCATTCACCGTCCCGATCAGCGACTCCTGCATCTTGCGCAGCGCCGCCGCGAGACGGCCCATTTCGTTGTCGCTGGTGACGTCGATCCGGCTCGTCAGGTCGCCGTTGGCGATGCGCTGGAATTGCGCGATGGTCGCGTCGACCGGATTGACGATCGCGCGCACCAGCACCATGCGCCCGAGCAACGAACCGAGCAGTGACACCACCATGCCGATCGCCACCGCGATACAGATCGCGTAGAACAGGTCCTGCGCCTCCTGGTAGCGTTGCGCGCCGTGATCGAGCTGCAACTGTTCGAGCGCGAGCATCGCCTTCTCGTACGTGCTGTAGAGCGACGGCAGCTTGTGCGCCTGCAATTGATTGAATGCGTTTCTGTCGCCCGACTTGAGCGCGGCGAGCGCTGGATCGACGCCTTCGCGCAGGAAGCTGTCGCGCTTGGCCTGCATGTCCTTGATCAGACGCTGCTCGTCGTCGTTCGAACTCGCGCGGCTCATATAGTGGGCAATGCGTTCGTTGGATACTTTCTGGTACTGATCGAAACGCTTGAGCACGGCATTCGCGCCGTCCTGATCGTTCAGCTCGATCAGCGATGCGTACGTCGCGAGCGCGAGACGCAGGCGCAGCAACTGGCCGGAGCTGCCTTCGAGGTCCGCGACGGCGGGGGTGTCGACGGTGTACATCTGTTGCAGCGACGCGTTGCTCGAGCGCAGCGACAGTAGGCCCGCGGCGGCGCCGAGCAGTAACACGACGCCAAAGAACACGATCATCAGGCTAAGGCAGGTGCGAATCGACAGATTTCTCAACATCGGGCTTGTCTCCAATGGGCCGCTCGGCCGGTGCCTCGATAGTTCCGGCCACGCGTGCTGCGCCCAAACCCTTCCGGCCAGGTCCGCAACTTTTGTCTAGAATTTAAGCAACCACCACACTGAGGGACTACGGCGGCACAGCAGAAAACTTTATGGTCGATGACGCATACGGTTGCGATACATCAAGGACGGGCGCGAGCGCAGGGCCGTTCCCGCCGCGCATTCCGGTGCGGGACTACCCGGGTATGCGGCGCCCGGCAGTTGATGGAAAGTGACGACGCACCAGTCTTCGGAGTATTTCTATGGCGGAAGTCGGATCGGCTCTACTGGTTTTTGCGCTGCTGCTCTTGGCGACCAGCCTGGGGGTGTGGGTACGGCCGCTTCTGCCCGAAGAGCACAAGGCGCACGAGACCGTTCAGCTCGTCCAGCTGGTGATCGGCATGCTGGTGACGTTTGCCGCCCTCGTGCTCGGCCTGATGACGGCCTCCGCGAAATCCAGCTTCGACACCGCGTCGAACGATCTGCGTAGCTACGCGGCCGATCTGATCGAATTCGACACGACCTTGCGCGACTTCGGCAACGATACCGACGAAGCGCGCCGCCTGTTGCGCCAGTACACTTCGGCGGCGATCGCGTCGACCTGGCCTCACGAGCCGGCGCCGAGCGGCGATTACCCCAAGAACATCGGTCCGCAGGATTCGAAGCGGCTGGAAAACGTCCAGCTTGGCGATATGTTGACCGACGTGGGCCGGCAATTACGGCAATTGCGAACGCGGGATTCGCTGGAGGCGGGTGCGCTCGACGACGCGTTGGCGCAATACCGGCGCGTCGTGGACGCGCGGTGGAAGCTCATCGAAGAAGCGCATAGCTCGATATCGCAGCCGTTCTTCAAGACGCTCACGTTCTGGTTGTGTGTGATTTTTCTGAGCTTCGGCTTGATTGCGCCGCGCAATGCACTGGCGCTCGTCACCATTTCGCTGGGGGCGGTGTCGATTGCTTCGGCGATCTATGTGATCGTCGATCTGGATACACCCTTTTCCGGGCCGATTGTGATTTCCAGCCAGCCGTTGAGAGATGCGCTGACGCATTTGAAGCGGTGAGCGCAAGAAGCAATAAAAACGGCCCCTGAAATTCTCGCCAAACCATTTGAACGGTTGGGAGAACCCGGGGCCTGCTGTACTTGCTGCCGATATGCCTGTTAGAACGGAATATCGTCATCCATCTCATCAAAGCCGCCGCCTGCCGGCGCGCTCGGACGGCTGGAACCGCCGCCACCGCCGCTGCCGCCACGCGAAGCACCGCCGCCCGACGACATCGCGCGGCCACCACCGCCGCCGCCGCTACGCTCCGACGGCTCGCCGCGGCTATAGCCGCCTTCGTCGCCGCCGCCGCCCATCGAGCCGCCGCGGCCACCCAGCATTTGCATCTGCTCGGCGACGATTTCGGTCGAGTAACGATCGGTGCCGTCCTGCGCTTGCCACTTACGCGTGCGGATGCGCCCTTCCAGATAGACCGACGAACCCTTCTTCAGATATTCCGAAACGATTTCCGCGAGGCGGCCGAAGAACGACACGCGGTGCCACTCGGTGGCTTCCTTCATCTCGCCGGACGCCTTGTCCTTGTACCGGTCCGTCGTCGCAAGGCGGATGTTCGCCACTGCGTCGCCGCTCGGAAGATAACGGACTTCCGGATCGGCTCCGAGATTGCCGACGAGAATGACCTTGTTCACGGATGCCATGTGTTTCTCCTGTTGATTCCGTTGCGGCGGCGCGGCGCTGCGCGGTTTGCGTCTCGTGCCCCGCAGGCCGAGATCGGAACAGCGCCTCTGCCCGCCGCCGGGTGAGTTCTGGATGAATTCGGGTGTGCTCCCGGGTGCGCCGCGACAGCCCGGCGAGTGTTGCGTACTATGCCTTGCGCGGCGGCTGTTTCATCTTTGCGGCGATTATAAGCCAGCAAAACACGAGCCCCGAGCAAGTGAGGAACACCGTGCTTTGACCGTCCACTTTCAGCAGCCAGCCGCCGACCACCCCGCCCAGTGCAAGGCCGATCGACTGGGTGGTGTTGTACACGCCGGCAGCCGCGCCTTTGCGGGTGCCCGGCGCCAGTTTCGACACCAGCGAAGGCTGCGACGCTTCGAGAATATTGAAGCCGAGAAAGTACACGAAAAGGATCGCCGCCACACTCAGAATCGTATGCGGAGCGACGCCCAATAACAACTGTCCGATCAGGATAAGACCGATCGCGGACAGCAGCACGATCTTCATCTTGCCGCGCTTCTCGGCGGCGATGATTGCCGGCACCATCATCACGAAAGACAGGCCCATCACCGGCAAATACACCTTCCAGTGCGATGCGACCGGCAGGCCGCCGGCTTCGAGAATGCGCGGCACGACGAGGAACAGCGCGGTTTGCGTCGCGTGCAGCACGAGCACGCCGAAGTTCAGGCGCAGCAGCTCGACGTTGTGCAGCACTTCGGCGAACGGCGCACGCACGTGCACCGGTCTCGGCGCGTCGGGCACGACCCACAGCACCACGCCGATCGCGAGGATCGAGAAGATGCCGACCAGCGTGAATAGGCCGCTCATGCCAACCCACTGGAACACGATCGGCGCGCCGACGATCGCCACCGCGAACGACACGCCGATGCTGCCGCCAACCATTGCCATGGCCTTGGTGCGATGCTCTTCGGAAGTAAGGTCGGCGATGAACGCGATGACCGCGGACGATACCGCGCCCATCCCCTGGATCACGCGGCCGACGATGATCCACGTCATGTCGTGCGCGCCCGCCGCGACGAAGCTGCCGAGCGCGAAGATCAGCAGGCCGGTGGCGATGACCGGCTTGCGCCCGACCTTATCGGAGACCCAGCCGTAGAAGATGTAAAGCATCGACTGGGTCACGCCGTACGCGCCGAGCGCGATGCCCACCAGCAGCACGTTGTCGCCGCCCGGAATGGTCTTCGCGTAGATCGAGAACACCGGCATGATCATGAAGAGACCGAGCATGCGCAGCGCGAAGATGGCGGCGAGCGACACGGTCGCGCGCAGTTCAGGCGCGCTCATGCGTGTGGAAGTGGCGGACGGATTGGACATCGGAAGCGTTCTTTGAATGAGCTGGACGGCACACTGCGGGCGACCGGCGGCGGGCGACCGGCGGCGGGAACCGGCTGCGAAACAGGCCCGTTGAGACCGCCACAAGCCGGCAGCTTGCCACGGCATAGCCGCAGTACCCGCGGGCGCGGCGTTCGAGCCGGCGGCCTTGCAGCATGCCCGCCCACGCCTCGCTGTGTCTTGTACTCGCGGAAAACGGCCCCAGTTAAACCCCTTCCCCGCGGCGCGAAACCGCACCCTTACAGCTTGCCTCGCGCGTGATTCGCGCTGTCAGGAAGCCGTAACGACGGCCTTGAAAGTCGTTATAGTAGCAGGTTTAGCCTTTTCCTCTTTCCGCCAGTTCATGGAATAAATCCGTGGAACAAATCCGTATTCGTGGGGCTCGCACCCACAACTTGAAGAACGTCAATCTAGACCTACCCCGTCACAAGCTCGTCGTCATTACGGGCCTTTCCGGCTCGGGCAAATCGTCGCTGGCGTTCGACACGCTCTATGCGGAAGGACAGCGGCGCTACGTCGAAAGCCTCTCCGCCTATGCGCGCCAGTTTCTTCAATTGATGGAAAAGCCGGACGTCGATCTGATCGAAGGTCTGTCGCCGGCAATCTCGATCGAACAAAAAGCGACCTCGCACAATCCGCGCTCCACGGTCGGCACCGTCACCGAAATTCACGACTATCTGCGGTTGCTGTTCGCGCGGGTCGGCACGCCTTATTGCCCCGATCACGAGATTCCGCTCGAAGCGCAAAGCGTGTCGCAAATGGTCGATGCGGCGCTCGCGCTGCCGGAAGAGACCAGGCTGATGATCCTCGCGCCTGTCGTGGCGGACCGTAAAGGCGAGCACGTCGAACTGTTCGAGGAAATGCAGGCGCAAGGCTTCATCCGTTTCCGCGTGCGCTCGGGCGGCGGCACTGCCAATGAAGGCGTCGCGAAGATCTACGAAGTCGACTCGCTGCCGAAGCTGAAAAAGAACGACAAGCACACGATCGACGTCGTCGTCGACCGTCTGAAAGTGCGCCCGGACATGAAGCAGCGGCTCGCCGAGTCGTTCGAGACGGCGCTGCGTCTGGCAGACGGCCGCGCGATCGCGCTCGAAATGGATACGGACAAGGAGCATCTGTTCAGTTCGAAGTTCGCCTGCCCGATCTGCTCGTATTCGTTGCAGGAACTGGAGCCGCGGCTGTTCTCGTTCAACAACCCGATGGGCGCGTGCCCGGACTGCGACGGCCTCGGCCAGATCACCTTCTTCGATCCGAAGCGGGTGGTCGCGCATCCGTCGCTGTCGCTCGCGGCGGGCGCGGTGAAGGGCTGGGACCGGCGCAACCAGTTCTACTTCCAGATGCTGCAAAGCCTCGCGGCATTCTATGAGTTCGACATCGACACCGCCGTCGAAGATCTGCCGGAGAAAGTCCGCAAGATCCTGCTGTTCGGTTCGGGCAAGCAGGAGATTCCGTTCTCGTACATCAACGAACGCGGCCGCACGTCGGTGCGCGAGCATGTATTCGAAGGCATCATCCCGAATCTGGAGCGGCGTTACCGCGAGACCGATTCGGTCGCGGTGCGCGAAGAACTCGCCAAGTATCAGAACAATCAGCCGTGCCCGGCCTGCGCCGGCACGCGACTGCGCCGCGAAGCGCGCTTCGTGCGGATCGGCGCGGACGGCGACGCGCGCGGCATCTTCGAAATCAGCGGCTGGCCGTTGCGCGATGCGCTCGGCTATTTCCAGACGCTGCGGCTGGAAGGCTCGAAGCGCGAGATCGCCGACAAGGTCGTGAAGGAAATCGTCGCGCGGCTGATGTTCCTGAACAACGTCGGGCTCGATTACCTGTCGCTGGAACGCAGCGCGGAAACGCTGTCGGGCGGCGAGGCGCAACGGATTCGCCTCGCGTCGCAGATCGGTTCCGGGCTGACCGGGGTGATGTATGTGCTCGACGAGCCGTCGATCGGCCTGCATCAGCGCGACAACGACCGGCTGATCGCCACGCTCAAGCATCTGCGCGATCTCGGCAACTCGGTGATCGTCGTCGAACACGACGAGGACATGATCCGCATGGCCGACTACGTGGTCGACATGGGCCCCGGCGCGGGCGAGCACGGTGGCATGGTGATCGCCGAGGGCACGCCCAAACAGGTGCAGGCGAACGCGGCGTCGATGACCGGCCAGTACATGTCCGGTGCGCGCAACATCGAATTCCCCGACGAGCGCAAGGCGCCCGACGAGCGGCGTCTGCGCATCGTCGAGGCATACGGCAACAATCTGCAGCACGTATCGCTGGATCTGCCGGTCGGGCTGCTGACCTGCGTGACCGGCGTGTCCGGTTCGGGCAAGTCGACACTGATCAACGACACGCTGTATCACGCGGTCGCGCATCACCTGTACGGCTCGGCCGCGGAGCCGGCGCCGTACGAGTCGATCGAAGGCCTCGAGCATTTCGACAAGGTCATCAACGTCGACCAGTCGCCGATCGGCCGCACGCCGCGCTCGAACCCGGCCACCTACACGGGACTGTTCACGCCGATCCGCGAGCTGTTCGCGGGCGTGCCGGCCGCCAAGGAACGCGGCTACGATCCGGGCCGCTTCTCGTTCAACGTGAAGGGCGGGCGCTGCGAATCCTGTCAGGGCGACGGCGTGCTCAAGGTGGAAATGCACTTCTTGCCGGACGTGTACGTACCGTGCGACGTCTGCCACGGCAAGCGCTACAACCGCGAAACGCTGGACGTCCAGTACAAAGGCAAAAACATCAGCGAAGTGCTCGACATGACGGTGGAGAACGCCTACGAGTTCTTCAAGCCGGTTCCGGTCGTCGCGCGCAAGCTCAAAACCCTGCTGGACGTCGGTCTGGGCTATATCCGGCTGGGCCAGTCGGCCACTACACTGTCGGGCGGGGAGGCGCAGCGCGTCAAACTATCTTTGGAACTGAGCAAGCGTGACACGGGTCGCACGCTGTACATTCTTGACGAGCCGACCACCGGTCTGCACTTTCATGACATTGCGCTGCTGCTGGAAGTAATCCACCGGTTACGCGACCAGGGTAATACCGTCGTGATCATCGAGCATAATCTCGATGTAATTAAAACCGCCGACTGGGTCATCGACCTCGGTCCCGAAGGCGGTGCGGGCGGCGGGCAGATCATCGCTCAAGGCACGCCGGAGCAGGTCGCGAAGTCGAAGGCAAGTTTTACCGGCAAGTATCTGGCGCCGCTGCTCAAGCGGGCGGCCAGCACAAAGTAACGCTGCACAACAAGGGTGGGAGACGGGATAAGCCATGGCCAAGCGGAATCAGGCGCGCGACGACGGGCAAGTGCAGGACCTACGCCCACGCCCGGTCAGGCTGACTAGCGACATGAGCCTGCCGAAGCTGTCGGCGGTCGAAATCGGCAGTTACGTTCTGATGCTGGCCGGCATGTGGGCGGTCATCGCACTGAAGCTGCTCGGCGCGTTGCTCGCCGGGCTGCTGGTGTTTCAGCTCGTGCATACGATCGCGCCGCGCATCGAGCGCCACATGTCGAGCATGCGGGCGCGCTGGCTCGCGGTGGTGATCCTGTCGGTGGTGATCGTGGGGGCGCTGACCGGGCTTACGCTCGGCATCATCGAGCATTTCGAGAACGACGTGCCGAGCGTGCAGTCCCTGCTCGATCAGGCCATGCAGCTGATTCACCAGGCGCGCGGCCGGATTCCGCAATTCATCGCCAATTCGCTGCCGGTCGACACCGAGCAGATGAAGGCCCAGGCCGAAGAGCTGATGCACACGCACGCGAACATGCTGCAGCAAAGCGGCACGATCGCGGCGCGTGGCTTCACGCACATCCTGATCGGCATGATCATCGGCGCGATCATCGCGGTCGGCGCGCAGAAGCATATGCACCGGCTGCCGCTGTCCACGGCCTTCATCACGCGCGTGACCCGTTTCGCCGATGCGTTTCGCCGCATCGTGTTCGCCCAGGTGAAGATTTCCGCGCTCAACTCGGTCTTCACCGCCATCTTCCTGCTGGTGGTGCTACCGATCTTCCACGACCAGTTGCCGCTGTCGAAAACGCTGGTGCTGGTGACGTTCATCGTCGGTTTGCTGCCGGTGATCGGCAACCTGATCTCGAACACGATCATCGTCGCGGTGGCGCTGTCGGTGAGTTTCCCGGCGGCGGTCATGTCGCTCGTGTTCCTGATCCTGATTCACAAGCTGGAGTATTTCCTGAATGCGCGCATCGTCGGCGGACAGATCGAGGCGCGCGCGTGGGAACTGCTGATCGCGATGCTCGTGATGGAAGCCGCGTTCGGCATCCCCGGCGTGATCGCGGCGCCGATCTTCTATGCGTACATCAAGCGGGAATTGATCTACCTGCGGCTGGTGTGAATTCCGGACGAGTCACGGGCGCCCGGTCGGGCAAGCAAAAAACGGCACTTCGGTGCCGTTTTTTTGGTCTTTTTCCTTTGACCCCATCAAGCGCCCGCGCTCGCCGCTGCACGAGGAACTTGCGGTAGTTTGCGCAAGCCCCTAAGATGCGAACAATTCCCATTCGCATATCGCTTACGCCGTGACGCCCGCCCAGCTTTTCCTCCCCCTCGTGCCGGATCGCGCATGAGGCGCCAGCTCGTCCGCCTGCACCGGTGGTTCGGGGTCGCCACCGCGCTGTTTCTGTTCGTCGCCGGCCTGACCGGCGCGATCATCGCGTGGGACCATGAACTCGATGCCGCGCTGAATCCATCGTTCTTCAAAGCCCGCACGGATGCTCCGGCGCTGTCGGGGCTGGAACTGGGCCGCCGAGTGGAAGCCGCCGACCCGCGGCTTCAGGTGACCTATTTGCCGCTAACCGCCGAGCCCGGCCACTCGCTGCAGATGATGGTGCTGCCGCGCATCAACCCGGCCACGAAACAGCCCTACCCGCTCGATTTCAATCAGATCGCCGTCGATCCAGCCACTGGCGAGATCCAGGGACGTCGCGAGTGGGGCGCCGTATCGCTCGCGCGGATCAATCTGATTCCGTTCATCTATAAGCTGCACTACACGCTGCATCTGCCGTTCACCGGCGGTATCGATACCGGCACGTGGTTGATGGGCATCGTCGGCATCGTGTGGCTGTTCGACAGCGTGATTGCCCTCGTGCTGTCGTTCCCGGGCGTCAAGGCGTGGCGCAAGTCGTTCGCGTTTCGTCTGAAACGCGGCGGCTATGCGCTCACCTTCGACCTGCACCGCTCCGGCGGCGTCTGGATCTGGGGCCTGCTGATGGTCATCGCGCTGACGTCGATCTCGATGAATCTGTCGAGGCCGGTGGTGCGCCCAGTCGTCTCGATGCTCTCGACGCTCACGCAGGACCCGATCAACAACCCTGAAATCCTGCGCGCCCCGCAACCCGGCGATCAGGTATTGAGCCGTGAACAGATCTTCAAACTGGCCGAGCAGGCCGGCAAGTCGATGAACCTCGCCGCGCCGCCAGGCGGCATCTATTACGCCGAGTTCCTGCACGCGTATGGCGTGGGCTTCTACGCGCCCGGCAACGATCACGGCGACATCGGCCTCGGCAACCCATGGATGTATTGGGACGCCGCCACCGGCAAGCCGCTCGGCAAAACGATTCCAGGCAAGGGCACCGCGGGCGACATCTTCATGCAAGTGCAATTCCCGCTGCACTCGGGGCGCATCCTCGGACTCGGCGGACGGATTCTGATCAGCGCAATGGGCATCGCGGTCGCTGTGCTGAGCGCGACGGGCCTGCTGATCTGGCTGAAGAAGCTGAATGCGCGCCGCCGTTCGGCGCAGAACGCCGGTCTCGCGCGCGACGCGCGCGGGTCGGCGGCGCGGTCGTAGGGGAAGGAGCTTGCGCCGGCGGCTTCGCGCGGCGCATTTTGCGGCGGCGGCACGAGGACTATCGTCGCCGCCCGCTACGCAGCCGTGGGCGCCTGAACGCCTCGATCGCTTTTACCGGAACACCACCGTCTTACTGCCGTTCAACACGACGCGATGCTCGACGTGCCATTTCACCGCACGCGCGAGCGTCACGCATTCGACGTCGCGGCCAATCGCCGTCAATTGCTCCGGCGTCATGCTGTGGTCGACGCGCTCGACTTCCTGCTCGATGATCGGACCTTCGTCGAGATCCGTCGTCACGTAATGCGCGGTCGCGCCGATCAGCTTCACGCCGCGGTCGAAAGCCTGGTAATACGGCTTCGCGCCCTTGAAGCTCGGCAGGAACGAGTGGTGAATGTTGATCGCACGGCCAGCCAGTGCTTCGCACAGCTTCGGCGACAGAATCTGCATGTAGCGCGCGAGCACCACCAGATCCGCCTGATGCTCGTCGATCACTTCGAGCACGCGCGCTTCCTGCGCGGCCTTCGCGTCGGGCGTGCCGCCCAGCAGCGGGAAGTGATGAAACGGAATGTCGTAGCTCGCGGCGAGTTGATAAAACTCCTTGTGATTCGAGATGATCGCCGGAATCTCGATGTTCAACTGGCCGGTACGATAGCGGAACAGCAGATCGTTCAGGCAGTGTCCAATCTTCGACACCATGATCACCACGCGCGGCTTCACCGACGCATCATGCAGTTCCCAGCGCATGCCGAACTGTTCGGCGAGTTCCGTGAACGACGCGCGCAACGCCTCCAGGCCCGGATCGCCGCCCACCTGCTGAAAATGCACGCGCATGAAGAACTCGCCGGTGCCGCTGTCGCCGAACTGCGCGGAGTCGAGAATATTGCTGCCACGCTCGAACAGAAAGCCCGACACTGCGTGAACGATGCCGGGCCGGTCGGCGCACGACAGTTTGAGGATAAAGCTGTGATCGGTCGACATGACCTGGGTGACTCCCTTCTTCAATGCGTAGTTTGTTCAGTCTGTACGGCTCGATGCTGCGTGCTTCGGGGTGTTCGTCCTGCCGGCGCTGCGGCTGTCAAAGCCGGTGTCTACGCAAGCGCCGGCGGCGCGAACAACGCTTCGATGCCGGCGCACGCCTCTTCATCGAGCCAGCGGCGGCGCAGCAGGCAATCCAGCGTGGCGAGACTCGCGTCCACCGTCATCGCGCCCTCCTCGATCCAGCGCGCCACTTCGTCGATGCGTGCGAGCCGGTGCTCGCCCACTTCGCCGTCCTGATTGCGCGGCGCGAAATCGGCCGGCAGCGCGAGGTCGTAGATGAAAATTTGCTCGGCCTGCGTGCCTTCCGGCAGCGATTGCAGCACATGCGCGGTGCGCCCGGCGACGGCGCGCGCGGCGATTTCCTCGGGGATGCCGGCTTCTTCCCAGCATTCCTTGATGATCGTCGCCTCGATGCCGAAGCCCCAGCCGATCCCGCCCGCGACGACATTGTCGAGCATGCCGGGGTCGGTCGCCTTGGTGTCGCTGCGGCGCGCGATCCACAATTGCGGCGCGCCCTTCTGCGCGCCATCTGCGTATTCTACGACGCCGTTCAGATGCACCGCGTAGGTCATCGTGCCGAAGAAGCGCGACGCCGCGCGCTCGATGTAAGCGAGCGGCGGCGCGTCGAACGCATTGCGGATCGCGTAGGTCTCGTCGCGCCAGCCGGGAATGCGGCCTTCCGCGGCGAGCGCGCCGATCACGGAGCCGAGCGCCGCGCTGCGCAGATCGACGGTATCGAACGCGGCCGCGAGGACCACGAGAGCGTGTCCGCTATTGCTATCGATGTCGAACACGTCGGGCCAGCGCGTGAGCAGGGGCACGTCGCTCGCACGGATCCAGCCGACCTGTTCGGCGCCGATCCAGAACGGCAGGTGCGCAGCCGCATCGAAGCGGCGCGCGGCAGTGATGCAAGGCAATGTCATCCAGAACTCCAAACTGAACGGTGCGCCAGAGGCGGCCGGTGAATGGCGAACGCGCGGTCGGTCACAGGGTCGGGTCAGTCACGCAGCGCCACGCGAATCCCGATGGCGATGAACGTCGCCCCGGCGAGGCGATCGAGCCACACGCCCACTCGCGGCCGACGCTTGAGCCAGCCACCGATGATTCCCGCGCACACGCCGAACAGCGAAAACACCACGACCGTCTGCAACATGAACAGCACGCCGAGTTCGAGCATCTGCACCGTGACGCTTTGCGCGCCGTGCGGCTGCACGAACTGCGGCAGGAACACGACGAAGAACAGCGTCACCTTTGGATTCAGCAGATTGCCGAGCACGCTCTGGCGAAACACCGTCGTCAACGGCTGCGGCGCGCGCTGATGCGCGGTCGCGAGGCCTTGGCTGCGCAGCGCCTTGACGCCGATCCAGATCAGATAGGCGGCGCCGGCCAGCTTGATCGCTTCGAACGCAAGCGGCGACGAACGCAGCAACGCGGCAACGCCGAGCGCGGCCAGTGTCGTGTGAAACGTAATGCCGGCCGCGAAGCCTAGCGCGGCGACGAGACCCGCCGCGCGGCCCTGCGAGATGCCGCGCGCGAGCACTTGCAGGTTGTCGGGGCCGGGCGCCACGGTAATCGCAATCGACGTGGCGAGAAACAGCAGGAAGTTGGGCATCGTCGTTACCTTCTTGTTGTGCGGCGAAGTGCGGCGAACAGCGGCGGCTACGCGCGCGCTCAATGACCTTCGAAGCGCGTCGCGGTGTAGATTGCGAGGCCGGCCTCGCGCAGCAGCTTCGAGCCGCCGAGTTCGGGCAGATCGACGATCGCCGCGCCTTCCACGACGACCGCGCCGAGCCGCTCGAGCAGAAGCTTGCCGGCCATCATCGTGCCGCCGGTGGCGATCAGATCGTCGATGAGCACGACCCGGTCACCGGGCTTGCACGCATCTTCGTGAATCTCGACGGTCGCGGTGCCGTATTCGAGTTCGTACGACTGCGAGAGCCGCTTATACGGCAGTTTGCCCACCTTGCGGATCGGAATGAAACCGATGTTCAACTCGTACGCGAGAATCGGCCCGAAGATGAAGCCGCGCGCATCGAGCCCGGCGACGTAGTCGAGCTGCGCGTCGAAATAGCGCTGCACGAACAGGTCGATCAGCACGCGCAGCGACTTCGGCTCCTGCAAGAGCGGCGTGATGTCGCGAAACTGCACGCCCGGCTGCGGCCAGTCGGGCACCGTGCGAATGTGGCTTTTGATGTAATCGGCCGCATCGAGCGGCGCGCCGACAAGCGCGTTGGACATGATGTCTCCGGATGGACCTCGGCAGGTCCGATGAAAAACTGAATCTGAGCGGCATAAGGGCTGGCGGCTCACAGCTTGTGCCTTGCGGCGCGGCGTCCCGCCGCGCGCATGCGCCCCGAGCGCCGGCCTACGCCGCAGCCGCCCCCGCTCGACGGTGCTTCGAGAGCCGCTCCTCCGCTTGCGCCAATTGCTCGGGCAGACCGCGCAATACCACGATGTCGCTCGCCCGCAGCTTGGTGGACGGGTCCGGCTCGACGCCGCGAATGCCGTGCCGGCGTATCGCCGTCACGTCCACGCCCAGATCCAACAGGCCCAGTTCGGCGAGCGTGCGACCCACCGCGTCCGCGTTGGCGTCGACCGGCACCGATTGTAGCCGCACCTGTTCGTGGCCGTCGTCGTCATCGACGTCGTCCGCGCCGTGGAAATAGCCGCGCAGCAGCGCATAGCGTTCGTCGCGCATCTCCTCGACCCGCCGCACCACGCGCCGCATCGGCACGCCCATCACCACCAGCGTGTGCGAGGCCAGCATCAGACTGCCCTCGACGATTTCCGGAATCACTTCGGTCGCGCCGGCGGCCAGCAGCTTCTCGAGGTCGGCGTCGTCGACGGTGCGCACGATCACCGGCAGCGTCGGTTCTTCCTCGTGAATGTTGTGGAGCACGCGCAATGCCGACGGCGTGTTCGCGTACGTGATCGCGACCGCGGCCGCGCGGTGCACACCGGCGGCGAGCAACGACTCGCGCCTTCCGGCGTCGCCGAACACGACCGACTCACCGGCGGCCGCGGCCGCCGCGACGCGATCGGGGTCGAGATCCAGCGCGACGTACGAGAGGCCTTCGTGCTCCAGCATGCGCGCCAGGTTCTGCCCAGCCCGGCCGTAACCGCAGATGATCACGTGGCCGCTCTGCTTCAGGCTTTGCGTCGCGATGCGCGTCATCTGCAACGACTGCATCATCCATTCGGTCGACGACAGCCGTAGCACGATACGGTCGGCGTTCTGGATCAGGAAGGGCGCAGCCAGCATCGACAGCAGCATCGCCGCGAGAATCGCCTGCAGCAGCGTGGCGTCGACCAGATGCCGGTCGAGAATCAGGTTCAGCAGCACGAAGCCGAACTCGCCGGCTTGCGCGAGGCCGATACCGGTGCGCATCGCGACGCCCGGCGTCGCGCCGAACAGCCGCGCGAGGGCCGTGATCATCACCGCCTTCAGCAGAAGCGGGCCGATCAGGAAGCCGAGCACGATCAGCGGATGTTCCCAGATCACGGTCGGATTCAACAGCATGCCGGTGGTGATGAAGAACAGGCCGAGCAGCACGTCGCGAAACGGCTTGATGTCCTCTTCCACCTGATGCCGGTACGGCGTTTCGGCGATCAGCATGCCGGCGATGAACGCGCCGAGCGCGAGCGACAGCCCGAATTTGTCCGTGATGAACGCGGCGCCGAGCGTCACCAGCAGCACATTGAGAATGAACAGTTCCTGCGAGCGGCGCCGCGCGACCACGTTGAACCAGCGCGTCATGAAGCGCTGCCCGACGATCAGCAGCAGAGCCAGCGCCACGACGATCTTGATCGCCGCGACGCCGAGCGAGGCGACCAGTTCTTCCGACTTGCCGCCAAGCGCCGTGATGATGATCAGGAGCGGCACCACTGCCAGATCCTGGAACAGCAGCACGCCGAAGATGTTGCGCCCGTGCTCCGTTTCGATTTCGAGCCGCTCCGCCAGCATCTTGCTGACGATCGCGGTAGATGACATCGCGAGCGCCCCGCCGAGCGCTACGCTCGCCTGCCACGAGATATGCACCCAGCGCTCCAGCACGAAGCCGAGCGCCACCGCCACCGCGATCGTGCCGAGCACCTGCAACAGGCCGAGGCCGAACACGAGCCGATGCATCGCGCGCAGCTTGGCGAGCGAAAACTCCAGCCCGATCGAGAACATCAGGAACACGACGCCGAACTCGGCGAGGTTCTGCGCACCCGCCGAGTCGGGAATCAGTCCGAACGCGTTCGGCCCGACGACGATGCCGACTGTCAGATAGCCGAGCATCGGCGGAAGATTCAGAAAGCGGAATACCACCACGCCCGCCACTGATGCCAGCAGCAGGAACAACGTCATCTCGAGCGGGGAAATCATCGGCAAAAACGCATGGGTGAAGCGTCCTCGTTCGTCAGCGGAACCGTGCACGCAAAACGCCGTGCGGCGAGGTTGAGGGGCCGGCAAAAAGGCCGAAAAAGGGCTGTCGATGGCAGCGGCTTGGCACAGCAGGCCCGGCGCGGCGAACGGCGCCTTTGCTATACTCCGCGAATGATAGCGAAAATCAATGGCGACCGGGCACTGACGCTCGCTCGCGACGTGCTCGACATCGAAGCGGACGCCGTGCGGGCCCTTCGCGACCAACTCGACGATGGCTTCGTAGGGGCGGTTGATTTCATCCTGGGTTGCCGTGGCCGCGTGGTCGTTTCCGGCATCGGCAAATCCGGCCACGTGGCCCGCAAGCTCGCGGCCACGCTGGCCAGCACCGGTACCCCCGCGTTCTTCGTGCACCCCGCCGAAGCGAGCCATGGCGACCTCGGCATGGTCACCTCGGACGACGTGTTCCTCGCGTTGTCCAACTCCGGCGAAACCGAAGAACTCGTGGCGATCCTGCCGCTTATCAAGCGGATCGGGGCGAAGCTGATTGCGATGACGGGACGCCCGTCGTCGAGTCTCGCACAACTGGCCGACGTGCACCTGAATTCCGGCGTCGCCAAAGAAGCCTGCCCGATGAATCTCGCGCCGACCGCCAGCACCACCGCCGCGCTCGCGCTCGGCGACGCGCTCGCGGTCGCGGTGCTCGACGCGCGCGGCTTCGGCCGCGACGATTTCGCGCGTTCGCATCCGGGCGGCGCGCTCGGCCGGCGCCTGCTCACCTATGTGCGCGACGTGATGCGCACCGGCGACCAGTTGCCGCAGGTCACGCCCGAGGCGACGGTGCGCGACGCGTTGTTCCAGTTGACCGCGAAACGCATGGGCATGACCGCCATCGTCGATGAGGAAGGCCGGGTGGAGGGCATCTTCACCGACGGCGACCTGCGCCGCGTGCTCGAGCGCGATGGCGATTTCCGCCAGTTGTCGATCGCCTCGGTAATGACAGCCGGCCCGCGCACCATCGGCCCGGATCGACTCGCGGTCGAAGCCGTGGAACTGATGGAGCGCCACCGCATCAATCAGATGCTGGTCGTCGACGAAACAGGCAAGCTGATCGGCGCACTCAACATGCACGACCTGTTCTCGAAGAAGGTGATCTGATGGCCATCGCGCCCCCTACCGCTACCGAACGCGCAAGCCGCGTGAAGCTGATGATTTTCGACGTCGACGGCGTGCTGACCGACGGCGGCCTGCTGTTCACGGCAGAAGGCGACACGATGAAGGGCTTCAACTCGATGGACGGCCACGGCATGAAGCTGCTGCGTCAGGCGGGCATCGAGACGGCGATCATCACCGGGCGCAAGTCGGGCATCGTCGCGGCGCGGGCGAAGGAAATGAACATCGTGCACGTGTATCAGGGCGTGCAGGACAAACCTCAGGCGTTTGCGGACCTTTTGCAGCAGACCGGCCTCACCGCGGAAGAATGCGGCTACATGGGCGACGACTGGGTCGACCTCGCCGTGATGCTGAAGGTCGGCTTCGCGGCGGCGCCCGCCAACTCGCATCCTGAAGTGATCGCACGTGCCCATTGGGTCAGCGAGGCGCGCGGCGGTCACGGCGCGGCGCGAGAAGTCTGCGATACGTTGCTGCGCGCGCAGCACAAGTACGAAGCACTGCTCGCTGCTGCCTGCAGCGGCGAACAGCGAGGCCTCGTCGGATGAATCAGTTTCGCTGGACTTCGCTGATTCCGCTGGTCGCGATGGCCGCACTCGCCGGTATCACATGGTGGCTGTTACAAGCCACCCAGCCGCGGCAGAACGAAGGCGCGCCCCGTCCGAAGGGACACACGCCGGACTACTTCGCGGACAACTTTTCGGTTTCCGAACTCGATCAGTCCGGCGCGACGCAATACCGCCTGACCGCCCAATCGCTGATCCACTACGAAGACGACGAACTGAGCGACCTGATCAAACCGGCCATGCGCGCGTTCCAACCCGGCAAGCCGATCGTCACCGCCACCGGCGACACCGGCAAGGTGAACGCCGACGCGTCGATTGTCGATCTATATGGCAACGCGCGCATTTTACGGGCGCCGGGCAACGGCGATCCGCGGATGCAGGCAGATTCGGAGCATTTTAGGGTGCTGGTCAACGACGATGTGATCGAGACCGAAAAGCCGGTTAAACTTCAGCGCGGCATGTCGGTGATGACTGCCAGCGGCATGAACTACAACAACGTCACCCGGGTGATGCAGCTGTTCGGCAACGTGAGAGGCGCCATTATCTCGTCCGACGCCGGCGGCAGCTCGCCCAAGTAACCCGGGTAATCCATTCCAGGCGTGACTGCATGAACGAATCGTTCCCCCGTTTTTTTACCGGCCGCTCGCGCACCCTGTCCGCGTGCCGCGCCGGACTCGCTGCGCTCGCCGTCGCGTTGCCGCTCGCCGGCTTCGCGCCGCTCGCGCACGCGGACCGAGCCGACAAGGACAAGCCGCTGAACATCGAAGCGGACAACATGACATACGACGACCTCAAGCAGGTCAACATCTTCACCGGCCACGTGGTCGCCACTAAGGGGACGATCGTGATCAAGGCCGATCGTGTCGAAGTGACGCAAGACCCGCAGGGCTATCAGTACGCTACCGGCACGTCGAGCGGCGGCAATCTGTCGTATTTCCGCCAGAAGCGTGAAGGTCTCGATGAATACATCGAAGGCACGGCGATCCGCATCGACTACGACGGCAAGCAGGATCTGACCACGCTCACCACGAATGCGACGGTCCGCCGCCTGCAGGGTCTGTCGACGGTGATCGACCAGGTGCGCGGCAGCGTCATCACGTATGACGGCCAGAACGACTTCTATACCGCGAAGGCAGGCAAGGACGTCGCCGGCCCGGGCAACCCGACCGGCCGCGTGCGCGCGATGCTGTCGCCGCGCAACAATGCCGCGGCGGCGCCGAGCGGCGCGGCGGCCACGCTCGCGCCGTCCACTACGATCCAGGGAGCGCCGAATCAGTGAGCACCACCGCGTCCCTCCCCAATCGCAAGCCGGCCGGCACCAGCAGTTCACTGGTCGTGCGGAATCTGAAGAAGCGCTACGGTTCGCGCACTGTCGTCAAAGACGTATCGCTCGATGTGAAAAGCGGTGAAGTGGTCGGTCTGCTCGGGCCCAACGGCGCCGGCAAGACGACCTCGTTCTATATGATCGTCGGCCTCGTGCCGCTCGACGCAGGCGAAATCGACCTGGACGGCAAGTCGATCAGCCTGCTGCCGATCCACAAGCGCGCGTCGCTCGGCCTGTCGTATCTGCCGCAGGAAGCGTCGGTGTTCCGCAAGCTCACCGTCGAGCAGAATATTCGCGCGGTGCTGGAACTGCAGCACGAAGACAACGGCAAGCGGCTCAGCAAAGACACCATCACCGCCCGCACCGAAGCCCTGCTCGACGAGCTGCAAATTGCTCACTTGCGCGAGAACCCGGCGCTGTCGTTGTCGGGCGGCGAGCGTCGCCGGGTCGAGATTGCCCGCGCGCTGGCCACCAATCCGAGCTTCATTCTGCTCGACGAGCCGTTCGCGGGCGTCGACCCGATCGCGGTGCTGGAAATCCAGAAAATCGTCAAGTTTCTGAAGCAGCGCAATATCGGCGTACTGATCACCGACCACAACGTGCGCGAGACGCTCGGCATCTGCGATCACGCGTACATCATCAGCGACGGCAGCGTGCTGGCCGCCGGGGCGCCGAGCGAAATCATCGAGAACGAAAGCGTGCGGCGCGTCTATCTGGGCGAGCACTTCCGCATGTAAGCGCACACGGGATTGCCGGCGGTGCGAACGCGCATCCGCCGGTCCTTTTTGCGGCAAGCGCACATCAGCATTTTCGACCTGGGCCGCTCGCGCCCAGCGCCGCCGAAAACGGGCGCACGCGCAATTGCGAATGTCGCAAGGTGGTATCGCGGTCGTGGCAAACTCTCTACAATGAATCTCAACCTGCCATGAAAGCCAGCCTCCAACTCCGCCTATCGCAGCATCTTGCGCTGACCCCGCAACTGCAGCAGTCCATCCGGCTGCTTCAGCTGTCCACGCTCGAACTGCAGCAGGAAGTCGCAATGGCGATCTCGCAGAATCCGCTCCTCGAGAACGAGGACGACTGGATCGCGAGCCCATTGCGGGTGGCGGCTGACGGTTCGCTGATTACGCAGGCGCCCAATTCGTCCCCGCCGCCTGAGCAGATGGGCGGCAACGGGTCATCTTCATCCAGCAGCAACGAGCGCGCCGAAAACGGCGAGCCGCAAGGCGTCGACGAATACAACGGCCTCTCGGGCGACAGCAACGGCGACGCGTCGCAATGGAATCTCGACGATTACGGCCGCTCCGGCAACGCGTCGGACGACGACGACCTGCCGCCGCTGCAAATCCACGAATCGAGCACGTCGCTGCGCGACCACCTGATGGCGCAATTGCGCGTCACCCAGGCGGGTCAACGCGACCGGGCGCTGATCACGTTCCTGATCGAATCGCTCGACGACGACGGCTACCTCGCCGCCACGCTCGAAGAAGTGCTGGCCGACCTGCCCGAAGAACTCGAAGTCGATGTCGACGAAATGAACGCCGCGCTCGCGCTGCTGCATAGCTTCGACCCGGCCGGGGTCGGCGCGCGTTCGGCGTCCGAGTGTCTGAAGCTGCAACTGCTGCGGCTCGATCCGTCGCCTACGCGAACGCTGGCGCTCGACATCGTCAGCCACTACCTCGAACTGCTCGCCGCGCGCGATTTCACGCGGCTGCGCAAACACCTGAAGGCGAACGACGACGACCTGCGTGATGCGCATGCGCTGATCCGTTCGCTCGAACCGTTCCCCGGCGCCGCCTACGGCAAGGCCGAAGCGGACTACGTGGTGCCGGACATCATGGTGCGCAAAACGGCCCAGGGCTGGCTGGCCGAACTGAATCCGGAAGTGGTGCCGAAGCTGCGCATCAACCACCTGTACGCGAATATTCTGCGCAATAACCGCGGCGATCCGGGCAGCGGATCGTTGCGCCAGCAACTGCAGGAAGCGCGCTGGCTGATCAAGAATATCCAGCAACGTTTCGAGACGATCCTGCGCGTCGCGCAGGCCATTGTGGAGCGTCAGAAGAGCTTTTTCGTGCACGGCGAAATTGCCATGCGCCCCTTGGTTTTGCGAGAAATTGCTGATACGCTGGGCCTACACGAGTCGACTGTCTCGCGTGTGACAACCGGTAAATACATGCTGACCCCATTCGGGACGCTGGAATTCAAGTATTTTTTCGGCTCACACGTTTCAACCGACACGGGCGGCGCGGCCTCTTCCACGGCCATTCGCGCGCTCATCAAACAACTGATAGGAGCGGAAAACCCGAAATCGCCTCTCTCAGACAGTCGCATAGCCGAACTGCTGGCGGAACAGGGCTTCGTGGTCGCACGGCGTACCGTTGCGAAGTACCGCGAAGCGCTCAAGATCCCGGCAGTCAACCTGCGCAAGTCTCTGTAGCCCGTCGCCTTCCGTGGCGGGCATTTACCGGCCGCTCCGCAGTTGGCGGACAGGCCGGCCGATGCGACCTGCCAGATGTCAGTCGCCGGGGGGCGACTCAGGCAAGCCGACATATCGACCGGACCTTTGTCATCGTGCGGAACAAGCGGCCACTAGCTTGGAGAAGCACTATGAATCTGCAGATCAGTGGACACCACCTCGAAGTAACGCCTGCGTTGCGCGAATACGTGATCACCAAACTGGATAGGGTGCTAAGACATTTCGATCAGGTAATCGACGGCAGTGTGGTCCTCTCGGTCGACAACCACAAGGAAAAGGACAAGCGTCAAAAGGTTGAAATCAACCTGCATCTCAAGGGCAAAGACATCTTTGTCGAGAGCTGCGACAGCGATCTCTACGCTGCGATCGATCTGATGATCGACAAGCTCGACCGACAAGTGATACGCCACAAGGATCGTCTGCAAGGTCATCAGCACGAAGCGATCAAGTATCAACCGGCGCCGCAACTGGATGTGCCGCCGCAATAAGGAAAATTAGAGGGCTTTCTCATTTTCCTTACCCCTGGCAAAACCGCCCCAAATCGGGCGGTTTTTCGTTTCTGGGCGCATTTTTCGCACGTCGGCGCAGCTTGTGGACCAAATCGTTAAAAACCCATCGCGCATCGATGGCGCGCCGCACCATCCGTAGCTACCCTGTTCTATAATGTTCCGGTTACCATCGGGGTCAAGCTAGCTCGTACGGAAATCGGCCGGCCAGAGTCTCGCACTTTCCGACTCCAAGGCAGGTCTTCGCGAGCATCGAACGAATGGAACGCCACTCAAACGCCCCAGCGAGGAGAACCCAGGCCACGTTTTCGCCTGTCAACATGAATCGTTTAGCCAAATTTCTTCCCCTCGAGAACGTCGTCGTCGGACTATCGGTCACCAGCAAGAAACGTGTGTTCGAGCAAGCGGGCCTGATCTTCGAGAACCAGAACGGCATCGCCCGAAGCACGGTCACTGACAATCTGTTTGCGCGCGAGCGCCTCGGATCGACGGGCCTCGGTGAAGGCGTCGCGATTCCGCATGGCCGGATCAAGGGCTTGAAACAGCCGCTCGCCGCGTTCGTCCGACTCGCCGAACCCATCCCCTTCGAGTCGCCCGACGGTCTGCCCGTCTCGCTGCTGATCTTCTTGCTCGTGCCCGAACAGGCCACCCAGCAGCACCTCGAAATCCTGTCGGAAATCGCGCAGCTGCTGTCGGATCGCGAGGCCCGCGAGCGCCTGCACACGGAAGAAGACCGCGAATCGTTGCATCGCCTGCTCACTCAGTGGCAACCTTGATGCAGCGGCGGTTATCCGCCCGCATTCGAGTACCGGCTGGCAACGCGCGCGGCCCGCGTTAGCGCGTCCGCCTCTTAGCCCGGCAAGCGGCCCACACTGGAGTCACTGACTCATGGATACGTCCAGCATCAACGCCCAAAGCATTTTCGACGACAACGCCGCCATGCTGAAGCTCAGCTGGCTGACGGGGCATGAAGGCTGGGAACGCGGCTTTTCTTCGGAATCCGTCGCGAATGCCACGTCGAGCGCCGACCTCGTCGGCCACCTGAACCTCATCCACCCCAACCGGATCCAGGTGCTCGGCGACGCCGAAATCGACTACTACAAGCGCCAGACCGATGAAGACCGCTCGCGCCACATGGCCGAGCTGATCGCGTTGGAGCCGCCGTTCCTGGTGGTCGCGGGCGGCGTCGCCGCGCCGCCGGAGCTGGTGCTGCGCTGCACGCGCTCATCCACGCCGCTGTTCACCACGCCGATGTCCGCCGCCGCGGTGATCGACAGCCTGCGCCTGTACATGTCGCGCATTCTCGCGCCGCGCGCCACCTTGCACGGCGTGTTTCTCGACATCCTCGGCATGGGCGTGCTGCTGACCGGCGACTCGGGCCTCGGCAAAAGCGAACTCGGGCTGGAGCTGATCAGCCGCGGCCATGGCCTCGTTGCCGACGACGCGGTCGACTTCGTGCGCCTCGGTCCGGACTTCGTCGAAGGGCGCTGCCCGCCGCTCCTGCAAAATCTGCTCGAAGTGCGCGGCCTCGGCCTGCTCGACATCAAGACGATCTTCGGTGAAACGGCGGTGCGCCGGAAAATGAAGCTGAAACTGATCGTGCAACTGGTGCGCCGTCCCGACGGCGAATTCCAGCGGCTGCCGCTGGAAAGCCAAACCGTCGACGTGCTTGGCCTGCCGATCAGCAAGGTCACGATTCAGGTGGCCGCGGGCCGCAACCTCGCGGTGCTGGTCGAAGCGGCGGTGCGCAACACGATCCTGCAACTGCGCGGCATCGATACGCTGCGCGACTTCATGGATCGCCAGCGCCTGGCGATGCAGGAACCCGACAGCCAGTTTCCGGGCAAACTGATCTGAGTCGGCATGCGCCATGAAGCGCCCGCAGCCGGAGGCCGGCAGCAGCTACGCGCAGGGGGACCAGATGCTATGATGAAATGTACGGTTTCGACGACTCCATGCGCATAATCCTGATCACTGGTATATCCGGCTCCGGCAAGTCAGTTGCCTTGAACGCGCTTGAAGACGCAGGCTACTATTGCGTCGACAATCTGCCGCCGCGCTTTCTGCCGCAACTCGCTACCTACCTGGCCGAAGACGGGCAAGACCACCTCGCGGTCGCCATCGACGCTCGCTCGAGCGCTTCGCTCGACGAAATGCCTGCCATGATCCGCGACCTGTCGCGCGCTCACGACGTGCGCGTGCTGTTCCTGAGCGCGAGCACGCAGTCGCTGATCCAGCGCTTCTCCGAAACGCGCCGCCGCCATCCGTTGTCGGGTTCCACCGCGCACGACGCGGACGTCGGCCTGCTCACCTCGCTCGCGGAAGCGATCGAACGAGAGCGCGAGCTCGTCGCCGGCCTTGCCGAATTCGGCCACCAGATCGATACCAGCAATCTGCGCGCAAACGTGTTGCGCGCATGGGTCAAACGTTTCATCGAGCAGAAGGAAGCGGGACTCGTGCTGATGTTCGAGTCGTTCGGCTTCAAACGCGGCGTGCCGCTCGACGCGGATTTCGTATTTGACGTACGCACGCTGCCAAACCCGTATTACGATCATGAATTGAGGCCCCTCACTGGCCTCGACAAACCGGTGATGGATTTTCTCGGTGCACTGCCGGTCGTGCATGAAATGATCGACGACATCGAGAAGTTTCTCTCCAAGTGGCTGCCGCATTTCCGCGACGACAATCGCAGTTATCTCACCGTCGCGATCGGTTGCACGGGTGGCCAGCACCGCTCGGTGTTCATTGCGGAGACGCTCGCCGCGCGTCTCGCAAAGTCGGCGAATGTGATTGTGCGGCACCGCGATGCGCCGGTCGACGTCGGCGAATCATCGAAGCTAGTGGCTTAACCGGCCGCATCGCGCGGCCTCAACTCGAAGTGTTGCGCCATGTCTTCTACTTCTACTGTGCTTGCCGATGTGCCGCTGTTTCCGCTGCATACGGTGCTGTTTCCCGACGGACTGCTGCCACTGAAGATCTTCGAAGCGCGCTACCTCGATATGGCGCGCGAATGCCTGCGTGAAAAAACGCCGTTCGGCGTGTGCATGCTGAAAAGCGGCGCGGAAGTTGCGCGCGAGGAAGAGCCTTCGGTGCCCGAAGCAATCGGCTGTCTTGCTGAAATCGAAGAATGCGACGTGGAAGCCTTCGGCATGTTGCTGATTCGCGCGCGCGGCACGCGGCGGTTTCGCCTGCTGTCGCATCGCGTGGAAAGCAGCGGCCTGCTGGTCGGCATGGCGGAACCGATCGGCGACGACCTGCCGCTCGAAGGCAATGAGTTGCTGGCCAAATTCGGCGCGTGCGCGGAGGTGCTCGAACGGATCATCGCGACGATTCGCGAGCGCGACCCGGACAGCCTGCCGTTCGCGGAACCGTTCCGGCTCGAAGACCCGTCGTGGGTGTCGAACCGTCTCGCCGAAGTGCTGCCGATCGCGTTGCGAGCACGCCAGAAACTGATGGAACTGCAGGACGCCGGCGCGCGGATCGACGTGGTTCATCACTACATGCAGCAGCATCAACTGCTTTAACGGCCGCCGCGCCGCCGGCAAATCAGACCGATCGTTAGATCAACGAACCCTGCAGACTGTCCAGCAGTTTGCGCACCGGCGCCGGCACCCCGACCGAATCGAGATCGCCGAGCGCGACCCACGCGGTGTCCGCATCGCCGAGCGCGGCCAATGCGCCGACACTGCGATCGAGTTCCGCGAGCCTCGGCTCGATATCCAACTTGAAATGCGTGAACACGTGCGTGAGCGGCGCGAGCGGCGAGACCACGCCGTCGCTGCCGCAGGCTCGTGCCCGCTCGGCGAGTGCGGCTTCGTCGGCGGCCTCGGGCAGGCTCCACAAGCCGCCCCAAATGCCCGACGGCGGACGCTTCTCCAGCATCACCGCGTTGCCGTCACGCAGCACCAGCATCCAGGTGCGGCGCGTCGGCACGACTTTCTTCGGACGCGATGTCGGCAACTCGCGCTGACGCCCAGTGACGTTGGCCACGCAGTCGGCCGCGAACGGACAACGCAGGCAATCCGGCTTGCCGCGCACGCAGAGTGTCGCGCCGAGGTCCATCAGACCTTGCGTGTACGAACTCACTTCGTCGTCCGATGCATTCGGCGGCAGCAGCGACTCGGCCAGCGTCCACATCGCATTCTCGACTTTCTTCTCGCCCGGAAAACCTTCGACGCCGAATACGCGCGCGAGCACACGCTTCACGTTGCCGTCGAGGATCGTCGCGCGCGCGCCGAAGGCAAAAGACGCGATCGCCGCCGCGGTCGAGCGGCCGATGCCCGGCAACTCCGCGAGTTGTTCGACCGACGCCGGAAACGTCCCACCATGCTGCTCGACCACCACCTGCGCGCAGCGATGCAGATTGCGCGCGCGCGTGTAGTAGCCGAGGCCGGCCCATAACGCCATCACGTCGTCCGAAGGTGCGGCTGCAAGCGCGGCGACATCCGGAAAACGCGCGAGAAATCTGGCGTAGTACGGAATCACTGTCGACACCTGGGTCTGCTGCAGCATGATCTCCGACAGCCAGATCCAATAAGGATCGCGCGTGTTCTGCCACGGCAGATCGTGACGCCCGTGCCGGCGCTGCCACGCGATCAGGCGCGCGGAGAAATCGGGCATGGCTGGAAACGAAGGCGTTCGGGACATGCCGGTATCGGACGTGCCGGACGAAGCTGAACGCGCGGCGGCGCGCGGAGTTACACGAGAAGGCATGGGCGATTTACCGCTGACAGGTGGGACAGAAATACGTAGAACGCTGCCCCTGCACGATCTGTTTGATCTGCGTTCCACACACGCGGCATGGCAGGCCCGCGCGATCATAGACGAAATAGTCGAGTTGGAAATAACCGCTTTCGCCGTCGCTGCCGACGAAATCGCGCAGCGTGCTGCCGCCCTTCTCGATCGCCGCGGCAAGCGTCACGCGCACGGCGTCCGCGAGCAGGTCGTAGCGCACCAGCGAGACCCTGCCCGCAGCAGTGGTCGGACGGATGCCGGCGCGAAACAGGCTCTCCGACGCATAGATATTGCCCACGCCCACCACGATTTCACCGGCCAGCAGTGCCTGCTTCACCGACACCTTGCGCCCGCGCGTGAGCCGATGCATCAGCGCGCCGGAGAACGCCGGCGAGAACGGTTCGACGCCGAGCCCCGCGAGCAGCGGATGCTCAAGAATGTCGCCGGCCTCGCGCGGATGCCACAGCACCGCACCGAAGCGCCGCGGATCGCGATAGCGCAGAATGAATTCGTCGAAGATCCAGTCGACGTGGTCGTGTTTCGCCGCCTCCGGTGGATGCGGCACATGCCGCAGCACCCGCAGCGTCCCAGTCATGCCAAGATGCACAATGAGCCAGCCAGCGTCGATTTCGAACAGCAGATACTTGCCGCGCCGCTCAACTTTGCGCACTACGTGGCCGCGCAAGGTTTTCGCAAGGTCGACGGGAATCGGCCAGCGTAGCGCGGGTGTACGCACGTCGACGCGTTCAACCTTGCGCCCGGACACATACGGTTCGATTCCCCGTCGGGTAACCTCGACTTCTGGCAACTCTGGCATTTCTAACTGGTCTGCAACTTGCGTGAGTGGTTGTGCCCGTATTGTAGCGAGCGCGTTACAATCGTCCGAAACATTGAACGGATTTCCATGAAATTGTCCTTCGTGAAGCTGTTTTCAAAGCGCCCGGCTCGCGCATCCCGCGTGCCGCACGCCGTGTCCGCTCGCCGGATGCTCGGCGCCGCCGCGCTTGCCGTCTGGGCGCTGGCCGCCGTGCCCGCGCACGCGCAGGACCCGTCGGCGGATCCGGACGATACCTCCGTCACTTTGGAGGACCCGCTTGGCCCGGCATCGGCGGAAGACCAGAAATCGTTGCCCGCCGTGCCGCTGTCGAGCCAGATCGTATTTCAGGTGCTCGCGGCCGAAGTCGCGCTGCAGCGCGACCAGCCGGCGCCCGCCTACCAGACCTACCTCGCCCTCGCGCGCGACACGCACGACCCGCGCATGGCGCAGCGCGCCACCGAGATCGCGCTGGCCGCGCAAAGCCCGTCGGACGCGTTGGCCGCCGCGCAATTGTGGCAGCAGTATGCGCCGAATTCGGAGCGCGCCGCGCAACTCGACGCGTCGCTGCTCGTGCTGTCGGGCAAACCTGACGAGGCAGCGCCAATTCTCGCTGGCGAACTCGCGAAAGTGCCCGCGGACAATCGCGGCAGCGCGATTCTCGCGTTGCAGCTGCTGCTATCGCGCGGCCCGAACCGGATCGGCGGCCTGCACGTGCTGCAGGATCTGCTGAAGAACGACATGAACCGCCCGGAAGCGCAACTGGCGATCGCGCGCCAGCAGCTCCTGTCGGACGACGCGCCAGGCGCGCGCAAATCGCTCGAACAGGCGCTGACGCTGAAGCCCGACTACCTGCCGGCGGCGCTGCTGCTGTCGCAGATGGGCCCGGAAGAGCGCGCGGAAGGCATCGCGTCGCTTGAAAAATACGTGCAGCAGAATCCGAAATCGCATGACGCGCGTCTCGCGCTCGCGCAGTTGTATCTCGCGAGCGACCGTCTGGACGACGCGCAGAAGCAGTTCGAGATCATGCACAAGGCCAACCCGAACGACCTCACGCCGCTGATGGCGCTCGGACTGATCAAGATCCAGCAGAAGAATTTCAACGAGGCGCAGACGTATCTGACCCAGTACGCGCAACTGGCCGAAAAGACGCCGGGCGCCGATGCGGGCCAGGCGTACATCTACCTGGCGCAATTGGCGCTCGAGCAAAAGAACGAAGCGGCGGCGAGCGACTGGCTCAACAAGATCTCGCCGTCGAGCCAGCAATATATGGCCGCGCAGATTACGCGCGCGCAACTGCTGGCGAAGCAGGGTAAGACTGACGACGCGCGCAAGCTGCTGGCCAATCTGCAGGTGTCCGATCCGCGCGACCTGGCGTTGATCTCCCGCACCGACGCGGCGATCCTGTTCGACGCGAAGCGCTACCCGGAAGCGGAATCGCGCCTGCAACAAGCCACGGCGGCCTTCCCGAACGACCCCGATCTCACTTACGACTACGCGATGGCCGCCGAAAAGACCGGCCATTACGACGTGATGGAAGCGCAGTTGCGCAAGCTCATCCAGACGCAGCCCGACAATCCGCAGGCGTACAACGCGCTCGGCTATTCGCTGGCCGATCGCAACCAGCGCCTACCGGAAGCGGACAAACTGGTCGAGAAAGCATCGGCGCTGGCGCCGAACGACGCGTTCATCATGGATAGCGTGGGCTGGGTCAAATTCCGGATGGGCGATACGTCGGATGCGATCAAGCTGCTGCGCAAAGCCTACGACCTCCAGCCGAACGCCGAAATCGGCGCGCACCTCGGCGAAGTGCTGTGGAAAAGCGGCCAGCAGGATCAGGCTCGCGCCGCCTTCCGCGAGGCGCGCAAGCTCGAACCGGACAACGAAACGCTTGTCAAAACGCTCCAACGTCTTCAGGTAAACGATCTTTGATGCGTCTTTCCCGTCTGATTTCCTTTCCCCGGGCGCCTCGCGGCGCGGCGCTCGGATTCGCTGCGGCAGCGGTTGTCGCGTTGGCCGGCTGTGCGTCGGTGAAACCGCAGGGGCCGTCCACGTCGAATGCCGCCACTTCGGTCACCGCGCAGACGAGCCGCGCTTACCAGGGCCGCTTCGCGATCCAGTACAACGATCAGAACGGCCAGCAGCGCAACGCTTACGGCAACTTCTCCTGGCAGGAAACGGGCGACACCGTAACGCTGCAATTGCGCAACCCGCTTGGCCAGACGCTCGCGATCGTCACGTCGTCGCCATCCGCGGCCACGCTTGAATTGCCGAACCGCCAGCCCCTGACCGCGGACAACGTGTCCACGCTGATGCAGAATGCGCTCGGTTTCGCCCTGCCTGTCGAGGGTCTGCGTTATTGGCTGCAACCGTCGCCCGCGCCTACTTCGCGCGCCAAGACAGAGAACGACCCGGAGCAACCGTCGCGTCTGAAGCAGATCACGCAGGATGGCTGGACCGTCGACTACCTTGCGTATGCCGACGCGCCCGCCACCGGCGTAAAGCGCCTCAACCTGAGCCGTTCAGAGCCGCCGCTTGACATCAAGCTCGTGCTGGATCAGTAATCCGCGTCTGTTCGCAACCTTGCCGCTTCTTCGGCGCCGCTTGGCGCATGTAGCCTCGACTCATGATTGAAACGACCGATTCGCTGCGCGATTGCCTCGCGCCAGCGAAACTCAACCTCTTCCTGCACATCACCGGCCGCCGGCCGGATGGTTATCACACACTGCAAACTGTTTTCCAGTTGCTCGACTGGGGCGACACGCTGCACTTCAAGCGACGCGACGACGGGCGCATCACGCGCAGCACCGAGATCGCGGACGTGCCGCCTGAGCATGACCTGACCGTGCGCGCCGCTACTTTGCTCAAGGTGCATACGGGCTCGTCCGAGGGTGTCGACATCCAGATTGACAAGCGCCTGCCGATGGGCGCCGGCCTCGGCGGTGGCAGCTCCGACGCGGCGACGACGCTGCTCGCGTTGAACCGTCTGTGGAAGCTCGACTTGCCGCGTCTGGAATTGCAGGCATTGGCATTGAAGCTGGGCGCTGACGTGCCGTTTTTTGTTTTCGGACAAAATGCGTTCGCAGAGGGTGTCGGTGAAGCTTTAGACGTTGTACAATTGCCGCCGCGCCACTTCTTGGTGGTGACGCCGAGGGTGCAGGTTCCGACTTCAGCGATTTTTTCCGAAAAAGCGTTGACAAGAGATTCAAAGCCCCTCATAATTACGGACTTTCCTGCAGAACTTAGCTGCAATACTGAATGGCCGGAAAGTTTTGGCCGTAATGACATGCAGCGGGTTGTCGTAGAAAAGTACGCGGAAGTAGCGCAAGTGCTGCGATGGTTTGAAAGCGTCGCGCCAGCGCGGATGTCTGGATCAGGTGCAAGTGTCTTTGCAGCGTTCCGTAGTAAAGCTGAAGCAGAAGCGGTGCAAGCCAGGCTGCCAGCCGAATGGAACAGCGCAGTGGCCGCCGGTCTGGATCAACATCCACTCTTTGCTTTCGCGTCATAAGTTTTGCATCGTCGAACGAAACTCCACGTTCGGCGGAGCTCAGAGTTAGTGTAGGGGAGTCGCCAAGCTGGTTAAGGCACCGGATTTTGATTCCGGCATGCAAAGGTTCGAATCCTTTCTCCCCTGCCAAAAATTTCTCGCATTTCCCCTCGCCCCCAGCCTGAAGCAGGTGCATGATGAGCAGCCATGACGGCCTGATGGTTTTTACTGGCAACGCGAATCCCGCGCTTGCACAGGAAGTCGTCAAAATCCTCGGTATTCCCCTCGGCAAAGCAATGGTTAGCCGTTTCTCGGACGGTGAAATCCAGGTCGAGATTCAGGAAAACGTGCGTGGCAAGGACGTCTTCGTCCTGCAATCCACGTGCGCGCCGGCGAATGACAACCTGATGGAACTAATGATCATGGTCGATGCGCTCAAGCGCGCATCCGCTGGCCGGATCACCGCTGCCATCCCCTACTTCGGTTATGCCCGTCAAGATCGTCGCCCGCGTTCCGCGCGCGTCGCCATTTCGGCGAAGATCGTGGCGAACATGCTGGAAATCGCGGGCGTCGAGCGGATCATCACGATGGATCTGCACGCTGACCAGATTCAGGGCTTCTTCGACATCCCGGTCGACAATATCTACGCTACGCCCGTGCTGCTCGGCGATCTGCGCAAGCAGAACTATGAGAACCTGCTGGTCGTTTCGCCGGACGTCGGCGGCGTGGTGCGCGCCCGTGCATTGGCGAAGCAGCTCAATTGCGATCTCGCGATCATCGACAAGCGTCGTCCGAAGGCGAACGTCGCCGAAGTGATGAACATCATCGGTGAGGTCGAAGGCCGTACCTGCGTGATCATGGACGACATGGTCGACACCGCTGGCACGCTCTGCAAAGCAGCACAGGTTTTGAAGGAACGCGGCGCAAAGCAGGTGTTCGCTTACGCTACCCACCCGGTTCTGTCGGGCGGTGCAGGCGAGCGTATCGCGGCTTCCGCGCTCGACGAACTCGTTGTCACGGACACGATCCCGCTCGGCGAAGAAGCCCGCTCGTGCGCAAAGATCCGTTCGTTGACCAGCGCCGGCCTGCTTGCCGAAACGTTCTCGCGCATTCGTCGCGGCGATTCGGTCATGTCGCTGTTCGCCGAAAGTTAAGTATTTGCGAAGGCGCAGCGCATCGCTTCAGGCGGCGCGCTGCGCTTTTGCACAATCGGCACGAGCGAACGAAGGTTCGTGCCGCAGCTCTGGGGCCTCAGCCATATTGGCTTGGAGGCCCCGTTTTTACTGCCTGGTCGCGGGCAGTGCATTGGAGATTCAACATGAAAGTAGTCGCTTTCGAGCGTTCTTTGCAAGGTACGGGTGCGAGCCGCCGCCTGCGTAACTCGGGCAAGACCCCGGGCATCGTATATGGCGCTGGTGCTGAAACGCAATTGGTCGAACTGGACCACAACGCGCTGTGGCACGCGCTGAAGAAAGAAGTTTTCCACTCGTCGATCCTCGACCTGGAAGTGGCAGGCAAGTCGCAACAGGTTCTGCTGCGCGACGTGCAATACCACCCGTTCCGTCAGCTCGTGCTGCACGTGGACTTCCAACGTGTCGACGCGACGAAGAAGCTGCATACCAAGGTGCCGCTGCACTTCATGAACCAGGAATCGAACCCGGCAGTGAAGCTGTCGAGCGCGGTGATCTCGCACGTTCTCAATGAACTGGAAGTCGAGTGCCTGCCGTCGGCACTGCCGGAATTCATCGAAGTCGACCTGGCGAAGATCGAAGCGGGTCAATCGGTTCACGCTAAGGACATCGCGCTGCCGGCAGGTGTGTCGCTGGTTGCTCACCTCGACGCAGAAAACCCGGTGGTCGCCGCTGCAACGATCCCCGCTGGCGCAATCGCTGAAGGCGACGCCGCCGCTGCTGCTGAAGGCGAAACGCCGGCTGCTTAAGGACCTTTCGGGTTCTAGCCAAGCAATCCTCTCGATCCGTTTTCAATGAAACGGTCGATGTGACCCGCCGAGGTTCGCCACGGCGGGTTTTTTTTCGGTTTTTTTCGGCCCGGTCGAGTTCAGCTCCCTGGCCAGATGGACCTACGCAATCATGATCAAGCTGATCGTCGGGCTCGGCAATCCGGGCGCCGAATACACCGCGACGCGCCACAACGCTGGCTTCTGGCTGGTCGATCAACTAGCGCGCGAAGCAGGCACGACGCTGCGCGACGAGCGGCGCTTCCACGGTTTCTACGCGAAAGCGCGGCTGCACGGCGAGGAAGTGCATCTGCTTCAACCCCAGACGTATATGAACCGCTCCGGCCAGTCGGTCGTGGCGGTCGCGCAGTTCTTCAAGATTCTTCCCGACGAAATTCTGGTTGCGCACGACGAACTCGACATGCCGCCTGGCAGCGTCAAGCTGAAGCTCGGCGGCGGCAGCGGCGGCCATAATGGGTTGAAGGACATCACAGCGCATCTGTCATCGCAACAATACTGGCGACTGCGGATCGGTATCGGTCATCCACGCGATCTGATTCCTGAAAGCGCGCGTGCCGGCGCGAAGCCAGATGTCGCCAACTACGTGCTGAAGCCGCCGCGGCGGGAAGAGCAGGAGGAGATCGACGCATCGGTCGAGCGGGCGCTTGCCGTGATGCCGAAAATTATCGCAGGCGAGCTGGAGCGCGCGATGATGCAGTTGCATCGCAATCCTTGAGCTGGCCCGCCTGCGGACGTATTGCTGTAGCGTTATCGCTCGCTACTGCAACTAGCTGCATGGGATCGGAGTAAGCGCTAAAGCGCTAACTCTGGTCGACCGCCTTGCATGGGACCAGAGTAAGCGCTAAAGCGCTAACTCTGGTCGACCGCCTTGCATGGGACCAGAGTAAGCGCTAAAGCGCTAACTCTGGTCGACACAGGAGAATTGCTTGAGCCGCTATTGGAGTGACATCGTTCATCGTCTGACGCCGTATGTGCCAGGCGAGCAGCCCGTGCTCGCGCGTCCCGTGAAGCTGAACACCAACGAGAATCCCTATCCGCCGTCGCCGCGCGTGCTCGATGCGATCCGTCGGGAGCTGGGCGACGCCGGTGAATCGCTGCGGCGCTATCCCGATCCGACCGCGCTCAAACTGCGCGAAACGGTGGCCGCCTACCATGGCATCCGCGCAGACCAGGTGTTCGCGGGCAACGGTTCGGATGAAGTGCTGGCGCTCACGTTCCGGGCATTGCTGAAGCACGACCAGCCGCTGCTGTTCCCGGACATCACGTACAGCTTTTATCCGACCTACGCACGGCTCTTCGAAGTCGACTATCGGACCATCGCGCTCGACGACAGCTTCGCGATCAATGTCGACGACTACACGGCGCCCAATGGCGGCGTGCTGTTCCCGAACCCGAATGCGCCAACCGGCCGCCCTCTGCCGCTCGCCGACATCGAGCGTCTGGTGGCAAGCAACACGGAATCGGTCGTCGTAATCGACGAGGCTTACGTGGATTTCGGCGCGGAGTCGGCCATTGCGCTGATCGACCGCTATCCGAACCTGCTGGTCGTTCAGACGACCTCGAAGTCGCGCTCGCTGGCCGGCATGCGCGTAGGTTTCGCGTTCGGCAATCCGGCGCTGATCGACGCGCTGAACCGCGTGAAGGACAGCTTCAACTCCTATCCGCTCGACCGCCTCGCGCAAGCCGCCGCCACCGCCGCGTACGAAGATGACGCGTGGTTCCGCGACACCTGCGCCAAGGTGATCGCGAGCCGCGAGCGGCTGGCGGCGGGACTGACGGCGCTTGGCTTCGAGGTCGTGCCATCAGCGGCCAATCTCCTGTTCGCGCGCCATGAAGGCTACGACGCGGCGACGCTCGTCTTGCAGCTGAGGGAAAAGGAGATTTTCGTGCGCCATTTCAAGGCGCCGCGAATCGACCAACATCTGCGGATTTCGGTCGGCACCGACGCCGAATGCGACATTCTGCTGGTGGCGTTGCGCGATATCTTCAGCGCTTACGTCGGCTAGTCCGCGCACGACGAGAAAGCGCCGCGGCAAAAAGAAAAACGGCGAGGCCAAGGCCTCGCCGTTTTCTCATCCACATCGCGGATCTTATGCGCCCTTCGCGGCTTGCAGCGCGTGATACTTCGCCATCAAGCCCTCGGGCGTTTCCAGGTGGTCAGGATCGCGCGGAATGCACTCGACCGGGCACACCTGAATGCACTGCGGCTCGTCGAAATGGCCGACACACTCGGTGCATTTCTTCGGGTCGATCACGTAGATTTCCGGGCCCATCGAGATCGCGTCGTTCGGGCACTCGGGCTCGCACACGTCGCAATTGATGCACTCGTCGGTAATCATCAAGGCCATACTTCTCTCACTTCACGCCGGCCGCAGCCGGCTCTGATCCGTCAAACCAACAGTTTACGCCGGTTACGGCTGCGCCGCCGAAGCGCCGTCGTTCGGATCCAGCGCGGCGACCTTCTCGTGCAGCCATTTTTCGACCGATGGGAACACGAACTTGCTGACATCGCCGCCCAGCTGCGCGATCTCGCGCACGATCGTGCCCGAGATGAACTGGTACTGGTCGGACGGCGTCATGAACATGGTTTCGACGTCGGGCAGCAAATAGCGGTTCATGCCCGCCATCTGGAACTCATATTCGAAGTCCGACACGGCGCGCAAGCCACGCACGATCACCCGTGCGTTATTGCTGCGCACGAAGTCCTTCAGCAGTCCCTTGAAGCTCATCACCTGGACGTTCGGGTAGTGCCCGAGCACCTCGTGAGCGATGTCGAGGCGTTCTTCCAGCGTAAAGAACGGCTTCTTGTTGCGGCTATCGGCAACGCCCACCACCAGCGTGTCGAAAATGCTCGACGCGCGCCGAACGAGGTCTTCGTGACCGCGCGTCAGCGGGTCAAACGTGCCCGGGTACACGGCGACTACCATGAGACTTCTCCTCTCTTCAGACAAAGGGCACGTCAAAGCGTCCACACGACGCATTTGGCACCGACCGCGCTCGTGACGTCAAACCGCCCGGCGCCTGTTTTAGAACGCGCATTATTCCTTATTTTCGCGCTGCAGCAAATGAAAGTGGACGGCGCCCGCTTTCCCCTGCCGCACGATTTCCCAGCCCGCGAGTGTCTCGTTCCCGTCGAGTTCGAGCGCCTCGCCCGCTTCCACGTATAGAAACCCTGCCGCGCTGACGAGCGGCACGGCCAACGCGAGCGTTTTGCCGAGCAGGTCGCCGTCGAACGGCGGATCGAGGAACACCACGTCGAACGAGCCGGGTGCGAGACTCGCGGCGAGACGCAAACCGTCCGCCTCGGCAATTTCGATCGTGCGCGCGGCCAGCCGTTCCTGGTTCGCGCGCAACTGGCTGGCGGCACGCGCGTTGCGCTCCACCATCAGCACCCGCCCAGCACCGCGCGACGCGGCCTCGAAGCCCAGCGCACCACTGCCGGCGAACAGGTCCAGGCAGCGCTGGCCGTCGAGGCGCTGGCCCAGCCAGTTGAACAGTGTTTCGCGCACGCGGTCCGGCGTGGGGCGTAGGCCGTCGAGATCGAGCACAGGCAAAGGCGTGCGCTTCCAGTCGCCGCCGATGATACGGATGGCGTGCGGCTTGCCGCCTTTGGACGAAGCGCCGTGGGCGCGTGAGGGTGCGGAACGAGGCATGCAGTTTCAATGACGTGATGAACGCAACCGCGACGTCGATACGCGCGGGGTCGGAGCGCCAACGTTACCACAGGGGCGGCCCGCGTCCAGCCTGGCCGATCGGCCGATACGACGGGCGGCGGCGCGCCTGATAAAATGTGCGGCTTCCAGCGCCTTGCATCCCGCGCTTTGTCTACCCCTGCAACGCTGCCTGCTGCTCCCGCCGGTCTTGTGCCGGCTGCGCGCATCGGCGCGCGCTCTCACCACGCCAGATCATGTTCAGCTTTTTCAAACGATTCAAGGGTTCGAAAGAGTCCGATACCGCGGCAGACGAATCGCAGGCGGCACCCGAAGGCTCGGCGCCCGATGCCGCCGCAGAGGTGCCCGCAGTGCCTGTCGTGCCGGCTGCGCGTCCTGCAGCCTCCGTTGGCATCGAAGCCCCGGCGCCCGCCCCGGCCGCAAGCGTGCCGGAGCCCGAGCCGGAACTCGAGCCGGAACTCGAGCCGGAAGCAGCCGCGCTCGAAACCGTCGAAATCGTCCCGCCGCCCGTGCAGGACGCGGGCGCGAAACGCTCGTGGCTCACGCGCCTGAAAACCGGCCTGTCGAAGACGAGTTCGAGCCTGACCGGTATTTTCGTCGGCGCGAAGCTCGACGAAGACCTGTACGAAGAGCTCGAAACCGCGCTGCTGATGTCGGACGCGGGCGTCGAGGCCACCGAATTCCTGCTCGAGTCGCTGCGTGAGAAAGTGCGCAGCGAGCGCATCACCGATCCCCAACAGGTCAAGGGCGCGCTGCGCGCGCTGCTGGTCGACCTGCTCAAGCCGCTGGAAAAATCGCTGATGCTCGGCCGCGCGCAACCGCTCGTGATGATGATCGCGGGCGTCAACGGCGCGGGCAAGACCACCAGCATCGGCAAGCTCGCCAAGCATCTGCAGAGCTTCAATCAATCGGTGCTGCTGGCCGCGGGCGACACGTTCCGCGCCGCCGCGCGCGAGCAACTGGCGATCTGGGGCCAGCGCAACAACGTGACCGTGGTATCGCAGGAAAGCGGCGACCCGGCGGCGGTAATCTTCGACGCGGTCGGCGCCGCGCGCGCGCGCAAGATCGACGTGATGATGGCGGACACGGCCGGCCGTCTGCCGACCCAGCTGCATCTGATGGAAGAATTGCGCAAGGTGAAGCGCGTGATCGGCAAGGCGCACGACGGCGCACCGCACGAGGTGCTGCTGGTGATCGACGCGAACACCGGCCAGAACGCGCTCGCGCAAGTGAAGGCCTTCGACGACGCGCTCGGCCTCACCGGCCTGATCGTCACCAAGCTCGACGGCACCGCGAAGGGCGGCATTCTCGCCGCCATCGCTCGGCAGCGTCCGATTCCGGTGTACTTCATCGGCGTCGGCGAAAAGGTCGAGGACTTGCAGCCCTTCAGCGCGGAAGAATTTACGGACGCATTGCTGGGAGGTTGAATCTCTCGGCCGCGCAAGGTTCGGCGCACGTGTCAGCAAAAAGGGCACTCCACGGAGTGCCCTTTTTTCATTCGACATCGTCCTGTCACTCGGCGTCGGGTTGCACGCCAGGCGCTGCACGGGCAAACGCGTCGATCTGCATCGCGTGGTCGTAGATGCGCTGGATCGTCGGAAACCGCGTCGTGTCGACCTTGAAGCGCTGCGCATTGAACACCTGCGGGATCAGACAGGCGTCGGCGAGCGTCGGCGTATCGCCAAAACACAGCTTGCCGGTGCGCGCGCTGCCGGCCAGATGGGCTTCGAGCGTCGCGAAGCCCGCTTCGACCCAATGCCGATACCAGGCGTCTTTCGCGTCGTCGTCGACACACAGCGTGTGCTTCAGATACTTCAGCACCCGCAGATTGTTCAACGGATGAATCTCGCACGCGACCTGTAACGCCAGAGAACGAACGTACGCGCGGTCGCCGGGCGCTTTGGGCAGCAACGGCGGCTCGGGATGCGTCTCCTCCAGATACTCGATGATCGCAAGCGACTGCGGCATCAGCTCGTTGCCGTCGACGAGTGTCGGCACGATGCCATCCACATTCACTTTGCGATACTCCGGCTTCAGTTGCTCGCCGCCGTCGCGCACGAGGTGCACGGGCACATAGTCGTACGGCAGCTTCTTCACGTTCAGCGCAATGCGCACGCGATAGGACGCCGAGCTCCGGAAATAGCTGTAGAGCTTCATGTTGTCTGTCTCCTCCAAGCCGCCGCCTGTCAGACGACGCGCACGCTGAACTCGCCGAGTCCGTCCACACCGCCCTTCATCAGATCGCCCTTCGCCACCGCGCCGACGCCTTCAGGCGTGCCGGTGAAAATCAGATCGCCGGGCTGCAATTCGAACAGCGTCGACAGATAGGCGACCGTCTCCGCCACCGACCAGATCAGCTGCGACACGTCCGAGCGCTGCTTTTCCTCTCCATTGACCGACAACCAGATCGCGCCGTTGCCGACATGGCCGATCGCCGTCACGGGATGGATCGGGCCGAGCGGCGCCGAGTGATCGAAGCCCTTCGCGGTATCCCACGGACGGCCCAGCTTCTTTGCTTCGGCTTGCAGATCGCGGCGCGTCATGTCGAGACCGAGTGCATAGCCGTAGACGTGGTCGAGCGCGCTTTCGGCCGGAATGTCCTTGCCGCCTTTGCCGATCGCGGCCACCAGTTCCATTTCGAAGTGGACGTTTTTCGACTGCGTCGGATAGGGGAATTCGCCGGTGGCGCCGGGCGCGACATACAGCACGGCATCGGCTGGCTTGGTGAAGAAGAACGGCGGCTCGCGGTCGGGATCGTGACCCATCTCGCGCGCGTGTGCTTCGTAGTTGCGTCCCACGCAGTAGATGCGACGCACCGCGAACTGCTCGCTGGACCCCACAACCGGCACCGCCACCTGCGGTGCGGGTGCAAATACGTAACTCATCCCGTTCTCCGTTGCTTGATTTGCGCCGACGACGCGGCGAGAAAACTTCGAGTGTAACGCGCGGCAAAGCGCCGCGCGCGGCGGTCGGGCAGGTGCGCGCGGGCGGACGGCCGCGCACCGCGCCTCGCAGTATCGCCATAGATGCGATACTGACACCGAACAGCGACCAACAGCTTCCCTTGAATACCATGGCGAGCCGCCCGCGCGCGGCACGCCATCACGCCCCCTTGCGCCCGATGACCGACACCGCCCTTGACACCCCATTCCCCTGCGCCCGCTTCATCAAGGAAATCGGCCGCGGCCCGAATGGCGCCCGCGCGCTGACCGCTGAAGATACGCGCGCGCTCTACACCGCGATGCTCGATGGCCGCGTGGCCGAGCTCGAACTGGGCGCGGTGCTGCTCGCTTATCGTGTGAAAGGCGAAACCGCCGACGAACTCGCCGCGATGCTGGCGGGCGCGCACGCGTCGTTCGAGCCGATCCATTTGCCGCACGGCGCATTCCGGCCCGTGTCCATCCCCACCTACAACGGTGCGCGCAAGCAGCCGAACCTGGTCCCGCTGCTGGCCCTGCTACTGGCACGCGAAGGCGTGCCGGTACTGGTGCACGGCGTCACCGAAGATCCGGGCCGCGTGACGAGCGCGGAAATCTTCACCCATCTGCAAATCCAGCATGCGCGCTCGCACGCCGATATCGAAGACGGGCTCGCCGAGCACCGTCTCGCGTTCGCGCCGATCGACGTGCTCGCGCCGAAGCTCGCGCGCCTGCTCGCGCTGCGCCGACGCATGGGCGTGCGTAATTCGACGCACACGCTGGTGAAAATCCTGCAGCCGTTCGCGCCGGCGGGGCTGCGCCTCGTGAACTACACGCATCCGCCGTATCGCGACAGTCTCACGCAGTTGTTCAACTCGCATCCGGACGCGGCCCTGGGCGGCGCGCTGCTGGCGCGCGGCACCGAAGGCGAAGCGGTGGCCGACACGCGGCGTCAGGTGCAGGTGGACTGGCTGCACGACGGCGTCTGCGAAACGCGCGTGCCGCACGAGCGCTCGTCGCCTGATGCGCCGGAAGTCGACTTGCCCGAAGCGCGCGATGCCGCCACCACGGCCGCGTGGATCAGCGCCGTGCTGCGCGGTGAAGCGCCGGTGCCGAGCGCGATCGAACGGCAAGTGGAACTGATCGTGGACGTCGCGAAAATGCCGGTGTGAAGCGTTGAAAAAGAAGTTGAAGTCGAGGTCGACGCGCATGCGTGAGCCGGCGTGGCGCGCTCCTATGGCATGAGTTGGCGCGAGGAAGCGGTGGTCGCGGGTTGACACACCGCTTCATACCGTCATACATTCAGGCCCATGCGTTCCCTTCCGAACACCCTCCGAATTACCTTCGGCCGCCTAGCGCGGCCCCTATCGCTACGCCTGGCGTAAGTCAGGCATAGCGCCGTTCGTTGGCAACCCTCGTTGCCGCCGGACGGTCCTCCAGGCAGTGTCGCAGCTCCCGTTTCGCCCCCCAGCGTAGTTCTTCACAACCAGTAGTCGTTTGCGTTCGTCCGTTTACCGTGCGGACGAAGCGCGAGGGTCAAATGCACGTTGCATGGGCATCATCCACGTTCGTTTTCGTCATCCTCGTGACGTTGTTCGTTCGCGCCCGTTCGTTGTTGCCGCTAGCGATCGGCTGGCGGGCCGTGCATCCGTGGCAGTCCGCCAACCGCTCAATGCCACCGCCTTTCGCATACGACACAACGAACAAGGCACATCATGTTGCGCAATCCCGCTGAAAAATACCGTCCCTTCCCTCCCGTGCGCCTCACCGGCCGCAAATGGCCGAGCCGCACGATCGACCAGGCGCCCGTCTGGATGAGCACCGACCTGCGCGACGGCAACCAGGCGCTGATGGAGCCGATGAACGCTGCACAAAAGCTCGAATTCTTCGAGGTGCTGGTCGCGATCGGCTTCAAGGAGATCGAGGTCGGCTTTCCGTCGGCGTCGCAGACCGACTTCGATTTCGTGCGCAAGCTGATCGAGGAAAAGCGCATTCCCGACGACGTGACCATCGAGGTCTTCATGCCGTCGCGCGCGGACCTGATCGCTCGTACGTTCGAGTCCCTCGAGGGCGCGCCGCACGCCATCGTGCATCTGTATAACGCGATCTGCCCGTCGTTCCGGCGCATCGTCTACAACCAGTCGAGAGCCGGGATCAAGGCGCTGGCCGTGGACGGCACCCGCCTCATCAAGGAACACGCGCAGGCGCGCGCGGGCACGCACTGGACCTTCCAGTACTCGCCCGAAACCTTCAATACAGCCGAGCTTCCGTTTGCCCGCGAGGTCTGCGATGCCGTCGCGCAAACATGGCAGCCCACGCGCGCGCACAAGATGGTCCTCAACCTGCCGGCGAGCGTCGAGGCGGCGACGCCGAACGTCTTCGCCGACCAGATCGAATGGATGGATCGTCATCTTGCTTATCGCGACAGCATCGTGCTGTCGGTGCATCCGCATAACGATCGCGGCACCGCGGTGGCCGCGGCGGAACTGGCGCTGCTCGCGGGTGCGGACCGCGTCGAAGGATGCCTGTTCGGCAATGGCGAGCGTACGGGCAATCTCGATCTCGTCGCGCTGGCGATGAATCTCAATGCGCAGGGCATCGCCACCGGGCTCGATTTCTCCGATATCGCGGCGGTGCGGCGCGTGGTCGAGCGGTGCAATCGGCTTCCGGTGCATCCACGGCATCCGTATGCGGGCGATGCAGTGATGCAGGCGGCCGATGCGGGGCGCCGCCAGAGCGTCGCCGCGGATCAGGAGGGTGCGGCGAGCGCAATCGACACGGCGGGTCGTGCCGAGTCGCGCGTAGAGGAGCGGCAGCGCGTCGCCGCCTGAGATTTGCGCGGGAAGAACGAGCAAAGCGACGAGGAAGAGCGCGTACCCCGCGCTCTCAGCCTGCCGGCGCGTTCACGAGACGCGACCGGCCTGACGATGTGAACCCACGAGGCTTACTCCAGCGCGCACCGCGTGGCCTGCCACGCAATCAGGCGCCACTGCCCGTCTTCCTGCGTGTGAATCGCGGTGTAAGCGATCGGAAACAGCAACGCGCCGTTATTCGCCTCCATCTCGATCAGCGCGCGGCCGGTGACGACATACGTTTCCCGTCCGGCCGGCAGCACCTCCTGCGACTGCACTTCGATCTGCCGATAGCGGCGGCGTCCTCCGGTGATCCCGTCGATGAACTGCCGCTTCGTTTCGCGTTTGCCATTCGTGTGCACATAGCTCACGTTGTCCGCCAGCAGCGTGTCGAGCGATTGTCCGTCGCCTTCGACCATCGCACGAAAGCGCTCTCGCTCCAGCCCGCGAATCGCTTCGATCGTCTTTGCCGCCATTGCTCAGCCCCCACACCGGTAAGCCAAACGCGGCCTCGGTCGTCAGAAGTTATATTGCAAATATAACTGGCTGAAATTTATACCAGGATTCGGCTCTTTGATACCGCCGTTGGAAATATGCTGGAAGCGGTAGCCCGCGAGGTACTGCTGGCGGTGGCCGAACTGCACGCCGACGCCCGCCATTTCGGCGAACTGGAACGCGGTGCCGAGCGTGAAGTCCGAAGCAATCCGGGGGCTCGATAGCAGGCGGATGCCCGCGCCCACTTCGACGAAGGGGCGAACCCATCCCGACGTCTTGATGAAGCGGATCACAGGCGTCACGCCGATTTCGCCGATGTCGCCGTGCACGTTCCCTTCGTTGGTGTGCCACCAGGCCGCGTGCGCTTCGCCGATCAGCGCGAAATGCCAGTCACCGATCTGCCACCAGTACAGCCCGGGATCCCACGCGACGCCAAGGTCGAATTTCTTGACGTGATGATCGGCCGCGCCGGCAGCGACCTGAAGCCCGAACTGGCCGGCGGACGCCAGATCCGGGCCCACGAATAACAGCCCGACCACGACACTTTTTAGAGCCAGACCAAGCAAGACATTGTTTTTGTTGTCCATCTAACACCCGCAGCTGCCGAGGTTAAAAATACATAACTGTTTTGCTTATTCTAGATAGAAAGTCGATTTCGTTGATCGTATGAAAAATACTCATTTTTCGCAATTAGTTGCTGCTGATCCGGAAAATATCTGTCATTTATGAGAGCAGGAGCGCGCGAACGGATAACTTCTGCGTCCTGCGCAAGATGCTCCGTTGGTGTACCCTGTGGCTATTAAAACGCGACTTTCAATAGGACTTTGCGGAACCTGGATGCCCCTACTCCCTCTAAGTATTAGCACTCGCCGAACCGGAGTGCTAACATCCAACGCTGGAGTCGTTTACTGAATACGTTTTTGTCTGATTCCAAAGGAGTTTTCCACGTGAGCCATGCAATGACCCTTCCGAGTGTTTTGAGCCCGTCGTCGGCTAAGGCCGCTTCGGCAGGTGCACTGGCGCTCTCGCATTCCTCGCTGCTGCCCGGTCAACTGGGCAATATCGACGCCTACATCCAGGCCGTTAATCGGATTCCGATGCTGACGCCGGCGGAAGAACGCCAGTTCGCCACCGAATTTCGCGAGCAGGACAACCTGGAGTCCGCGCGCCGTCTCGTGCTGTCGCACCTGCGGCTGGTCGTGTCGATTGCGCGCAACTATCTCGGTTACGGACTGCCGCACGCAGACCTGATCCAGGAAGGCAATATCGGCCTGATGAAGGCCGTGAAGCGCTTCGATCCGGAGCAGAACGTGCGCCTCGTGTCATACGCGATGCACTGGATCAAGGCTGAGATCCACGAATACATTCTGCGCAACTGGCGCATGGTGAAGGTCGCCACCACCAAGGCGCAGCGCAAGCTGTTCTTCAACCTGCGCAGCCACAAGCAGGGCTTGGGCGCGTTCACGCCGGACGAGATCGAAGGTCTCGCGCAGGAACTGAACGTGAAGCGCGAAGAAGTCGCCGAAATGGAAACGCGCTTGTCCGGCGGTGACATCGCGCTGGAAGGCCAGGTCGAGGACGGCGAAGAGTCGTATGCGCCGATCGCCTATCTGGCCGACTCGCATAGCGAACCCACTGCCGTGCTGGCTTCGCGTCAGCGCGACCGCCTGCAAAGCGACGGTATCGCCAGCGCGCTGGACGCGTTGGACGCCCGCAGCCGCCGCATCATCGAAGCACGCTGGCTGAAGGTGGAAGACGACGGTTCGGGCGGCTCGACGCTGCACGAGCTGGCAGACGAGTTCGGGGTGTCCGCCGAGCGTATCCGGCAGATCGAAGCGAGCGCAATGAAGAAGATGCGCGGCGCACTGACCGAATATGCATAAGGCCTGAGGCTGTCAGCACGCCGGTTCGCCCGGCGTGCGCATCCGGCCTCGAGCCTCGCCCTCACAAGACGGCGGGGCTTTTTTTCGCCCACGCGGCAGGGCATTCGCGCACGCACACCCTGGCTGGATGAAATGGCCCGACCACGGCCTGCCGCCACAGCTGCTTTCTTGACGTATCACAAACCAGATAGCAATACTGGACAAACAAGGCGAGTTTAGCGACTCAATGCCGCACTGCCGAATCGATGCGCGCGAGGGGTTGCGCTCCCAAAATCGGGATGCACTCGCCAGACCGCTCACGCGGCCTGGAACCAGCCGGATTCACCGGTTTGAAGTCGCTTTCGACCGACTATGGCCATAGCCCTCAATCGCAATACCACTCTGCGGTAGCGCTGGCGCAAGCGACTCGCCGGCTGGGTGCGCGGTCCAACGCTGGCGCGGGATATCGCCATCGTCCTCGCCATCAAATTCGTTCTGCTGATGGCGCGCTCAAATACACCTTCTTCAATCATCCGCAGGCTGAGCATATGTCGCTGCCGCCTGAACAGGTCGCGCAGGCGCTGCTGTCCGCGCAAAGCGCACTGATGCAGTACGAACCGGCCTCGATCCGGTAAACGCAAAAGCGGCACCTTGCATCAAGGTGCCGCTTTTTTCGTTGCTGACCTATCACCGCCGCATGATCGCTTTACTGCCGACTCAGCGAATGCGCGCCGTGGCAGGGCACTTCGTTAGCAGCCCTGTGCGCTTTACGCGGGCAACGGCGTCGCGCCGCCGCTTTCCGACATCCGTGTCGCCAGTCTCGCGGCATAGCGCTGCGCCGCCTCGCCGACGACGATGTGGAACGTGTCGCCAGAGACCCATGCGGTGTCGAGCGAGGCGAGACGCTGACGATCGACCGCCGACGGATCGCGCACGACGATACGCAGACGCGTCGACGCCACCGCATCCAGCGACACCACATTGCCCGCGCCGCCGAACACGGCGAGCCAGCGCAGCGGATCCGGGTCGAGCGGACCGCCAGTTGCACCTGTAGTGGCAGCAGCCGGCGCCGGCGCGGCACTCGCAGCGGCCGCAGCCGGAGTAGCCGCCGCCACCGGCGTCACCGCCTCACCCCCACCCTGCGCGATCGCCGTACGCATTTCGTCTGCGATGATGTCCGCTTCCGGTCCGATAATCACCTGCACATTGTTCGAGCCGCGCTTGAGCACGCCACGCGCGCCAATCGTCTTCAGTTCGCTTTCAGAGACCTTGTTCGCATCGACCACCGACAGACGCAGACGCGTCGTGCACGCATCCACGACCGACAGATTCGCCGCGCCGCCGAGGGCCGCGATATAGCGCTGCGCGCGCGGCACGGCCGCACCGGCTGCCGGCGAAACGAAGCCGCCCGCCGCGAACGAGTCGGCCTGCTCGTCGGCGGCAGCGGGTTCGCGGCCCGGCGTCGCCATGTTGAACTTGCGGATGAAGAAGCGGAACAACCCGTAGTACGCGACCGAATACACGAGGCCGATCGGAATTGCCCACCAGCCCTTGGTCGACAGGCCGAAGTTCAGCACGTAGTCGATGAAACCCGCGGAGAACGTGAAGCCGAGGTGAATGCCGAGCGCCGAGCAGATCGCGAGCGACAGACCCGTCAGCAGCGCATGGATCACGTACAGCACCGGCGCGAGGAACATGAAGCTGAATTCGATCGGCTCGGTCACGCCCGTGAGGAACGAGGTCAATGCCATCGAGAACAGCAGGCCGCCGACCACTGCGCGGCGCTCCTTCGGCGCTTCATGGAACATCGCGAGACACGCGGCCGGCAGGCCGAACATCATCACCGGGAAGAAGCCGGTCATGAAGGTGCCCGCTGTCGGGTCGCCGGCGAAGAAGCGATGCAGATCGCCCGTCACCGCAGCACCGCCCGGCGGCGCGAAGGTACCGAACACGAACCACGTCAACGAATTGAGGATGTGGTGCAAGCCCGTGACGAGCAGCAGCCGGTTCAGCACGCCGAACACGAATGCGCCGAGCGCGCCCGCGGTGGTCAGCCAGTGGCCGGCCGTATCGATCACGGCCTGCACCGGCTGCCACACGTAGCCGAATGCTATGCCGAGCCCGAGGCAGACCACCCCCGTGGCAATCGGCACGAAGCGTTTCCCTCCGAAGAACGCGAGGTAGTCGGGCAGCTTGATGTCCTTGTACTTGTTGTACAGCAAGCCCGCGACGATACCCGCCACGATCCCCGACAACACGCCCATGTTGAGCTTGTCGTTGATGTCCTTCATCACCGCGATCTGGACCAGATAGCCGATCGCACCCGCGAGCCCCGCGACACCGTTATTGTCTTTCGCGAAGCCGACCGCCACGCCGATTGCGAACAGCAGCGGCAGGTTGTCGAAGATCGCGCCGCCGGCGTCGGCGACCATCTTGATGTTGAACACATCGGGCTGGCCGAGGCGCAGCAGCAGGCCGGCAACCGGCAGCACCGCGATAGGCAGCATCAGCGCGCGTCCCAGGCGCTGAATCTTCAGAAACGGATTCCCATCCATTGATATCTCCAATCCTTGTCTCGTGGTCGAACGTCGTCGTTGAATTTTTGTAGCTATACGAAGTCACTGTGCGAAGCTGGTTGCGGACTGTGTGCGGTTCAGTCCACAGGCCAGGTTTCGCGGCTTGCTGCTCTTACCGCCTGCGCCGATTCGAGCGCGAGAGCATCCTGAGCGCGTTGACGGCACATCTGATAATCGAGGTTGCGCACCCGCGCCTTGATGCCCGGGACCGACACCGGGTCCACCGACAGCTCGGTCACGCCGAGGCCGACGAGCAGCGGTACCGCGAGCGGATCGCCCGCGAGCGCACCGCACACGCCAACCCATTTGCCATGCCTGCCCGCGCCTTGCACGGTGGCCGCGATCAGGCGCAGCACCGCCGGGTGCAAGCCGTCGGCTTGCGCGGCGAGATCGGCCTGGCAACGGTCCATCGCGAGTGTGTATTGCGTGAGATCGTTGGTGCCGATCGACAGGAAGTCCGCGTATTGCGCGAGTTGATCGGCCAGCAGCGCCGCCGACGGCACTTCGATCATCACCCCGACTTCGATCGGCTCCGTGCGGCCCGCGTCGCGAGCCAGTTCGTCGATACGCTTGCGGATGCGGATCAGCTCGCCGACATCGGTGACCATCGGCAACAGGATGCGCACCGAGCCGAGCGGCTGCACCGCGAGCAGGCCGCGCAACTGATCGTCGAGCAGATCTGGGCGCACCTGAGCGAGGCGAATGCCGCGCAGGCCGAGCGCCGGATTCGGCTCGGGCGGCAGCGTGAGGTAGTCCACTTCCTTGTCCGCGCCGACATCCAGCGTGCGGATGATCGCGGTGCGTCCGCTCAATGCGTCGACGATTCCCTGGTAGCTCTGACGATGTTCGTCGGTCGTCGGCGCAGCCGCGCGATGGATGAACAGCAGTTCGGTGCGCAGCAGGCCCACCGCATCGGCGCCGTTGCCGACGGCGGCATTTGCGTCGTCGAGCGTGGCGATGTTTGCGGCCACTTCGATCGCGCGGCCGTCGGACGTCACCGCGGCTTGCTGCGACGTGCGGCGATTCGCTTCGCGCACGTCGGCAAGACGGCTGCGCTCGCGGCGAGCCCGTTCGACGTCGAGCCCGGTCGGCGCGAATTCGAGGCGGCCGCTGCTGGCGTTCACCACCACTTGCGTGCCAGGCGCAATCGCATGTAGCGCGTCGCCGAGCGCGACCAGCGCGGGAATGCCCGCCTGGCGCGCGAGAATCGCCGCGTGCGAGGTCGCGCCGCCACGCGCCATTACCAGGCCGGTGACGCGCGAGCGATCGAGCGACGACAGATCCGACGGCGTGAACTCTTCCGCGGCGAGCACGGCTTCTTCCGGCAACGTGCGCGCGGCGGCATTCGTATAGCCGAGCGCGCGCACGACGCGCTTGTCGATGTCACGCAGATCGGCGGCACGTTCCGCGAGCAAGGCGTCTTCCACATTGCTCAGGATGCCGATCTGTGCACGGATCGCCTCGCGCCACGCAAAGCCGGCGCTCTTGCCGAGACTGATCAGATCGCGCGCGGCGTCGAGCAGCGTGGGATCTTCGAGCAGTACGCGATGCACGGCGAAAATGCCCGCTTCGCCGTGCGCGCCGCGTTGCGACGCGTCGCGTACGGTCGTGTCGAGATCGGCGTCGACGGTGGCGATCGCTTTGTCGAGCAAACGGCTTTCAGCGGCGGACGTGCCGCTTGCCTGCTCGGGCGGATCGATGTCCGCATCGTCCCAACGCACCAGCTTGCCGAGCGCAATGCCCGGCGCCGCGCAGACACCGGCGAGCGTATTCGGCGCGAGCGCTTCGCCTGCCGCACGCGGAACCGCCTGCGGCGCAGGCGAAATTTGCCGCGCCGGTTTTTCTTCAACTTCGCCGCGCGCTTCGCGGGTCAGTTCATGCTCGATCGCATCTACTGCGGCTTGCGCTTGCGGACCGACACCGAGCAATTCGACGCGCGCGCCCTCACCCGCGCCGAGCCCGAGCAGTCCAACCACGCTTTCGATCGCCGCTTTACGCCCTTCGTATCGCACTTCGACGCGCGCATCGAAACCGCGCGCCGCTTCGCGCGCACGCGCCGCGGGACGCGCATGCAGACCGCCCGCGTGAACCAGCGTGACCTGCCGGCGCGCTTCCTCCATCACCTTCGTCGCGCTGAGCTGGCGCGACGCGTCGGCTGCCGCGCCGTCACGGGCACGCAGTATCAGCAGCGGCGTTTCCCCAGCCTTCAGCACACCGCCTGGCGCACGCTCGACGATCTCGAACGCATCCGAATTGGCGATCGCGATCACCGACACGAGGCTCGGCGCATTCAACGCGACCTGATCCTGATCGAACTCGATCAGCACGTCGCCGGCACGCACATGCGCGCCCTGCTCGACCATTGGTGCAAAGCCTTTGCCGTTCAGCTCGACCGTGTCGATACCGATGTGCAGCAAGATCTCGGCGCCTTCGGTGGTGGCCAGCGTGAGCGCATGACCGGTGCGCGCGAGATGGGTAATGGTCCCGTCGCACGGCGCGAGCAGCCGTCCCTCCAACGGATCGATGCCGATGCCATCACCGAACATGCCACCCGAAAACACCGGGTCGGGCACCTGCGCGAGCGGCACGACCGGACCGGTCAGCGGCGCGAGCAAAACAATATGGCCTTCAGAATGGCTCTTCAAGCGGGACTCCTCGACACGTCGCATCTGATGTCTCGTCAGTGAGTTTCGGTGACTTTGTTGAGATGGCGCGGCGCATCGGGATTGCGTCCGCGCGCGGCAGCAAGGCCGGCGGCCATCACGTAAAAGGACAGAATGGCGGCGATCGGGTCGAGCGCCGCGTGAGCGGTGGCGGCCAGCGGCAAGGTGGCCTCGGGCACGTCGTCCGGTGCAGCGAGCAGCACGCGCGCGCCGCGCGCCCGCATGTCGTGTGCGAGTTGCAGCAGACCGGCCTGCTCGGGGCCGCGCGGTGCGAACACCAGCAGCGGATAATCGCGGTCGATCAGTTCCATCGGACCGTGACGCACTTCCGCGCTCGAAAACGCTTCGGCCTGAATGCCGGAGGTTTCCTTCAGTTTCAACGCGGCTTCCTGTGCGATCGCGAGACCCAGACCCCGGCCGATCACGATCATGCGCTCGATGCCGCGCAGTTCGTCCACGGCCTTCGACCAGTCGAGTTTGCCTGCGGTCTGCAAAGCGTCGGGCAGGGTGTTCAGCGCGCCGAGCAACTCGGCATCCTTCTGCCAGTGCGCGACCAGTTGCGCTGAAACCGACAGCATCGCGATATAGCTCTTCGTGGCCGCGACGCTCAGTTCAGGACCGGCGACGAGCGGCAGTTGCCATTCGCACGCATCGGCCAGCGGCGAGCCCGGCGCGTTCACGGCAGCCACGGTCAACGCGCCCGCGTTGCGCAACGCCTGCATCGTGCCGACCAGATCCGGGCTCTTGCCCGATTGCGAGAATGCCAGTGCGAGCTGATCGCGTACCTGCAGCGGCGCCTGTTGCAGCGTCGCGACCGACATCGGCAGCGATGCGACCGGCACGCCGAGGCGGCTCATCGTCAGCGATGCGAAGTAACTCGCCGCATGGTCCGAGCTGCCGCGTGCGACGGTCAGCGCGACGTGGCGCGGCTGTAGCGCCAGCGTCGCAGCGAGCGCCGCGACGCGCGAGGTGTCCGTGAGTTGCGCGGCGACCGTATCAGCGGACGCCAGCGCCTCTTTAAGCATATTCGACAATTGCTTCTCCTTCGACGTAAGTCGCGGTCAATGCCAGTTCACGATCGAACACGACCACGTCGGCCCAGGCGCCGCGCGCGATACGGCCGCGGTCCTCGATACCGAGATAGTCGGCGGCATAGCGCGACAAACGGTTTGATACGTCGGCCATCGGCAGGCCGATCGATACGAGATTGCGCAGCGCCTGATCCATCGTCAGGGTGCTGCCGGCGAGCGTGCCGTCGGCGAGGCGCACGCCGCCCAGGCACTTCGTCACGTGCTGGCTGCCGAGGCGGTATTCGCCGTCAGGCATGCCGGTGGCCGACGTGCTGTCCGTCACTACGTACAGACGCGGAATCGCGCGCAACGCGGCGCGGATCGCGCCTGGATGAACGTGCAGCAGATCGGGAATGATTTCGGCGAACTCGGCATGCGCGAGCGCCGCGCCCACCAGCCCAGGGTTGCGGTGATGCAGCGGCGACATCGCGTTGAACAGGTGCGTGAAGCCGCACGCGCCGTGCTTGAGCGCGGCGACGGCGTCGTCGTAGGTGCCGAGCGAATGGCCGAGCTGCACGCGCACGCCACGCGCCGCCATCGCGGAGATGATCTCCATGTGGCCGGCGATTTCGGGTGCCAGCGTGACCACGCGGATCGGCGCGATCGACAGATACTTCAGCACTTCGTCCATCACCGCCGAGACCGCCGCGTCCGGCTGTGCACCGAGCTTGCCCGGGTTGATGTACGGCCCTTCCAGATGCACGCCCAGCACGCGCGCGCCGCCCGGCGTGCGCACCTTCGCATTGTTGCCGAGCCCGGCCACCACGTTCATCAGTTCGTCGCGCGGCGCGGTCATCGTGGTGGCGAGCAGGCTCGTCGTGCCGTAGCGCGCATGCGTGCGGGCGATCACTTCGATCGCGTCGCCGGCCTCCATCACGTCGGAACCGCCGCCGCCGTGCACGTGCAGATCGATGAAGCCCGGCAGGATGTACGGCGCGTCGTTCGTCGACGGATCGACGCGCTCGCCGGTGAGCGCCGTGATGCGGCCGTTTTCGTATTCGAGCGTGCCGTGAATCCACCCATCGGTGGTGAGTATGTTTCCGGTCAGCATGAGTCTTCCTGGTGAGGCGTAATACGGGTGTGGCCGACTTGCGCTCGCCTGCGCCGCGTCCGACGGCTGGCCACGCGGGCCGCCTCGCGGCGCAACCGGCTGAGGCGAGTCAGACGCGCAACTCAGGTGCGCAATTCGGCGACGAAGTCGTAGTAGTCGTCGCGGCAATAGGTATCGGTCAGTTCGATCGCGCGCTGGTCCGCGCTATAGCCGATACGGGTAATGACCAGCAGCGCCGTGCGCGGTTCGATGTCCATCAACGAAGCGATCTCGCTCGACGCGTTGACCGCCCGGAAGTGCTGCAACGCGCGCACGACCGCCGCGCCGCGCTGCTCCAGATAGCTGTAAAGCGATACGCCGATGGCTTGGGGGTCGGGCACGATCGACGCCGGCAGCGCCGAATGCTCGACCGCCATCACGATGCCGTCCGCGCGCCGTAGCCGCCGCAGACTCGTGACCGCGGCGCCGGGCGACAGTCCGAGGTGCACCAGCTCGTCGCGGTTGGCGGCGCGGATATCGCGCTCGAGCCACACCGAATCCGGCCGGAAACCGCGCTGCTGCATCTTCTTCGTGAAACCGGTCAGCCGCGACAGCGGATCTTCGACGCGCGGCGTGATGAAGCTGCCCGCGCCGCGTGCGCGCCGGATCAGGCCTTGTTCGACCAGCAGCTCGATGGCCTTGCGCGCGGTGATGCGCGAGACGCCGATCGCGTCCGACAGCGTGCGCTCCGACGGCAGCGCCTCGCCCGCCGACCACACGCCGCAATGGATCGCCGTGGCCAGATTGCGCGCGAGCTGCAAATAGAGCGGCGTGACGTTGCGGGCGTCAGGCATCAGTGCGGACCAGCGAGTTTCCATGGGGCTCCGGCGGCCGTCACGAACAGATTGGCCTACGAAAAATGAGAGCCCATTATATAACCAACATAATACCAGTCAACCAACTGGTTCCATGCCGGTACGAACGGCCGCAAAGCCTTGCCGGATAAGGCTTACATGGGCTTTGGAATGCTGTCGGGAGCACCTTTTAACGATCAGGATTTACCCGTATTCACCACACCGGCGGGGCTTTCGCGGTCACCGCCGGTCGCCAACTTGATCGAACCGAAGGTCCAGATTGATACCTGTTTAATACCAATTGAAGGCACTCTTGTCCGGCGCGGCTTTGCTCGCGACAGACGTTCAAATATAGTGCGGGATACCAAGCCATAAAAAATCCCCGGGGAGCCGCACTTGACCGATTCCGAAGCGCGGCGGCGCGCTCAGGTCGTCCGCCATTTCAACCGCTTCTATACCCAGCACATTGGCGCATTGCATGAGCATCTGGCGAAGAGCGAGTTCTCGCTGACGGAGGTGCGCGTGCTGCACGAACTCTCCCGCGGCCGTGCGCAGACAGCCTCCGTGCTGGGCCGCGCGCTCGGTCTCGACAGCGGCTATCTCAGCCGTCTGCTGACCAGTTTCGAACGACGCGGCCTGATCACGCGCCGCCCGTCCGAGTCGGACGCCCGCCAGTCGCTGATCGCGCTCACCGAGGATGGCCATGCGGTCTACGCCCCGCTCGACGCCGCCGCCATCGATGAAGTGTCGGCGCTGCTCGGCCACCTTACCGTGCTCTCGCAGGAGCAGTTGATTACCGCGATGAAGCTCATCGAGCGGCTGCTGCGCGATAGACCGAAGCACGAACTCGTGACACTGCGGCAGCCGCGTGCCGGCGAGTGCAGCTGGCTCGTGTATCGGCAGGCGCAATGGTTCGCCGCGCAATACGGTTGGGATCGATCGTTCGAGGGGTTGCTGGCGCGCGTGGTCGCCGATTACACGCAGCGCGACGACCCGTTGCGCGAGATGTGCTGGGTCGCCGAACAGGACGGTATGGTGGTCGGGTCGGTATGCGTCGTCGGGGTGTCGACGACGGTGGCCGGCGTGCGGCTGCTATGGGTCGAACCGGACGTGCAGCGGCTTGGCATCGGCACGCAACTGCTCAGCGAGTCGATGCGGTTCGCGCGGCGGACGGGCTATACGAAGCTCACGCTGACTACCGCCAGCTCGCTCGGCGAAACGCGGCGACTCTGCGGGCGCGCCGGGTTCAGGCTTGCCGGCACGACGGCTGAGCGCCGTTTCGGCAAGGAACTGATGATCGAAAGATGGGAGCTGGAGTTGTAGCAGCACGCGCGCGGCGGACATGGCCGCGCGCACCTGGATGCTCAGTGCGCTCGCTTAGAACGACGGCACCATCGAACCCTTGAACTGGGTCTTGATGAACTGGCGCACATCTTCCGACTGATAAGCCGCGACCAGCTTCTTCACCCACGGCTTGTCCTTGTCCTGCGCGCGCACGGCGATCAGGTTCGCGTACGGGCTGTGGATGTCTTCCAGCGCGATCGCGTCTTTGGTCGGCTGCAGGCCGGCGGCCAGCGCGAAGTTCGTGTTGATCACGGCGGCGTCGACGTCCGACAGCGAGCGCGGCAGTTGCGCGGCGTCGAGTTCGACGAACTTGATCTTCTTCGGATTTTCCGCGACGTCGAGCGGCGTCGCGTTATTGCCGCCCGTGCCCGCGCCAGCTTTGAGCTTGATCAGACCTTGCGACTGCAGCAATAGCAGCGCGCGGTTTTCGTTCGACGGATCGTTCGGCACCGCGACCTTCGCGCCTTGCGGCAGGTCCTTCAGCGACTTCAGCTTCTTCGAGTAGACGCCGAGCGGCGAGATGTAGGTAAGACCGGCGTTGACGAGCTTGTAGCCGCGCTGCTTGATCTGACTGTCGAGGTACGGCTGGTGCTGGAAGCTGTTCGCGTCGAGGTCGCCCGCGTCGAGCGCGGCGTTCGGCTGCACGTAATCGTTGAATTCGACGACCTTCACGTTCAGGCCTTCGCGCTTCGCCACTTTGGTGACGACTTCCCAGATTTGCGCATCCGGGCCGCCGATGGTGCCGACCTTGATCACCTTGTCGTCGGCATGGGCGCCGACGCTGGTGAGGATCGCTGCGCCGGTGACGATGGCGGAGAGGGCTTTGAGGAGGTTTCTGCGCTGCATGTGATTCTCGCTGTTTCTAATCGACTATTTCGCACCGATGCTTCGCTCGGTGTCGGATTCGGGTGAAGCCGGCGGCGGCGCTTACGGATGCGAGCGCACCGCCAGCCAAGCCATAAATGGTCTCATATGCACGGCGAGATGGGAAATAGCGCGATTGCATATCGGTATGCATATGAACGGCGCGGGACCGCGTCCGCTGAAAACGCGGTACGCGGCCGGGGTAGTGACTAGAAGGTGGTCCAGTCGTCGTCGGAGGTACTGGTGCGTGCGGGAGCGGGCCTTGCAGAGGCGGCGGACTGACGCGTGGCGGCGGGCCTGGTGTGCGCAGTCGATGCAGTCGATGCGGTCGATGCAGCCGGTGCGGTCCTCGCCGAACCGGTGGCCGAAGCTGTCGCGGTTAATTTCGGCTCGGCGCGTATGGGCGCCTCCTTGAGCTGAGCCGCTGCGCTGCCGTCCCGCGTCGCCCCTGCAGGCGCTGGTGGAGCCGCTGGAGCCGCTGGAGCCGCTTCACGCGGCCGCCCCGCAACCGCTGGTTCAGTTGCGTCCATCGCGCCGCTCCCACCACCGTTCACACGAAACGCGCTCACCGTATCGCGCAGACGCCCGGCCTGGTCCTGCAACGATGCCGCCGCGGCCGCAGCCTGTTCGACCAGCGCTGCATTCTGCTGCGTCACTTCGTCCATCTGCGTGACGGCGCGGCCAACCTGCGAGATGCCGCTGCTCTGCTCCTCGGACGCCGCCGCGATTTCGCCCATGATGTCGGTCACGCGCTGCACCGCCTGCAGAATCTCGCCCATGGTCGCGCCGGCCTGCTGCACCAGCGTCGACCCGTTGTGCACGCGCTCCACCGATGCACCGATCAACTGCTTGATCTCCTTGGCCGCCGTGGCCGAGCGCTGCGCGAGGCTGCGCACCTCGCCCGCGACGACCGCGAAGCCGCGCCCCTGCTCGCCGGCGCGCGCGGCTTCCACCGCCGCGTTCAACGCCAGGATATTGGTCTGGAACGCGATCCCTTCGATCACGCCGATGATGTCGGCAATCTGCCGCGAACTGTCGTTGATCTCGCCCATTGTGCCGATCACGCGGCTCACGACGTCGTTGCCCCGGGTCGCGATTTCCGACGCGTTGTGGGCGAGTCCGCTCGCCTGGCGCGCGTTGTCGGCGTTCTGCTTGACCGTCGCTGTCAGCTCTTCCATGCTCGCCGCGGTCTCCTGCAACGACGCCGCCTGCTGTTCGGTGCGCTGCGACAGGTCGCCGTTGCCGGCGGCAATCTGCTGCGTCGCCGATGCGATCGATTCCGCCGAGCGCCGGATCTCGCCGATCGTGCGCTGCAAACGGTTCTGCATGTCGCGCATCGCGGCCATCATGCTCGTCGTGTCCTGCGCGCGAACCTCGACCGCGTGCGTCAGATCGCCCTGCGCGATACTCGCCGCGAGCCGCGCCGCCTGGTCCGGCTCGCCGCCGAGGCTCGCGCGCACGTTGCGGATGATCAGCACCATCGCCAGCGAAATGACCGCGCCGATCACCAGCACGACCACGAGGTGGCCGAGCAGCGTGTGGTAGTACACCGTGTCGATGTCCTTGATGAACACGCCGCTCGTGATGTTCCAGTCCCACGGCGCGAACCGCACCACGTAACTGATCTTCGGCACCGCCGTTTCGCTGTGCGGCAGGCGCCCGCGATACTGCGCGAAGCCGCGGCCGCTTGCCTTGGCCGCGTCGACGATCGCCACATACAGCAGCTTGCCGTCCGGGTCCTTGAAGTCGCCGACGGGCTTGCCGGTCATTTGCGGCAGCGTCGGGTGCATCAGCACGACCGGCTTCGAATCCATCACGAACAGATAGCCCGATTCGCCGTAGCGCATCGTGGCAAGCCGGGCGAGCGCCTCGCGCTGCGCGTCGGCCTCGCTCATTCTGCCGTTCTGCGACAGCGCGTAGTAGCCGCTCACCACCCCCTGCGCCGCCTCGACGAGGTTCGCCATGCCCGCCTTGCGCTCGGCCAGCATCGTGCTGCGGGTTTCGACCGCGCTCCACAGGCCGACGCCAAGCAGCCCCAGCCATACGAGCGCGAGCGACAGCCATAGTTTGCGATTCAAACTCATCCTGCTCATTGTTGTGGTCCCTCTCGTGTGATTCGTCTTCGATCCGCGGCGTAAGCGTGTTGCCGCGCGCGGAGCGCAAACGATTGCCTGTGCTATATCGGCATGTCAGACGGCCAACTTGAGGGACCTGGCTGCACTGCAGGGCGGCGCGCGCATGAGCGGGTCTCACGCAATAAAGCGCTCGCTGGCTGATAATTCAAGGTCGTAGCCGCGAGCGCCAATGCACGCGGCTCGTTCAATTGCCTGCGAGAACACTCATGTACGTCATCAATCTTATCTACACCGCATCGCTCGAACGCATCGACGACGCGCTCGACGCGCACCGCGCGTTTCTGGCGCAGCAGTTCGAAGCGGGGGTATTCGTCGCCGCCGGACCGAAAGTGCCGCGCGACGGCGGCATCATCCTGGCGGTGCGCATCGAGCGCGAGAGGCTGGACCAGATCCTCGCCAGCGACCCATTCGCCGAGCAGAAGCTCGCGCGTTACGAAGTGACGGAGTTCAAGACGACGCGTCTCGCACCGGGGTTGAAGCTGCCGATGCCGGTTTGAGAATCGGCGGGAATTGGTTGCAGCGAGGGGATTTGAACATGGGCGCGTGATCCGATCACGCGCCCATGTTGATGCAGCCGCGACTCAGTCGAGCAGCAGTTTGATATCGTGCACCCATGGCGTGGCGCCCTGGCCGTCGCGCGCGAACAGACGCAGCTTGCCTTGCGTGTCGAACACATAGCTCGCGGCCGTGTGATCCATCGTGTAGCTGTCGGGCGTCTTGCCCGGCACCTTTGCGTAATAGATGCGGAAGTCTTTCGCGACCTTGGCGAGCTGCGCCGCATCGGCAGGACGCAAGCCAACGAAAGTCGGATTGAACGCCGGTACGTATTGCCCCAGCAATTCCGGCGTATCGCGCTCGGGGTCGACGGTCACGAACAATACCTGCACGCGCTTCGCGTCCTCGGGGCCGAGTTGCTGCAACGCTTGCGAGAGTTCGGCCATCGTGGTTGGACAAACGTCCGGGCAATGCGTATAGCCGAAGAACAGCACCACCACCTTGCCCTTGTAATCCGCCATCGTGCGAATTTTGCCGGACGTGTCGGGCAGCGAGAAATCGCTCGCGAATTGGGTATTGCCGGTGATGTCGAGATTGGTGAACGCCGGCGGCTGCTTGCCGCAGCTCGCCACCAGCATCGCGCCGCCCAGCGCGCAAGCGATCACGGCGGCACGCGCGACGCGCGCGAAGCGGTTTGTGAGCATGGTATTACGCGCCGATCAGGACACGTGCATAGTGGTCGATCAGCAGCGCGGCGAACAGCAGCGACAGATAGACGATCGAGTAACGGAAGGTGCTGCGCGCCAGATCGTCCGAGTATTCCCGATAGATCTTCCACGCATACGCGAGAAACACGGCGCCCAGCAACACGGCCGCGGCAAGGTACACCACGCCGCTCATGCCGGAGATGAACGGCATCAGCGTGACCGCGAACAGGATCACCGTGTAGAGCAGAATATGCAGACGCGTGTACTTCTCGCCGTGCGTGTTCGGCAGCATCGGCAGGCCGGCGTTCTCGTAGTCCTTGCGGCGATACAGCGCGAGCGCCCAAAAATGCGGCGGCGTCCACACGAAGATGATCAGCACCAGAATCCAGGCATCGCCCGGCACGTGACCGGTGACCGCGGCCCAGCCCAGCGCGGGCGGCATCGCACCCGACGCGCCGCCGATCACGATGTTCTGCGGCGTAGCCGGCTTGAGCAACAGCGTATAGATGACCGCATAGCCGACGAAGGTGGCCAGCGTGAGCCACATGGTCAGCGGATTGGCGAACGTGTAGAGCGTCCACATGCCGATGCCGCCGAGCACCGCCGAAAACAGCAGAATCTGCGCCGTGCTGATTTCACCGCGCGCGGACGGGCGCCACGAAGTGCGGCGCATCTTCGCGTCGATTTTCTGTTCGACGAGGCAATTGATCGCGAACGCGGCGCCGGCCAGCAGCCAGATGCCGACGGTGCCGCCGATCAATACGGTCCACGGCACCATGCCGGGCGTGGACAGGAACATGCCGATGACAGCGCAGAACACGGCGAGTTGCGTGACGCGCGGCTTCGTCAGGGCGATGTACTGGGAGACCCGGCTACCGGGCGTTTGGGAGAGTGTTGTGCTGTCCATGTGGAGTCACGCTGGCGCGGCATCGCGCGCTGGGAGCACGGCGCGGCCGGGACGGCTATAAGCGATTCGAAAGTTTAACATAACGAGCAAAAGCAGCAGGATCGCGGCCCCGCCGTTATGCGCGACCGCGATCGGCAAAGGCCATTGCAGGACGATGTTCGACAGTCCGGTGACGAACTGGATCAGCACCACCAGCAGCATGCCGTTCGCCGGCGCACGCAGCGATTCGAAGCGGCGCAGCTTCGCCGCGAACCACAACAGATACGCGATCACCACGAACGCAAACGTGCGATGCGTCCAGTGGATCGCAACCAGCGCGTCCTGGGTGATCACGTCGCCGTCGCCGGTCATGCCGAGCGCACGCCACAGGTGAAAGCCGTGCGCGAAGTCCATCTGCGGAATCCATTGGCCGTTGCAGGTCGGGAAGTCGGTGCACGCGAGCACCGCGTAGTTCGTGCTGACCCAGCCGCCCAACGCGATCTGCACGACCAGCAGCGCGAGGCCCGCCAGCGCCGCCGCGCGCCAGCGCGCGGCTTCGGGCTCGTAAGCCGGCAAGGGCGTGAGCCGCGCCGCCAGCCAGCCAAGCGTGCCGAGCAGCGCGAGGCCGAGCAGCAGGTGCGTCGTCACGATGACCGGTTGCAGCTTCATGGTCACGGTCCACGCGCCGAACGCGCCCTGCACGAGGATCAGCAACAGCAGCGAGGTCGGCCACCACGGCGACACATGCAGCGGGCGGCGTTTGATACGCGCGGTCCACGCAATGATCGTCTGCGCGATGATCAGCACGCCGATCGCCATCGCAAAGTAGCGGTGGATCATTTCGATCCAGGCCTTCGTCATGCTGACCGGCCCGGTGGGCATTGCCTGATGTGCGGCCGAAATCGCCGCGTGCGCGATGAACGGCGACGAGGTACCGTAACAGCCCGGCCAATCCGGGCAGCCGAGTCCGGAATCGGTGAGGCGAGTGAAGCCGCCGAACATCACGAGATCGAGCGTGAGGAAGGTGGTCAGCCAGACCAGCTTGCGGAATTTATTGTCGTCGGCCTTGACCCACACGTAGGACAGCGGCAACAACGCAATACACAAGCCGATCAGGGCCAGTTGCAATACGAACATCTTTTTTTACTCTGTCGTCTTAGCCTGGTTGCGGCGTCAGCCGATGCTCGACCATTTGAGCAGCTTGGTCACGTCGCCCTTGATCTTGCTGGGGTTCGGATCTTTCGGAAAACGCATCATCAGATTGCCGTTCGGATCGACCATGTAGATGTGGTCGGTGATCTGGGTGCCCGTGTCGGCGGGCAGCCATGCGGACACCTGCGCTGGATCGGCGACCAGCATGTCGGTGTCCGGGTAGGCGGTTTGTATCACGTCGGCGACCTTGCCCGCATCGGTGCGTAGCCACACTTCCACGAGGCGCTGGCGTTCCGGGCCCTGAGCTGCGCGGATTTGTCGCATGAAGTAGAGCTTGGTGACACACGCTTTGTCGCATGCGCTATTGTCGACGGATACCAGCAGCCAGTGGCCGCGCAGCGTCGCCAACTTGAGCGGCTTGCCGTCTTCGCCGGTGACCACGAGCGAGTCGGGAATCGGCCGCTGCGGCTCGACCAGCGTGCCATAGCTCGTGCTGCCGCCATTCGGCTTGACCACGTAGTACATGAAATACGACACGGCGATCGGCGCGGCGCAGATGATCGTCAGCAGCAGCAGCATCCAGCGGCCGCGCTGCCAGGAACCTTTGCCATTGGGTTGGCCGGGCATCGCTTTCGATGCAGCGGGTTTGCCGGCTCGCGGCGAACGGGGAGATTGCGTCGACACTACAGGACCTCTTTCAATGATTGCGCGGCCTGGCCGTTATTTACCGGACCGTCAAGCCGAATGTGCTGCGTCACGCGCGCAGCGTGTGCTCTGTTTCGCCACGCACCCCGCGCGTTGCTCTTTCTCACGACGCGGCCCGAGCGCAGGCCATATTTCCGGTTACGCGCCCGGTGCATGCTCTTTCTTGCCGGCGCGGCGCGCGGCGTACAGCCCAAAGGCCAGCGCCGCGGCCGCCATGCCCCACCACTGGAACATGTAGCCGTAGTTGCGCTCGACACCACTTGTCGGCGCGGGCCAGTCGCGCACCAGTTTGTCGCCGTCGTCGCTCAGTTGCTGAATCACGAACGACTGCAACGGCAGCCCGGTTTCCGCGGCATACGCGGCGATATCCAGATTCTGGCGGATCAGTTGATGCGCGGCCGAACCGCCCTGCCCCAGCTCGAACGCGCGCGACGCGTCGGCCCGCGCGATCCCTTCGATCTCGATTTCGCCTTGCGGCGTCGTGTACGGCGCGATGGTCTCGCGACTACGCATGTTGCGCGGCAGCCAGCCGCGGTTGACCAGCACATACCCGCCGTCGGCCAGTTTAAAAGGCATCACGACGTAAAAGCCCGGTTGATCGTTATACGGACGATTATCCAGGTACACGACCTTGCCCGCGACAAAACTGCCGCGCGCCTTCACGCGATGAAATTCGACGTCCTTCAGTTCGACCGGCGCGGCACTCACCGGCTGCGCGGGCGCGTTTTCGAACTGCGTGATGTGCGCTTCGAGCGCTTCCTTTTGATGCGCGCGCTCGCGCTGCCAGAAACCGAGCCGCACGGTCACGACGATCACCAGCAGAATCAGCAGCGCGGGAATCAGCCGGAACTTCATCGAACATGCTCCGACACGGCTTGCGGCACCCGCTGGAACCGCCGGCAAACGCTCACGCACGGTGCGATAATAAACTTCTTGCCTCTGCGCTTCCTGGTTTCAACCAGTTCCATGCACATTCTCGTTCCCATTGCCTTCGCTCTGATCATCGCCAGCATGGTGTCGGCGCTGTACTTCATGATGCATGACAAGGGCAAAACCAAGCGGATGGTCTGGTCGCTCGCCACACGGGTGGGCCTGTCGATCTCGCTGTTTCTGTTCATCCTGTTCGCACACTGGATGGGCTGGATTCAATCGACCGGTATTCCTTACGGGCGTTGACCGAGTACGGCGGACGAACCCTCGCGCTGCCGACCGCAGCCACTCGCAGCCAAACAAAACGCCGCCCTGACAGGGTCGAGGGCGGCGCGGCTTACGTGCTTGCATGCTGCTGGTGCGCCCCGCCCCGAAGAGCCTCGCGCGAACGGCCTGCACGCGGTCCGGTTAGCCGGTCGGCGCAGGCCAAACTCCGTTACAGCCAGTACACGACGACGTACAACCCGAGCCACACGACGTCCACGAAGTGCCAGTACCATGCGGCGCCTTCGAACGCGAAGTGATGCTCCGCCGTGAAGTGGCCACGGATCAAGCGTGCCAGCACCACCGCCAGCATCGTGCCGCCGAGGAACACGTGGAAACCGTGGAAGCCCGTCAGCAGGAAGAACGTCGAACCATACACGCCCGACGACAGCGTCAGATTCAGTTCGTTGTACGCGTGGAAATACTCGAAACCTTGCAGGAATAGGAAGCTGACGCCGAGCACGAGCGTCGCCGCTAACCAGACGATCGCCTTCTTGCGATGATTTTCACGCAGCGCGTGGTGCGAAACCGTCAGCGTGGCGCCCGAGGACAACAGCAGCGCCGTGTTGATGGTCGGCACCGGCCACGGCTGCATCGACTTGTAGGTCGACACGAGCGCAGCCGGTCCGTTGTTCGGCCACACCGCCGAGAAATCCGGCCAGATCAGCTTGTAATCGAGACTGCCGAGTTGATGCATCGCGATTTCACGCGCATAGAACAGCGCACCGAAAAACGCGCCGAAGAACATCACTTCGGAGAAGATGAACCAGCTCATACTCCAGCGATACGACTTGTCGACGTTCTTGCCGTACATGCCGCCTTCCGACTCGGCGATCGCGTCGCCAAACCAGTGCCACAGCGTAAAGAGCAGCCACAACAAACCGGCGAAGACGCCGATCGGCGCCCAGCTTTGTTCGTTGATCCAGGCCGCAAGCGATCCGAGCATGACCAGCAAGCCGGTGGCGGCGCTGATTGGATGCCGCGACGGATGCGGTACGAAATAGTACGGGCTCTCGTTTTGACCGCTCATTCTTGATTCTCCACTTCAGTCCAGTTGTTCCGGAATCACCGGCTGTATCTTCGGCGGCGCGTCGATACCGCACCGCTTCGCTCTAATTCGTGGGCCCTGCTTCGTCCTGCCCTGCTCGCTGCGTGTGCGCCCGAACGTCTATCCCACCACGACGCGCACGACCAGGATCAGCACGCCAATCAGGATAGCCGTGGCGATCAGCGCCGCCGCGATCACATGCAGCGGATTTAACTGCGTCGCATCCGCTTCCAGATCGCGGCGCTTGCGCACGCCGAAAAACGACCACAGCACGGCCCGCATCGACTGACCGAAACTACTCTTGCGCGGACTGCCGCCGTTCTCGCTCATCTTGTCTCGTCTTCCTTCGCCCGCGGCTCGCGCCATCAGGCGGGATTGGCCGCAATTGCCGCCGTATCGGCCGTGGGCCCCGCGCTCCCGGCCTTCGCCGCTGCCGGCGTGCTCAACTCGAAGAACGTGTACGACAACGTGATCGTCTTCACATCCTTCGGCAACTTCGGATCGACCGCGAACACCACCGGCATCCGTTTGGTCTGATTCGCTGTCAACGTCTGCTGCGTAAAGCAAAAGCACTCGATCTTCTTGAAGTACTCGGTAGCCTGCTTCGGCGCGTAGCTCGGAATCGCTTGCGCCTGAATCGTGCGCGCCTGTTCGTTGCTCACCTCGTACATCACCGTCGTGACTTCGCCCGGATGCACGTCGAGGCTGCGCTGCTCCGGCTTGAAACCCAACGGGCCGCGCGCGTTTGCGTCGAACTCGATCGAAATCGTGCGGCTCATGTCGACCTGCGTATTCTTCGCCTCGCGCGCCGTGGCATCGCGCTGCACGAGGTTGTTCACGCCGGTGATCTGGCAGATCGCGCGATACATCGGTATCAGCGCGAAGCCGAAACCGAACATCATCAAGGCGACGATGAACAGCTTGATCAGCATCGAACGGTTGAAAGAGCGGTCGGCCTGAGCCGGCGGTTGCGTCGACATCTCCATCCTCAACAAACCTGCATACAGACTCGAACGGCCAAGGCTGCCTCAGGCGAACCAGCACTGCTTGATGATGACGCTCGCGAAAAAGATCGCTGCGATGGCGAACATCACAAGACCTATTCGCCTGTTGCCCGCGCGGATCTGCTCCGGTGTACGTCGTTCCTGTGGATTGCGCGTCATGCTCGACTTTCTGAATACTTTCCGTGACTGGCGGGTTGCGGCCGCCGCCCGGCGGGTGCCCGGTTCCACGCCACGCAGTAATGCGACGCCGGAGCCGGGCATCTCGCCGAAGACCGATTATTCGACGGTCGGCGGATGTTCGAACGTGTGGAATGGAGCCGGGCTCGGCACGGTCCACTCGAGGCCCGTTGCGCCGTCCCACGGCTTGTCGCCGGCTTCTTCGTGCTCGCCGCCGCCACGGTAGGCCGGCAGCGCAACCGCGAACAGGAAGTAGACCTGCGCCAGACCGAAGCCGAATGCGCCGATCGAGATGACCTGGTTCCAGTCGGTGAATTGAGCCGGGTAGTCGGCGTAACGACGCGGCATACCGGCGAGACCGACGAAGTGCATCGGCAGGAACGCGAGGTTGAAGAAGAACATCGACGCCCAGAAGTGGATCTTGCCGCGTGTTTCGTTGTACATCCAGCCGGTCCACTTCGGCGACCAGTAGTACCAGCCGGCGAACAGCGCGAACAGCGAGCCCGCCACCAGCACGTAGTGGAAGTGCGCGACCACGAAGTAGGTGCCGTGGTACTGGATGTCGAGCGGCGCCATCGCCAGCATCAGACCCGACAGACCACCGAACGTGAACACCAGCAGGAAGCCGACTGCGAACAGCATCGGCGTTTCGAAGCTCAACGAACCGCGCCACATCGTCGCGACCCAGTTGAACACCTTCACGCCGGTCGGCACCGCGATCAGCATCGTCGCGTACATGAAGAACAATTGGCCCGTCACCGGCATGCCGGTCGTGAACATGTGGTGCGCCCAGACCATGAACGACAGAATCGCGATCGACGCGGTCGCGTACACCATCGAGCTATAGCCGAACAGCGGCTTGCGCGAGAACGCCGGGATCACCTGCGACACGATCCCGAACGCCGGCAAGATCATGATGTACACCTCGGGGTGCCCGAAGAACCAGAAGATGTGCTGGTACATCACCGGGTCGCCGCCGCCTGCCGCGTTGAAGAACGACGTGCCGAAGTGGCGATCGAACAGCACCATCGTGATCGCGCCAGCCAGAACCGGCATCACGGCGATCAGCAGGTACGCGGTGATCAGCCATGTCCACACGAACATCGGCATCTTCATCAGCGTGAGGCCGGGTGCGCGCATGTTCAGGATCGTCACGACGATGTTGATGCCGCCCATGATCGACGAAGCACCCATCAGGTGGATCGCGAAAATCGCGAAGTCCATGCCCGGGCCCATCTGCGTGGACAACGGTGCGTAGAGCGTCCAGCCCGCAGCGGTTGCGCCGCCCGGCGAGAAGAACGAACCGACCAGCAGCACCGCCGCCACCGGCAGCAGCCAGAAGCTGAAGTTGTTCATCCGCGCGAAAGCCATGTCCGATGCGCCGATCTGCAGCGGCACCATCCAGTTCGCGAAACCGACGAAGGCCGGCATGATCGCGCCGAACACCATGATCAGGCCGTGCATGGTGGTCAACTGGTTGAAGAACTCGGGACGCATGATCTGCAGACCCGGCTCGAACAGCTCGGCACGGATGCCCAGCGCCATCACGCCTCCGGAGAGGAACATGGTGAACGAGAAGATCAGGTACAGCGTACCGATGTCCTTGTGATTGGTTGCGAACAGCCAACGGCGCCAGCCATGCGGTGTTTCGTGGGCATGGTCGCCGTGCACGTGCTCGTGGCCCGCGACTACATCGTGTCCGATGCTAGACATGACAATCTCCTAAAGCGAATTCTGCGGTGCTGATCATGAACACGTCAGGCAGCCGGGCTGATCTGAACACGCCGGGCCTCTTTCGCGTCGGTGCCGCCCGTGATCGTTTCCGGCTTCTTCAAAATAATGTGGTCTTCGGCAATGCCGGCTGCTTTCAGTGCGTCGCGCACGGCTTCGGCACGACTCTTCGCGAGCTTCGCGTTGAGGTCGGCGGAGCCGGTGGCGTCGGTGAAGCCCGACAGCGTGAATTTTGCGTCCGGATGCGCCTTCGCGTAGGCCGCGGCCGCGTCGACCGCCGCCTGCGCGTCGGCCGGCAGCGTGCTCTTGCCCGTTTCGAAGTAGATGCTTGCCGGCAGTGCAGCCTGCGTTGCAACCGCGTTGTCCGAACTGGACGCAGCACCTTCCGCGCCCGAAGCCGCCGTTGCACCGCTGGCTGCGGCACCCGCGTCGGCCAGATGGTTGCCGCCTTCCGGCAGCTTGCCGTTGCGGGCATCCGCAACCTGCTTCGGCTGGAGAATGTCGCCGGTGTGGTTGCCCCACGAGTTGCGCTCGTACGTGACCACCGATGCGATTTCGACGTCGTTCAACGTCGGCGCCCACGAAGGCATCGCGTTTTTGCCCTTCAGCACGAGGCTCACGTGCTCGGCGATCGCGCCATTGGCGATTTTGCTGCCATCGAGCGCCGGGAAGGCGCCTGCGCCCTTGCCGGTCGGCTGGTGGCAGACCGCGCAGTTCGCCGCGTACACCTTGCCGCCGCGCTCCATCAGCTCGGCCATCGTGTAGGTTTTGTTGGGATCGTCCTGGCCAGCGGCCATTTTCTTCTTCTCGGCGTCGACCCACTTCGCGTAGTCGTCGGCGGAAAGCACTTCGACCACTACCGGCATGAACGCGTGTTCCTTGCCGCACAGCTCAGTACAGAAGCCGCGGAACGTGCCGATCCGGTTAGCCTTGAACCACGTGTCGCGCACGAAACCCGGAATCGCGTCCTGCTTCACGCCGAAGGCCGGCACGTACCAGGAGTGGACCACGTCGTTCGCGGTGGTGATGATGCGGATTTTCTTGTCGACCGGAACGACCAGCGGATTGTCGACTTCCTGCAGATACAGCGTGGAAATCGGCTTGTGGCCATCGGTTTCCGCGCGCGGCGTAGCCAGTGTGGACAGGAAGTTGATGCCCTCGCCCGGACCCTTCACGTAGTCGTAGCCCCATTTCCACTGGTAGCCCGTGACCTTGATCGTGAGGTCGGCGTTCGTGGTGTCTTTCATCGCGACGACGGTGCGGGTGGCGGGCAGCGCCATCAGCACGACGATGACGAACGGCACGATCGTCCAGATGATTTCGACGGTAGTGCTTTCGTGGAAATTCGAAGCCTTGTGGCCCTTCGATTTGCGGTGCGCGAAGATCGAATAGAACATGACGGCGAACACGCCGACAAAGATCACCGTGCAAAGAGCCAGCATGAACATGTGGAGGCTGAAGAGCTCCTCGGCGATTCTCGTCGCAGGCGGCTGGAGATTGATCGCGTTGACGGCAGGGCCGCCCGGAGCATCGCCCACTGCCAGGGCGGCGCCGGCGAAAAGCAGTCCGCTCATCGCCAGCACGCTCATGAGCGCTCGCTTGATTGTTTTCATAGCTTCCTTACCCAAATTTTCCATTCAAACCCTCGACCCCGCTGGCAGCCTCTCTCGCACTCCCCTTGAACGCCGCGTGACTCGCCCCATCTAACAGCGGGAGAGCCACATACGCAATTCGCCTGCGAACTGCGCGCGCCGATACTGCGCGAGATGTTGCCCGATCATGATCGTCTGGCCGCGCGAGACCAGTTTGATCTGGTCACGCGGCGTTGCGCCCGGCTCGATCCGCACCCAGCGCGGATTGAATTCAAACTGCGTGAGCTGCTCGGCGCTGACTTGCTCGATTACCAACCGGCTCTGGAACAACCGGATACGTTCGTAATCGACAGCATGACGCGCATAAATGGCAAAGGCGATGCCCACCGCGAGCAATTCGATACCGGTGAACGGCAACACCAGCCAAGCGCCGACTAGAACCAGCATGAAAGCAATTGCCAGCGAGAACAGCGCAAGCGAAACGTAGAGACAGATGAACTGCCGGGGCGATATCGAACAGTTGCGCTTCATCGTCCAGTCTTTGAGAACCGGTTCTGAATCCGCCAGCAGATCTGATGCGCCCACCGCTGCCTCCTGCGAATCGCCAACTTCGGCCATTCCTTGCGGCCATCGATTCCGGCCGCGCGAACCCTCTACCGCGTCACCGCATGTTGCAACCCTATGCCTCGGGCCTGCCGCCCCAAATGTGGGAACTCCGGGCGACAAACTGACGCATTATAGGCGCGATCCATAGCATCCACAAGCAAGCCCCAATTGGCCCACAAGCCAGGCGCGACAAGCCTTAGCGCCGTTTTGACCCGCCTTTTGCGGGTCTTTGGAAGTGCAAATTTCAGACATAACAGATGTCGTCTTTACCGCTTCAACGATTCCTCGACGAACCCCGTCCGATATCCTCGATGCGCACGATGCCATGCCCTTCGGCCGTCGTGCGCGGCACGGCTTTCCATGCGTGCCCGTAGATCACCTCGAAGGTCAGCGCGATCGTGCCGTCGGCCCGGCGACGGGCTTCGAGCGCCGCCAGCAACGCTTTGTGCAATCTGCGCGCGACCGCGCTCGAGGACGCTTCGCGCTCGAACGGATACGCGCCCCAGCGGCGCACGTCCGCAAGCAACGATTCCGGCGACTTATAGGTGATGGTGAGCACTTCCTGGTCCATCACCGGAATTTCGAAGCCGCTTTCGACCAGCATGTCGCCGAGGTCGTGCATATCGACAAAGTCGATCACGTGTTTGCGCGAGGCGACGCCGTGCGCGGCTTCGACTTCGGCGTAGGCGCCGCGCAATTCCTTGAGCGTGTCGGGGCCGAGCGTGCTGAACATCAGCAGGCCATTGACCTTCAGTACGCGCTGCCATTCCGGGAATACGAGATCGGGCCGCGAATGCCAGTGCAGCGCGAGATTGGACCAGATGAATTCGAAGGCGCCGGCCGCGAACGGCAGCGCGGAGAAGTCCGCTTGCGCGAAGCGCGGACCGCGGGCGCCGAGCGCCTTGCCGAGTGAGGCTGGCAAAAAGCGCCGCCAGCTCGTGTCGCCGGCATCGTGGTGGAGTGCACGCGTCAGCATGCCGTGCGACAGGTCGGAGCCGAACACCGGCGCTTCGGGGAAGCGCTCGCGCAGCGCGGGGATGTCTTCGCCCGCTCCGCAGCCCGCGTCGAGCACGCTCGACGGCGCGACCTTGATGTAGTCGAGACGTTCGCGCATGCGTTGCGCGATCTCGCGCGGCAGGAACGCAACCTCGTCGAACCGTGCGGCGCGGCGGTCGAAAATACGCCGGAGGCGCCGTGAATCATAGGCCGGACGGCCTGATTGAGCGGAAGTTGAGGGCATGAGTGTCGTGCTGGCGTAGAGCACGAAGTATACTCGTTCGCTTCCTTCCATTCAGTGTGAAAGGCCTTCGCGGGCGCCCACTCGTGCCATTCCGACCATTTTCTTCGTCTTCGCGCGGCAGATTCGCGCGTTTTACATCCGGCTTGCATTCGGCATGGCCGCACGTGATGCACGCGGCATTGCCGAACCTCTGCGCACTCTGCGGCAATTTGTCGCACAAGACGTTGTGCGCCGGTTGCGACGAAGCCTACTGGAACGAGCGCCAGTTGCGATGCACGGCATGCGCGGTGCCCTTGCCGGCAACGCGATGGGCGGCTCATGCGCGATATCGCTGCGCGGATTGCGTCGCGCAAGCGCCGCCGTTCGATGCGACCTTCGCGCTCGCCGACTATCGCGCACCGCTCGACACGCTCGCGGTCGGCCTGAAATTCCGCGCCCGGCTGATGCTGGCGCAGGAGTTCGCGCAGCGCCTCGCGCGGCTTGCGCAGGACGCCTGGCAAGATGAGTCCGAGCGCCCCGACGTGATCGCGCCGGTGCCCTTGGCGGGCCAGCGTCTCACCGAGCGCGGCTACAACCAGGCATGGCAGATCGCCAGGCCATTGGCCCGCACGCTCGACGTGCGCAGTGACGCCACCTTGCTGCATCGCGTGATCCACACCGCACCACAATCGCGGCTCGACCTCGACGCGCGCCGGCTGAACGTCGGCCGCGCATTTCAGGTCGCACGGACCGTGCGCGGGCTGCACGTCGGCGTGGTCGACGATGTGATGACGACCGGCGCGACACTCGAAGCGCTCGCCCGTACGCTAAAGGCTGCCGGTGCGCGGCGGGTCACGAACTTCGTCGCGCTGCGCACACCGAAAAACTAGTCTTTACCTGGCCTCACTATGTTCAATGTCGTTCTCGTAGAACCGGAAATTCCGCCGAACACCGGCAACGTGATTCGCCTGTGCGCCAACACCGGCGCGCGGCTGCATCTGATCGAGCCGCTCGGCTTTCCGCTCGACGACGCCAAGCTGCGCCGTGCCGGCCTCGACTATCACGAGTATGCGCAAATGAACGTGCATGCCGATTGGGCAACCTTCGTCGCCAAAGAAACGCCGGATCCGGCGCGCATGTTCGCGTTCACCACGCGCGGCTCAGGCCGCTTTCACGAGCACGCGTTTCAGGCGGGCGACTGGTTCGTGTTCGGCGCCGAAACGCGCGGCCTGCCTGACGCCGTGCTCGACGAGTTCGCGAACGAGCAGCGCGTGCGCCTGCCGATGCGCCCGGGCAACCGCAGCCTCAACCTCTCGAATACCGTCGCGGTGGTGGTGTTCGAGGCCTGGCGTCAGACCGGCTTCGACGGCGGCGCCTGACGGCGCTTCAATTCGGCCTCGTAGTGCGCGAACATCGCGTCGTCGAAACAGGCGAACACCACGTGTTCGATGTGGGGCGCGCGCGGCAAGGTGTCGAGCACCGTTGCGAGCGCGATCCGCACCGCGTCGTCGGCGGGGAAGCGGTAGATGCCACAACTGATCGCGGGAAACGCAATGCTCCTGCACTGCGCCTCGCGCGCCACCTCCAGCGAGCGCTGATAGCACGAGGCGAGCAGATCGGCTTCGCCATGCGCCCCACCCCGCCATACCGGGCCGACTGCGTGGATCACATATTTGGCCGGCAAGCGGTGACCGCCGGTGAGCTTCGCGTCGCCGGTCGCACAACCACCCAGCGTTTCACATTCGCGCAGCAAGTCGCGGCCGGCTGCGCGATGAATCGCGCCGTCCACACCGCCGCCGCCCAGCAGCGACGTATTCGCAGCGTTGACGATCGCGTCCACTGCAAGCGTCGTGATGTCGACTACACGCGCTTCCAACGTGCAAGCATTGACAGTGAGCATGGGAACCTCGCTGATCCGAAGTGTCGATAAAAACGTGGACAGCGATGAAGAGCAGCCGTTCAACGCAATGACGCGCTAAACGGCTGAAACTGATCGATTCAAAACAGCGCTTATTCAGCCTTGGAATCGCGCCGCAGCAGGGCGCTGACGGCGTCGCGAGGCGCTACGCCGTCGAATAGCACGGCGCACACCGCTTGCGTGATCGGCATCTCGATCGCGTGCGCGCGGGCAATGGCGAGAACCGCTTGCGCGCAGCGGACACCCTCGGCCACGTGACCCAGGGCACCGAGAATGTCGTCGAGCGTGCGGCCCGCGGCAAGTTGCACGCCAACCGTGCGATTGCGCGACAGGTCGCCGGTCGCGGTCAGGATCAGATCGCCGAGACCGGTCAGGCCGGTGAACGTCTCAGCCCGTCCGCCAAGCGTCACGCCGAGGCGCGACATTTCGGCCAGCCCGCGCGTGATCAGCGCAGCACGTGCATTGAGACCGAGCCCGAGACCGTCGGCAATGCCCGTTGCGATGGCCAGCACGTTTTTCACCGCCCCGCCCACTTCCACACCGACGACGTCGTCGCCGGTATAGATGCGCATAGCGTCGTGGTGAAACGCGGCAACCGTGTTCTCGCGGCATGCCGCCGACGCGCTGGCGATCGTCAATGCGACCGGTAAGCCCTGGCCGACTTCGCGCGCGAAGCTCGGACCGGACAGCACGCCGTTGCTGCCATGCGCCGGCAGCTCGGCCGCGACCACCTGATGCGGCAGCAACTGCGAATCGGCTTCGAAGCCCTTGCACAACCACACCAGGTGCGCAGGCACCTTGCCCGCGTCGCGCATCGTTCGAAGCAGCCCACGCAGGCCGGCCACGGGGGTGGCCACGACGCATAGCGCGTCATCGGCAAGGGCGTGCTCGAGTGCCGCGTTCAGGTCCACTTCGTAGCGAAGCGCGGGCGGCAAAGCAACGCCCGCCAGGTAGCGGGCGTTTTCGTGCGTCGCGCAGAGATCGGCAATGAGCGCGGGCTCGCGCGCCCACAGCACCGTGTCGTGCCGTAAGGCCAGATGGCCGGCGAGGGCTGTGCCCCATGCGCCGGCGCCGAGGACAGCAACCTTCATAGCCGGCACTGCCTGCGGCACCTTAGTGCGTGACGCCGTTCTGCGCCGCGCCTTCCTGGCTGCCCATCTGCGCGAGACGTTGCTCGTACAGTGCCTGGAAGTTGATTTCGGCGAGGTGGATCGGCGGGAACCCGGCGCGCGTGATCGCGTCGGCGATGTTCGAGCGCAGGTACGGGAACAGGATCGTCGGGCAGGCGATGCCGACGAGCGGATCGATCTGCTCTGCGGGGATGTTGCGGATGTCGAAAATACCGGCTTGCTTGGCCTCGATCAGGAATGCAACCTTGTCCGACACCTTGGCCGTGACTGTGCCCGTCACGAGGATCTCGAACACGGTGTCGGCGAGACGCTCGGCCTTTACGTCGACTTCGACTTCGACCGACGGCATTTCCTGCTCAAGGAAGATGCCCGGCGAATTCGGCTGCTCGAGCGACATGTCCTTCAAATAGATACGCTGGATGTTGAAGAACGGCTGGTTATTCTCGTCGGACATGATTGAGTGATTCCCTGATAGGTGTGCATGGTGGCGGCCCATGATTCCATGGACCGCCGGATCGTTGCGGCGCGCCGCCCTCGCGGGGCAGGCACGCGCCAGCTTGTATTTCACCGCCCGCTCAGACCGTCCGCAGATGTGCGGAGGACGCGCGAATTCAGGCGGCTTCGAGCAGCGGCGTCAGACCGCCCGCGCGGTCGAGCGCGGACAGGTCATCGTACCCGCCGACATGCGTCTCGCCGATGAACACCTGCGGCACCGTGCGACGACCGGTGCGGGTCATCATCTCCTCACGACGGGCCGGGTCCTTGTCGATCAGTACCTTCTCAACGTGCTCGACGCCGCGCGACTTTAAAAGACGTTCGGCCATCTGGCAATACGGGCACACCTGGGTGCTGTACATGATCACTTTGTTCACTTGGCTGCTCCTTGTTTCACAACCGGCATACCGGCTTTCTGCCAGGCGTCGACACCGCCTTCGAGAACGTGGACTTCCGCGTATCCCGCATCCTGCACGATACGCGCTGCCTTGTTCGACTGCTGGCCGGTCTGACACACCAGCAGCACCGGGTTGCTCTTGTTCTTCACGAGTTGCGCGACCTTCGCTTGCAACTCCGCAAATTCAAGGTGCCGTGCCGAGGGCAAATGCCCCAGGGCAAAGGCGGCGGACGAACGAAGATCGATGACCGCCGCATTGCGCCGGTTGATCAGTTGGGTGGCTTCAGCGGCCGACAGGCCACCGCGACCGCGCCGACTGATCGTCGGCCACAGCAGCAACCCACCGGAGATGAGGACGATCGCGATCAGTACAAGGTTTGTGTAATCAGTGAAAAACTTCACGGAAAATCCGCCGAAAAAGAGAGAAATCGAAAAGGGCAATCCACCCATTATAAAATAACCGTCTGACGCGATGGCGGTGCTCCTTCAGAGGAATCCCCGCTGCGCTTTACCGCTTCCTTACTACCGACTGGCAATCTCATGTACAAACTCGTGCTCATCCGCCACGGCGAATCGACGTGGAACAAGGAAAACCGCTTCACCGGCTGGGTGGACGTCGACCTCACCGAACAGGGCAACAGTGAAGCGCAGCAGGCGGGCCTGCTGCTGAAGGAATCCGGCTACACGTTCGATATCGCCTACACATCGGTGCTCAAGCGCGCGATCCGCACGCTGTGGCACGTGCAGGACAAGATGGATCTGATGTACCTGCCGGTCGTTCATTCGTGGCGCCTGAACGAACGTCATTACGGCGCGCTGTCGGGCCTGAACAAGGCGGAAACCGCCGCGAAGTTCGGCGACGAGCAGGTGCTGGTCTGGCGTCGCAGCTACGACACGCCGCCGCCGGCGCTGGAGCCGACGGACGAACGTGCGCCGTACGACGACCCGCGTTACGCGAAGGTGCCGCGCGAACAGCTGCCGCTGACCGAATGCCTGAAAGACACGGTGGCTCGCGTGCTGCCGCTGTGGAACGAGTCGATCGCGCCGGCCATCAAGTCGGGCCGCAAGATCGTGATTGCGGCGCACGGCAACTCGATCCGCGCGCTGGTTAAGTACCTCGACGACATCTCGGACAGCGACATCGTCGGCCTCAATATTCCGAACGGCGTACCGCTCGTCTATGAACTCGACGAGAACCTGAAGCCGATCAAGCACTACTATCTGGGTGACCAGGAAGCAATCGCCAAAGCGCAAGCCGCGGTCGCCAAGCAGGGCAAGGCGGGCTGATTCCGCCCAGCCGGCCGCGCGCCCCGTGCATTGAACATGCACGGGCGCCGCGGTCCGCCGGCTGCGCCGACCGGCAACACGTACCGGCTGGCGTGGGCCGCTTCACGCACGCGCACCCTTCTGGCCGCCTTGTGCGTGTTACGGCACATTACTTCGCTCGCGCGGGCTCAATCTCACGAACCAGCTCCGGTTCGCACTGTCGAATCACCTTTGCCCGCCCTGCCCCCTGAGTAGGCGGGTGTGCAGTTATACTTGTCCGTCCAAATCCTATCGACGCTGCCACGCGCTTCCGACCGCAACAGACTCTATGCGAAAGAACCTGAAAAATATCGGCCTGATTGCCGCGGGCCTTGCTACCGGTGCATTTGCCACCCTGCAACTTTCCGCCTCGGCCCAGCAACCCGCTAGTGCCGCCGCCGCGCCCCTGCCGTTAGACCAGCTCAGGCTCTTTGCCGAAGTGTTCGGGCAAATCAAGCACGAATACGTCGAACCGGTCGACGATAAAAAGCTTCTCACCTCCGCCATCAAGGGCATGGTGTCGAGCCTCGACCCGCACTCGTCGTACCTCGACAAGACCGATTACGAGGAACTGCAGGAGCAGACCAAGGGCCGCTTCGCGGGTCTGGGCATCGAGATTTCGTCGGAAGACGGCCTGATCAAGGTGATTTCGCCGATTGAAGACACGCCCGCGTTTCGCGCCGGCATCCGTCCGGGCGACCTGATCACACGCATCAACGACAAACCCGTACGCGGCATGACGCTCGACCGGGCGGTCAAGCAGATGCGCGGCGAGCCGGGCACCAAGGTCACGCTCACGATCTTCCGCAAGTCCGACGACCGCACGTTCCCGCTCACGGTGACGCGCGCGATCATCAAGGTCCAGTCGGTCAAGGGCAAGGTCATTGCGCCGGGATTCGCGTATGTCCGCGTCACCAGTTTCCAGGAACGCACCACGCCTGATCTCGCGGCAAAGCTGCAAGACATCGCGCGTCAGGAGCCGAATCTGAAGGGCCTCGTGCTTGACCTGCGCAACAACGGCGGCGGTTTGCTGCAAAGCGCGGTTGGCGTAGCCGGCGCGTTCCTGCCGCCGAATTCGGTGGTGGTGTCGACCAACGGCCAGATTCCGGATTCGAAGCAGGTCTATCGCGACACGTACGACAACTACCGCCTGCAATCCTTCGACAGTGATCCGCTGAAGGACATCCCGGCCATCTTCAAGACCGTGCCGATGATCGTGCTGACCAACGCCTACTCGGCGTCTGCTTCGGAAATCGTCGCAGGTGCACTGCAGGATCAGCATCGCGCGCTGATCGTCGGCAAGACCACCTTCGGCAAGGGCTCGGTGCAGACCGTGCGCCCCATGACCGCGGATACTGCGCTGCGCCTGACCACCGCCTACTACTACACGCCGAGCGGCCGTTCGATCCAGAACAAGGGCATCCGTCCTGATATCGCGGTCGACCAATACGCGGAAGGCGATCCGGACGACGCACTCGTGACCCGCGAAGTCGACTACTCGAACCACCTCGCGAACACGCAGGACCCGAACGAGAAGAAGGAAGCGGAACAACGCGAACAGGAACGCATGGACCAGTTGCGCCAGCTCGAAGAAGCGAACGACAAGAAGACGCCGGAACAGCGTCAGAAGGATCGTGAGCGCAAGCCGGTGGAATTTGGTTCGGCCGACGACTTCATGCTGCAACAGGCGCTGGCCAAGCTCCAGGGCAAGCCGGTGCAGGAATCGAAGTCGCTGACCGAGCGCCGTCTCGCGCAGAGCAAGCCGGCCACGTCGGCGTCCGCGCCGGTCGCGGTGAAGCCGACGCAACCGGTTCCGGGTGCATCGGCCGTCGCGCCCGCTTCGGCTCCGGCTACACAAAGCAAGTAAGCAGCAAACCCTTGCGTGTCTTCGCAGCGAATCATGCTGCGAAGACACGCAGCAAGACCCGCAACGAGCCTCACCCTTCGCGCGATTAAAATAACAACAATGAAACGCGCGCGGCGGACCGCAAGTCTGCTTCCCTTTGCGCGACATACTCACGCGCCCCGCCATGAATGACGATCAACTCCTTCGCTACTCCCGCCATATTCTCGTCGACGAAATCGGCATCGAGGCGCAGCAGCGCTTTATCGACGCGCACGCGATCATCGTCGGCGCGGGCGGGTTGGGTTCGCCCGCTGCGATGTATCTCGCGGCGGCTGGCGTCGGCCGCTTGACACTGGTCGATGCCGATACGGTCGACCTGACCAATCTGCAGCGGCAGATCCTGCACGTGAGTGCATCGGTCGGGCGCAAAAAGGTGGAGTCGGGACGCGATTCGCTTGCCCGGATCAATCCCGAGGTGACGGTGAACGCGGTGGCCGAGCGCGTCGATGACGCGTGGCTCGATCGCGAGGTACCGCACGCGAGCGTCGTACTCGATTGCACCGATAACTTCGCGACGCGCCACGCGATCAACCGCGCCTGCGTGAAGCACGGCGTGCCGCTGGTGTCGGGCGCGGCGTTGCGTTTCGACGGCCAGATCAGCACGTTCGATTTCCGCGACGAAGCATCGCCCTGCTATGCATGCGTGTTTCCCGAGGACCAGCCGTTCGAGGAAGTCGCGTGCTCGACGATGGGGGTGTTCGCGCCGACGGTGGGCATCATCGGTTCGATGCAGGCCGCTGAAGCGCTCAAGGTGATCGGGACCATCGGCACGCCGCTGCAGGGCCGTCTGATGATGCTCGATTCGCTGCGGATGGAATGGAACACGATGCGAATCGGGCGCCAACCGGATTGCCCGGTATGTGGACAAACGCATCACGCTTGACGGCGCGATGCCTACGCTAACGAACCGCTGAATAAAAAAACGCCGCATGCGGCGTTTTTTCATGCGAATAACCAGCCTCGCGCTCAGGCCTGCGCGACGCGCTTGAGTGCGGCCTGCACCTCTTCCGGTTCGAACGAAGCCAGCACGTCGGCCACCGGCTTCTCGAGCGTTTTGAGATGGGAGCGCAGCACCTCCTGCTTGACCACCAGCAACTGGCTCGGGTGCATCGAGAACTCGGTGAGGCCCATACCCAGCAATAAGCGCGTCAGCGCCGGATCCCCCGCCATCTCACCGCACACCGACACCGGCACGCCCGCGCGCCTCGCCTCGCGCAGCGTGAACGCGATCAGATGCAGTACGGCCGGATGCAGCGGGTCGTACAGGTGCGCCACCGCGTTGTCCGCGCGATCGATCGCCAGCGTGTACTGGATCAGATCGTTGGTGCCGATCGACAGAAAGTCGAGCCGCTTCAGAAACAGCGGCAATGCGATGGCGGCCGCCGGGATCTCGATCATCGCGCCGACTTGCACGTTGGGATCGTAGGCAATGCCTGCATCGTCGAGTTGGCGCTTGGCTTCGCGCAGCAGATCGAGCGTCTGGTCGATTTCCTGCGCGTGCGCGAGCATCGGAATCAGAATCTTCACCGTGCCGAACGCCGACGCGCGCAGAATCGCGCGCAACTGCGTGAGGAACATCTGCGGCTCCGAGAGGCTCCAGCGAATCGCGCGCAGCCCCAACGCGGGATTCGCCGCAGTCTCGTAGCCGTCACCGCCGCCGATGGAGTCGAGCGGCTTGTCGGCGCCGACGTCGATGGTGCGGATCGTGACCGGCAAACCGTTCATCAACTCGACGGCCTGGCGGTACGCGGCGAACTGCTCTTCCTCCTCGGGCAAGCGGTGCTTGTGATTCATGAACAGGAACTCGGTGCGGAACAGACCCACGCCGGTCGCACCCGAGTTGACCGCGGCGCGCGCGTCTTCCGGCAGCTCGATGTTCGCGCACAGTTCGATGCGCGTGCCGCACAGCGTTTGCGTCGGCGAAAATTTCAGGCGCTGCAGCTTGCGTTGCTCCAGCTCTTTTTCGCTTTGCCGATACGAATACTCTTCGAGCACGATCGGCGCGGGATCGACGATCACGATGCCATGATCACCGTCGACAATGATGAGGTCATCTTGACGGATCAACGCGCTCGCGTGCTGCACGCCGACCGCGGCCGGAATGCCCAGGCTGCGCGCGACGATCGCCGTATGCGACGTGCGCCCGCCGAGGTCCGTGACGAAGCCCTGAAACGTCTGCGTCTTGAACTGCATCATGTCGGCCGGCGCGATGTCGTGCGCGACCACGATCATCTCGTCGCAGGCGCCGTGCACCCCGCCACCGAGCGTCGCCGATGCCCCCGCGAGCGCCTTCAGCACGCGCTCCACCACCTGCTCGATGTCGGCTTTGCGCTCGCGCAGGTACTCGTCTTCGATGTCGTCGAAGTGACGCGACAGGCGCTCGAGTTGTTCGGTCAGCGCCCACTCCACGTTGTAGCGGCGCGTGCGGATCAGGTCGATGGTTTCCTGCACGAGCATCGCATCGTTCAGGATCATTGAATGAACATTGATGAACGCGCCCATTTCGCTGGGCGCGTCTGCGGCGAGATCGGCGCGCAGCGTGTCGAGCTCCCGATGCACGTGTTGCTGAGCCGCGCGAAAACGCTCGACCTCGCCCTCGATCTGGGCAGGTTCGATCAGATAGTGGTCTACGTCAAGTGCTGCCGGGGCGATCAGATAGGCCCGCCCGATGGCGATACCGCGTGACACGGGAATTCCATGCAGCGTGAAGGACACGCGCACCTCCTCTAGTTGTGTGATGCCGCGGCAAACCGCTGCAATGCTCTCAGACTCTGCTGGTCATTATAAATTCCGCACCCTCCGCAAGTACGGCGGGGCTATGTGCAGCGCAGCACCAATTATCGTCATCGACATGACAATGCGCCTTCAGCAGGTTTGCATTCCAGCAAGTTGATCACGCCTATGCGCAGATAGGCAAGCCGATTTCCCCGCGCCTGTCTGCCCATTCTCTCGCGCTAAAAAAAACGCCGCGGACAACCGCGGCGTAGATGCTCGTTGTAAACGTGCATGCGCGACTTCACTGACCCTCGCCGAATTTATCGGCAATCAGTTTCAGCAGTGCGTCCATCGCTTCCTTTTCGTCAGTGCCTTCCGTTTCGATCAGCACCGTGCTGCCGATGCCCGCGGCCAGCATCATCACACCCATGATGCTCTTGGCATTGATGCGGCGGCCATTGCGGCTCATCCAGATTTCCGCCTGGTAGTTGCCCGCGAGTTGCGTCAACTTGGCCGACGCACGTGCGTGCAGCCCCAGCTTGTTCACAATAGTCGTTTCGTGTTGCAGCATGTGATGGTCCAAAAGCGCGGATAAGTATGGTTACGAAAGGTGAATCTGCACACACCCGTTGCCCTGCATTTGAAGCATTGAGCATTGGGCTTTGGAACGGTCTGCGCGCGCGGCCTACAAACCGGCCGCGTCAGTCTTCTGGGTCAGATCGGCGTCGGCCGGGAGCGCGGGTAGACAGTCGCCCGCAGCCGCGTCGGGCGGCAAACCCGAGATGCACTCGCTGACAGCCGCCGCGCACGCCACGGAGGCCGGTGTAGCCGGTCCGATTGCATGCACGCCCTTGGTCGCGCCGGCGAGCGCCTTGTCGACCAGCGTGTCGAGCGGCGTGGCGCGATAGCAGACCGCGCGTACCAGCATCGGCAAATTGACGCCGCAGAGCACGCGTACATTCGGCACCGTGGCGAGCCGGCCCGCGATATTCGCGGGCGTCGCACCGAACATATCCGTGAGCACGAGTGCGCCGTTTTCTTCCTTCAAACGCTCGATTTCCGCGTTCGCAAACGCAACCTGTTGCGCCGGATCGCAATCGGGCGATACGTCGATCACGCCGATGCGAGCCGGCAAACCGCCGTAGATGTGCGAAATACAATCGCGCAACGCGGTGGCGAACGGAGCGTGCGCAATGATCAGAATGCCTGCCATGTCAGCCTTGCTGCAAAAGAACGGCCCCAAACCGTGGACCGGGACAAGGCCCGGTTCGTCAGCGCCCTCGACCGGCCGTAGGTCATGAGAGCCGGAACGCATCATTTGATGAGCAGAGCGTCCGCGCCGCGCCATGCCGGCGCCGCCTGGTCATTGCTCACTCACCGTCCGCGATCCGTGCGCGTGGCCTCGGTTGAAGCCATCGAACCGGCTTTGCGCGGAAGAGCGGGCATTGTATCAGGCTCATTTTCACGCCAAATCCGGCGCTGCGCTTGCTGCGGATTTACTACACAGGTGGGGGGCTATGGCGGGCATTCAAGGCTCACGCGTCAGGCCGCCGCGTGCTCCAGCGCGTCGATGAACATCGCGGCCACGTCGAAGCCGGTCTGATCCATGATCTCCCGGAAACACGTCGGGCTCGTCACGTTGACTTCGGTCAGCCAGTCGCCGATCGCGTCCAGCCCGACCAGCAGCAGACCGCGCGCCGCGAGCACCGGCGCCAGCGTCTCGGCGATCTTGCGATCATGCTCCGTGAGCGGACGCGCCACGCCGAGGCCACCGGCTGCGAGATTGCCGCGCACTTCATTACCCTGAGGAATACGCGCGAGCGAATATGGCACTGCAGCGCCGCCGATCAGCAAAATGCGCTTGTCGCCGTCCTTGATTTCGGGGATGAACTTTTGCGCCATCACCGAGCGCGCGCCATCGTGGCTCAGCATTTCGACGATCGAGCCCAGGTTCATACCGTCGGCCTTCACGCGGAACACGCCCATGCCGCCCATGCCGTCGAGCGGCTTGAGGATCACGTCGCCGTGCTGTTCATGGAATGCGCGCAAACGGGTCGGGTCGCGCGTGACCAGCGTGGGCGTGACGAACTGCGCGAACTCGCCGATCGCCAGTTTTTCCGAATGGTCGCGAATCGCCTGCGGCTTGTTGAAGATGCGCGCGCCGCCGCGCTCGGCCATTTCGAGCAGCCACGTCGACGTGACGTATTCCATGTCGAACGGCGGGTCCTTGCGCATCACCACCGCGCTGAAGCTCTTCAGCGCGCGCGGCGCGGCCGCGTCGGCGGCGTGCCACTCGTCGCGATGCAGATCTGTCACGTCGCCGACGATCGCAATCCGCTGCACGTTCGCTTCGACGTCGCCGCCCGTCCACGCCAGATGCTTCGGCTCGCACGTGTACACCACGTGCCCGCGGCGTGCGGCTTCGGCCATCATCGCATAGGTCGAATCTTTGTAGATCTTGAACTGGGAGAGCGGATCGGCGATGAAAAGAATGTCCATGAAGGTCCCGGTGCGCCCTGACGGGGCGTGGCATTGTTCGTCAATATAGTCGTTGAAAATGGCGATGGCGGCACGCATGCCGCCATCGCCATTCAGGATGGCTTAGACCTGGATTGCTTCCGGATCGGTCTTTTCCAGTTCGACCGATGCGGCAAGCAGCCCGAGCCGCGCCACCACACCGTACATGTAGAACCGGTTCGGCGGCGCCGCGCCGGGCTTCGCGTGCGCGTCCGGCAGCGCCGTATGCTCGAAGCCGAGCGGCACGAAGTGCATGCCGGGCGCGTTCAGGTTCTGGTCGCGCTCGCGGCTGCCGTGCACACGGTAGAAGCCGCCCACCACGTAGCGGTCGATCATGTAGACGACCGGCTCGGCGACTTCCTCGCCGATGCGCTCGAACGTGTACACGCCTTCCTGCACGATCACGTCGTGCACTTCGAGGCCGTCTTTGGTGGCCGCCATCTTCGCGCGCTCGCGCTTGGTGAGCGCGGCCACTTCCGACGCGTCGTGCACGGTCATCACGCCCATGCCGTACGTGCCCGCGTCCGACTTGATGACGACATACGGTTTCTCGGCGATGCCGTACTCGCGATACTTCCTGGCGATCTTTTTGAGCACGCCGTCGATCGCGTCGGTCAGCGCTTCTTCACCGGTGCGCTCCTGGAAATCGACGCCTTCGACATGCGCGAAGTACGGATTGATCATCCACGGATCGATTTCGACCATCTTCGCGAATTTCTTCGCGACGTCGTCGTAACACGAGAAATGCGTGGATTTGCGACGAACCGCCCAGCCGGCGTGCAACGGCGGCAGCAGGTACTGTTCGTGCAGATTTTCGAGCACGGGCGGGATGCCCCCTGACAGGTCGTTGTTCAGCAGGATCGAGCACGGGTCGAAGTTCTTCAAGCCGAGACGGCGCTGCGAACGTTCGAGCGGTTCGAGCACGAGTTTCTGGCCGTCCGACAGCGCGATCGTGACAGGCCCGTTGATGCTTTCGTCGAGCGTGCCGAAACGCACGTTCAGGCCGGCCTGGCGCATGATCGCGGCGAGACGGGCGACGTTTTCGAGGTAAAACGCGTTGCGCGTGTGGCGCTCCGGAATCACCAGCAGATTCTTCGCGTCCGGGCAGATCTTCTCGATCGAGGCCATCGCGGCCTGCACGGCAAGGGGCAGCACTTCCTGCGGCAGATTGTTGAATGCGCCCGGGAACAGATTGGTGTCGACCGGCGCGAGCTTGAACCCCGCGTTACGCAGATCGACGGAGCAGTAGAACGGCGGCGTGTGCTCCTGCCATTCGAGCCGGAACCAGCGTTCGATGGCGGGTGTGGCGTCGAGGATCTTCCGCTCGAGATCGAGCAGCGGGCCGTTTAACGCCGTAACTAGGTGCGGAACCATTGATCACTCGCAGACTGGAGAAAAAAGATTGTAGAGCAAATGCTTTGTCCATTTGGGGACGGTTTCTCCATTCGCAAGCGGACGCGAATGCATTCTCCCTATGGTCATGATAGGCGGGGAAATCTGCCGCTCACAAGAGAGCCAGCAAGAAAAAAGCCCGCCATGAAGGCGGGCCGAATCGCTGCGCTTGATCGTGATCAGACGAGCCCGGGAGCACGGGCTCGCAGACGTTTTGCTTATTCGACGTGTTCGCCGTGCAGACTCACGTCGAGGCCCTCGCGCTCCTCTTCTTCCGTCACGCGGATGCCCATCACCATGTCGATGATCTTCAGCAGGATGTAGCTCACCACGCCGCTGTAGACCAGCGTCGTCAGCACGCCCTTGGCTTGCACGATGACGCTGCCGTCCGCGCCGCCAATGTCCTTGACCGCGAACACGCCGGTCAGGAGCGCACCGACGATACCGCCGATGCAGTGCACGCCGAACGCGTCGAGCGAGTCGTCGTAACCGAGCTTGTGCTTGAGCCACGTGGCCGACCAGAAGCAGACCACACCCGCCACGATACCGATCACCAGCGCGCCCAGCGTGCCGACGAAGCCCGAGGCCGGCGTAATCGCCACCAGACCCGCCACCGCACCCGACACGATACCGAGCACCGACGGCTTACCCTTGGCCGCCCATTCGGCGAACATCCACGCGAGCGCTGCCGCAGCGGTGGCCACTTGCGTCGTGAACATCGCGAAACCGGCACGGCCGTCAGCCGCCACCGCCGAACCCGCGTTGAAGCCGAACCAGCCCACCCACAGCATCGCGCCACCGATCAGCGTGAGCGTGAGGTTGTGCGGAGCCATGGCTTCCTTGCCGTAACCGACACGCTTGCCAAGCACCAGCGCGCAGACCAGCGCCGCGATACCGGCGTTGATGTGCACCACCGTGCCGCCCGCGAAGTCGAGGATGCCCGCGCTAGCCAGCCAGCCCGTCGGTTCCCAGACCATGTGCGCGATCGGCGAGTAGACGATGATCGACCACAGCGTCATGAACACCAGCATCGCCGAGAACTTCATACGGTCGGCAAACGCGCCCGTGATCAGTGCCGGGGTGATGATCGCGAACGTCATCTGATAGACGAAGTAGACCGTTTCGGGAATCGTCGGAGCCAGATGGCTGACGGTCAGCGTCGTGGCCTTGTCGCCCTTGATGTAGTTCATGCCCGTCATGAAGACGCGCGAGAAGCCGCCGATGAACGAGCCGCCCGGCGTGAAGGCGAGGCTGTAGCCCACCACCGTCCAGATGATCGTCACGAGGCAGGTGATCGCGAAGCTTTGCATCAGCGTCGCGAGCACGTTCTTCTTGCGGACCATGCCGCCGTAGAACAGCGCCAGACCCGGGATCGTCATGAACAGCACGAGCGCGGTGGAGGTCAGCATCCAGGCGGTGTCGCCCGAATTGATCTTCGACGAATCGACCGAAAACGGCGCGGTCGGCGCCGCCGGGGCGGCGTCGGCTGCGGGAGCCGATGCCTCAGGCGCGGCTGCTGCCGGTGCCGAAGCTGCTGCGGCGGCTGGTGCGGCCGACGCGTCCGGCGCCGGGGCGCTGGCGGTCGCATCGGGAGCCGAGGCGGCTGCGGGAGCGGACGCGTCGTCCGCAAGGGCGGCGCCCATACCGCCCGCGAGCAGCGAACCGGCCATCAGCAGGGACATCAATAATTTGCGCATCTTTCGTTTCCTCTTATCGCTATCTGTGTCGCTATCTTTTCGTGTTACAGAGCGTCCGCGCCGGTCTCCCCGGTGCGAATCCGGATTACCTGCTCGATCGGCGTGACGAAGATCTTGCCGTCGCCGATCTTGCCGGTGCGCGCTGCGCGTTCGAGCGCCTCGATCGCCTGGTCGACGATGTCGTCCGAGACAGCTGCCTCGATCTTCACTTTCGGCAGGAAATCGACGACATATTCAGCACCCCGATACAGCTCCGTGTGGCCCTTCTGGCGGCCGAAGCCTTTGACTTCCGTCACCGTGATGCCCGAGACGCCGATGGCCGACAAGGCTTCGCGCGCCTCATCGAGCTTGAACGGCTTGATGATTGCGGTAATGAGCTTCATGAAATCCCTCGCTAAGTTGCGTAACCCGTTGCGTAACCGTTTTGCGTACCCGTAACCCGTTCCTTGGTCTCATCCCTCTGCCGGCGAAAAGCGTCCGGCAGTGCGCGCGGGGCAGTAACAGCAACTCGCATGCCATGTTGTGTCAGACTGCGCACCGCGCGCGCCAGGAAAGGCGCGCAAGCGGCCTTGGCCGGATGGCTAACGATGGCCGGGCACGCTGGCGCGGCGTATGGATCGTTGCTAGAGTGTTCGAAGGTTTAAACGCGAGGGCGACGCACCAAAGGCGCTCATGCCGCAGCGGCACGCAAATTGGGACGCACCAAGACGGCCCATGCGTGATGACAAAGCACAGGCGTAACGAAATATGCACATTTTTTGTGCACAAAGGGGAACACCATGAAACAACCAAACGATGTTTTCAATGACTTTCAGGCTCGTATGAGCGAGCTGTTCAAGAACTCGCCGGCCAAAGACGTCGAACGCAATGTGAAGGCCATGCTGTCGCAGGGCTTTTCGAAACTCGACCTCGTGACGCGCGAGGAATTCGATACGCAGACCCAAGTGCTGGTACGCACCCGCGCCCGCCTCGAAGAGTTGGAGCGCCGCGTCGCCGAACTCGAACAGAAGCTGCCGGTCGCCTCACCAACGCCTTAACGCATCGCTTGTAGCGCACCAGCTGTGCAGTGCTGCCCATCACAGGCAAGCGAGCCGTGACGTCATCAGCGTTTTAGGGGACTTGCGCGCGCCTCCGGCGTGCCGTCCGACGGGAGAAGATATGTCGCTTGCCGTGGTGCGCAGTCGCGCGCCGGCCTCTGGCCGCGCGCCCGAAGTTACTGTCGAGGTTCACCTCGCAAATGGATTACCCTCATTTTCGATCGTCGGGCTTCCTGATCTGGAAGTGCGCGAAAGCCGCGAGCGCGTGCGCGCAGCCCTGCAAAACTGCGGCTTCGACTTCCCTGTCCGACGTATTACCGTCAATCTCGCCCCCGCCGATTTGCCGAAGGAATCCGGCCGCTTTGACCTGCCGATCGCGTTGGGCATCCTCGCGGCGAGCGGGCAGATTCCCGTTGAATCCCTACTGTATCGGGAGTTTGCCGGCGAGCTATCGTTGACTGGCGCGCTGCGGCCGATGCGCGGCGCTTTCGCGATGGCGTGCGGGACGGCGCGCAGCGGCGCGGCTCAGCGCGGCGCGTACGGCGGCGGCTTCTCATCTTCCGCGATCCACGGAGAGTCGACCGTGGCCCCCCTCCCCCCGGAGCGTACTCCGCAGCTCTATCTCCCTGCCACCAGCGCGGCGGAAGCCGCGCTCGTGCCCGGCGTCGATGTCTACGGCGCCGCCGACCTGCCGTCGCTCTGCGCCCACCTCGCCGGAGCGCCCGATGCGCGGCTTTCTCCCGTCGCTGCGCCCGACCTCGCCGAAAGCGCGCCCGCTGCCGTGCCCGACATGGCCGACGTGATCGGCCAGCGCGGCGCGCGCCGCGCCCTCGAAGTTGCCGCGGCCGGCGGGCACCACGTGTTGCTGATCGGACCGCCCGGCGCGGGCAAATCGATGCTCGCCGCCCGCCTGCCGGGCCTGCTGCCCCCCATGACCGACGACGAGGCGCTCAGTTCTGCCGCTTTGCTATCCGCCAGCCGGGCTGGCTTCACGGCGGCGCAGTGGCGGCAGCGCCCGTTTCGGGCGCCGCACCATTCGTCGAGCGCAGCGGCGCTGGTCGGTGGGCGCAATCCGCCGCAGCCCGGCGAGATCACACTGGCGCATCTGGGCGTTTTGTTCCTCGACGAACTGCCCGAATTCAGTCGCGATGTCCTCGAAACGCTGCGCGAGCCGCTCGAAGCCGGTCGCATCACAATCTCGCGCGCCGCCCTGCAGGCGGATTTCCCGGCGGCCTGCCAGCTGATCGCCGCGATGAACCCGTGCCCCTGCGGATGGCGCGGTGACCCGGGCGGCCGCTGCCGCTGCACGCCGGAAATCGCGGCGCGTTATCTGCGCAAGCTGTCCGGCCCTTTGCTCGATCGAATCGACATTCAACTTGAGATTCCGGCGCTCACGCCAGCCGAACTTGCGGCTCGGTCGGCGACGGCTGGCGAGGCGAGCGCGGCGATCGCTCGACGGGTATGCGTCGCACGCGAGCGACAACTGCGGCGGCAGGGCAAGACCAATCGCGAACTCGGCGGCCGGGAAGTGGACGAGGTCTGCCGCCCCGACACGGCGGGCGAAGCGCTGCTGCGCGAAGCCGGCGAGCGCTTCCGATGGTCAGCGCGTGCTTACTATCGGGTGCTAAAGGTCGCCCGTAGCATCGCCGACCTCGCAGGGGCGACGATGCCGAGCGCTGCGCAGATCGCGGAGGCCATCCAGTACCGACGGGTTTTTGGCTCGTTATGAGGAGAAAAATATGCTGTCAAGACTTGACTTATGCACACATGCGCGCTTCGGATAGATTTTGATACATCTGAAAGGTGCGCTGAAGGGCTCGATCGAAACCCATTGATTTAATTGGATTTTTTAAAACAACCGAAGTCGGGGAGAACTGTCAGGATGCCCGCGGGACGGGCATGTGCGGCAGATAGCGGGGGAGTTCTCAACAGAGTTATCCACAGGGGCGCCGAGCATGGGGGAAACTTCAACGTAAACCGGGAATTAGCGCACGATGCTGCGAAGGAACTTTCACTATAAACGTCGTTCCCTCGCGCGCCCGATCGGCCAAAAATACCGCCTTCAAAAAAGTTTGAACGATGAAAAAAACTGTTCCACCTGCTCTGGCGGCAGCGGTTTGTCGGCGATGATTGCCGCCTGATAGACGTGCCGACCGCGCGCCGCCAGACGGGCGTAGACCGTGCGCATTTCATGCTGCGAGCCCGCCTCACCGCTGAGCTTCATTTCGAGACCCAGCACCTGACCGCCCGCCGCAAGCGGGATTTGCACTGCGTGCGCGTGGGGCGCCGCGCCAACGTTACGAGCTAGGCCGTCGCGCAGAAAAGCCAGCGCCGCACGCTGCGTGGCTTCCTGGTCGTCGGGCAGCATGACGGTGCCGACCGCGAATACCGCGTTACCGGCTTCGGCCGTTTGCATCGTCATCGGCATCGCCGCGCCGCCGATCTGCACCGGCCGCTGATCGTTGCCCGGCTTGGCGGGAAAGTCGACGGTGTAGCCGTTGTCGTTGTTCATGATGGTGCGCCAGTCGAAGGTCGGCGAGCAGGCGCTCAACGAGGCGCCGAGCGCCAACGCGCAAGCAGTCGCAGCGAGCAGCCTACGCCCGCGCGGCCGGCGCGAGGCAGCGTCCGCAGCGCCGACCGGCGGGTTGTCATCGGTTGGCAGGCCGCTTCGGAAACGGCTACCGAAAAAAAAGCAGGCAGGGATTCGGGCGAGGAAACGGCTAATGCAAAAGGCAGTTCTGAACATGGGGACAGAAGATCGGACCGACCGAACGTAAAACCCTATTATCCGCTGCCGCCCCGCCTCCTGCCGTGCCAACGGAATGGGGCTACAATAGCGACGCTGTCCAGCACCGGCCCAACGGCCCGACCGACCCACTGGCCCGCGCGTTCCGCGCGACTCTCGAGGTTCCGTTCATGAACTCCAACCCATCTTCCGCCGCCCGGCGCGCGAGCCCACTGCGCTACATCATCGCAGCCGCCGTGGCGATCGTGCTGGCGGTCGCCGGCTACTTCGCGTTTGCGGGTCAGCAGCGCGTGCCCGATGCCACCTTCACGCTGCTGTCCGGCCAGAAAGTCACGACCGCGGACCTGAAAGGCAAGGTCTATCTCGTCAACTTCTGGGCGACGAACTGCGATACCTGCATGAAGGAAATGCCGCAGATGGTCGAGACCTATAATCGTTTCAAGGGCCGGGGCCTCGAATTCGTGGCGGTTGCCATGAACTACGACGCGCCGATGTACGTGACCAACTACACGCAAACGCGCCAGTTGCCGTTCAAGGTTGCCATGGACGACGGCTCGGCTGCCAAGCAGTTCGGCAACGTGCAGCTCACGCCCACCACCTTCCTGATCGACAAGGACGGCAAGATTCTGAAGCGTTACGTCGGCGAGCCCCAGTTCGCGGAACTCGACCAGTTGCTGGAAAAGGCGCTGAAGGCGTAACGCCCTGTGCCCTAGCTCGATCCGAGTCGATCTGATTCAAACGCGCCGGCCGCGCCTTGCCGCCGGCGCCGTTCCTCACCGCTCCCCTTCCCCTTTGGCCGCCAGGCCATATCGCTTGATCTTCTCGTAGAGCGTGGCCTTGCCGAGCTGCAGCTTATCCGCCGCCACCGCTACTGCCCCGCCGGCCTGCTCCAACGCTTGCGCGATCATCGCCCGCTCGAACTGCTCGACACGCTCCTTCAACGGTTGCGTGGCAGCGGGGTCGTCGGCGCAAGACATGACCGGATCTTCTGCGACGCCGAGCACGAAGCGGTCGGCAGCATTGCGCAGTTCTCGCACGTTGCCCGGCCAGTCGCGCTGCATCAGGCTCGCGCGCTGGCGATCGGTGAGAATCGGCGCAGGACGTTGGTAACGCACCGCCGCATCCAGCAGGAAGTGTTCGAAGAGGGGCACGATGTCCTCGCGACGCTCGCCCAACGGCGGCAGCGCGATCGTCACCACGTTCAGCCGATACAGCAGATCGCGCCGGAACGAGCCGTCCGCGACGTGCTCGGCCATGTCGCCCTTCGCCGCCGCGACCACCCGGCAATTCACGCGAATCGGCTGATTCGAGCCGAGCCGCTCCAGCACGCCGTCCTGGAGCACGCGCAGCAGCTTGACCTGCAACGCGAGCGGCATGCTCTCGATCTCGTCGAGAAACAACGTGCCGCCCGACGCATGTTCGAGCTTGCCGATTCGCCGTTTCGCCGCGCCGGTGAAGGCGCCCGGTTCGTAGCCGAACATCTCGGACTCGAACATCGGCTCCGGCAACGCGCCGCAATTCACCGCGATAAACGGCTTGTCGCGCCGCGGCGAGAGCTCGTGCAGACTGCGTGCGATCAACTCTTTCCCCGCGCCGGTATCGCCGTTGATCAGCACGGAGGCGTCGGTCGGCGCGATGTTCGCGATCAGCCGCCGCACCTGTTCGATCGCGGGACTGCGGCCGATAATCCGCGGCGCCACCGAGTTCTGCTCCGCCAGTTCACGGCGCAGGGCGAGATTCTCCAGCACCAGTTTGCGGCGCTCCAGCGCGCGCCGCACGGTTTCGATCAGGCGCTCGGACGCGAACGGCTTCTCGATGAAGTCATACGCGCCGTCGCGCATCGCCTGCACGGCCATCGAGATATCGCCGTGGCCGGTGACCAGGATCACCGGCACGTCGGGCGCTCGCTCGTGGCACTGCGCGAGCAGATCGAGCCCGCTCGCGCCCGGCAGGCGAATATCGCTGACGATCACGCCGGAGAAATCCGCGCTGATCATCTTTGCCGCGGCTTCCACCGACGCATGGCCGACCACGTCGAAGCCCGCCAGTTGCAGGCTCTGCACGCTGGCGCGGCGCACCAGTTCGTCGTCTTCGATATACAGCACTTGCAGGCCGTGGTTCAGCATCGCGTTTTCCATCTTGATTCAGGAACCCGTGGTCAGCGGGTCCGCCGGGTGGCTCGTCTGCACGCGCGCGCGGCGCAGCGTCAACACGAATAATGCACCGCCGTCCGGCGCGTTGCGCGCGACCAGCGTGCCGCCGCAATCGCGCGCGATCGACGACGAGATCGCCAGCCCGAGTCCCAGCCCCTGCCCCATCTCCTTGGTCGTGAAGAACGGTTCGAACAGACGCGGCAGCACGTCGTCAGGAATGCCAGGGCCATTGTCACTCACCATGACCGACACGTTCGCCTCGGCGACTTCGATCTCGATCGCGATGCGCGGCGCGCTCATGCCGGCAATCGCGTCGAGCGCATTGCCGAGCAGGTTGATCAGCACCTGTTCGAGCCGCAGGTCGTCGCAATGCGCGATCAGTTCGGGATGGTCGTCGGTGAGACTGAGCGGCGTGCGCGCGCCGCTCACGGCATCGCATAGCGTGAACACGACTTCGACGCCCTGCAAGCGCTTCTGCAGCAGCCCGACGACATTGCGCAGCGCCCGCATGATCGGCGCGCGCGCATTGCGCGGCCGCGCCCGTCCGACGAACAGCTTCAACTGATTGGTGATCTTGCCCATGCGCTCGGTAAGCGCCGCGATCGCTTCGAGGTTCTCGCGCGCCGACGCCTGGTCGCCGCGTTCGAGCAGCACGCGCGTGTTGTCCGAGAAACCGCGCAACGCGGCAAGCGGCTGATTCAATTCATGCGTGATGCCGGCTGCCATTTGCCCGAGCGCGGCGAGCTTGCTCGCCTGGATCAGCTCGTCGTGCGCGGCGCGCAACTCCTGCTCGGCGCGCGTGCGCTCGATCACTTCCTTCTGCAACTGTTCGTTCGCCTGCGACAGATCCACCGTGCGTTCGGCGACCCGCTGATTCAGTTCCGCGTAGGCCTTTTGCAGCAGCGTGCGACTGCGCATCATCTCGCGCACGCGAGCGCGGCGCATACGCCAATAGAACGCGAGCAACACGATGGAGATGTAGGCGAAGCCGGTGACGATGGTCGCCTTGCGCGCGTCGGCGTCGACCGGATCGACGGGCGCCATCGTGATCAGATGCCAGTCGGGAATGCCCATGCTGCGGCGCGACGCGAGATAGCGCGGCGCATAGCGGCCGCCGCCGATGCGCACGATCTGCGCATGGCCTTCGAGCGTGCGCTCGATCGTCAGCGGCAGCGGCGCGATGGTCTGCTGCGCGTACTGCCGCGCCTGGTAGATCGAATCGGCGACCGGTCCCGACAGCGGCCGTACCGTGTGATATTTCCACGCCGGCACCGAGGACAGAAAGATCACGCCGTGATCGTCGGTGACGACGAGCGGCTCGGACGCATCCGCGCCCTGAAACCATTCGAGATCGAGTTTGACGACCGCCACGCCGACGATCTTGCCGTCGCGCCGCACCGGTTGCGAGATGTAATAGCCGGGCGCCTGCGAAATCGTGCCGATGCCGAAGAAGCGACCCACGCCGCCATTGACCGCATCGAGAAAATACGGCCGGAACTGATAGCCCGCGCCGATGAAACTGCCCGGCCCGCGCCAGTTGCTGGCGGCGACGCAGTAGCCGTCGAGCGGAATGATGTAGGTGACCGTGGCCCGCGCGTGGCGGTTGAGGTCTTCGAGATAGACGTTCGCGCGTTTGACGTTGGCCGGGCTTGGGTCGACCAGCACGTCCTGCACGATGGGATGCTCGGCGAGCAGATAGGGCAGCGACTCGTAGCGTTCGAGCGTGCTCCTCAGCGCGCTGGCGGTGCGCTCGACGCGCACGGCGGCGTTGCGCCGCAGGTTGTCGATGCCGCTTTGCCACGCGATGCTGTAGGTCAGTGCGCACGCCGCCACGAGCCCGGCAACGAGCGCGAAGAGGATCAACAGGCGGCGCGTCACGTTGGCAATGTCCGATCGGTCAGGATCGGACATTGTGGCATAAGGCGGCGCGTCGCCGTCGCCAGCTTCGCGATGCGGAAAAGCGGTGGATCGACGCGGAGCACCCGGTTTCATACGCGGGTGTCCGCAGCCGTTATAGAGAAGGCCGAACCTGCGCGCGGCTTAAACGCCGGCCGGTTCTTTGACCACCACGTCGCCGCGCAACGCGGCATTCAGCTTGTTGCGGTCCAGCTCCTTTTCCCATGCCGACACCACGACCGTCGCCACGCCGTTGCCGACGATGTTGGTCAGCGCGCGGCATTCGCTCATGAAGCGGTCGATACCGAGAATCAGCACCATGCCCGACAGCGGAATGGTCGGCACCACGGCCAGCGTCGCGGCCAGCGTGATGAAGCCCGCGCCCGTCACGCCGCTTGCGCCCTTCGACGTCAGCATCGTCACCGCCAGCAGCGTGAGCTGTTGCGCCCACGTGAGTTCGGTGTTGGTCGCCTGGGCGATGAACAGCACGGCCATCGTCATGTAGATGTTGGTGCCGTCGAGGTTGAACGAGTAGCCGGTCGGCACCACGAGGCCCACCACCGAGCGCGAGCAGCCGAGCTTTTCGAGCTTGAGCATCAGTTGCGGCAGCGCGGCTTCCGACGAGCTCGTGCCGAGCACGATCAGCATCTCTTCCTTGATGTACGCGACGAAGCGCAGGATGTTGAAGCCCACGAAGCGCGCGATGATGCCGAGCACGACCACCACGAACACGATCGCGGTCAGATAGAACGTGCCGATCAGCTTGAGCATCGGCAGCAGCGAGCCGATGCCGTATTTGCCGATGGTGAACGCCATCGCGCCGAACGCGCCGATCGGCGCCAGCTTCGTGATGATGCGCACGATGCCGAACAGGATGTGCGAAAGGCCTTCGATGAAGTTCGTCACGACCTTGCCCTTCTCACCGGCCGTGGCGAGCACCGCGCCGAACAGCAGCGCGACCAGCAGGATTTGCAGGATCTCGCCTTGCGCGAATGCCGACGACAGCGTGTCCGGGATCAGGTGCATCAGGAAGTCGACCGTGGTCTGGCCGTGCGCCTTCGCCGCGTACGACGCGACCGCCTTGCCGTCGAGCGTGGCCGGGTCGATGTTGAAGCCGGCGCCCGGACGCAGCAGGTGGGTGGCGAACAGGCCGAGCACCAGTGCGAAGGTCGAGACGATTTCGAAGTACAGCAGCGCCTTGCCGCCGACGCGCCCGACCTTCTTCATGTCCTCCATGCCGGCGATGCCGGTGACCACCGTGCAGAAGATGATCGGCCCGATCACCATCTTGATCAGCTTGATGAAGCCGTCGCCGAGCGGCTTCATGTCGACGGCGAGATTCGGGTAGAAATGCCCGAGTGCAATGCCGATGATGATCGCCACGATCACCTGGACGTACAGCACTTTATAGAAAGGTTTCTTCACGATGGTTCCTGCTTGGGGAGATGAGCTCAAGGCCTGCCACACTGCGCATCACGCGAACGAAGATTCGTCAGCCTGTGCACGGCAATAGGCCGCGACAAGACGACGAATTCAGAAATACCGGGAAGGGAAGTCGGACATCGTTGTCTCCTTGCTTTAGTTGTCGGACCGTTGCGGCCGCACCCTTTGTTTTGCAAGGTCGATGCCAGGCGGATATAAATCTTAGCGCCTTGATTCTTATGAGATTTTTATCGCAGCAACACGAATGCCGTCCGGAATTCCGGAAATCCGGACGAGGGCTGTCGGGGAATCCGGAATTCGTCGAGGCAAACCTTGCGGGAAAACCCGCAGGCTTTTTTTGCGTGTGCCTGCGGTTGCGCGGCGCGAGTGTGCCGACCGCACCGCTTCACTCACGCTTCAGCGCCCGCGTCATGCAACCCTCAGGCCGGACTCGCCGGTGCGAACAACATGTCGTGTTGCAGCTTGTCGATGCGATCCGTGCAAATCATGTCGACGCCCCATTGCGCGAGCAGTTGCGCGCGCGCCGGATCGTTCACCGTATAGGCCAGCACGCGCAACCCGGCCGCGCGAATCTGCGCGACCAGCGGCTCGCTCAGATAGCGGTGGCTCGCGTGCAACGACACGCAGTCCAGTTCACGCACAATGCGCAGCCAATCCGCCGGCACCTCTTCGAACAGCATCCCGCGTTGCAGCGACGGAGCGGCATCGCGGGCGGCGGCAAGCGCCTCGAACGAAAACGACGACAGCAGTGGCGGCGTCTGTCCATGCCACAACGTCAGCGCGCCCCTTGCCACCAGGGTGCCGGTGAGCACCTCGCGGCCCGGACACGGTTTGATCTCGATGTTGGCGGCGATGCCGTCGCGTGCGCAACGTTGCGCCGCATCGGCGAGCGTCGGCAAGCGCGTGCCGGCGAATTGCGGTCCGTGCCACGCGCCGGCGTCGAGCGCGGCCAGTTGCTGCCACGTGTGTTCGGCGGCGGCGCCGTGGCCATTGGTGGTGCGGTCTAGCTTGTCGTCGTGGAGCAGAAAGAGTTGGTTGTCGGCCGACAGCTTCGCGTCGAATTCGACCATGCGGTAGCCGTAACGCACGCACGCGTCGAAACCGGCCAGCGTGTTTTCCGGCGCCAGCGTGCCGCCGCAGCGATGCGCGACCAGGCGCGGATAAGGCCAGTCTGCGGATAGACCGCGATCAATCCCGTTTGCCACGTCTCGTTACCTTGCAGAAAGAGCGGTTGAGTCTGCTCGCGATGCGGTGCGTTGCAAGCCGCTATCACCCGCAAGGGCGTTCATACGGCACGCTGGGCGGCTTCACACGCGAGTCCCGCGCGTAGTATCGCGCGTGGGCGAATGCGACGATAGTCCGGCATGGGCGCGCGCCTCGTCTCGTCGTGTTCTTCAGTCTTTGCAAGTTCGTGATCAGGATGACGAAGCGCCCGGCTCGCGGATCCCTCGCCACGGCGCAGCGCCAATGTTTCCCGCCTCATGTGGAATTGATCGGAATTGATGCGTGCCGGCGCCCGGCCATTGCAGGCACAAGGTGGCGTAGTCCGCCGCTGCCCCGACGCCGCCGGGCAGCGGCGCTCATGCCGCCTTTAACGCGCTTGCGAAGCCGCCTGCACACGCACCCTGCCGCCGTCGGTCTGCGGCAGCAGCAGTGTGCTCACCACGCCGATCAACAGACTGAACAACACGTAGTACAGCGGCGCGGCATTGCTGCCCGTCACCTTGACGAGCCACGTGTTGACGAACGGCGCCAGTCCACCGAACAGCAGCACGGCCAGGTTGTACGTGAGCGCCGCACCCGTCGAGCGCACGCCGACCGGAAACACTTCCGTCAACACGATGGGCACGGGCGCCCAGATAAAGCTCATGAAGAACGACACCCCCACTTGCAGCAGCAACAGCGAGTGGAACGAGGGCGCGGCGATGAAGTGATGGAAGAAGAACCACGCGGCCACGCCATAGCCGACCATTCCCGGCAGCAACACCGCCTTGCGTCCGTATCGATCGGACAGGTAGCCCGCGAGCGGACAGACCAGCAGGATGACGGCCGTTCCGAAAAAGGTCGCGAGATTCGCGTCCGCCGTCGCGATGCCCAGGCGCTGCTTCGCGAAGATCGGCAGGAAGAACACGAACACGTACGCGGAGACCGTGCCCACCACGCAGATGCCGGTGCTGGAGATCATCTCGCGCGGATACTTGCGCACGAGATCACGCAACGGCGTGCGCGCGGCCTTCTGCGATGCGCTCGCGGCGCTGCGGCGATAGGCAAGAAACTCCGGCGATTCATCGACCTTCGAACGGATGATCCAGCCCACCGGGCCGATCAGGATGCCAAACAGAAAGGGCAGGCGCCATCCCCATGATTCCAGTTGCGCCGCGCTGAGGTGGGTGGTGAGCAGGTACGCCACCGCGGCGCCCAGCGAGAATGCCAGCGCCTGCGAGCACATCTGGAAACTGCCGAAGAAGCCGCGCCGATGAGCGGGCGCGAACTCCACCAACATCGTGGTCGCACCGCTGAATTCGCCGCCGGCAGAGATGCCCTGAATCATCCGCGCCAGTACCATCAGGATCGGCGCGGCGACGCCGATCGCGGCATAGGTCGGCAGCAGGCCGATCATGCCGGTGCCGAGCGCCATCAACACGATGGTGATCGACAGTGCCTTCTTGCGCCCGACCCGGTCGCCGTACAACCCGAGCAGCACGCCGCCGAGCGGGCGTACGGCAAAGCCGATGCCGAAGGTCGCCAACGTCAACATCAGCGAGGCGAGCGGGTTGTCGGCCGGGAAATACAGGCGCGCGATCGTCGCCGCAAACAGCCCGTAGATCGCGAAGTCGAACCACTCGAATGCATTGCCGAGAACGGAGGCAATCACCACCTTTCTCACCATCGAGGACGATGGCACGGGGTTAGCGGACATTGCGAATCTCCATGAAGATGTGATTGGCGAGTGCGCTCAACCCAGCCGACGCCGCACGATTTCGAGGAACACCGCCGCGCCTGCCGGTGCCGTGTCGTCGTCGAAATCGAATGCCGGGTGATGGCACGTCAGGCCGTCGTGACCGAGGAAAAAGTACGAACCCGGGCGCTGCTGCAGCATGAAGGCGAAGTCTTCGGACGCCATCAGCGGGGCGACGTCGGAAATCACATTGTCGACGCCCAGCACGTGTTCCGCGGCGGCCCGCACGACGTCGGTCTGCTCAGGCGTGTTGACGGTGGGCGGAGAACTCTGCAGATGCTCGAATTCGACCGTGCATCCATACATACGCGCCGCGCCGTCGCAAATATCGCGCAGGCGCTTCAACGTCAGTTCCTGGGCCGCGACCGACAGCGTGCGCACGGTCCCTTCCAGCATGGCGGTGTCCGGGATCACGTTGATCGCGGTGCCGGCAATGAACTTGCAGACACTGACCACGGCGGTGTCGAGCGGATCGATATTGCGGCTGACGATACTCTGGATCGATTGCACGATGGCCGCGCCGATCATCAGCGGATCGATCGAGCGGTGCGGCATCGCGGCGTGGCTGCCAACGCCCTGGATGTCGATCCGGAAAAGATCGCAGGCCGAAAGAATCGCGCCGCTGCGCACGCCGACCTTGCCCGCTGGCAACGCGTTGTTGTTATGCAGCGCGTAGATTTCGTCGCAATGAAAGCGCTCGAAGAGACCATCGCGAATCATCTCCGAGCCGCCGCGCAACGTTTCTTCGGCGGGCTGGAAAATCAGATGGACGGTGCCGCGAAACGCGCGATGCGCCGACAGATGCTTCGCGACGCCCAGCAGAATTGCCGTGTGGCCGTCGTGGCCACAGCCGTGGAAAACGTTGTCATGCGTCGAGCGGTGCGCGACGGTGCCCTTCTCCTGCATCGGCAGCGCGTCCATGTCGGCGCGCAATCCGATCGATGGCCCCGCGCCCAGCGTGCCCCGGATCGTGCCGACCACACCCGTGCCGCCCACGCCGGTCTGAACTTCGATGTCCCAACCAGTCAGCAGGCCGGCGACCAGTTCAGCCGTGCGATGCTCGTGAAATCCCAGTTCCGGATGCCGGTGAATGTCCCGCCGCCACGTCCGCATCGATTCCGCGAGCGCACCCCACTCCACATTTGTCTGCATGCCAGCATCCCTCGAAACATGATGAAGGTGAGATCTTTTTCGCCGCGGCGATGAGGATCCCGTTACCGGAAGATACTTTAATAGTTGCAAATTTCAACTAGTGCTTTTACGGACGAACGGCGCGCGGCGGCCATGCTTCGTCTATCATCGAGCTTGATCTGAGCGGCTATCCACGCCGCTCGGGCGACGCCCCCGACCCAACCCGAGCCCGACAGTCCCAAGCGGTATGCCACCTGCCAAGCCGAAAGCCCGCGCCGTTACCGAAGACATGAAGTTTGCGCGCTTCCTCACGTTCAAACTGGATCTGATCAAGACCGAGATGATCAGCCGAGCCAATGCGGTGTACAAGCCGGCGTGCGGTTTCGATGTGCGCTCTCTGCGCGTGCTGCGGATCATCTGCGATGCGCCTGGTATCACGGCGACGGCGGTGAGGGAACAGACCTTGATCGAGAAGACGCTGCTGTCGAAGCTGCTGGCGGATCTGATCGAGCGCAAGCAGGTACGGCGCACGATCCATCCGGATGACGCGCGTCACTTCCAGTTGTGGCCGACGACCACCGGCAAGCGCACGCGGGCGGCCAGCGACGAACTGGGGCAGGCTTTGGAGGCGGAGTTGTTATCGGTGTTGAGCGACGAAGAGCACTCGGCGCTCGATCGTATCGTCGACAAACTCGTCGACGCATTTCGCGCATCGGCACAACGCGAGGGCGCGAAGTCCGCGGACTGATGCTACAGCGAGGTAGCAGCGTGGGATGAGACGGGTGGCCGGGCGCAAAGCCGGCAGAAAAAAGCCCGCAACGCGTGCGGGCTTTTTCATCCTCAATACGGACAACGAGCTAAAGCGTTCAGACCACGCCGGCCCCATGCGCCTGCAAATCGGCGTGGTAGCTCGAGCGGACCATCGCGCCGACCGCGGCATGCGTGAAGCCCATCTTGTACGCTTCTTCCTCGTACATCTTGAAGGTGTCCGGATGCACGTACGAGCGCACCGGCAGATGGTGTTCCGACGGTTGCAGATACTGGCCGATGGTCAGCATGTCCACGTCGTGCTCGCGCAGGTCGCGCATCACTTGCAGAATCTCTTCTTCGGTTTCACCGAGACCGACCATCAGGCCGGACTTGGTGGCGACGTCCGGATGCAGCGCCTTGAAGTCCTTCAGCAGCTTCAGCGAATGCGCGTAGTCCGAACCCGGACGCGCTTCCTTGTAAAGACGCGGCACCGTTTCGAGGTTGTGGTTCATCACATCGGGCGGCGCGGCGTTGAGAATGCCGATCGCACGATCGAGACGCCCGCGGAAATCCGGCGTGAGAATTTCAATGCGCGTTTCCGGCGACATCTCGCGAGTCTGACGAATACATTCGACGAAGTGCGCCGCGCCGCCGTCGCGCAGATCGTCACGGTCGACGCTCGTGATCACCACGTACTTCAGCTTCAGCGCGGCGATGGTGCGCGCGAGGTTGCCCGGTTCTTCGGGATCGAGCGGGTCGGGACGACCGTGGCCGACGTCGCAAAACGGGCAGCGGCGCGTGCACTTGTCGCCCATGATCATGAAGGTCGCGGTGCCCTTGCCGAAGCATTCGCCGATGTTCGGGCAGCTCGCTTCTTCACACACCGTGTGCAGGTTGTGTTCGCGCAGAATCTGCTTGATTTCGTAGAAACGCGAATTGCCGGTGGCCGCCTTGACGCGAATCCAGTCCGGCTTCTTCAGCTTTTCAATCGGGACGATCTTGATCGGGATGCGAGCAGTTTTGGCTTGCGCTTTCTGCTTCGCGGTAGCGTCGTAGGCGGCGGAAGCCGGCACACCTTCGGGCGCGGGGGAAGCTGCGAGGTTCGCGGTAACGTCAGTCATTCGTTCGGTCCAGTCAGGCGGTGAGCGCACCAGCCTGTGGTTGGGCGACGGCCGCGGGACTGCCGTCGAGGTTTGCGGTGAGGCATGCTGCAAGGGTACGGGCCACGTCGTCCCAGCCGGCGGCAACGCCGAGCGTTGCCATGTCGACCGTTTCGAGCCCCGCGTAGCCGCATGGATTGATCGCCAGAAACGGCCGCAGATCCATCTTCACGTTCAGGCTCACGCCGTGATAACTGCAGCCGTTGCGGATTTTCAAACCGAGTGCCGCAATCTTGGCGCCGGCATGCAGTCCGGCGCCCGGATCAGGCGCTACGTAGATGCCGGGGGCGCCGGCCTTGCGTTCTCCGGCGAGATTATACGCCGCCAGGGTGTCGATCACGGCCTGCTCGATCCGAGTGACCATGTCGCGCACCATCAGCTTGCGGCGACGCAAATCGAGCAGCAGGTAGGCGACCACCTGGCCGGGCCCGTGATACGTGATCTGGCCCCCTCGGTCGACCTTGACCAGCGGGATGCCGCTGTCGGCGGCCAACAGATGCGCCGGATCGCCGGCCTGCCCAAGCGTGAAGACGGGTGGGTGTTCGACCAGCCAGATTTCGTCGGCGGTATCGGCCGTGCGTGCATCGGTGAATGCGCGCATCGCGTCGAAGCTGGCTTCGTAGGATTCGTTGCCGAGCCAGCGCAGCGTAAGCGGCGCCGTGGCGGGTGAGTGAGACGGGGAAACCGGGATGGTGCTCATGGTCCCGGCAGTTTACCGAAATACCGGGATCCGCGCCGGGGGTGACTTCATTCGAAAGGCCTCGGTGCGGACGGGCGCTGTGTTGCCGGGTGCGTAGGGAGCAGCGCCGGTTGGAAGCGCATTGGACGGCGTGGCGGCACGTGTGCCTATTACGGCCAGTGACTTGGCGTCTCGGCCTATCGGCGGCCACCGCCCAACGTCATCCGCGCGCCGCCCCCGCCTCAAACCGTGCGCCAACCGCCGCGCAGGCGCATCATCAACCGTTCACCGACCCGCGCGAGCCAGTTCAACGCGCGTTCGTCGCAGCGCGTCGGTACGGAAAATGCCACCTTCGCGTGCGTGGTGCCCTCGGCGCTCAGCCAGAGTCGCTCACCGCGCCGCAGCCGAAGCGTGTGGCCCGGTTGCAGCCAGTAGTCTTCGGTGTCGTCGCTACGCGTGACCCAGATTGCGCCGCCATGGACCACCAGCTTGGTGCTGCGCGCGACCTTCATCGGCAGCGTTTCGCCGTTACGGATTTCAAACGCAATGCTAGAGGAAATTTCTCGCATGATGCCCTCGCCAAAAATCGTTTCATGGCTACAATCGTAGGCGTAGCAAGGGTTTACGCAAAACGATCTATTTTCATCTCTATGTGAGAAATATTGCGATGGACCTCCGTCAATTACCGGCGCTGAACGCAATCAAGGCATTCGAGGCCGCCGCACGTCACGAGAGCTTCTCGCGCGCCGCCGACGAACTGTTCGTCACGCACGGCGCCGTCAGCCACCAGATCCGCGCGCTCGAAGCCGAACTGGGCGTATCGCTGTTCGCCCGCGACGGCAAGCGCGTGCGCCTTACCGAAACCGGCCGGCGCTACGCCACGCATGTGCGCACCGCGCTGATGGCGCTCGCCGACGCCACCCGCGAAATCCGCGCCGGCGACCGCGAGCGCCGCCTGGTGGTGTCGATGCTGTCGTCGTTCGCAGCGCGCTGGGTGACGCCGCGCATCGGCAGCTTCATCGAGGCGCACCCGCAATGGGACCTCGAACTGCTGTCCACCAACGCGCTGACCGACTTCGCGCGCGACGACGTCGACGTCGCGATCCGTTTCGGCTTTGGCAAATATTCGGGGCTGCATTCGGAGTTGCTGCTGGAGGAGATTTTCTTTCCGGCCTGCGCGCCGCATTTCAACGGCGGCAACCTGCCGAAAACGCCGGCCGATCTCGCCAAAGTCCCGTTGCTGCGCTCCGACGACGAATTGTGGCGCCCCTGGTTCGACGCCGCCGGCCTCACCGACTGGCCTGAGCCCAAGCGCGGCGTGCTGTACCAGGATTCGTCGAATCTGCTGCAAGCGGCGATCGACGGCCAAGGCGTCGCGCTCACGCGCCGTTCGCTGGCGATGCATGAGATCGCCGCGGGCCGCCTCGTGCGTCTATTCGATGTGGACGGGCCGAGCCCGTGGCAGTACTACTTCATCTGCCCGCCGCAAATGCTCGACACCGCCCGCGTCAGGGCTTTCCGCGACTGGGTGTTCGACGAGGTGGGACGCTTCAAGCAGCTGTTCGACCGGGCTTGCCAGGCGGGACCCGCTGCGAGCCCCGGTCTGGCGGCGGACGCATTGCACGTCACGCCGTGATACGAAACGTCGCGCGACGCGTTACAGCACCACTTTGACCATCGGATGGCCGGTCAGCGCGAGATAGATGCTATCGAGATGCTCGCGGCTCGTGGCGCGCACGGTGACCGTCAGCCCCGTGTAGTTGCCGCCGCTGGACGGCCGCGTTTCGACGCGCGACGCGTCGACTTCGCCGTCGAACTGGCGGACCACCGTGACGATGGTTTCGGCGAACTCCGGATGCGATTTACCCATGATCTTGATCGGGAAATCGCAGGGGAAATCAAACAGTGAGTCGGTCGCGGAATTCATTCTCTACTCCTTGCTGCGCCTGTTGCGCTTCTTTGTCCTTGGCTCGCTGATACGCCGCATACAGCGCCGCAAACACCGCGCCCGGCTTGCCCTCGCCGACCGGCTGGCCGTCGAGCCGCGTGACCGGCAGCACTTCCTTGGTGGCCGAACTGACGATGATCTCGTCGGCCGCGCGCAACTCGGCTTCGCTGATCTCACGCGCTTCGAAGCGGATGCCGCACTCGGCCGTCAGCTCCTCGATCAGACCGTAGCGAATCCCTTCGAGGATCTTGTGGCTGCGCGGAGGCGCCGACAGCACGCCGTCCTTCACCATCCACACATTCGACGACGATCCCTCGGTCAGCATGCCGTCGCGAAACTGGATCGTCTCGAACGCGTCATTCTCCGCCGCGAATTGCGCCATCAGCACATTGCCGAGCAGCGACACCGACTTGATGTCGCAATTGAGCCAGCGGCGATCCTCGGCGCTCACGCAGGGCACGCCTTGGGCACGCTGCGCGGCGTCCGGCAGATTGAGCGGCGTGACCATCACGAACACGGTCGGCTGGATGCCGGCCGGGAAAGCGTGGCCGCGCTTCGCGACACCGCGCGTAACCTGAATATAGGCAATCGCATCCTGATCCGCCGGCAAACCGCCATCAGCCTCGTTCGCCGCGACCACCCGCTCAATCAGTTCGCGCCAGCCGGCGTCGTCGAACGGATTGGCGATGCCGATCTTGCCCACCGAGCGCGCGAGGCGCGCGAGGTGCTGCGGAAAACGGAACGCGGTGCGCCCGCCCTGATGCGCCAGGCGCGACGCGTACAACGGTGCGACCTCGTAAATGCCGTCGCCGAAAATAAAGCCGCGATCGAGCACCGGCACGCGCGCTTCGGACAACGGCACCAGCTCGCCGTTCAGATAAACGATCGGATCGAGCGAAACCTCGGAAACAGCGGTCATTGCGTCAGGCTCTTATTTCTTCTTGTTGAACATCAGCATCAGCGAATCCCACACGCGGCCGACCACGCCGGCTTGCGGCACGGCCTGCAAGGCCACCACCGGGAACTGCGCGAGCACCTTGCCGTCGGCCACCAGCTTGGCGACGCCGACCTGCTGACCGTTCGCGATCGGCGCGATCAGCGTGTCGACCTGCTCGATCTGCGGCTTGACCTTGTCGGCCATGCCCTTCGGCACGGTGATGTACTGGTCGCTCTTCACGCCGATCTGCACACTGTCCTGCGCACCCTTGTAGACGCGCGGCGTGCCCACCACCTGATTCGCCTTGTACAGATGCACCGTGTCATACGCGGTGTAACCGTAATTCAGCATCTTCAGGCTGTCCTGCACGCGGTCGTGTTCCTTGGTCTCGCCCATCATCACCGAGACGAGACGGCGCGACGCGTCGGTCGTGCCCGGCAGCGAACGCTTCGCGCTCGCGATCAGGCAGTAGCCCGCCGCTTGCGTGTGGCCGGTCTTCAGGCCGTCGACGGTCGGGTCGATCCACAGCAGGCGATTGCGGTTCGGCTGCTTGATCTTGTTGTACGTGAAGTCCTTGACCGAGAAGATGTTGTAGTAGTCGGGGAAGTCGCGGATCAGACGCGCCGACAGCACCGCGAGGTCGCCCGCGGTCGTGTAGTGCTGCGGGTCGGGCATGCCGTTCACGTCGGCGAAATGGGTGTTCTTCATGCCGAGGCGCTGCGCTTCGGTGTTCATCATGTTGACGAACTGCGCCTCGCTGCCGCCGACCAGTTCGGCCAGCGCGATCGCCGCGTCGTTACCCGACTGGATGATCATGCCGTACACGAGGTCGTGCACGGTGACCGGCTTGTTCGCTTCGATGAACATGCGCGATTCGTCCGTGCGCACGCGGCGCACCGCTTCGCTCGGCATCACGGTCTGATCCATCGTGATCTTCTTCGTCTGCAGTGCTTCGAAGACGAGGTAGGCGGTCATCAGCTTGGTCAGCGACGCCGGCTCCACGCGCTCGTCGGCATTGCCGGAGGCGAGCACCTGATTGCTGGTGGCGTCGACGAGCACCCACGAGCGCGCGTTCACCGCCGGCGGCGGCACTTGTGCGAACGCGGTGCTGGCAGCGAGGGTCGCCGGCAACACGATGCCGAGGGTGACGGCGCGGCTAAGCTTGAGGGGAACGAAGGAAGCAACTGACGGGAAGGACGTGCGGCCGGTGGTCGAGAAACGCATAAGGTCGGTTCGTGCGGAAAATACATCGCGCGCAGGGCGCATAGTTTGGAAGAGCCGGTCGGCGGGCGTCTGGCCGTAAAACGGCGCGGCGCCCATTGGACTTCCGGCGACCTGGTTGGTTCGCGCAGCATGCCCCACAGGCACCGCTGCGCGCGAAATGACGCTCCGCGACGCGCGAACTGCCGGATGGACCGTGCTGCGCTCAAAAAAAGAGCGCTCATTATACGCGCGCTATCCGGCCAATCCCGGGTGGCGCAAACCGATTAATTGGCGGTTTCGCGTACCTGTACCCCGGAAAACGCGCGCGCGGCGCGGATCATCGCCACGCGTCGACGATGATCCGCTTCAGCACGTGCAGTTTGCGGTGCAGGAAATGTTCCGCCCCGGGAATCACGACCACGGGCAATTCCTGCGGACGCGCCCAGTCGTAAACGGATTGAATGGGAACAGTCTCGTCGGTCTCGCCGTGAATCACGAGCGTGTTTTCCGGCACCGGCGCGACATCCCAACGGCTCGCCGCGGTCCCGACCAGCACCATTCGCTCGATCTCCTGACCTTCTTCGCGCAGTTTCGCGGCCACGTGCGACAGCACGAAGGTACCGAACGAAAAACCCGCGAGCACGAGCGGCAGATCGCCCTGCCCGGCTTCGGCGCGCATGTGGTCCAGCACCGCGCGCAGATCGTCGCGCTCGCCGATGCCCGCGTCATGTTCACCCTGCGTCTGGCCGACGCCGCGAAAATTCGAACGATAGGTGACGTAGTTCAACTGCACGAGGGTGCGCGCGAGCGTCTGCGCAACCTTGTTGTCCATCGTGCCGCCGAACAGCGGATGGGGATGCGCGACCAGCGCAATGCCGCGCGGCGCGGCGCCGTTCTCGCGCATCTCGTCGGGCAGATCCAGCGCGACCTCGATCTTGCCGACCGGGCCGTCGATCAAATATTTCTTCGTGTGTACGTTCATGGGAATGCTTATTGATCGATTTTCAGACGCTCGACAATCTTGCCGTTCAGAAGGTGCGAGTCGACGATCTCGTCGATGTCGCTCTCGTCGACATACGTGTACCAGACGCCTTCGGGATACACGACGAGCGTCGGCCCCAGCTCGCAGCGATCGAGGCAGCCAGCCTTGTTGATGCGCACCTGGCCGGGGCCGGCAAGGCCGAGTTTCTTCACGCGCTTTTTTGCGTACTCCTGCATTGCCTGGGCATTGCAGTTCGCGCAACTCGGGCGCTCGGCACCGGGTTCGCGCTGATTCAGGCAGAAGAAGACGTGGTGCTTGTAGAAGGAATCCATGATGTCCGGGACGAGTTTGTGAGGGAGGGCCATGGCGCTGTCGGCGCGCCTCGTGTGCGGTCGATTATAGCGAGGGGGGCTGATGGCCGCCGATGCGGGCCAGCGGCGAGGCGTGTGCTGTGCGGGTCCATTGCGCGTGTGTCGGGCAGGCCACTCTCGCACCGCACCCTCCCTCACACGCGCTTCATACGCCGCTTGAGCCATGCCTGTTCGACGACAAACGCCAGCCACACCAGCGCCGCATACGGCCAGATCCACGCGAGCCAACGCGCGAGCCCGTTGAAGTGCAGATAACGCCCTTGCCGCCAGTCGGCCAGCACGACATCGAAATAAGGATTCACCGGCAGCAGATTGACGAACACCAGCGCAACCACCAGCGCCATGCTCGCGAGCGCCGCGCGCGAGCGGCGCCGCAGATGCAGCGCGAACAGCGCGGCAGCGGTGCCGCACACGAGCCCAGTGAGCGCACCGGGCGTCGCCCAGTCGAACGCGAGACCCGACTGCGACTGCAAGAACGTCGCGCCCACCTTCACGCACAACGTGACGACGATGAACACGAGCAACAGCCGCGCCCGCGGCGCGTGGCTGCGCACCGGCAGCGACGCCAGCGCCAGCGCGGCAAACAGATTCAGCGTGGTGATCACGGCTTCCCACGCGTCGTCGGGCAACCATGCGGCGGCCACGGCTGGCCATGCGCCGACGTGCCAGCCCTGCGGCGTCCACGCGAGCAGCGCGTCCTGCGTCGTCGAATCGAAGCGCATCCAGAGCGCACGCGGCCAGTTGCCGAGACCGAACAGGCGCGGCGCCGGATACATCGTCGCAAACGGCCATGCGACGACCAGACACGCGAGCGCCGCACGATCGCGCTCGAACCACAGAAGTCGCATACGCCTCAACAAGCCGCGATCGAGCAGCGCGCCGGTCGCGGGCGACATCATCGCCGCGCCGAGCAAAGCGCCGAGCGCGTTGGCGGCCAGATCGAGGTTGGACGCGACGCGCGTCGGCAGATACGTTTGCCCCGCCTCCATCACGCCCGACAGCAGCCCGCCGAGCACGAAGGCGAGCGCGACGGCCAATGGGCCGCGCCAGCGCGGATAGACCGCGAGCACCACCAACGCGCCGAGCGGCATATAGCCGAGCACGTTGGTGACGACGTCGAACGCCGTCAGGTACTGCGGCATGGGATCGAACAGATAGGCAAACGGCCCGAGCCCGAGTGAACGCCAGCCCGAAAACGGATACCACGAACCGTACACGATCAGCGCCGCATACAGCAGCAGCGCTTGCCGGGCCAGCACCGACGGACGGCGCAGCCAGGGTCGTTGGCTCATGCAGCGCTCCGTTGCGTGCGCTGCGGGCCCGTCATTGCGCGGCGACCAGCGCCTGCGTGGCCAGCCACGCACCGATCTGCGCGACCAGATCGTCGCTGGCCGTGGCGAGCGCCCGCGCTCCGCCGGCGGCATCCGCGGAACTGGCCGGCGCCTGGGCGACGAACGTGCGCTGGCCGATCACCTTGCCACTCTGTGTGAGCGTGGCGCGCGCGGTGATCGCCGCATGGCTTTCCATCTGGCTGTCGAAAACCTGCTCGAACTGGCTCAGGTCGACTTTCAGCACCGGCGCGGCCACGCCGTCGGCGCCCGTCAGCACGGTGCCGTGCGAACTGAGCGCGCCGCGCAGACGCTGGGTGAGCAACTGCGAAGGCATCATGGTCCAGTGGCTGTTCGCGTACGACGCGATCTGCTGCGCGTCGGCGTAGCTGAGGCGGTACAGCAGCCGGTTCGATTGGAGCACCTCGGGCGCGCTCACATCGAGCACCTTCACGGCCGGCAAGGTGCCCGCCGACACCCCCGCGCCCGGCGGCCCGAAGTCGAAGCGCGTCTCGGAGAGCGCCGCGGGGGCGCTCATGCAGCCCGCGGCCAGCACGCCGAACGCGAGCAGCACCGCCACGGCGGCGCTCGAGGACAACAATCGGTGAATCGGACGTGACATGAGCGTTCCTTTCTTCAAACCTGTGGATTCATCGGGCAGCGCGGCCGGCAGGCCAGGCGAAGCCGGCCTCGCCGGGTCCGGGCGCGGCCGGCGGTGCGCCGAACAGCACGCTGCGCGGACTGGTGCTGAACGTATCCGCCGCACGGTCCACCGAGCGGGCCGCCGAACGCACGTCTTCGGCGAGCGAATTGACGCGCGGCAGCGTGTCGTAGCCGACGCGCGCCGACAGCTCCTGCAACGTGGCGTTCATCGACGTGAGCGCGACGCCCGCCTGTTGCGCCGCCGTGCCGACCTTGTTCAGGTTCATCTCGAGCGGGCCGTTCGGACGGTTCAGGCCGGTGATCAGTTGATTGGTCGAGGCCAGCGTGCGGTCCAGCTGGTCGATCGTGCCCGGCAGCTTGGCGGTGACCGGCGAGATCTGCTGCGTCAACGTGGTGACGCCGTCGGCGGCTTTCTGGATGCTGGCCGCCGTGGTGTGCAACTGGTCGGCCATTTCCGGCGAGAGAATATTGTTCACGTCGTCGGCGACTCTTTCGAGCTTGCGCAGCAGGATGTCGCCGCGTTGCTGCAATTGATCGAGCAGGCCGGGGCGCATCGGCAACTGCGCGACCGCGTGAATCGACGACGGCAGCGGCCGCGGGTCGCGCCCGTTGTCATCCAGCTGAATGAAGGCGATGCCGGTCACGCCCTGAAAGCCGAGGCTGCCGAAGGTCGAGTGGGTAATCGGCGCGCGCGTATCGACGAGGATGCGCACCAGAATCTGCCCCGGATGGTTCGGATCGAATTTGATCGACTGCACCTTGCCGACGTCGAGCCCGCGATAGCGCACCGCGGCATCCGCAAACAGGCCGGTCACGTTGGTGCGCGCAATCAGGTCGTACGGCACGCGCACGGAACGGTCGACGTTGAACAGGAATGCCGCCGCCGCGATAGCCAGCAGCAGGACGATCGTGAAGAGTCCGGCCCAGAAGGCATGCGATTTGTTTTCCATTGTCAGGTTCCCTGGTTCACAGCGGCAATTCGGACGATGCCGGCTCGAGCGCCGCGCGCGGCAGCCTCGCGCGGCGTTCCGGCGGCAGCGCCTGCAACGCGCGGCGCCCGCGCAGGCCGAGGAAATATTCGCGGATGAACGGATGATCGACGCCCGCCGCCTCCTCGACCGGCGCGGCGACCAGCACCTTGCGATCGGCCAGCACGGCGACGCGGGTGGACAGCGCGATCATCGTGTCGAGATCGTGCGTGATCATCACCACCGTCAAACCCAGCGCGCGATGCAGCGCGGAGATCAGCTCGACGAATTCGTCGGACGCCTCAGGGTCGAGCCCGGCGGTCGGTTCGTCGAGGAACAGCAATTCGGGTTCGAGCGCGATCGCGCGGGCAATGCCGACCCGCTTGATCATGCCGCCCGAGAGCGCCGACGGCATCTTCGATGCATGCTTGCACGGCAAGCCGACCATCTCGAGCTTGAGCATGACAATGTCGCGCATTAGGTCTTCGGGCACCGTGCCGAGCTCGCGCACCGGCTGCGCGATGTTGTCGAACACCGACAGCGACGAGAACAGCGCGCCGCGCTGGAACAGCATGCCGGAGCGGCTGCGCATCAGCAGCGCGGTTTCTGGCGAGATGGTCGCGAGGTCCTCGCCGAACAGCTTGATGGTGCCGGAGGACGGCCGCTCGAGGCCGAGAATCTGCCGCACCAGCGTGGTTTTGCCCGAGCCCGAGCCGCCGACGATCGACATGATCTCGCCGCGCCGCACGTCCAGGTTCAGATGCTGATGCACGATGTTGCGGCCGTAGCGCTTGGTGATGTCGATCACCTCGATCACCGGCTCGGCGATCGACGGCAAGGGCTGGCCGCGCACGGCCTGGGTGAGTGGCGCGATCATCCTAACCCCACGTTCTGGAAGAGGATCGCGAACACCGCGTCCGCGAGAATCACGATGGTGATCGAGGTCACCACCGAGGTCGTCGTGCCTTCGCCGAGACTCTGCGAATTGGCCTTGATGCGAAAGCCGAAATGACAGCCGACGATCGCGATCAGCATACCGAACGCGACGCCCTTGCCGAGGCCGATCCACAGGTTCGCGATCGGCACCACGCCCGGCAAGGCCCGCGCGAAGTAGCTCATGTCGATGCCGAGCACGAGCTTGGCGGCGAGCGCGCCGCCGGTCAGCGCGATGATGTTGGTCCACATGACGAGCAGCGGCATCGCCACGCCTAGCGCGATCACGCGCGGCAGGATCAGGCGCAGGCCGTGGGGGATGCCCATTACGCGCATCGCGTCGAGCTCCTCGGTCACGCGCATCACGCCGATCTGCGCGGTGATCGCCGAGCCCGAGCGCCCCGCCACCAGAATCGCCGACAGCACCGGGCCCAGCTCGCGGATCACCGAGAGCCCGAGAATATTGACGATGTACTGGTTGGCACCGAACAGCCGCAGTTGCTGCGCGGACAGATAACTGAGCACGATGCCGATCAGGAACGCGACCAGCGCGGTGATCGGCAGCGCGCGGGCGCCCGCGTTGTAGACGTTCGCCGAGATTTCGGTCCACGGCGTGATTTTCGGCTTGCGCACGATCGCGAGCAGATCGAGCACGACGCGCCCGAGCATGCCGACGCCGCCGTACAGGTGCTCGAAGAACGAGAAGAGCGCGAGACCCAGTCGCGTGAACGGATCGAATCTGACCACCGGCTCGGCCTTCTCGCGCACCGTGTCGAGCAACGCGATGCGCTCGAAGATGTCGCGCTGCGTGTCGGTGAGCGTCGTGTCCGGGGGCATCCTGTGGCCCCACACGCGCCACAGCGCCTGACCGCCGACGTGGTCCATCCGGTCGATGCGCGACAGGTCCCACTCGCCGATGCCCTCGGCGCCGGTGAGCGAGCGCAGCAGAGGAATCACGTGACCAGTGGCGCGGTCGCGCGCGAGCGCGAGCGCCGTCCACTGGCCCGAGAGCCGGACGATCTTGCCTTGGCTGCCAGCCGCGACTTCAAGGCCGGGCGGAGTGTCGTAGTTCAAGGATCGCGAGAATCTGGTTATCGGGTTAAGGGCCATTGTAGCGAAGGCGCGGCAGATGGGCCGTGCTCAACCCCCCATGGAGTTCGCTGTCGCTACAATATGCGGCATGAACGCTTCCAAGACTCCACCCCAAGCCACCAGCGCGGCCGGCGCCGACTGGCGCATCGACCGCGAGCGCGCGGTCGCGCTGTTCGGCGCGCATGCGCATGATTGGCCGATCGAAATCGTCGAGGAAACCGGCTCGACCAACGCCGACCTGATGACCCGCGTCAAGGCGCTGCCGCGTAAGGCCGGCGCGCTGCCGCGCCCGATCGTGCGAGTCGCGTATCTGCAAACCGCCGGCCGCGGCCGGCGTGGCCGTCCGTGGTACGCGGAGCCGGGCAATGCGCTGCTGTTTTCGGTCGCGTGCGTGTTGCCGCGTCCGCTGGAAGGGCTGGCGGGGCTGAGTCTCGCTGTCGGCGTCGCGCTCGTCGACGCGCTGCGCTCGCTGCCCGTCGCCGGTCCCGGCCAGATCGCGCTGAAGTGGCCGAACGACGTGCTGCTCGAAGGCGACAAGCTGGCCGGCATCCTGATCGAAACCGCTTGGAGCACGCGCGACGCCAGCGCCGTCGTGATCGGCATCGGCACCAATGTGAAGGGCGCGGACGAACTGGCAGCGCAGGTCGGCGCGTTGAACGCCGATGTGCCGCCGCAGGCGCGCGGCACGATGCCGACCGCGCTGCAACGCGCGCTGCCCAACGCCAATCTCACCGACACGCTCGCCGCCGAGCTGAACGCGCTCGAACCGGCTTTGCAGCGCTTCGGCGCGGAAGGCTTCGCGCCGTTCCAGGCGCGCTGGAATGCCGTGCATGCGTATGCAGGCCGCGAAGTCGTGCTGCTGGAACAAGGTGTGGAACTGACGCGCGGCGTGGCGGCGGGCGTCGACGAGCGAGGCCAGTTGCTGCTCGACACCGCCACCGGCCGCCAGACCATCGCGACCGGCGACGTCTCGCTGCGTCTGGCCGACGGTGCCGCATGACGAGCGGCGCGCCTTATCTGCTGATCGACGCGGGCAATAGCCGGATCAAGTGGGCGCTCGTGCAGGCGGGCGGCACACAGCTCGCCGCTGGCGCGCTGGCACACATGAACCATGCGGCGCAGGGCGGCGCCGATCAGCCCGACTGGTCGAACTTGCCGACGCCGGGCAGCGCGTGGTTATCCAATGTCGCCGGTGAAGGCGTCGCCGCGCGAGTCGCGGCGCTGCTCGATGCGCACTGGCCGCAACTGCCGCTCACCACGATCCGCGCCCGGGCGCAGCAATGCGGCGTGACCAATTGCTACAGCACCCCCGAGGCGCTCGGCAGCGATCGCTGGGCCGGCATGATCGGCGCGCATGCCGCGTTTCCCGGCGAACACCTGCTGATCGCGACGTTCGGCACGGCGACCACGCTCGAAGCCTTGCGTGCGGACGGCTGTTTTGTCGGCGGCCTGATTGCGCCGGGCTGGACCCTGATGATGCGCTCGCTCGGCGAGCACACGGCGCAACTGCCGATGCTCGACGCCGCCGCGGCACGGGGGCTGCTCAATGCCGATGACGCACGCGACACCGCACGCCGCGGCCCGTTCTTCGCGACGGACACGCCGCGCTCGCTGTCCGCCGGTTGCACGCTGGCGCAAGCCGGTTTGATCGAGCGGACGTGGCGCGACTTGCAGGATGAATGGCAGGTGCCGGTGCGGCTCGTCGTCAGTGGCGGCGCCGTGCACGCAGTGGCGGGTGCGCTTAAAGTGCCGCATACTCGCCACGATTCGCTCGTGCTGTCCGGCCTCGCGCTGATTGCGGCCGAGGGCACGGTGCAACAGAGCGCCTGAATCGCAAGCCGCCAACATAAGAACGGCTCAACTTTCTCTGGACGGGACCATCCACAATGCTTCGCTGGCCGATCGCCATCTTGCTTCTTGCCAACATTCTGGCATTCGTCGCGGTGCGCGGCGTATTCGGCCCGGCGCCCACGGCCGGCGGCCGCGAGCCGAATCATCTGAATCGCCAGGTGCATCCGGACTGGCTGAAAGTGCGGCCGATCACCGCTGCCGAAGCCGCCGATCAGCCGGTCGTCGGAGCGCCGGCGCCGGCGGCGCCGGTTGCGGCATCGGCGTTGCCGCAGTAAGAAGCTGCGGGCGAAAGCACGACACAGCGCGGCAATTGCAGTTTCTTATGAACGCGAGCGCGCCGCGTGACCTTCACCACGACACCGTTTAGCCCTGCGTGCGGACCTTCTTCAGCAGCGCGGAGGTCGAGCGATCGTGCTCGAAAGGAATCGCCAACGCCTTGCCGCCCCAGCCTCGCACGATCGCCGACTCCGGCAACGCGTCCATATCGTAGTCGCCGCCCTTGACCAGCACGTCCGGGCGCAACGCCGTAATCAGTTCGACCGGCGTCTTCTCGCCGAAGCACACCACGTAGTCGACGCTCTCCAGTGCCGCCAGCAACGCCATGCGGTCGGCTTCGTTGTTGATCGGCCGGTCATCGCCTTTGCCGAGCATGCGCACCGACGCATCGCTATTCACACCGACGACGAGGCACGCACCCAACGCCTTCGCATCGGCAAGATAGGTCACGTGCCCGCGATGCAGGATGTCGAACACCCCATTGGTGAACACGACCGGCGCGCTCAACGAAGGACGCAGCTTCACCAGTGCATCGCGCGTCAGAATCTTGCGTTCGAAAATAGCAGCCATGACAAAGTCGGAGAGAGAAAATGCCGTCACGATACACGGTGCACGCCCTGAAGCAAAACGGCCCGACAAGCTCACGCCTGTCGGGCCGTTCCAGAAATCGTCAAACCGGTTCGCGGCTTCGGCACTAAAGGGCGCCTGAATCCGCGAGACCTCATCACTCCATCACGCCGGCTGTTCTGCCGACTTTTGCTCCGCCTGCAAGCGCGCCACCACTTCCTTGCGATAGCGGTTCAATTCCTGCGCCGTGGTGAAGGTGCGCTCGAACAGCAGCGACAGGTTGTGCAGAATGCGCTCGATCACTTTCTTTTCCCAGCCGTCGTCGAAACGGATCTGTTCGTCGAGCCAGCGCTCGAGCCATTCCGGATCCGGCAGACGCGATTGAATCGTGTCGCGCGGGAACAGCGCCTGATTCACGTGCAGGTTGGTGGGATGCAGCGGCTTTTCCGTGCGGCGCGCCGAAGCCATCAGCACACCGATCTTCGCGAATGCAGCGCGTGCGATGTCGCCGGTTTGCACCATCGCCTTTTTCATGTAGCGCAGATACGCGCCGCCATGGCGCGCTTCGTCGCGCGAAATGGTTTCGTAGATCTGCTTGATGACCGGCTCGGTGTGCCACTCGGCTGCACGGCGATACCAGTGATTCAGGCGAATTTCGCCGCAGAAGTGCAGCATCAGCGTTTCGAGCGGCGGCGCCGGATCGAATTCGAAGCGCACGGCGTGCAGCTCTTCTTCAGTCGGGCACATTTCCGGTTTGAAGCGCCGCAGATATTCCATCAGCACCAGTGAATGCTTCTGTTCCTCGAAGAACCACACGCTCATGAACGCGGAGAAATCGCTGTCGTGATGGTTGTCACGCAGAAACATTTCCGTGGCGGGCAACGCCGACCATTCGGTGATCGCGTTCATCTTGATCGTCGCGGCCTGCTCGTCGGTCAATAGCGATGCGTCGAACTTGTCCCAGGGAATGTCTTTTTCCATGTCCCATCGAACGGATTCGAGCGATTTATAAAGTTCCGGATAAAGCATGGTGTTCATAGTCCCACCCCTGTTCTGCGCATACTGTCTGTGTCTGTAACTACTACGTGTAGCATTTTCGCTCACGACGAACGAAATACACCGTTTGTCGGCCAAGCATTCAATTTTACGCGGTAATCGGCTGCCTAAATGCACTTGGCAGCAAAGAAGTGCGGGCGTCTTGCGCCAGCGCCAACCCGTAAGTTACGCGCTGTGCGGCCAACCGTGGGTGAGGGATACCCTGTGCCTGAGGTCGAGCCAGTCTGCGATGAAAACCGCACCGTCCAGCCCTGCGCCGGTCGCACCGGCGGCAAATGAAGCGAGGGCGGCTGGATTGGTTCTTGTCAACGCACGCCCAAAGCCAAATGAAGCTTACACAATGATAGCACGCGGACTTTACCGATTTCGCATCACACAGGTCGCAATTCCGGTGCCCGCTTGAGCTGTGGCAAAAAAGCCCGCAATCGGCGCAGTGTGCCTCGTCATCAGCGGCAAAAGCATGACAGGCGGCGAATCTGCGTTTTGAGCCAGGCCCGCCTCGAGGTTTTGGCGCTGCGACGCGACGCGCGCGCCGCTGTCTTTCGTTCCTGTCTTTAAATAGACTTTTTCGCAGTCGAGCCGCTCGTTCCCGTGCTGCTCGTGCGTTTTGCGGAGGTCGATGCACGCTTTGCCGCCGGCCGCTTCTTCGCCGGACTGCCGGCTTGCTCCGATGCCGAGGTGTGAGCCGCCGCGCCGCGCGCCGCCGACGGCTTCGCCGCGTCCTTTTTGGCGTCCGTCGCTGCCCCGCTTGCTGCCCCGCTTGCTGCTGCGGCGGCGGCCGGTTGCGTCATCGCGAACTGGGCGATCTGGTCGAACTGCGATTGCAGGAGATTCCACCAGGCCGACGCGTCGAACGGCGGCGTGGCCGGCGTGTCCTCTTCCGTCTTGTCTGCGGCAGCCGCACTGTCCGATGGCGCGGCGCTCTGCGCGGCCGGACTCGGCGCGGGCGCCGCCGGATGCGGCCAGCCGCTCGCCGGCGCGGGACTCGGCGCGGCGGACGCCGCAGCGGGCTGCGCCATCGACGACTGCGCGAACGCACCAAACGCGCGCAGGGTCGCGAGCGTCGCGCGCTGCACTTCGAGCGCCTGAATCGCGGACTGGAGCATGCTCAGATTCAGCTTCAGCCACTGCTCGACGGCGCGCATATCGGTGATGCGCTTGTCGAGTTCCTCGACGTTGGTGAGCGGCGCCATCATGTCGGACATCATCGACAGCGACGGCCCGAGGCCGCCGCCCGGTTGCGCGCCGGTGAGCGCGGAGCCGAACGGCGAGAGCCGCATCATGCCCCACATGCGATCGAGCATTTCAGCGGGCGGGAAGCCAGGAAAGCCGGGAAAGGGCGGCGTGGAATCAGTCGTGTCGGTCATGCTTGTCGCCTCGATGCATTGGGGGAAGGAATGAGCGCGATTCGCGCGTGTGCGATTCGATCATACCGTGCGAAGCACGGCCTCAGGACCGCTCTTTGCCCGCTGCGCCGTTGTTGGCGCTGCCATTGGTGTCATCGTTCGCGCCATTGCCCGACGGCGCCTGCGGCTGGCCGCGCCACGGATCGCTTGCGCCGAAAGCGGGCGCGCGCCGTTCACGCAGCGAGTTCACGCCCTCACGCACGTCCGGCCCGGCAAAACCCATGAATTCCAGCGCGAGCGACGTATCGAACGCGGGGCCCGCCGAGCGCAGCCAGTTGTTCAACGCATACTTGGTCCAGCGAATCGCGGTCTGCGAGCCGTTCGCGAGTTTCTGCGCGACTTCGAACGCCTTCGGCAGCAGATCGTTTTCATCGACGGCGAGCGACACGAGGCCGATGCGCTCCGCCTCTTCGCCGCTCACCGGTTCGCACAGCAGCAGGTAGTACTTGGCCTTCGCCATGCCGCACAGAAGCGGCCAGACGATCGCCGCATGATCGCCGGCGGCGACGCCGAGGCGCGTATGGCCGTCGATGATGCGCGCGGTCTTCGCCGCGATCGAGATATCGGCGAGCAGGCCCGCCACGAGTCCCGCGCCGACCGCCGGACCATGCATCGCCGACACCACCGGCTTGCTGCAATTGATCACGTTGTAGACGAGATCGCGCGCCTCGCGCCACACCCGCGCGCGCACGTCGAAATCGGTCGCCATGTCTTCGACCAGTTGCAGGTCGCCGCCGGCAGAAAAGCCCTTGCCCTCGCCGCGAATGATCGCGACGCGCGTGTCGGGATCGCGGTCGATGTCGCGCCAGATCTCGGCGAGTTCGAAGTGCATTCGCGCATTGGCGGTGGCGAGCCCGCTCTTGTTCGCGCCCTCGCCGCTCATCACGACTTCGAGCACGCCGTGCGGATGGCGATGCAACTGCAGCGACTGATAGTGAGCGTAATACGGGTCGTTGCTGTGGCCGTTACTGTGTGGTGCCTGAGACATGATGAACAATCCGTGTGTCGCTGTAGCTGTTGAACCGGAGCCGCGCGAACGGGAAAGGCGGCGGCATGCGCCGCACCTTCAACGCGGCTGATAAACCCATTTAGCGTTCCTGATTTCCACCATCACGCGCGCCCGCTGATCAAGCCCGAGATGATCGGTAGCGCTCATGTTGACCACGCCGTTGGTGTCCGCGAGACCGTGCGTCGCTTCGAGCGCATCGCGCAGCGCGCGGCGAAACTCCGGCGTGCCCGGCGCGCCCGCCTTCAGCGCGATCGGCACGGCATGGTCGAGCAACACGCCCGCGTCCCACGTATACGAGCCGAACGCCGACACGCTGCCCGGTCCGCGCAACGCCTCGAAGCGCGCGATGTAGTCGAGCGCGAGGCGTTTGGCCGGATGATCCGCCGGCAATTGCGCCGCGACCAGCACCGGGCTCGCGGGCAGGAACGTGCCATTGCAGTCGGCGCCGCAGACGCGCAGGAAGTCGTTATTGCCGACGCCGTGATTGTGATAGATCAGGCCTTTGTAGCCGCGCTCCCGCAGTGTCTTCGGCGGCAACGCGGCGGGCGTGCCGGCCGCGCCCACCACCACCGCATCGGGATGGGTCGCGATGATCTTGAGGATCTGGCCGGTCACGCTCGGGTCGGTGCGATTGAAGCGCTCGCTCGCCACCATGCCGATGTGATGCAGTTGCGCGAACTTCGCGACTTCGGCATAGAAGGTTTCGCCGAGCGCATCCGCCTGGCCGATGAACGCGATGGTCTTGACGCCGTGCGTGCTCGCGTGTTCGGCGATGGCCGAGGCCATCATCGCGTCGGTCTGCGGGGTCTTGAATACCCAGTGACGTTTGGCGTCGACGGGCTCGATGATTTTAGCCGACGACGCGAGCGAGATCATCGGCGTTTCACCCGCGGCGACCACGTCGATCATCGCGAGCGAATTCGGTGTGATCGACGAACCGATGATCGCGTCGACGCGATTTTCGGAGATCAGCTTCTTGGTATCCTGCACGGCCTGGGTCGTGTCGGATGCGTCGTCGAGCACGATGTATTCGACTGTCTGTCCGCCGATCTGTCTGGGCAGCAGCGCGACCGTGTCGCGTGCGGGAATGCCGAGCGACGCAGCCGGGCCGGTGAGCGACAGCACGAGGCCGATCTTGACCTGCGCGCTCGCCAGCGCCGGCAACGCACCGACGAGCGCCGCGCATAGCGCGGCGGCGCGGCGCACGAAACGGTTGTGCCCATGACTCGCGCGCACGCATGCAATCACGTTCGGCGCGCGAGCGCGCAGGCTTCCAGGCTCGAGGGATTCCAATCGCGGCATGCTGTCTCCTCACGTCGGTTTTTCGTTTTTGATGGACTGCCGATGCGCTGCGCCCGCGCCGCCGAGCGCGGATTTGCGCCATTGTTTTCACTGCACGACTTGCGATGAGCCGGCGGCCCGCCGCCCCGGCCTTGCCGCCGCGCCAGTCAGTGTAGCCGCGCGCCGTGGCGGCGGCATCGGGCGAAACCCTTTCGTCCGTGCAAGGGTGGCGCGAACGCGGTTCTGCATTCCGCCCTGCCGCCAGATTTCAATCCAGCGGCGCGATGCCCTGATCGATCGAACCGAAAATCGACTTGCCCGCTTCGTCGAACATTTCGATCTTCACGGTATCGCCGTATTTCATGAACTCGGTTTGCGGCGCGCCGTGCTCGATGGTTTCGAGGCAGCGCTTCTCGGCGATACAGCAATAGCCTCGCTTCGCGTCCTTGTTCGACACCGTGCCCGAACCCACGATCGCTCCGGCGCGCAGGTTGCGCGTTTTCGCGGCGTGCGCGATCAGTTGGCCGAAGTGAAACACCATGTCGGTGCCTGCGTCAGGCTGGCCGACCTTCTTGCCGTTCCAGTGGACGATCATCGGCCGGTGCACGCGGCCTTCGCGCCAGTGTTCGCCGAGCTCGTCGGGCGTGACCGCGACGGGCGCGAACGACGTGGCAGGCTTGCTCTGGAAAAAGCCGAAGCCCTTCGCGAGTTCGGCGGGAATGAGGTTGCGCAGCGATACGTCGTTGACCAGCGTGATCAGGCGCACGCTTCTGAGCGCCTGGTCGGGCGTGACGCCCATCGGCACGTCGGCGGTGATGACGGCGACTTCCGCTTCGAAGTCGATGCCGAACGCCTCCGACGCGCATACCACGTCGTCTTTCGGGCCGATGAAGTCGTCGCTGCCACCCTGGTACATCAGCGGATCGGTCCAGAATTCCGGCGGCATGTCCGCGCCGCGCGCGCGTCGCACGAGTTCGACATGATTCACGTACGAGGAGCCGTCGGCCCACTGGAACGCACGCGGCAGCGGCGCCATGCATTCCTTCGCGTCGAAGGAGAAGCTGTTGCGCGCGCGACCCTGATTGAGCGCGTCGTACAACTCGTGCAGTTGCGGCGCGTAGAAGGACCAGTCGTCGAGCACGCGCTGCATGGTGGGCGCGATCGCATCGGCGATGGCCGCGGTGTGCAGGTCGCGGGACACGACGATCAGTTGGCCGTCGCGCGTGCCGTCCTTCAGCGTGGCAAGTTTCATAGGGGAGTGAACCGTGTTAGTGACGATGGAGTGAATCTATTCTACGATGGTGAATCGGCGTGGCCCAAGTGGACGGGGTTGCCTGGGCAAGGGGCGTTGCTGGCTGCCGGGTGCTGCTTGCCCTGCACGATGCCGGTGCGTTGGCGGGCGCGACCGCGACTGCGCGCGAACGCCACTATCCCATGTGCCGCCACTCATTTCTTTCCATCATCTTTTGAACGCGCTCGATGCGCCCCGCTCATGCCTTCAACCACCCGCTCCGGCGCGATCCGCACCGACACCGCCTCTGCTGACCCGCTCGACGCCCCCGAAGCCGACGACGAAAGCATCGAGGCCAGCGAGGAGAAGCTGCGCTCGGGCATCCAGTCGATCGAAGTCGGCTTCCGGCTGCTCGACGTGCTGACCCGCGAACCGCGCGCGATGATGCTGCGCGATCTCGCGCAGCGCGCCGGCATGAGCCCGGCGAAGGCGCATCGCTATCTGGTGAGCTTTCTGCGCCTCGGCGTCGTCGCGCAGGACCCGCTGTCGGGCCGCTACGAGCTCGGCGGTTTCGCTTTGCAGCTAGGGCTTGCGCGGCTTGCGCGTGTCGACGGCGTCAAGCTCGCGCGAATCGCGCTCGCGGAGTTGCGCGACCGGCTCGATCTGACGGTCGGTATCGCCGTGTGGGGCAATCAGGGGCCGACCATGGTTCACTGGATGGAGTCGAGCCATCCGGCCAAGGCGTCGCTGAAACTCGGCGACGTGATGCCGTTACTCAGTTCCGCCACCGGCCTGCTGTTCGCCGCCTATCTGCCGGCGAGCAAGACCGCCGCGATGCTCGAGCGCGAACTGGCCGATTCGCGCCGCTCGTCGCAGATGGGCGGCCCGCGTACGCGCGAGGAAGTCGACAAGGTGCTGGCTCAGGTGCGCGAGCATCAAGCAGCGCGCGTGGAAGGCATGTTGCTGCCGACCATTCACGCGTTCTGCATGCCGGTGTTCGACTCGACCGGCGAACTCGCGCTCGGCCTCGTCACGCTCGGCCAGGAAGGCGGGTTCGATATTCGCTGGGGCGGCGAGATCGATACGGCGCTGCGTGAATGCGCGCAAAAGCTCTCGTACGAGCTGGGGTATAGTGCCGCGCCACGTCACGAAAACTGAGGACCCGGCGGTGTTGTAGTCGTCGGCGGATGATTCGATGTCGGCAGTATGGGATGGCGGGCGCGGGTGACGCTGTTGGCGGTCGTGGACATTGCGGGCCGCGTCGAACGCATAAGGCCCCTGCGTGTTTTCGCCGTCGAGGAACATCATGCGCGGCTGTGCGGTCGAATCCGTTCGCCGCTCGCCATGCGCGTGCACATCGGAGTGAACGTCTTTTCCCGTCAGCCGACATACGTGCGCCCCGCAGCGCCCTCATCCATCCCATCCAAATTCAATCGCCGATGGCTTCAGCTCCCGCCGCACGCCGCGTCAATCGCCAGCCGCCCAACGGGCCGCGCGGCGCGGCGCGCGCGTGGCGATGGCTTGCGGTGCTGGCCATGGTAGCCGTTCTGCACTGGATTGCCGCGCAGTGGTTCGAGCGCAACCGCGCGACGCTCAATCCAACCGATCACGAGCACGTACCGGTGCAGGTCGCGCTGCTGACGCCCGAGCGTATCGAGCGCAAAGCCGCGCCGGCCGCGCCCCCCGCGCCCGCCCCGGTGCCTGCGCACAAGGCCGCGGCGAGTCCGCCGCGCGAACATGTGCTGACCGCGCTGCAACCGGCAACGCAAGCTGCGCAGCCGACAGCCGCTGCGTCGGACGTGGCGGCAAGCGCGCCGGCCGCAGCGGCGAGTCCCAATGCTCACGCCGATGCCGCCGCACATGCCGCAGACACAGCCAGCGCGCCTGCTGCCGCCAGCGCGCCTCAAGCGGCGCCCGGGGTGAAGTTTTCGGTCCCGCCATCCGCCGAACTGCAGTACGACATGTTCTACAACGGCGTGCGCAACCAGCCCGGCACGATCCACTGGACCAGCAACGCGCAAGGCTACGAGATGATCGTGTCCGTGCCGCTGCCGTTCGTCGGCCCATTTGTCTACTCGAGCCGTGGCCGCATCGATGCGTTCGGTCTCGCGCCGGATCAGTACAGCGAAAAGCGCGGCCATCGGGCGGAAGACATCGCCATCTTCAACCGCACCGATAAAAAGATCGGCTTCACGCGCACCCCGGCCACGCTGGCGCTGCCCGATGGTGCGCAGGACCGTTTCAGCATGGTGATGCAACTCGCGAGCCTCGTACGCGGTGACCCGTCTGCGTATAAGCCCGGTGTGACGCGGCAGTTCTTCGTCGTCGATAACGACAGCGGCGAGAACTGGCCGGTCGAAACGATCGGCGACGAGACCATCCGCACGGCCGAGGGTTATCTCGATACGCGTCATTTCAAACGCTTGCCGCGTCATGACGGCGACATGCGACGCATCGACGTCTGGCTCGCGCCGTCGCTCGGCTGGCTGCCCGCGCGCATCGTTCAAACGGAGCCGAACGGCACGCAATTCGAACTGGTGTGGCGCGGCAAGCTCTCGCTCGACGATGCCGGCCCGAGCGTCGGCAGCAGCGATGACGGCGGCGCGGCCGCTGCGCCTTCGCCTTCGCCTTCGCCTTCGCCTTCGCCTGACAATTCAACCACCCCGCCCGCCGATACGTCGGCAATAACGCCCGAACCTTCGCGCGTCGCACCCGTCGATTCGACCGCCCCGGGCGACGTCAAACCCTGACATCCCCACAATCCGAACAGGGTTTCGATCGAATCGCCGAACTTCCGCGACGACGCCGACTCGCACCACTTGCTGCACCCGTTCGCGCGTACGCTGCGTTTAGGATCAGCCCCATCGCAGGGGCGGAACACGACGCGCAAATGGAGAACGGACCCTTCCACTGCGTTCCCTTCAAGGAGCCCGCATGCAAGTGAACATCAACGGAATCGAAACGCGCTATGTGCTGAGCAACGAGGGCGGCGGCCCGTGGCTGACGTTCATCCATCAACTGGGCGGCGATCTGTCCGTCTGGGACCAGCTTGCCGGCTATTTCCGCGACGACTACACCGTGCTGCGCTACGACGTGCGCGGCCACGGCAATACCGCTGTATCCGGCCAGCCGTTCAGTGTCGACGATCTTTCAAACGATCTCGCCGCGCTGCTCGATGCGCTGGGTGCCCCGACGACGCATCTGGTCGGCATGTCAATGGGCGGCATGATCGCGCAGCAATTCGCACTGAACCACCCGTCACGCGTCGACACCCTGACAATCGCCGACAGCGCCGCCCGCACGTTGCCGGAGGGCCGCGCCGTCTGGGATCAACGCGCCCGTACGGCGCGCAGCGACGGCGTCGCGGCGCTAGTGCCCACGACCTTGGGCCGCTGGCTCACACCCGGTTTTCAGGCCGCGCATCCCGAAGCGGTGGAGCAGATTCGCGAGGTGCTCGCTCATACGTTGCCAGAAGGCTACGCCATGGCATGCGAAGCGCTGCGCGATTTCGACGTAAGCAGTAAGCTGGGAAGCATTCGTTGTCCAACCTTGACCGTGGCGGGCCGCCACGACTCAGGCACGCCGCCTGCTGCAACCCGTGCAATAGCAGACGCCATCGAAGGCGCACAGTTCGAACTTCTCGACGCCGCTCACCTCGCGCCCATCGAGCAATCTCACCGTTTTGCTGCACTGCTTGAAACGTTTCTTGAAAGGCCGGTCTAACCGGTAGGTTCGGAAGCTGGGCAAGCGTCACATCCGGACCCACCCCTTGAATTCCACCAAATACGCTCCACGTATGGTGCAGAAACGGCCAGGAGCCAACGGAAATAAGGAGTGTCGCCATGCAAATGATCTATAACAGCCCCAACTATTGTGTCGTCGAGTTTCCGCCGCAGGAAGGTCCTCTGGCCATGAAGTCGGGTGGCTACGAGATCGTCGACAAAAACATGCAGCGCGAAATCTACATCGACGGTGCAATGGCGGCGCGCTTTCGCGAGCACGTGCAGAAGCTGATTGAAGAAGAACCGTCCCTGGACGAGGTCGACGAATTTCTCGGCCAGTTCGACAGTCTGATGCATCAACCTGTGATCCTTCACTAACCGCGAGATTCGCTTCGACCTCTTTGGCGACATGGATTGACCGCGCCGTCCGGCCCAGCCGGCGGCCTTTATAGGGCGGTCAGCACCCGTAAAACGGCCCAGCAGGCTTTTGCCTCGCTGGGCCGTTTTCTTGGCAGCGTGCTTTTGTCCGCTAACGGTTTGTCCCCATACCCTTCTCGCGTTATCTTTGGCTCACTGTCATGCCCGCAGGCCGGGGCGTGGCTTCACCCGCGCCGGGCGCATCAGCCCGGCAGCGGCTACAATGACAGGTTTCCCGAAAAAGCCGGCGCAAGCCCTCATCCGCCATGAACCAGCCTGCTCAAACCGCCACGCCAGTCCGTTCCGAGCCCGCCTACACGCGCGGCACGGCGCTCCCCGCGCTGCTCAAGTCGCGCATTCTGATCCTGGACGGCGCAATGGGCACGATGATCCAGCGCTACAAGCTCGACGAAGCCCGCTATCGCGGCGAGCGCTTCAAGGACTACGGGCGCGACATCAAGGGCAACAACGAGTTGCTGTCGATCACTCAGCCGCAGATCATCGCCGAGATTCATGAGCAGTATCTGGCGGCGGGCGCCGACATCATCGAAACCAACACGTTCGGCGCGACCACGGTGGCGCAGGCGGACTACGGCATGGAAGCGCTCGCCATCGAGATGAATCTCGAGTCGGCGAAACTGGCGCGCGCCGCGTGCGACAAGTATTCGACGCCGGACAAGCCACGCTTCGTCGCGGGTGCGATCGGACCGACGCCGAAAACCGCAAGCATTTCCCCTGACGTGAACGATCCGGGCGCACGCAACGTCACGTTCGACGAACTGCGCACCGCCTACTACGAGCAGGCCAAGGCGCTGCTCGACGGCGGCGTGGACCTGTTCCTCGTCGAAACGATCTTCGACACGCTCAATGCCAAAGCCGCGCTGTTCGCGCTCGACGAGCTGTTCGAAGACACCGGCGAGCGTCTGCCGATCATGATCTCCGGCACCGTCACGGACGCGTCGGGGCGTATTCTGTCGGGGCAGACCGTCGAGGCGTTCTGGAACTCGCTGCGTCACGCGAAGCCGCTTACGTTCGGTCTGAACTGCGCGCTGGGCGCGGCGCTGATGCGCCCGTACATCGCCGAACTGGCGAAGCTTTGCGACACGTACGTGTCGTGCTATCCGAACGCCGGGTTGCCGAATCCGATGAGCGACACCGGCTTCGACGAATTGCCCGCGGATACCTCGGGCCTGCTCAAGGAGTTCGCCCAGGCCGGTCTCGTGAACATCGCCGGCGGCTGCTGCGGCACGACGCCGGAGCACATCGCGGCGATTGCCCAGGCGCTCGCCGAAGTAAAGCCGCGCCAGTGGCCGACCCAGTATCGCGACGCCGCGTAAGCGAGGCGGCCCGAGTTCGCGCCGCCGCTCCCGCAGTATCGAAATAGCCGCACTGCAGCCGCACCTCAACGCAAGCAATCGACTCCCACATACGCCATGACCGATCACACCATGCGCCTTGCCGGCCTCGAGCCGTTCAACGTCACGTCCGGGACGCTTTTCATCAACGTCGGTGAACGCACCAACGTGACTGGCTCGAAAGCGTTCGCGCGAATGATCCTGAACGACCAGTTCGACGAAGCGATTGCCGTCGCGCGCCAGCAGGTCGAAAACGGCGCGCAGGTCATCGACGTCAACATGGACGAAGCGATGCTCGATTCGAAAGCGGCGATGGTGCGCTTCATGAATCTGATCGCGTCGGAGCCGGACATCGCGCGCGTGCCGATCATGATCGACTCGTCGAAGTGGGAAGTGATCGAAGCGGGCCTGAAGTGCGTGCAAGGCAAGGCGATCGTCAACTCGATCTCGCTGAAGGAAGGCGAAGAGGCGTTCCGCCATCACGCGAACCTGATTCGCCGCTACGGCGCGGCCGCCGTCGTGATGGCCTTCGACGAACAGGGCCAGGCCGACACTTTCGAGCGCAAGACGCAGATCTGCAAACGCTCGTATGACTTCCTCGTGAACGTAGTGGGCTTCCCGCCGGAAGACATCATCTTCGATCCGAACATCTTCGCGGTCGCCACCGGTATCGAAGAACACAACAACTACGCGGTCGACTTCATCGAAGCGACGCGCTGGATCAAGCAGAACCTGCCGTACGCGAAGGTGAGCGGCGGCGTGTCGAACGTGTCGTTCTCGTTCCGCGGCAACGACCCGGTGCGCGAAGCGATCCACACCGTGTTCCTCTACCACGCGATCCAGGCGGGCATGGACATGGGCATCGTCAACGCGGGCCAGCTCGGCGTGTATGCCGACCTCGACCCGGAGTTGCGCGAACGCGTGGAAGACGTGGTGCTGAACCGCCGTGAAGACGGCACCGACCGGCTGCTCGAAATCGCCGACAAGTTCAAGACCGGCGCCGCGAAGAAGGAAGAAAACCTCGAGTGGCGCAACCAGCCGGTCGAAAAACGTCTGGCGCACGCGCTCGTGTCGGGCATCACCAATTTCATCGTCGAAGATACCGAGGAAGTGCGCGCGAAGATCGCGGCAGAAGGCGGCCGCCCGATCAACGTGATCGAAGGCCCGCTGATGGACGGCATGAACATCGTCGGCGACCTGTTCGGTCAGGGCAAGATGTTCCTGCCGCAGGTCGTCAAGTCGGCGCGCGTGATGAAGCAGGCGGTCGCGCATCTGATCCCGTTCATCGAAGAAGAAAAGAAGCTGATGGCCGAAGCCGGCGCGGACGTGCGCGCGAAAGGCAAGATCGTCATCGCCACGGTTAAGGGCGACGTGCACGATATCGGCAAGAACATTGTCTCCGTGGTCCTTCAGTGCAATAACTTCGAAGTGGTCAACATGGGCGTGATGGTCTCGTGCAACGACATTCTCGCGAAGGCGAAGGTCGAAGGCGCGGACATCATCGGCCTCTCGGGGCTGATCACGCCGAGCCTCGAAGAGATGGCCTACGTCGCATCGGAAATGCAGCGCGACGACTACTTCCGCGTGAAGAAGATTCCACTGCTGATCGGCGGCGCGACCACCTCGCGCGTGCACACCGCAGTGAAGATCGCGCCGCATTACGAGGGCCCGGTGGTGTATGTGCCCGACGCGTCGCGTTCGGTGTCGGTGGCATCGAGCCTCCTGTCCGACGAAGGCGCGGCGAAATACGTCGACGAACTCAAAGCCGACTACGACCGCATCCGCGACCAGCACGCCAACAAGAAAGCGCAGCCGATGGTCACGCTCGCCGAAGCGCGCGCAAACAAGACCAAGGTCGACTGGGCGAACTATCAGCCGGTCAAGCCGAAGTTCATCGGCCGCCGCGTGTTCAGGAACTTCGATCTGAACGAACTCGCGAATTACATCGACTGGGGCCCGTTCTTCCAGACCTGGGACCTGGCCGGCCCGTATCCGGCGATCCTGAACGACGAGATCGTCGGCGAATCGGCGCGGCGCGTGTTCTCGGACGGCAAGTCGATGCTCGCGCGTCTGATCCAGGGCCGCTGGCTGCAGGCCAACGGCGTGATCGCGCTGCTGCCGGCCAACACGGTCAACGACGACGACATCGAAATTTACACGGACGAATCGCGCTCGGAAGTCGCGCTCACGTGGCGCAACCTGCGCCAGCAAAGCGTGCGGCCGGTGGTAGACGGCGTGATGCGGCCGAACAGGTCGCTCGCCGACTTCATCGCGCCGAAAGACTCGGGCGTGGCCGACTACATCGGCATGTTCGCGGTGACGGCGGGTCTGGGCGTCGACGTGAAGGAAAAGCAGTTCGAAAAGGATCACGACGACTACAGCGCGATCATGCTGAAGGCACTCGCCGACCGCTTCGCCGAAGCGTTCGCCGAAGCGTTGCATGCACGCGTGCGGCGCGACCTGTGGGGCTACGCGAACACCGAAAGCCTGTCGAACGACGAGTTGATCGCCGAAAAGTATCGCGGCGTCCGTCCGGCGCCGGGCTACCCGGCCTGCCCGGATCACCTCGTGAAGCGCGACATGTTCGACGTGCTGCAAGCCACCGAAATCGGCATGAGCGTGACCGAATCTCTCGCGATGCTGCCGGCGGCCAGCGTGTCGGGCTTCTATCTGGCGCACCCGGACAGCACGTATTTCTCGGTCGGCAAGATTGGCCAGGACCAGCTCGAAGACTACGCGCAGCGTATGTCGCTGTCGAAAAAGGACGCCGAACGGGCGTTGGCGCCATTGCTATAAGCCTTGTGGCGGGAAACCCACCATATCGGGTCTGAAAGACTGAATATTTGCGGCAGCGTAATTTTCGGCTTTGTAGACTGGGTCGGTTTCATCCCGCCAGGCGCGGCCAAAACGCGTCGGCTTATTTAATTGCAATCGTCAATGGAGAAAATCGTATGAAAAAGCTGGCGCTGTTCTTGACTGCTGTTTCACTTGCCGTGGGTGCCTCTGCGGCACTGGCCCAGCCCGCCGCCCCCGGCGGCTCCAGCGCGGTCAGCTCGTATTCGCCGCCGGTCGCGAAGCACGTCAAGAAACCGAAGAAGCATAAGACGAAGAAAGGTGCGTCGGCTCCCGCTGCCGCCCCGGCAGAGGCCGCCAGCCAGTAAGCGGTACGGCCGGCCTCGGCCCGTTCCAAAAACGAAGAGCCCGCGTCGAGCGGGCTCTTTTCATTGGTGCGTCAGGCCTCAGGCCTCGCGTATCAGCCGTTGCGGCTGCTGCGCACGCTCTCGCGCGGCGTGCGGGGGATCAGAGACCCCAGACGATGTCCGCGTTTTCCTTCTGCGCCGCGCGCAGCATGTCGAGGAACGGATACGCGCGCTGCGCGAGCCCCGGCGGAATCTCGTGATGCTCATGACCATCTTCGCCTTCGTGGAAATGGCCGTCGTGCTCGGCGCGTTCCTGCTTGTCGAAGGTGATGGCGGCTTCGAGCTTCTCGATGGCCGGGCCCAGTTCGTCGTGAATGATGACGCCCCGCTCCCCAAGGCGTTTGCCGACAATGCCGACCAGATACTGAGCCAGATTCTCCAGCATCAACACGTCTGGGCAGGCGCGGCATTTAAAAGTAATCAGCATGACTGTTCCCTTTTTCGTTATGTCGGATCGACGCGCGAGCGGCCCGAAGGCGGCTGCCGGCGCGCATGACGCGCCTGTCACGACAACTCGCCGGTCAGGCGCGGCGGCCACGGCCCTTGCTGGGCATCTCATTGAACATATTAGCACCTGCTAAAATCCGTCTGGACGGAAAAGCGCGCCGCCCTGCGCCGCGCGAGGCGAAGCGAAGCGCGAGCAGCGTGGCCGGGCAGTTGGCCGCAACCCCGTATGCCATGCAGTCGACACCGCTGCAGTTGCCGTGCACCGCTTACCACGTTGCAGACAACGTGCCCGATGGCGCTTCGGATGTACCCCGGCGCCTTCAAAAATGCCGCACCGGGTGCCTCGCCGCTTTCCTCGCTTCTAACGAATCGGCCGCGCCAGCCGCGCGGCCGGCGCCCCTTCCGCATCACCGGATTGCCTCACTGGACTCGCAACAAGCATGCTGCCCGCACATAAACATACCCTCGAAACCCTGCTCGCCGACACCGTGAAGCAGGTCGCGCTCGCCACGCAAGGCGCGAGCGAAGCCGCTTTCGTGTCGCCCACCATCACGCTCGAACGCCCGAAGGTCGCCGCGCACGGCGACGTCGCGTGCAATGTGGCGATGCAACTGGCCAAGCCACTGCGCGCCAATCCGCGCCAGTTGGCGCAGCAGATCGTCGATGCGCTGCTCGCGCAGCCGCAAGCCCAGGGTCTCGTCGAAGCCGCCGAGGTGGCCGGCCCCGGCTTCATCAACCTGCGCCTCACGGCCACGGCCAAGCAGGCGGTGATTGCCGCCGTGTTCGCGGAAAAGGGCACATTCGGGCGCTCGCAGCGCGACGCCGGCAAGCATGTGCTGATCGAATTCGTCTCGGCCAACCCGACCGGTCCGCTGCACGTCGGCCATGGCCGCCAGGCCGCGCTCGGCGACGCGCTGTCGAACGTGCTGGCCTCGCAAGGCTGGGACGTGCACCGCGAGTTCTATTACAACGACGCCGGCGTGCAGATCCACACGCTCGCGCTGTCCACTCAGGCGCGCGCGCGCGGCCTCGCCCCCGGCGACGAAGGCTGGCCGGCTTCGGCCTACAACGGCGAGTACATCGCCGACATCGCGAAAGACTATCTGAACGGTGTGACGGTGGCCGCGAGCGACGGCGAGCCGGTCACCGGCGCGGGCGACATCGAGAATCTCGAAGCGATCCGCCGCTTCGCGGTCGCGTATCTGCGCCGCGAACAGGACATGGACCTGCAGGCATTCGGCGTGAAGTTCGACCAGTACTACCTAGAGTCGTCGCTGTACACGGAAGGCCGGGTCGAGAAAACCGTCGAGGCGCTCATCGCTGCCGGCAAGACCTACGAGCAGGAAGGCGCGCTGTGGCTGCGCACCACCGACGAAGGAGACGACAAAGACCGCGTGATGCGCAAGACCGATGGCACCTACACCTACTTCGTCCCCGACGTCGCCTATCACGTCGCGAAGTGGGAGCGCGGCTTCACCAAAGTGATCAATGTTCAGGGCTCGGACCACCACGGCACGATCGCGCGGGTGCGCGCCGGCCTGCAGGGTCTCGGTGTCGGTATTCCGAAGGGCTATCCCGACTACGTCCTGCACAAGATGGTCACAGTGATGCGCAATGGCGAAGAGGTGAAAATCTCCAAGCGCGCCGGCAGCTACGTGACAGTGCGCGACCTGATCGAATGGTCGGGCGGCGCGATGCCGGGCTCGGAAGCGGCCGTCGACCTGATCGACGAGGAAACGATTCGGCGCGGTCGCGACGCGGTGCGCTTCTTCCTGATCTCGCGCAAGGCGGACACCGAATTCGTGTTCGACATCGACCTCGCGCTGAAACAGAACGACGAAAATCCCGTGCATTACGTGCAATACGCGCATGCCCGGATCTGCTCGGTGATCGCCGAATGCAAGGCGCGCTATGGCTCGGACAAAAGCACGGACGAAAGCGCGCTCGCGAGCGTGGACGTCGCGCCGCTCACGAGCGAACGTGCAATGGCCCTTCTGAACAAGCTCGCCGAATTCCCCGACATGCTGCAACACGCGGCCGACGAACTCGCGCCGCACGCGGTCGCGTTCTATCTGCGCGACCTCGCCGGGGAATTCCACTCGTTCTACAATGACAGAGCCGAGCGCGTGCTGGTCGACGATGCGGCCGAGCGCAATGCACGCGTCGCGCTGCTCGCGGCCACGCGTCAAGTGCTGGCCAACGGTCTCGCGACGATCGGCGTCTCCGCTCCCGTCAAGATGTAAGTCCTCCGACGCAACATGCACGCGGCCGTCGTTATAATCGACGGCCGTTCCAGGATTCTTTTTGCAGGTAATTCGTACGATGGCAAAACCACGCCGCACAACAAAGCAATCGAAACAAACCGGGGGGACTTTTCTCGGCATCGTGCTGGGCCTGATCGTCGGCCTTGCGATCGCGGTAGTGGTGGCGCTGTATATCACCCGTGCGCCTACGCCGTTCGTGTCGAAGGTGGCGCCGCCCGCGGCCTCGGACACCGGCGCGAGCCAGGCGCAATTCGACCCGAACCGTCCGCTGCAAGGCAAGACGCCGGGCCAGCCGGTGCCGCAGGCTGCGCAACCCGCGCCGCCCAATACCGCACCGGGCCAGACCAATTCGCAGACCCAGTCGGGCATGCTCGAAGAACCGCAGATCGTCGAAGTGCCGCCGTCGGCAGGCAATGCAAACGGTACGGCGGTCGCGCCGAAGCCTTCGCAGGATAACGGCACCGGCCCGGCCGCCGTGCCCGCTCCGGCGAAAAAACCGCAAGCCTCCAGCGCGCCGGCCGCCACCGCGGCGGGCTCCGCGCCGAAGAGCACCTCGGCTCCGGCTACCGCTAACGCCGCCAAGCCGGGCGCGAGCGCGGCGCCAGCGCCGGGCGATGCAAACACCGGCTACTTCCTGCAAGTGGGCGCGTACAAGACCGCAGCCGATGCCGAACAGCAGCGCGCGCGTCTGGCGTTCCAGGGCTTCGAGTCGAAGGTGACCCAGCGGGATGCGGGCGGCGTGACGTACTATCGCGTGCGCATCGGACCGTTCTCGAAGTTCGAAGACATGAATTCGAGCCGTCAGCGTCTGTCGGACGCGGGCGTGGATACCGCCGTGATCCGCTTCACCAAACAATAAACAAACGGTAAACGCCGGCACGCACGGCCACCGAAACTATCGGTGCGCGGTGCGTGTCACAACTCGTCGGACAGTTCGACGTCCATTGCCGAATCTGACAACGGTGACGGGCATTTGCGTGGCGCCACCGTTTCTTCGCCTACTCGAGTCAACACAACATGAAAAAACTGCTGAGCATTCTGTTTCTTTCGCTGGGTCTGATTGCCGCCTCGGCACAGGCGTCGCCGGCCGCGCCGGTATCGGGCAAGGACTACACCGTGCTGGCTTCGCCGCAGCCTACCGACGTGCCGGCCGGCAAGATCGAAGTCATCGAGTTCTTCTGGTACGGCTGCCCGCACTGCAATGAATTCAACCCGTACCTCGAAGCATGGGTGAAGAAGCAGGGTCCGGACGTCGTATTCAAGCGCGTGCCGGTCGCCTTCCGCGACGACTTCATTCCGCACTCGAAGATGTTCCATGCGCTCGACGCACTCGGCGTCGTGAACGAACTCACGCCGAAGATCTTCAACGAAATCCACGTCAACAAGAACTACCTGCTGACGCCGGAAGACCAGAGCAAATTCCTCGCGAAGCTCGGCGTCGATCCGAAGAAGTACATGGAAGCGTACAACTCGTTCTCGACGCAAAGCGCGCTGCAGAAAGACAAGAAGATGCTCGACACGTACAAGATCGATGGCGTGCCGACGCTGGCCGTGCAAGGCAAGTATGAAACCGGCCCGGCCGCGACCGACAGCCTGCCGGGCACGATCCAGGTGCTCGACTACCTGGTGCAGCAAGTCCGCGCCAAAAAGATGTAACGACGAGGCGCCGGAATGAGTTCACCGCTGAAGGTTTTCATTACCGGCGCTTCGAGTGGCATTGGCCTCGCGCTCGCCGCCGACTATGCGCGGCGTGGCGCGATTCTCGGCCTGGTTGCCCGCCGCGGCGACGCGCTCGCCGCGTTCCAGCAGTCCCATCCGCACAACACCGTCTCCATTTATTCCGTCGACGTTCGCGACGCCGAAGCGCTCGCCGACGCGGCCACGCAGTTCATTGCGCAACACGGCTTGCCGGATATCGTGATCGCCAACGCCGGCATCAGCCGCGGCGCGGTCACCGGGCAGGGCGATCTGCGCACCTTCCGCGAAGTGATGGACGTCAACTACTTCGGCATGGTCGCCACCTTCGAGCCTTTCTCCGCCGCGATGGTCGCCGCGAAGCGCGGCACGCTGGTGGGCATCGCCAGCGTCGCGAGTGTGCGCGGCTTGCCGGGCTCGGGCGCCTATAGCGCGTCGAAGTCGGCGGCGCTCAAGTATCTCGAAGCGCTGCGCGTCGAGATGCGGCCGCACGGTGTCGGCGTCGTCACCATCGCGCCCGGCTATATCCGCACGCCGATGACCGAGCACAACCCGTACACGATGCCGTTCCTGATGGACGCCGACCGTTTCGCCGCAAAGGTCGCACAGGCGGTCGAGCGGCGGACGGCGTTCGCGGTGTTTCCGTGGCAGATGCGCATCGTCGCGATGGTGCTGCACGTGCTGCCGCGTTGGCTCTACGACCGCGCGTTTGAACGCGCGCCGCGCAAGCCGCGCGTCCTCGCCGAATAAATCATGCAACCGCGTGCGGTCGATGCAGCCGGCGTCACGCACGAAACAGCGGGCGCCGACGCGCGCATCGTCTCGCTGGTGCCGAGCATCACCGAAACGCTTTTTGCGCTCGGCCTCGACCGGCAGGTCGTCGGACGTACTGGCTTTTGCGTGCATCCGCACGACAAGGTGCGCGAGGTCCGCAAGGTCGGCGGCACCAAGGCCGTCAAGCTGGACGCGATTCGCGCGCTGCGCCCCACCCATCTGATCGTCAATATCGACGAAAACGAGCGCGACACCGTCGAGCAATTGCGCGCGTTCGTGCCGCATATCGTCGTCACCCATCCGCAGACACCGCAGGACAATCTCTCGCTTTACGCGCTGCTGGGCGCGATCTTCGACCGTAGGCACGAAGCTCAAAGGCTCTGCGAAAGACTCGAAGCCCGGTTGCGCGAAACCGCGGCACAAGCTTTCGCCGCGCAAAACGTGCTGTATCTGATCTGGCGTGAACCGTGGATGAGCGTGGCGCGCGACACATACATCGCCTCGATGCTGCAACTCGTGAACTGGCGCACGCTACCCGATGTGCGAGGCGGAACGGCGGGCGCCGCGCGTTATCCGATGCTCGACTTCGACGACGCGCCGTGGCTCGCCGATGTCGACCGCATCCTGCTGTCCAGCGAGCCGTATCGCTTCACGCAGACGCACCGCGACGCGCTCGCGCGTGATCCGCGGCTGGCGGACAAGCGCATCGAGTTGATCGATGGCGAAATGGTGTCGTGGTACGGCGTGCGCGCGATCGAAGGCATCGCTTATCTGCAGCGGCTTGCGTCAACGCCATGAGCGCGGACGCCCGCTCTCCATATGAATATGCGGATTATGTTGTTGTCGCCATAATCTGCCTTCGATAAGCTTTCGCGGAGGCGCGCGGCGCGCATGAGCCAGAATCACCCGCCCCATGCGCGAGCGCCGCAAACGTATCACAATCAGGGCGGCGTCGACGCCCGTCCCTCGTCACCGGAATAACACACAACCAGACGCACCGACTGACTGCGCTTGTTATGGGAGAACCTATGCGCTTCAAACTGCTCGCAGCCGCCCTACTGTTCACGGCGCCCGCGCTCGTGCTCGCCAAACCGCTGACCGTCTGTACCGAATCGAGCCCGGACGGCTTCGACGTGGTGCAGTTCAATTCGCTCGTCACGACCAATGCGTCGGCCGACGTGATCTTCAACTCGCTGGTCTCGTACGACGAGGCCGCGAAGAAGGTCGTGCCGGCGCTGGCCGAGACGTGGGACGTGAGCGCCGACGGCCTCACCTACACGTTCCATCTGCGCCCGAACGTGCAGTTCCAGACCACCGACTACTTCAAGCCCACCCGCGCGCTGAACGCCGACGACGTCGTCTTCACGTTCGACCGCATGCTCAACGACAGCAATCCCTGGCACAAGGTGGCGGGCGCGAGCGGCTTTCCGCATGCGCAGTCGATGGGCTTGCCGAAGCTGATCAAGTCGATCAGCAAGGTCGACGAGAACACCGTCAAGTTCGAACTGACCATACCGGACGCGACCTTCGTGCCGATCCTGACGATGGGTTTCGCATCGATCTATTCGGCCGAATACGCCGACCAGTTGCTCAAGGCGGGCAAGCAGACCGATCTGAACGCGAAGCCGATCGGCACCGGTCCGTTCCTGCTCAAGAGCTACACGAAAGACGCGGTGATCCGCTACGACGTGAACCCGACCTTCTGGGGGCCCAAGCCGAAGATCGACCGCCTGATCTACGCGATCACGCCGGACCCCACCGTGCGCGCGCAGAAAGTGAAAGCAGGTGAATGCCAGATCGCGTTGTCGCCGAAGCCGCAGGATCTCGCCGACGCGAAACAGGACAAGTCGCTCGCAATCGTTCAAACGCCCGCGTTCATGACCGCGTTCGTGGCGTTGAACACGCAGAAGAAGCCGCTCGATAACCAGAAGGTGCGCGCCGCGCTGAACATGGCGTTCGATCGCAGCACCTACCTGAAGACCGTGTTCGACAACACCGCGACGCCGGCCACGAACCCGTATCCGCCGAATACGTGGAGCTATAACAGGTCGATCAAGGGCTGGCCGTACGATCCGGTGAAAGCGAAGAAGCTGCTCGCCGATGCGGGCTATCCGAACGGCTTCGAAACGACCATCTGGGTGCGGCCGAACGGCAGCGTGCTGAACCCCAATCCGAAGGCCGGCGCAGAATTGCTGCAGGCCGACTTCGCGAAGATCGGCGTGAAAGCGGACGTGAAGGTGATCGAATGGGGCGAGCTGATCAAGCAGGCCAAGCAAGGCCAGCATGACTCGCTGTTCATGGGCTGGGCCGGCGACAACGGCGATCCGGACAACTATCTGACGCCGCTCTTCAGTTGCAACGCGGTGAAGTCGGGGATCAACTTCGCGCGCTTCTGCGATCAGGATCTCGACAAGCTGATCAGCGACGGCAAGGCCACACCGGATCAGGCCAAGCGCACCAAGGCGTATGAACAGGCGCAGCAGATCATCCACGATCAGGCGCTTTGGATTCCGCTCGGCTATCCGACCGCCTCGGCGATCACGCGCACGAACGTCAGCGGTTATCACGTCAGCCCGTTTGGCCGGGTCAACTTTGGGACGGTCGCGGTACAGTAATTCGCGCTTGCCTGAAGGTACACAGAAAAAAGCCCGGTTTGCATGGCCGGGCTTTTTTTATCGACGCATCAAGGCGATCTCTTCATTCACGACGCCGAAAAACGGATCACGCCGTCCGCGTCCTGGGTACGCCTCAACTCGCCTGCGAGCCACAGCAGATGCAAATGCGCGAGCGCCTCACCCAGCGCAAACGTCATCTGATGGATATCGAGCTGGCGCTTGAACATCAGCGGCACGATGTCGGCCGCGCTCTGCGGCTTCTGCGCACATGCTTCGCGCACTTCGGCCAGTCGCGCATCATGATGCTCGCGCAGTTGCCGGATGCGCGTGTGCACGCCGCGAAACGGCTTGCCATGCGAGGGCAGCACCAGCGTCTCTTCAGGCATGGTCTCGTAGCGGCCGAGCGACTCCAGATACAGCGCGAGCGGCGAGCCTTCCGGTTCGATATCGAACACCGACACGTTGGTCGAAATGCGCGGCAACACCATGTCGCCGGAAATCAGCACGCCGGTTTCTTCGCAATGCAACGCACAGTGTTCCGGCGAATGGCCGAAGCCCGTCACCACCCGCCAGGTCTTGCCGCCGATCTTCACACCATCGGCTTCGCGCAGACGCCGGTATTGCCCCGGAATCGCCGGCACGAGGCTCGCGTAGTAGCTCTTGCGATTGCGCAGCTTTTCGAGCGATTCCTCATCGTTCAGACCGTGGCGGGCGAAGTGCCGCGCCGCCGCCTCGCCGCCTGCATTCGAACCGTCGCCGGCGGCCATCACGCGAGCCTGCATGTATTCGCCGAGGGTCATCCAGAGCCGCGCGTCCCAGCGCTTCCTGTCACCGCCGCTGCACACCCAGTGCGCGAGGCCGATATGGTCCGGATGGCAGTGCGTGACGATCACGCGCAACACCGGCAGGCCGTCGAGCAGCGAGTCGAACACGCTCTCCCAGTTCTGCTTGATCGTGTCCGACGTGATGCCGCAATCCACCACGGTCCAGCCCTGCTCGCCGTCGATCTCGTCACGCAGCAGCCACAGGTTGATGTGATCGAGCGCGAAAGGCAGCGGCATGCGCAACCAGAACACGCCGGGTGCGACTTCCATCGTCTGGCCGGCTTCCGGCAAGCTGTCGTTGAATGGGTATTCGAGTTGATGTTCGAGTGCATTCATTGGGGATGTCTTCCTCCGTCGGCCGTCCGGCATGGCGGGGTGTGCGATGCGGGTCGGCGTGGTTATGGCGCGCGCCTGCCGTGTCGCGCCGTGGTTGCAGCAATGGTTGCGTTCAGCTCAGGTTGACGATAACGTAAACGTCGATTCTATCGCCCAATCCGATTTTCTGCCCGGCCACGGGATGCCCCGTATGAATACGCAATACACGATCACCGAGCTCGCGCGGGAATTCGACGTCACACCGCGCGCAATCCGCTTCTACGAAGATCAGGGTTTACTCTCGCCGAGCCGCGAAGGGTCGAGCGGTTTGCGGCGCGTCTATTCGGGCCGCGACAGAACGCGTCTGAAGCTCACGCTGCGCGGCAAGCGGCTCGGCTTCACGCTGTCGGAAATCCGCGAATTGCTGGACGTGTACGAATCGCCGACCGACACCGTGCCGCAATTGCACGCGTTTCTTGCCACGGTGGCGCGTCATCGCGAGGTCTTGGAGCGTCAACTGGAAGACCTCAACGCCACGCTCGAAGATCTTGCGCAGTACGAAGCCCAGGCGCGCGCGTTGCTCGAGGGTGGCGCACGCGAGGCCAAGCCCGCATAAGCACGGCATGACGTGGCGCGACATGGCGCGAGCCGATAAACGCAACGTAACGCAGCCAAGCGCAGCCAAACGCAGCACGAAGCAAATTTTTTAGCGGAATTTGCGCCGGTTAGTGATGCCAAACCGGCGCATTGAGCGAAGATAGTCGGAAAGTCGGTGAACGCCTGACAACGCCCACCAGGCGGCAGGGCGCGAGCCGAGCGGCGCGATGCGTCGCGGGCCCACCCGGACGATACAATCAGGGTGTCTTCACGACATGGGACGAATGCACGGTCGACATGAATCACTTCCCCAAACTGCTGTCGTCGCAAATCGGCTTTGACGTCGCCCAGACGATGCTCGAAGGATTCGATCGCCATTACCGGATCTTCCGCGACGCCGCGATCCGCGCGAAGACGCTCTTCGAAACCGGCGACTGGCACGGCCTGCAAAAGCTCGCGCGCGAGCGCATTACCTCGTACGACGAGCGCGTCGAAGAATGCGTCGAACTGCTCGAAGACGAGTACGACGCGGAAAACATCGACGGCGAAGTGTGGCAGCAGATCAAGCTGCACTACATCGGTCTGCTGACCACGCATCGCCAACCCGAGTGCGCGGAAACGTTTTTCAATTCGGTGTGCTGCAAGATCCTGCACCGCTCGTATTTCAACAACGACTTCATTTTCGTGCGCCCCGCCATCTCGACCGAATACATCGAGAACGACGAGCCGGCCGCGAAGCCGACCTATCGCGCGTACTACCCCGGCAAGGACGGACTCGCCGCGACGCTCGAGCGCATCGTCACGAACTTCCAGCTCGACCCGCCGTTCGAAGACCTGACGCGCGACGTCGGCTGCGTGATGCAGACGATCCACGACGCGTTCGGCGTTTTCGACGAAGCGCCGAACTTCCAGATTCACGTGCTTGCGTCGCTGTTCTACCGCAACAAGTCGGCGTATATCGTCGGACGGATCATCAACGGCGATGCGCTGCTGCCGTTCGCCGTGCCGCTGCGTCACGCAAAGCCGGGCCTGCTCGCGCTCGACACCGTGCTGCTCAGGCGCGAGCAACTGCTGATCATCTTCAGCTTCTCGCATTCGTATTTCCTCGTCGACATGGAAGTGCCGTCCGCTTACGTCGAATTTCTCGGCACCATCATGCCGGGCAAACCGAAGGCGGAAATCTATACGTCGGTGGGATTGCAGAAGCAGGGCAAGAATCTGTTCTATCGCGATCTGCTGCATCATCTGTCGCATTCGAGCGATCCGTTCATCGTCGCGCCCGGCATCAAGGGGCTCGTGATGCTGGTGTTCACGCTGCCGTCGTTCCCGTATGTATTCAAGCTGATCAAGGACAACTTCCCGCCGCCGAAAGACACCACGCGCGCGCAGATCCAGGCGAAGTATCAGCTCGTCAAACGGCACGACCGCCTCGGCCGCATGGCCGACACGCTCGAGTATTCGAGCGTCGCGTTGCCGGTGGCGCGGCTCGATGAAGCGCTCGTGCGCGAACTCGAAAGGGAAGTGCCCTCGCTGCTCGAATACGAGGGCGAGAATCTCGTGATTCGCCACATGTACATCGAGCGCCGCATGGTGCCGCTGAACCTGTTCCTGCAAAGCGGCAACGACGACGACGTCGAGCACGGCATCAAGGAATACGGCAACGCGGTGAAGGAACTGATGCAGGCGAACATCTTCCCCGGCGACATGCTGTACAAGAACTTCGGCGTGACGCGTCATGGCCGCGTCGTGTTCTACGACTACGACGAAATCGAATATCTGACCGACTGCAACGTGCGCGCGGTGCCGGCGCCGCGTAACGAGGAGGACGAAATGTCGGGCGAGCCGTGGTACTCGGTCGGCCCGCACGACATTTTCCCGGAGACGTACGGCACGTTTCTGCTCGGCGACCCACGCGTGCGCCGCTCCTTCATGCAGCACCACGCGGACTTCTTCGATCCTGCGCTATGGCAACGGCACAAGGATCAACTATTGAAAGGCGAACTGCCCGACTTTTTTCCGTACGACAGCCACGAGCGCTTCTGCATCCGCTATCCGGAACGCTTTGCCGATGCATCGGCATCCGCTTCACCGGATACACCGCACGCGCCACCCGACGAGCGCAGCGTGCGCGTGGCGTGAAGCCTGCGCCGCCCGCCTCGTTGAATGCATCGTCCAAACTTTATGTAACGACTTCGACCGCTCAAGCGGTCGAGAAACCACCAAGACGCACCATGAACACAAACGCTTCAAGCTCCTCCCATCCGCTCTCGCATCTGTTCGACAACAACGACGCGTGGGTGGCTCGCAAGCTGTCCGAAGACCCCGAATTCTTCTCTCGCCTCGCGCATCAACAGGCCCCGGAGTATTTGTGGATCGGCTGCTCGGACTCGCGCGTGCCGGCGAACCAGATCATCGGCTTGCCGCCGGGCGAAGTGTTCGTGCACAGAAACATCGCCAACGTGGTCGTGCATACCGATCTGAACTGCCTGTCGGTGATCCAGTTCGCCGTCGATCTGCTGAAGGTCAAGCACATCATGGTGGTCGGCCACTACGGCTGCTCCGGTGTCGCCGCGGCGCTGCACGGCCGCCGCGTGGGTCTCGCCGACAACTGGCTCGCGCACGTGCAGGACGTGCGCGCGAAGCACGCCGCGCTGATCGAGGAATGGCCGCTCGGCGAAGCGCGGCATCGGCGGCTCGTGGAACTGAATACGATCGAACAGGTGGTGAACGTGTGCCGCACCACCATCGTCAACGATGCGTGGGCGCGCGGCCAGGAACTGACCGTGCACGGCTGGGCGTATGGCGTGCATGACGGCAAGATCCGTAACCTCGGCATGACGATCAGCGACGCGGCCGCGCTCGAAGCAACCTATAAGGAGTGTGTGGCCGCCGTGTCGGCGAGCGGCCCGCGCAACGCGGACAACGACATGGTCGCCGCGGACGCGGCGCAGCTCGGCGATCTGCCGGCCATCGTCGAAGGTGTGATCAAGGAGCTAAAACATGAGTGAGACAGACATGAGTGAAAAGCGAACCCAAGCGAATGCCGATCCGGTTGTCATCGTAAGCGCCGCGCGCACGCCGATGGCGGCGTTTCAGGGCGACTTCGCATCGCTCACCGCGCCGCAACTCGGCTCGGCGGCGATCGAAGCCGCGGTGCGGCGCGCGGGCCTCAAGCCCGAGCAGATCGACGAAGTGGTGATGGGCTGCGTGCTGCCCGCCGGCCTCGGCCAGGCGCCCGCGCGGCAAGCCGCGCTCGGCGCGGGCCTGCCTTTGAGCACCGGCAGCACCACTGTCAACAAGATGTGCGGCTCCGGCATGCGCGCGGCGATGTTCGCGCACGACATGCTGGCCGCCGGTTCGGTCGACGTGATCGTCGCGGGCGGCATGGAGAGCATGACGAACGCGCCGTATCTGCTGCCGAAGGCGCGCGGCGGCATGCGCATGGGTCACGGCCAGGTGATCGACCACATGTTCTACGACGGTCTCGAAGACGCGTACGAAAAAGGCCGTCTGATGGGCACCTTCGCCGAGGAATGCGCGGCGTCGTTCGACTTCACGCGCGAGGCGCAGGACGCGTTCGCGGTCGAGTCGCTCAACCGTGCAAAGCGCGCAAACGAAGACGGCTCGTTCGCGTGGGAAATCGCACCGGTGAAAGTGGCGAGCCGCAAGGGCGAGGTCACGATCGACCACGACGAGCAGCCGTTCAAGGCCAACCTCGACAAGATTCCGACGCTCAAGCCCGCGTTCAGCAAGACCGGCACGGTGACGGCGGCGAATTCGTCGTCGATTTCCGATGGCGCCGCCGCGCTTGTGATGATGCGCGAATCGACGGCGAAGCGTCTCGGCGTCGAACCGATCGCGCGCGTGGTCGGCCACTCGACGTTCGCGCAGGAACCGGCGAAGTTCACCACCGCGCCGGTCGGTGCGATTCGCAAGCTGTTCGAGAAGAACGGCTGGCGCGCCGACGAAGTCGATCTCTATGAGGTGAACGAAGCGTTCGCCGTCGTGACAATGGCCGCGATGAAGGAACACCACTTGCCGCACGAGAAGGTCAACGTGAACGGCGGCGCTTGCGCGCTCGGCCATCCGATCGGCGCGTCCGGCGCGCGCATTCTCGTCACGCTGATCGGCGCGCTGAAGCGGCGCGGCCTGAAGCGCGGCGTCGCGACGCTGTGCATCGGCGGCGGCGAGGCGACGGCGATGGGTGTCGAACTGGTTTGACGCGTGGATCGTGGCAATCGCCGCCTGTGAGGCGGCGTCCTGAAAACTGAGGTATTCGATGAAGACAGTGTTGATCGTCGGTGCGTCGCGTGGCATCGGCCAGGAATTCGTCCGGCAGTACCGGCATAGCGGCTGGCGCGTGCTCGCTACCGCACGCGACGGCGCCGCGCTCGATGCGCTGAACGAACTCGGCGCGCAAACATTCGCGGTGGACGTGACCGCGCCCGAGGACATCGCCGCGCTCGGCTGGAAGCTCGACGGCGAACGGCTCGATGCGGCGATTCTGGTGTCGGGCGTGTACGGCCCGCGCACCGAAGGCATCGAGACGATCACCGCCGAAGACTTCGATCACGTGATGCACACCAACGTGCGCGGTCCGATGCAATTGATGCCGATCCTGCTGCCGCTCGTCGAAGAAGCAGGCGGTGTGTTCGCGGTCATCTCCAGCAAGATGGGCAGCATCGCCGAGCCGAGCGGCACGAGCGGCTGGTTGTATCGCACGAGCAAGGCGGCGCTGAACGATGCGCTGAAGCTCGCGTCGCTGGAGGTGAAGCGAGCGACCTGCGTGTCGTTGCATCCCGGCTGGGTGCGCACCGACATGGGCGGTGCGCAAGCCGCGATCGACCCGGCGCGCAGCGTCGCCGGCATGCGTGAGGTGCTCGCGCAGGCTGCGGGCGCCCGCAATGCGTTCAACGGCCGCTTCTATCAATACGACGGCACGCAACTCGACTGGTGAGGAGACCGCGCCATGGTGCTTGATCAGGATCACCTGATGGTCCGCGACGCGCTGCGCACCTTCGTGCGCGACGCGATCACGCCGCACGCGGCCATGTGGGACCGCGAGCGCACGTTTCCGCGCGACGTGCACCGCCAACTCGCGGAGCTCGGCGCCTACGGCGTGCTGGTGCCCGAAGCGTACGGCGGCGCCGGCATGGATGCGCTCGCGCTCGCGCTGATCCTCGAAGAGATCGCGGCGGGCGACGGCGGCACGTCGACAGCAATCTCCGTGAATAACTGCCCGGTGTGCAGCATCCTGCTGAGCTACGGCAACGACGCGCAGAAACGCGACTGGCTTACGCCGCTCGCGCGCGGCGAGATGCTCGGCGCGTTTTGCCTGACCGAGCCGCAAGCCGGCTCAGACGCGTCCGCGTTGCGCACCACCGCCACCCGCAACGGCGACGCGTACGTGCTGAACGGCGTCAAACAGTTCATCACGAGCGGCAAGAACGGCGACGTCGCGATCGTGATGGCTGTAACCGACAAGGCGGCAGGCAAGCGCGGTATCAGCGCGTTCATCGTGCCGACCAGCACGACGGGCTACATCGTCGCGCGCGTCGAAGAGAAGCTCGGCCAGCATTCGTCGGATACCGCGCAGATCGTGTTCGAAGACTGCCGCGTGCCCGCCGCGAATCTGATCGGTGCAGAAGGCGAAGGCTACCGGATCGCGCTGTCGGGGCTCGAAGGCGGGCGCATCGGTATCGCGGCGCAAAGCGTCGGCATGGCGCGCGCCGCGTTCGACGCCGCGTTGAGCTATGCCAAGGAACGCGAGAGCTTCGGCGCGCCGCTCTTTTCGCACCAGGCCGTGCAGTTCCGTCTCGCCGATATGGCGACGCAACTCGAAGCCGCGCGTCAATTGATCTGGCACGCCGCGTCGTTGAAAGACGCCGGCCAGCCGTGTCTCACCGAAGCCGCGATGGCCAAGCTGTTCGCCTCCGAAGCCGCCGAGCGCATCTGCTCGGCAGCCTTGCAGATTCATGGCGGCTATGGGTATCTGAGCGACTTCCCGGTCGAGCGGATTTATCGCGACGTGCGCGTGTGCCAGATTTACGAAGGCACCAGCGACATCCAGAAAATATTGATCGCACGCGGTCTTGATTGAACGCTTAATAAATAAACCATTGTTGCCGATGCAAAGACCTTCCGACTGCCCCTGCGGCGGCACCGCGCCCGGACAGCGCAGCGGCGTCAAAGCGCCCCGCTTCGCGCAATGCTGTGGCCGCTATATCGACGGCGGGGAAGCAGCGCCGCGCGCACTCGAACTGATGCGCTCGCGTTATAGCGCGTATGTTGTCGGCGCAACCGACTATCTGCGCGCCACCTGGGCGCCGCACACCTGCCCCGCCGATCTCGACGCGGACCCCGCCGCGCCCGACGCGCCGCGTTGGCTCGGACTGCAGATCAAGGCCTTCGCCGAAACCGACGCGGATCACGCAACCGTTGAATTTGTCGCGCGGTACAAGGTGGGCGGCCGGGCGCACCGGCTGCACGAATTGAGCCGCTTCGTGCGCGGCGAGGACGGCCGCTGGCGCTACGTCGATGGCGACGTCCGCGAGTAGTGCGCGGCACGCGAACCTTTCGCGATCTTTCACGACGCAGCAGCGCGCATTGCGCCGCGATCAAATAAGGCCCTCATTGCAGGGCTTTTTTTCGTGTTGGCCCGGTACCACAGCCCGCATGCCGAGCCGCCTGTCGCTTGATCCGGCAACCATCCCGTCCTCGTCCAGCCTGTACGCAGCCACGCGGCGAGCGAGGCCGCTGCGCGACGCCGGCATTCGCTCAAAACACGAGCCGCAAATTTTTTCGGCGCGGGTTCTCCTTGATTGCACAAAACAAAATTGTCGTGCCAGGATGAGGCCGTAGCTTCATGACGTCACGTTGCGAGAGTCGGCCGAACCAGCTCCGCAAAATGTGCAGGAAGCCCTGCCGCTTACCAGACAGTGTGGATGCGGCGGAGGCTCCGGGCAGCAGGTGTGGCGCTCATCATCGGCGCGTGGGGTCGCGTCGGCCGTTTGGGTTCATCCCGTGCGATCTCGATTGGCATGCGTGCGCTTGGCGCACTGCATACGCGAGTGTGTTTTTGTTTGTCGAAAACGCGGACGAAAGGAAAACGTCAGCAATTAAATCGGCAAGCGGACATCACGGTGTTCAGGGCAGGTCTTCGAGGCAGGTGCGTCAATGGTGTTCAGCAAGGTTCTGACGAAGTGTGCGGTGATCTGTGCAGCGGCCACGTGCGCTGTCGCAGTCGCGCACGCCGATCCGCTCGCCCAGGCGTACGCAGCCCCGCACGCCGACGCGCAGGCGGGACCGCTGGCACGTGCACACGTGCCGCGCATCGCGCTCGACGACGACGTCTACCTGCCCACCGCGCGTCTGAACGAACAGGTTATCCGCGTGCCGGTGGACGCCGCCGGCACGATCACGCTCGAAACGACGATCTACAAACCGGACGGCGCCGGCCCGTTCCCGATGATCGTGTTCAACCACGGCAAGATTCCCGGCGATCCGCATACGCAGGAGCGCAGCAACCCGCTGCCGCTCGCGCGCGAGTTCGTGCGTCGCGGCTACGTGGTAGTCGCGCCGAACCGTCAGGGCTTCGGCCATTCGGACGGCGTGTACCAGCAGGATGGTTGCGATGTCGAACGCAATGGCATTGGCCAGGCTGGCGACGTCGCGGCAACGATCAACTATATGTCGAAGCAGCCGTATGTGGACGCGGCGCATATCGTCGTGGCCGGCACCTCGCACGGCGGTCTCGCGACCATGGCCTACGGCACCGAGGCGGCGCCGGGCGTGCGGGCGCTGATCAATTTCTCGGGCGGCTTGCGGCAGGACGCCTGTACCGACTGGCAGAGCAACCTGACGCACGCATTCGGCGCGTATGGCGAGAAGACCACGGTGCCGTCGCTGTGGATGTACGGCGATAACGATTCGGTCTGGAACGCGCCGCTGGTGGCCGGCATGTATGCCGCGTACAGCGCGCACGGCGCGAGCGCGAAGATGGTGGATTTCGGCCGCTACAAGAACGACGCGCATCGGCTCGTGGGCGACCGCGATGGCGTGCATGTATGGTGGCCGGCTGTCGAGGCGTTCCTTGCCCGCGTGGGGATGCCCACGGGCGTGCAGTATCGGGTGGCCGATCCGTCGGCGCCGAAGCCGAGCGGCTTCGCTGCCGTCGACGCGGTGGATGCCGTGCCCTTCGTCGATGAAGGCGGGCGCAACGGCTATCGGAATTTCCTGCATCAGTATCCTAGCCGCGCGTTTGCGGTATCGGATTCGGGCGCGTGGTCATGGGCTGAAGGCGGAGATGATCCGATGTCGGTGGCCGTTGCCAACTGCCAGAAACAGAGTTCGGATCCTTGCCGGTTGTATGCGGTGGATAACTCTGTGGTTTGGGGGCAGCAGTCTTCGCAGACGGCTGATGGTGGGCGTGGTTCGGGCGATGGCGATCGCGATCGCGATGCCGATGGGCGGCGGGCTATTGCTAGTCGGAATTAAGGTTTTTTGCCTGCTCGGCGTTTTGGTTGTGCTATTCGGGTGTTGGCCTTTCCTTGAGTTCACGGTGGTCTATTGGCGTTGCCCCTGTGCGGGGCGGCACCTACTTTCTTTGCCGCCGCAAAGAAAGTAGGCAAAGAAAGCGGCTTCACACCGCTAATTCTTAAGCGGGTCCCCCGGCTTGGAGGGGGCAGCGGTCCATCTGGAATCAGTGCCCCCGCACATTCAGCCCCAGTGACAAGGCAGTCATTCTTCCGGCGACGCTTCGCGCGCCGACGCGGTCATTCCTAAAACCGCCAGCTCATGTTTCCGGCGTGTGGCCCTCCTGAAGCCTTGAAGGCCGGTCCTTCATGAGGCAGTTGTCTGCCATTCGTTTTTTTCGTCCGGACGCCTCCTCCCAAACACGCGTCATTTGCGCCGCCTCGCCGGGGCGAAGCCGATAGCCCCACCGCACACACCAAAGCCATTGGTTTCCCTCGCAGACCGATCCGCGACGCACGCAGTGCGGAGTGGGAGCGGATGACGGCTTTGTCACTCGCGTGGAATGTGCGGGCGCACCGATTCCAGATGTTCCACTACCTCCTCCAAGCCAGGGGACCCGCTTAAGAATTAGCGGTGTGAAGCCGCTTTCTTTGCCTACTTTCTTTGCGGCGGCAAAGAAAGTAGGTGCCGCCCCGCACAGGGGCAACGCCAATAGACCACCGTGACATCAAGGAAAGGCCAACACCATAAGAGCACATCCCAAAAGCGCCGCGAAGGCAAAAAACCCCAAAGATTCCGCCCCATACCCCCAACTACTTTGCCGTCGCCAACTCCGCCGAACGGCGACTTTCCGCGCCGAACAGAAACCACCTGCTCCGAACAGCGCCAAACCCCCGCCCCGCAAGCAAAACCGCCCATTTTGCCGCTAGTGCACAGCACGAAATAAACCGCTAATCTCGACCCCGCACGCTCGCCAAGGCCGCGCGCAGCGCCGAAAAAATGGCGCACGGCCCGCCTGAAATGGCCCTGAAAGCCCCCGCGCAGCGCGCAAAAGAAAAGCACTTCGGAGTACCGTTTTGGAAAAATCAGCCGCATCGCCCGTCGGCCCTGAAGACTGGGTCGCCCGCAGCCTGCGTGCCCTATGGCACCCCTGCACCCAGATGAAGCACCACGAGCGCCTGCCGCTCGTGCCCGTCGCGCGCGGTCAAGGCGCGTGGCTCTACGATCGCGCCGGTCATCGCTACCTCGACGCGATCAGCTCCTGGTGGGTCAACCTGTTCGGCCACGCGAACCCGCGCATCAATGCCGCGCTCAAAGACCAGCTCGATACGCTCGAACACGCGATGCTCGCCGGCTGCACGCATGAGCCGGCCATCGAACTCGCGGAGCGCCTCGGCGCACTCACCGGCAACACGCTCGGCCACGCGTTCTTTGCGTCGGATGGCGCATCCGCCGTCGAGATCGCGCTGAAGATGAGCTTCCACACGTGGCGCAACCGAGGCTTCGCAGACAAGCAGGAATTCGTCTGCATTGCCAACAGCTATCACGGCGAAACCATCGGCGCGCTCGGCGTCACCGATGTCGCGCTGTTCAAGGACGCCTACGATCCGTTGATCCGTCACGCGCATGTCGTGGCCTCGCCCGATGCGCGCCTCGCGCAACCGGGCGAAAGCGCCGCCGACGTCGCCCGCCGCGCGCTCGATCACGTCCGCTCGCTGTTCGAAGCTCGCGCCACCCGCATCGCCGCGCTGATCGTCGAGCCGCTCGTGCAATGCGCGGCCGGCATGGCGATGCACGACGCGTCGTATCTCGCCGGTCTGCGCGCGCTATGCGATCAATACGGCGTGCATCTAATCGCCGATGAAATCGCCGTCGGTTGCGGCCGTACTGGCACTTTCTTCGCATGCGAGCAAGCCGGCATCTGGCCGGACTTTTTGTGTCTGTCCAAAGGCATCAGCGGCGGCTACCTGCCGCTGTCGATCGTGCTGTCGCGCGATGAAATCTTCGCGGCCTTCTATCACGACGACACCGCGCGCGGCTTCCTGCACTCGCATTCGTACACCGGCAATCCGCTCGCGTGCCGCGCGGCGCTCGCCACGCTCGATCTGTTCGCGAGCGACGACGTGCTCGCCGCCAACGCACGCAAGTCCGCGACGCTGAAGGCCGCGCTCGCACCGCTTGCAGCACACGAGCAGGTCCGCAACCTGCGCCAGTGCGGCACGATCTTCGCGTTCGATGCGGTGATCGACGATGCTCTGCATGCCAAAACATTTTCGCGCCGCTTCTTCGAAAACGCGTTGCAGCGCGAACTGCTGCTGCGCCCGATCGGGACCACCGTGTATCTGATGCCCCCTTACATCCTCGACGACGAAGAACTCGCGCTGCTTGCCTCGCGCACCCGCGACACCTTCGACGCCACGCTCGCGGAGGTCCGCTGATGCATTTGCTCGACACCCTCACTGAAGGGCTCAAGGAACTCGACGAACGCGGTCTGCGCCGCCGCCGCCGCACCGCCGAAACGCCGTGCGCCGCGCACATGACGGTCGACGGCCGCGCGATGATCGGCTTCGCCAGCAACGACTATCTCGGCCTCGCCGCGCATCCGCAACTGATCGAGGCGATCGCCGAAGGCGCGCGTCTTTACGGCGCGGGCAGCGGCGGCTCGCATCTGCTCGGCGGCCACTCGCGCGCGCATGCGCAGCTCGAAGACGATCTCGCGGCATTCACCGGCGGCTTCGTCGATAACCCGCGCGCGCTCTACTTCAGCACCGGCTACATGGCGAATCTCGCGACGCTCACTGCGCTCGCGGGCCGCGGCACGACGCTGTTCTCCGACGCGCTGAATCACGCGTCGCTGATCGACGGCGCACGCCTGTCGCGCGCCGACGTGCAGATCTATCCGCACTGCGATATGGACGCGCTGAGCGCGATGCTCGACGCGTCGGAGGCGGACGTCAAGGTGATCGTCTCCGATACCGTGTTCAGCATGGACGGCGATATCGCGCCCTTGCCGCGCCTGCTCGCGCTTGCGGAACGGCACGGTGCGTGGCTGATCGTCGACGATGCGCACGGCTTCGGCGTGCTCGGTCCGCAAGGCCGCGGCGCGATCGCCCAAGCCGCGCTGCGCTCGCCGAATCTGATTTCGATCGGCACGCTCGGCAAGGCGGCCGGCGTCTCGGGCGCGTTCGTCGCGGCGCATGCGACCGTAATCGAATGGCTCGTGCAGCGCGCGCGTCCGTACATCTTCACGACGGCGTCGGTGCCGGCTGCCGCGCATGCGGTGTCGGCGAGCCTGCGCATCATCGGCGGCGATGAGGGCGATGCGCGCCGCGCGCATCTTCAGCAACTGATCGAACGCACACGCACGATGCTCAAAGCGACGCCGTGGCTGCCGGTCGATTCGCATACGGCCGTGCAGCCGCTCATCATCGGTGCGAACGACGCCACGCTCGATATCGCGGCTACGCTCGATCGCGCGGGCCTCTGGGTGCCAGCGATCCGTCCGCCGACCGTGCCCGCCGGCACGTCGCGGTTGCGCATTTCGCTGTCGGCCGCGCACTCGCACGCCGACCTCGACCGCCTCGAAGCGGGCCTGCAACAACTCGGAGCACAAGCGGCATGAGCGGTAACGCGAACACCATCGGGCCAGCACTGTCGTTCTTCGTCACCGGCACTGATACGGAAATCGGCAAGACCTTCGTTTCTTCGGCGCTGTTGCGGGGCTTCGTTCGCAAAGGCCTGCAAGCCGCCGCGATGAAGCCGATCGCCGCCGGCGCATTCGAACTGAACGGCGTGCTGCATAACGAAGACGCGGATCAACTCGACGCCGCGTCGAACGTGCTGCTGCCGCCCGAGCTGCGCACGCCGTATCTGCTGAAGGAACCAGCCGCGCCGCACATCGCGGCCGCGCTGGAAAACGTCACGCTCGATCTCGATCACATCGTCGCGTGCCATGCACGGGCCGTGCAGCGCGCGGAGATCGTCGTCGTGGAAGGCGTCGGCGGCTTTCGCGTGCCGTTGACCGCCACCCAGGACACCGCCGATCTCGCGGTCGCGCTGAAGCTGCCGGTCGTGCTGGTGGTCGGCATGCGCCTCGGCTGCATCAGTCATGCGTTGCTGAGCGCCGAAGCGATCGCCGCGCGCGGACTCATGCTCGCCGGCTGGGTCGCCAATCGCGTCGACCCCGACATGACGTTCCCCGACGAAAACATCGCGTCGATCCGCGAGCATCTTGCGCGCGCCTACGACGCGCCGCTGCTCGGCATCGTGCCGCATCTGAGCCCGGCTGCACCCGAACTCGCGGCAGATCAGCTCGACATCGACCGGCTTTTACAGACGCTGCGCCACGCGCAGCGCTGAACCACACCACCTCTATCCATCCATGAGGATCGACCCCATGACGCAACTGAACATCACTCCGACGCAGGCCGACGCGGCCGCCGCCAACGCCAACGCCAACGCCGCCGCGACCGGCGGCAAGCAGGTCGCGCGCTGGCGCGTCGCCGACATCGTCGCGCTGTACGAACTGCCGTTCAACGACCTGATGTTCCGCGCGCAGCAAACCCATCGCGAGCATTTCGATGCGAACACCGTGCAACTGTCGACACTGCTGTCGATCAAGACCGGTGGCTGCGAGGAAGATTGCGCGTACTGTCCGCAGTCGGTGCATCACGACACGGGCCTCGCAGCCGACAAGCTGATGCCGGTCGACGAAGTGCTCGCCGCCGCCAAGGTCGCCAAAGAGAACGGCGCGACGCGCTTCTGCATGGGCGCCGCGTGGCGCAATCCGAAGGACCGCCATCTCGAACCGATCAAGGACATGATTCGCGGCGTGAAAGCGATGGGCCTCGAAACCTGCGTCACCCTCGGCATGCTCGAAACGCATCAGGCGCAGGCGCTGCGCGAAGCGGGCCTCGATTACTACAATCACAATCTCGACACGTCGCCAGAGTTCTACGGCCAGATCATTTCGACGCGCACGTACCAGGATCGACTCGACACGCTCGAACGCGTGCGCGACGCGGGCATCAACGTGTGCTGCGGCGGCATCGTCGGTCTGGGCGAATCGCGCCGCGAGCGCGCGGGTCTGATCGCGCAACTGGCGAACATGGAGCCGTATCCGGAGTCGGTGCCCATCAATAACCTGGTGCAGGTGGAAGGCACGCCGCTGAGCGGCACCGAAGCGATCGACCCGTTCGAATTCGTGCGCACGATCGCGATTGCGCGCATCACTATGCCGAAGGCGATGGTGCGCCTGTCGGCCGGGCGCGAGCAGATGGACGAGGCGTTGCAGGCGATGTGCTTCCTCGCCGGGGCGAACTCGATTTTCTACGGCGACCAGTTGCTGACCACGAGCAATCCGCAGGCGGAAGCCGACCGCAAGCTGCTGGCGCGCCTGGGCATTCGCGCCGAGGCCGCGCAGCAGATGCCGCTGGAACAGAGCGGCTGCGAGCATGGCTGCGATAAGCACAGCGCGCCGAACTGATCGCGTGAGATGACGCGTGCGCAATGAAGCGCACGCCCATGAAAAAAGCCGCCTGTTGCGAAACAGGCGGCTTTTTAACTTCGACTAGGAGAATCACTTCCGGTCGACGATGATCTGATCGAATGTCCCGCCATCGGAGAAATGGGTCTGCTGCGCTTTCTGCCAGCTACCGAACATCTCTTCCACGGTGAACGTCTTGATCGGCTTGAACTCGGCCGCATGCCTCGCCAGCACGTTCTTGTCGCGCGGACGCAGATGATGCTGTGCAATGATCTCCTGCGCGGCCGGCGACCACAGATAGTCGAGATACGCCTGCGCCTCTTTACGGGTGCCGCGCTTGTCGACCACCTTGTCGACGATCGACACCGGCGGCGCCGCCAGCAGACTCACCGACGGATACACCGCTTCGAACTTGCCGTCGCCCACACCCGAGCTGATCAACGACACTTCGTTTTCGAACGTCACCAGCACGTCGCCGATGTCGCGCTGAGTGAACGTGGTCGTCGCACCGCGGCCGCCCGTGTCGAGCACCGGCACGTTCCTGAAGATCGCCTTCACGAAGTCGAGCGCCTGCGCATCGGTGCCGCCGTGCTGCTTGCGATACCCCCACGCGGCCAGATACGAATAGCGCCCGTTGCCCGACGTCTTCGGATTGGCGATCACCACCTGCATGCCGGGCTTCGCGAGATCGTCCCAGTCCTTGATGTGCTTGGGGTTGCCCTTGCGCACGAGGAACACCATCGTGGTGGTGTACGGTGCACTGTCGTCCGGCAGGCGCGCGCGCCAGTTGGCCGGCACGAGTTGACCTTTCTGCGCGAGCAGATCGATGTCGTTGGGCTGGTTCATCGTCACGACGTCGGCCTGCAAGCCTTGCAGCACCGACAGCGCCTGCGCGCTCGACGCGCCATGCGACTGGCGGATCGACACGGTCGTGCCGCTCTTCTGCTTGTACGCGGCGATGAAGCCCGCGTTGATGTCCTTGTACAACTCGCGCGTCACGTCGTACGACACGTTGAGCAACGATGTATCCGCGTGCGCCGCCGACACGGCGCCCAGCGCGAGCGTGATCGCCGTCGCGCCGGCTGCGAGCCAGCGCGATATCCCCGTCTTGCCTGCCATGCTTGTCCCCGCTTATCAATGATGCAATTCCGTGGCCACAAGAGCCTGCGGCGTGAAGCGGGATTCTAACGGATCGCTTACCAATCGGCGGCGCGCGGCTTTGGCGCGTCGCCGCACGCCGTGGTCCCTGATTCACACGAACGCATGCTGAGCCGCGTCGAATGGCTCTTCGCGAAAGCGCAGCGGCGCCGCGCAATGCACGAGCGTATCGACGAAGTATTTGGCGCGCCGCCACGGACCGAAACCTGCGGCGGTGTTGATATGCCCCGCGTCGCCGAGATTGACGAACGCACTGCCGAAGCGCTGCGCGAGATCGCGCGCACCGGCGAGCGGCATCCACGGATCGGTTTCGCTGCCGATCAGGATGGACGGCACACCGAGGCGGCGCGCGTCGAACGCGCCCGCGAAGGCAAACTTCTGGGGACTCGCGGGCGCGACGAACAGCACGCCGACGACGTCGTTCGCATACGACGCCTGCTGCAGCGCATGCGCGGTCGCGAGGCAACCGAAGCTGTGCGCGGCCAGCACGAACGGGCCGCGCTCGCGCGCGAGCAGATCGCGCAGCGACTCCGACCACAGCGCGATGTCCGGCGCATCCCAGTCGGCCTGCTCGACGCGCAACGAGCGCGCGAATTGCCGCTCCAGCCATGTTTGCCAGTGCGCGCCCTCGCTGCCGTGCAGGCCGGGCACGGTGACGAGACGTGGCGGCCATGTCGATCTGATGCATGAAAGCATAGGTGTGCCTCGCTGCGGGAATCCGGGGAGTCATTGTCGCGCTGGGGAATGGGCGGGCGAACCAAGTTTTTGTGCTTTGGTTATGGCGCAAATGTGCGGGTCCACGCGGCCCGCCCCGGCAAGCGCACGCAAACGAAGCAGCACGGCCGTGCGCAAACGCGCGCGATCCGCGTCGAAAAAGTAGAATGAAGCCTATCAATCCATAAAGGGAGGAGGCCCCATGCAGCTAGCGTCGTCGGAAGCGTCGCACCGTGGCTTTGCCGTCGCCGGACCCGGCCACGCAGGCGCCTGGCGCACCGTATGAAGATCCTCTTCTACATGCCGCATGCCGATGCCGCCGCGTGGTTGCACGACTTCGCCCACGCGCTGCCCGAGGCCGAGTTGCGCGAATGGCAAGCGGGCGACACCGCGCCGGCCGATTTCGCGGTCGTTTGGCGTCCGCCGCGTGAGATGCTGGCCGGCCGCGATGACCTGCGCGCCATTTTCAATCTCGGCGCGGGCGTCGATGCAATTCTCGCGCTCGAACACGAGCATCCCGGCACGCTGCCGCGCAGCGCCCAGCTGATCCGCCTCGAAGACACCGGCATGGCGCCGCAAATGGCCGAGTACGTGACGCACGCGGTGCTGCGCTATCTGCGCCGCTTCGATGAATATCAAACGCTGCAGAACGAACGCCGGTGGGCAGTCCTCGATCCGCATCCGCGCGAGACCTTCACGGTCGGCGTGCTCGGACTCGGCGTGCTCGGCGCGCACGTGGCGCAAACGCTCGCCGCGTTCGGCATGCCGGTGCGCGGCTATAGCCGCAGCGCGCGGCAGATCGACGGCCTCGCGACGTTCGCGGGCGAAGCGCAGTTCGACACGTTTCTCGACGGCGTCAAGGTGCTGGTGAATCTGCTGCCGCATACGCCGGATACGCGCGACGTGCTGAACGCGCGAACCTTCGCGAAACTCGCCCGCGGGGCGTATCTGATCAACGTCGCGCGCGGCGGCCATCTGGTCGAAGCGGATCTGCTCGACGCGCTCGCGAGCGGCCAGCTCGCCGCCGCCACGCTCGACGTTTTCCGCGAAGAACCGCTGCCCGCCGAGCATCCGTTCTGGCAGGAACCGCGCATCACGATCACGCCGCACATGTCCGCGCTGACCTTACGCGAGGAAAGCGTCGGGCAGGTCGCGCGGAAGATCGACGCGCTCATGCGCGGCGATACCGTGAGCGGCGTAGTGAATCTCGAGCGCGGATACTGACACCCTCGAATTGAATTGACGAAGCGCCGCCTCGCGCGGCAGGAGACAGATCATGGCTTTACCCCAGCAAGTGAAAATCGTCGAAGTCGGTCCGCGCGACGGGCTGCAGAACGAGAAAGACTTCGTGCCGACCGCGACCAAGATCGAGCTGATCAATCGCCTGTCGGCGGCGGGTTTTCGCAACGTCGAGGCGGCCTCGTTCGTGTCGCCGAAATGGGTGCCGCAAATGGCCGACGGCGCCGACGTGATGGCCGGCATCGAGCGCCGCGCGGGCACGATCTACTCGGTGCTCACGCCGAACCTGCGCGGCTTCGAAGGCGCACTCGCCGCGCGTGCCGACGAAATCGTGATCTTCGGCGCCGCGAGCGAGGCGTTCTCGCAGAAGAACATCAACTGCAGCATCGCGCAAAGCATCGACCGTTTCGCGCCGGTCGCCCAGGCCGCGAAGGAGCATGGCGTGCGGATTCGCGGCAGCGTGTCGTGCGCGCTCGGTTGTCCGTATCAGGGCGAGGTGCCGCTCGCGTCGGTGGTCGACGTGGTCGAACGCTTCGCAGCGCTCGGCTGCGACGAGATCGACATCGCCGATACCATCGGTGTCGGCACGCCGAAGCGCACCCGCGAAGTGTTCGAAGCGGTGACGCGTATGTTTCCGCGTGAGCGCCTGTCGGGCCATTTCCACGACACGTATGGCCAGGCGCTCGCGAATATTTACGCGGCGCTGGAGGAAGGCATCGAGATTTATCACGCGTCGGTGGCGGGGCTCGGCGGCTGCCCGTACGCGAAGGGCGCGACCGGCAACGTCGCGACCGAAGACGTGCTGTATCTGATGAACGGCCTCGGCATCGAGACCGGCATCGACCTCGCGCAAGTCGTGGCGATCGGCGATTTCATTTCGACGTCGATCGGCAAGCCCAACGTCTCGCGCGCCGGCAAGGCGCTGCTCGCCAAGGCGCGCGGCGAAGCGGCTAACTGCGTGTGAGGGCGCGTGACTTCACCCGAAACATTCACCTCATCCATCAGGATCTGAACCGATGACCGACCAAGTGCCCCTCGAATCCGACGATCTCACCACGCTGCCCGATTCGGCGCGCCGCGTCGCGCTGTTGCTGCGCGAACGCGGTCACTCCGGGCGCGTCGTGATGCTGCCGGAAACCGGCAAGACCTCCGCCGAAGCCGCCGCCGGACTCGGCTGCTCGGTCGCGCAGATCGCCAAGTCGATCCTGTTTCGCCGGCGCGACGACGACGCCCCGGTGCTGGTGGTCGCAAGCGGCGCGAATCGCGTCGACGAAAAGAAGGTGGCCGCGCAGGTGGGCGAGATCGGCCGCGCGGACGCGAAGTTCGTCCGCGAGAAAACCGGCTATGCGATCGGCGGTGTCTGCCCGATCGGCCACGCCACCGAGCCGGTCACGCTGATCGACGCCGACCTGCTCGCGCTCGACAGCCTGTGGGCCGCCGCCGGTCACCCGCATGCGGTGTTCAACCTGACGGCGCAGGAACTGATCGCGCTGACGGGCGCACCGGTCCTGGACGTGGCGCTGCGCGAAACGGCCTGACGCAATGACGGCAAGCCTCGATCACGAAGACGAATGCGGCGCCGTGCCGTCGCCTTGCATCAACGTGTGCAGGATGGATGCGTCGACCGGCTGGTGCGAAGGGTGCCTGCGCACCATCGACGAGATCGCCGGCTGGTCGCTATTCGACGACGACGCGAAGCGCGCAGTGTGGGAGGCGATCAAGGGCCGTCACGCGCAGTTTATGGCAAGCCAGGCCAAGGCACAGGCCAACACGCAGACCAGGGCGAAACGATGACCACTGCGCCACGCATCGTCACGATTGGCGAGACGTTCAGTTCGACGCTCGAGTTGTCGGCGGAGTCGGTGAAATCGTTCGCCACGCTCGTCAACGATCTCAACCCGCTGCATCACGACGACGCCTATGCCGCGCAAAGCCGCTTCGGCGGCCTGATCGCGTCGGGTACGCAGCCGACCGCGCATTTCATGGCGCTGCTGGCAACGCACTTTTCTACCTACGCGCAACCGCTCGGCCTCGAATTCGATATCAAGCTGAAGAAGGCCGTTCATGCGCACGACACGCTGATCATCAGGTGGCGCGTGCGCGACGCTTACTGGAAGCCGAGCCTGAACGGCGATCTGACGCATCTGGAAGGCACGGTGTTGAACCAGCGCGGCGAGACCGTGCTGGTGGGTAGCTCGACCATTCTCGTGATGCCGAAGCCCGAAGCGTCCGCGCAAGCGCAGAGCCCCGCATCATGATCACGCTGCCGGAATCGATCCGGGTATTTGAACGCGGCTGGCTGTCATCGAACAACGTGCTGCTGGTCGACGAGACCTGTGCCGCGCTCGTCGATACCGGCTATGCGACGCATGCGCCGCAAACCGTCGCGCTGGTGCGGCAAGCGCTCGCCGCGCGGCCACTCGATCTGATCGTCAACACGCATCTGCACTCGGATCACTGCGGCGGCAATGCGCTGTTACAGGCCACGTGGCCGTGCCGCACCGTGATCCCCGCCTCCGAAGCCGATGCCGTGCGCGCCTGGGACGACGTGCGCCTCACCTTTCGGGCAACGGGTCAGACGTGCGAACGCTTTACCTTCACCGACACGATCGTGCCCGGCTCGCACCTGCGGCTCGGCGCGCTCGACTGGCAGGTGCTCGGCGCGCCCGGTCACGATCCGCATTCGCTGATGTTGTACTGCGCGCACGAACGCATCCTGATCAGCGCGGATGCGTTGTGGGAAAACGGCTTTGGAGTGATCTTTCCGGAGCTCGAAGGCGAAAGCGGTTTTGCCGAGGAACAGGCCGTGCTGGACACGATTGCGAGGCTCGACGTGCGCGTCGTGATCCCAGGCCACGGCGCGCCGTTCACGAATGTCGAGCAGGCGCTTGAGCGCGCTTTTTCGCGCGTCGCGTGGTTGCGTGCCGATCCCGCGCGCAATGCGAGGAACGCGTTGAAGGTGCTGATCGTATTCAAGCTGCTCGACGTGCGCACGCTGAGTTTCGACACGCTGCTGCGGATGCTCGACGACGCGGCCGTGATGCGCGCCGCCGCGTCGATGCTCAAGCCGCGTCACGAGTGGCCGGCGCTGGTGAAGGATATCGTCGGGGAACTGGCCGCGAAGAATGGGCCGCTGGAGACGGATGGCATGCGCATCGTCGCGCGTCAGAGTTGATGCAAGCGCTCGTGCGGGGAAGCCCTGCAAGCGCAGCGGCAGACAGACCGTCACCACAAAAAGAAAGCCGCTCGACAGTCAAGGCGAGCGGCGGAAATTCTGTCGGACGTGATCAGCGTCGCTATGAATGATACGCGTCGCGGTTTTTTGACCGCATCGGTGATTTCCCTACAGAAGTTTGACACGCCTCTTAAACCGCCCACACGTCGGCCACGAAGCCCATCTAGTCGAGGCTTTCGCGCCATTGATCCGCTCATACGAACAATCGCGCCACTCGCTGTTATTCCGGAATCCATAACATTGCGACTGCCCGCATCGGCATGATGCCGATCAAGTCGACGAAAGCCGCTTCTGCGGCACGATACGCCAGCCAAGGTTGACGCCTGCGGCCGCCAGCAGAATCAGCACCGCGCCGAGCACCTGAATCCATGCGAGCGTTTGCCCGAACGCGATCCGATCGACGATGATCGCCACCACCGGATAGATGAACGACAACGCGCCGGTCATCGACGTCGGCAGCTTCTGGATCGCACCATACAGCAGCACGTACATGAGGCCGGTATTGACGACGCCGAGCACGACCAGTTCGAGCCATTGCGCGCCGCTCGTCGGCAGTGCATCGAAGCGCACGAACGGCGCGAGCATCACCACGCCGAGCGACACCTGGATCAACGCGATCAGATGCGGCGGCGTGCCCTTGAGCCGTTTCGTGATGATCGACGACACCGCATACATCGCCGCCGCGCCAACCGCATACGCGACCCCGACGAGGTATTGGCCCGGCACCGCCAGCACCGCCGGCTCGACCTTCACGACGAACACGAGGCCGATGAACGCGACCACCAGCCACGCGAGCGTCGACGCGCTGATACGCTCGCGAAACACCAGCGCGCCGAGCGCGACCAGCATGAAGGGCTGAGTGTTGTAGACGGCCGTCGCCATCGAAATCGACGCGCGTGAATACGCGGCGAACAGCAAAACCCAGTTGATGACGATGGCCGCGCCGCCGAGCAGCGCGAGGCCGAACATTTTCCACGAGAACAGCTTGCGCCTGAAAAGGCCGAGTACCCCGCACACGAGCGCCAGCGTCGCGCCGCCGAAAATACAGCGAAAGAACACCACGTTGAATGGGCTCTGCTGCGACGACACCACCAGCCAGCCGATAGTGCCGGACATCAGCATCGCCATCGTCATCTCCGCGGCCCCGCGGCGAATTTCGTTTGAAGCCATGATTCGATCCTCGGATTGATGCTTTCATGAGGAGCAGTGTAATTAATCCGATCGCGCGAATACATGGCTAAACTTAAGTCTTCCGGCGAATTCACCTGATAATCGAAGGCCATCATGAGCAAACGCCTTGCTGTTTCCACGCCCGCCGCGCTCGACGACACCGACCGGGCGCTCCTTGCCGCGCTCGCGCAGGACGCGCGTCAGCCGGTCAGCGAACTGGCGCGCGTCGTGGGACTGTCGGCGCCGAGTACGGCCGAACGCATTCGCCGGCTCGAAGCGCAAGGCGTGATCGAGCGCTTCACGGTGCAGATCGATCCGCGCGCGCTCGGCTTCACGCTGCAGGCGATCGTGCGCGTGAAGCCCTTACCGGGTCAGTTGCATTTGGTGGAGGAGGTGCTCCGGCGCATTCCGGAGTTCGTCGAATGCGACAAGGTGACGGGCGACGATTGCTTCATCTGCCGCCTGGTCCTGCATTCGATCGAGCAGCTCGATGAGATTCTGTCGAAAGTCACGGAGCGCGCGGAGACCAGCACCGCGATCGTCAAGTCGACGCCGATCGCGCGCCGCCTGCCTCCGCTTGGTTGAACGAGGCGTGCGGCTCTGCCCTGGCACTACCGCTCGACCGCTTCGAAGAAGGACAGCATTTCGGCGACCAGTTCGTCCGGCGCCTCCTCGGGTACGTAGTGCCCGCAAGACAGCGCACGGCCGCTCACGTCGCGCGCCACATGACGCCATTCGGCGAGCGCGTCGAAGCACTTCTCGATCACGCCCTTGTCGCCCCACAACACGCGCAGCGGACAGCCGATCTTGTTACCCCGCTCGATGTCCGCCCGATCGTGCTCGAGGTCGATGCTCGCCGACGCGCGGTAGTCCTCGCACATCGCGTGCACCGCGCCCGGTTGCGAGAGCGCCGCGCGATAAGCGTCGAGTGCGGCGGGCTTGAACGGCGCGAGGCCCGCGTGACGGCTGCCCATCACCGCATCGACATAAGCGGCCGGATTCGCGCCGATCAGCGTTTCCGGCAACGGCTCTGGCTGGATCAGGAAGAACCAGTGGAAATAGAGCGTCGCGAACGTGCGGTCGGTGGCTTCGTACATCGCGAGCGTCGGCGCGATGTCGAGCAGCATCAGACGCTCGACCGCCTCGGCATGGTCCAGCGCCATCCGGTGCGCGACGCGCGCGCCGCGATCGTGCGCGCAGACGAGGAATTTCTCGAAGCCGAAGTGGCGCATCACGGCGACCTGGTCCGCGGCCATCGCGCGTTTGGAATACGGCAGGTGCGCCGCGTCGCTCGGTGGTTTGCCCGATGCGCCATAGCCCCGCAGATCGGTCGCGATGACGGTGAAGTGTTCGGCGAGCTGCGCGGCGCAGCGCTCCCAGATCAGATGCGACTGCGGGTGGCCGTGCAACAACAGCAGAGGCGGCCCCGCTCCGCCCTTCACTCCGAAAATATCGACATCGCCCACGGCGACGCGAAAAGACGTGAAATTCTCGAAGGCCATGGAGTCTCTCTTTTGTGATTTGTGAGTGACTGCATTGTAGAAGCCCAACGTGTCCGCGCGGGGTAGGATGACCCACGCAAACATAGAACCTGAAGACTCCTTCCAACTGTTCCGGATGAGGCCGCCGGACGCGGCGACGCGCTTCGCCTATAATCGAACGACCGTTCTTAAATGGTCGAACGGCCTGGCCCGGTGGATGTCGTTGGCAGCGCAACGTGACGCGCGTCAGCTTCGACACGCCGCCGGCCGTGTGCCGCTAAACTCATCAAACGCCGGGCGCTCAACGCCGCACCGGTCCGCCTAAAACAGGAGACTCGCACTATGGCATTGCCCGCCGTCCTGCAAAACCTTGCGCTGCCCGTCGTCGCTTCGCCGATGTTCATCGTCAGCTATCCCGAGCTCGTGCTGGCCCAATGCAAGGCCGGCATCGTCGGCTCGTTCCCGGCGCTCAATGCGCGCCCGGCCGAATTGCTCGACGAATGGCTCACGCAGATCCAGACCCAACTCGCCGAGCACAAGGCGGCCCACCCCGATGCAATCATCGGGCCGATCGCCGTCAATCAGATCGTTCATCAGTCGAATACGCGGCTCGAACACGACGTGCGCGTGTGCGTCGAGCACAAGGTGCCGATCTTCATCACGAGCTTGCGCGCGCCCGCGCGTGAAATCGTCGATGCCGTGCATAGCTACGGCGGCATCGTGCTGCACGACGTGATCAATCTGCGCCACGCGCAGAAGGCGCTGGAAGCGGGCGTCGACGGTCTGATCCTGGTGGCGTCCGGCGCGGGCGGCCATGCAGGCACGACCTCACCGTTCGCGCTGGTCGGCGAAGTGCGGCGCGTCTTCGACGGCCCGATCGTGCTGTCGGGCTCGATCGCCAACGGCGGCTCGATTCTCGCGGCGCAGGCGATGGGCGCGGACCTCGCCTACATGGGCACGCGTTTCATCGCGACGAAGGAAGCGCATGCGGTCGACAGCTACAAGCAGGCGATCGTCAACTCCACGGCGTCGGACATCATTTACACGAATCTGTTTACCGGCGTGCACGGCAATTACATTCGTGAAAGCATCGTGAACGCGGGTCTCGACCCGGAGGCGCTGCCGGAGTCGGACAAGACCAAGATGAACTTCGGCAGCGACAAGGCGAAGGCATGGAAAGACATCTGGGGCGCGGGCCAGGGCGTCGGCCTGATGGACGATGTGCCGAGCGTCGGCGAACTGGTGCAGCGTTTGTCGCGTGAATATGAGGACGCGAAGGCACGGCTGGGAATCGGGCGCCAGTCGTCACGCTAAGGCACGGCCTGGCGGAGCGCGTCGGTGCGCTCCATGGCTGCGGCTCGCTTCAGTCTGCCGAGCCGCAGCGTATGCGATGCAGGCACGCGCCTACATATTCCGCCTATACTGCCCGCCCACTTCGAACAACGCATGGGTGATTTGTCCGAGCGAACACACACGCACCACGTCGATCAGCACGGCGAACACATTCTCGTCATCGATCACCGCGCGCTTCAGACGGTCGAGCGCCGCGGGCGCCGCTTCGCGATGCCGCGCCTGGAATGCGTGCAAACGCTTTAACTGACTCTGCTTTTCTTCATCGGTGGAACGGGCCAGTACGATCGGCTGCGGCACTTCATGGGGATGCGCGCTCAGGAACGTATTCACGCCGACGATCGGATACGACCCGTCATGCTTGCGATGCTCGTACAGCATCGACTCGTCCTGGATGCGCCCGCGCTGATAGCCGGTTTCCATCGCGCCGAGCACGCCGCCGCGTTCGGTCAGCCGGTCGAATTCGGCCAGCACCGCCTCCTCCACCAGATCGGTCAGCTCCTCGATCACGAAGCTGCCCTGATTCGGATTCTGGTTCTTCGCGAGCCCCCACTCGCGATTGATGATCAACTGGATCGCCACCGCACGGCGCACCGAATCTTCGGTGGGCGTGGTGATCGCTTCGTCGAAAGCATTCGTGTGCAGCGAGTTGCAGTTGTCGTAGATCGCGATCAGCGCCTGCAGCGTGGTACGGATGTCGTTGAAATCGATCTCCTGCGCGTGCAGGCTGCGGCCCGATGTCTGCACGTGATACTTGAGCTTCTGGCTGCGTTCGCTCGCGCCGTAGCGCTCGCGCATCGCGACCGCCCAGATACGGCGCGCGACGCGGCCTAGCACCGTGTACTCGGGATCCATGCCGTTCGAAAAGAAGAACGACAGATTCGGCGCGAAGTCGTCGATCGCCATGCCGCGTGCCAGATAGGCCTCGACGTAAGTGAAGCCGTTGGCGAGGGTGTAGGCGAGTTGCGAAATCGGATTCGCGCCGGCCTCGGCGATGTGATAGCCGGAGATCGACACCGAATAGAAATTGCGCACGCCGTGCTCGACGAAATACGCCTGAATATCGCCCATCACTTTCAGGCTGAACTCGGTCGAGAAGATGCAGGTGTTCTGGCCTTGGTCTTCCTTCAGGATATCGGCCTGCACGGTGCCGCGCACGTTTTCCAATGCCGTGCGACGGGTCGCGGCGAGTTCGTCGTCGGTGAGCGGGCGGCCTTGCTGCTGCTCCATACGTGCGATCTGCTGATCGATCGCGACGTTGAAGAACATCGCGAGAAGGGTCGGCGCGGGGCCGTTGATCGTCATCGAAACCGAGGTTTCCGGCGCGCACAGGTCGAAGCCGTCGTACAGCGCCTGCATGTCGTCGAGGGTGGCGACCGACACGCCCGAATTGCCCACCTTGCCGTAGATGTCCGGGCGTTCGTGCGGCTCTTCGCCGTATAGCGTGACCGAATCGAAGGCGGTCGAAAGACGTTTGGCCGGCATCCCTTCGGAGAGCAGTTTGAAGCGGCGGTTGGTGCGCTGCGGATCGCCTTCGCCGGCAAACATGCGAGTCGGGTCTTCGTTCTCGCGGCGAAACGGGAACACGCCGGCGGTGAAGGGAAAATAGCCGGGCAGATTGTCGAGCATCAGCCAGCGCAGAATTTCGCCGTGGTCGACGAATTTCGGCAGCGCGACTTTGCGGATTTCGGAGCCGGAGAGCGTCGTCACGGTGAGCGCGGTGTGGATTTCGCGTTCGCGAATGCGCACGATGTGTTCGGCGCCGGAATAGGCGGCCACGGTTTGTGGCCAGCTGTCGATGAGTTGGCGCTCGCGTTCGCCGAGGGCGGCGCTGCGCTGAGCGATCAGGATGTCGAGGGCGGTTCGGGTGGTCGGGGGGTCGGTTTGCGCGCTTGTGCTGCCAGTGGCATTTGCGGTGGCACACGTGTTTGCGTTGGTGCCGATGTCTGGATTAGCGGGTGAGGCCGCGCGGGTCGTGGCTTCTGCTCTTGCGGCCGCTTCTGCTCCTGCGGCCGCATCTGCTCCTGGATCCGGGCAAGCCCCCGCTCCTTCGCCCGCCTCCGCAAGCATCCGACGCGCCTCGACAAGCTGCCAACGCTCGCGCGCGATGCGCGCTTGCGCGTCGGCGCGCGCGCGGTAAGCGTGGACTGTCTGCGCAATATCGGCCAGATAGCGCACACGAGCCGGCGGCACGATCGCATTGCGACCGCTCGAGAAGCGCAGGCCCTCGGGCGTCGCCAGACGGCCTCCGCCCGGACGCAAACCATGCCGGAGCAGCGCATCGGCGACGTGGCGGTACAAAGCGGTCACGCCGTCGTCGTTGAAGCGCGAGGCGATCGTTCCGAACACCGGCATCGCGTCGGGCGGCGTGGCGAAGTCGGCGCGATTGCGCTGCACCTGTTTCGCGACGTCCCGCAATGCGTCCGCCGCGCCTTTGCGATCGAACTTGTTGATCGCGACGAAGCCGGCGAAGTCGAGCATGTCGATCTTCTCCAACTGGCTCGCCGCGCCGAACTCCGGCGTCATCACGTACAGCGATTCGTCGACGAACGGCACGATCGCCGCATCGCCCTGCCCGATCCCGGATGTCTCGACGATGATCAGATCGAAGCCCGCCGCCTTGCAGAGCATCAGCGCGTCGGGCAGCGAGTCTGAGAGTTCGCTCGACGCTTCGCGCGTCGCCATCGAGCGCATGTAGACACGCGCGCCGCCGCCCCAGTCGCCGATTGCATTCATGCGGATGCGGTCTCCGAGCAGTGCGCCGCCGGACTTGCGGCGCGACGGGTCGATCGCGAGCACGGCGATCGTGAGGGCGTCGCCGTAGTCGAGCCGGAAGCGGCGGATCAGTTCGTCGGTGAGCGACGATTTGCCGGCGCCGCCCGTTCCGGTGATGCCGAGTACGGGAGTCGCGGAGGGCTTCGCGAGCGCCGACAGGTGTTCGCGGCTGGCTGGATCGACGCTGCCTGCTTCGAATGCGCTGATGAGTTGTGCGAGCCGGCGGAAGGTGAGCGATGCGGCGGTGGGGGTGGCCGAGACGTTCGCGGCGTTCGACAGATCGGCCAGCCACTCGCCAACCGGCGTCTGTCCTGCGGCGATACCCACGCGCGCGCCTTCGGCACAACGCGCGATCATATCGTCGATCATTCCTTGCAGACCGAGCCGCTGCCCGTCCTGCGGCGAATAGATCTTCTCGACGCCATAACGTTCGAGCTCGGCGATCTCTTCGGGGACGATCACCCCGCCGCCGCCGCCGAACACCTTGATGCGCTCGCCGCCGCGCGCGCGCAGCAGATCGACCAGGTAACGAAAGTATTCGTCATGGCCACCCTGATAGCTGGATACGGCGACGCCGTCGGCGTCTTCATGCAGCGCGGCGGTGGCGACTTCATCGACGGAACGGTTGTGGCCGAGGTGGATCACCTCGACGCCGCTCGCCTGCAGAATGCGCCGCATGATGTTGATCGACGCATCGTGGCCGTCGAATAACGCGGCGGCGGTGACGAAACGCAAGCGCCGGCCGGCGGGCAGCGTGTGGCTGCCGGCGCGTTGCGGCGTGGACAGATCAGTCATGTCTCCCCCAGATCGTTACGCGTATGGGTGCTGGCAACCAGTATAGCGAAACGGGTCGCGGCGCCTGGGCCGCTTCGGCGGCGGTTTCGAGTGCGATTGGCGCAGCGGCTCGCCGTGTTTCGCCACGTCCCCCACTCCCGCACCGGCAATCCCTTCTAACGCACCGCCAATGCTTTGATCTGCTCAAGCGACGGCCAGAGCGACTCGTTCGCGAACCGCCCGGCAAGAAAGTCGACGAACGAGCGTACCTTCGCCGACAAATGCCGGCGGCTCGCATAGACCACGTGTATAGGCAGCTCGCGCGGCGGCACGTCGTCGACCAGCAATGGCACGAGACGTCGCGCGGCCAGATCATCGCCGATCACCTCGGTGCCGAGCATTGCGATGCCCGCGCCTTGCAGCACGATCACGCGCTGCGCCTCCAGATGATTGACGATCAGGTTGCCCGACAGACGCACGCGCGGCGACGCATCGCCGGTCGCAAGTTCAAGCGCCGACACGCCCGCGTACTGGAGATAGTTGTGGTTCGCGAGATCGGCGACGCTCTTCGGCGTGCCGTGCCGGCGCAGATACGCCGGCGACGCGCACAGCACGAGGTGTGCGGTGGCGATCTGCCGCGCGATCAGCGACGACGACTTCATGCCGCCCGGCGAAGCCCGGATCGCCACATCGAACCCCTCGTCGATCAGTTCGACCACCCGATCGGACAAGGTCATGTCGACGGTGACTTGCGGATATTGCGCGGCGTAGTCCGCCACCGCCGCCATCACGTGGCTCAAGCCGAACGCCGACAAGGACGACACCCGCAAGCGCCCCTGCGGCACGACGCTGGCCGCGCCGACGGCCTGCTCGGCTTCTTCAAGTTCGGTCAGCACCTGGCTCAGCCGCTCGTAGTATTCGCGGCCCGCCTCGGTCGGCGCCACGCGCCGCGTGGTGCGGTTCAGCAGGCGCGCGCCAAGCTGCTGTTCGAGGTGCATCACATGCTTGCTCGCCATCGCGGCCGACATCTCCATGCGCTCAGCCGCGCCAACGAAGCTGCCGGCTTCGACCACGTGGCGGAAAACTTTCATGCTGACCAAGGTATCCATCTTAATCGCTCGCCTCAGGAATCAATCGACTCCATTCTGCCGCGTTTATCAAAAAATGGTCGGCAAACTCGGGCGATGCGAAACGGGAAACGGGCGAAAACGCTGCGCATTTCGATGTTCGCGCACTAGCGTGGGAGGCTCGCGCAATCTGGAACTCAGAAACTGCAAAGCCCGCCTTCCGGGCGGAAGCGGGCTTTGCTATTGTTGGCCTACTGCGGTCGGCTCAAGTGCGGCAACGAGACAGGCTGCGCTGCCGCACAAGCAGCGCGCCCCGCTCACCTCAGACGCTCAGAACTTCGCGCGCAAGCCTGCGCCGTAGGTATTGCCGCTCGACTGGCCGGTGATGTGGTCGTACAGGTACGCCGCATAGACGTCCGTGCGCTTGGACAGCGGATAGTCATAGCCGATCGCGGCCGTCTGACGGGTCTGGTTCGAGCCGCCGCCATTGCGCGAATAGGCGTACGACGCCATCACCGAGCCGGGGCCGAACGGCACCGTGACGCCGCCTTGTCCGGTGTTCACGTGCCAGCTCGTGACCTGCTGGTTGTTGTACGTGTACATGTACTGGCCGTAGAACTTCACGAACTTCAGGTCGTACGACACGCCCGCTTGCGCGACGCTCTGGCTGCGCAGGCCGGGCACGCCCGAGGTTTCAAAGCTGCCGAGGTCACCGGGGACGTTGTTGAAGTTCACGTACTGATACACGGCGGTCGCCGCGAACGGGCCGTGGAAGTACAGCACCTGGCCGCTCCACTTCTTCGCGCCGGTCTGCGTCGTGTTGCCGAGCGCGTACATCGCCGTCGCCGACAGACCGCTGAAGTTCGGCGACGAGTACGACACCGCGTTGCTCCAGCCCGAATCGCCGGTCACGCCCTGGTCGGTGTCGTAGGTCGGGAACGTGCCGAGGCCGAGGTACGTGTGATACACCATCGGCGAGAACACGTACGAATCGACGAACGGGTTGAACAGAATCGTCGACACGAACAGCGGCGTCGTCAGGCGGCCGGCCGTCACCGTACCGTACGGCGATTCGATGCCGACGTACGCATTGCGCGAGAACATCGTGTCGCCCGTGAAGCGGCCGTACTGGCCGTTCTGCGCGAGGAAGAAGCCTTCCAGCGCGAAGATCGCCTTGTAGCCGTTGCCCAGATCCTCGGCCCCTTTCATGCCCCAGTACGAGGTCGACATGCCGCCGCCGGACACCACCACGGCGGTCTTGCCCCCAGGGAATTTCTGCGAGCCGACCCATTCGTCGACCTGGCCGTAAAGCTGCACGCTCGATTGCGCAAAAGCAGACGATGCACTGGCCAGCAGAGCGGCACACGCGGTTGCCTTGAGGGTGGTCTTCAGCGCACTGCTGATGCTTGTTTTCATGGATTCTCCAAGTCTTTGTCAAAAGGGTGGCCGTGCGAAAGGGGGCGCTCGCGCGAACCATTGTTGTTGTCCGTTCGATCATCGAGCCAATCTGGGCGACGACCATCTTTGCGGACCATTTTTATGAACAAAAATATCGCTGGTTATTGCGGGTATATCGAACTGGTTAGTTTTGTCGCTTATCGGCCTGATACGGGCCGGCTGCCGACGCGCTCACGGGGGTCCGTCGGCGGCCTCGGCGCATCACGCAAAGCGGTACTGGCGCAGCGCCAGGCCGGGCGTCACACGTCCGCTGACATGCGATGAGGCATCGCAGCGGAATTGCCCGAATTTGACGACGAGAGCGGCTCGCCTGCCGAGTGTTTTCAAAAAAAGTGTGGCGTCGATACGTCACATTGGCGGGTCGCGTCGGGGATGGGCTGAAACGGAAAGGCGCGGGTACGCGGTTTGGCTGGCGGATGCTAGCTGCCAGTATGAGATGCGGGTGCGGGTGCGGGGGCGGGGGC
>NZ_CADIKI010000018.1 GCF_902859935.1 Paraburkholderia fynbosensis
ACTCAACCAGTTCGTGGCCAGCAACACAGCGCTTGGCCGCGCTGGCGTGCCGGATGACATCGGTCCGCTGATCGCCTCGTTGTTGGCTGAGGACAGCCGCTGGGCCAATGCGCAGCGCATCGAAGCCTCTGGCGGCATGTTTATCTAGGTGAACGCGCACGAACAGGCCATGTCGTCCATGCGGTCAATGGTCTCTGGCCTGCACGGCTAGCAGCGCAAGGTCGGGAGAAGGCGTCCGCCCCGATGCGGTACTGCGAGGAAGTAGCCCAACGCGCCAACATCAGCAGGACCTGGTACACATGCCTTGAACAGGGCGCGGGGCGCACCGTCATCCGGCGCGCTCGACCGCATCGCGCGGGCCCTTCTGCTTACTGATGCCGAGCGTGAGCACCTCTTCCTGCTCGGTCTCGGCCGTCCACCCGAGGCACGCTATCACAAGAACAACGGCGTGACGCCACGTTTGCAACGCGTGCTCGACGCGCTGGACCCAAGGCCGCCCTCACAAGAACCGCCGTATGGGGTGTCCTCGCCTGGAATCGGGCGGCGACCGTCATGCTGAGTGATTATGGGTTGTTGCCGCCGGAGCAGCGCAATCTGCTGCGCATCGTGCTCCTTAATCCATACGCACGCACTTGTCATGTCAATGGCCGCTTTGCCGGGTGGTCACGCTGCTGTCATGGCCGCGCCATAACACCGCGTCACCCTGAGCATGAGCCGTTCCGTCCTCACCCAGGAGACATGCCATGTTGACCGCTCGCGTTGGAATCGTGTCGCAGTCCGCCGCCGTACCTTACACCGATGTCGTCCGTGTCGCGCAGGCACTCAACCTGCAGATCAGCCGCGATCTCGCACCGATCTGGAATGTGTCGGGCACCGTCGTCGCGCTGGAGTCCGCCGACCATCTCGACCCAGGCGTCTGGCCGGTGTACGTGGTAGACGAGGTTCAAGCGGGCGCTGCCGGCTTTCATCTGAGCGAGCACAACCAGCCGTTCGCGGTTGTCCTCGCCGGCAATACATGGTCGCTGTCAGCGAGTCACGAAGTACTCGAAATGCTCGTCGATCCGGGCGGCAACCGCCTCACCGCGGCCAATGCCGTGGCGATCATTGACAACGAGGTGCAGGACGGTGACGGCAAGGTCGAATATCTGGTCGAGATATGCGATCCACCCGAAGACGCAACCTGCGCCTATCTCATCGACACCGTGCTGGTCTCGGACTTCTACACGCCTAACTATTTCGACCCAGCCGGCACGTCGGGCGCACGCTACAGTTTCAGCGGCAAGATCACGCGGCCTCGTCAGGTGCTGCCTAATGGCTACCTCACCTGGTTCAACCCGCAGAACAACAAGTTGCAGCAGGTCAGGCATTTCGGCGCCCCCGAAATTGTCGATCTGGCATCCGGGCAACCCGGTGGCGGATCGCTGACGGGCGGACGGTCGTTGCGCAGCTTCGTCGACGGTCTCACGCATTTGCCTCAGCCGCTCTCGCAATTCAAAGCCAGCGCGCCGGCCGTGGAACGGCGAGACGCGCGCCGCATGAACTTCGCCAGTGCGCTGCCAACCGGTGCGGCCCTTTTCTCGGCGGCGCTCGCCCGCCTCAAGACGGACTCCGCCGGCGCCACCGCCGATTCAGAACAGGAAACCCGGCCGATCAACATCCGGTCCATGCTCGACACGCACGCGGAGTCGTTCCGGCAAGCGGGTGTGCTGTCCGTGCGTAGCGGCTTGCAATGGGCGACGCCGGGGCGCGCGGTGATGCGTGCCATTGTCGTCACCGTGGTGGCGGACAAGCTCACAGCACTGCAAGCCGCCCTGCCGAAGCAGATCGACGGCGTTCCCGTCGATGTACGCGCTGCCGACACCATGGAATCGATGCAGGCGTTAGATCCTTCGCGATATTGCGCACTGGCTGAAGCTCGCCATGAACTGCGCCAACCCGATTTCGCGGACCAGGTGTTCTTCGATGGACAAGGCAACGCACTCGCGAGTCCGCCAGCGCCGCTACAGGCGTTCGTCACTGCCCGTGCGCGCAAGGTGGAGGTTGCGTACACACCGGCGCCCGATGCGAGTCTCGATGCGGTCACGGCGGAGGTCTCTCTGGTGCTGCATGTGAGTCCCGACGCCGGATGGGCGGAGCTATCGAACTTCATCGCCGGCGTTCGCGAAGAACTGGTGGTGGGCATGTACGACTTCACGTCCGAGCACATTCTCACCGCCGTCGAGTCCGCGTTCTCCGGAAACCAGAAGCTGACGCTCACGCTCGACCATCCCGCGAAGAATCCCACGGCCGACCAGACCGACGAGCAGACCCAGGCCGATCTCTCGACCAAGCTCGGCGATCGCTTCGACGGCACCTGGGCGCTCACCAACGCCGACCCGAAGGCGCCGGTCTGGATCTATCCGAACGCGTATCACATCAAGGTCGCTGTGCGCGAAGACGATACCTTCTGGCTCTCGTCGGGCAACTGGAACAACAGCAATCAGCCGGAGATCGATCTGTCGGACGTCGCGGCCGCACGCAAGCTCGCCGAGAAGAGCGATCGGGACTGGCATGTGATTGTCACGAGCAAGGCATTGGCAAATACATTCCGCGCATTCCTGCAGCACGACTATGCGGTCTCTCACGACGCGATAACTGAAGCCAAGGCACAGGGGTTGGATATTCCGCGAGCCGGGGGCGCCGCGCTCGACGTTCCGATCGAAGCGTTTGCAGCCGGCAAGGCCCCGCGCCAGTTCTTCGCGCCGAAGACGTTGAGCGATACCGTAGAAATCCAGCCGCTACTCACGCCCGATAACTATCAGCCGCATGTTCTGGCGCTTATCGGGTCCACCCAGCAGCGCTTCTATATGCAAACCCAATATATCCATCCGAGCGGACGCCCTGACGATGCAGAACATGATGCATTGATTGCGGCGGTGAAGGCGCTCGTCGACCGTAGCCTCGACGTGCGTCTGATCACCAGTCAGTTTCAGAACGATGCATGGGTCGAAAAGCTGGTCGCGGCGGGCGTGCCGTCGTCGGTGCTGCGCCGGCAGGCGAATGTTCACAACAAGGGGATTGTCGTCGACGGAAAAGTCGTCATGGTCAGCAGTCAGAACTGGTCGGCGGACGGCACGCTGCGTAATCGCGATGCGGGTCTGATTATTCATAGCGCCGATGCCGCGGCCTATTTCGAGCAGATCTTTCTGCACGACTGGAATTATCTGGCTTCGCCGGTGGGGAACTGAGGAAGCTTGCGGCGCGCGCCTGTCCGGTTCCGGACGCGTGCTCTGCAAAACAGATGCGGCACAACGTGGTAGCTGGCACGCCGCGTTGTGCTGTGTCACGCGCTGTATCTCAGCCGAGCTTTCAGCCAAGCGCGAGCAGCCATTCATAGAGCGCGTCATAGTAAGCGGCGCACGTATTCACACGCCATTGCGCGCCCGCATAGATGTCGTCCATTTGCGCAGGGAACTTCGTAGCGAGCGGCACGATGACGTTGACAGCCAGCCTTCCGCGTGCACCACGTCGATCGAAACGTGTTCGTCGTAGTACTCGAATTCACCCTCTCCACCCAGGCCGAGACGCCGGCATCCGCGCGTGAGTTTTTCGTATTGCGTCGGATCGAGCAACTCCGTCACGGCCATCACGCCCAGCGACTTCAGACCCTGGCTGCGATTCAGACCCGTCATCATGAACAGGTTATAGCCGGCCAGTCCTTGGCAGCCGAGCAGGGACGCGTGATCGTCGTCCGCATGAGGAATATCCACCGTCTGCAACAGGTGGCGAAACAACGTGACGTGGCTTCGCTGCGGATCGCCCTTGCCTGCTTCGTCCCAGAAGTTCTGCGACAGCTCGCCTCGCACGGAAGGCTCCGAGCCCAGCAACGCGAGCACGATCAGGTCGAAGAAGCGGATATTGAGCGTGCTGTCGCTGCGAAAGAACGCCGACAGTTGCACGCGCGTGGCGTCTTTTTCAAGGAAATCGAATAGCAGATGCTTTGACGCGCGATGCTGCGCCGATACCGAGCGGATGGCATCGGTCAGGTCGTGCGCGGTACGCACGTCGCCGCCAAGCCGCGTCGTGAGCAGCGCTTCGGTTGCGAGCCAGCGTCTCGCGGCATCCTGCACGCCGCCATGGCGCTCTCCCTTGCGCGGTATCTGAATGTGCCGCCGGCCCGAATCCCGGGCGACGGCAACGATCCGCTCGACGACCTTCCTGCCGATGAGGAGACGATCCGGACCGCCCTGCTCGACGCCTTCGACCGGCAGCGACAGGTCGATCTTGCGGCGAGGCTCGTAGCGCGCCATCTCACGCTTGGCCATTCGCCGCAGGCACTGATCGCCACACTTGCTTTGCGTTGCCAAGGCGTCGCCTCGGTACTCACCGCCGGCGCGTGACCGATGACAATCCGCCACCGCGGTGTAATATCTTGGTCACAACGTCCTCCGTGAGCGGCGCTTGGTTACGATCACCAATCGACCTCGATGGAGCCCATGGGGAACAGCATGAGGGGCTTCCTTCTGGCATTGGCATGCGGGTGTGTGCTGTCGGTCGCCACGATGCAGGATCTATTGCCCGCCCCCGCGCCCGTAGCGCCCGTCGGCGGAAAAGACTTCCTTGCCCAGGCGAAGCGAGTGGTCGACGCCGCCACGCGACCCGCCGCACCTTGGAGCGGGCCGCGCAGCGGGCCCCGCGCGCAATCCGGGAAACGCATCGCCGTCGTCGCCGAGGATTTGCGCAACGGCGGCATCCTCGGTGTGGTCGACGGTGTGCTGGAGGCGGCCAAGGTCGTAGGCTGGAGCGTGAAGATATTCGACTCCGGCGGCGCGGCCGACCTGCGGCTGAAGATGCTTGCGAATGCGCTGGCAAGCCGCCCCGACGGTCTGATCATCGCGGGCGGCGACGCACACGCCCTGCTGCCCGGGCTGCGGCCGTTTGCGGAGCGAAGCATTCCGATCGTCGGCTGGCATGTCGCGACTCAGCCTGGACCCGTGCCAGGTACACCCGTCGCGATGAACGTGTCCACGGATCCGCTCCAGGTCGCGCGGGTGACGGCGCTGGCGGCCATCGTGCAGTCCGGCGGGCATGCGGGCGTCGTCATCTTCACCGATAACAGTTTCCGGATTGCACAGGAGAAGGCCGATACGATGGCTGCCGTCGTGCGCGCGTGCAGCGGCTGCACCCTGCTCGAAGTGCGCGACGTGGCGATTTCGCACAGCCAGCACCTCATGCCGGGCACGACACGCGCCCTGCTCGCGCACTACGGCTCGCGCTGGACCTGTGCGCTGGCGATCAACGACATCTACTTTGACTATGCCGTCCCGGTGCTAACCCAGGCGGGAATGTCAAACGCTGCAATGATCATGCTGTCGGCCGGCGACGGCAGCGAGTCTGCCTTCCTGCGCATCCGCACGGGCACGTTCCAGACGGGCACCGTGGCCGACCCCTTGAATCAGCACGGATGGCAGCTGGTCGACGAAATGAACCGGCTCTTCGCCGGGGAAGGCGTCACGGGTTACGTGAGCCCCGTGCATCTCGTGACCGCGGACAACCTCGCCGCGGACGGCGGCGATCGTCTACTCTACGACCCTAACAACGGCTATCGCGACATCTACCGTCGGATCTGGCACCGCCCGTGAAACTCCCGCTCCCACAGTCCCTCACCGCGCAGTTCGCGCTCGTGGTTTCCTGCCTCGCCGCATTGGTGGTCATGGTCGGTGCCACGACCATATACTCGTTGGCCGGGTCGGCTCACTCGATCCGCCAGCTGGCCGACGAGCGGCTCGCCCGCCTCGCGCAGGCGCAGGATCTTGCGCAACACACGCTGACAATCGAACGCCTCGCGTTGCAGTTGTCTCGTGACGACACGGTCGAGGCCGTGCGTGAGACGCATCGGCATGTGCTTGCACAGCTGGCATCCTTCGACAGCCTCGTGGACAGTCTCGCCTCCGCGACTGCAAGTGACGAGCCAGGTGTCGACGCGCTGGCGCTATATCGCTCGAGCCAGCGCTTTCGCAACATCGTCAACATCGAGGCGCAGGTGCGTGAAACCGCGCTCGGTGAGCGAGTTGCGCCGGCGTCCGCGCAACGGTCAGGCGTGTCGTTGGCCGGCCTCGACGACGATCTGCGCCGCGCGGCCGACGGCCTCGCTGTCGCGGCTCACGAGCAGTCGGACTATTTGACGCGCGACTACCGCGAAGCAGTCCAGCATCTAGCCGATCAGGCCGATCGCATCCGCACATGGGTGGGCGGTGGAGTCGTGGTGAGCCTGCTGTTCGCCTGGCTGATCGCCCGCGAATTTCTGGGGCGCCATGTCGTGACGCGGCTGCGCCGGGTCAGCCACTTCCTGCGGCACGGCGATGCCGGGAATATGCAGGCGGGTGTTCCCGTGCAAGGCGGCGACGAGATTGCCGACATGGCGCGCGCGGTCGAGCAGTTCCTCGAAGACCGGCGCCAGCGCCGTCAGGCCGAGGATGCGCTGAAGGAACTCAACGCCGGACTCGAGGCGCGTGTCGCGCAGCGCACGGCCGAACTCAGTGCGGCGCTCGCGGGCCAGGCGGCCGAGATCGTCGAGCGCCAACACGCCGAAGAGGCGGTCCGGGAGAGCGAGAACTTCCTGAACAACATCATCGAAAACATGCCGGACGTGGTCTTCGTCAAAGAGGCGTCGACGCAGCACTTCGTGCGCCTGAACAAGGCTGCAGAGCAACTGCTCGGCTACGGGCGGGAGGAACTCATCGGCCGGTCAGTTCACGACCTGTTTCCCGCGGGCGAGGCTGAATTCTTCGCGCTGAAGGATCATGCCGTGCTGGAGTCGCGACAGATGATCGACGTGCCAGAGGAGCCGGTCCATACGCGTTACGGGCTGCGCCTCGTGCACACGATGAAGATTCCGATCCTCGATGTGCGCGGCGAGCCGCAGTTCCTGCTCGGGATATCGCGCGACATCACCGAGCACAAGCGTGCCGAAGAGGAATTGCGGCGCTATCGCGAGCACCTGGAAGACATGATCCGCGAACGGACGGCGGAACTGGCCGTTGCGAAGGACCATGCGGATGCGGCCAACCAGGCCAAAAGTGACTTTCTCGCGCACATGAGCCACGAACTGCGCACGCCGCTCAACGGGATTCTCGGTTATGCGCAAATCCTCAGACGCGACAAGAGCCTCGATCAACGACAGATCGACGGGCTCACAGTCATCCAGCGCAGCGGCGAACATCTGCTTACGCTCATTGACGACATCCTCGATATGGCCAAAATCGAGGCCGGCAGAATGGAACTCAATCTCTCCGACGTTCCGCTCGAACGGTTCGTCTACTTCATCGCCGAGACGATTCGGGTAAAGGCAACGGAAAAGGGCCTGACCTTCGCTTGCGAGATGGCGCCCGACGTGCCCGCGGCTGTGCTGGTGGACGAGCTACGGCTGCGCCAGGTGCTGCTCAACCTGCTTTCCAATGCAATCAGATTTACCGACCAGGGGAGCGTGCGTCTTAGCGTCGGGTTCACGCCGTCCGCGCGACTGCGTTTCGAAGTGCAGGACACCGGCATCGGCATAGACGAAGCGCACCTGGACGCGATTTTCAGGCCTTTCGAGCAAGTGAGCGACGCCCGCCACCGGTTGGGCGGCACGGGGCTCGGCCTGCCCATCAGCCGCCAACTCGTGCGCCTGATGGGAGGCGAGATTCATGTCGAGAGCCGGCGCGACGCTGGCAGCTGCTTCTCGTTCGAACTGAACGTCAAGGTGGTGGCGCCTCCGGCGGGTGTGGCCGCGTCCGAACGGCTCGTCAGCGGCTACGAGGGGCCGCGCAAGACTGTCCTGGTCGTGGACGACGTGGCGGAGAACCGTGCGTTGATGGTGGATATGCTTGGGCCGCTCGGCTTCATCATCGCGGAGGCCGCAAATGGATTAGAAGCGTTGGAGAAAGCCAGAGCGCTCCATCCTGCGCTCGTCTTGATGGATGTCATCATGCCCGGGATGGACGGGCTCGAGGCCACGCGTCGCCTGCGCCAGATGCCCGAGTTCCGGGAGTTGCCGATCATCGCGGTTTCCGCAGGCGCCTCGGGGACCGATGCGGCACAAAGTCTGGCCGCAGGAGCGAATGCCTTTCTCGCCAAACCGATCGACTTGAGTGGGTTACTGACGCAGGTCGCGGCTTTGCTGAATGTCGAGTGGAACGACGAAGCTACGGATGCAGGCCCGGGCCAAACGGCTGTTACCGCTGCTGGCCCTTTCACCGGGACCTTGATCGCGCCGCCGCCGCCGGAGATCGAAGCGTTGCACCACCTGGCGCGGCTCGGCGACATGCGTGCCATCATGCAGTACGCCGCGCACGTGACCGAGCTTGACGAGCGCTATCGTCCTTTCGCGGACCACCTGTGCCGGCTGGCGAAGGGGTACCGGTCCAAGGCAGTCCTCAGCTTCGTCGAGCAATATCTGGAAACGAGACAAACTCGATGATCGTGCTGCATCGCACCGGGCAAGCGCGCTTCTACTCGATGACCAACCCATGCCGGATCGCGTAGCGGATCACCTCGGCATTGTTTGAAAGCCCGAGTTTCTGCATCAGTCGCATCTTGTGTGTACTGATCGTTTTGGCGCTGAGCGCGCATGTGTCGGCGATTTCGTTGATGGTCTTGCCCGCCGCTAGCATCTGCAGCACCTGGAATTCGCGGTCCGACAGCACTTCATGCGGCGGCACGTCGCTGCGCTGCGTTTCGAAGACCATCGCATCGACGAGCTTCGGATCGATGAAGCGGCCGCCGTCCATGAGCTTGCGGATCGCAGCGAGCAGCAGTTCCGGGTCGCTGTCCTTGGTCAGATAGCCGGTTGCACCCGCGCGCAAAGCGCGCGAGGCGACCTGGGCCTCGTCGTGAATGCTCAGCACCAGCACGGGTAGAGAAGGCTGCTCGGCGCGCACACGCCGGATCAGGTCGACGCCGCTGATGCCGGGCATCGTCATGTCGAGCAGCAGCAGATCGACGGCGCATGAGCGCAGCTTGTCGACCACTTCCGAGCCTTGCGCCGCTTCGGCCGCAACGACGATATCGCTCGTGGTTGCGATGATCTGCCTGAGTCCGCCACGCACGATCGCATGATCGTCTGCAATGAGTATTCTGATCATGTTTGAGGTCCGCCATCGAGCGGAACTTTAATCGAAACCGTGGTCCCCGCACCCGGATCGCTGTCGATCGAAAGCGATCCGCCGATCATTCGTGCCCGCTCGGTCATGCCGAGCAGCCCGTATGAATAGTCGCGGCGCGCTGTCTGCAGATCGAAGCCGCGTCCGTCGTCGCGCACATGCAGTTCGAGCCTCGCCGCCGTCGAAATCAGCATCACCTCCACGCGCGCCGCATCCGCGTGGCGCGCGACGTTCGTCAGCGACGCCTGCACGATGCGGAACACGGCCGTCGCATGGGGGTCCGGCAGCACGGGCTCACCGCCTTCGATGCGCAACTCGCAGGTAATGGCATTGCGCCGGTTGAAGTCATCGACGAGCCATTCCAGCGCCGACACGATACCGAAGTTGAGCGCAGCCGGTCGCAAATGGCTCGCGACATTGCGCACCATCGAGATCGTGCCCTCGACCAGTTCGCGCATGTCGTCGGCTTTTTTCGTTGCTTCCGGGTCGTCCGCGATCCGCATCTTGAGCAGCGACACGTCCATCTTGAGCGCAGTCAGCAACTGGCCAAGCTCGTCGTGAATCTCCAGCGCAATCCGCTTTCTCTCCTCTTCACGGATCGCTTCCATGTACGCGGACAGCTCGCGTAGCTGCTCGCGGGACTCGACGAGTTCCTGCTCTGTCTGCTTGCGCCCCGTGATGTCGTTCAGGCCGACGTAAATCGCCGGGGCGTCGTCGTAGGTCGCCACGCGCGCCGTCGCCATCGCCCAGAACTGTGTGCCGTCGGCGCGCCGGAACTGCGCCTCCGAATTGCGCAGGCTACCTTCCGTCTTCAGATGTTGGATCAGATGTTCGCGCTCGTCTCGATCGGCGTAGAAGTCCGCGATATTGGCCGACATGGCTTCGCTCATGCGGAACAGTTCACGCAGCGGCTGGTTCGTGTACAGGATGCGCCCCTCCGGCATCGAGGTGATGCACAGCGACACCGGACTCGATTCGACGATCGCGCGAAAGCGCGCCTCGCTTGCCTTCAGGCGCGCGTCCGCGCGCCGCCGCTCGTCGATCTGCGCCTGCAGATTCGCGTTGGCGCGCTCCAGTTCTCCGGTGCGCAACGCGACACGCCGTTCGAGATCGTCGCGCGCTTGCGAGAGCGCAGCCTCCGTTTCCTTGCGCACGGCCACTTCCGCGAGCAGTCGCCGGTTTTGCGCGAGAACCTGCTTGTGCATCACGCGCAGTTCGAGGTGTACGCCAACGCGGGCCAGCATCTCGTCGACGCGCAACGGCTTGGTCACATAATCGACGCCGCCCGCCGAAAAGCCTTCGACCCGATCTTCGTTGGCCGTTAGCGAAGTCATGAATATGACGGGTATATCGCGCGTGCGCTCATCGTGCTTCAGGCGCCGACAGGTCTCGAAACCATCGATGCCCGGCATCTTCACGTCGAGCAGGATCACATCGGGCTGCGAGAAGGCCGCGCGCTCCAACGCTTCGATACCGTCGAGCGCCACCAGCACACGAATGCCGCGTGCCTCGAGACTGTCGACGACCACGCCGACATTCGCCGGCGTATCGTCGACGATCAGGATCGTTCCCCTATGCGCAACTGGAGCGGCGGGATGGCTCATGACGCGGTGTTCCTTTCGAGGTACCGCACAAGCCGTTGCGCGATCGCCTTCGACTGATGCTCCATCAGCACGAGCGTGATCGCGTAGCTAAACACGGGCACCGTCGCAAGCAGCCGCAGCACCGCGCTGCGCCGCACGTACCGAAGCCCGCTCCACCATGCGTCGAACCTGTCGAGAGCCATATCTCCCCGCGAGTGCCGCCGTTGTGGATGTTCTATTCTGCACTCGATGCCAAAGCCGGGTCTACCGCGGCCTCACAGCCGTTGCGCGCTGCCTGCATGCCTTTCTGCGGTTTTGCCTGCGTTGCCCGTTCGCTATTCCGTCGCCTCGCCCACCGCCACCAGCCGGACCGCGCGCGCCGGATGCCCGATCAGCTCGTCGAGCAGATCCGCCATTTCGCAGAGCGTCTGGAAGCCCCGATCGTCCATTTGATCCGCGTGATAGCGCCGCAAATCGTGCATCGTTTCGCCCAGGCGCCTGAGCGCGTCGGGGGTGCTGTCGACCAACGGCCAGCAGTGCATCAGATACGCAAGCAATGTCACGCTGCGCGTCTCGCACCAGGTATCGAACAGCCGCAGACAGATTGCGTTGACTTGCTCGACGATGTTCTCCCGCTCCGACAGATAGGCGATCATGTTGCATCGGTATGAATTGCGTTTCGATCACACATCATCTGCCAGCAGAATGTCTGTCGCATTCAGCGCAAGCTGGAAAACCAGGGTGTGACATCCTGATTCGCGCGTCAGGAAATCCTTAACGCCATTCACGCAAAGAAGGCCCAGATGGGTGAAAACCCTTGTATGCCATTCTTCATGCTGCTCGCGGTTCAGGAAATCCTGACGGCCGAAATCAGCGCTTCCTGATGTGACATTCCGCCGAAGCCGATTGGTCGCGCGCACCGATCGCCATAGCATCGATTCATCGTGCATCGCGGGGAAAGTCATGGCGGGCGACAGATCGCTGCGTTCTCAGGTCGAAAAACTGATTGGCTCGACGCGTGGCCAAGCGGCGCGCGTGCGCCTGCTGGAGCGCACCCGCTCGGGCGGCACCTGCCGAGTGTGCATTCAGATCGACCGGCCGACCGGGACGTTTTCACTTTTCTTTTTTCGCCATGCCGACGGCACGTGGCACGTGTTTCCGCCGGGCCAGCACCGTCCGGCGATGGGGATGAGCCGCAAAGCGGCCTGACCGTTCAGCAAGCCGAGGGAGACGCCCATGCTCGATGACGCTTCAGACACACTGCCGCAATATGTAATCGAACTGCGCGCCTGGATCAGCGACTGGTACGACCATGCGTTCAAGGTCGGCTACGTCTGCCCACCCTTCGCGCTCGACGCGGCGATTGCTGATCGGCTCGAAGGCTATTTCCAGGCGGGACTGACGCCAGCCGAAGGCGCGATTGCGTTCTTCGGCCTCGTGCACTGAGAGGCGCGAGCAATCTGCGCCGGTCAGCGTAACCGCCCAAACGCACGCAATACGGCGTCACCCCGCGGCGTCACGCGAGGAAACCGCAAGCCCGAACCAGCTGGCTCGTTCGCGATCAACTGCAGTTCGCGGAGCGCGCCAAGCTCCACCCGGTCCGAATCGATCCGTTCGGGCGCATCCTTCACTAGTAACAACGTGGCCACTTCGTGCGGGCTCAACATGTCGTTTTACCTCCCGGCGGGAACGAAGAACGGGTAACCAGCGCCGGCGACGGCTGGATCGGCTGGACGCCAGGTGCGGCGCGGAACTGGTCGGACGGTTGCATCAGGTTGGTCGGAACGGATACGGCAAAATAGTCGGGCCTTAGAGCAAACATTCTAACTTTGTTAAGTCGGACTATCATTTCCACGCGCCAGGGAGTTTCCCCAATATGTGGGAAATGGATGCTTATGCTCAGTGGGCTGCGGAAACGAAGGGCTCATCGACGTAGGTACAGCCAATCCCGGTTGCAAGGCGTGTGACTTGTCGGGCGCGTCGACTATGATGTTCTTCATCCAATGATGTTGACGATCCGCGAGAACGGCGATGAAGCCAATCAGATCGCGAGTGCCATGCGACGAAGCGGCCGACCTGCCAGACGATTTGACTGCCGTTGGACCAGCGGCGACGCGCAATGACTGAGAACGCAACAGCTGCGCGGTCTGTGAAAACAGAACCACGGCATTGAGCACGCTGGACTGCCCCGTCAGCACAGGAGGGCCTATGCACTCGGGAGTGAAGTCCGGCGTGCGTCTGAGGCGTTACGCAATCACGGCAACGGCGATCATTGCCGGCTTGATTGTCGTCGGACGCATCACCAGCGTCCTGGTCGACTGGTTGTGGTTCTCATCGATCGGCTACGGTGGCGTTTTCTGGACCATCCTCTGCGCGAAAGGGCTGCTGTTCGCCGCCGTGTTCGCGGTCTCGGCTGGCACGATATGGCTCTCGGGAATCCTCGCGCATCGTTACGCGCAGCGCGTCGATATCTTGCGGCCGGCAGCACCCGGTCGGTCGGGTGCGACGGAAGTCACCGACGATCTGGCCGAACTGGTCGCGTCGCGCATTCCCTGGCGCGCCAGTATTGCCTGCGCCGCAATCATCTTTGGGCTGGTCATCGCGGCCAGCGTGATCTCTAGTTGGGACATCGCGCTTCGCTTCCTTTACCAGGTGCCTGTCGGCGAGCGCGATCCGATCTTTGGCAGGGACATCGGCTTTTATCTCTTCTCGCTGCCCGTGTATGTCGCGCTCAAGAACTGGCTGCTGTGGCTGGTCTTCTGCAGCGCGATCGTGACAGTCGCTGTCTACGGCTTGCGCGGCGATATCGCGCTGGAGCGGCCGCCACGGACGCTCTCGGCCGCCGCGATCACGCATGGTTCCGCACTGCTTGGCTTGTTCTTTGCGTTAATGGCCTGGTCATGGTGGCTCGACCGCTTTTTGCTGCTCTATGACGACAACGGCGTCGTAGTCGGCGCCAGCTATACCGATGTCCATGTTCAGGTGCCGATCCTGTGGATGCTTGTCGGGCTCGCCGCGGCGTCATCCGTCGCCCTTTGGCTCAACATGCGCCGGCGCAGCTACCGGCTGCCTGCCGCCGTCGCGCTGCTCGTATCCGGCTGTGCGTTGGTATTCGGCGTGATCTATCCGCCGCTATTTCAGCGTTTCTATGTCAAACCGAGCGAACTGAAACTGGAAGCACCCTATATCGCGCACAATATCGCGCTGACGCGACAGGCTTACAACCTCGCACAGATCGCCGTCAAGCCGTTCGACGCCGAGCCGGGATTGACGCTCGACTCGCTGCGGGCCAATCGTGCGACGATCGACAACATCCGGTTATGGGATGTGCAACCGCTGATGGATACCTACGCGCAGTTGCAGGAGATCAGGACTTACTACAAATTTTTCTCGGTGGACATCGACCGCTACCAGCTCGATGCCGGGTATCGGCAGGTGATGCTGTCGGCGCGCGAACTGGAGCCGGCGATGCTGCCGCCCAACGCCCAGACCTGGGTGAACCTGCACCTTATCTTCACCCACGGTATCGGCGTCGTGATGTCGCCGGTCACCGAGAAATCCACCGAAGGCTTGCCCTTCTTCTATCTGCACGATATTCCGCCAGTCTCCAACGGCGGCCCGGTCATTCGCGAACCACGTCTTTATTTCGGCGAAGGCCGGCAGAACTATGTGATCGTGAAGGGCAACGTAGCCGAATTCGACTATCCGAAAGGCGCGGACAATGCCTACACCACGTACAGCGGGCGCGACGGCGTCGCCATCGGCGGTGCGCTGCGACGCAGTCTGTTCGCCTGGCAGCTCGGAGATCCCAACATCCTCCTGAGCGGCTATCTCACCGACCGGAGCCGAATCCTGCTTCACCGCAACATTCAGGAGCGCGTGCGTAGGATCGCGCCGTTCCTGACTCTCGACCATGACCCCTATCTCGTCGCAAGCGCGGGGCGTCTGTTCTGGATCCAGGACGCCTATACCGTCAGCCAGTGGTTTCCTTACTCCCGGCCTGGTTTCGGCGACGGCGACGGCGCGAATTACATCCGCAATGCAGTCAAGGTGGTGGTCGACGCATACAACGGCACCGTCGATTTCTACCTCAGCGATCCCGCCGATCCGCTCGTGCGGACCTACGAGCGCATCTTCCCGGCTTTGTTCAAGCCTTTGGCCGCGATGCCGCCGGAGCTTCGGCAGCATGTCCGCTACCCCGAGGATCTGTTCCTGATCCAGGCGCAACTCTTCCGCGCCTATCACATGGATGCGCCGGAGGTCTTCTACAACCGCGAGGATCTGTGGCAGTTTCCCCGGGAGCTCGCCGGTATGGATAGCGAGAACACCGCCAGCACGATGCCGCCGTACTACACGATCATGCGACTGCCCGGCGACGCACGCGCCGAGTTCATCCTCATGCTGCCGATGGTGCCGAGTCAACGGGAGAACATGATCGCGTGGCTCGCGGCGCGTTGCGATCCATCTGGGTACGGCAAGCTCATCGTCTATACGTTTCCGAAGGACAAGCTGGTCTATGGGCCGTTTCAGATCGAAGCGCGCATTCAGCAGAACACCGAGATATCGCAGCAGATCTCGCTATGGAACCAGATGGGCTCACGCGTCATTCGCGGTCATCTCGTGGTCGTGCCGATCGAGAACTCGCTGCTCTACGTCTCTCCGCTCTATTTGCGTGCGGCGTCCGGTCAGTTGCCGGAACTGAAGCGGGTGATCGCCGCCTATGGTGACCGCGTGGTGATGGAGGACAGCTTGGGCGATGCGCTGGCGGCGCTTTTCAAGCAGACCGCGCAAGCCGCATCGCCAGCCGGGGCCACGACGAACGCGCCGAACGCGCGCGCCCGCGAGGCGCTTGCGCACTATGACCGCGCGATCGAGCGGCTGAAGGCCGGAGACTGGAGCGGCTTCGGCACGGAACTGGATGCCCTGCGGCCGTTGCTCGAGGCGCTCGGCGCCGGCCGTTCCGACGCCCGGAAGTGACCCGGGTGAAATTTCGTCACAGGGCAAACAGCCGCCCCAGATGAGGCTCGCGATCCCCGACGCCGGCGAGCCGCAACGCGTGCCAGGCCATTGCGTAATTACTCGAGATGACCGGCTTGCCGATCGCCGCCTCGAGTTGCGGAATCAATCCGGCAATGCGCAAGCTCGTGCACGAAACGAAAATCGCATCCACGTCATCGTTTCGCGCAAGTCGCTCGACGCCAGTTCGCAGCGACGCCGCATCGATCCGCGCCACTTCGTTATCGTTGACATGCTCGAACGACGCCATGCGCGTAATCGCGTGGCCACGCGACTCGATGTAGTCGCGCATGTAATCGTTGATCGACCGTACATAGGGGGTCAGCAGGGCCGTGCGCTCAACGCCTAGTGCGCGAAGCGCCGCTAGCGCAGCGGTGATCGGCGTAGTGCTCGCGGCATCGGGACGCGCTTCGCGAATTCGCGCGAACACCTTGTCCTCGCCGATTACCATCGACGCAGACGTGCAGCCAAACGCCATCACATCGATGCGCTCGCCCGGGCGGATCAGCGCGACCGCCGGTGCAATGCGATCCTCCATTTCCGCCAACCGTTCGGGCGTAATGTCCGCCGAGTTGTACACGCGGCTTTCGTAGAACGCCACGCCGTCCTGCCTCAGCAAACCCCGCCACTCATGCTCAATCGTATGATCGGTGGCGAGCACCACGAGGCCGATCGCGGCACGCCGGCAGATGCCGTCGTCCAGTGTGAATTCGAGCCTCGTGTACGCGTCGTCCTGCTGTTCAATCGCACTCATTTCAGCGTCATCCTGTCATGTCACGTTCGGGCTCGCGAGTACCTGCCCTCACTGTCTTTTTAAAGGTAGAGGATTGCCGGCGCCCTGGTGTAACGATTTATACGCAAATACCCTATACGTCCCCACGCACACCGGCTCCTATCATGAAAGGAGCGCTTTTAGTGCCAGCGCGCCGGTGAAGCCAGCACGCGCAATCGCTCATTTCCGTCCGTTTTCTGATGTCACCGGGCATGTCCGTGTGGCGGATCGTCCGATCCCTTTCACAATAAGGAGTCACCAACATGATTGCTCAGAAGATTGGCTGGCCCAGTGCAGAACGTGGCTTGTGGCAAACGACCGTCGCGGCCGTGGCGGCGGCACTGGCCGTGCTCGCCGGCATCGTTCCGGGTTCGGCGCTAGGTCAGGGGGGCGCCATCAAGATCGGCGTGCCCGTTCCGCTGTCGGGCAGCAGTGCCAATGCCGGCACCGACATCGTCAACGGCGCGAAGCTCGCCGCCGCCAGAATCAACGCGGCCGGCGGCGTACTCGGCAAGCAGATCGAACTGGTGCCCGAGGACGACGCCTGTGATGCGCAGACCGCGGTGCAGGCGGCACAGAAACTCGTCGATGCGGGCGTTGTCACCGTAGCGGGCGGCTATTGCTCGAGCGCGGCGCTGCCGGAATCGAACACCTTTCATCGCGCCGGGATTCCCTACGTGCTGGATGCGTCGACCAATCCGCAACTGACCGAGATGGGGTACGACAACGTGTTTCGCACGATCGGCCGTGACGATCAGCAGGGCCCTTTCGCGGCAAGCTTCATGAAAGACGTGCTGCACGCGAAACGCGTGGCGGTGATCGACGACAACACGACCTATTCCAAAGGTCTCGCGCAGAACACCGTGCAAGCCCTGAAGAAGGACGGCGTCGATGTCGTCTACGCCAATTCGATCACGCCCGGCCAGATGGACTACTCACCGACGCTGACGCGGGTCGGCTCGCTGAAACCTGACGTGATCTACTACACCGGCTATTTCTCCGAAGCCGGTCTGATGGTCAAGGAGGCGCGGCAACTGGGCCTAAAAATGACCTTCATGGGCGGCGACGCCACCAACGATCCCACGCTGATGAAGACGGCCGGCCCCGCGGCCGACGGCATGATCATCACGACCGCACCGCTCGCGCAGTTTCTGAGCGGCGCGCACGCGTACGTCGACGACTATACGAAAGCCTACGGGCAAGGGCCGGGACCGTACTCGGTCTATGAATACGATGCTGTCGGAGTCACGGCGAAAGCCATTGCGGATGCAAAATCGACACAGCCTGCCGCGATCACCGCTGCTCTGCACAAGATCTCGAACTACCCGGGCGCGACCGGAACCATCGCCTTCAATGCGAAGGGGGACCGCAGTAAAGCGGTATACATCACCATCATCGTGCACAACGACAACTTCGAGCCCTATCAGCGGCAGGATGCGAACGGACATTGGGTAGCGATGAAGTAGGCGTCATTGCGCGCGCCGCCCCGTCATGAGCGACTTCTTCCAGTTCATCATCGAAGGGCTGACGACCGGCTCGTTCTATGCCCTCGTCGCCCTCGGCTACACGATGGTCTACGGCATCATCCGGCTGATCAACTTCGCTCATGGCGACCTGTTCATGGTCGGCGCGTTCATCGGCTGGACCGGCCTGATGGTGCTGGCGTCCGCGCATCTGCCGCTTGCGCTGGCGCTGCTGATCGCGCTGGTCGCCGCGATGACGGTCACCGGCGCGCTCGGCCTCCTGATCGAGCGGCTCGCGTATCAGCCGTTGCTGCGCGCACCACGGCTGTCGATTCTGATCACTGCGCTAGGCGTGTCGCTGGCGCTGCAAAATGGCGTGCTGCTGATCTACGGCGCGGGCTTTCGCACCTATCCGCACGTGCTGAGCCAGGCGGGATTCGAACTCCATGGCGTGCAGATCACCTTCGCGCAGATCGGTATTATCGTCGCGAGCCTCGCGCTGATGCTGGCACTGTATTTCTTCGTTCACCATACTTTCCTGGGCACCGCGATGCGCGCGCTGGCGATCGATCAGGACGCCGCGCGCCTGATGGGCATTGACGTCGAGCGCCTGATCCAGCTGACCTTCCTGCTGGGCTCTGTGCTCGCCGCCGTGGCGGGCGTCATGGAGGGGCTTTATTACACGCAGATCAATTTCTTCATGGGCTTCGTGCTAGGCCTGCGCGCATTCACCGCCGCGGTGCTCGGCGGCATCGGCAACATTCCGGGCGCGATGGCCGGCGGCATATTGATCGGCCTGCTCGAGGCCTTCGGCGCCGGCTATGTGTCGTCGCAGTGGACCGACGTGTTCGTCTTCGGCGTGCTGATCGGCGTGCTCGTGATCAAGCCGACCGGGCTGTTCGGCGAACGCGTCGTCGAGAGAATGTAAGCCATGAGCGCCGCCCGGGCTTCCGCGCGTTGGGCCAAGCCTGCCGGTGGCGCGCTGCTGGTCGCCGCCGTGGCGCTGCCCGCTGTCGCGAGCAACTATATCGTCGACGTCGGCCTGACCATCGTCACCTATTCGATCCTCGGTCTCGGGCTGAACGTCGTGGTCGGTTATGCCGGCCTGCTCGATCTGGGCTACGCGGCCTTCTTCGCGATCGGCGCGTACACGACCGCGTTGCTGGAAACCCTGCTGCACTTCTCGTTCTGGGAAACGCTGCCGTTCAGTCTTGCGTTCGCTGGCATGTCGGGCATCGTCATCGGCTATCCGACGCTGCGGCTGCGCAGCGACTATCTGGCGATCGTCACGCTCGGGTTCGGCGAAATCACGCGGATCGTTGCCACCAATCTCGACATCACCGGCGGCCCGAACGGCATTTTCGGCATCGCGAGCCCGAGCCTGTTCGGTTTCGAGATCAGTTCTCCGATGGCGCTGTACGAGCTGGGAATGGTGTTTCTCGTGCTGGTGCTCGTGTTCGCCATACGGCTCGGCCGGTCGCGGTTGGGCCGCGCCTGGACCAGCATCCGCGAGGACGAGGCCGCCGCCGAAGCTGTCGGCGTGCCGACACTGCGCGTGAAGCTGCTCGCCTATGTGATCGGCGCGCTGATCGGCGGGCTGGGAGGCAGCCTGTTCGCGGCCCGCTTCGGCACCATCGACCCAACCGGCTTCACCTATCTGCAGTCCGTCACGATCCTTATCGTCGTCGTACTCGGCGGCCGGGGCAGCATTCCCGGTGTGATCCTCGGCGCCGTCATCGTCGCCGGCCTGCCGGAGATGCTCCGTTTTCTCAATCTGTGGCGCATCTTCGCTTTCGCGATCGGGCTCGTAATCCTGATGTTGCTGAGACCCCAAGGGCTGTGGCCGGCGCCGTTGCGCCGCGTCGCACCGCCGCGCAAAGGCGCCGACGTCGATCGGGCGCCAGTGCCCAGTCACGCCGTCACCGACGAAATCCTGCTGGAAGTGCGCGACATGCAGCGGCGCTTCGGCGGCGTGCTGGCGGTCGGCGGTGTCAGCTTCACGGTGCGCAGCGGCGAGATCGTGAGCCTGATCGGTCCGAACGGCGCGGGCAAGACCACCGTGTTCAACTGCCTGACGGGGGTGATCCGCCTGACCGGCGGCCAGATCGTCTGGTGCGGGCAACGGCTGGCCGGCGGCGCGCCTCATCGCATCGTCCATCAGGGCATGGCGCGCACCTTCCAGGGTATCCGCCTGTTCGGCCAGATGACGGCCTTCGAAAACGTGCTGATCGGCATGGATCACCGGCTTCGAGCCTCGCTTGGCGCCGAGCTTCTGGCTTTGCCGTCCGCGCGTGCCGACGCGGCGGACCATTCGTCCGAGGGCCTGCGCTGGCTCGCCTTCGTCGGGCTGGCGGGCCGCGCGGGCGAGCGCGCGGCGGACCTGCCCTACGGCGACCAGCGCCGGTTGGAGATCGCCCGTGCGCTTGCGAGCAGCCCTCGGCTGCTGCTGCTCGATGAGCCGGCGGCGGGCATGAATCCGACCGAGAAACTCGCGCTAATGGAACTGATCCGGCGAATCCGCGATCATGGCGTGACGGTGCTGCTGATCGAGCACGACATGATGCTGGTGATGGGCGTATCGGACCGGATCATCGTGATGGATCATGGTGTCGTCCTCGCCGAGGGCGAGCCCGCTGCGATCCGGACGGACCCGCGCGTGATCGATGCCTATCTCGGCACGGCCGAAAAGGACGAAGCGAGCGACGATGCTAGCGGGGAGAAATCGCTGTGGGACTCCTAGAAATCCGCGGCCTGCGTGTGAGCTATGGGAATGTCGAAGTGCTGCACGGCATCTCGCTGGACGTCGCACAGGGCGAGATCGTCGCATTGCTCGGCAGCAACGGCGCGGGGAAAACGACCACGCTGCGGGCGATTTCCGGCTTGATCCGGCCGCGGGCCGGCGACATCGCAATGGACGGCCAGCGGCTGACGGGACTGCGCGCCCACCAGATCGTCGCGCTGGGGCTCGGTCATGTGCCGGAGGGACGGCGCATTTTCGGCGCGCTGACGGTAGAGGAAAATCTGCATCTCGGCGGCTATCTGATCCGGCGTGACAGTGCGGCGTTGCAACAGCGAAGGAATCAGCTCTATGCGGCTTTCCCCCGCCTCGGCGAACGGCGCAGCCAGCTGGCAGGCACGCTCAGCGGCGGCGAGCAGCAGATGCTGGCGATCGCCCGCGCGCTGATGCTGCGCCCGCGTATCGTAGTGCTGGACGAACCCTCGATGGGACTTGCGCCGAAGCTGGTCCGCGCGATCTTCGGGATGATCGCCGATATCTGTCACGAAGGCACCTCGATTCTGCTGGTCGAACAGAACGCCCGTCAGGCGCTGCGCATCGCTCATCGGGCCTACGTGCTGGAAAGCGGGCGCATTGCGCTCGCGGGCTCCGCCCGCGAGTTAGCTCAGGATAGCCGGGTCCGCGCGGCCTACCTGGGCGGCAGTGCCGGCGCGGCAGAGTCACCCGCCGACGATTCGAATGACATCGGTTGAAACGGGTCAAACGCAATGGAGGCAAACATGGCAGAGATCGATAAGGACCAGGTCGTCGACGTATTGAACCGGGTGCTGGAGGCCGAACTAGCGGGAGTCATCCGGTATACCCATTACTCATTCCTGGTATTCGGATCTGGCCGCATCCCCATTGTCGCGTGGCTGCGGCAACAGGCGGACGAATCGCTCGTGCACGCGCAGCAGGCCGGCGAATGGATCACCACCCTGGGCGATTATCCGTCTCTCGCGATCGGTCCGCTTCTCGACTCGCACGTCTTCGAAATCGCTTCCATTCTGCGTGAATCGCTCGACGCCGAGCGAGTCGCGCTCGACCTGTACCGGCAACTGATCGCGCTGACGGAAGGTCGCTCGGTCGCGCTGGAAGAATACGCGCGCCAGATGATCCACGTCGAAGAACTGCATGCTGGCGAGGTCGACAAGATGCTGCGCCGCCCCGGCACGATGACCACGCCGCCCGAGCGCGATACGGCGTCGGCTTGAAATTGCAGGAGAATCGATCATGCTGAATTACCCCGCTGCCTATCAGTCCACGAAAGGCTCTGCGCTCGATGTCGATCGGCCGTTCTATCAGCGCATCGCTTCGCAGCAGGACGCCCGCACGCTGGTCCAATCGATCGTCGTGCCGATCCGCTCGGGGCAGGCGTGGACCGTGCCGGCTGGTCACGTGTTTCGGATCGTCACGATCGAAGGTCCGCAGGTTGCCGATCTGAACCTGTGGAACCGGCACGACCCGCGCGAGCGCATGTGGGCATCGCGCACGCGCCAGTTGCAACAGGCGCACGTGAGCACGTTCGACCGTCTATGGTCGACGCTGCCGTTCCTGCGCCCGATGGTGACCATCACCGACGACAGTCTGTCAGATTACGGCGTCGACGAGCACGGCGGCCGTGTTCACGATCTGCTCGGCACGCGCTGCGATCCTTATGTGAACCGGATGCTGACCGGCGAGGATTTTCATTTCCACTGCCACTCCAACCTGACGCGTGCCATCGCCCCGTATGGATTGACCGAGTACGACGTCCACGATGTGCTCAATGTGTTCCAGTGCACCGGCCTGAATCTCGAAGACAAATACTTCATGAAGGCATGCCCGGCAAAGAAAGGCGATTACCTGGAATTCTTCGCGGAGATCGACTTGCTGTGCGCGCTGTCGACTTGTCCGGGCGGCGATCTGTCCGTACCGATGTGGGGGCCCGACGCGCGCGATCCGCTGGACGTGTGCCGGCCGCTCGGCATCGAGGTCTGGCAGCTCGCGCCCCACCTCCTGGAGGGGTGGACACCGCCGGCCGTGGCGGCCTACAAGGGACAGCACGGAATGGTGCTCGATCAGCCGCAATGGAAGTAAGACGGCTGCGGCCCGCATCGCACGATTACCCGGGACGGCAGACAGGACCGATTTCACCAATAATGGCCCCACCTCCCTTACCGTGCGAGGGCGAACATGCGTTATAGCCCCGATGCCATCCGTACGCTCGCCCTGGTCGGGCATGCCGGGTGCGGCAAGACCTCCCTTGTCGAAGCGCTGCTGTACCACGGCGGCGCACTCCATGCGCCCGGCAGCGTGGAGCGCGGAACGACCGTCGGCGATTTCGACGCGCTCGAACGGAAGTATCACCACTCGCTGAACTCTTCCGTCACTCACCTGCATTACCGCGACACACGCATTTACCTGCTCGATACGCCCGGCTATTCCGACTTTTCGGGGCCGTCGATCAGCGCGCTGCAAGCCGTCGAGACGGTTGCCGTCGTCATCAATGCGCAGACCGGCATTGAAATGACTTCCCGGCGCATGATGAGTTGGGCGGGCGAACGCAAGCTTTGCAGGATGATCATCGTGAACGGTATCGATGGAGAAAAGGTCGACCTTCCGGGCCTGCTCACGCAGATCCAGCAGACGTTCGGTATGGAATGCCTGCCCATCAACCTGCCGGCGCAGCGCGGCCATCAGGTGGTGGACTGTTTTTTCGAACCTGCCGGCGACGCGGATTTCCTGTCCGTGGAGGCCGCGCACAATGCGCTGGTCGATCAGGTGGTGGAGATCGACCCGGCCCTGATGGAGCTCTACCTGGAACAAGGCGAGGCCATCCGTGCGGAGCAGTTGCACGAGCCTTTCGAACGGGCGTTGCGCGAAGGTCATCTGGTGCCGGTCTGCTTCACGTCAGCGGCCAATGGCGCCGGCGTTGCGGAACTGCTCGACGTGTTGGTTCAGCTTCTGCCCAATCCGATGGAAGGCAACCCGCCGCTCTTCTACCGCGATCTCGGCGGCGGCCGCAAGGAAGTCGTGCACGCCGAACCGGTCGCCGACAAGCACGTGTTGGCCCACACCTTCAAGATCGTGGTCGATCCTTACATCGGCAAGATGGCCGTGTTCCGCATCCACCAAGGTACGGTCGAGCGTGACAGCCAACTCTATATCGGTGACAAGCGGCAGCCGTTTCGCGTCGCTCATCTGTTGATGTTGCAGGGCAAGGAACATGTGGACGTGCTGCGCGCCGGTCCAGGCGATATCTGCGCGGTGGCCAAGGCCGACGAGATCAGCCTCGATGCCGTGCTGCACGACGCGCCCGAGGACGGCAACATTCACCTCGTCGCGCCGAACTTCCCGATGCCCATCTACGGCCTCGCGATCGAGCCGGCACGCCGCGGGCACGAGCAGCGGCTCTGGGAAGCGCTGCAGACGCTAACCGCGGAAGACCCGTGTCTGCGTATCGAACGGGAAGCCAACACCAACGAGACCGTGGTTCGAGGCCTCGGCGAGCTGCACCTGCGCTACATGCTGGAGCGGCTGTCGGATCTGTACAAGCTCGAAGTCGTCACGCGGCCGCCGAAAATTGCCTATCGGGAGACCGTCGGCAGCAGCGCCGACGGGCACTGCCGCCACAAGAAGCAAACCGGCGGCGCCGGACAGTTCGGTGAAGTGATGCTGCGCGTAGACCCGCTGCCGCGCGGCACGGGTTTCGAATTCGTCGACGCGGTCAAGGGCGGCGCAATCCCAGGCCAGTTCATTCCCGCGGTGGAAAAAGGCATTCTTCAGGCGATCGAGAGCGGGCCGCTTGCCGGCGTTCCAATGCAGGACGTGCGGGTCACGGTCCTCGACGGCAAGAGCCATTCGGTCGACTCCAAGGAAGTGGCATTCGTGACCGCCGGGCGCAAAGCGTTCATCGACGCGGTGCTCAAAGCCCAGCCCATCGTGCTCGAACCGATCGTCGACATCGAGGTGACGACGCCAGAACCCGCAATGGGCGACATCATCGGCGATCTGTCTTCGAGACGCGGCCAGGTTCATGGCTCCCGCCCGGTCGGCGGGGATGCCGTGGTCGTTGTGGGGCAGGTGCCGCTTGCCGAACTCAACGACTATCAGTCTCGCCTGAACGCGATCGCTGGCGGACACGGCAGCTACAGTATTCAACTGAGCCACTACGCGCCGGTGCCCGTTGCCACGCAGGAATCGCTGGTGGCGCAGCATAAGCGCCGGAGCGACGCCGCGCTGTCGTGAAGGCTTCGCCCCTTGCATCTGAGGACAACATGAAAGTTATCGTGCTCGGCGGCGGGGTTGTCGGCGTGACAACCGCATACCAGTTACAGAACGATGGCTGTGACGTCGTGATCGTCGAGCGGCAGCCTTTGGTCGCAGCGGAAACGAGCTGGGGTAACGCGGGAATGATCGCTCCCGGGCATTCGTTCGTGTGGTCCTCGCCCAAAGCGCCAATGATTCTGCTCAAATCGCTGGTCTTCAAGGATCAGGCGTTGCGCTTCAAATTTTCGGCGGATCCCAGGCTTTATAGCTGGTCGTGGCGCTTCCTGATGGAATGCACATCGACGAAGGCGCGCCGCAATACGCTGCTCAAGCACCGGCTGGCCGCGTACTCGCAACGCGTGCTGCAGCAGGTGATCGCCAGGGAGGCGATCGAATACGATCGAAACGACCGCGGAATTCTGTATTTTCATCGTACGCAGGAAGCGCTGGACCACGGAGTCGCACAGATGAAGTTGCTGGAGTCCGATGGGCAAGTCATCCGGGTGCTCAGCCGCGATCAGGTCGTCGCGGTCGATCCGTCCCTGGCTTCGGCAAAACACGGAATAGCCGGCGCCATTTACTGCCCGACCGACGAAACCGGCGACCCCGCAAAATTCACCCGCGCCCTGGCGGAAAAGATCGTCGCGCGCGGCGGTACGCTCTTGACCGACACCGCCGTCAGCGGCTTCGAAACAGCCGGGCAGAACGTGGCGGGCGTCAGAACGGATCGGGGCCTTGTCACAGGCGACGCGTATGTGCTCGCACTGGGTTCGTACAGTCCGCTTCTTGGCCGGCAGATCGGCATCGATCTGCCGATCTACCCGATCAAGGGATACTCGCTCACGATTCCCATCGATGGCCAGCCGTTGCCCCCCACCGTTGCGGCGGTCGACGAGCACAATCTCGTCGCTATTTCGCGCTTCGGCGACCGGATCCGGGTCACCGCGACGGCGGAGTTTGCCGGTTACGACACGAGCCACAAACCGTCTGACTTCGCGTTTATGAAGCGCGTGACGCGGGAGCTCTACCCTGCCGGGGGCAACTACGATCGCGCCGAAATGTGGGCCGGGCTCAGGCCGATGACGCCAACGAATCTGCCGTTTTTGGGCCGCAGCAAGTATCGCAATCTCTACCTGAACACCGGTCACGGTCATATCGGCTGGACCATGTCCCACGGCTCGGCCCGAATCACGGCCGATCTGATCGCGGGGCGAGCGCCTGCCATTCCGACGGTGGGGCTGCTTTGCGACTGATGATCAAGTCTCCTTTGATGCATGCCGTATCAACTCAGATCTCCGCGATGACCAGCCCGGTGCGTGGCCGGCCTCACTGCGTTCGGTGCGGAACATCGTTGGGGAAGGGATACGGTGCATGTGGTCCCGGCCATTCTGGCGCGGGCGGTCCGCTCAACGCGGCACAACCACTGCAGCCAAAAAGAACGATCCCCGCCAGCAAACCGGTCGCAACCTCGCGCAGCATCGCTCGCATGCCCACGTTGCACCTCCACGCCCATCACTCTCGTACGGTTGGACTCGCCATTGCCGCACGGGTTGCACTGCCATGTCGTGCGCACCGTCATGCGCACACGGGCGAAAGTGTGGAAACTCACTCAGCCCCCTTCCCGGTCTTCAGGCTGGCAGAGGCGAGCGGCTCTGTCATCCGGAACACCGCGACCGCGCGGTCGAGCACGCCCACCTGCTCCTGCAGCGACGCCGCAGCCGCCGCGGCCTAAGCGACGATCAGTTCCCTGGGCATTGTCAAGCTGACGACGCGGGCATGTACCAATGCAGTATGTGTAGGGTTCCTGTTGATTAGCGAGCGATGTCAGTCGGCTCACCGACGGTCCACTGGAACCACCTGGCCAGGCGTGCCCGCAGTTGTGAGCGATGGTCACCTGCACTCATCCTGTGCCGGGGCAGCACGAAGTGCTGACGGATCGGGCCGAAGTTCGACAGAAGCGCTGCGTGCGCCGCGGGTCACGGAAACCGTGCATCTGACGCTCACGCCGACGCGTCGGCTGGTGGCTATTCTCCGCGCGGTTATTGGCCGGGGCCGAGGCCTTCACGAAGACGTGCTTCACATCGGCCGGCTGCGGCAACTCGGCCTTTGCGCCGGATAGCTGCGCAGCAGATGGCGGCAATCCGCTGGTCCAGTTTCGTGAGCCCGCTCCACTGCTCACCCCGCGTATGGGTTAGTGGGGAAAAGGCCGCGCCGCCCTCTCAACGCGATGCCCGATGTACCTGCAATGGCCGCCGAGCCCCTTCTTTGGTGAGCAGCCCCGCAAACTCGCGATTTGCGTCGTGCGGAACTCTACAATCTGCTCGCGCATCCGGTGCAGCGACAGCATCGCCTGCCCATGTCGGTCGTCACCACGGAGTTTGTGAATCCACGCGGTGACGTCAACTGCCTGACAGCACAGACCTTACGTGAGGTAATAGACGGCAGCAGAACACGGCACTATCTCGTGTCGGCATCAAGTGCAATGTCGGCCGCGTGAGCTCGGATTCGTTCAGACTCCATGTCCAATGACTGGCATGTCCAGTAGTAGATACCCGCCGACACCACAAGCCCGACGATCATGCCGACATCTGTGCCGCCAAGGAGACGTGCGACGGGACCGGTATAGATTCCATTCGAGAAGAACGGAATCATCGCTGTAAATCCCACGAAATACGCCGTCAGCCCGCGCCAGTTCCACCGCCCGTACATTCCATCCGGGTTGAAGATTTCCCTGACCGAATAAGTGGTCTTGCGCACAAGGTAGAAGTCGACAAGGTTGATCGCTGTCCACGGGGTGAACAGATACAGGAGGATGCCAAGGAAGTCGCCGAATTTCGCCATGAAGTCGCCCGACGCGCCCAGTGCAATGAGCGTCGCCGAGACAGCGACAATCGCAAGGCTGACGAAACGGGTCGTTGTGGTGGGACGCGACGGTCGGAACGAATCGGCAATGCTCAGCAGCGTGAGCGACGCCCCGTAGAAGTTAAGACTCGTCATGGTCAACAACGTTGCCAAGGACAACACGAGAGTCACCGTGCCGAGCCCCGGATAGATCGAGTCGCCCACGACCTGGACCGCTGCTGAAATATCGAGCTTCGCATACATCGCGGCGGCCGCCGTGCCGACGAGCATCATCCAGGTGCCCCCTATGTATGCGCCGAGATAGGTCCACCAGAACGACGCACGGACACCAACGTTCGCCGGCAGATAACGCGAATAGTCAGACACGTAGATTGACCAACTCAATTGGTACGCTGCCGCTGCAAAGAGTTGCGCGAAGAAAGGGATCGTCCTGAAACCACTCAGACTGAATTGCGACGCGTCGAAGTGGACGCAGAATATCAAGCCCGTAGAAAACATTGTCAGCACGACAATCATCGCTGCGGCAAGCCACTGCTGTGCCTTATGAATCAAATCATGTCCGAGGAATGCGACCGTAAGTGCCAGCACGGTGAATATGGCCAGGCTGCCTTTGGCGCCGACATGGACCAGGTGATGAACCGTATCACCGGCAAGCACCTGATTGAATGCGTTGTAACCGACGTAGGTCACAAGCGCGACGACCCAGACGAGAAGCGCCCCCATGTAGCCGAACTGGGGACGCGACTGGATCATCTGTGGCAGGCCAAGTTGCGGACCTTGGGTCGAATGGAATGCCATGAAGAACGAACCCAGCGCGGAACCAAACACAACCGCGAGTGCTGTGCACAGAAAGTTGGCGCCCATGGTACTGCCGATCGCTCCCACTGCAAGCGTCGCGATCTGCGCGTTGCCGGAGAACCAGATCGGCCCCAGGTGCCAAACCTTCCCATGCCGTTCGGACGACGGTACATAGCCAATTGAACGCCGCTCGACTGCCAGACGGGCTTTCGGTCGCGCCAGGGAAATGGGCGAGGTAGTCTGCTGCATGTTTGTCTCCAACTCTTTTGATATAGGCGTGATGTAAAGGCACCGTTCGCTCACGCGTAACCTACCCTTGAACGTACGCGGTGATCATCCGTGTAGCTCGAAAGTGCTCGCGTCAGAGATTGTCGCGGTCCAGACCAATGCTTCGTTTTCTGATCGCCCACGCAACCGACCGTCGGGCAGCTTCGTGGCCAGCGGGACTACTTCGTCGAAGCCAATTTCGCTGGAAATCAGAGAGAACTCTGACAGGCCGAGGTCAGTCCCGGGACGCATCCCGCCGTCTTGGCTTCTCGCTTTCTATCCATGCGAATCATCTCACTCGCGCGCTCTGCGATCATCAATGTTGGCGAGTTAGTGTTGCCCGAGGTGATCGTCGGCATGATCGAAGCGTCGACCACCCGTAAGCCGTTCACACCATGCACGCGAAGACGGGAATCGACCACGGAGTCCGGATCGTCCGCCATACCCATTCGGCAGGTTCCGACCGGGTGAAAGATGGTTGTTCCCACGTCGCCGGCCGCATGCCGCAATTCATCTTCGGTCTGGAATTGGATTCCAGGGAGAATTTCCTGTGGCCGAAAACGCTCAAGCGCGGGCGCCGACACAATGCGCCGGGTCAGCCGCAGGGCGTTTGCCGCGACATGACGGTCCTCCTCGGTCGAAAGGTAGTTGGGCGCAATTCTCGGTGCCATCGCCGGATCACTCGACGTGATGTGCACGCTGCCCCGTGAGGACGGCCGCAACTGACAAACCGACGCGGTGAACGCGTCGAACGGATGCAACGGTTCTCCGAACCGTTCGAGTGACAGGGGCTGTACATGGTACTGAACGTCAGGTCGCGTCAGCGTTCCATCATTCGGATCGGATTTTGCAAACACGCCGAGCTGCGACGGCGCCATCGCCATCGGCCCACTTCTGAACATGCCATATTCGAGGCCGATCTTGAGTTTTCCCCACCAGTGAGCGCTGAGGGTATTCAATGTCCGTACGCCCTGCACCTTGAATGCCATGCGCAACTGCAAATGATCCTGCAGATTTTCGCCGACACCCGGAAGATCTTTGACCACCCCAATTCCATGCTTTGCCAGCCGAGCGGCACTTCCGATTCCCGACAATTCCAGCAATTGGGGAGAGTTGACGGCCCCTGCACAGAGAATCACTTCGCGCCGCGCTCTCGCCATACGCGGCTCGTCGCCGAGGCGGAACTCGATGCCGGTACACTGGTTATTCTCGAACATCAGTCGTCGTGTCTGCGCATTCGTGAGAACCGTCAGGTTCCCGCGCTTTGCTGCAGGTCGAAGATAGGCTTTCGACGCATTCCACCGGATGCCGTGTTTTTGATTGACGTCGAAATACCCGACTCCGGTGTTGTCACCTCTATTGAAATCGTCCGTCGCTGGTATACCTGTCTGTTGCGCCGCTTCGGAAAATGTCTCGAGAATGTCCCATTTCAACCGCTGCTTCTCCACACGCCACGGCCCGCCAGCACCGTGAGCACCACTTGCACCAGCATGGAAGTCCTCGCTCTTCCTGAACGTCTCGAGGACAGTCTCCCACCGCCATGACGAATCGCCGGCTATGCGAGCCCATTCGTCGTAATCCTCACTCTGACCGCGCATGTAGATCATGCCGTTAATCGACGAGCAGCCGCCAAGGACCCGGCCTCGCGGATAGGCTAACGCCCTGCCGTTCAACCCTGCCTCAACGCACGTCTTGTAGCGCCAATCGGTCCGCGAATTTCCAATGCAGTAGAGATAGCCGACCGGGATATGAATCCAATGGTAGTCATCCTTTCCACCTGCCTCGATCAGCAGTACCGACACGTCTTCATCTTCGCTCAAACGGCTTGCGACCACGCAACCCGCCGTACCTGCGCCAATCACGATATAGTCGAATTCACCCACTGACTGCTTCGAGCTGGCTCCTTTGATTTTTCCTTCCGACATCTTGCCTCCTTGTATCTGTGCATATCGATTCCTGGCCGTTTTGGCACCCTGTCGCTCCGACAACATCCGATGCATGGGTGCCGACAACGTCAGATCGACGTCTGCTTTGCTACGGATCTGGACCGCAACCATTCCATGGTGATAAGCAGCAGACTTGAAAAGACGATAAAAATTGATGCAAGCGCAGCGACCGTTGGCGTGATGTTTTCACGAATCCCGATGAACATCTGGAGGGGGAGCGTTCCCTGCGTCGGGCCGGCGATGAACATGGTGATCACGACGTCGTCCAGCGACGTAGCAAACGCAAACAGCGCTCCAGAAATCACACCGGGTGCGATGATCGGCAAAGTAACCCGAAAGAACGTTCGGACCGGCGACGCGCCCAGACTCAGGCTGGCTCGTACGTAGTTCTGGTTGAAGCCGGCAAGCGTTGCGTTTACCGTGATCACGACAAACGGCGCGGCGATCACTACATGCCCGAAAATCAGGCCAGCATACGTCCCGGCCAATCCCCAGCGGGCAAACAACAGATACATCCCCACTCCGGTGACGATCACCGGGACGATCATTGGTGAGATCAGGACGGCGACCAGTAATCCCTTTCCCTTGAACGACGCCCTGTTCAATCCTAATGCAGCCAACGTCCCGAGTACGGTCGCGACTATCGTGGCGATCGGCGTCACGATAAAGCTGTTGGCGCCGGCACGCGCCCAGTCTGTTGACGTGAACAGATCGTGATACCACCTGAACGAGAACCCGTGGATCGGATAGACGAGAAACGAGTTTTCGTTAAACGAAAGCGGAATGATCACCAATATAGGCAAGACCAGAAACACAAGAATCAGTACATTCGCCGATCGCAAGGCGTAATGCCATACGACTTCCGGCGTCGACACATAGGGGGCGAAACGCGGCATGTTGGTTTTCATGATGCTAGACCACCTTGATTTCTGTTCCGACGATCTTTCGATAGAGTGCAAAGAGAATCAGCGTCACAAGGAGGAGGACTGCACCGAGCGCGCACGCCATCCCCCAATTCAGTGCCACATTGGTGAAATATGCGATGTAGTAGCTGACCATCTGATCCCCCGCCCCGCCGAGCAGGGCCGGGGTGATGTAGTAGCCCAACGCGGTAATGAACACCAGCAGACCGCCCGCCCCAACGCCAGGAAGCGTCTGTGGCACGTAGACTTTCCAGAATGCCCCGAAGGGGTGGCTCCCGAGCGAGATCGCGGCCTTTGTATAGCTCGCAGGGACGGATTTCATCACGCTGTAGAGCGGCAAAATCATGAATGGCAGGAGGATGTGGGTCATGGCAATCAGGACCCCTGTCCTGTTGAACAGGAGCGGCAATGGCGTCGAAATGACATGCAGCGCCATCAACGCCTTGTTGACGAGACCCTCGCCCTGGAGAATCACGATCCATGCAGAAATCCGTACGAGGATCGAGGTCCAGAACGGCAGAAGCACCAGAATCATCACGAGATTGGCCTTGCGAGCTGGCAGAACCGAGATCCAGTAGGCGAGCGGGTAACCCAGCAAAAGCGCCGCGAGCGTCACGAATCCGCTGATCGCAAAGGTCCGCATGAACACGGAGCGATATGCCGACGCGCCGTTATCGACCGGCACGATCCGACCATCGGAACTTTCCCGATAGTCGATCGTGGCAAGGAGATACTGGCTTGTGTAACGGGACGACTCGCTGGCTATCGCCCGCCAGTAACTCGAGTCCCCCCAGCGCGGATCGATTTCGATCAGGCGTTTCTTCATCTCCTGCGCAGAAATCGCTGCATCGTTATCGCCGAAAGGAAGCGCGCTGGCCGTCTTGTAAAACAACGAGCGAAAACCATCCTTCCGCCCGTTCAGCCGACCGGCTGCGGTGCCCGCATCGTTATTTCCGCCGTTGCTTTCCACGTCGAGCACCAATGCACGATAGGCGTCATCTGGAACAGGTGACTTGCCACCCCAATGTCTTAATGCCGAGGTTGTTTTCGGCAATGCATCAATCACCTCAGGATTTTGAACCGATCGAGAGATCATCGACGCAACCGGCATCACAAACACCAGCAGAATAAAGATAGCAAGCGGCGCTACCAGCGCAAACGCTACGACTTCCTTGCGGAATTGGACGACTCGCAGCGACCTCTTGAGCTTACGCGTGTCCCAGCTCTGTTGCTGAGAAGTGATGGTACTCATACATCCTCCCTTTTCCGTTACCTGGCAGCCCACGCAGTAAAGCGTTGCTCTAGCGCATCGCCATGGTCGGTCCAGAATTCGACGCTATTAGGAATAGCTGTGTTACCGTTCTGAGCTGAATTGGGAAGCGCTGCCAGAGTCGCGGCGTCAAGCAATTTGAGCGCAGCCTTGTTGGTTGGGCCGTACGGGATTTGCTGCGCGAACGCGGCTTGCGGCTGAGGCTTCAGTACATACGAAATGTATTTTTGGGCCGTATCCTTGTTCTTCGAACCCTTCGGAATAACGAAGAAATCCAGTTCATAGATACTTTGATCCCAGGCAATGGCGAGATTTTTATTCCCTTCTCGTTCCGCTGCGTCGATGCGCCCGTTATAAGCGGTCGACATGGCAACATCTCCCGCAATCAGGAACTGCGGAGGCTGAGCGCCAGCTTCCCACCACTGAATATGGGGTTTGAGTTCGTCCATTTTTCTGAACGCCCGCTCGACGCCTGTGGGTGTGCTGAGTACGGTGTAGACATCCTTCGGTGCCACCCCATCCGCCATTAACGCGAATTCCAGGTTATAGCGGGCCTCCTTCTTCATTCCCCGCTTTCCCGGGAATTTCTTCACATCCCAGAAGTCCTTCCAGCCGTGCGGCGTGCTCCTGCTCAGCGCGGGGTTGTACGCGAGTACGGTCGACCACACAAACGTTCCTGCTGCGCACGGTGTCGCAGCCCCGGCCATCAGGTCACCCTTGCTGGCGATCTTCGACCAGTCGAGCTTCTCGAAGAGACCATCCTGGCAACCACGACCGACGTCTGCCGACTCGACCTCTACGACATCCCACGTGACATTCCTGGCCTCGACCATGGCTTTTACCTTCGCCATCTCGCCCGTGTACTGAATGGCGTTCGTCGCAATGCCGCTCTCCTTCGAGAACGGGTCCACCCATGCCGCCTTTTGAGCATTACCGTCGGCCCCGCCGTAGTTGACGGTCGTGAGCGCACCGGCAAAAGCCGCAGTTGACAAGCATGCCAGCACCGCGGCGCAGATCATTTTCGAGTTCGATTTCATTGTCTCCTCCTACTGTGTAATGGAAATTGAAAACTTCAGCTCAAGATCTTCAGGTGGTCTTCCCGGAAGGACAGCGAGATCCGGTTCCCCGAATGAACGTGAGACTGCCAATCCTGTTCAAGGGGGACTTTCACGAAACACTCGGCTTCTCCAGGACCACGGCATCGCAGCCGGACGTGGTCGCCAAAATAGATTGCGTCGAGTGTTTCGGTGTGGATAGCATTCGGCCCGGCCGTCAGCTGAGATTCAACAGATAGCCGTTCTGGGCGGATGACCGCCGTCGCCTGATGCCCGACGTCAGCACTCGCCACATTCAGCGCGCGCACCGTCGTCCCATCGGCGAGTTTCAGGTGGCAATAGCCGCCGTCCCTCGTGACGACAGTACCTTTGATTCGATTGTTGTCGCCGATGAAATTCGCGACAAAGAGATTTCTCGGCGATTCATACAGGCGATCCACGGTATCGAGTTGCTGAATCACCCCTTGATCGAACACGGCGACACGATCGGACATCGTGAGTGCTTCGCTCTGGTCATGCGTGACATAGACGAACGTCAGTCCGAGCGCCTCATGCAGTGCCTTCAACTCAAGTTGCATGTGTTCGCGCAATTGTTTGTCGAGCGCGCCGAGAGGTTCATCCATCAGCACGAGCTGAGGGTTGAAAACCAGCGCACGCGCAAGGGCGACGCGCTGCTGCTGGCCGCCCGAGAGTTGACTGGGCATCCGTTTTCCCAGCTTCTCCATGCCAACCATTTCGAGCGCTCGCTTTACCTTGGCATCGCGTTCGTCGGATGGCATTTTCCGAACCTTGAGGGGATAGTCCAGATTCTGCGCGACCGTTAGATGAGGAAAGAGCGCGTAATTCTGAAACACCATGCCGATATTGCGCTTGTGCGGCGGGATCCGGTTCAGCAGCTGACCATCGAGCCAGATCTCCCCGCCGGTCGGGTACTCGAATCCCGCGAGCATCATCAGGCAAGTCGTTTTCCCCGATCCGGACGGGCCAAGCAGGGTCAAAAACTCGCCTTTCTGGATATCGAGATTGAGATCTTTGACAACTAACGTTTCGCCGTCGTAGGTCTTTTTAACGTGACGAAAGCTCACGAGAGAATTGGTCTGATCCTGCATGGCTGTCTCCAATGTAAAAATATTTGTATCCCACTAGGGCCTCGCACACGCTAAATGTGCTCGCGCCGAACGACCTGAAGAAAGGTCGGCACAACCTTCTCATCGCGTGTCGCAACGACGCTCCTCTGGCACCACGCGTCACGCCGGATTGCTCTACTCGCCGCACTGCCCGACGTAGAAGCCCGTCTAGCTGGGCAGGTACTCCTCAGACCAGCTATCGCCGACCGCATGTCGAGCGACGAGCATCTCGATCTCCGCATCGCTATACCCGAACTCGCGCAGGACAGCGTGCGTCGACGCGCCGAATTTCTCGGCCGGTGGCAGCGCACGAATCCGCGCGTGACGTGGACGAATTGCAAAGGGATCGAGCTGCGTAACACATCGGCCACTCGGATGGTCCGCATAGACGCTGAACGAGTAGCTGCCGTTGTCGATACCGGAACGATCGTCGCAAGGCCTGCTGTAGTGCCGGCGCAGATTGACGATGTTGTCCGGGACCGCCGCAGCAATGTTGGCGGCCTGCAATCGGGTTTGCCATGTTTCAGCGGAGGCGGTATCGAGAGCACACGCGAGAAACGCAGCCGGATCCTCGGCGACGGCGATCCCGTTCAGACCGTCCACCCGATCCAGCTTATCCAGCTCACTTTCGCTGGTATCCACATAAATCCAGTTGTCCGCGGCGCGGAAGAAGCGGGACATCGCGCCAGAGCCGCGCACGTCACGACCGGACGGTTCGTCGAACGGGCGGCGGTTCGCATAGTCGTACGCGAACGGAATCTGCACCAGATTGCCAAGCGCAGCGAGAGAGGTTCTGGCACGCCCGACTTCGCCCGTTCTGGCCTTGCGATACAGCGCGGCCGCGACACCCAGTGCAGCCGCGAATCCGCACATGACGTCGATTGTTCCGACGTGAGCATGCTCCTCCGGTGTCTGCATGCCACCGCCGAATCGCACCATGATCCCCGTACATGCCTGGATCAGATCGTCGTAGCCGAGATAGTCGGTCCGCGGCCCGCGTCGCGGACCGCCAAAGCAGTCGAGTTGACAGAAGATCACGCCGGGATTGACGGAACGCAGGCTTGCTTCATCCAGCCCAAGCGGTGCGAGTTGACGATCAGGAGCGTTCATCACGATCACGTCGACAGACCGCGCAACGCGATTGAACACCTCGCGTCCATCCGGGTGATTCAGATCGACGAGCACGCTGCGTTTTCCACGGGCTGAAGACATCCCGAAGACAACGGTATTCCACGGATCGTAATTCGGCGCGACAGGGTCGAGTTTGATGACATCGGCACCGAACCGGCCGAGAAACGACGTCGAATGCGGCCCGGCAATCACGTTGGTCAGATCGAGGACGCGCACGCCGTCGAGCCAGCCCTGCGCGCCTGTCTTTGACGGAGGCGGCAGTTCGGCGCCCTGCTGCTCATCGAGAATGCCCAGCGCGTGCTCAAAAGTCACCGGACAGCGGGACTTCGGCGAGAGCATGGATTCGGCACAGTCTTCGAGCCACGAAACCGGTCCAGGTTGTTTCATCGCGCCGTACTCACGGTCGTCGACATCCACGACCAGCCCCGCAGCATTGGCATGATCGTCGTGCAGCCACTCCTGCGTAGTACGGTGCGCCGCTCCGGGGAATCCTCCTTCGCCGAAAATCCTTTCCCACTCGGCTGCGGTTTTCGTACGGAAGACTTCCTTCATGCGCGCCGAGATGCGCTTTGCCCAATGTTCTGGCAACGGATATACCCCTAACGACGCGTCCCCTTCCCATTCGGAAATCGGCAAGTACGGGTCATCGATCCTCGGCAATCCGGCCGCCAGCATTTCGTCGTAGAGTCCCATCGCCTGCAGGCAGCGCCGCGCGTGCGACCGATGCGACGGGCACACTGCGTAAAACTTCCGACCATCAGCACACTCGTACGTCCGGTAGAACGGATCGAGATACTCCTGAAGAGCTTCGTACGACAGATCCATCGGAAGATCATTCGAACGCCGTCGCTCAATTTCCTTTTCGCGCAGAGTCTTGTATCGCTCGGGATAGTTCTCAATATGAATCGAATTGTAGGAGAGCCCCTCCATCACCGCCGAAGCCAGAGGAACTTCAATTTCATCCCCCACTCCGGTGTGCTGCCGCGCCTGCAATGCCAGCGCGACTGCCGAGACTGCCAGCATGGCGCCGTAGGCCGACGCAAGCGGCAAAGGCGAGAAACTTGGGTTGATTCCCATCAGTACGCGGTTCTGCCCCATGTCCGAGAACACGCCTGAAGCGGAAGCGATAATCGGCTCGAAGGCCCGCCATTCGCGACGCAGTTGGTCGTTACTGGCGAAACCCGGCATTGAAAGTGTGATCAACTGCGGGCGCTCTTCACGCAGCTTCGCGAAATCGAGGCCCAGCCGCGTCAGCACGCCGGGCCGGAAATTCTCAATGACGATGTCCGCACGTCCGATGAGACTTCTAGCTTCTTCCAGCCCCTTATCGGCCTTCAGGTCGATCCGCAAGCAATACTTGTTACGGTTCAGTACCGCATTGGCCGGGCTGTCCCAAAGCGGGCCACCAGGCGGGTCGACGTGAATAACGGTGGCACCAAGGTCCGCGAGGATCATGGCGACAGCGGGACCTGCAATGTACTGGCCGAAATCGATAACTTTCACGCCGTTAAACGGCAATTGCTTGTTCTTTCCCATAATCTAGCGAGTCGCCTCCAAACTGGTCGCATCGCGCGACCTTCCATCATCGTGTTGTGGGTAAACCCGTGACTGCCAACCGTAAGCGTTGAGATGCGCGTTGGACGGCGGTCAAACTGGATGAAGGCAACTTTCGGCCAGAAGCCGTAGTGGGTAAAGCAATAAAAATAATGATGGTGGGTCTATTTTTTTTATGGCCGAGGCAATCGAGGAGGACGACTGCGGGCGCGGCATCGCGCTATGCCCCGGATACGCGAGCCCGCCCCGAAGTCAGTGTCGCGCGTGCGCTTCCTGCGCCTGTGCGCTTAACCATGCGACGAACGCAGCCGCATGAGGGTTAACAATGCTGTGCTGGGAGTAGACCAGGTAGAACGCCTCACTAGTAGGGAGGCGGGGTTTTAGCGGCGCGATCAGTTGTCCGGAAACCAGCATGTGCTCAACGAGAGATGACCGGGCGAGTGCAACGCCCTGGCCGAGTTCAGCGAACTTAAGTGCAGAAATCAGCGTATCGAACTGCATCCCCTTCGACGAGTCGATTTTGGATGCACCGGCTCTCTTGAGCCAGTATCCCCACCCCTCCTCGTAGCCCAGCACATGGAGAAGTTCGTGATGCGCGAGATCCTTCGGCGAGGAGAGAGGCGCGTTGGGAGAAGGCAACCCGGGAGCACACACGGGCAACAGCGTGTCCCAGGTCAGCCGCTCGGCACGCAGGCCGGTCCATTTCCCGTGGCCGTAGCGGATCTCCAGATCGGCCTCGACGTCGGTGACACTGCTGTCGCCTCCCCAGATATTGCTCGTGATGCGCAGATTGACGTTCGGATACCGCTGGCGGAAATCCGGCAGACGCCATGAAAGCCAGTGCGTGAAAAACACGAGACTGACACGCACGGTCACTATTTTCAGGTGCCCTTGCCCGAAAATTTCGTCTGTAGCGGCAGCGAGTCGCTCGATCGCTTCGTGGACGACCGGCAGATATGCGAGCCCCGCCTCGGTCAATTCAATGCCGCGCGGCAGGCGCTTGAACAATGCCGTGCCAAGCTGGGATTCGAGTCCTTTCACCTGCTGGCTCACGGCCGCCTGGGTGAGATTCAGCTCGGTCGCGGCGTGCGTGAAACTTAGGTGTCGGGCCGACGATTCAAACGCACGCAGCCAATTGAGCGGTGGGAGTCGTTTCATTTTGCGAATTGCAGTGGCGGATCGGGACGCGACCGGAGATATTGGTATTCTATTGCGTCGGCACTGTCCTGGTCGCTCGTTGGACGAAGTGGCTTGTGACAACGTGAGAATGCATAAGTCGCATACCTGCGGCCGGGAGTACGGTCTGTCCACGCATGCCGCCGACTTTCGATAAAAGCACGAAATGTGTGGAAGCGCACTCTGGTCAGAGATCCCCGGAGCAGCCATTCGAAAGCGTTTGGCGCAGGCCGTTTTCGGGCACCGCACGGATCACGAACTACCATGAGCGGTGGTCGCGTCAATGGCGACCAGGGTCGTTTGCCCGAACGATATGCGACCGATACGAATCGATGCGGACCCCGAGTAATCGGTAGAACCAGCCTCTTCGAATGGGAGCCATAGTTCAACCGTCGCCGGGAATGGCCGGCAGAGACCGAAACCCTATCCTTCCGTCCACCTTGCAGAAGCAAGCGATCTCGTCAACCGAAGAGAGCAGCCCTGCCCAGGCCAATTCATTTGGGGATTGGCAGACTGTAGCGCTGCCAATCCCGGTTCGCTCAGTTCGAGGTCGGTGAGCCCGGTCGTCGCTGCACGGCGAGTATCTGCAACGACGTTCTATGCATCAGGACATCACCTTGCTTATTTGGCGGTCGGCATCGCGAATTCTGCGCCCTTGCCGATGCTCGACGACCAGCGCTGCATTATCGACTTCTGCCGCGTATAGAACCGCACACCTTCCTCGCCGTACGCATGCATATCGCCAAACAGGCTCTTCTTCCAGCCGCCGAAGCCGTGCCATGCCATCGGCACCGGAATCGGCACGTTAATGCCAACCATGCCGACCTGAATTCGCCGCGCGAATTCGCGAGCGATGCCGCCGTCGCTGGTGTAGCAGGACACGCCGTTTCCGAACTCATGCGCGTTGATAAGGCTCACCGCCTCACCAAAATCCTTCACACGAACGCAGGCCAGCACCGGTCCGAAGATTTCTTCCTTGTAGATACGCATGTCGGGCGTCACGTGATCGAATAGTGTGCCGCCGGTAAAGAAACCCTTCTCGCGGCCCGGCACGCGAATGCCGCGTCCGTCGACGACCAGTTGCGCGCCTTCCTTCACGCCCTGCTCGATGTAACCCTCGATGCGCTGCAGTGCTTCGCCGGTGACGATCGGCCCCATTTCGACTTCGGGCGACATGCCGTCGCCGATTACGAGGTTTCGCGCACGCTCAGCCAGTGCGGGCACGATGCGATCTGCGACGTCGCCGACCAGCACCGCCACGCTGATCGCCATGCAGCGCTCGCCGGCTGAACCATAGGCGGCGCCGATCAGCGCATCGACCGCTTGATCGAGACTGGCATCGGGCATGACGACGAGGTGATTCTTCGCGCCACCGAGCGCCTGAACGCGCTTGCCGTGCTGCACGCCGCGCTGCTGCACGTAAGCGGCGATCGGCGTCGAACCAACGAAGCTGACGGCCTGCACGTCCGGATGATCGAGCAGTGCGTCGACCGCCGGCTTGCCGCCCTGAACAACGTTGAACACGCCGGCGGGCAAGCCAGCCTGGGTCAGTAGATCCGCGATGAACAGCGCGGCCGACGGATCGCGCTCGCTCGGCTTCAGCACGAACGTATTGCCTGCCGCGATTGCGACCGGGAACATCCAGCACGGCACCATGCACGGGAAGTTGAACGGCGTGATGCCGGCCACCACGCCAAGCGGCTGACGCATCGTCCAGTTGTCCATTCCAGTGCTGACCTGATCGGTGTAGTCGCCCTTGAGCAGTTGCGGAATCCCGCACGCGAACTCGACGATATCGATGCCGCGCGCGACTTCGCCTTGCGCGTCGGAGAACACCTTGCCATGCTCGGCGGTGATGATCGCCGCAAGCGTATCGCGATACTCGTTCATCAGTTGCAGGAAACGATGCATCACGCGCGCGCGCCGGATCGGCGGCGTGTTTGACCAGGCAGGAAAGGCGGCTTGCGCTGCGGCAACCGCCTGCTGCACTTCGTCTTCGCCGGCGAGCGCGACGCGCCGCGCCGCCTGGCCGGCCGCGGGATTGAGCACGTCCTGGAAGCGTCCGCTGCGGCCAGGCAGTCGTTCGCCGTTGATGTAATGGCCGACGTCGTCGGTCGAAGTGAAGGCGGGTACTGGATTCATTGTCGTCTCCTGATAGGGAAGGCCCCAGTCTAGGGAAACGACGCAGGCAGGAGAAGACCGGTATGATTGATTCACTGTTCAGAATACTGAATAATGACCGAATGAATCCACAAAATGTCCAAGCGCTTTGGCCGCACATCCATTCGCTGACTGTGCTCGCCACGACCGCGAGTTTCACGGCCGCCGCACAGCGGCTGGGAATCAGCAAGGCTGCGATGAGCCAGCGCATCGCCGATCTCGAGGAGGCCGCCGGCGTGCCGCTCGTGCGTCGGACGACGCGCAGCGTGCGGCTCACGGAGGCAGGGCAGACGCTCGTCGACAGTACGCGCGAGGCCTATGAGACGATCGAGGTGAATTTCGCGCGCGTGAAGGATCTGGCTGGCGAGCCGCGTGGCCTCGTGCGCGTCACGGCGCCCGTTGCGCTCGGCAGGCAGCAGATCGTGCCATTGCTGCCGGCGTTCATCGAGCGATATCCCGGGGTGCGGATCGAGCTGGAGCTGTCGGACCGGCTGTTTTCGCTGTCCCAGGAGGGCTTCGACGTCGCGATTCGTCATACAACGACCGCGCCGCAGACACATGTGGCCTGGACGTTGTGCGAGACACGCTCGCTGCTCGTCGCGAGCCGGGAGTATCTGGCGCGGCGCGGTACGCCCGAACATCCGAACGCGCTCGTCAATCACGACTGTCTGTGCTATCTACGCGGCAACGAGCCGACAGCATGGAGCTTCGAGCCGCGCGACCGGCGGAAAAGCCGGGTCAGCGTGCCGGTGCGCGGCTGCTTCGCGGCGAACAACAGCGAGGCGATGCGGGAAGCTGCGCTCGGCGGGCTCGGGATCGCGCTGCTGCCCGATTTCAGCGCGCAGCGCGACATCGACGCCGGCAACCTCGTGCCGCTGCTCGGCGCGTGGCATCCGTCGGGCGCATTCGGCGATCATATCTTCGCGATCCGGCCATACAGCCCGATCGTGCCGAGCGCGGTGCGCGCACTGGTGAAGTATCTACGCGAGCGATTATCCGGAGGGTTTTAGTTGCCCTGGACAGGCAACCATTTATCAGCATTACGCCGAAGTCGGCGAAAGATTTCACGACGACTGGAATCCGCGCCCGGTCGTGACAAGCCGAGCGTGAAGAACCGGCAGACGCTTCAGGAAGTCTGCGGCCGGCTACCCGCGCACAACAACCTCTGGCACCAAACATAAAGCGCCAAAGTACCAAAACCGAACGGCGCCGTGAACGCCCGGTGCCGGTAGCGCTGCTCGCCCCGAAAAGGAAGCGGAGGCCACGAATCGGGATTAACGGTGCCATGATGAAGTCTCGATCCTCGTCAACTTCCGCAGGAATGAGCAAAGAGCGTTTCGCCTTCCTACGGCGCCGACTGGACCGCTTGTATTCAGGGTTGCCCCGATGCTACTCGCTCACGACTTTGCGAAACCGCGTATCTGGGAACTGCATTAATTGTTTATCGAAGAAGCGTAACAGTCCATCTGGCTTCTTCGATAAACAATAGATCTGACCGGGATTCGTGCCCGCGAATTTTCCAGTGTCAATGACCGCAGTGGCGTTGGTTTTGACGTCAGTGTTGAAAGCTCTCCGACCGCCGCCGCGTATTACGTCGAACAGCGATCCATGCCCCGTGACGTCCCTTCCCGTCGCGACGTCCGCTATTTGGACCCGTCTGCCCGGCCACGCAGCGCAGAGCAACGCGGCGGTGATGCCACGTTTCATCCAGATGCATTGATAACATCGAAACATCAATACTTCTAAAAAATGCACTTATCGCGTAACTCCATTTGCGTGAGTATGTGTACTCAGGATTCCAGCCAGATTAGAACGAAAGTAAAACGCATCGGAGACAAGGCTATGTACAACGCCAGGCGCACCTGGAGCGGCTAACGATCGCCCCTTTGGCCGGGTAGTCTCAAGCCCCAGCCGGTTCGAGCACCGGACAACTCAACACACATCAGCCACGCGCGCCGAACGCCATCGGCGTCACCACGCTTGTCACGCCTGGCGCATTCGCCTATCGACCCATCCGAACACCCGTTTCTTTTATATCGCTATGCCCTTCAGGAGACAACTTCATGCAAATCACCGGTATGTTGCACGGCGCGCGTCTGTTGCAATTCGTCGGATTCCCGGCGAGTGAGATCCTCGGCCCGAGCGCCAGCGAGGAGGAGATCAAGACTATGATCGATCGTCATCGCCAGATCTTCATCAAACCCGTCTTCAAAGGCGGAGTCGGAAAGAAGGGCAAGGCGGGTTTACTCGGCCGCGCGACCGATCTCAAGACGGCGTTGATCGAAAAAGAGCGGTTGTACTTCGCCGAGCATTCGGTCGGCCATCTGAAAGCAAAGTCGAATGGCGTGACGTTCGAAGCCGGCGTTCCGGCCCAGCATGAGGTCTATTTCTCGATCACCGACTCCACGCGTTTTCGTGCGCCGACCATGACGCTCTCGCATAAGGGCGGCATGGATATCGAAGAGGTCGACCCGAGGCACGTGGCGATGGTGCCCTTTGACGCGTTGACGGGCCTGAAGGCGTTCGTCGTGGCCAACGCGCTGAGCGAGATCGGTGCCCCGAAGGAGATCATCTCGCCGCTCGTGCAGCAGTTGCCGAAGCTCTGGGAGCTCTTTCACGATTTCGGCATGACGACACTGGAGTTGAATCCGATCCGCATGCGCGAGGACAAGAACGGACGACTCACAGCCGTCGCCTGCGACTTCAAGTGCGGCTTCGATCGCGACGATCCGCGATGGACGCGCCTCGGGCTGCCGCAACACCTGTTCGCCGCGGACTACTCCGACTTCGAGCAGGAGATCAATCAGTTGCGCACACACCAGGGCCAGAGCGACGTGTATGTGATCAACGAGGAAGGCACGATTCTCGCGCCGACGTTCGGCGGCGGCGCCAACTCGCTCGTGACGGAAATGCTCGGCGACGCCGCGATCATTTCGTCGGATTTCGGCGGCAATCCGCCGTACGCGAAGATGAAGGAAGTGGCCCGTATCTGCTTCAAACACTGGCTCAAGCAGTCGAATGTGCTCTTCATCATCGGCGGCAAGTCGAACAACACCGACATCTTCGAGACGCTGCGAGCGATGGCCGACGCTCTTCGCGAACACTTCAGCGAGTATGGGCCGACGCCGCTTTACGTGGTGCTGGGCCGGGGAGGCCCGAACCTCGTGCGTGGGATGGCCGCGCTGAGAGACACATGCGAGTCGCTCGGTCTGCCCTATCGGCTCTTCGGATTCGACTCTGACATCAGCGAGGTCATCCAGTACGCGCGCGAGGCGGATGCCTGGATGCGCGCCGGTGGCCGGGCCGAGATCGCAGCACGGATCGGCGTACCCGCGACGGAAACCGAAACGGCTCAAGCCTGAGGAGAGCAACATGTATAAGCAAAACAGCAGCCAGTTCAAGTATTTCGTCGGCGTCAACTCGCTGGCGCAGATCGCCACGCGTGACGATCGCGTGTGCGTGCTCAATATCCTGGGCGGTGAGTCCTCGGACGTGACGCCCGTCAGTCATGCGTTCTCAGGCGGGAATATTGTCTTCGGCACGGCGCCGGGCAAAGGCGGGCAAGTGCTCACCACATCGATCGGAGATATCCCGGTCTACAACAACGTCCGCGAGGGTCTGGAAGCGGGGCATCGGTTCAACTGCGGCGTGGTCTATCTGCCGCCATCGGCGGCTCGCGACGGCGTCGCCGAACTGATTCGCGTCAATCCCGATCTGAAAAAGATTTTCATCATCACCGAAAAGATCGCCGTACACGACGCCCGCGAAATTCGCGCGATGGGTCAGCAAGCGGGCATCGACATCTTTGGTGCGAACGGGCTCGGCGTCGCTGACTCGTGGAATCGCGTGAGAATTGGCGGAGCACTCGGCGGCGATAGTCCGGACGATTCATTGCGCAAGGGATCGATCGCCATCTTCTCGAACTCCGGCGGCTTCAGTACGACGATCGCGCAATACTTGCGCATGAGCGGCTGGGGCACGTCGACCGTCATCTCGAGCGGCAAGGACGTCTACATTCACTATGCCGCGCCGGAATTTGCATTCGCACTTGCCAACGATGCTCGAAGCAAGGCCGCTGTGCTCTATTGCGAACCGGGTGGCTACTATGAGGCCGATGCGGTCTTCACGAAACCGGTGGTCGCCTGTGTGGTGGGCCGGTGGAAGAGCCGCCTCACGCGTGCGGTAGGCCATGCGGGCGCGATGGCCGGCGGCTCCGACGACGCGCAAGCCAAGGAGCGCTGGTTCATGGAAAAGTTTGGCGTGGACTGCCTCTTCACGCCTGACGATCCGTGCTGCTCCGCCAAGGGCGCGGTCGTCACGAACATCGCGCATATCCCGGCGGCGCTGACCGCCATCATGCGCGCCAACGCGACGATGCCTGACTTCGAACCCGAAGGCAGCCTTGCGCTCAAGCCGTGGTTCGGCTCCGACCAGGGAATTCAGCTTCCGTCCGACCTTGCCATCCCTGTAGTGGGAGCAGTCGCGCCTTACGACGAGCAAGTCCTGCAGCTCAATCGGCAAGTCGGTGCAGTTGCGCCACGTCAGGCGTTAAAGGATGCGTCGGGAGCATCGCAGATGGATGCGAAAACGCAAGTGAGCAGCCTGTATGGCGCCTCGATGCTCGACGCGGCGACGCATTCGCTCGAAGCGAACGTCAGCCTTGCCCTGCTTCACGAGTTCGGCGGAGAAAACGACGAGAAGCTCATCGATGTCGCGATCGCTGCGTGCGTCAATCTGCACGGAACGCCGGAACTCGCGGCAGCGCAAGCCGCACGCGAGGCCGGCAATGCACCCAACGCCATCCTGGCCGCCGCGGCCTCGATCATCGGGCCGAATCGTCAGCGGGCGGCGCGGGATGCCGCGAAATGGATGATCGAACGCTTCTCGGCAGCCGGCCTTACGAGTGCGCTCGACGAGAACTTCGACATTGCCCTGATCGACCTCAGCGGCTGCGAGCCGCTCTTTGCCGACACACGCGATTTGCGCGCCGAAGGGATGCTCGCGGGACTCGCCGAGCGCCGAGTCAGATCGGTCCTCGTGCGCTGGCTCACGTCTCAGCCCGCTCACCCGACAGCAGACGCTGTTCTGGCCGCGATCTCCATGACGCTCGCGTGGGGACCGCTGATGCGCAAGCGCATCTCGCGCGTCACGGCCGAAAGCCTGCCCTGGTGGACCATGTTGTTCGGGACGCTGATCGGTGCATCGGCGGACGCCTCGCGACACCGTCCCGACGGCTTTTGCGGCTTTACGACGCAAGCGCTGCTGAACGAACGCAGCCTGACAGAAATCTGTTTCGCCGCGTTGCTCAACCTCGCGCCGGAGCCCAACGATCTGTTCGCCTTCAAGACGCTCGTCGGACTGCTGCTCACCAACGGTCCGGGAGCCATCTCGGCGCAGGGAGCAAAGGGCGCGGTATCCGCTGACGGCCCGGAAAGCCCCGAGCGCGTGCAACTGAACAAGGCGCTGGTCGGCTTTCTCACCCATACAGGCTATACGCACGGCGGCAATGGCTATGAAGGCATCGCTTTCCTGATCGAAGCGTTCAGGGACAGCGGGCTTGCCGATCCGTCCGACCCCGCGCACGGCGTAGACCTGCGCTCGCTGGCCGAGCGCTCGGTCGAGCGCTATGCGCAGTACAAGGCACGACAGAAGCATGCCGGCAGCCTCGATATCGCGAAGCTGCCGGGCGTGAACCATCCCGTCTTCAAGGACAGGCCGGTCAACTACGATCCACGCGAAGTGTTCATCGCGGAACTGTGCGAGAAGCGTGGGGAATATAACGTGTTCCATGCTTTCTATCGCGAAATGGCGCAGGCGTTGTTTGATGCCGGCGTCTCCCGCAACGTGTACTGCGTAAACGTCGATGCCGTGATCGCGGCGCTGCTGCTGAAGATGCTGTGGCAGCCGCTGCAACGTGGTGAATTGACTGAGACCGATCTGGAAACCGCCGCATTCACGATCTTCCTTTATCCCCGCATGCTCGGATGCGCGGCGGAAATCGACGATCACCTGAACCGGGGGCGCAACATGGACACCCGAACGCCCGCGTCCCAGTGCCGCTTCGTAGCTTGAGCGCTTCGCCCACGCTGATAACCAGCGGACATCAATCGTTTCGAAAATAGCACTTATCGTTTCGTGTGCTTCGGGCGAATATTCGACAAACAACAAATCGCCCGAACACTGCAAGTTCAAAATTTCTGGAGACACCTCAATGCATCCCTCCTCACCCCCGCTGGCCCCCGGGCAATCGAAGGCATCCGCCGTGCTACGCGTGACGGCAGGCAACTTCCTGGAGCAGTTCGACTTCTTCCTGTTCGGCTTCTATGCCACGAAGATTGGCGCGGTCTTTTTCCCGGCGGGGAGCGAGTTCGCTTCACTGATGATGACGTTCGCAGTGTTCGGCGCGGGCTTCCTGATGCGGCCGCTCGGCGCAATCATCCTCGGCGCGTATATCGACGATGTCGGTCGCCGCAAGGGCCTGATTGTCACGCTGTCGATCATGGCGAGCGGCACCATCCTGATCGCGTTCGTGCCCGGCTATGCGACGATCGGACTATTCGCCCCGGCGCTGGTTCTCATTGGCCGTCTGCTGCAGGGTTTCTCCGCGGGTGCGGAACTGGGCGGCGTATCGGTTTATCTCGCCGAGATGGCGACGCCGGGCCGCAAGGGTTTCTTCACGAGCTGGCAGTCGGCGAGCCAGCAAGTGGCGATCGTCATCGCTGCCGCGCTCGGCTTCGCGCTGAATCATTGGCTCGACACGGCGGCGATCGCCGCGTGGGGATGGCGCGTGCCGTTCTTCGTCGGCTGCATGATCGTGCCGTTCATCTTCATCTTGCGGCGCAATCTCGAGGAAACGCAGGACTTCAAACAGCGCCAGCATCGCCCGAGCATGAAAGAAGTCTTTACGACGCTCGTGCAGAACTGGAATGTCGTGATCGCGGGCGTGCTGCTGGTCGCAATGACCACGACGAGCTTCTATCTGATCACGGTGTATGCGCCGACGTTTGGCAAGACGGTCCTGCATCTGAGCACCGCCGATAGCCTGCTCGTCACGCTGTGCGTGGGGATCTCCAACTTCATCTGGCTGCCGATTGGTGGCGCCCTGTCGGACCGGATCGGACGCCGTCCACTCCTTCTCGGAATGACGATCCTCGCAATTGCGACCGCCTATCCCGCGCTATCGCTGCTGGCTCACGCGCCGAGCTTCGTCAACATGCTGCTTGTGCTGCTCTGGCTTTCGTTCATGTACGGGATGTACAACGGCGCGATGATTGTCGCGCTCACCGAAGTGATGCCGGTCGAAGTGCGCGTCGCTGGATTCTCGCTGGCCTACAGCCTCGCAACGGCGGTCTTTGGCGGTTTCACACCCGTTATCTCGACCGCCCTCATTCACGTGACGGGCGACAAAGCCGCGCCGGGCTACTGGATGAGCTTCGCCGCGGTGTGCGGGCTCGGTGCCACGCTCGCACTGTATCGGCGCCGTTCCGTTCCGCTGCATGCGGCTTCCTGAAGCATCGCTTCGCTCCTCGAACTTAGCGTGACGTTCTTTCAACCATGAAATCCATCCTTCTGAAAATCTGCACTGCGGCGCTCCTCGGCAGCGCCGCCGCTGCGGCGAATGTGCAGGCCGCCGATCTGCACGTGATGAGCTCTGGCGGCTTCACCGCCGCCTACAAGCTGCTCGGCCCGAAATTCGCGGCGTCCACGGGCAACACGCTCGATACCGCGCTCGGACCGTCGATGGGCAAGTCGCCGGAGGCCATTCCGAACCGGCTTCAGCGCGGCGAGCCTGCCGACGTGGTGATCATGGTCGGCTATGCACTCGACGACCTCATCAAGCAGGGCAAGGTAATCCCCGATTCGCGCGTCGAGCTCGCGGATTCGCGCATCGGGATGGTCGTGCGCGATGGCGTGCCGAAGCCCGACATCGGATCTGAGGCGGCGCTCAAGGAAACCTTGCTGCATGCCCGGTCGATCGCCTACTCGGATAGCGCGAGCGGCGTCTATATCGAGCGCGAGTTGTTCAAGCGGCTCGGCATCGAGGACCAGGTGAAGACCAAGGCGAAGATGATCCCGAAGATCCCGGTGGCGTCAGTGGTTGCAACCGGCGACTATGAAGTGGGATTTCAGCAGGTGAGTGAGTTGCTCCCGGTGAAGGGCGCGGCTTACGTCGGCAAGATTCCGGAGTCGATGCAGTCCGTCACGCGCTTTGCAGCCGGCATCCCGGTCGGCGCGCAGCATCCGAAGGAAGCAAAAGCGCTGCTCGACTATCTCGCGTCGCCCGCCGTGCAGCCGGAGGTGACATCGACCGGGCTCGATTCCGTCGCCACGCATTGAGACGACGGCAACGATTCAGCCCGGCAGGTCGGCGGGCTGATCGAAAGCTTCTTCGGGCTCATGCGACAGGCTCAATGCATCCTTCAGACGCGTGCGGTCGCAGGCGTGCTCCCACATCGATACGAAGATCACCGCGCAGGCGTTGCTGATTACGCTCGTGAGGGCACGCGCCTCGGACATAAAGCGATCGATGCCGACCAGTAGCGCGACGCCTGCAACCGGCAGATCGGGAATGACGGCGAGCGTCGCGACGAGCGCAACCAGTCCGCTGCCCGACACGCCCGCCGCGCCCTTCGAGGTGAGCAGCATGACCGCGAGCATCGTGGCGATCTGGCCGCCCGAAAGGTGTACATCGCACGCTTGCGCGATGAACATGGAGGCGAGCGTCAGATAGATCGCCGTACCGTCGAGATTGAAGGAATAGCCGGCAGGCAGCACGAGACCCACGATGCCTTTGTCGCAGCCAAGCGCTTCGAGCTTGACGATGAGGCGCGGCAGCACCGGTTCGGTCGACGACGTCGCGAGCACGATGACGAGTTCCTCGCGAATGTAGCGCAGCAAACGCCACAGGGAGAAGCGATGCAGGCGTGCGAGGAGGCCGAGCACGCAGACGACGAACAGCAGGCACGCCGCATAGAACGACAACATCAGCATGCCGAGCGAGCCAATAGAATGGATGCCGAAACGGCCCACCGTGAACGCCATCGCGCCAAATGCCCCCACGGGGGCAAGCCGCATGATCAGCGCGAGGATGCGGAACAGCACGTGTGCGACGCTATCGATGAATTCCTGCACTCGCCGTCCGGCGTTTCCGCTGGCGTTCAATGCGAAGCCGAACAGAAGGGCAAGCAGCAGGACCGGCAGAACCTCGCCTTTGTCGAAGGCGCCGACGAGCGTCTCCGGAATCAGATGCAGTGCGAACTCGGTGAGCCCGTGCGACTGCGTGCGCGTCGAATACTGCGCCAGGACGGCCGTGTCCAGATGATGCGGGTCGATGTGCAGTCCCGCACCCGGATGCAGCGCAAACGCGGTCGCGAGGCCCAGAACGAGCGCAACAATGGTGAGAACGTAGAACAACGCGAGCGCCTTCAGGATGGTCCGGCCGATCTTCGAACCGCTCGCAAGCGACGTGATGCCGATGACGATCGTGCAGAAGACGATTGGCGTGATCATCATGCGAACCAGCGCGACGAACGCATCGCTGAGCGGTTTCAGCGACGCGCCGAGCTGTGGCCAGAAGTGGCCGACGGTCATGCCGAGCCCCATTCCAAGCAGGACCTGGACGTAGAGCAGCCGCAATGGCCTTGGCAGTGTCATGTCGAGGTCTTCTTCGCCGCGCGCACCATGCCGCTGCGCTTCGTGTCGAGAATCGTCTGATAAAACTGCTGCGCGGCCGGCGCAAGCGGACGCCCCCGGCGCCTGACAATACCGACTCGCCTCGTTACGACCGGATCGACGAGCGGCACGCTGGTCAAAATCGGATGGTCGCGCATGGGCATTGCCATCGAAGGCACCGCTGCCACACCGAGTCCCGCTTCGATCAGGCCGAGCATGGTGGTGACATGGCGTGTCTCGCAGACGCTCGGCGCTGCCGGCGCCACGTTGGTCAACGCCTGATCGAGCAGCAGGCGGTTGCCGGAAGTCTTGTCCACGGATACATATTCATGTTCATAAAGCTCGCTCCAGGTCACCTGCTTTTTCCGGGCAAGGGGATGATCGCGACGGCACGCGGCGACGAACCGTTCCTGCAGCAGGACCTTGAACTCGACCTCGGTTTCCTGGCTGCCCATGAAGCTGACGCCGAAATCGGCTTCACCGCTGATGACCGAGCCGAGCACATCGTTGGCGCTCGAGTCCAGCAGCTTTACCCGGATCCGCGGATAGCGGCTGTGATAGGCGGCGACGACGCTCGGCAGGAAATAGTAGGCGACCGACGGCACGCATGCGATGGTTACGTGACCGAGGCGGCTGGTGGAGACGTCGCGGATGCCGAGCAATGCAACATCGAGATCGTCGAGAAGTTGTTCCGCGCTTGGGGCGAATACGCGACCTATGGTGGTGAGCGTCACGCTGCGGGTGGTCCGCTCGAAGAGCCGCACGCCGAGCGCCGCTTCGAGCTTCTCGATGCGCCGGCTTAGCGCTGGCTGCGAAATATTGACGGCCTCGGCCGCTTTGCGGAAGCTCCCCAACTCCACGACAGCTCGAAACGCCTGCAGATCGTTCAGGTCGAAGTTGACACCCACGGGACATCCTCCGCATTATCGATGCGGCTATTTTGCATGATGCGGGTGAAAGCGCCCATCGAGGAGAACACCCGGTGATTAGCTCGCGAGGGGTACCGAAGTCGGATCAAGGGGTCGACCCGATACGATAATTCGACGAGACGCGATAGTCGAACACGTCATCAACTTGACAGATCCGCCCGAGGCATTGGTCGCGCTCGCATGCAGCCGTGGTGATCGAAAACTGCACCGAGCAGCTGTTTCTGTGTTTTGCAGCCGGTAAGCCTGGCGCTGTCGCCGTGCCCATCAATACGGCCGCGCGGGGTGACCTGCTCAAGTACTATCTGACGCTCCCAGCGGTTCAGAGAGTAGCCGATCGCTTCGACCATCGGTGCCTTCGGCCAAAGAATCGCGAGTTTCTCCCTCATCGACGTCTCGAGGTGTATTAGCCTGGACTGCACCTGACAGGTGGTCGCGGAAGCAAACGGAGCAACTGATTCAGTGAGGGATCAGTTTCTCCCTGGCTACGGCGGCGATGCGCGTTTCGATGGCATGCCGGAACATCCTCGAACGCTCGGAAGGCTCCATCATCAATATCGCCTCCATGCCCAGCTATATCGGCGATGCCGAGGTGCCGGCATACTGCGCGAGCAAGACCGGCATACTCGGTCTGACCCGCGCGCTTGCGCTTACCTTCGGTATGGCCAAAGTGCGCGTCAATGCGATTGCTCGGGGATACCATCGGACCGGGATGACCCGTGCACTTCGGGAAATCCCCATAAGCGCCAACAAGATTGCAGCGCGCAGCGTGCTCAAACGTTGGGGCGAGGTCGACGATCTGGTTGGTGCCGCTTTGTTTCTGGCTTCGCCGGCAGCTTCGTTCATTACCGGCGCGACTTTGCCGATAGACGGCGGCTATGTGAGCGGAGTCCGATTTCGCCCGTAATCAGGCGTCAGCCGGCGCCCTTGACGCGCTGTCTGGCCAGCATGAACGCACGCGCCTTGTCCGTCAGCCGCGACTAACGTCCGGCACGCTACTGCAAATGAACTGCACCGCAAAACTCAATGCTCAACCTAAGAGTTCTACGATTGCGGATGCAGCAGCTTCCTGTCCGCGCACGACACTGCGAGCCCGGAGGTATTCACCCGGACGCTTATGCGCGCGCCTGCACTGAGTGCGGCGGGCATGACGGCAACGCCTCCAGAAAGCCGCGCCCCATCTCGCGCTCGAAGCGCAACGGCGTGCCCTCCCAGATGATTCGCGCGTGTTCGAGCACATACACACGATCTGCGTGCGGTAACGCGAACGTGACGTTCTGCTCGCCGAGTAGCACTGTGATCGGCGTGGACTTCTGCATCGATTCCAGCGCCTTTGACAAATGCTCCAGAATCACGGGCGCAAGACCGAGTGTCGGCTCGTCCAGAATCAGCAGCTTCGGCTGCATCATCAGTGCCCGGGCAATCGCGAGCATCTGCTGCTCGCCGCCAGACAGCGTTCTGGCGGCCTGGCTCTGGCGAGATTTCAGTATCGGGAAGAGATCGAACAGCCACGCGAGCTGATCCGCGCGGACGCTGTCGGCGAGATGGTAGCCACCCAGGTCGAGGTTTTCGCGAACCGTCATATCGCTGAAAAGCTCGCGCGTTTCCGGGCACTGCACGATGCCCGCGCGGGCGATCGCTGCGCCGCTCAGACCCCTGAGATTCTGTTCGCCGAAGCGGATTCCCCCTTGATAAGGTACGAGACCGGAGATGGCGTTGAACAGCGTCGTCTTGCCTGCGCCGTTGAGTCCCACGATCGAAACGAATTCTCCCTCGCCCACATGTAGATTGACTCCATCGAGCGCCCTCGCCTTATCGTACTGCACGCCTACCTCTTCCAGCTCTAGAAGAACGGGCCTGCTGATCCCGTTGGCGGGCGCGCGTTCCCGCACCTCGAGCTTGCCGCCAAGATAAACGCGGCGCACCGTTTCGTTTCGCATCACCTCGTCGGCGGTGCCTTCCGCAACATGCTCGCCGAGATACATGGCGAGCACGCGATCGACTAACGCCGCCAGGCTCTTCACGTTGTGATCCACGAGCAGCACCGCGCGGCCCTCCTCGCGAAAGCCGCGGATGAGTTCCGAAAATGCCGCCGACTCCGCCGCAGTCAGGCCCGCGAATGGCTCGTCGATTAGTACGATTCGCGGATCGCGCGCGATCGCCTTGGCCATCTCCATGCGGCGCAGATCGGCAAACGGCAGCGTCGCCGGATGTCGATGCATGACGGCGCTCAGGCCGACACGTTCCGCAATCACGCGCGCACGCTGGTTCACGTGCGGATCGGCGGCGAGCTTCGTTAGCGAATCGGGCAGCAGCGCAAGCTTGATATGTTCCAGCACCGTCTGCCGGTGCAGCGGTCGCGAGTGCTGGAACACGATGCCCACCCCCGCGCGCGCAATCCGGTGCGGCGCCCATCCGGCCGTCTCGACGCCGTCTACCTTCACCGATCCCGCATTCGGCCGCTCGATGCCCATGATGAGCTTCATCACCGTCGACTTCCCCGACCCATTTGGGCCGATCAGCCCCAAAATTTCGCCGGGCCGGATATCGAAGCCAATATCCTTGACGGCGACGAGTCCGCCAAAGCGCTTCGTGAGCCCACGCACTGCGAGAAGAGGCGAGTCGTTCATTCTTTTTCCCCCACGCGCAGCAGGTTACCGAGCAGGCCGTCGGGGAAGAACAGAATGACGGCGAGCGCCACGGCCGCGACCACGAAGGTGTTGATCTGGCCGAGCGGACGCAGGAACTCACCGGCGACGATGAGAAAAATGGATCCGAGCACGGCGCCGAGTATCGTGCGGCGTCCGCCGAGCACCGCCGCGATGATGATCTGAACCCCCACGCCGAGATCCACTACGGTACTGACGGAAGCCGTGCCCTGATAGAAGACCAGCATCGCGCCCGCCACTCCCGAAAAGACAGCGCTGATGCAGAACGCCGCGAGCTTGTGTTTGGTCACATTGAAGCCGAGCGCCTGCGCGCCGATCGTGTCCTGGCCGCTCGCCTGCAAAATCAGGCCGATTGCCGAGCGCGACAGGCCGAACAACAGGATTGCGCACACCACCAGAAAGGCGAGCGCGATCCAGTAGTTATACCGGGCATCGATAGACATCACGTCCGGCACCATCATGCCAATCTCGCCGCCCGTCACGCCCGCGAAGATCACGATGGCGTTCTGCAACAGCAGCACGGCAACCAGGGTGACGAGACCGAAGTATGGCCCGCGCAGCCGCAGCGCCGGCACCGCGAGCAGCAGCCCGCCGATGAGCGCGACGAACCCGCCTGCAATCACGCACACGGGTATTGGCGGGCCCCATCTGGCATCGATCATCGCGGCAGAATAGGCGCCCAGTCCGATCAGAAAAGTTGGACCGAAATTCACTTCGCCGGCAAAACCGAACAGTAGGTCCCATGACATCGCAAAGACGCCGAAATAATATGCGACGGTCAGCACGCCGAGGATGTAGCCGGACAACCACCAGGGCAATGTCGTCGCGGCCATGGCGAGCAATATGGCAACCCATATCGCTCGCGAACGCAGAAGGACGGTCATGACGATGTGCTCCGTTGATGCGCCGCGTTGATGTGCCGGGCTAACGCCGTCCAAGGAAACCTTGCGGGCGAACGTACACGACCAGCACCAGCAGCAGCAACGCCGGCAATGGCCGCAGCGTCGGCGCGACGAGATAGGCGGTGACGGTCTCAAGATACCCGACCACATAAGCGGCCATCAACGACCCGGACACGCTGCCGAGTCCGCCGAGCACGACTATCGAAAATGCGCTCGCCGTGAGCTGACCGGTGTTGTTGGTGCTCACGCCGAGAAACGATGCGAGCAGCACGCCGGCGATGCCCGCCAGCACACCGTAAATCGTCCACGCGAGCAAATAGATGCGCGACAGTTCGAAGCCAAGCAGCGTGAGACCGCGCGGGTTCATCGACGCCGCGAGCAGCGCCTTGCCGAGGCGCGTGCGGTTCACGAACAGCCACAGCAATCCGATCACCACCCAGCAGAGCACCGCGATCATAATCTCGTTGAACGGGACGCGCACCCCCGCGATGCTTGCGACGCCGGTAATCAGAGGGCGCATGGTCACGGGATTGTCGGAGAAGAGCCAGGCCATGCCTTGCTGGATCATGATGCCCCACAGAAGCGTGCCCGTAAGCACGAAGATTTCCTTCTCCTCGCGGGGAATCGCGGCCGAGCGCTGAATCGGGCGCACCACCATCAAATACGTGATGTATGCCGTAATCAATCCGGCGAGCACGCCGAGCGGCGTGCCGAGATACGTGCCGAGGCCGGCTTCGCCGGCGAGCATCCAGCCCATCAATGCCGCCACCAGCATGACGCCACCGTGCGCCAGATTGAGCACGCCTGACACGCCGAAGATCAGCGTGAAGCCGATGGCGCCCAACGCGTAGAGGGAACTGATCGCAAAGCCGTCGATAAGAATCTGCAGTAGCAGCATGCCCCGCCCTTCATGTCGATGGTGGATATCGATGCACGGGCTATCTGGACGCACGCCCATGCGGGCCCAGACAGCTTCGGACAGTATCAGCCGCCGGCACGGTTGAATCCGCGCGACGGCAGGCACTGGGCACTTCCGGCATTTCCCGGCGTGTGTCTAGTTCGCGGCGGCGTGCTGCACCTTGACGAAAGCCGGGAACCTGGCCGTGCCGTTCGCTACTGATTTCGGCCAGAGCGCAACCTGCTTGCCGCCCTGCCATTGCAGGTTGATACCCGTGATATAGCCGGGCCCGTACTTCAGCGCATGCGTGAACTGATCGCTTTTGCCGTAGAACTGCCAGCGGCCGATCGTACCGACATAGTCCGTCTTTTCGAGCGCATCGACCATCTGGTCTGGGTCGGTCGAGCCTTTGTTGCGTTTGATCGCATCCGCAAGAATGTAGATGAGGTCATAGCTCGTGAAGCCGCAATAGGCCGGCGATACACCGAATTTCTTCTGATACGCGTCGACGAACGGCACGGTCTTCGGCGTCATCGCAACGCCCGGCGCTGCCGCGGAAGCCGTGATCACGCCGTCTGTCGCGCCGTTCGTGTCCTTCCAGAAGCTCGTGGTGGTGGCCTGCGAACTCTGGCCCGTCATCGGAATCGGCACCTGCTGGTCATGCCATTGCACCGTCGGCTGGACGCCGACATGGCTGATGCCCGTCGTGATCGTATCGGGATGCTTTGCCTCGATCTGATTGAAGATCGGCGTGAAATCGGACGTGTCCGGATTGAAGCGTATGTGATCGAGCACTTGCAAGCCTGCTTTGGGCAGACATTCGAGGAAGCGCTCGTCGAGCGGTTTGGTCCACGCCGCGTCTTCGCTCATCACGACGGTCGTTTTCATCTTGAACTGGCCAACCAGAACATCGTGCGAAAAATCGCAGATCGATTGCGCGATGAAAGCCGATGTCATCCAGCCGTGGAAGGTGTACTTGTAGTGGTCGTAGTCGTCATGAACATGCTTCGAAATGTCGTTACTCGCCGCACCCGGCGTAATGAACGGCATTTTTAGCCGGGCGGACCAGGGCTCCATCGCGAGCGCCACTTCACTGATGTAGCTGCCGATCACGGCCACTACCTTGTCTTGATTCGCAGCCCGCTGGAACGCGCGAACACCGTCGGACGCCGACGAATGATCGTCATACGCGATGATCTGGATAGGCCGGCCGTTGACGCCGCCGTTGGCGTTGATCTCGTCCGCGGCAAGTTGCGCGGACTTGCTGATGGAGGCGCCTGCAACCGCCGACTCCTCGCTGATTACCCCGATCTTGATGGGGTCCCCCGCTGCATATGCGCTTGCCGTGAACCCCAGGCTCGCTGCCATCGTACCCGTTGCGATGACGCGGGAGATTTCCCGCCACGTTCTATTCCTGGACATCGTGTTCTCCGATTCTCGACGATCGTTGAGCGACATTTGCCCCGCACATTGCAGCTTCGAAGGATGCGTGTACAACAGTATCACTCTGGTTTTGTGCACTACATCGGTAATAACGATTACGTGGATTGCGCGGATTTCATCGTGCAAAGCAACAAAGGACAAAGGAATTACGGTCTTTTTTTGCGCGGCGGGATGCAGGGACTGCGGGCACCCTGCCGCGCGTGGCTCTTTCCTCGCTACTGTCCGGTGACGTCAAAGACCAGGTTGACGGGCGAAGGTCCGAACGAGAGCATCGGCACCAGCTTCGTCTGGTTCACACCCGGCTTGCTCCAGTCGCACACGCCTGCCGGGAAGATCGTCCGCAGGCGCGCCATCTGATCCGCCGAAAGAGGAACCTTGTAGTCGTTCGAATCGACTGGCTTCAACTGACACCTGGCGATGTCGGCAGCGACGGGCCCACCCGCCTGATAACGCGGAAACGTCCACGATGGCAACAGCGTGTTGCATTGCGTGGTCGGCTGGTTCGACAGGGTTTGGGTTTCCGCAATGCAAGTCGACGGATCGCTGCAGCAACCGTCCACCGCATTGTTCGCTTGTCGCGAATCACCTTGTCGCGTTGCGATCCGGCACCGGCGTCGGTCTCGTACGTCGGGACCCACTGGATGAACGTATTCCATGCCGTCGCGGCTGCACAACAATCAGCGCAAAAGCGTCCGGATTCGTTCTCGCACTCAGCGCGACGAGGGCTGAACCCGGTATTCTGGCAAGCGCGTTGCACAGCATGCCTAAGCATCATTTTCGCCGGACAGGTTTGTGGTGCAAGCCTGTCGAAGGCTGTGTCCACAGCGATCGAAGCGCCTGCTGATCGGCTCCCCCTCGGCTTGCGCATATACAGGGCCGCTTCGGGCACTGACACATTTTTGTGCGCCGCATCCAAAGCGTGAGCAAAAAGTATCACCAGCTTCCGCCTTTTGCAGTGGCTGGCCATTGGCCGCGACCACTACAGTTCTCATCACCGTACGTCTGCCCTGCTTTCAGATCGCAGCGCCCGTATGGCGATGCCAAAGAACAGTTCAAAAAGCGGAGACGAACGTGAAACCAATTCGATTGTTGACAGCTTGCGCATTCCTCGGCGCAAGCTTTCCCATGCTGGCTACGGCACAAACCTGCAATGTTCCCGTGCTCAAGGTGCTTGCGCAGAAGAGCCTTGGCCTGACAGTCATGGAAAAGTCGCTGCCCGACTATGAAAAGCGCAGCGGCACCAAGATCGAAATCAACTACTTTGGTGAAAACGACCGTCGTTCGAAATCGCGACTCGACGCGTCGACAGGCGCAGGTTCCTATCAGATCTATTACGTTGATGAGGCGAACGTCGCCGAGTTTGCGTCGGCGGGCTGGGTCGTACCGCTGCTGAAGTACTACCCGAAGGACGCCGATTACGACGACTTCCTGCCGGGTCGGCGCGCCGTGGCTAGTTATAAGGGCGTCGCCTATTTCGCTCCGCTGATCGGCGGGGGCGACTTCCTGTTCTACCGTCGTGATCTTCTAGAGAAAGCGCATCTCCCGGTGCCGAAAACGCTTGATGAACTCGTTGCGGACATCAAGAACCTCAATGCGCCGCCAAACATGTACGGTTGGGTCGCACGCGGACAACGCGGTTCCGGCATGAATGTATGGCGCTGGGCGCCGTTCATGCTCGCCGAGGGCGGCACCTGGACCGACAGGAGCCAGGCGCCGGCCTTCAATTCGCCGGGCGCGGTGAAGGCGACGCAACTGTATCGGGACCTCTTCAAATACGCGCCTCCCGGTTCGGCGACGTACGACTGGAGCAATGCGCTCGAAGCGTTCCGCTCCGGCAAGGTCGCCTTCATGATCGAGTCGACGCCGTTCGCCGACTGGATGGAAGATCCGACCAAGTCGAGCGTGGCGGACAAGGTGGGATACGTCAGGCCGCCGGCACCGTTGCCGTCGGCCGCCTACGGTCATGGCCTCGCGATTTCTTCTGTCGGCGCCAAGGACGAATGCACGCGTCAGGCGGCAGGAAAGTTTATTGCCTGGGCGACGGGCAAAGATCAGGAGCAGGCCCGCCTCCGCGACAACGTCTTTAGCGACTACAACCGCACGAGCACGATCAAGAGCGATTACTTCCAGAAGCACGTCAAGCCGCAGATTCTCGCCGGCCTGAACGATACGAACCCGGTGACGAAGGTCACGATCTGGTCAAGCCCGCAGTGGCCGGACATCGGCGACAACCTTGGGATTGCGCTGGAGGAGGTGTTCACGGGCACGCAGCCGGATGTTCAGGCAACGCTGAACGACGCCGTTCAGTACGCTCAGGACGCAATGGAACACGGCGCGAAGAAGTGACGCGCACGCCCCTTGCAGCACGCGTTGTACTGCAAGGGGCACCGCCGATCCAGTCGTGGTCTCACCGGGAACACTGAGTTCGCGGATTCTACGTTGTTGGAGAAGTCAATGTTCAATCGGGGTAAAACCAGCCTTCCGTTTGTATTTCTTGGACCGCCTCTTGCCCTGATGGCGGTCCTCGGTCTCGTCCCCACTGTTGCGGCAATCAACCTCGCATTGAGAAATCGCGTGCTGCGCTATCCGGACAGCGAGTACGTCTGGCTGCGCAATTTCGCCCGGCTGTTCTCGGACAGACGGTTCCTCAATTCCATTGAAGTATCGGCGATCTGGGAAATCACCACGGTGGTCGGTGCGGTCGTGGTCGGCGTTCTGGTTGCGATCTATCTGTTCGAGCAGATACATGGCCGGATGCGCAGCATCATTTCGCTGTTGCTAATCGTGCCTGTACTTCTGCCGCGAGTCTCCGCAGCTTTCATCTGGAAGTTCATGTATTCGCCTCTCACCGGCATTCTCAGCTGGTTTCTTGGTCTGCTGGGAATTGAGAACACGGCTTTTCTTTCCGATCCGCATCTCGCGCTGTACGCGGTGGCAGTCGTCGATATCTGGCAGTGGGGATTGTTCTTCGGGGTCGTCATATTGAAACTGCTTGAAACGCTGCCGCCCGAGCCGCTCGAAGCCGCACGCCTCGACTACGCGCGCACCTGGCAGGTCTACGCGTATATCGCATTGCCGATGCTGAAGGTGCCGATCATGAGTCTGGTGTTCATCAAGATGGTCGAGTCGCTGCGCTCGTTTGATCTGGTCTACGTGATGACCAAGGGTGGCCCCGGGATTACGACTGAAACCCTCGACATGTACGCGTATTCGCAAGGCATCGGGTTGTCCGGAAAGGTCTCGTATGCCTCGAGTATGGCCGTGCTGATGATGGTCGCGACCACGCTGATTTTCACCTTCATCTGGAAGCGGGTGAACAAATGGGAAGACTGATTTCGCGAAGCACCAGTTGGTCGTTCGGCGCGGTGCTCGCCATAGTGGCCGTGTTTCCGATCTTCTGGGCGTTTCTCAATTCGTTGAAAAACCTGCTCGACATCGTTACGCCGACGCCGCGCTTCTTTTTTTCGCCGACACTCGACAACTACCGGCAGGTCGTGTCGAGCCCCGAGGTACTCATCGGACTCGCCAACAGCCTTTCTATCGTCGGCTCTGCTGTGGTGCTAGGCGCGCTGCTCGGCGTACCTGCGGCCTATGTCATCGCACGCTATCACCTGCCGGGCAAGCGCGACATCCAGTTCTTTCTGTTGTCGCTGCGGTTTCTGCCGCCGGTCGCAATCGCCGTCCCGTTGATCGCGATCTGGGTCGATGTCGGGCTGTATGACACGAAGCTGTCGATGGTGGTGACCTATCTGCTGGTCACGCTGTCGACCATCACATGGTTGTCCATTCCGGTATTCCAGCGCCTGCCGCGTGAAGTCGAAGAAGCCGCCACGCTGGACGGGTACGGCCCGTACGGGGTGTTCTGGCGAATTGCATTGCCGATCAGCGCAACCACGCTGATGGGCGGCATCGTGTTCAGCTTCGTACTGGTCTGGAATGAGTTGATGATCGCACTCGCCTTGACGTCGTCGAGAAGCGCGACGCTGCCCGTCGTGGCCTCCGCATTCACTTCCCTCGGACAGGAGGTGCCTTGGGGCGTGATCAATGCTTCCACCGTCCTGCTCGCGCTTCCTCCTATCATTTTCGTCGGCATCCTGAGCCGGCTGTTGAATTCAATGCTCAAAGGCAAGTAAGGAGACTGTTTTGAAAGCCCTCGTACTCGAAGAAGCGCGCCAACTCGCGCTGCGCGATATCGACCTGCCGCTCGAAGTCGGCCCTCGCGATGTCAAGATCAAGATTCATACGGTTGGCGTTTGCGGCAGTGATGTCCACTACTACACGCACGGACGCATCGGACCGTTCAAGGTCGAAGCGCCGATGGTGCTGGGTCACGAAGCGTCCGGCACGGTGGTCGAAGCCGGCAGTGAGGTCGAGCACCTGCGGGTGGGCGATCGGGTTTGCATGGAGCCGGGCATTCCGCAATTCGACTCGCCGGCAACGATGCGCGGGCTGTACAACCTGGACCCCACGGTGCGGTTCTGGGCAACCCCGCCGATTCACGGCTGCCTGACGCCTTATGTCGTGCATCCGGCCGCCTTCACTTTCCGTCTTCCCGACAATGTATCCTTCGCGGAGGGCGCGATTGTCGAGCCGCTGTCAATCGGGCTACAGGCCGCCAAGAAGGCTGCGATGAAACCCGGCGATGTCGCGGTCGTGATCGGCGCGGGGACCATCGGCGCGATGACCGCCTTGGCCGCGCTGGCGGGCGGCGCATCGCGCGTCATTCTCGCGGACGTGATCAAGGAAAAACTGGCGCTCTTCGCCGGCAATCCAGCGGTGACTACAGTCGATGTGCGCGAGCAACGGCTCACCGACATCGTTCGGGATGTCACCACCGGCTGGGGTGCCGACGTCGTATTCGAAGCGAGCGGCAACGCGAAGGTCTACGACGACCTGTTCGATCTGCTTTGCCCTGGCGGCTGCGCAGTCCTTGTCGGCATGCCGGTCGACCGTGTGCCACTCGATGTCGTCGCGATGCAGGCGAAGGAAGCGCGTCTCGAATCGGTGTTCCGCTACGCGAATGTGTTCCCACGCGCGCTCGCGCTGATCAGCTCCGGCATGATTGACGTGAAGCCGTTCATCTCACGCAAGTTTGCGTTTGCCGACGGCCTCAGAGCATTCGAAGAGGCGGCGGCGGGTCGCCCGAACGATGTCAAGATCCAGATCGAGATGGACTGAGCCATGGCCAAAATCGTCTGCAAAGGCCTTACGAAACGTTACGACAGCGGGCCGCCGGTGCTGCATCCCCTCGATATTGAAATCGACGACGGTGAGTTCGTGGTGTTGCTGGGGCCATCCGGATGTGGCAAGTCCACGATGCTTCGCATGATCGCGGGTCTCGAAGGTATCACCGGCGGAGATCTTGCGATCGGCGACACCGTCGTGAACGACTTGCCGGCACGCGAGCGTAACGTTGCGATGGTGTTCCAGAACTATGCGCTGTATCCGCACATGAGCGTGTACGACAACATCGCTTTTGGCTTGCGCCGTCTGAAGACACCGGCCGCCGAGATCGACCGTCGGGTGCGGGAAGTCGCCGCGATGCTGAACCTCGATACGTTGCTCGATCGCAAACCGCGGGCCATGTCGGGCGGGCAGCAGCAGCGCGCCGCGATCGCCCGGGCAATGATCAAGACACCCGAGGTATTCCTCTTCGATGAGCCGCTGTCCAACCTCGACGCGAAACTGCGAGCCCAATTGCGAGGCGACATCAAGCGGCTACACCAGCGTCTGAAGACCACGACGGTGTATGTGACGCACGACCAGCTCGAAGCCATGACGCTCGCCGACCGTGTGATCTTGATGCGGGGCGGACGGATCGAGCAGGCCGGCACGCCATCCGATCTATACCATTTCCCTCATACGCTATTCGCCGCGGGGTTCATCGGCACACCCGCGATGAATCTCATCGCCGGGATGGTCGAGCGGACAGATGAAACCTGCTTCGTCCAGGTGCAGGGCCAGCGCTGGGCTCTGGCCGGGCCGCGTTTCGCCCGGTTGCAGCCCGGCCAGAAGGTGAAACTCGCGATCCGGCCGAACTATCTGAAGGTGACCTCTGCGGACGATGAACCCGGCTCGCAAAAGCTTCCCGGCAAGGTCGAGCTGATCGAACTGCTCGGCGCAGACGCGCTCGTCACGTTCGAATTCGCCGGCGAGAGGCTGACCGCCCTGGTACCTGCGAGTGATCTCCCAGAACTGGATAGCGTGGTAACGTTTCAGTTCAAAGTAGCCGACCTGCACGTTTTCGACGCCGAGACGGAGCAAAACGTTTCATTGCCGGTTTCACGCGACACCGGAGCAACGCTCGCCAGTCCGCCACATCGAGACACGGACGTACAGCGTACGGCTTTGCATTGATAAAGAATACGCGGCGTCGAGGCCGCCGAGGAGGAGACGCGGTATGAATCCAGACCTGGAGTTGGTGCACACGCGAAAGGACGAGTCGTTCCGTGCCTGGGCGCACGACTATCCGCATACCGTGGCGAAATGGCACTTTCATCCTGAGTATGAGCTTCACGTCATCCGGGCGTCGACCGGCAAGTTTTTTGTCGGCGATTTCATCGGCGACTTCGCGCCAGGCAACCTGGTGATCACCGGGCCGAATTTGCCACACAACTGGATCAGCGAAATCGGCGAGAGCGAAACCGTGCCGTCGCGCGACGTGGTTCTGCAATTTTCGCGTGACGCGGTCGAACGCATGGTGGCTGCGTTCACCGAGCTGCAGTCGATCGTCGGCCTGGTCGACGATGCAGCGCGCGGAATACAGTTTCCAGATGAGGTAGGTCTGGCCATTGCACCGATGATGCTGGAGCTTGCCGTAACACACGGCTGCCGCCGCGTGGAATTGCTGATGTCGATCTTCGACAGATTGTCGTCGTGTACTGAGCGCACCTTGCTGGCCGGGCCGGCATACAACGTCAACGCACATCGCTACATGCAGTCCACGATCAATCAGGTGCTCTCGTACATTCAGCAGAACCTTCCCCGCACTTTGCGTGAAGCTGATGTCGCCGAGCTCGCCGGCATGAGCGTGAGCACGTTCACACGATTTTTCCGGCGACATACAGGGTGTACGTTCATGCAGTACCAGAACCGGCTCAGGATCAACGAAGCGTGTGAACTGCTGATGTGTTCGACGCTTAGCGTGACCGAAATCTGCTATCGCGTGGGCTTCAACAATCTGTCGAACTTCAATCGTCAATTCCTTTCAACGAAGGCGATGCCGCCGTCGAAGTTTCGCGCGCTGCATCAGCTTAACGAACATATGATCGCGGCTTGACGTTTTGCTTCGGCAAGACGAGTCGGCCGCAAGAACCAGGACCACACTTTTGACCTTCCTTGGAATCGACCTTGGGACCTCCGAGGTAAAAGCGCTACTCACAGACGACGAATCGCGCATGACCGCCACCGGCAGCGCGCGACTCGAAGTCGAGAAAATCCACCCCCACTGGTCCGAACAGAGCCCGCAGGCGTGGTGGAACGCCACACTCGATGCAATCGCGCAGGTGCGGGCATCCCATCCTGCGGGCTTTGCGGCGCTACGCGGGATTGGGTTATCTGGACAGATGCATGGCGCGACCCTGCTTGACCGCGCCGGTCAGGTACTACGCCCGGCGATCCTGTGGAACGACACACGGGCGTTTGCAGAATGTGTGGAACTCGAAGCACTGGTTCCAGAGTCGCGCTCGATTACCGGCAACCTCGCAATGCCGGGTTTCACAGCGCCCAAACTGCTCTGGCTCTCCAAATACGAACCGGCTGTATTCCACGCGGTACACAAGGTCCTGTTGCCGAAGGACTACGTGGCTTGGCGGCTAACTGGCGAGTTCGTCTCCGACATGTCCGATGCGTCGGGCACGCTGTGGCTCGACGTTGCGAAGCGCGACTGGTCGGACAGGATGCTCTGCGCGACGGGCCTTTCGCGTGAGCACATGCCCCGGCTGGTAGAAGGCAGCGAAGCTGCGGCACAGTTAAACGATACGTTGCGGCGCGAATGGGGCATTGCCACCCCGGTGCTCCTGTGCGGCGGTGCGGGTGATAACGCGGCCAGCGCGATCGGCATGGGCGTCACCGACGCCGGTAGCGCGTTCCTGTCACTGGGCACGTCTGGCGTGCTGTTTGCCGGGACTGACCGGTTTGCGCCGAATCCCGCCCAGGCCGTGCACGCGTTCTGCCATTGCCTGCCAGGCCGCTGGCATCAGATGAGCGTCATCCTGTCGGCGGCTTCGAGTCTCGCATGGCTGTCCAACGTGCTCAAAAAGGATGTCAGCGAGCTCGCCGGTCTTGCCGAGAAGGCTGACGGGCGAGGCGCGCCTCTGTTCCTGCCATACCTCGGCGGTGAGCGTACGCCACACAACGACGCGAATGCAAAAGGTGTGTTCTGGGGGCTAACCAGTATTCACGGTGAAGCCGACCTTGCGTACAGCGTGATGGAAGGCGTAGCTTTCGCGATGGCCGACGGTTACGCCGCGCTACAAGATGCCGGGACGACGCTGGACATCGCCTCGTTCATCGGGGGCGGCTCGCGTAGCCGTTTCTGGGCGACACTTTGTGCAACAGCCACTGGTGTTTCGATGCGCCGTCATCATGGTGGAGATGTCGGCGGCGCTTTGGGCGCTGCCCGGCTTGCGCGGCTGGCCGTCACGAAAGAGAACGTTACGCAGGTGTGTACGTCGCCCGCAACGATCGAGGTATGCGAGCCTGATGCAGCGCAGCGGTCCGTGGCCGCGGACCGGCTCGGGCGATATCGCAGGATATACGCGGCTCTCAAGAATGAATTCTCCAGATAGATGTTCATTCACATCGGCGTACCTTGGAAATTTAAATGGAGATCGCTTATGTTTTGGGGTTCTGATGTGATGGAGAACTCCAGCCAGGCAGCGAGATGCTGTGCCGGAGTGGAGAGATCGTGATATCCACGTGCGCCTTTCGAATACGATGAAAAGGGCTTTACCCGTCTGAATCAGGTGCTCAAGTGGTGTGAGAAGCACGGTCTTTACGCCATTCTCGATTTGCACGCAGTTGCGGGGTGGCAAAACGTCCATTGGCACTCGGACAACGCCTCCCGCGTCAATCCGTTTTGGGAAAGCTCGCGCTATCAGGATCGCTGCGTCGCGCTTCGGCAGGGGTTTGCGCGCCGCTATCAGGGCAGCGCTGTGGTTGCCGGCTACAACCTGATGAACGAATCGTGCGTCAATAGTTACAGGGGGATCTGCCCTGGAACGTCTACAGGAACTACCAGCCCGATTGGGCGCGCTTTGATGTGCTTTACAAGCGGGCGGTTACCGCCGTACGCGAGATAGGCCCGAAGCGCATCATCTTTCTTGGAGGCGACTGCTACTCACCACTATTCGCGGAACGATCGCGCGTGACGAACGTCTTCTTCCTACCTCAACTCACAAACGGCAACTTGCTGTCCCGCGCCTGCGCGAGCATCGAAACAGTGATCTTGCGCACTTCGAGCTTGCTCTGCGTGACATGCGCGCGCAGCATAATGCCCGCTTCGGCGAGCTTTCCGCGTTCGATCAGCGTGAGCATCGTGGCGTGCTCGTCATAGGTTGCGTCCGTGCGATGCGGCTTCAGAAAATCGAGTCGTCGCACGATGCGAATGCGCTCGGTCACTTCGTTATGCACGCGTAGCATTTCGGCGTTGCCCGCGGCTTCCACCAGCCCGCGATGAAAGCCTTCGTCGAGCCGGAACATGCGCACCGGATCGGCCTCGCGTGCGTTGCGCGGCACGCACCAGATGGCCTTGAGCGCGTCGATCGCGCGATTGTTCGAGCCGCTCGTCACGCGCTCTATAGCAGCCAGTTCGAGCACAATGCGCAAGTCGTACAGCTGATCGAGCCGCTCGAAGTCGATGTTGCACACTTTCCAGCCGCGCCGGAAGCCGACTTCCAGATAGCCTTCGCGTAGCAGACGGAACAGCGCGTCGCGCATCGGTGTGCGCGACACGCCGTAATGCTGCGCGATGCCAGTCTCCGAGAAGCGATCGCCCGGAAACAGCCGGAAGTCGAAAATGTCCTGCTTGAGTTGCAGGTACACCTGCTCGGCAAGCGGATTCGCGCCATAGACGAGTTTCGACGCATCAGGCGCCACATCGTCGGATTCGTCGATCGGGTCTTTAGCTTCGGTCAGCCGTTTGGGTTCGATGACCAGTCTCCTGCAAATCGTCCCGACATTAGCCGCATTTCCCGTAGGCGGCTTGCACGTCGGGCACATCGGGCGCATCGATCAGACTCACGTGCGCAGCAACGACTATCCAGCCGCCGAACGGCGCATCGTGCGCGCCAAGCCGCGCCCACGACTGCATCTGCCGGCCGACGAGCGGCGTCGCGTCGCTGGTGAACATGGTGCTGACCGTCGCATAGTCGCGGCCGAACGTCGTCACGACCGTGCGATGCCGTCTGCGCGAAGCCGGCACCGGCACGCACGATTCCCGCCACGCGCGAATCTCCTCGCCGCCGTGCTGGATTTCTGCAATTCCATAGCGCACCGTTTCCGGTGCGTCCCAGAACAACACGTTCATCGTGTCGATGTCATTGTCGACCAGCGCACGTTCGTAGGCTTCGAACACGGCGGTCACTTCGGCGACGATCACCGGGTCGTTGATGACAGGCGGTGTGGTCAAGCGTCGGCCTCCAGTAATTGTTCGAGCGTCGCAGTCCAGCCGACGATGCCGCCTTGCGAACGGATCATCGCGAGCGTTACTTCCTTGAACGCGGGAATGTAGCTCGCGGTCGCGTCTTCGATCACGAGACAGTCGTAACCGCGATCATTCGCTTCGCGCATCGAGGTCTGCACGCACACTTCAGTCGTTACGCCGGCAAACACGAGATGCGTGACGCCGCGCATCGCAAGCTCTTCGCCGAGCCGCGTCGCGTAGAACGCCCCCTTGCCCGGCTTGTCGATCACGAGTTCACCGTCGATCGGCGCAAGCGCGTCGATGATTGCATTGCCCTGTTCGCCTCGCACGAGTATGCGTCCCATCGGCCCTTTGTCGCCGATGCGCGCGCTCGGCTGCCCACGCAGACGTTTCGCCGGCGGACAATCGGACAGATCAGGCGCGTGCGATTCGCGCGTATGCACGATCTGCCAGCCGCGCATGCGCGCATGCGCGATGAGCCGCGCGACATCCGGCACGATGTCCGCGAGCAGCGACACGTCGTTGCCGAGCGCCGCGCCGAATCCGCCCGGTTCGATGAAATCGCGTTGCATGTCGATCACGACGAGCGCCGTCTTCGACGGCTCGAACGCGAACGGCGACGGTAACGCCTGATTAACGGTCGGCATGGCAGTCAACTCTTGTAAGTGCGTTGCGGCGGTGCGAAGCCGCAAGGTGTGCCGTCGGTCACGCGCACCTCGGCCTCCCAAGGCAAACGATATTCGCCGCGCACCATGTCATGCATGAACGTATAGGGGCAATCCTGCGCGCCGCCCTTCACCGCAACGTAGCCGCGATGTCCGAACTGATAGATGTTGTTTTCGACGCCCCAATGGATACGCGCCTCGCGCACGAGATCGGGCCGCATCTCGCAGACGATGACCTCGTCCGGGCGATGACTGCCCTCCGCCAGCACCGTTCCGTCGAAATCGCAGAACATGCCCTCGCCCATCGAATCGAACGTGCCGTCGCTTCCGCACAGACAGACGCTCGCCGTCTGCGCGAGATTCTGGAACGCGTTCGACTGATTGGTGATGCGCCACGCGTGGCGGATCGGCGCGGTGTATCCCGCCGTGCGCAGAATCACTTCTGCACCCTTGTAGGCGGCTTCGCGCGCCATCTCCGGGAACATGCCGTCGTGGCAGATGATGAGGCCGAGCTTCACGCCGCGCGGCCCGGTGCAGACCGGCACGCCGAGATTGCCCGGCTCCCACGGCTCGACCGGCACCCACGGATGCAGCTTGCGGTAGTAGAGCTGGATCACGCCCTGGTCGTCGATGATCAGTCCGCTGTTGTACGGATTGCCGCCTGGATTGCGCTCCATGATCGAAAAGCAGCCCCAGATGCGGTGCTCGACGCACGCCGCCTTGAACGCGGCCACTTCGGGGCCGTCGAGGCTGCACATGATCGCGTCGTCAGTGCGCATGGAAAGGCCATGCAACGCGTATTCCGGAAACACGACGAGATCCATCGCCGCGTTGTTGCGCCGCGCCTTGCCGACCAGTTCGACCACGCGCTGCGTCTGCGCCGCGAGCTGCGCGGGCGTTTCTACATTGGGATTCTGCAATTGCACGAGGCCGATTACGACGCCCGCGGGCGAGCGGTTCAATCCGCCGAGTCCACTCGAACTCATCTGTCATGCTCCATGAAAGGCGGCGGAGGTGTCCGCCGCTTCGGGTTGCCGATCGTCGCCGTGGCCCGCCATGTGGCGCCCGAGCACCACGCGGTCCGCGTGTTCCACGGCGGTTTCGAAAACGAGCCGCCCTTGCGCGATTACTGCGATGCGGTCGGCCAGTTCCAGCAATTCGTCGAGGTCTTCGCTCACCAGCAGCACCGCCGCGCCGGCGTCGCGCGCCGCGAGAATGCGTGCGTGTATATCGGCCACCGACGCGAAGTCGAGGCCGAACACCGGATTGGCGACGATCAGCACATCGACCGGCTGGCCGAGTTCGCGAGCCAGTACCGCGCGCTGGACGTTACCGCCCGACAGCGTGCCGATCGCGCGCTCCGGCACCGGCGGCCGCACGTTGAACTCGGCCACGCGGTTTTCGGCGCGTTCGCGTAACGCGCGACGGTTGAGGCGCCAGCCGCCCGCGCGCAACGGCGCGCGATCGAAGTCGCGCAACGCGAGGTTTTCCGCGACGCTCAGATTCGCGACACACGCATTACGCAGCGGCTCCTCGGGCAACGCGAAGACTTTCAGGCGCGTCATCGCTTCGCGCGTTGCGCGGTACGCTTCCCCCTTCACGCGCATGTCGCCCGATCGCACGCTCCGCTGGCCGACCAGCGCTTCGATCAGTTCCTTCTGGCCATTGCCCGACACGCCCGCGAGGCCGAGAATCTCGCCCGCACGAACCGCGAGCGACGCATCGCGCACCGCCACGTGTCCGCGGTCGTCCACCACCGTCAACGCCGACAGTTCGAGCGCCACCGGCGCATCGGCGACAAGCGGCCGGCGCACAGGCCGCACGTCGTCAATGCCGGCTGTCGAGCGCGCGTCGAAACCAGCGTCGCTGCCCATCATCCACGCTGCGAGGCGGTCGCGGTCGGTGTCGCGCACCGCGCAACTGCCGACGAAGCGGCCCTTGCGCAGGACAGTGACGTCGTCGGCGTAGGCCATCACTTCGCGGAATTTGTGCGTGATCATCAGCACGGTGAGTTCGCCACGCGTCGCGAGATCGCGCATGAGGCCGAGCACTTCGTCCGCTTCCTGCGGCGTCAGCACCGAGGTTGGTTCGTCGAGAATCAGCAAGCGCTGACGCAGATACAGTTGCTTCAATATTTCGAGCTTCTGCTTTTCGCCGGCTGCGAGACTCGACACCGGCGTGTCGAGTGCGAGCCGGAACGGCATGCCGCGCATGAACGCGCCGAGCGCCTTGCGTTCGGCTTGCCAGTCGATTTTCCACGGTAGCCGGCCACGTGCGAGAAGCAGGTTCTCTTCCACCGACAAACCCGCTGCCAGCGTGAAATGCTGGTAGACCATGCCGATGCCGAGCGTCTGCGCATCGCGGGGCGAAGCAATGCGCACTTCGTGGCCGTCCGCGGCGATCTGGCCGCTGTCGAGCACGCCGTACCCGACGAGACCTTTCACCAGCGTGCTCTTGCCCGCGCCGTTCTCGCCGAGCAGCGCGTGCACCGTGCCTGCGCGCACCTTGAGCGTCACGTCGTCGAGCGCGCGGAAGGCACCGAAGCGCTTGCTCGCGCCGAGCACCTCGATGCCGAGCGCGCCGGTGTGCGACGGCAGCGGTTTCATGCTGGCGAGCGTCGACATGATCAGCGTCCGAGCGCGGCAATCAGGGCGGTGGAATCCGACACCGTGCCAAACACGCCGCCCTGCATCAGCACCATGTTCAGTGCCGCGTCGTGATTGCCCTTGTCGGTCGCGCCGCAGCAGTCGGCGAGAACCGTGCATTCGAAGCCGCGGTCATTCGCTTCGCGCATCGTCGTATGCACGCACACGTCGGTCGTGATGCCGGTCAGCACCAGATTGACGATGCCGCGCGTGCGCAGAATAAGTTCGAGATCGGTGGCGCAGAACGAGCCCTTGCCCGGCTTGTCGATGACGATCTCGCCCGGCAGCGGCGCCAGTTCGTCGATGATGTCCCAGCCCGGTTCGCCACGCACGAGGATCTTGCCGCACGGACCGTCGTCGCCGATGCCGATGCCGCCCGTGCCTGCGCGGCGGCTGCGCCAGCGCTTGTTGGCAGGAAGATCCGACAGATCGGGCCGGTGTCCTTCGCGGGTATGGATGATGGTGAAGCCCTGCTCGCGCATCGTCGCCAGCACGCGGCTGATCGGTTCGATCGGCGCGCGCGTGAGCGACAGGTCGTAGCCCATCTTGTCGACATAGCCGCCGATGCCGCAGAAGTCCGTCTGCATGTCGATGATGATGAGCGCCGTATTGTCGGCGCGCAGCGCGCCGTCGTACGGCCACGGATACGGTCGGGCTTCGATGAAACGGGTCATGTCAGGACTCCGATGAGACGAAAAGTAGGTGGATCGCTTCGACGGTTTCAGCGCGTGAGACTCAGTTCGCCGGGCGCACCTGCGAGCGTGCGATCCGGCCGGCAGTTGACGATCATGATTGCGAGCGTGAGCACGTACGGCGCGGCGTTGTACAGGTAGTAGCCGCTCGTCACGCCGATCGCCTGCAGCGCGGGGCCGAGTGCGCCGGCCGCGCCGAACAGCAGCGCCGCCCACAGACAGCGCAGCGGCTGCCAGCGCGCAAAGATCACGAGCGCGACGGCCATCAACCCCTGGCCGCTCGACAGGCCTTCGTTCCAGCTGCCCGGATAAACGAGCGACAGATACGCGCCACCGACGCCCGCGAAAAATCCGCCGACCGCCGTCGCCGCGATGCGTATGCGCGTGATCGCATAGCCCATCGCCCGCGCGCTCTCCGCGTTTTCGCCGACGAGCCGCAGCGTCATGCCCCAGCGTGTGGAGCGCAAGCCCCGTTGCAGAACGAACGCGAGCACGACGCCGATCAGGAACAGCGGATTCACGTGTAGCGCGTTATGCAACTGCGGCGATGCGCTCCACGCGCCGAAGTCGAAGGAGCGCAGCATCGCCGCCTGCGGCTCGATGAACGGCTTGCCGAGATAGAACGCGAGGCCGGTGCCGAACAGCATCAACGCGATACCGAACGCGATGTCGGACACGCGCGGCAGCGAGCAGACGAGTCCGTGCAGACAGCCGAGCAGCAGGCCTGCGCATCCGGCAATCAGCACGCCGAGCCACGGCGAACCGGTCAGATACGAGCCTGCGTAACCGCTCATCGCGCCCGACACGAGAATGCCTTCGAGCCCGAGATTCACGCGCCCGCCCTTCTCGGTCAGGCATTCACCGAGGCTTACGAACAGATACGGTGTGCTGACACGAATCGCGCCCGCAAAGAGCGAGAACAGCAGCACGGCAACGGGCGAGTGCAGATCAGGCATGAGTTTGCTCCAGCGGATGCGGCACCCCGGATTGCGCGAGCGCCTGCAACTTCACGCGCCACGCGGCGAGCCGGCCGCCGAGCGCTTCCCACGCGAGCAGGTTCGCGAACAGCAGCCCTTGCAAGACGAGCGTGGTCGCGTCGGGCAGATCGAGGCGGCGTTGCAGCAGACTGCCGCTTGCCTCGATGCCGCCGATCATCAACGCGCACGCGATGATCGCGAGCGGATTTTGTCGTGCAGCGAATGCGACGAGGATGCCCGCGTAGCCGTACCCTGCGAGCAGCGACGCGTTCGCGCTGCCCTGCACCGCCGAAACTTCGAACATGCCGGCGAGTCCCGCGGCGGCGCCGCCGAGCACGCATGCGCTCAGCGCGAGCGAGTTGACGGGCAGGCCGACGAGGCGTGCGGCGCGCGCGTTGCCACCCATCACGCGCATCGCGAAACCCTTGGTGCTGTGACGCACGAAGATCCACGCACCGACGCACGCGAGCGCGCCCCAGAAGAGTCCCCAATGCACGTCGAGTCCCGGCAGCGAGCCGATCGTGAACGCATCGGGCAGCGGCAGCGTCGACGGCTTGTTCAGGCTCGCCGGATCGCGCAACGGCCCTTCGACCAGATGCTTGAACAACGCAATCGCGATATACGACATCAGCAGCGAGCTGATGGTCTCGTTCACGCCGCGCCACTGCCGCAACGCGCCGACCGTGCCGATCCACGCGCCGCCGGCGAACATGCCCGCCAGCGCCATCGCGGGCGTCGCCACGAACCACGGCGTGCCGTGCGGCAGCAGTTGCGGCGTGAGCGCCGCAGCGAGTCCGCCGAGCGCGAGCGCGCCCTCGCCGCCGATCACGATCAGGCCGACCTGCGCAGGCAGCGCCACGCACAGCGCGGTGAGCATCAACGGCGCGGCGCGCAGCAGTGTGCTCTGCCACGCGAACGCCGAGCCGAATGCACCTTGCGCAATCAGCACGATCGCGTCGCCGGCGGGCTGGCCCTGCACGAGCAGAAAGATCGCGAACAGCAGCAGCGTGCCGGCGAGCGCCGCGAGCGTCGGCAATGCGGGCAGCACGCCGAGCAGCGCGCGGGCAAAGCCGGGCGACGTCACCATGAAAGCATGAGCACGCATGGTCTCTCCTTCAGTTGCGCGAATTGCGCTGTCACCACGCTGGATCAGATCTGGCCCACCACACCCGCGACGAGATAGTTCATGCTCTCGAGCGTGATATCGGTCTGAGCGTAGACCGTGGAGGACGCGATCGCGGTGCCGCCCTTGTTGTCCTTCAGCGGGCCCTTGAAGATGACGAACTGGCCGGCCATCATCTGCGCCTTGACGGCGTCGGCTTTGGTCATCGCGGCGGCCGTCACCTTGGCGCCATAGGGCGACATCTTCACGAAGCCTTCCTTGAGGCCGCCGCGCAGAATGTTCGGCTGCGGCGTGCCGGTCTGCGCGTCACTGACGAGCGTTTTGTACGGCGTTGCCCAGTCCCACTCGGCGCCCGTCAGATAGCCCTTCGGCGCGAGCGCCGCCTGGCTCGCGTGGTAGCCGCAGCTCATCGCGCCGCGCTTCTCCGCCGTTTCGATCACGACCTTCGGACCGTCGACATGGCAGGTCAGCACGTCGCAACCCTGATCGACGAGACTATTGGTCGCTTCGGCTTCCTTGACCGGCATCGACCAGTCGCCCGTGAAAATGACGTGTGTCGTGATGGACGGATCGACCGACTGCGCGCCGAGCGTGAACGCATTGATGTTGCGCAGCACCTGCGGAATCGGCTTGGCCGCGACAAAACCGAGCTTTTTGCTCTTGCTCATGTGGCCCGCGACGACGCCGTTCAGGTACTGGCATTCGTCGATGTAGCCGAAGTAGCTCGCGATGTTCGACGGGTTGCCCTGCTTCCAGAGTCCGCCGCAATGCGCGAAACGCACCTTCGGGTACCTGGCCGCCATCTTCAGCACGTGCGGATCGAAGTAGCCGAACGAGGTGGCGAAAACGAGCGTCGCGCCGTCCTGTTCGATCATTGCTTCCATCGACTTCTGCGCAGCCACCGTTTCCGGCACATTCTCTTCTTCGACCACCTTCACGTTCGGCATCTTCTTGATGACCGCGGCGGCCTGGGCCTGCGCCTGGTTGTAGCCATAGTCGCCCTTCGAGCCGACGTAGATCACGCCGACGGTGAGCTTTTCGGCAGCGAACACGCTTTCGAGCGGTAGCAGGCTGCCGAGCGCGAGCGCGCCCGCCTGCTTGATGAAGTCGCGACGTTGAGTCATGGTGGGTTTCCTTGAATTGGTCGTGCACTGCGTTCTGAATGCTGGATTTCCGATGCCGGGCATCAGGCGTTCGGCTGCGGCGCGCGATGCGCGAGATACATGCGCCAGCCGCCGTAAGCGGTAATGTCGAGGGCGCCCGCGTCGTGCGCGACCGCCGAGGGCTCACAGACGAAGCCCTTCACACTGCGTCCGTCGATGGTCTCGAGCGTGCCGATGGCGAGCGGCGCGGGCACGGCGGCGACGAACGCGCCGAACGTGCGCAGCGGCACTTCCCATAGTTCGATAGCGATGGCTTCGCCTCCTGCCGCGTCGCCCGTGCGGCGCACGAGGCCGGGTTTCGGCGGCAACGTGCGGGCGAGCGAATAGAGCCGGTAGCAAGGCGCGGTCGTCGTGGCTTCGACGAAGCGCGCGCCGGCTTGCAGCAGTTGCCAGTTCAATGGCTCGCCGCGCAGATGCGCACCGACCACGGCAAGCGTGACGACCGGTTCCTGGATCGGCAGCGGCTGGCTCGCGATGGCGTCCGCATCGCGTTGCTCGACGGCGTCGCTGAACAGCGCCTGAATACGCGCGCCGAGCAACGCGAGCTGCTGATCCGCGCCCGATGGTCCGATCAGCGTCACGCCTGCAGGCAGACCATCGGCGCGCGGCACGCCGGGCACGGCGAGTGCGCACAGATCGAGCAGATTGACGAAGTTCGTATAGACGCCCAGACGGCTGTTCACCTCCACCGGGTTGGCCTGCACGTCGGCGATGGTCGGGTGCGTCGGCGTGGTCGGCACGATCAGCACGTCGGCGTGCTCGAAAAGTGCTGCGGCCTGGCGAGCCAGCCTCGCAAGCGCGTACTGCCCGTCGAACGCGGCGGCCGCATCGAAACGCTCCGCCTGGCCGATCACCTTCGCGACGGTTGGGTCGATATCGTGGTGATGTGTCGTGAAAAACGTGCCGAGCGCGGCGCGGCGCTCGGCCACCCACGGACCGTCGTAAAGGAGCGCGGCGACCTGCTGCAGCGGCGCGAAGGCGAACGTGGACGGCGTCAACGCGAGACGCCTGGCGATGCCATCCATGGTCGCGGCGAAGGCGGCCGATGCGTGGTGGTCGTCGAAGAACGTGAGCGTGTCGGGAATCGCAATGCGCAATGGCGCGTGTTGCAAACCGCGCGAGGGCAGCGGCCTGGAGTAACCGTCGTGCGGGTCGTAGAACGCGAGCCGGTCGAGCACTTGCCAGGCATCGGCGACGTCGTGCGCGAACACCGACAGCGTATCGAGTGTGCGGCACGCCGGCACGACACCGCGCTTGCTGACGAGCCCGAGCGACGGCTTGAGCCCCACCAGCCCGTTGAAGCCCGCAGGCACGCGTCCGGAACCCGCGGTATCGGTGCCGAGCGAGAACGCGACGATGCCCGTCGCAACCGCAATCGCCGAACCGGAGCTCGATCCGCCCGACACGTATTCATCGCGCGTGATCTGACGCACCGCACCGTATGGCGAACGCGTGCCGACGAGCCCCGTCGCGAACTGATCGAGATTGGTCTTGCCGACGAGAATCGCGCCCGCGTCCAGCAGACGCGCCACCGCGAACGCCGTCTCGTCCGGCGCGTAGGCGAAGGCATCGCATGCGGCGGTGGTCGGCAGGCCCGCTACGTCAATGTTGTCCTTCACCGCGAACGGCACGCCGAACAGCGGCATGCGGGCGAAGAGCGCAGGGCCTTCGTCGGCGAGCAGACGTTCGAGTTCGGTGGCGCGCGCGACGAGCGAGGCTTCGGACACGCGAAGGATCCACGCTTCCGGACGATGCGTGGTGGCAAGACGTTGCAGCACTGCGGCGACCGTGTCGCATGGCGATGTTTCGCCTTGACGATAAGCGTCTAGCAGCGCGCGAACCTTGAACGGAGCGATGCGTTCCATGAGTTCAATCTTGAATACAAGTTGAACATGCAAGGCAGGTTTTGTGCCAGATTGGCTGGCACAGACTGCGAATGCTTATTTGAAAAGGCTTTGCGCCTATCGACTCTATTCAGTGACGGCGCAGCTCGGGTGACGCAGAGACCGGCGCGCTTCATCGCTGACCGTTTTGCGGTGTGCTTCGGTGCACTGATTCACGGAGGCTGTGCACGACGCAGCCCGTTGCACCAACTAGCTGATCGATCACATATGGCCACGCTCAGACACGCGCCGCCGCCATCCGGCCAGGCGTACGGCGTGCAACGCCTGGCGCTGCTCGACAATGAATGCGTCAAATCTCGCAAATCCCGAGGGCATTGTCACGTTGCTGTACCGGTCGCTTAACATGTCGCAATGAACAGCGCGAATCGCTCTATCACCGCCATCGCTTTCCCGCAGTCGTTGGCAGTTGCGCGGTTCGCTGCTATTGTCGGTTGCAGTTGCGTCTGCGCGATATCGAGGAGCCGCTGTCTGAACGCGGCGTGGTCGTGAGCTACGAGACGGTCCGACGTTGGTGCGAAAGCCCGGCGCAGGCTTTGCACGTCGCATCGAGGCGGCTCGCCGCAGACTCGTATCATCGGGCTTCATAAGTCATCCTTCACATATCGACTTTGCTTGTCCCGCTTGCCTTACTGCGACAGAACCGGTATTTGCGCTTCGCGCGGAAAGTAGCACGCCGGCGATTTGACGTGCACATACTGATTCCCGCAGGGCAGGCCCGCATAGTCGACGGTCCGGGTTGTCGCAGTCTGCACAAGCGGCGCACGGTGAGCCTGTGCCGACGAATAGGCGCAGCCGTTCAGCAGAGCGACGAAGATCAGGCCAATGAGAGTTCGTATCATGAGGAATTTGTCGCGTGGTCCGACTCAATGAGCTTCCTTTGGCGCCGCGCTCGAGGCCAGCGCGTCCGACCTGTTCCACCAGCCGCCGCCGACGGCCTGAAAGAGCGCCGCCGTGTCCGCGAGCCTCGCAGCTCTCGCCTGGATCACGGCGACGTGCGCCATTTCATAGCTTTGCTGTGCCGTCAGCACGGACAGGTAGGCGATCTCCCCCGTCTGCAGCTTCCGGCGGGCGATATCGAGGCTGCACGATGCAGCCTGTTCGGCGGCCACGGACGCTTCCAGCGTCTTCGCATCGGCTTGCACACTCTGCAAGACATCGGCAACGTTCTGGAACGCGTTGATGACCGTCAGGCGGTACTGAGCCCCGGCCTGCTCGTAGACCGCCTGAGCGGCGCGCTGGCGGTGCAGCAGCGCCCCGCCCTGGAAGATGGGCTGCGCGACCTTGCCGACCACGTTGAAGAACTGGTTGTACGGCGTGAACGCGTTGGCGAGAGCATTCGGTGAGGTGCCCAGTGCGGCGCTCAGTGAGATCTGCGGCAGCCGGTTGGCGATGGCGACGCCGACTTGCGCCGAGGCCGCGTGCAAAGCAGCGGCAGCGGCGCGAATATCCGGGCGTTGCTCGACGAGGCTGGACGGCAAGCTCACCGGAAGATTGTCGGGCAGGTGCAGGTCCGCCAGATCGAAGTGCACCGCCAGGTCTTCATTCGGAAAGCCTCCCACCAGAGCAGTCAGCGCATCGCGCTGCAGCGCCCGTTGCTTTTCGAGCGGCGGCAATGCCGCTTGCGCCTCTGCGAGCACAGCCTGCTGTTGCAACAGATCGGCCTGTGCGGCCTCGCCGAGCATGTATTCGCGGCGGACGATGTCCGCGAGTTCGGTATCGGCCTTGATCATCTCCTCTTGCGCGGCAAGCTGACCGCGCAAGGCCGCTTCGTCGATCGCCGCGAGCACCACGTTGCTGCTCAACGTCAGATAGGCCGCTTCGAGTTCGAAGCGCTGATTCTCGGCTTGCGCGGCCGCCGATTCGACGGTCCGGCGATTCAGGCCAAAAGCGTCGAGCGAATAGGAAACGCTCAGCTCCCCTGTGTAGAGCGAATAGATGCGCTGGTTATTCGCCGCGACCGGTGCGAGGCTCGCAGTCGGCGTCCCGTTCCTGCTGCCCGACGCATCGAGACCGATGCTGGGGAAGAACGCCCCCTCCTGCGCCAGCATGTTTTCGCGCGCGCTAGCGAGCGCAGCGTGTGCGGCGTCGATCGTCGGGCTGCGCCTGAACGCCCGATCGATCAGCTGGTTCAACTGCGGGGACTGGAACAGCGTCCACCATTGCCCGGGTATATCGCCGCCGGCGACGAAGTCCTGCGCCGGCCCACCCGCGCCGGCCGCCGCCGCGGTCCTCGAAGGCAACGGCGCTTGCGTATAGCCAGCCCCAGTCGGCGCGGCGGGCTGCGTGAAGTTGGGACCAACCGCGCAACCCGCGAGCAGCAACGGTATCAACAGGCTGGACGAACGTTTAAAGGTGATCATGTGAGTAGCACCCCGTGTCATTCTGCGTATTCCGGTACGGTCTGCTCTTGCGGCACCGTGCGCTTGCGGCGGTCGAACCACGGGTACAGGGACGGCAGCACCAGCAAGGTCAGCAGCGTGGCCGATACCAGTCCACCGATCACCACCGTGGCGAGTGGCCGTTGAACTTCCGCGCCAGAACTCGTGGAAAAAGCCATAGGCAGGAAGCCCAGACTCGCGACAGTCGCCGTCATCAGCACGGGACGCAGCCGCGTCAAGGCAGCCTGCCGCGCAGCCTCGATAGCGCCAAGGCCGCTCGCCCGCTTCTCGACGATGTAGCTGACCAGCACGACCCCGTTCAACACCGCAATGCCGAACAGCGCGATGAAGCCGACGGCAGCCGAAATGCTGAACGGCAGGCCGCGAGTCCAGAGCGCCAGGATCCCGCCGATTGCCGCAAACGGCACGTTGAAGAAGATGAGTGCCGCGAGGCTCACGCTGTCGAACATCAGATAAAGCAGGACGAAGATCACCGCCAGGGCGACGGGCACGACCACGTAGAGCCGCGACATCGCCTCCTGCAGATTCTTGAAGCTGCCGTTCCAGGACAGGCTGTACCCGGGCGGAAGCTTGACCTGCGTGGCCACGGCATGTTGTGCAGCGAGTACGAACCCGGCCAGATCGCGGCCGCGCACGTTGGCCTGCACCATGATCACGCGCTGCCCCTCTTCGCGCTCGATCGTCGAAGGACCGGGCTCCATCCGGATGTCGGCAACTTCGGCGAGCGGCACGGCCTTGCCCACGCCGTTGCTTACGCGTAGCGCGCCGATTCGCGCCACATCCGTGCGGTCTTGCGGCGTCAGACGAACGCGTATGTCGAAGCGGCCATCGTTATTCGAAATCGAGCCAACGGTGCGGCCTCCGAGCGCCTGCACCACGTCGAGCACCTGGCTCGCATTGAGGCCATAGCGCGCCACCGCATCCCGGTTCACGATGATGCGCAAGTACGGCTGGCCGATCGTCTGTTGCGCCTGCACGTCGGCGGCTCCCGGCACGCGAGCGATCACGCTCGCGATACGCTGCGCGGTATCGTGCAACGCGTCGAGGTCGTTGCCGTGAATCATCACGGCTACATCCGCCTGCACGCCCGCCAGCATGTCGTCCATGCGCATCTGGATCGGCTGGGCCCAATCGAGCGTGAGACCGGGAACCGCGCGATTGAGCGCATCCGAATACGCTTCGACCAGTCCCTCCTGGGTCTGCGCGGTCTTCCACTCCGATTTCGGCTTGAGCATGATGAAGGTGTCGCTTTGCTCGACACCCATCGGATCGGTGGGAATCTCGGAGCTGCCCCCGAGCGTGACCGCCGACTGGACTTCGGGAAAGCGCATCAGCGTTCGCTCGACCATCGTCTGTGACTCGACCGCCGACGGCACGGAAATGCCGGGCAGCTTCGTAGTCGTGACCGTGAGCGCCCCTTCTTCCAGACGCGGCAGGAATTCCGCACCGAGGCGCGAGCCGACAACGCCCGCGAGCGCGAGCAGCAGCACGGCAAGCCCGATAGTCAACGCGGGACGATGCGCCGCGCGCGTGAGCACCGGCTCGTAGCGCCGCCGCATCCAATGGATGATGCGGCTCTCGTGTTCGGCCACCTTGCCGCGCAGCAGAAAGCTCGCGAGAACGGGCATCACCGTCAACGTGATCACGAGCGACGCGAGGAGCGCGAACACGACCGTCAACGCCATCGGGCGGAACATCTTTCCCTCGACGCCCTGCAGGCTGAGAATCGGCAGATAGACGGCAGTAATGATCAGGACCGCAAACGTGACGGGCCGCGCCACTTCGCGGGATGCCTCGAGCACGACCGCCTGCATGGGCCGCGCCGGTGCTTCCGCGCGCCGCCGTACGATGTTCTCGATCATGACCACCGCGCCGTCGACCAGCAGGCCGAAATCGATGGCGCCCAGGCTCATGAGATTGCCGGACATGCCCGCGCTGTACATGGCGATCGCCGCGGCCAGCATCGACAAAGGAATCGCCAGCGCGACGAGCAGGCCGGCGCGCACATTGCCGAGCAAGAGCAGCAGCACGGCAATCACGAGCACGGCGCCTTCGACCATGTTGTGAGCAACCGTGTGCAGCACGCGGTTCATCAGGTCGGCGCGGTTGTAGTACGGTGCGATTTCGACGCCGGGTGGCAGCGTCGTGTTGATTTCCTTGACGGCGTCCTGAACCCGCTGCGCGACGATACGCGTGTTCTGCCCGAGTCCCATCAGAACGACGCCGACAACGGCTTCGCCTTGGCCATCGCGCGTGACTGCGCCCAGCCGGGGCATCGGCGCCTCGACGACGCGCGCGACATTGCGAACATAAAGCGGCGTGCCATCCGGCTCGGTGCGCAACACGATGTTGCCGATGTCGGTCGCGTTGCGAAGCAGCCCTTCGCCGCGAATGATGGCTTCCCCGCCGTTATGCTCGATGGTCGCGCCGCCGGTTGCGCCGTTGTTCATCTGCACGGCATTGAAGATGTCGGCGGTCGAAAGGCCGTAGCGCGTGAGCGCGTCGTCCGCCACCTGCACTTCGTAGGTCTTCAGTTCGCCGCCATTGACGTTGACGTCGACCACGCCCGGCACTTCGCGGAATTTCGGCGCGATCTGCCAGTCGAGCAGCGTTCGCAGCGTCATCAGCGATTGCCCGTGGCCACGCACCTGAAATTGATAGATCTCGCTCAGGCCATCCGACAGCGGTCCCATCTGAGGCGAATTTGTACCGGGCGGAAGCTGCACCGTCTGCAGGCGCTCGCCGATCAGATTGCGATCCTGATAGATGTTCGAGCCGTCGGCAAAGCGCACGTAGATGACCGACAGGCCATAACGGGAAATGGAGCGCAGCGCCTGCATGCCGGGCAACCCTTGCAGGGCAAGTTCGACGGGCGCGGTGATCGAGCGTTCGATATCGACCGGAGCGAGCCCCGGCGCTTGCGTCGTCACGAGCACCTGGACCGGCGAGATATCGGGCTGCGCATCGAATGGCAGTCGCTGCATGCTGGCGAGCCCAAAGGCGATCAGTACGGCAACCAGGATCAGTACCATGGCGCGATTCTTCAGCGCCGCATCGACAATCTTCGTAATCATGACCTGCTCTCGCGGTTCAGCCTTCGTCGGGAATGGTGGTTTGCATCAGCGCGGCCTTCAGCCAGTAACTGCCGTCGGCGACCACCGGCGTTCCGGCCTTGACCCCGCTCACGATCTCCGTCATGCCGCTCTCGGCCACGCCGGTACGGACCGTACGCGGGAGGAAGTGACCCTGACCCGCAGGCACGAATACGACCGTCTGCCCGTTCACGTCCTGTAATGCGGAATCGGGCACCAGCACGGAATCGTGGCCGAGCGGCGCCGCGATACTTGCCGTGGCGAACAGGTTGGCGCGCAGCAGCCCGCCGGGGTTCGGCACTTGGCAACGCACCGTGACCGTGCCCGTATTCGGATCGGCCTGATCGGCGACGTCGATGACGCGTCCGTTGAACGGCTGGTTCGGATAGGCATCGACGTTCACCGCGACCGTCTGACCCGCGTGCACGGCAGCGGCGTCGTGTTCCGGCACGCTGACTTGCAGCCACACGGTCGACAGATCCGTCACCGTGACGAGCGACTGCGACGTATCGACGATGTTGCCGGCGGCCGTACTCACCGCCGTGACGACACCGTCGAAGGGCGCGACCACGGCACCGAGCGAGTCGCGCGGACTCAATGCGGCAAGGGTGCGCATCTCGCCGTTTGCCTTCGCGGCGGCATCAATCGGCATCAATCGTTGTGTCATGCCGCGCCATTTCTGCAGATCCGCTTGCCGGGAGCGCAGCGTGGCATCGGCATTGGCCGCGATTGCGCGACGGCGCTCGAGTTCGCTTTGCGCAATGCCGCCGGCGTCGACCAACTCAGTGCCGCGCGCGAGTGCGGCGTGTGCCGCGTCGGCTGCGGCCGTCGCATCGGCGAGCGCGGCTTGCGCGCTGGCTAGCTGGCTGCGCACATCAGAAAGGTCGAACTCGTCGAGCACGGCAAGTCGCTGCCCCGCACGCACGTGGTCGCCAACCGCGACGTCGACGGCCTCGATCCGACCTCTGGAGGGGGAACTCAGTTGTGCGAGCTGTTTGCCGTTGAAGGCGATCACGCCGGGCGCGGTGATGGTCCGCACGCCAGGGCGAAGCGCCGCGTCGGCGATCTGCAGATGCAGGTTCGAGAGCGCCTCGGGCGCCAGGTCGACGGCGCTGGAAACGGTAGGCGTACTGCTCGCTGCCACTGACGTGGAAGATTCAGCCGCTACGGGTGCGGCCGCTGCCCGCGTGGTCCGCGAATGAATCGCGAAGGCGCCGCACAGAACGATCAAGCCGGCCCCGGCGACGGATGCATACAGGCGTCTCTGGCACTTGGTTTTCAATGAGTCCCTCGCAGAATCGAATTGACCTGACACTCTCGAAGACCGAGGACTTGAGGTCCTCGATCGCATGGTGTCAATTATCGAAATCTGCGGCTGATACACACATGGCGGCTAAATGTCATTTTTGACATTGAGACTGACGACGTGCGACGTAGAAGAGGAGAACGGGCTGCGGCGCGCCGTACTTTAGACGAGAGCCGGAAAATACAGCGTAAACACCGTGCGGCCTGCGCGGCTCAGCACTTCGACCTTGCCTCGGTGCGATTCCATGATCGCTTTGACGATCGCAAGACCGAGGCCGGTATTCTTCGCCGATCCCTCGCGGGCAGCATTGACGCGATAAAAGCGTTCGAAGATCTTATCGATATGTTCGGGCGGAATGCTGTCGCCGTTATTGATGACCTGCACGGCCACATACTCTCCCGAGCGGAACGCTCGTAGCGCGACTTCGGACGCGGTTCCGGCATGCTCCAGTGCATTCGATAGCAGATTGCTGACAGCACGCCTGAACAGCGTCGGATCGGCTCGCACTTGCACGGGCCCATCGATGAAAAACCGAATGCTCTTATTCTCCGCGACGGCATCGAAAAATGCGGTGAGTTTGGCGAATTCGCTTTCACAGTCGAGCGACCCTGGCTTGAGTTGCTGTCTGGCATGATCCGCCCTCGCGAGAAACAGCATGGTCTCGATCATGCGCTGCAGTCGCTCGCACTCCTCGATATTCGACTCGATGAGCGTCTCGTACTCATCAATCGTGCGCGGCCTGGACAGCGTGATTTGCGAGGAACTGATGATATTCGCGAGCGGCGTGCGCATGTCGTGCGCCAAATCCGACGAGAACTGCGACAGGCGCGTGAAGGCCCGCTCGAGCCGGTCGAGCATGCGATTGACCGGAACAGCTATGTCGTGAAGCTCGACGGGGCCACCGCCGATCTGCAGACGATTGTCCAGATTGTGCGCCTCGATACTGGAAATGCGAGCACCGATCGTTTTCACAGGCGCGAGACCCCGTTTCGCGATCGCATAACCGAGTAAGCCCATCAGCAGCGAACCGCCGACGAGCACGAGCAATAGGTCCTCCTGAAAAGCGCGCAGCACCGAGCGCCGTACATGAGCCGCGTGCGCGAGCACGATCTGGATCGTCTCCCCGGACGACAGCTTTTCTCGCCCCACAACGCAGCGGGCAGCCCCGACGACCGGCGGATTGCACGTGAACGGACCAGATTCGGCGTCTTTGCCCAGCCCGGATGCCAGACGCTGGCCGCGTCCCCCCGTGTACACCAACAGTTCACCATGCCCGCCGGATATCGCGAAAGACACCGCGGGATGTGAAAGCAGCGCCTCCTGAAATACTGCACCGTTTTGCGCGACCGATACCGCGCTGCCCAATGTGCGAGCCTGCTCCATGAACTCCTGAAGCTTCACGGCAATTTCGCTGTCGTCGCGGCGTCGCAGTTCGAGCGAGAGCGTATGGTAGAGAAGGCCGCCGGCGAGCGAGAGGACCAGGATGGCAAGAATCGAAAACGCGAGCGCGAGCCGCTTCAGCAGTGAATATGGCGCGCCGGCCGCTATCACGCCCTGTCCTCCAGCACATAGCCCATGCCGCGAACCGTATGCAGCAGCTTGTTTTCGAACGGGCTGTCGATCTTCGTGCGCAGACGCTTGACCGCGACGTCCACGATATTGGTGTCGCTGTCGAAGTTGATATCCCACACGTGCGAAGTCACGAAAGCCCGCGTCAGCACTTCGCCCTGGCGTTCGGTGAGCAACTTCAACAGTGCAAACTCCTGAGCCGTCAATTCGATGCGCACATTGCCGCGCCGCACGCGCCGCCTGACCAGATCGATCTCCATGTCGGAGACACACAGAACAGTGACCGACGACTGCGCCGGCCTTCGCAGCAGCGCACGGACCCGGGCCAGCAATTCGGCGTAGGCGAACGGTTTGGACAGGTAGTCGTCCGCACCGGACTCGAGCCCGACGACTTTGTCCTGGACCGTGTCGCGAGCCGTCAACAGCAGTACCGGCGTATGTTTTTTCTCCCGTATGCGCTTGAGGACTTCGAGCCCGTCGAGTTCGGGCAGCATCACGTCAAGCAGAATCAGATCGTAGTCTTCACTAAGCGCAAGAAAGAGGCCCTCCTTGCCATCAAGGGCGGTATCCGCCTGGAAGCTCGCTTCCATGAGCCCCTTGCGGAGATAGGAAGCCATTTTCGGCTCGTCCTCGATAATGAGTATTCGCATGGTGCTGCAACCTGTCGTTCAATTAGCGCGGTTCAAAAAAAAAGCCGGCGGCATCGTGCGTCCAACTCACGCGGTCCGCTCGGAGTGCAGATGAAAGCGAATCTGCGTGAGCGATTCGCATACCTGCCACAGGCGCTGGGCAGTCAATTCATCCATGGCGTGCTTCGCGACACTCGCTTCGCCGATCCTGCGCCCGCGTGCCTCGAGGAAACCTTGCGGCCCGTAATAGCCGCCGTCATCGACGTGAGGCGACGTCGCCGCGAAGAGCGTCGGCAGCGCGCCGGCGGATTCGCTGTTCAGCGCAACGCTGATAACGCGGCCAGCGAGGCTGCGAGCAGCACGTGAGAGCGCGCAACGATCGCCGGAACGAAACAGATTGGTGTTCGCGACCCCGGGGTGGGCGGCTACAGACATGATTCGGGAATTCGCCGCGCGCAGTCGGCGGTCGAGCTCAAAGGCGAACATCAAATTCGCCAGCTTCGACTGGCGATATGACTGCATCGGCGAATAATGCTTCTCCGACTGCAGATCGTCGAAATCAATTCTCCCCCGCTTGTGCGCGATGGAAGCTATCGTCACAATGCGTGGCCGGTCAGGCGATTCAGCCGCGGCAAGTTCAAGAGCGGGCATGAGCAGCGCCGTGAGTGCGTAATGGCCAAGCATATTGGTGCCGAACTGCAGCTCGAAGCCGTCGGTGGTCTCAAGACGTTTCGGCGGCGCCCAGACGCCGGCATTGTTCACCAGAATATCAATGCGGCGTTGCTCCGTGAGCTCTTTCTGCGCGAACGACCGGACGGACGCGAAGGAAGCGAGATCGAGAATCGCCAGTTCTGCGCGTGCTCCCGGAACTTCGGCTTTCAGACGGGCGAGAGCTTCTTCTGCGCGTCGTTTATCGCGGCATGCCAGGATGACCTGTGCCTCTTTGCGCGCCAGCGTCAATGCGGCGTGATAGCCGATGCCGCTATTCGCTCCCGTGATGAGCACTCGCTTGCCGGTCCGGGGCGCCATGTCGTCGGTGGTCCACTGTGTGTGCATGTTGGTCCGGGGCGGCGTGAAGATCGAATGCGTGAAGCCGAGACTACCACGGTGGCGTGCCAAAAACATATTTGGCGACGATCATGCCAGGAGCCGACCCGACATGGAGACTCGCGACAATATTAATTGATCTTCGAGTACTGCATCGATTGCTGTTTGCTCGCCCAGTCAGTCTCGAGTGGACTGTCATTATCGGAATTCGGTCGTTAACACGACATGGCTGCTGGATGACGTTTCAGTCATTTCGAAGCGTCACTGGAAGTCCGACGAGCGACCCCGCTTCAATGTACACGACCGGCGGCGCGCTGCGCTCACGAGTAGCTGCCGGTGAGCGAAAGCGCCGGGTTGCGCGCAGTTGCATCGCGCTGCTGTGGGCCCGCCGATTTCAGATCCGAATCGCGTTCGACGTCGACGGAAAACAGATTGACCGCGCTAAGCAGAGTCTGCGCTTGCCTGTTCAAAGCGTCCGCGGCAGCACCCGATTGCTGGACCAACGCAACATTCTGTTGCGTACCATGCTCCAGGCTCGCGATCATCTCCCGGACCTCGCCGATATGAAGCGTCTGTTGCTGACACGCGTCGTGGATTTCGCTCATGATGCCCGTGACGCGCGCCGACGAATCAACGACCGCCGAGATCGTCGAGCCCGCGGCATCAACCTGGGTGGCGCCGTCTTTCACGCGAGCGTCGCTCGCTACGATCAGTTGCCGGACCTCCTTCGCCGCTTCTGCGCTACGTTGCGCGAGCAGCCTGACCTCGCCGGCCACCACGGCAAAACCGCGTCCCTGGCTACCGGCACGCGCGGCCTCGACCGCCGCATTCAGCGCGAGGATGTTGGTCTGGAACGCGATCCCGTCGATGACCGAGATGATCTCCGCGATGCGCGCCGACGACGCCCTTATCCCATGCATCGTCTCCACTACCCGGCCGACTGCCATGCCCCCTTGCCCAGCCGTTTCCGAGGCGTGCCTGGCAAGCTCGTCCGCGTGCCCCGCGTTCGCAGTGTTGGTGGCCACGCTCGCATCGAACTCCTTGAGCGCGCCGGTGGCCTGCTCGAGCGCGCTGGCCTGGAGCTCGGTGCGCGCGCCAAGATCGGCATTGCCGGCGGCAATCGCGTGACTCATGCCGGCGACTGCATCGGCGCCATCGCGCACCTGTCCCACGATGTCTGCGAGCGCTTCTCTCATCCGCACGACAGTCGCCATCACGCTGGCCGTATCGCCGGTGCGCAACCCGGCGCGCTGGGAAAGATCGCCGCGCCGGATCGCATCGGCGAACGCGATCAGCTCACGCGGCTCCGCGCCGAGCGAGCGGCCGATGTTGCGCACGACAAGCACCGCAACGCCAACACCGATCACGCACGCAAGTCCGGTTAGCGCAAGCATCATCCAGCGGAAATCGACGCTTATCTGGCGTGCCTCGGCACCGCCCTGCCGGTTCAGCGCTTCCTGAAAGTCGATCAACTGGTTGATTGCCGCGAGCCACTCGACCAGCGCGGGGCGCGCTTGCTGAAGCAGCACGGTGCGCGCCCCTTCGGTGTCGCCGGAGGTTTGCCGTGCAATCACCTCGTCGATAAACGGCGTGGCCTTGTTGCCCGCATCGATCACGCGCGAATAGATAACGCGCTCGGCTGGGCTGATGTCGGTGCGCTGCGCGTAGACGGCGGCAAGCGGCTTCGCCGCCTCGTCATAATCCGCGGCGAGTTGCCGGATATGCGCGACGACGGCCGGCAGCTCTTCATGCGATACGAGAGTGACATCGCGCACGGCGATTGACCGGTCATGGACGCTGCCGCGGAAGTTGATGGCGTACCGTTCTTTGACGCCGTTGACGTCGATGATCTGATCGAGTCGTTGCCGCACGGACTCGACGCGCGTGATGGCGATGACTGTCAGCGCAACGAGAGCGACGAGGACAATGCCGAAGCCGGCAACCAACTGGGTGCGGACACGCAAACCCGCCGTAGTCCTCATGGATTCACCTTTTTCGTGAGAGATGCATTATTTCTTGCGCGTGTCTCGTCTGTTTCGAAGACGACGGCCGCGGACAGCGTGCTATGACTCGCGGCCTGACATAGCGGCCGAAACGCCACCAGGACGCGCGATGGCATTGTGCCGAGGCGCAGGCCGTTCGGGAAATTGGTTTGCCTCATGGCGACGATTGCGAACAGTTATGACGCAGCCGCCATGCGCAAAGCCAAACACAGCTCGAACGGGAGACGGCGCAGACACAATGAACAGCCCCCTAGGGCCCTGCACGGCAATGCAGCCCAATTTCGCCGGATTATATCGTCGCTTGACGATTTGCGCTGGAGACGACATAGACGGTCGCAGCGATAATACCGGCGAACCACCCCGCGCCGACTCGCAATGCGTTACAGCGCAGGCAGCAGGCTCGGCAGGCTCGTCAGGAAGGCGCGCACGTGCATGGCAATCACCGCTTCGGCGGGCGTGCTGTTTTCGTTCGAATAGATGCGGCGGCGAATCGCCAGATGAGACACGGCGCCATGTAACAGCCACCCCACTTCGCCCAGTTGAGCCGGGTCGACAGGCATGCGTAGACCCAGTTCATGCGCGGTCTCAGTGACGATGATTTCGAGCGCATGGCTGACGATCGCGTTCGTATAGGCCGGCGCCGTGCGCAGGCCCTCGAGCGACGAGTAAAGGAAAAGCCTCAGCCAGCGGCGCGTCAGGAGCGTGTCATAGTATTCGCGATAAAAGCGGTTGAGTCGGCTTTCAATCGGCACACTTCGGTCTTGCAACTGAACAAACCAGATTGCGTCGAAGATTCCGACGACTTCCCGCTTGTAGACTTCGTCAATCAAAGCGGCCTTGCTCGGGAACAGGCTATATAACAAGCGTTGCGATACGCCGCAGGCTTGCGCGATGGCGCGGGTCTGCGCGCCCAGACCATGCTCCGCGAAGTACTCCGCGGCCTTCTCCAGCACGCGCGCCTGACGCTCTGCGCGCGGCAAACGCTGCTGCGCTTTTTTCATCGGGCGCTTCACCGCGACGCGCTCGGCGCCGGTTCCACGGTTCGGCTTCTCGATAGTCCCTTTATTCTTCATAACTCCCTGCGCTGTCGGATTATCGCTGATGTCATCAGATGACGACTTATATTTTTTCATACAAGTATACACGCAGGCAGCGTGACTGGAAGCCGGCGTGGCGGCGCCCATACTGGCCTGCCCAGCCAATGGCGGCCCGCCAGGAACGCTCTCTTTAGCAAGCCTGAAGCACGTTGATGACGCGGCTCACGAGCAACGGGCGCGTATTGTGTCCATATTCGGCCATATGCGTTGAGGCCCCATGCGCCCTCAACGCTTCAGCGCTCTGCCAGCGCTCGATGACAGCGAACGTATCTTTGCCGAGCGGTGTCTGAAGCGTCCCGAACTCCGGTACGTCGATGACGGCCTCGTAGCTGATGCACCCCTCTTCGGCCAACACCGCTGGACGGTTCTGGTTGAAAAGTGCCAACACGGCCTCGCGTTGACCGGGCTGGGTAGTGATTGTGGCAATGACATGGATCATCTGGGTACTTCTCCTTTCCTTTTTCGGCGCCGATCGCCGCGTGAAATCATAGCCGCGTTTACGTACGCTTGCCGATAGGTTCTCATCAAGTTAGAGCGCAACGCTCCTGCCTATCTGAACATGACACCGGCGTAATGAACAGGTCAGCCTCGCGTCACCCCATCTGCGGACAATACACGTTACTCACCGTTGCGGCGGTGGCGCGGCGACACCCGAGGCTCCATTCATCGCGTGTGAAGCTGACTATATTTAACTTGACAGGTATTTCACCATGAAGACTCTGATCTATGCAGCGTTGGTTGCCAACGCACTCGCCGTCCCGGCAGTCTCTTTCGCACAGGACTCTACTGCCCCGCTGACGCGTGCCGAAGTGCGCGCCGACCTGGTGCAAATGGAACAGGCCGGGTATCGCCCGGGCCTCAAGGATCTGCACTATCCCACCGATGTTCAGGCTGCGGAGGCACGTATCCATGCGCAGGATGCCACGACGCCGGGCAGCACGGCGGTCGGCGGAGTGTCGATGAACGGCTCATCGCAGTCGGGTGCGCCGTCGACGACCGCAGGGACTCACTCGATCTACTTTGGTCACTGATGGTGTCGATCGGCACTGAATACGGCCCCTAGGTCCGGGGCCGCATCGCGTGGCTTGCGCAACGGCTGCCAGCGGTCGTTGGACGCATCGCGCTCGCCTGTTTTGTCACGGCCCTGGCGAAGCCCCATTTGAACCCCGCGTTGCTGCGGCTCAACGCTTTGAAGGCACGCTGTCAGCATTCTTCTTCACACCTTCGTGCGCATGTCATTCGTGAATTGTCGCTTGACTGTGCCCTTAAGGCGATTTTCACGGAGGTGAGTGACGATCGTTCTGAACGATGTGCGTCATAACGCGATGACCTCGTCTTCAGAATGGAGTCAATCTTTTGAATGCCGTCTGAAAGGAGGCACGAGAACCCTTAATGGCCTCTCAAACAATTGGTAATAAAAATCTCTAACGCTTTAATCTTCGTTGGAAATTACGCTAGTTCGCCTCCGCCTGAACCTTGCCGAGCATCATTCCATCCAGCATGGACAAGCTTTTCCCGATATGCGCAGGCAGAAAGAAATTGACTCGCCCGGCATTCAAACGTTGCCGGAATGCTATTTCGTGGTCTGCAGGAATCCGGAGCGTTGTGTACATTCGCACTCTGGTTGCGTTTGGGAACACCCGACATAGGTCACAAAGCAACCATCCTCGTTGCGAACATCTTCCTGCGCCAGATCTCTGCAAGATGCTCTTGCGTTTCCCCCAAGCCCTGGAATTCTCATGCTCGGTCTAGTTCGTATCGCGCTCCGACGACCTTACACTTTCGTCGTTCTGGCAATCTTCATCCTCATCATCGGGCCACTGGCGGCGATGAAGACGCCCACCGACATTTTCCCCGATATCAGAATCCCGGTGATCAGCGTGGTGTGGCAATACACCGGGCTGCCGCCCGACCAGATGGTCGGCCGGATCACGTCGCCGTTCGAACGCACGCTGACTACCACCGTGAACGATGTGGAACACATCGAGGCGGAATCGGTCGCCGGTTTCGGGATCATCAAGATCTTCTTCCAGCCGGGCGTGAATATCAGCACGGCGAACGCGCAAGTAACCGCGGTCGCGCAGACTCAGTTGAGGCAGTTGCCCGCGGGCACTACGCCGCCGCTGATCCTCAATTACAACGCGTCGACCGTGCCAATCATCCAGTTGGCGCTGTCGGGCAAGGGACTGTCCGAGCAGAGGCTGGGCGACCTCGGTCTGAATGCGGTGCGTCCCGTTCTGACGACTGTCGCCGGTGCGTCGGTTCCCTACCCGTTCGGCGGCAAGACGCGCCAAGTGCAGATCGATATTGATCCTGCGGCACTGCAGGCGCGCGGTTTGTCCGCACAGGACGTCGCCAATGCGCTGGCGGGTCAGAACCTGATCACGCCGGTCGGCACGGAAAAGATCGGCGACTACGAATACACGCTGCAACTCAACAATGCGCCGTCGGAAATCAAGGCCCTCGGCGATCTACCGGTCAAGGCCGCCAATGGCACGACGGTCACGATTCGTGACATTGCGAATGTTCGCGACGGCAGTCCGCCGCAAACCAATATCGTCCATGTGAACGGCCGGCGCTCGGTGCTGATGTCGGTACTCAAGAACGGCTCGGTTTCGACGCTCGGGATCATCTCCGGCATCAAGCAGCAAATCGCCAACGGGAAAGCGTCGTGGCCCGATAACCTGAATGTCGAACCGATCGGCGACCAGTCGATCTTCGTGCGCGCAGCCATCACCGGTGTGGCACGTGAAGGCGTGATCGCGGCCGTGCTCACCAGCCTGATGATTCTGCTGTTCCTCGGCAGCTGGCGTTCGACGATCATCATCGCAACCTCGATCCCACTGGCCATTCTCGGCTCGATCGCCACGCTCTCCGCACTCTGCGAGACCTTGAACATCATGACGCTCGGCGGTCTCGCTTTAGCGGTGGGGATTCTTGTCGACGATGCGACCGTGACGATCGAGAACATCAACTGGCACCTCGAGCACGGCAAGGAGGTGGAGACCGCTATCCTCGATGGCGCCGCGCAGATCGTCACACCCGCATTCGTTTCCCTGCTGTGCATCTGCATCGTGTTCGTGCCGATGTTCTTCCTGAACGGCGTGGCGCGCTTCCTGTTCGTGCCGATGGCGGAGGCCGTCATTTTCGCGATGATCTCGTCGTTCATCCTCTCGAGAACCCTCGTGCCGACAATGGCCAAATACCTGCTGAAACCGCATGCGCAGGGTGGGCATGCGGATGAGGCGCAGCGTCCAGGTCCGCTCGGACGCTTCCAGCGGGGCTTCGAAGCGCGCTTTGAAAAGGTGCGTGGCGTGTATCACGGGTTACTCGAACTCGCGCTGAACCATCGGCGTCCGTTCGTCAGTTGCTTCCTCGGCTTCGTCGCGCTCTCGTTCGCCCTTGCGCCCTTGCTCGGCCGCGACTTCTTCCCGGCGGTCGATGCCGGGCAGATCCTGATGCATGTGCGCGCACCAGTCGGGGTTCGCGTCGAAAAGACCGCGCAGATATTCGCGAATGTCGAAGGCGCGATCCGCCAGATCATCCCGCCGTCCGACCTCGGTACGGTGGTCGACAATATGGGTCTGCCGGTCAGCGGCATCAATACCGCTTACAACAACACCGGGACGGTCGGTTCGCAGGACGGCGACATCCAGATTGCGCTGAACGAAGGACATCGTCCGACCGACGGGTATGTCCGCATGATGCGTGAAAGATTGCCGCGGGAATTCCCGGGGGTCACGTTCTCTTTCCCACCGGCGGACATCATCGGCCAGATCCTTAACTTCGGCTCGCCGGCGCCGATCGACCTGCAGATCCGCGGCAACAATCTGAACGCCGACTACGCGTATGCAGACCGTTTGCTGCGCGCGGTACGCGACGTGCCCGGCGTGGTCGATGCACGGATCGCGCAGTCGCACGGCAATCCCACCTTCAACGTCGATGTCGACCGCACGCGCGCACAGTTGCTCGGCATCACCGAGCGCGATGTGACGAACAGCATGGTGGTGAATCTCGCAGGTTCGAGCCAGGTGGCGCCCACGTACTGGCTGAACAACGCGAACGGCGTGTCGTATCCGATCGTGATGCAAACGCCGCAATACAGTCTCGATTCACTGGCAGCATTGCAAAATCTGCCGATCACCGCCAGCGGCGGAGGCACCGCCCAGATCCTCGGTGGTCTGGCAACCGTCGAGCGCACCACCAGCAGTGAAGTCGTCAGCCAATACAACATCCAGCCCATAGTCGAGATCTTCGCGACCACCCAGGACCGCGATCTCGGCGCGGTGTCGGCCGATATCCAGCGCATCGTGCACCAGAACGCCAGCACCTTGCCGAAGGGCTCGCGTGTTGCGCTGCTGGGGCAGGTGCAGACGATGAACAGCGCCTTTGCCGGCATGTTGTTCGGCCTGCTTGGCGCAGTCGTGCTGATCTATCTGCTGATCGTCGTCAATTTCCAGTCGTGGGCCGATCCGTTCGTGATCGTGAGCGCATTGCCGGCGGCATTGGCGGGCATCGTCTGGATGCTGTTCGCGACGCACACGACGCTCTCCGTACCCGCACTCACTGGCGCGATCATGTGCATGGGGGTGGCGACCGCCAATTCGATTCTGGTCGTCAGCTTCTGCCGCGAACGTCTTGCCGTCCATGGCGATCCGTTCAAGGCGGCGCTCGAAGCGGGCTTTACGCGCTTTCGCCCGGTGCTCATGACCGCGCTATCCATGATCATCGGCATGGCGCCGATGGCGCTCGCCCTCGGCGAAGGCGGTGAGCAAAACGCGCCGCTCGGCCGCGCCGTGATCGGCGGCTTGATGTTTGCCACCACGGCTTCGCTGTTCCTGGTCCCCGTCATCTTCTGTATCGTTCACGCGCGCCCCGGGCGCGCGGCGACCCCAGCATCCGTCCCGGGAGATCCCGCCTATGTCGTCTGAATCCGCTTTCCCCACTAACACGCCATCGCGCCGTCCGCTTCGGGTTGCGGGCGTGATCGGCCTGCTGGTCGCCTTAGGCATCGTCGTTGGCGGTGTCGCGCTGCGAGCCGTCGACGCCCGCAAGCTGAAAACCTGGACGGAGGCTCAGGCCATACCGACAGTCAATCTGATCCAGCCCATGCGCGATCCCAACGGTCCTTCACTGCAACTGCCCGGCCGGCTCGAAGCGTTTACACGGGCGCCGATTTTCGCGCAGGTCAGCGGCTATCTGAAATCATGGAACGTCGATATTGGCGCGCCGGTCAAGGCGGGTCAGGTGCTCGCCGAAATCGAAACACCCGAGCTCGATCAGCAGCTCCTTCAGGCACGCGCCGATCTGCAGAGTGCGCAGGCGAATGCCGTCGTAGCGGGTACGACGGCGAAGCGCTGGGAGGCGCTAAGCGGCACCGATTCCGTGGCCCAGCAGGACGTCGACCAACGCATTGCCGATTACACCGCGAAGGAGGCGATCGTGGCGGCCGCGAAGGCCAACGTCGATCGCCTCGTCGCGACGAAGGCCTTCGCGCGGATCGTCGCGCCGTTCGACGGCATGGTAACCGCGCGCGACACCGACGTTGGCGCGCTGGTGAACGCGGGTAGCGGCGGCGTCGGCCAGGAGCTGTTCGCGGTCTCCGAGGTCAAGCAGTTGCGTGTGTATGTTCAGGTACCGCAGAACTACGCTCCGGCGATCCACGATGGCACGACCGCGACCTTGACCGTTCCCGAGTACGCCGACCAGCAGTTCACCGCGCGCGTGATTGCAGCGGCAGACTCCGTCAATTCGAGTTCGGGGACGACGCTCGTTCAGTTGCTGGTCGACAATGCCAACGGCAAGCTGCTGCCTGGCGGTTTCGCCAGCCTGAAATTCACGTTGCCCGCGTCCGCCGATTCACTTCGGGTGCCGGCTAGCGCGCTCGTGTTCGATAGCCGCGGCGTCGTGGTCGCCACGCTCGGTGCGAACGGTCACGTACTGTTCAAGCAGGTGAAGATCGACCGCGATCTGGGCGACTCGGTGGAGATCGGCTCGGGACTCGCCGCCAGCGATCGCGTGATCGATACGCCGCCCGACGGACTCGCCGACGGCGACGGCGTGCAGGTTGCGCCGGCCACTGACAGGAAGGCGGCCGCACATGGTTAAGCCTGGACGGGTCGCGCTTTTAACGGGCGTTCTGGCGCTCTCCGCCTGCTCGCTCGCGCCGCAATATCAGGTGCCTTCGGCGCCGGTAGCAGCACAATACAAAACCGTTGGTCCCTGGACGGCCGCTCAGCCCGCCGACCGGATAGACCGTAACGGCTGGTGGAAAATATACGGCGACGCGCAACTCGACGATCTCGAAGCGCGTCTGCTGGCAAACAACACCGATCTGCGCGCTGCGTACGCGCACTATGCGCAAGCGCAGGCTTTCGTCGCGCAGGTCGCGTCGGGACTGTATCCGACCATCAGCGCAAGCGCCGTGCCGCAGCGCGTTCGCCAGTCCGACAACCGGCCGTTGCGCGTGGGCGGCCCGAACGACTACAACTCCGTCACGCTCGGCGCCGAAGCCAATTACGACCTCGACCTGTGGGGTCGCGTGCGTGACTCCGTGGTGGCCGGCAAGGATGAGGCTCAGGCGACCAAAGCCGATCTGGCTTCCGTGAAACTGAGCCTGCAAGTGGCACTCGCGGACAATTACATCAGTTTGCGGGGCCTCGACCAGCAGACCGAGCTGCTGAACGAGACGGTCATGGCGTATGCGAAAGCGCTGCAACTCACGCAGACGCTGCATGACAGCGGCATCGTGGCGGGCCTCGACGTTTCGCGGGCTCAAACACAATTGTCGTCGGCGAAGTCCCAGTTGTCGCAGAATCTCGCGCAACGAGCGCTCATCGAACACGCGATTGCCGTGCTGGTCGGCACTTCCGCGTCCGAATTCAGCCTGCCGCAGCAGACTGCCGCCATCGCGTTGCCAGCGATTCCGACCGGCCTGCCCTCGACGCTGCTGCAACGTCGCCCCGACGTCGCTGCAGCGGAGCGCCGGGTTGCCGAGGCCAACGCAAAGATTGGCGTCGCGCGCGCGGCCTATTTCCCGGACATCACGCTGAGCTTACAGGGCGGTGTGCAAAGCGCCGCCTATGCCGGACTGGTTAGCGCGCCCAATCTGTTCTGGGCGATTGGCCCGCAGCTCGTGCAATACGTCTTCGACGGCGGTTACCGCCGTGCGCAGCTCGACGCCGCGAAGGCGGCAACCGAGGAAGCCGGAGACCGCTACCGCGGCGTGGTTCTGTCGGCATTCCAGCAGGTCGAGGACAACCTTTCGCTGCTGTCGTATCTCGGTACCGCGCTCGGCGAGCAAAAGGATGCCGCGAATGCCGCGCAGTACTCGGTCGATCTGGCGTTGCGCCAATATCGCCAGGGCACTGTAGGTTATCTCAATGTCGTGCAGGCGCAGACCGTCGCACTCGAAGCACAACGCAGCGTGCTCGATATCCAGACACGCCAGCTCAGTGCCAACGTGCAACTGCTGCATGCACTGGGCGGCGGATGGTCGAGCGATGAACTCGCCCAAGTGGCTGCCACGCCGGCACTCGTCGCGACAACGATGGCGCACGGCTCAAATCGAAGGCCTGCACAGGGCGCAACCGGGAGGGTGACAGATCAACAGATTCTTCATTGACGAGGTGTTGACGGGCATCGCAAGTGGACGCCATTCGTCGTCGATGCGCATCGAGGGTGATCGCCATGCTGAAGCTGGCGGCCCCGACACTGCTTCATGTCGTGGCAGCCCACAGGTTGCCGTCGGTGTCGCAGCACAAGCCACCCACCCGGCGCGCCGTGCTCGCCGCGGTCGACAAAGATGCGGCCGTTGACGAGGCGCCGGCCATCCTCGACGTCGTACACCCGGATGCGTGTTGGCGCGGATTCGGACTCGACCATGTAGAGGCGGCTTTCATCCGGCGAGAGACAAAGGCCGTTCGGATTGGCGATGTCGCCAGCGACGATCTCTGCTTCGCCGGGGCGGCCGTCAGTCGTTCTTCTGGATATACGCTGCGAACGCCTGCGCGTAATCCGGATGCCAGCGCGACAGCGCCGGGCGATTCTCCACAATATCTCCCGCAGCCCAAAGGATGCGTCGCTCGTCGAGGGAGCGAGGCACATCGTTGTCGGGGCACAGAATGTAGAAATCGCCAGCATCCAGTCGCTCAAGCATGAAATCGACAGTCTGCTCGGGCGTCCAGGCGGCGGCCGGCTTCTCGGTACGACCTTGAGCGGCAAGCTCCGTAAACACAAAGCCGGGGATCAGCAAATGCGCGCTGATCCGGCACCCTGGCGTATTGCGCAACTCGTGCTGCAGTGCTTCGGTAAACGCCTTGAGGCCGGCCTTGGAGACGTTATAAGCCGGGTCGCCGGGCGGCGTCGTGATGCCCTGCTTCGAACCGGTGTTAATGACGAGGCCCGGGCGTCCGCGCGCGATCATCGCGGGCACGAAGGTCTGAGTGCCATGAATGACACCCCACAGGTTGACGTCGAGCACCCGCTCCCAGTTAGCGGCCGCGCCGAACATGGCGCTACCCGGTTGAATCCCCGCATTGTTCATGAGGATATCCGTGCCGCCGAAGCGATCCCGAACCGCTGCTTCGAGGCGGACCAGGTCTTCGAGGCGGCTGACGTCCGTCTCGACGGCCAGCACCTCCTTCGCGCCTTCAGCAGCCACGCTGGCAATCGCCTGCTTCGCGTTCGCCAGGCGGTCCTCACCCAGATCCGCAATGCACACGCGAAGCCCAAGCTGCGCGAACCGCTTCGCCGCAGCGAGTCCAATGCCGGCAGCGCCGCCTGTCACGACGGCAACGGCTCCCGGAGTGAAAGTAAAGTCTGTCATCGATAGTCCTTTCTGATTCGTCATAAAAACGTCAGCTCGCCACCCCACAAGCGGCCCGCCAAACCGCACGTGCTCGATAGGTCGCGCGGCCGGAAAATTCACCACTCACTTCAGTCCATCGGGCAAAACGGCACTGGCGACAGAAACACCGATTCCTGATGGACAAGATACGGCAGAATGCGCGGCGTGAAAGCTTGCCAGCGTGGATCGGCTGCGAGTTTCGCGCGCTGCGCTGCCCGATGCGCGTAGTCCTCATAGCCCCAGCAGAACACGATCGAGTTCAACGTGCCTGAGTCCTTCGTCCAGCAACCCTTGAGCCGGGCGTACTGACTGATGATCCCGAGCCCTTCGCGCTCGTAGATGTCCAGGAACTCACCTGCCTTTCCTGCCGTTATCTGATACGTACGCATTTCTACCAGCATGATTCCCTCTGTTTCGCTCGGTACTCTCTCACAGCACGGCGCCGTCAGACCGCGTGGCTTTCGACGTGCGCCTTCAGCGCGCTGAAGAACTCGTCAAGATTCTTGCTCGCGGCGGACTGGATCAGGCGCGACCCCACGCTCATCAGCTTCCCGCCAATTTCGACGTCAGCGTCGTACGCCAGCACGGTCGTATCGCCCTGCGCTTCGAGTTGCACGCGCGCCGTGACTTTGGCAAAACCCAGCGCACCCGCACTGCCCACACCGGCAATCGTATAGGCCTTGGGCGGATCGAGATCCGACAATTCGACGTTGCTTTTGAAGGTCGCCGTCATCGGGCCGACGCGAATCTGCACGGTCGATTCGAAATGCAGGTCGTCGAGCCTCTTCAGCGCTTTGCAGCCAGGCAGGCATGCTTCGAGTACGACGGGATCGTTCAATGCACGCCATGCGGCTTCAGCGGGCACGGGCAGGATGGTTTGATCTGTCAGCTTCATCGCCGCGGCTCAGCGCTCGTAGAGTTTGAACAGCGCCTGCGTGCCGTTGCGCGCGCAGCCCCGCTCGGCCAACTCCTGGTACATTACGCGCACCAACTCCAGACCCGGCAATTGACGCCCCATGTTCCCTGCTTCCTCGTGCGCAATCCGCATGTCCTTGATGAAATGCTCGATGAAGAAACCGGGTGCAAAATCGCCCTTGGCGATGCGCGGCCCCAGGTTGTTCAGCTGGAATCCACCCGCCGCGCCTCCGCCAATCGCGCTCAGTACGGTGTCGGCATCCAGGCCGGCGCTGTGCGCATAGGCGAGCCCTTCGCACACACCCATAATCGTCGACGCAATGACGATCTGATTGCACAGCTTCGTGTGCTGACCCGCACCCGGCCCGCCTTGCAGGACGATGTTGGTGCCGAGGCAGCGCAACATCGGTTCCACGCGTGCGAGCACAGCGCTTGCGCCGCCGACCATGATCGACAGACGCCCTTCGCGCGCACCGATGTCGCCGCCCGATACCGGCGCATCCAGCATGTGCACCCCGCGCTCAGCGGCGTGCGCGGCCAATTCTTCAGCCAGTTTTGGACTCGACGTCGTCATGTCGACCAGCACCGCATCGCGCCGCGCATGCGCGATCAGACCGTCGCCGCCGAGATAGAGTGCGCGGACGTCCGCGGGTGTGCCGACAATCGTGAACACGACGTCCGATACTTCGGCGAGCGCCCGCGGGGTCGCTTGCCAGCGCGCGCCGGCTTCGATGAGCGGCTCAGCCTTCGCACGCGTACGGTTATAGACATGCAGCGGATAGCCGGCGGCGGCGAGCCGCGAGGCCATCGAGAAACCCATGATGCCAAGGCCGATAAAGCCAATCGCGGGTTTGCCTGTAGATTGATTCATGATGGTTGGTCCGTTCAGAGTTTGTCGCGCAGCAAGTCGCGCAATAACATGGGAGTCAGTGGATGACGGTCGGCAACGACGCCAAATGGCGCAAGCGCATCATTGACCGCGTTGGTCAATGCGCCGATCGCTCCCATCACCCCGCCTTCGGCCATCCCCTTGATGCCGGCCGCCGTCGACTTGCCAGGCGTATGCAGCGGGATGATCTCGAGGTTGGGCAATTCAGTCGAAGTGGCGATCAGGTAGTCGGCGAGTGATCCGGTCACGTTCTGTCCTGAGGCGTCGTAACGCATATGCTCGAACAGCGCGCCCGACAGTCCCATCGCCACGGCGCCATGCTGCTGCCCTTCCACCACGGTGGGATTGAGCAGCGTGCCGCAGTCTTCCGCGACGACGTAACGCGCGATGCGGATTGCACCGGTCAAGACGTCCACCTCGATCTCGCATCCGTGAGCCGCATTCGAATAGGTCATGGCCGGAGGGTCGTAAGTCAGGTGAAATTCGAGGCCCGGCGTCAAACCTTGCGGCAACGCGGTGGGATCCAGGTACGCACGCCGGGCCACGTCGGCGAGGGTCAAACCTGTGTCGGTCCACTCATCCGCGCGACGACGCTCGATTCTCGCGTCGATCAGGCGCAGCGACTGCTCGTCAGGCAAACCAAGGCAACCGGCGGCGATCGCGAGCACCTTGCGGCGTGCATCGAGTGCGCACAGGTAAAGCGCGCCGCCGCCTGCCGTGCCGCTGCGGGCGCCACGACTGCCCATACCGTATGGGGCGATATCGGTGTGGCCCATATGAATGCGCACACTCGACGGCGGCACGCCCAGACCCTCCGCCACCGCATTGGCCATCGCGCTTTCGTAGCCCTGGCCGCTGGGCCCGAGACCGACCGACGCGTTCACCACCCCGCCTGGTTCGATACGGATCCAGCTTGCTTCGTGCCCCGAACCGGGAATTCCCGCGGCCTTATAGAAGCGCGAACCATACGTGGTCGGTTCCACCACGTTGCACAGGCCAAGCCCCAGGTAATGGCCCGCTGCGCGCGCCGCCTGCTGGCGCTCGCGAAAGCCCGCGTAATCGAGCGCTGACAGCAAGGCCTCGAACGTCTGGGTCGGCGTGATGTCGTCCAGACATTCTCCCGTAGCAGTGCGGTACGGCAGTTCTGCCGGACCCAGCAGGTTGCGTCGGCGTACCTCCACCGGGTCGAGTTCCAGTTCCCGCGCGATTGCGTCCAGCGTGCCGTCCATCACCCAGCTGGTGATGGACATCGGCGCGCGCATCGGCGCATTGCCACATTTATGACTGAGCACGACCTTCACATCAAAGGCGTAGTCCTGCAGCCGGTACGGTCCGCTCAGGATCATCGCAACGACGCGCGCCAGATAGTTGGCGGGAAAGAAGCAATAGGCGCCAAAGTCTTCGCGGAGTTCGAGTTCGAGAGCGAGCAGCGTGCCGCGCTCATCGACCGCCGCGCGGGTGCGGCAGAAGTCCTCACGCGAATTGGCGGCGGCCGTCAGGTTCTCGAGGCGATCCTCACGCCAGCGCACGGGCCGTTTCAAATGGCGCGCCAGCGCAGCAACGGTCAACTCTTCGCGGTACAAGGCAATTTTCTGTCCGAACGCTCCGCCGACATCGGGCGAAATCACGGTCACCTGGGACTCGTCGAGCTTGAGGCGCTGCGCCAGTTGAGTGCGCAAAGGATGTGGCACTTGCGTTCCGATATGGAACGTCAGGTGGTTCCGTCCGGCGTCCCAGACCGCTGCACAGCCGCGGGTTTCGATCGGCACATGAGTCTGGCGCTGCTGCTGGAAGGTTGCTTCGACTATCCGGAAAGCCCGGGTGTTGGCGCGTTCAGGATCGCCATGCACGTAGGTCTGGTGCGAGACCAGGTTGCCTGGCACGGCCGGGTCGACTTGCGCCGCGTTGGGCTCCAGCGCCTGCCACATGTCTGTCACCACGGGCAGCGGCTCGAACTCGACGAGCACCTGCTCCGCGGCGTCTTCAGCGAGGTACCGGTCCGTCGCGACGACGCAAGCCACCAGATCGCCCTGAAAACGCACTGTGTCCACTGGCATCGCCGCAAATTCGACGGGCTTCAGTCCTTCGACGGGTGGCGCGATACGGAACGGTGTAGTCCACTGCGCGAGCTCCAGGCCCGTGATGACGGATACGACGCCGGGCATCGCGGCGGCGCCGTGAATATCGATGGAGACGATCCGCGCATGCGCGTGCGGCGAGCGGACAAAGCACACGTGAAGGGCACCGGGTATCTCGATGTCGTCGAGATACCGTCCGTAGCCTGTCAGCAGCCGATAGTCTTCAGTGCGAGGCGTCGCTTTGTTGAGGTAACGAAACGTCTGCTCAGACATCGACCGTCTCCGCGCGCATTCGCTCGGCCGCGAGCAGGATCGCCCGCACGATGTTCTGATATCCGGTACAGCGGCACAGATTGCCCGACAGCACCTCGCGCACCTGGGCCTCGGATGGCCACGGGTTCTCGCGCAGGTACGCTTCAAATGTCATGACGATGCCGGGCGTGCAGAAGCCGCACTGCAGACCGTGGCACTCATGCAGCGCCTGCTGGAGCGGCGACAGACGACCGTCTTGCGCGACCGCCTCGATGGTCGTGATCTGCGCTTCATCCATTTGCACGGCGTAAGCCAGACATGAGCGTGCCGGGCGGCCATCGATCAACACGGTGCATGCGCCGCACACACCGTGCTCGCATCCGACATGCGTGCCCGTCAGCCGGCAATCTTCGCGCAGCACATCGGACAATAGCTTGCGAGGCTCGCAATGCACTTCATGGCGCGCGCCGTTCACACTCAGATAAATTGCTGTCTTTTCCATGAACGGCCTAATCGGGTTGCGTAACGCCAGCGGTTATCCGCTGCAATGCTCGCGCGATGAGCGCCTTGACGAGATCGCGCCGATACGCGGCGCTAATGCCTGGCTGATCGCGCACCTCGACGGCGTTTGCGACTGCCTGGGCAATCCTGCCGACGCCCGGCGCATCGGCCTTTTCGCCGGCGAATCCGGCAGCGAGGTCGTCTAGCACCAGTGGCACATCTGCCACGCCGCCTACGCCGATCCGCAACGAGGCGAACCTGTCACCCACGAGCACGGCGGTGACAGCGCAAGCCGCGATCGCGAAATCGCCGTGCCGTCGGCTAAATGCTTCGAAGGCATGCCGCTCACCGGGCAACGCCGTCGGAACGCGCACCGTGCGGATGATTTCGTCGACCGCCAGATCGGTGGTCATCACCGCGATCAGAAACTGTGACGCCGACACCTCCCGGCTGCCGGCCGGCCCGACAATCTCGATGCGTGCGCCTAGCGTGCTCGCAATGAGCGGCAATTGCGCCGCGGGGTCCGCATGCGCGAGACTGCCGCCGAGCGTCCCGCGCTGTCGGATCGCGTAATGTCCGATCGTCGCCGCCGCTTGAGCCAGCAGCGGGCAAGCAGCGCGCACTGTGCTGCTGGTGGCCAGCTCGTGATGGCGCGTCATTGCGCCGATCGCTAGCGTATCGGGTTCAAGCGTGACGCCCTTGAGTTGAGGCAGCGCATTCAGATCGACCAGATGCGCCGGTTGCGCGAAGCGCATATTCATCATCGGCGCGAGGCTTTGTCCTCCGGCGATCAGCTTGGCGTCAAAACCGTGAAGCGCAAGAAGCGACAGCGCTTCGTCAAGCGTGCGCGGCCGGTGATACGAAAATGCGGTGGGCTTCATGCGCGTTGCGCCTGCGCACTCAGGCTGCGATCGCGGCCGAACACGAGCAACCCGCGACAGCCCCCGCCCGCCGAAAGCCGAGGCAATCGACGACGGCCATTCCCGATTCGCTTGACGCCGCTCATGAGTCGCTCCAGCCGCATGCGCGGCGCTGTTCACCCCGTGGGATAGCTACCGCTTCAGCGATCGCTTCGGAAACGAGGATATCGCCGATAAGTTAAATCGTCAATTGACGACTAAATTTCAAATTTAAAGGATGGTGGTCGGTTCATGATGCGGGACTTGCGTTCCTTACGACACCATGACGTTTTTTGGTTTTTCAAATATGTCTTCACCTGACGACTTATGATTTGATAGAGTACATCGTCCGCCGGCATGAACCGGTGTCGCCATGCTCCCGGTTTTAGCCGTGCACTATCTCAGTGCCATCGCGAAACGAGCGCCTCATCTATGACTGCGGGCATTGGCATTGCCCGCGCCAGGGCGTTTGCGGGTCTTTCACTCAACCCGTTTCGGTTCTCCGCTCATGTCTTTGTCAAGCCGTCAATCGGTCATCATCGCGTTGATCGTCGCCAGTGCCTATTTCATGGAGAACCTGGACGCTACGGTGATTGCGACAGCGCTGCCCCACATGGCCGCCACATTCGGCGTCACGCCCGTGAGGCTGAGCATCGGCATGACCGCCTATCTGCTCGCGCTCGCGGTTTTCATCCCCATCAGCGGCTGGGTGGCGGATCGCTTTGGGCAACGCTCCGTGTTCGGTAGCGCTATCGTCGTGTTCACCGGCGCGTCGATACTCTGCGGGCTCAGCAACGGTCTCGTCGAATTCACCGTCGCGCGGATCCTGCAGGGACTCGGCGGCGCAATGATGGTCCCGGTAGGCCGGCTCGCCGTGCTGCGCAGCACGGACAAGCGTCACCTGATGCGCTCGATCGCCTACATTACCTGGCCCGGGTTGGCCGCACCGGTGCTGGGTCCAGCGTTGGGCGGCTTTATCTCGACCTATTTCAGCTGGCGCTGGGTCTTTCTGCTGAACGTACCGATCGGCCTGCTGGGCCTGGCGCTCACCGCCACGTTCATTCCGAACCACCGCGAATCCGGCCGTCGTCCGTTCGATGTGCCCGGATTCGTGCTTAGCGGGGTCGCGCTAACCTGCCTCATGTACGGCATGGAACTCGTCGGGCAACTGCATGGCGACTGGCACATCGCGGCCGCGGCACTGAGCGGTGGCATTCTCGCCGCAGCCTTCGCGGTACGGCATTTCCGGCGTGCCGAACATCCGCTGATCGATCTCGCGCCGTGGCGAATCCCGACCTTTCGCGCGACCCTCGACGGCGGTTCGTTGTATGTGGTCTCGGTCAGCGTTTCGCCCTTCCTGTTGCCGCTGTTCTTCCAGCTCGGTTTCGGGCTCAACGCGTTCGCCGCCGGTTTGCTCGTGCTCGCTTACGCGGCAGGCAATCTGGCCATGAAGACCGTCACCACGCCCATCCTCAAGCGCTTTGGTTTTCGCAAGGTAATGATCGTCAATGGCCTGCTCACTGCCGCGACCATCGCGCTGTGCGCCCTGCTCTCGCCGGACACGCCGCGCGCGCTGATCATGCTGGTGCTGCTGGTCGGCGGGCTATGCCGATCGATGCAGTTCACCAGCATCAACACGCTCGCATTCGCGGACGTGCCGCCGGCGCGGATGAGTTCGGCGAGCACGTTTTTCAGCATGGTCCAGCAGATGACCATCGGTCTCGGCATCGCATTCGGTGCGATCGCGCTGCATGCTGCAGTCCTGATACATGGCGGCCACGCGCAGTTGTCGCTTGCTGATTTCCGGGTCGCGTTTCTGCTTGTCGCGGTGCTGGTACTGATCTCCGTGCTGTACTTCATCGGCCTCGAACCGGACGCCGGCTGCGAGGTTAGCGGCCATACGGGAGCCGCATCGCGGTAGTGCGGAAATTGTATCGAGCGCGTTCATGGCGACTGGCCCAAATAAACAGAGAGAGAGTCCGTGCAGAGTAACCGGGGTACGCCATTAACGCCTTCGCAAGCCGCCTCGCCTCACGCGGCGGCCGTAGCGGACAGCTCAGTCACTCGCAGCGCCTCGCAACAGGCGCTGATCCTCGCGGGCGTTTGTATCGCGGTACTTGTGCTGCCGCTGAATTTCGGCGGTGCAGCGGTGTCGGCGCCGACTATCGGCACCGCGCTGAGAGGCAGTCCAGTGGCAATCAACTGGATCCTGAACGCGTTCATGCTGAGCTTCGGCAGCAGTCTGATGGTCGCCGGAGCGCTCGCGGACCTGCTCGGACGAAAACGTGTATTCGCCGTCGGGGTAGCGCTCTTTGCAGCGACATCACTCGGGATCTCCGCCGCGCCGAGCCTCGTGTGGGTCGACTTTCTGCGCGCGCTGCAGGGCATTGCGGCCGCGTTGGTGCTGGCCGGATCATCGGCAGCGCTTGCCCAGGAGTTCGACGGGCATGGCCGCGCTCGCGCCTTCAGCATGCTCGGCACGACTTTCGGCGTGGGCCTGGCGCTGGGTCCGCTACTCGCCGGGTTTCTTACGCAAACATTCGGCTGGCGCTCGTTCTTCCTCGCGGATGCGGCTATCGGCTTGACGGGCTTTGCGCTCGGCGTTCCAAAACTGAGGGAATCCTATGATCCGCACGCCAATGGTCTCGATTGGCCTGGCGCCATCAGCTTTACCGCGGCACTGACCCTGTTCACCTTCGGCCTGCTGCAAGGGCCGGAGAGCGGCTGGAGCAGTCCGCTCATCGTTGCACTGTTCGTGGGTGCCGCGGTCATGGCGATCGCCTTCGTCTGGATCGAAGGCCGGGTTACCCGGCCCATGCTCGACCTGTCGTTGTTCCGCTATCCACGCTTCGTCGGTGTGCAGGTACTCCCGCTTGCGACCGCGTTCTGCTACGTCACGTTGCTGCTTGTGTTGCCGACGCGATTCATCGGCATCGAAGGACATACCGCGATCGGCGCGGGCTTGATGATGGTTTCGCTTTCGGCGCCGATGCTGTTCGTGCCGCTCACCGCTGCGCATCTCACGCGATGGATGTCGGCCGGCGTCATCTCGGCGATCGGCCTCGTCATTGCGGCCATCGGCATGCTCTGGTTCAGTGGTATCGGGTTTGATGCGTCAGCCACTGTCCTTGCGATTCCGCTATTCGTGATCGGTGTCGGCGCGGGGCTGCCGTGGGGACTGATGGACGGCTTGTCAGTCAGCGTTGTTCCAAAGGAACGCGCCGGCATGGCGACGGGTATCTTCAGCACGACTCGCGTGGCGGGCGAAGGCATGACCCTCGCGGTGGCCAGCGCGATATTGGCAGTGCTCACACGCTTGCGACTAGCCGACGCACTCCCGGGATCTCCAGACGCGTCGGCTCATGCCGTCACAGAAGCCGCCCAGCGCGTGGCCACCGGCGATCTGGCACACGCTGCGGCGTTTCTGCCCGCACTCGGGCAGCCTGTACTCGTGCACGCGTACGACGGCGCGTTCCGGGTACTGCTCCATATGCTGGTGGCCATCACGCTTGCCTCCGCGATCATGGTGCTTGGGTTCCTTGGCCGCACACCATCCCCGACGAGCCGAGACCCTGCCAGCCCGACGCTTTCTTGAGGCGAAGGGATCGCCGACCGGTGAGACGCGCGCGGCTGCATTGAAGAAGACGCAGGTTTCCGCAGCGAAGGCTTCCACGAAGGAAGCCACAGAAGGATTCAACGACGGCTCATGACTGAATACTGACTGACGCATTACCGATCCGGCTTTTTAACATTGAATCTTTATTCACGTCACTTCAACCAATTGATTTTTCCACAGCAATAAATTGAAAAAATCACAAGCCAATTTATGCCGATCTAGTGCATTAGTTTAAGACACCTTATCAATTAGAATACTGGACGCTACTGTCAATTTCAGCAATACAGCTTTTCCAATTTTTTGGACGTTCACGACGCATTCCTTGCGGTCGAATGTGACGATCCAGTCCCGCCTTGCGTAATCTATCGCCGAACTCTAGCCCGCGATTTACGGGCTGATTTCGAAGAAGAACAGTGTCGATAACTTGCTCAGGCTCCCTTCCTGGAGACCCAGCAACCCGCTCGTTTTCATGCCTATTTGCAGTACTCCTGGCTAAGCCAATTCCGCTATACCACATAATTTAATTTTGGCTGCTTTCACTTTTATCATCCACTTTTTAGCATTGAAAGAAACCGACCTCCTATTGCAGACATAGAGAAAATAGATTGGCGCTATGAAAAGCCCAATCATAGGATGTGCCTGGTTTCCTCCTGTCCTGAATTGGGATCACAACGTGAAATTACGCACGACACAAATCGCAGCAAGCATTCTTTCCATCGCCTCCGCAATCGTCACTGCACAACCCGTGTACGCTGAAGATATGACGCGCGATAGTGGCTCGCCGGTCGGCGACAACCAGAACTCCCAGACCGCCGGTCCTGAAGGTCCGGTACTGCTGCAGGACTCGCATCTGATCGAGAAGCTGCAGCGCTTCGACCGGGAGCGCATCCCGGAGCGCGTCGTCCATGCGCGCGGCACGGGCATTTTTGGCGAGTTCACGCCAACCGCCGATATCAGCGCGTTGACCACCGCCAAAGTGTTCACGCCTGGCACGAAGACCCCGGTCTTCGTGCGCTTCTCGACCGTGATGGGCTATCGTGGATCGCCTGAGCAGGCGCGCGACCCACGCGGCTTTGCCGTGAAGTTCTATACGCAGCAAGGCAACTGGGACGTCGTCGGCATCAACTGGCCGATCTTCTTCATCCGGGACGCCATCAAGTTCCCGGACTTCGTGCACGCGAACAAGCCGTCCGCCGTGACGGGCGTGCAGGATCCGAATCTGGCCTTCGACTTCTTCGCCCATACGCCGGAAGCGACCAGCATGCTGACGCACCTCTACACCGACGAGGGGATGCCTGACTCATACCGTCACATGGATGGCTACGGCGTGCATGCGTTCAAGTTCGTCAATGCCAAAGGCGAAGTTCACTACGTGAAATTTCACTGGAAGAGCCGTCAGGGCATCGAGGGCATCCGCCCGCAGGATATTCCTCATTCGATCGGCGCCGACTGGAATCTGATGACCGACGACCTGTACAACTCGGTCAAGGCGCATTCGTATCCGCAATGGGATCTGTACGTTCAGATCCTTTCGCCGAAGGATCTGAACAAGTTCGACTTCGATCCGCTTGACGATACGAAGGTGTGGCCGTCGTCGATCCCTGAGCAGAAGGTCGGGACGATGACGCTCAACCGGGTTCCGGATAACTACTTCCAGTCCACTGAAGAATCGGCATTCGCGCCGTCCCGCCTCGTGCCGGGCATCGAGCCTTCCGAGGACCGGATGCTGCAGGGTCGTCTGTTCGCGTATGCCGACACGCAGATGTATCGCCTGGGACCGAACTACAACGATTTGCCGATCAACCGTCCTGTTGTGCCTGTGTACAACAATAATCAGGATGGCTCGATGAATTCCGGCGATCGCAAGGCTGAGGTGAACTACGAGCCCTCCAGCATCGCGGAAATCTCGCAGCAGGCCAGGTACAAGTCCGTGCAGACGCCGCTCAGCGGAACGACGCAGCAGATGGCGATCCACAAGACGCTCGACTTCCGTCAGGCTGGCGAGTTCTACCGGACCCTGTCTGAAGCCAACAAGGCGGATCTGGTCACGGCATTGTCGGGCGATCTGGGCCGTGTAACAAACGACGCGAACAAGTACACGATGCTTTCGTACTTCTACAAGGCTGATTCCGATTACGGTACCCGCCTCGCAAGCGCCACGCACGCGGATCTCTCACGTGTGCAGGATCTGGCGTCGCATCTTGGCGATAACTGAAGCCAGTAGGCAACGCAGACGGGGCCTGCGCAAGCAGGCCCCGTCTGCCCGAATACGATTTCCGACGGAGAACGTCATGCGAGGTTTCTCTACTGCGCGGCGAGTAGTTCGAAGCGCAGCCGTGGCAGCGATAGCCGCACTTCTGAGCGCGAGTTGTGCGGAGCACGTGTATCGGCCAGCAACGTATTCCGGCACGGTTGACACGCGAACATACACCGATGACTGGTTCGCCGCCGCGCGCGAAGGGCGAACCGATATCGTTCAATTGCTGATCGACGCGCACTATCCGATCGAAACCGCAACGCCTCAGGGATATACGGCGCTCATTCTTAGCGCCTACGATAATCACCCGGACACGCTAAGGGCGCTTCTTGCCGCTCACGCCAACGCATGCGCCGCCGACAAACACGGCAATACCGCGTTGATGGGAGCACTGTTCAAGGGTGAAACGAACATTGCGCAAATATTGCTCGGGGCAGGCTGCCCTATCGATCAAACCAACAACGCAGGTGAAACGGCGCTATCGTTTGCTGCGCTGTTCGGCCGGCTCGATATGCTCTCGGTGCTGGTGGCGCACGGAGCGAACGTCAATCATGTCGACGCACGCGGCGGCACCGCGCTTCAAATGGCCATCTCGCAACACAATACCGCCGCAGCCGATGCGCTGCGCCAGGTCGGCGCTACGCAGTAAGGCGCTACGCAGTAATGTGGAGGAACGCGATCGGCTTTCCGGAAACTTGACCGGAGAAGCTCCGTTCCGCCTTTTTTTTACTCGCTCAAAAGCGCGCGCCGGGTTCATCCATGCTCAACTCGCAACCGGTATCCACGGCGGCGTCGCTCACGCGAAACGCCGGGAATTTTGTAGCGAGCTCGGCGATCACGTTTGCAGGCCGCTCTGCGTTCACGCGAAAGTATTGATGATGCTTCCAACCATGCCGTTTGCACTGACAGGCGGCGCGCTCGCAGCTTCCGCTTCGACGAGAGCCAGGGCGCCGCTTTGCGGCGTATGCGCGGCAACGCCCTGCGAGGACTGCTGCATCACTTGCATGGCCACGCTTGCGGCGGTTTGCGTAACGTTCATGATCTTTCCTTTATTGAAGACGCAGACGTTAGCACGTCTTCCGATTTTACGCAGATCTGACCAATTGAATCGCTGCCGCTGCCAAGCGCGGAAAATAACGTTGCGAATCTGGATGACACGAATGTCATCTTGCCGACTGATTTGCGACATGCAGGAGCCGGTATGTTGATACGTCGCTAACAGGCCTATGTGGATTATTCGAAGCGCGTAAGCAAGAACGAATACAACGGGGTTGCCTTCAATGACGAAAATAACCGCCGTGGTCAGCGTCAGGATTGCAGATATTACGCGTCTCACCCACATATTCGGCGAGGAATCGACTCAACAGGCTCTCACCCAGTTCGGCGAGGAAGCAACGGCTTTGCTAAAGCGGTTGCTGGCTCAGCATGAGGTAATTGACCGATATCGTTCTGATGTCGACGGACATTGCTCTGCGTGTTTCCGTGTGCTGTCGGGAGATTTGCCGCGTGATGCCAGCGAAGTGGCGCAGGCCATAGCAAAGGCAGGGCATCAGCTGATTCGCGAGCGGCTATTTGCTATTTTTGGCGGCGGGACAGGCGCCCGGATCAACTACGATCTGTCCGTGTTCGTTTTGCCTTCCGAAGCAGTCTCAGGAGATGACAAAACAGGTTGGGTTCAATGGACGAAGGATCGATCGAGGTCCGAACCAAAACATCAACGTAAGGACCGGGACAACTCATCGACCAGAGTGAGAGCAATTCTGCGCGAATGCTCCATACAGACCGTGTTGCAGCCGATAGTGCGCATTAGAGACAGTACAGTGACGGGTTTTGAAGCCCTTTCCAGAGGTCCGCAACGGACGCCATTTGAACGCCCGGACGTGCTGTTCGACGCGGCCCATGCCGCCGGCTGTGCCGTGGAGATGGAATTATTGTGTGCCGAATTGGCTCTCGAGCGCACCAAAGGCAAGCTGCCGCCCGGGAAGTTTTTGACCATCAATCTGGGCCCAGATGCCTTGGCCCTTGCTGCAGAAAAACTGCCGTTGGCGGGCCGGCAGGAAGTCATGTTCGAACTCACCGAGCACTTGCCGCTCAACGAAGCCGAGGGTTTGCGAGACGCGGTCGAACGCCTGCGTACCATCGGCATTGGCTTGGCCCTGGACGACACGGGCTGCGGGTTCGCAGACCTCGATACCGTCCGCCTGTTGAAGCCAGAAATCGTCAAGCTGTGCATTACCGTGATCCGCAATGCCGATAAGGGTGCGCCCTTTGCAGCCGCTATTCGCGCGTCGGCTGAACAGCTCTATAAGCTCGGCTGCAAGGTGCTTGCTGAAGGTGTCGAAACGGCAGCCCAGCGCGACGCATTGCTGAACTGCGGAATCGAACTTGCGCAAGGGTGGCTTTACGGCAAGCCGGTGGCCGTTGCGCCAGTGCCCGGCGGCAGGTGACCCAACGGCGGGTTCGCAGAACGATTTCGAAAGAACTGGCGCGCACGGCAGTGCACTGAGCACCGCCGCCCGCGCACAGCGTTCCGTTGATGCGACAGCTCTATCGTTTAACGCTGATTTCATTCTCACGGTAGGCAGCCGCTCGAACTCCGTTGCGTTTCGCCGCTACGCCCGTTTCAGCAGCGACGTATCCACCGGCAACGCACGAATGCGCTGGCCGGTCGCATTGAAGATCGCGTTGCAGATGGCCGCCGAAGTCGGCGGCACGCCGGGCTCGCCAACACCGCCCGGCGGTGCATCGCTCGGCACGATATACACGTGTGTCTCGGGAACGGAATCGATACGGGCAACCTCGTAGTCCGTGAAGTTCGATTGCTCCGACGCGCCGTTCCGGAAAGTGAGTTCACTGTATAACGTGTTGCCGAGCGCCATCACCACCGCGCCCTCGAACTGCGCAACAACCCGATCGGGATTGACGATGCGCCCGCAGTCGACGGCCAGATCGACGCGTGTCACACGCACCGAACCGTCGTCGGCCACCTGCACATGCGCGACCGCGGCCACATAGCTCAGGAAGCTCCGATGTACCGCAATCCCGCGCCCATGCCGCGCCGGCAATGCGGTCGACCACCCGGAGCGCACGGCGGCTGCGCGAACCACGGCCGCATAGCGGGCGGTGTCGATCGGATACTCGTCGATCGACGCGCCGTAGTTCGGGTAATCGACGCCTAGTGCGTGCAGATCGACATGCCGCGGCGTGCCGAGCAGCGTGAGCAGGTGCTGCACAGGATCTTGCCGCGCGGCCGCCGCAAGCTCATCGACGAACGACCCTAACGCGAAGCCGTGGGGAATGTTGTACACCGATCGATACCAGCCGATGCGCGTGTGTGCGGACGCGGCGCCGTTCTCACACCGCACGTTGGCGATGTCGTAGGGCATGTCGGTCACGCCCTGTCCCAGTTCACCCGCCGCCCCGTAGCGGACATCGGCATTGAACGTCGAACTGATGGACGGAAACACCGTGCGGTGCAACCACGCGACCGTCTTGCCTTGCGCATCGAGCCCGCCTTCCATGTGCTGGGCGCACACCGCATGGAAATAGTCGTTGTGCACATCGTCTTCGCGAGTCCACGTGAGCTTCACGGGCGCGCCGACCTCGCGTGACAGGAATGCCGCCTCGGCCACGTAGTCAGGCTTGGACTTGCGGCCGAAGCCGCCGCCCAATAACGTGACATTGATCGTCACGGCCGGCTCCTGCACGCCGAGCACCTGTGCCACGGTCGTGCGAGCCTGCTGCGGATTCTGCGTCGCGGTCCATACTTCAACGGCACCGTTCGCATAGGACGCGGTGGCGGCGAGCGGCTCCATCGCCGCGTGCGCCAGGTGCGGCACGTAGTAGTCCGCCGAGACATGGTGGGCGGCGCTCTTTAGCGCAGCCGCTGTGTCGCCGTTGTTGCGAACGATTTTGCCCGGCTGCCGCGCGGTGTCCTCGAGCGCCTCGCGATAAGCCTGACTGTCATACGATGCGTTCGGCCCAAGGTCCCAGTCGAGCCTCAATTTCCGCCGCCCTTGCATCGCCGCCCAGGTGCTGGTCGCCACAACCGCGATGCCGCCCAGCGGCTGGAAACCAGCGGGCAACGGCGCAGCGGGAATGCGCACCACATGCAGCACACCAGGCACTTTCATCGTTTCCGTCGAATCGACGCTTTTGAGCGTCGCACCATAGACCGCCGAACGTTCGATCGACGCATACGTCATTCGGGGCAACACGACATCGATACCGTACGTCGCCCGGCCGTGGACGATGTCGTCGAGATCGACGATCGGCAGCGACTTGCCGATATAGCGCCACGTACCCTCGTCTTTCAGATGCAGCGTGTCACGGCCCGGCACCGGCTGACGCGCCGCCGCCGTTGCGAGCGCGCCGTAGGCCACGCGCCGCCCGCTCGCCGCATGCACGACATGACCCGGCTCGGTGTGACAGGTCGCCGGCGCCACGCGCCATTGCACGGCGGCCGCCGCCAGGAGCATCTGCCGGGCCGTGCCGCCTGCTTCGCGCAACGGCTGGAAGAACTGGCGGATGCTGCGCGAGCCATCGGTATTCTGATCGCCATACTTCGCATCGCCTTGCGCCTGCACGACCCTGACGGCGTTCCAGTCGGCATCGAGTTCGTCGGCAAGAATCATCGCGAGACTGGTGCGGATACCGGTCCCCATCTCCGAACGATGCACGACCAGAATGATCTCGCCGGACGGCGCGACCGAGACATACACGTTCGGTGCGAAAGTCCCTTTCGCGCCATTCGCGGATGACAGCACGCTCGCCGCGAGCGCGGTACCCGCGCCGCCGATCTGCAAGCCCAGCACAACCCCGCCCGCCAAGGTCCCTTTCAACACCCCGCGCCGGCTCATATTGACGATTTCGCCCATCACGCCTCCGACGCCGCCGCCTTGATGGCGGCCTTGATGCGTTGATAGGTGCCGCAGCGGCAAACATTGCCGGACATCGCTTCGACGATCTGCTCGTCACTCGGCTTCGGCGTCTGTTTGAGCAGCGACGCGGCCTGCATGATCTGCCCCGGCTGGCAGTAACCGCACTGCGGCACGTTGGCGGCTTTCCACGCGCGCTGCACCGGGTGATCGCCGCCTTGGCCGAGTCCCTCGATGGTCGTTACGGGCTTGCCCTGAACATCCGCCAGTGCGGTCACACACGAACGCACAGCGACACCGTCCAGATGGACCGTGCATGCGCCGCACGCACCGACCCCGCAACCGAACTTGGTCCCGTGCAGCCCGAGCAGATCACGGACTGCCCACAGCAGCGGCATATTCGCATCCGCATCGACGTTGTGATGCACGCCGTTCACAATGAGTTCCATCAACTGATTCCTCGTAGTCGACGCGAACGGCCCAACGTCGTCATGCGCCGTATCGCTTTACCCGCACAAGCCGATCAGGCTCTCGCCTGATAGGCGTTGCACCATCCCGCTCCGTTCACCTGCTTCGCACCGAACAGCGCGCAAAGCGCGCTCGTGTCGGCTGGCTTGCCCTGGTAGAACTGGCAATTCGAGCAGCGCTGGGTGGCGCTGAAGCGCGGATATTTCGCGTGATCGACGCGCGATGCGTCGGTCCGGTAGCCGAGCGCCTGCGCGCCCGCATCGCTTTCCTGAAGCTGCGTGGGCGCGGCCCACGCCGTGCCGCCGGTTACTGCCAGCGCCGCGGCGCCAACGGTATGCACAATGAAAGTTCGTCGATTGGTTCGCATGTTCAATACACTCCTTTCACGACACCAGAACACGTTGCGGCGGTGCCATAAACTCCGGACCTACCGGGTCCTTGACGAATTGCGAGACGATCGCGTCGATTTGCGCGAAGGCCTTGTCGTCGAGTCGCCAGCCGAACGCGGCTTCGAGTCCGTCCAGTTGCGACGGACGGCGCGCACCCCACAGCGCGATCGTCGGGCCGCGGTCCAGCACCCAGCGCACGGCAAGCGCAAGCACCGACTTGTCGAAGTTATCGCGCGCGAAGACGTCCAGTGCTTTCACAGCGTCGACATACTGCTGACGACGCGGCGCTCGGAACTTCGGGTCATGTTGACGCAGATCGTCGCCCTCGAAACGCGTCTCGGCGCCGATGCGCCCTGCGAGCAATCCGCGGCACAGTGCGCCATAGGCGAGTGCAACCAGCCCATGCTGTTTCACATAAGGCAGCACGTCGCGGTCGATGTCGCGTTCAAACAGGTTATAAGGCGGCTGGGTGGTGGACAGCGGCGCCACGCGGCGGAACGCGTCCATTTGCGCCGCAGAGAAATTGCTGACGCCGAGCGCGCGAACCTTGCCTTCCTTGCGCAGGTCGTCCAGCACCGCGGCCGTCTCTTCGATTGGCACGAGCGGATCGGGCCAGTGAACCTGGTATAGATCGATGTAATCTGTCCGCAAGCGCCGAAGTGTATCCTCTACTTCGTGACGAATGCGCTCCGGTGAAGCATTGCGAAATACCTTGCCGTCCTGCCATTCGAGAGCGACTTTAGTCGCGATGACTGCCTTGTGGCGATATCCATCGGCCAGCGCTTTGCCGACGATTTCCTCCGATGCGCCGAAGCCATACGCCGGCGCCGTGTCGATAAGGTTCACGCCGCTGTCGAGCGCCCGGCGGATCACCGCAATCGAGTCCTTCTCATCAGTGCCGCCCCACATCCATCCGCCGATCGCCCACGTGCCCAGGCCGATACGCGATACAGGCGTCGATAAACCCTCAACTTCAATTGTTTCAATAGTCATGCGATGCTCTCTGGTTAAAGCGCCGCATCCATGTCGAATGCGGTCCGAGAAAATGCGACGTGCCCAAAGGACGGGCAGGCGAGTCGATTATTTCAGCCGCATCCGGCGATCACAAGAAGGCACCTGAAGGTTCCATACTTTCCCCATGGAAACAAATTGCTACGACGGCCCTCACGCCGCCGAGAACGCACAGAAGAAAACCGATGACCTCGCGCGCAACGTCATCGAGCAGATCGCCGACAAGTGGACGATCCTTGTGATCGACGCGTTGGGCACACATGGCGAGATGCGTTTTTCGCGGCTACGCGATGAGGTGGGAAGCGTCAGTCAGAAGATGCTCACGAAGACCTTGCGGCAACTCGAGCGCGACGGTCTCGTCACGCGCTATGTGCATCCCGTGATACCGCCTCGTGTCGACTATCAATTGACGCCGCTAGGACGCAGTCTGCTCGACAAGATCTGTGGGATCTGGGACTGGGTGGAAGCGCATATGGCGGAAATGGAATCGGCGCGACGGCAGTTCGATCTCGGCGAAAAGCGTACCGATCGCGCGCCTTCGAACCGGGACGCGGAGTCCGGCTCGGAAAAGCGCCCGGAATAGCCGAACGCGTTGGCAGCGCGCTTGCCATGGGTGGTCGAGTCGCCGGTGTCTTCCTGAACCGTCTCGAGATACGTGAAGCCGGCCACGATCGATAGATCGCGCGTGAGTCCTCATGTCACCGCAAGCTCGAATCGACGCCCAGATAACGGAACGGTAATCTAGCCGACCGCGCCCCGTAAGGGCCCCACCATCACACTCCTGAGTCGAGAAGCCCGCGTCACGCGCTCTGACAGCGCAGCAGCGGCGTGCCTTCATGGCCTCATTTCAGGAACCCGTCATGTGGATTGTCCGGCTCGCGCTGCGCCGCCCTTATACCTTCGTGGTCCTTGCGGTGCTGATCCTTATCGTCGGCCCGCTTGCGATACTGCGCACGCCGACCGATATCTTCCCGAACATCGATATCCCGGTGGTCAGCATCGTCTGGACCTACAACGGCTTTTCCGCCCAGGACATGGCCAATCGCATCACGTCGAATTACGAGCGCGCGCTGAGCTCGGACGTCGACGACATCGAGCATATCGAGTCGCAATCGCTGAATGGCGTCTCGGTGGTGAAGATCTTTTTCCATCCGGGCGCGGACATCAATCGCGCGATCGCCGAGGCAGCGTCGAACTCCGCATCGATCCTGCGCGTGCTGCCGCCCGGCACGCTGCCGCCGAACATCATTACCTATAACGCCTCGACGGTGCCGATCCTGCAACTCGGCCTCTCCAGCGACACGCTCTCCGAGCAGCAGCTCTACGACCTCGGCAACAGCCAGATCCGCACGCAACTGGCGACGGTACAAGGCGCGTCGGTGCCGCTGCCGTTCGGCGGCAAGGTGCGGCAGATCATGGTCGATATCGACCCGCGCGCATTGCAAGCCAAAGGCCTCGCGCCGCTCGACGTGGTCAACGCTGTCAACGCGCAGAACCTGATCCTGCCGGGCGGCACCGCGAAGATCGGCACGAAGGAATACAACGTGCAGATGAACGGCAGCACGGACACCGTAGCCGCGCTCAACGATCTGCCCATCAAGACGGTGGCGGGCGGCGTGGTGTATGTGCGCGACGTCGCCCATGTGCGCGATGGCTACGCGCCGCAAACCAACATCGTGCGCAGCGACGGCAAACGCGCCGCGCTTCTTACCATCGAAAAGTCCGGCAGCGCGTCGACGCTCACCATCATCCAGCAGGTCAAGGCGATGCTGCCGCATATCGTGGCCGGCTTGCCGAGCGCGCTGCATGTCACCGCATTGTCGGATCAATCGGTGTTCGTGAAGTCGGCCGTCGTGGGGGTGGCGCGCGAAGCGCTGATTGCCGCCGCCCTCACCGCTTTGATGATCCTGCTCTTTCTCGGCAGTTGGCGCGCCACGCTGATCATAGCGGTGTCGATTCCGCTCGCGGTGCTGACCTCGCTGATCGCGCTGTCCGCGCTTGGCCAGACCATCAACATCATGACGCTTGGCGGCCTCGCGCTCGCCGTAGGGATTCTCGTCGACGACGCCACGGTCGCCATCGAAAACATCACGCATCATCTGGAGAACGGCGAGCCGCTGCACGACGCGATCCTGAACGGTTCCGGCGAAATCGCCGTGCCGACGTTCGTCTCGACGCTGTCGATCTGCATCGTGTTCGTGCCGATGTTTCTGCTCTCCGGCGTGGCGCGCTATCTGTTCGTGCCGCTCGCCGAGGCGGTGGTGTTCGCCATGATCGCGTCGTACTTTTTCTCGCGCACCCTGGTGCCGACGCTCGCGATGTATCTCATGCGCGCACGCAGCAACGCGCTGGTGACGGGCAATGGACCGATTGCGCGCCTGATCCGCTTTCAGGCCGCCTTCGAGCATCGCTTCGAGCGGCTGCGCGAACGCTATCGCGCCGTGCTCGGCGCGGCGATAGCGAGTCCGCGACGGTTCGTCGCGATCTTCCTGCTGTTATGCATCGGCTCGCTCACGCTGGTGCCGTTTGCCGGTCGCGATTTTTTCCCCGCCGTCGATACTGGCGAGATCCGCCTGCATCTGCGTGCGCCGACCGGCACGCGTATCGAAGACACCGCGCGCCTCACCGACGAAGTCGAAGCCCGTGTGCGCAGCATGATTCCGAAGCAGGAACTCTCGGCGATGCTCGACAATATCGGCGTGCCGGTGAGCGGGATCAATCTGACCTACGACTCATCGGACCCGATCGGCCCGGAAGACGCCGACGTGATGATCACCCTCGCGGCCAAGCACAAACCGACCGCTCAATATGTGGCGAGACTGCGCACGACGCTCGCCAGGGATTTCCCCGGCGTCACGTTCGCCTTTCTGCCCGCCGACATCGTCAGCCAGATTCTCAACTTCGGGCTGCCCGCGCCGATCGATATCCAGATCGTCGGCAACAAGCTCGACGCCAATCGCATCGTGGCGAACCGCCTGCTCGCCCAACTGCGCGGCGTGCGCGGCCTCGTCGACGCGCGTATCCAACAGCCTGGCGATGCCCCCGCCATCAACGTCAACGTCGACCGCACCCGCGCAATTCAGGCCGGGTTGTTGCAACGCGACGTGTCGCAGAACCTGCTGATCGCGCTCTCGGGCAGTTCGCAGACCACGCCGAATTTCTGGCTCGATCCGCGCAACGGCGTGAGCTATCCGCTGATGGCGATGATGCCGCAGTACGACATCAACTCGTTGCAGGCGCTCGCCAATATTCCGGTCGCGCAGAATGGCGGCGCCACCGCCGGGGTCATGACGGCGGCGGCCTCCGCCAACACGGGCGCTCCGGCGCCGCAAAACCTGCTCGGCGCGTTGAGCACACTGACACGCGTCACCCAGCAAGCGGTCGTCTCGCACTACAACGTGCAGCCGGTGCTCGACATTTTCGCGTCGGCGCAAGGACGCGACCTTGGCGGCGTGGCAGCAGACGTGACCCGCCTCGTCGATCAGATCCGGCCGCAATTGCCGCCTGGCGCGTCGATCGTCATGCGCGGCCAGGTGCAGGCGATGCACGACTCGTTCAGCGGTCTTGCGAGTGGCCTCGTGTTTGCGATCGCCCTGGTCTACCTGCTGATGGTCGTCAATTTCCAGTCGTGGCTCGACCCGTTCATCATCATCAGCGGCTTGCCGGGCTCGCTCGCGGGCATCGCATGGATGCTGTTCAGCACCGGCACTCGCCTGAGCGTGCCGGCACTCACCGGCACCATTCTATGTATCGGCATCGCCACGGCCAACAGCATTCTGGTGATCAACACCGCACGCGAATTTCACCACGGCGGCAAACCGCCGCTGCGGGCCGCGCTCGAAGCCGGCTTCAGCCGCTTCCGTCCAGTGCTGATGACGGCGCTCGCCATGTTGATCGGCATGCTGCCGATGGCGCTCGGCCTCGGCGATGGCGGCGAACAGAACGCGCCGCTCGGACGCGCCGTGATCGGTGGCCTCGCGCTCGGTACGGTGTCGACCTTGCTGTTCGTCCCGGTCGTCTACGGGATGGTGCATGCGTGGCTCGACAAACGCCGCGCGGCACGCCTCGACACGCACGAATCCGGCGTTCCCGCCCGCACTCATTGATTCTGACGAGACCTTGCCCATGAACGATTCATCCCTTCCGCCCGAGCTTGGCGAGCGGTCAGAAGCGTCCGCCGGGACCGCCGAGACCGCCGACACCGCGCGTTTGCATAGCGCCAGGGAAACCCGGCATGCCGGCGCCACGGCGGCAGAGCCCGGCAGCACGAAACCGCGCCGCCGCCTCTGGCCGCTTGCGTTGACCGGACTTGCCGCGGCGTTGCTGATCGTCGGCATCGTGCCGCGTCTGCACGCCAGTGCCGCGCTGACGCAACAGACGCAGGCGCAAAGCATGCTCAGCGTGTCAGTCGTCGCGCCGCGCGCCGCGCCAGCCGTCCACGAACTGCTGCTGCCGGGCGCCGTCACGCCGTTCGCGGAAGCGTCGATCTACGCGCGCACGAGCGGCTACCTGGCGCACTGGAACACCGACATCGGTACACAGGTTAAAAGCGGTCAGACGCTCGCGACAATCGAAGCCCCCGAACTGGATGCGCAATTGCGCCAGGCCCGTGCCGACGAAGCCACCGCGCAGGCCAATTTCGACTTTGCGAAGACTACCGCGCAGCGCTGGCAGGCCATGCTGAAGACACAATCGGTCGCGCAGCAGGACGCCGACACCAAGGTCAGCGACATGGAAGCGCGCCGCGCGATGCTCGCGTCGACGCAGGCGAACGTCGCGCATCTGGCCGAGCTTGTCTCATACGAGAAGATCACCGCGCCGTTCGACGGCGTGATCACTGCGCGCAACGTCGACGTCGGCGCGCTGGTCACGGCGGGCGGCACGCCGGGCACCGCGGGCATGTCGGGCGAGTTGTTCCACATCCAGCAGACCGGCGTGCTGCGGGTCTTCGTCGATGTGCCGCAGAACGACGCGCCGTATGTCACGCCGGCGACCGGCGTGTATCTCACCGCCCAGCAGTATCCGGGTCGCCGCATCGCCGCAAAGGTGGCGCGCAGCACCGATTCGATCGATCCGTCGAGCCGCACGCTGCGCGTCGAGATCGACGTCGATAACAAGGATGGCGCGCTGATGCCCGGTGCTTACACGCAGGTGCATCTGCAATTGCGATCGACCACGCCGGCGCTCGACCTGCCTGTCAGCGCCCTGTTGTTCCGGCCGGACGGCGTGACGGTCGCCGTGGTCGATAGCAACGGCCGGGCGCTGCTCAAGACCGTCCACATCGGCCGCGATTTCGGCACGCACGTGGAAATCACGACAGGCCTCGCCGCCACCGACCGCGTGATCGACAACCCCGGCGATTCGCTGAACACCGGCCAGATCGTGCAGATTGCGCCGGCCATGCCTGGCTAGGTGCATCGTTACAGAAAGGATTCACTGATGGTTTCCCTGTCTCTTTCACGGCCGGTGCAGCGCCGCACGCTGGTGGCTGGGATGATCGGCGCACTGCTCAGCGCGTGCTCGACCTTGCCCTCCTATCAGCGCCCGAGCGCCGAGATTCCCGCGCAATATGCGGGCACCGCACCCGGCTGGGCGCGGGCCGCACCGGCTGACGCCACGCCGCGCGGCCCATGGTGGACGATCTTCAACGATCCGGTGCTGAATCAACTCGAAGCGCGTATCGACGTGTCGAACCAGACCGTGCGCAAGGCGGTCGCGCAGCTCCAGCAAGCGCGGTCGATGGTGGACTATCAGCGCGCCGGTTTTTTCCCGACGATTACCGCTGGGGTCGCGCAGGATCGCTCGCGGACCTCGCAGAATGTCGAAGGCAAATCGCTCGCGGGCAAGACCGTGCCGGACTATTCGGCGGGCGTGTCGGCGAGCTGGGAGCCGGATCTGTTCGGACGCGTGCGCGATAGCGTGAACGGCGCGCAGGCCGACGCCCAGGCGAGCGAAGCCGACCTCGAAGGCGTGCGCCTGTCGATGAGCGCGGATCTCGCCGTCGACTATTTCTCCCTGCGCTCGCTCGACACGCAGAAGAAGCTGCTCGACGACAGCGTGAGCGCCTACGCGGCCGCATTGAAACTGCTGCAGCAGCAACTGAAAAACGGTGCGATCGATGCGTCCGCGGTGGCCCAGGCCACGACGCAACTCGAAGCGACGCGCACGCAGGACACCGACATCGACGTGACGCGCGCACAGATGCAGCACGCGATTGCCACGCTGACCGGCGAGCCGGCTTCGAGCTTCGCGCTGCCGCCGAACGGCTCGGCCGTCACACCGCCCGCGATTCCGGTCGGCTTGCCGTCGCAATTGCTGGAGCGTCGCCCGGATATCGCGGCGGCCGAACGGCGCGTGGCGTCGGCCAATGCGCAGATTGGCGCCGCGCAGGCGGCGTTCTTCCCGGATCTGATGCTGTCGGCGAGCGCGGGACTGGAAAGCACCTTTTTCGCACCCTGGCTGAGTGCGCCGAGTCTGTTCTGGTCGCTCGGCCCGCAACTGGCCGGCACGCTGTTCGACGGCGGCAAGCGGAAGGCAGCCCTACATGGCGCGACGGCGCAATACGACGGCGCGGTCGCGGACTATCGTCAGTCGGTGCTGGTGGCGTTCCAGCAGGTCGAGGACAATCTGTCCGCCTTGCATTCCCTCGCCGACGAAGCCGCCAGTCAGCAGCGCGCCACCACGGCCGCTGAACTGTCGTTGCGGCTCACGACGAACCGTTTCAACGCGGGCGCAGTCAGCTATCTCGACGTGGTCACGGCGCAGACGATTGCGTTGACGAATCAGCGTGTCGCCGATCAGATCGCCGCACGGCGGTTGGAGTCGAGTGTGTTGCTGTTGAAGGCGCTGGGTGGGACGTGGGGTGATGAGGGCAAGCGTGCGACCGGGTCTGTGTAAGCCCTTGGGTACCCTTCACCCGCCCCGCCGAAACACCAGCACAAAGCGCGTACTCCGTGCATCGCTCTGCGCATGCACCGAGCCGCCGTGCAACTCCATGATCGTGCGCACGATGGCAAGCCCGAGCCCCGCCGATCCCGTCGACCCTCGCGACAAGCCCGATGACGGCAGCGAGCTGCGTGACGGATCGACGCGATAGAAGCGGTCGAAAATCCGCTCGATATGTTCGGCGGCAATAGGCTGTCCTTCATTCGACACGGTCACGCGCACCACGTCGGCCGATGCGCTCGCGTCCAGCACGATCTCGCCGCCTTGCGGCGTATAACGAATGGCATTGGCCAGCAGATTGCTCACCGCGCGGCGAAACAGTTCGAGATCCGCCGTCAAGCTGGCTGCGCCGCTGACACGCACGCGCACTAGCGCCTCTTCGGCAATTCCTTCGAAGTATTCGGCGATATGGCTCAACTCTCGCGCCGCATCGAACTCACGCATGTGCTTGACGAACTGCGGATGTTCAGCGCGCGCCAGAAACAGCACGTTCTCGATCATTCTCGACAGCCGGTCGCACTCTTCCAGATTCGAGGCGAGCAGCGACTCGTATTCATCGACGGAACGCGGCCGGGCAAGCGCCACTTCGGCAGCCCCGCGCATATTGCTGAGCGGCGTGCGCATGTCGTGCGCGAGGTCAGCGGTGAAACGCGACAGACGCTGAAACCCGAGATCGACGCGCTCGAGCATGGCGTTCAGCGACGCCACCAGCGTCTCGAGTTCGCTCGGCACACGCGCCACCGCGATCCGCGTATTGAGGCGATTTACCGTGACCAGGCTCGCGCTAGCCGCGATATCGCGCAACGGCCGCAGCGCGGCGCGGATCAGCAGATAACCGAGCAGCATCGCCAGCGTCACGCCGGCCACGCCCGCCAGGTGAAGCCTGTCGCGATAACGGTCCAGCAGCAGCCAGCGGTCGCTCATGTTGCGCGCCACCAGCACGCTCGCCGTTTCGCCGTCGCGTAGACGCGCGTCGGTGAGAATGCCCCGAATCGGCGCGCCGTTGCGGCCGGTCCACTCACCGATATCGGCCTCGGTGATACGCGCCGAAGCCGCAACGCGCGCGAGCGGCGGCAACGCGGCGAGCGTCGCCGCGCCGCTCGCCACATTGGGCACGGCAAAAGTGTCGGCGATGTTGTGTTCGACTGCCCGGTTGCCAGCGGGATCGAACACTTCCATCGACATGGCCTGGTTGCCGAGCACGATGCTGATCAAACGGTCGCTATGCTCGCGAATGCCCATCGACGTCTCCAACTCCTCGGCAAGCCGCCGTGCGTGGCGCGCGGCAAGCACGATGTCGAGATTGTCCTGCGCCTTGATCTGCTTTTCGAGCGCGAGATACAGAAAGCTGCCGACCAGCACGAAAACCGCCAGCGTCGTGGCGCCGAAGGCAAGCGCGAGCGTCGCGGCAAGCGAGCGCACGCGCATCAGGCCGTGTCCTTCAGTTCAAGCACATAGCCGACGCCGCGCACCGTGTGAATCAGCTTGATGGGAAAGTTGTCGTCGATCTTGGTGCGCAGCCGGCGAATCGCCACCTCGACCACGTTGGTGTCGCTATCGAAATTCATATCCCACACATACGACGCGATCTGCGTGCGGCTCAGCACCTCACCCTGACGCCGCGCGAGCAGTTGCAGCAGCGAGAATTCACGCGGCGTGAGATCGATGCGCGTGCCGCCCCGCTTGACGCGGCGGCGGTACACATCCATTTCCAGGTCGCCCACCTTGATCAGTTCGCTTTCGCGCGGCGGCCCGCGGCGCGCCAGCGTACGCACGCGCGCCAGCAGTTCGACGAACGCAAAAGGTTTAACGAGGTAATCGTCCGCGCCGAGCTCCAGGCCGCGCACGCGGTCGTCGATGTCGTCGCGCGCGGTAAGAAACAGCACGGGCGTGGAGCGCGTGTTGCGCAACGTCTTGACGACGGTCCAGCCGTCCATGCCGGGCAGCATCACGTCGAGCACGATCACGTCGTATTCTTCTTCCTGGGCGAGGATCAGCCCTTGCGGGCCATCGTTTGCGACGTCGACCGCGTAGCCGGATTCTTCCAGACCTTTCTTCAGATAAGCCGCTGTTTTTGGCTCGTCCTCGATCACCAGGATTCGCATCGGTTGCTCCGCTTGCGTTGACCATCAAATCAAATCATACCGTCAAGCAGCCGGGCGGGTGATTACGATCCGGTAATGTTGCTGGAGGTCGGGACGGCGCTGGTAATCATATAGCCGGCCCCCTCCGTTCGACTCGAACGGCTGGCGTAGAGGCGGAGGTGCGAACACCGACGTGACGCAGAGCCCGGCATGAACAAGTTTAGTGGAATCGACCTGCACTCGGTCATCGAAGCGACGTTCAACTGGTACTGGCTGGTGGATGAGTTAATGGAGGATGGCTATCAGGTCCATCTGGCGACCCAGCGGCAATCAGGCAGTACGAGGGCCTGAAATACAGCGGTGACTTCACCGATGCAGCCCATCTGACGCAACTCCTGCGTCTGGGGCTATTGCCAGAAGGCTACATCTATCCAGCAGAAGAGCGGCCAGTACGGGAGCTCTCACGCAAACGAATGCAACTGGTGCGCTGCCGGACCGCACAGATACTCTCAATCGAAAACCTGCATTCCGACAGACAGGTCAGCGGATGACCGGAGAAGTGAACAGGCGTCTGAGCGACGAGCCAGGTCAATGCGCTCGGTTTTGCGCCTGATGTGACGCTCGCCATGCAGGCCAATCTGGCGGTGATGCGCACGCTGCAGGAGGAATTGCCATCTTGCAGAAGCGACTCGTGGAGCGTGTACAACTGCGCCCGGACTATGCGCTGCTGAAGTCGATACCCGGCGTCGGCCCCGTACTGGCGACAACGATCATGCTGGAGACGGGCGCCATCACGCGCTTTGCCGACGTTGGCAACTTCAGCTCATATTGTCGCTGTGTGGATAGCCGACGGGAAAGCAAGAACCGCAAGAAAGGGGAAGGCAGCACGAAGAATGGAAACAGGTACCTCGCCTGAGCGTTTGTCGAGGCGGCGAACTATGCCATTCGCTACTGCCCGCAGGCCAGGCGTTTTTATGAGCGCAAGAAGCGCGCAAGGAATGGGATCCCCGCAATCGAGGCGCTGGCGCACAAGCTGGCACGCGCGTGCTATCACATGTTGCGTGAGCACCAGCCGTTTGACGTGAAGCGATGTTTTGCCTGACGGGTCGACGCATGGAGGCGAGCCAGTAAATGACAGACAACGAAAAAGCATCGCCGGATTGCAGTGTCGATGGAAATACCGTCGCCACTGCGATCCGGCGATGGATGCATTCGTGCCTTGACTTGAGCCGGCTAATGGGTGTCACGTTGCTGAGATGGCCGAGTAAGTTCGCGTGATGAAAAATGAGAAATCGCTTTACCACGGCCATCGCTTTCCAGCGGCGGTCATCAGTTGCGCGGTGCGCTGATTTTTTTCAGGTTTCAGCTCAGCCTGCGTGATATCGAAGAGCTCCTGTTCGAGCGTGGGGTTACCTGCCCTGAAAGTCCGCCGAGATGCACCTTCTCGCGCTGAGCTAGCGCCGGCTGCGGACATGGATTCGATAGCACCTACCCTATTCGTACTCTTTCCCGCCTGCGGGAAGAACCGATGATGGAAAGCCAGTCCGGCCAAGCCGTTGGGACACTCCTATCTAAACAAGACTGGCAACATTGCAACTCGACACAGGCGGGCTTGGTGTCGCGCTGGCGAGCCGGTTCCCGCTTATCTAGCACCGCCGCAGGCGCACCGCTGACGCACCAAGGCGCGGCCGGTGCATACGCTACTGGACCACAAGGTGGACGCGAACGTCCTGATGGCTTTCGACAGGCTTGCCGTTCTCGATGGCGGGGAAGAAACGCCAGTTGTGCAGCGAGGCGAGCAACAACTGATTCAGACGCGGCTGTTGCGTCGGCTGCAGGAGTTCGACGTCGGCAGAACCGTCCGGGTGAATCGTGAAGCGCGCAAGAGCAATCGCGTGATACGCGGCTTCACGCAAGTCGTCCGGGATTTCCGGCAGTGGCTGCGCGATCGCGCGTGCGGCGGTATGACCACTGCCGTTGGCGGCGGGGTCGGTCGCGCCCGGCGAGTGATTGGCCGTGCTGGCCGATGCCAGTGGCGCGGAAGGCGCGGCTGACGGCGCGGGCGATGGCACAGCGGAGGTTGCTGCAACGGGCGAGGGTGTGACAGGTGGCGCGGTCGCAGCCGGTGGCGCTGCTGCCGGCCTGGGCGCGGCATGTTGCGGGGCCGGTTCTTCGTGCACGGGGCGCGCGTGATGCACCGGCGGCGGTGCTGCACGCGCGACGCTCGCGGGCGGTATCGGGTGCGTCGGCGCAGCTTGCGCGGGTGCACCCGTGCGCGGGGGCGGCGCAGGTGGCTCGATTTCGATGAGCTGCGCGTCGAGATGTGCGGGCGGAGGCAGTTTAATCTCCGGCGTGACAAGCAGTCCGCCGACGAGCAAGAGCGCTGCGCACCACAACCCGAACGCGATGACCGCTACAACCGCGATGCGTGTTTTCGGTTCGTCGAGCCAGGCCGTGTCGAGGCGGCGGCCATCGTTACTCATGGTGAACGGCGATCAGGAAATGCTGGGCGCCAGCTTTTCGCGCTTCGAGCATCGCTTTGACGACCACGCCGTGCGATGCGGCGTCATCGGCCGCAACCACCAGATTGCCGTCCGGTTTCAGCAGCGGCCGCAGCGCACCCGCCAGCGCCGCGAGCGGCACCGCCTGGCGGTTGACGAAGATGGCATTGGCGCGCGTGACGGTGAGGGTGAGGGGCGTATCCAGACTAAGCTGCTGTGCCTGGCCGCCCGGCAAGTTGATTTTCATCGAATCAAGCCGCTGCATCGAAAGCGATGCGAGCATGAACGTCGCCAGCAAGAAGAACATCACGTCGATCATCGGGATGATTTCGATCTTCCCGCGCCGTGCCTGTCTTGAGCGTTTCAGTTTCACGTGCGCTGCCCTTCCTCATGCTCAGAGGCGAACCGCAACTGCGCCGCTCCTTCCGCGCGTTCCCGCTCAGGCCGCGCCTGGACCGTTCCTTCCGCGTGTTCCCGGTCGAGCCGGAGCTGCCCGATCAGCCGTGTGCCGACCCGCTCGAAGTGATCGAGCAGCTCGCCCACCCGCCGCGAAAAGTAGTTGAACGCGAAGAGCACGACGAGAGCGATCAGCAGTCCGATCGCGGTCGCGATCAGCGCCTGCGCGACGCCGCCCGTCACGCCGGTCGGGTTCACGACGCCCTGTCCACCGATCAGCCGAAACGAGTGCATCATGCCGATGATCGTTCCGAGCAGCCCAAGCAGAGGCGCGGCTGTGACAATGGTTTCGAGCAGCCACAACCCCCGGTTCAGCGCGCGCTCGATATGCTGCGCGGCGGTCTCGGCACGAGACTCGATCCACCAGATCGGCGCGTTGCCGCCCTCCAGGATCGGCGCGGCGAAGCTGCGCAGCGCATGGCGCTCCGGCAGCGCGGCAATCTGCGCGCGTGTCTGCGCAAAATCGACAACGGGCGCTTCGATCAGGTCGTCGATGCGGGCCGGGATCGCCGCGAATCGGTGCAGCGAGTAAGCCTTGTCGAGGATAATCGCCAGGCCGGCCACCGCGAGGACGGTGAGCGGGTAGATCACCCATCCGCCCAGGCGTACGGCGAGAAACAGTTCGGCAAGATCGTTCATGATGTCGTGACCTCTTGCGCACGCGGCGTACGCCGCGCGGGCGGGTTAAAAGTGTTTCGTCATGCCTGCATAGAACGCGCGCGTCGGTCCGAACTGCGCGGCGCCAACGCCGATCCCTGAACCGTCGCGCAATTGGTAGCTGCGATTGAGCAGATTGACCACGACCACGCGCCCATCGAATTTGCCGATGAGGGGCGCGTTGAAGTGATGGATGACCGCGAGGTTGACATTCACGTAGAACGGCACATGGTCCGTGTTCGCAAAGCCGCTGCGCAGCCCGCTGCCGAAGACGGTATCCGCGCTGTAGGTCGTGCGCGCAAACGTGTAGGCGATGCCGGCAGAACCGGTGACCAACTGGTCGTGATCGAGGTGGACGGGATTGTTGGCGATGTACGCAAGTTCATCGGGCGTGAAATTGAACTGGCCCGTGATGATGTTTTCGCCGGTTGCGCGGCTGAGCGCAAGGTTCGCGTATGCGGAAAAATGCTCGTCGATGTAGTTGGCGGTGAGTTCGACGCCGTAGGCGTGGCCGGTCTGGTAATTGTACGGCGTGTTGATCAGGGCGGTGCCGAACTGTCCTTCGTCGAGCAGATCGGTTGCCTTCTTGTAGTATGCATCCACGCCTACCGTGATGGCGGAGGTGACGCGCTGGCTTACGCCGACATCGAAGTAATGGCTGCGCTCGGGCTGCACCGGCGAATTTTGCTGACTCGCTGCCTGGTTCGTCGTATTGTTGAACTGCGCAACCGTGGTCGGCGCGATCAATTCGAGCGGAGGCGGCGTGAAGTACCGGGCGTAGGCCGCATGCAGCGTGGTAGTCGGCGTTGCCTTGTAGATGGCGCCGATGCGCGGGCTCAACTGACTGGCGTCGACAACTTCGTTCATTTTGTCGTAGCGCACGCCGTAATTGATGATGAGCTTGTCGTTCACCCTCCATTCGTCTTGCACGTAGACGCCGAAGAGCCGGCCGATCGTCGTGCTCGCGCTGTTGACCGGGAACGGCTGGTCGGAGGACTGTACGCCATCGACAGTGGGGAACACCGAGACACTGTCGCTGGCGACCGCCCGGTCCTGCTCGAAAGACACGCCGGCGCGCAGCGTGTGCGAACTGTTCAACCGGTAGGTGGTGTCGCCCTGCAGTCCATTGGCCCAATTGCTGCGGAAGTCTTGCGAGGCGACACCGTTAAAAAGCAGGTCGCCGATCGGGTCGGGGTTGAACTGCGTGCGCGTATAGCGCGTGAAGTACGCGATCTGATAGTCGAGCTTGTCGCCGTTCGTCCCCTGCAACGCGACCGTCGCGAAGTTATTGAGCTCGCTCTGGGTTTCGTTGAGCGCGGCCGAATCGAAACTGGTCTGGCCATTGAGGGTGAATTGGGTCGGCTGACCCGGTGTATTCGGGATCTGGAACTGGTTGCTCGCGGTGCCGAACACGACGCTGACCCGCGTAAGCGGATTGATCAGGTACGACATGTAGCCGAACGCGTTGCCTTGCCGGGTATGATCGTGCAGCGGCGAACCGTTCGACGTCGGCGCTTCGATGCCGAGATCGTTGACGCCCGCCGACCCGCTAAAGTAATAGCTCAGCGCGCCCCTGGTGCCATACACGTCGCCGCTTGTCTGCGCGGTGCCATGGCTGCCGCCATATACGTCTATCGTTCCGCCGTCACCGGTCTCACCCGATTTGGTCTTGATGTCGACGATGCCGGCCGTGCGCCACCCGTATTGCGCGGGAAGCGCGCCGGTGAGCAGGTCCATCTGGTCGATGATGCGGGTATCGAATGACTGGCCGAAGCCGGATATCGGCTCCGGAATCATGATGCCGTTGATCCGGTATTGCAGGTTCGCGTGTTCGCCGCGCACGTGGACCATGCCGTAGGAATCCTGCGCGACGCCGGGCGCGTGCAGCAGGACCTGGTTGAACGGCGTCGATTCGCCTTGCGGCATATTGTTGATGTCCGCCGCGGTGATCCGGTACACGCTGCTGCCGGTTTCCGGCGACAATCCGTTGCGCGCCTGGTCCAGACGCTGCGCGTTCACACGGACGTCAATCGCGTCGCTCCTCGCCAGCGCGACGGTGACGGAACTTGCCGTTCCGGGGCTGGTAGTGGCGACGCTGCTGCCGCTCGCGAAGCCCGTCGCGGTGACCACCACCGCATACGTTCCGGGCGCGACGTTGGACACTGAGAAATGCCCGCTTGCATCGGTTTTTGTCTCTCCTGCCGAGGCGCCGGTCGCGGTTTGAAGGATCACACTGGCGGTTGCGACCGGCTTGCCGAGACTATCGGTGACAAGTCCCCCTACCGAGCTGTCGCTCGGCGCGGCACAAACATGACCGGTTATGCTTTGGGCAAGTAGTAGCAGCACAGCGTGCGAGATAAGTGTGCGATGTTTCATTGTTTCGACTGTCGTTATTGAATAGATGCATCGCGCTACGCGCTTAACCCCCGTGCGTAGTGGGCAGGCTCACTTGCCCCAAGATATACAGCGCTGCGCTGCCGCTTCTTTGCTTCGTCGTCGTCCAGCGACTGGCTGCTTTTCTTCGCGGGAAGCTCGAAAGGCAGCGCTATTCGCAATGTTATAACATTGCGAATATAAATGAAATAGCCTGGCGTTCACTTGTCACGCTCGCGCATGCACGACGCCCCACGGGCACGAGAACTCCGCCAGCGTCCCCGCATGTTTCGCACCCCCCTGAATTTCCGTTTCCTTGGCCCTCCGCGACGCAACGCGCAGCACGTGCCGCGTCCTCGAACGTGCGTTGAAGCGCCTCATCATGGACCGCCGCAACCAACTCACAGCGCTTGCACACCATGAAAACTTCTGCCGTCGGTCGAGGTCGACATCTGCGCACACCATAAAGATACTGGTCGTGGCGACCCGCCTTACCAAGGCCCGGCGGTTGACGCCACGGCGACGGCAGGTGGTCAACGGGCGTGATGCCACCCAATTGGTTTCAAATGCGCATCGCGGAGAGCAGTCAACATGACAAAACGGTAATTTTCCCGACACCCTTTCGACAGAATCGCCACGGCAAGATCTCATGCAAGCATCACTCGGACGATAGACATTCCCCAATTTCGAAGACATCCATCGGAGCTTCGCTGTCGATGACCGTCGCCGCGTGGATCACGAAGCCGAGGTCGGCCATTGTGGCGGCCGCCAACAAGGCCACTAATCCGGATCTTGAGCGCTGCCAGTTGAAGGAACACATTTATGTCACGTTTCAATCGACGCACGAACCTGGATAAGTTCTCCATAATTCTCGACGCATCGACTGCCGTCGCAATTCCTACGGATCGTCGTGCAACGCGGACCGCGCCGATGCCAGAAGGATGATTCGACGAAGAGGTCGGCTATCTCAGCGAAACGCCGATGAGCCTTCGTAGCTTCGCGGGCATGCATGGGCAACGGCTCGACTGAGCGTCACAAAAAAACAATGCCGACAAACGCGGCCGTTGAGCGCGGGCATCATTCCATCGAAGTGCTCCATCCATGAATACTATTCAGGCGGAACTAACCAGTGATGCCACGCATCCATCAACGCATCAGCCGTTGGGACTGGCCGTATTGCTCAGGGCGGCAACGGCTGGAAACGATCTGACACCGTTCGGGCAAAGCCTGCTTGAGCACGTCACACACCATGACGACCCGTACGCGCTCCTCGATCTGTCGCTCGTACTGCAATTGAAGTACGAGAAGGAAGCCGCGATCGCCGTCCAGGCGCAGGCGATCCAGATGTGCAGGCACTATCGATTGAAGGACGCCCAAACAGCTGGGCGTTCAGTCAAGGTACTAGTGCTCAAGGCTCCTGGCGATCTGATGGCGAACACGCCTTTCGAATGCCTGCTTGAGAACGCCGACTTGCAGATAGATGTCGTGTATGTCGACGCCCATCCGCAGCAGTACATCAGTCTGCCAGAGCATGACGTAATCTTCGTGGCCGCGTGCGCATCCGATGAAAACGCCGGCGTTCTTGCACAAATTGCGTCGCTAATCAGCGGCACACGTTGCCAGGTGCTGAACCAGCCGGAACGTATCGCGCACACGACGCGCGATGCAGCCTATACGTTGCTGGGAACTGTGCCCGGCATCTGCATGGCTCACACGGTACGCCTGCGACGCGAGCGGGTCCTCGAAGCGGCGTCGGGTGCATCCGAGCTGTCTGATCTGCTGGACGGACATTACCCGTTCATCATCCGACCGACAGGATCGCACGCGGGACAGGGACTGGCAAAGGTGACTGACAGCCGGGGACTCGCCCTATACGTGAATGATTCCGCGGCCACGGAATTCTATGTGGCGCCTTTTATCGATTACTCCAGCGCGGATGGCCTTTTTCGCAAGTACCGGATCGTGATGATCGAGGGGAAGCCATTCGTGTGCCATATGGGCATTTCGAAAGAATGGATGGTTCACTATCCGTACGCAGAAATGGTCGCGCACGCCGACCGTCGGGACGAAGAAGCGCATCTGATGGCGAATTTCGATTCCGACTTTGCAGTACGTCACAAGGAGGCGTTTCGCATGATCGCGGAACTGACCTGCCTTGACTACGTTGGATTTGACTGTGCCGAAACGGCGGATGGCCGGCTGCTCATCTTTGAAGTCGCGACTGCGATGGTCGTGCACGACATGGACGATCCGAACATCTTTCGTTACAAGTTGCCGCAAATGCGCCGGGTATTCGACGCATTTGATCAAATGCTGCGCCGCACGTCCGCAAAGTCGTGCCGATCCAACCTGACGGCTTTCCAAGAACAATGAAATCCAATGCATTGAATTTCTCTGGTGGTCCCGGAGCGCTTCCGGAAACTGTACTGGAGCAGACTCGCCAGGCCGTGCTGACCCTGCCGGAAACGGGCATCTCGGTGCTTGGCATGAGCCATCGCTCGGACTGGTTCCGCTCAATACTGAACGAAGCCGAGCTGAATCTGCGCCACCTGCTCGGTATTTCCGACGACTACGCCGTTACGTTTCTGCAGGGCGGTAGCAGTCTGCAGTTCGCAATGATTCCAATGAACTTTGCTGGCAACGACCTCTCACCACCAGAATATGTGACGTCGGGCTACTGGAGCGGCCGGGCGACTTTGGAGGCGGCCAAGGTTACGACGAGAAAGATTGCCTGGGATGGCAAGGCTACCGGCTATCGGCAACTGCCGGACCTTCATGCATTGGATATATCCAGATCGGCCGCCTATCTGCACTATGTGTCGAACGAGACTGTGGAGGGCTTGCAGTTTCCGGTTGACGACGAACCGATGTCAGTACCCCTCATTGCGGACATGTCCTCTGACTTTCTGTCAAAGCCATTCCGGCCCGACCTGTTCTCGATGATATATGCCCACGCGCAGAAGAACCTCGGTCCCGCTGGGGTAACGGTTGCGGTGATCAAGCGTGCGCTTCTGGAACGGATTCCAGACGCACTACCCGCCATTCTCGATTTCCGCACGCATATAACGCATGGTTCGAATTACAACACCCCGCCGGTGTTCGCGATCTATGTGCTGACGTTGATTACGCGCTGGCTGCGCTTCGATGTCGGTGGCTTGCAGGCAATGCAAAGCGTCAATGAAAGAAAGGCGCGGCGGTTGTACGAGACATTGGACGCCATGGAAGACGCCATATCCATTCACGCGGACCGCCGCTGGCGCTCACAAATGAATGTAGCCTTTACCTTCGGGGACTCCCGACTCGACAATGCGTTTATCCTGGCGGCCCGGGAACGAGGCATCGTCGGACTGGAGGGACATCGGTCAATCGGAGGACTGCGCGCGTCGCTATATAACGCCGTTACCGAGCCGGCCGTCGACATGCTAAGCAATGCGCTCAAGGAATTCGGCGTGCAACGTGTCTGATCCATGCAGCGCTCGTAGGGGCGAACGACTCATCACTGCTAGAAAACGGCTGCGCTCCCGGGGCAGCGGTCTTCGAGGAAGGCGGCAGCGCGGGTGTCGCTTTCGTGCTCGATCTGACCGAGCTCAAGCAGGCGGAGGGAAAAGTCCGCGAGAGCGAGCGGCGCTATCGTGAAGTGCAGATGGAACTGGCGCATGCGAACCGCGTAGCCACCATGGGCCAGCTCGCGTCCTCCATCGCGCATGAGGTCAACCAGCCGATCGCCGCGACGGTCACCAACGCGGCGCCTCGGTGAAGACGCGCCTTGCAGATGGCTTGCCCTTCATCGAAGGAGACCGTGTCGAATTGCAACAGGTCCTCCTGAACCTGGTCATCAACGCAATCGAGGCCATGAGCGACGTCAGCGATGGCGCGCGGGAAGTGCTGATCAGTACGGCAAACGCCGACGCCGACTGCGTACTTGTCACCGTGCGCGATTCGGGGCCGGGCTTTGCCCCGGACAGCACCCCCGAGCATGTTTTCGCCTCGTTCTACACAACGAAGCCCACCGGTTTGGGCATGGGGCTGTCGATCTGCCGTTCGATCGTCGAGGCACACGGCGGCCAATTGTGGGCGAACGCGAACGAGCCTCGCGGCGCGATCTTTCAATTCACGGTGCGCGCTCACCAGAAAGTTCAAGCGGTCGCTGAAAGGCATTGCCTCCAGGGACAGCGAGCCGGTTAAGGACGATCACCGCGCTCATCAAATTCGCCACGCGAAGATCCCTACTTATCAAGCCGTACACACACCACTGCTGGTGTTACCTCCGTGACGTGAAAATTACATGTTTGACATATTTGTATAAAACGCACGGTGCCCATATTTCAAGAAATTCACCATGTATACAAGGCTAGACTTTCGTCTCCTGCAAACGCTGCCCTGTTTGCGAGGAGTACTCAGTTATGGAGAGTCTTGATGAAGTACAAAGTATTGTCCGCCACGCTGCTTGCTGCACTCGGCACGACCGCGGCATATGCGCAAAGCAGCGTGACCCTGTACGGCCTGCTGGATGAAGGCATTAGTTATAGCAACAACACCGGCGGTCACAGCAATGTCAAGCTGACCGACGCCATGATGCAAAGCAATCGTTGGGGCCTGAGAGGCGCCGAAGATCTGGGTGGTGGCCTGAAGGCACTATTCGTGCTGGAAAACGGCTTCACGCTGAGCAATGGCAAGCTTGGCCAGGGTGGCCGCGAATTCGGCCGAAGCGCTTATGTCGGCCTGTCGAGCAACCAGTTCGGCACCCTGACCATGGGTCGTCAGAACGAATTCATGTACGACTGGGTCGGCCATGTATCGATGGAAAACTTCAACGGCGCAGGTGGCAATACCTTCGCGCACGTGATGGACAACGACAACATGCTCGGAACGTTCCGCGTCAACAACGCGGTGAAATACCAGAGCTCGAATTACTATGGCCTGACCGTCGGCGCCTTGTACGGCCTCTCGAACCAGGCCGGCGGCTTCGCGAACAACCGTGCGTACAGTTTTGGTGCCATGTACAACAACGGGCCGATTCTTGCGACGTTGGGTTACACGCAGATCAACAACAACATCAGCAGCCTCAACAACAGTGGCGCAGTTGATAACAGCGCCAACGGCAGCGGCACCGGTGACCAGAACTTCACCGCAGGGCGTCAGCGTATCTTCGGTGGCGGCTTGAACTACGCGTTCGGCCCGGCCAAAGTTGGTTTTGTGATCACGGACACCAAGCTGAACAACGCAACCGCTTTCCCCGGCGGCGGTACGTTGACGGCTGCAAACGCCGCTTATGTTCATTTCACGAACTATGAAGTGAACGCACATTACAGCCTTACCTCGGCATTGACCCTGGGCGCAGCTTACACTTTCACCGATGGCAAGTTCGACAATGCTGGAAACGCGGCATCGCCGAAGTGGAACCAGCTCAGCCTGTTGTCGGATTACGCCCTGTCGAACCGCACGGACGTGTACGCAGTGGCCAACTGGTCACACCTGAGCGGCGGTCTGAACTCGGCGGCACCGGGTAATTCGAGCTTGACTGCATTTGAAGGCGCAAGCTCCTATGTCGGCGGGATTGCGGCAACGAAGAACCAAGTCGTCGTGGGCGCTGGTCTGCGCACCCGCTTCTAGGCCTGATCGAACGGTTGAGGAACGCCGGGCTTGCGGCGATTCGCGTGCGGCAGGCAGGGGTATTTCTCAACCGGCGGTGAATGATATTTGTACGTTGCCCGTAGTCCCTGTCACCGAGAAGCGTTCTCCGGGAAACAGTTGGCCCGCCCATTCTGGCGGGCTTTTTTTGGGGGTGACCGTGCCGATCGCGCCGAGCCGAACACAACGCTGACGACAGCGGCTTGACGGTGTGATATTTCCACGCGGACATCGAGCACAAAAAGATCACACCATGAGCGTCGGTGACGATCAGGAATTCGGACGGATTCGCGCCCTGAAACCATTCGAGATCGTTTATGAACTCGCGCTTTAAGCAAGCAAACGGAAGTCATCCATGAAATTCACCAAGTTGTTTGTACTCGCGTGCGCTGCATTCGCGGGTGTTTCGGGCGCTGCGCTCGCCAGAGACGCCGCGCTTGCCCCGCGGCAGGTGCCCGCAAAGACCCTGCCAATGCCGGCAGATGTTAGCCCCGAATTGCAAAGACTCATCGCGGCGCCCTATAACCCAACATGGAATGTGTTGTGGACCACGGGCGAGCAATGGAGAGTGGCTGCCAACGCGCAGGCTGCCACGGTCATGCAAACCCAACCGGCCATGCGGCAACGCCTCGGTGTGACGGTGCAGCCCAATACAATCAACGGTGTGAGGGTGTACGTCGTGACGCCCGATGTTATTCCGCCCGATCACCGCGACAAGGTGCTAATTCACATTCATGGCGGCTGTTACGAGCTTTACCCGGGCGAGGCGGGCACGAACGAAGCCGTCATCATGGCGGGCCTCGCGCATTACAAGGTGATTTCTGTTGACTACCGGATGCCGCCTGAGGGCTACTTCCCCGCTGCGCTTGACGATGTCGAGACGGTCTACAAGGCGGTACTGCGGTCGAACGATGCAAAGAACGTGGGCGTTTTCGGGACCTCGGCGGGTGGTGCTTTGGTGCTGGAGCTGATGCTGCGCGCGAAACAGGAAGGCCTGCAAATGCCCGGCGCGATCGCGCCGGGTACGCCGATGTCGGACCTCACGAAGACTGGCGATTCGTTCTACACCAATGAGAAGGTCGACAACGTCCTGGTGTCACGCGATGGATTCTGCGATGCCGCGGCCGTAGTCTATGCGCACGGCCATGATCTCAAAGACCCACTGCTCTCACCTGTCTACGGAGACATGCACGGTTTTCCGCCGGCTATCCTGACCACGGGAACCCGGGACCTGCTGCTCAGCAACACCATTCGTGTGCATCGGAAGCTTCGAGAGGCGGGTATCGATGCACAACTCGAGGTCTTTGACGGCATGTCGCACGCGCAGTACCAAATGGATGACCGCATACCCGAGACAAAAGAAGCGTTTGGTGAAATTACCGAGTTCTTCAACAGGCACCTCGGTCATTGACCAGGCTTCTTCGACAGGACTGTCGTCATTCCTCTCGTTACTACTGCCGCCGTGATGATTACCGCGAGGCACTTCTGTTATGTCGTGCAGCAGGAGCACAGTTTCTGGCGACCAAAACGCCAATGCTCGGTCACGAAGTACGGCTCGCTCCGGCGAAGTTTGCTGCACCATTTCGCAAATCGAACAAGAACGACTTTAGTGAGGCAGAGGCAATTGCCGAAGCAGCCGTAAGAGGTCACATGCGGTTTTCGCGCATCAAGAAGGCTCGCACCCAGCGACCCCGTTCTCAACTCTATTCCGACGCCGGGTGCGCCGCCGGCATGCCCGCCGTGCGAATTGCGGCAGTACCGTGTGTGCCATGCTGGATCGCATAGATCTCCCGATTGCGCGCGATCTCTGCGGCCGTCGGCGGATAGTCGCTATTGGACGTCGGCACCAGCCCTTCGGCCTGTGCCTGCTTCAACTGCGCGATGACTTCAGCGCGTGTCAATCCCGACGACGTGGTTTGAGCAAAAGCGTTTGCGCCGAACGGCAAGCTAAGTGCAGCAACGGCAATCGCGGTAAGCAGTTTCATGATGTCTCTCCGGGTAGCGGCAAGAAGTGAGTGGCCTGATCCACGCTTCCCATTCTCGTCATTTCACCTGTCGGAGCACTGACCCGCAGATTACCTTTTTGTTATCCAGGCATTGCCTCGTGAAACGCCACGTCTGGTCATTGACGAATGAGTCTTCCGACCCATTGCCGTCAGTCGGACTCAGATTGCGCCGAAGGCCGCTTCGAGAGGCGGCCGTTCGATCGCTGCGCATGAGTCGTGAGTCCTTGCGAGTAACCTGCGGATCAATACAGGTGAAGGCTTGCCCTGGATCAAGTCAAGGTGTGCCCCATCAGACTCAGTCGCGAGACGCCACCATCCGGCAAAATGTTGAAGCGCACATGTGTAACGGACATGCTTCGGCTCGGCGCAAAGGTATGTACCCTGTCCATCTCCAGCTTCTGCTCGTCGAGCAATACCGGCCAGAACATCGATTGCGTAATCAGGGACTCCTCCGTTCCCGCGCTGACGTACGCGCCTTGTAGCGAGCATCGGTCCGCAAAATTGCCCTTAAAATGCGCGGTGTCAACGTTGACCTGACTAATTTCACCGGGCGTCGCCAGTTCGATGATGCACCAGTCGCAGCCTGGTTCGCGGCGTCGCCGGGTTTCCCAGCCTTCGCCCATGTTGGCCGCGCGCGTCGGCAGCAGCAGGTTCGACGCTGAACCGTAATGCTGGTTGTTCGCGGCGACGATCCGCGCACCGTTCATCGCGGACGCGAGATCGAGTTCGGCGCGTGGCGCGAGTTCCGGGCGCGGCCGGCCGTACACCCGAAAACGCGCTACGCCGCCGTCCGGATAGATATTGAGGCGCACGTGCGTATACATTCCGCGAGTGGCCGGATCGATCGCGTGATAATGATGTGCGTTGCCGTTGAGCGCGGTCGCGGGCAGCACCTCAGTCCATTTTGCGTCGGCGGGCGGCATATCGTCGTCGCAACGGCACGCGTCGATCGACGCAGCCGGCGGAAAGTTGCCGGTGAAATGACTCGTGTCGATATCGACACCCGTCAATTCGCCCGCCACGCCCAGCTTGACGATGCAGAAATCGTGGCCGGTCTCGCGCTTGCGGCGCGATTCCCAACCGTCCATCCATTTGCCGTTGTCGTCGTATCTGCCGGGAATGAAGACGGCCGGGTTCGGGTCAAGCATGCGCGCCATCGGTGCAAAAAAATCGTCGCTGGCGAATATAGCCTGCGCGCCGAGTCGCGGGTCCGCGAGGTTGATACCCGTGCGTGTGAAGGCGGGTGCGTCGGGATCGAAAGTGGGGAGTGCCATCTGTCTTTACGCGAAGTGATCGGTTAGATCGGTTAATGGACCGGGATGCTCAGGCGGCAGGCACCCACGATTGCGTGCCTTGCAGATCCGACTCGAAATTGTCGAGCACTGCAATTTCCACCGGCTTTGGCGTGTTGTCGCCTTGCCCCTGAATCTTGACGATGTCTTGCGGACAGGCGGAAAACGCGACGAAACAATCCATTTCCGCGCGCAACGTGATGTACTCGCCGGGCTTCGTCACGGTGGGCAAGGTATGGAGCGTGATGCCGTCGGGCTGCACGCGAATATTCATGAAGATGTTGAAGGACGCGAGGTTCTGCCGCGGCGGCGTAACGCCGAGTTCGAACATGCCTTCGAACATGTTGTCGCAACAGTTGCGGTGATAGCCGCGCACACCAAGCAGTTCATAGCGTTTGCGATCGCAGGCCGCCATGAAGGTGTCGTGAACGCCAGGCGTCGTATCCTCGACTACGGTCAGCACCGGATGACGTTGATTGGTCACGAAGCTGTCGCCGACGATCGGGTTCAGCCGCTGATTCCACACGCGCGTGGTTTCCATGCACATGTATTCGTTCAGGTCGTACGCATTCCAGGCCCAGCAATCCACCACCTGGCTGCCATGCGTATTGATGACGCGCACGGCCTGGCCTGCTTTCAGTCGAACGGCTTTGCCGTGGCCGGCGGGAACGGTCGATGTGGGTTGATTCGTGTAGCTCATGAGCTTTTAGATTCCAGGTTGAAGCGATAGAGAAATTGCTGAAGACGGGGCGACGACGGTGCGTCGAGCACCTGTGCAGGCGGCCCCTGTTCGACGATGCGTCCTCCGTCCATAAAGATCACGCGGTCGGCGACATCGCGCGCGAAGCCGATCTCATGCGTGACGACGATCATCGTCGTGTCGTTCGCGGCGAGACCGCGCATCACCCCGAGTACTTCGCCGACCAGTTCCGGGTCGAGCGCGCTGGTCGGTTCGTCGAAGAGGATCACTTCCGGCGCCATCGCCAGGGTGCGCGCGATGCCCACGCGTTGCTGCTGTCCGCCCGAGAGGTTCGCGGGCATCGCCGTGTGCTTGCCACTCAACCCCACTTGCCGCAGCGCTTCGACCGCGAGGTCGCTGGCGGCAAGGCGGCTCATCCGCTTGACCGACAGCAGGCCTTCGGTCACGTTTTCGAGCACCGTCATGTGCGGCCACAGATTGAAGCTCTGAAACACCATGCCGATCCGGCTGCGCTGCGCGCGTATCTCGCGATCGGGACGCGGGCCGGTCGAGCCGTTCGCGTTTTCACGCAAACCGATCCGCTCGTCGCCGATCCAGACCGCGCCCTCGTCGGGCGGAGAAAGCCAGTTCAGGCAGCGCAGCAGGGTCGATTTGCCGGAGCCGGACGGGCCGAGTACGCAGATCGTTTCGCCGCGCGCGACTGTCAGGTCGACGCCGTCCAGGATGCGATTCGGACCAAACGACTTGACGATGCGGCTCGCCTTCAACGCAACGGGCGTCGTGTTGTCGGATAGGTTCATGCTGTTCACCGGGGCAGGGTGACCCGTCGGGCGCGCCCGAGGCGGCGTTCCCAATGACGGGTCAAGAGATGGATGACGGACGTCGCAGCCCAGTAGACCATCGCGACGACGAAATAGACTTCGAGTGGAGCGTAGGTGTCGGACACGACGGCTTTCGCGGCGAACATGAACTCATGAACCGAGATCACGGACAGCAGCGCGGAATCCTTGACCAGACCGATCAACAGGCCAGTCAACGTGGGAAGCAACAGCGGCAGCGCTTGCGGCGCGATGATGCGTCGCGCGATTTTCACCGGCGACATGCCGATGGCGACACCCGCTTCGACAGTGCCCGCCGGCACGGCGGCGACGGCGGCCTGAATCACTTCCGCGACGTACGGGCCGTAATAGATCGCGAGCGTGACGGTGCCGACGAGCGGAGCAGGCAGCAGCACGCCGAAATCCGGCAAGACGAAGAACGTCACGTAAAGTAAGACGAGCAAGGGCAAACCAAGCGTCAGCGCCGTATAGCCGCGAATCAGCGCGACGAGCCACGGCGCGCCGCGCCGCTGACCGATCGTCAGCAGCACACCGAGTACGCCCGACATCGCCGCGGCGGCTGCGCAAAGCCAGATCGTGCCGCCGAGTCCTTGCACGAGTTCGGGCCAATAACCCGACAGAACGCCGAGGTCGAACGTCATCGTGCGACTCCGCTTGCGATGCGTGACGCGCGCGGCAGGCGCGGCTTACGCTGGATGCGTCGCGCGGCGTAGATGACGGGAAGCGCGACCGCGAGATAGCCGACGCTGACGAGCAACATCACTTGCGTCGACGTGTAGGTCCGCGCGATCACCATTTGCCCCGCATACGTCAGTTCGGTGACAGCCACGACCGACGCCAGCGGCGTGGTCTTCAACAGGATCGTGAATTCGTTGATGAACGCGGGCAAGCTCGCTTTCAGCACCTGCGGCAACGCAATGCGCAACGCGATACGCCACGGCGCCATGCCGAGCGCAATCGCCGCTTCATATTGGCCGGCCGTGACGACCCGGAGATTGCCGCGCAGGATTTCGGCCGTGTACGCGCCGCTGTTCAGACCGAGCGTCAGCGCTGCGGCCAGCATCGGCCGGCCGCCCAGTCCGATCAGCGGTAGCGCGAAGAACAGCATGAACAGCTGCACGAGCGCCGGCGTGCCCCGCATGAAGCTGATGTAGAGGCGCGCGGCCCAGCGCAATGGTGCGATGCGCGTCAGTTGCATCGCCAGTGCGAGATGGCCGAACACGACGCTGCCGCTCACGCCGAGCAGCGTCAGCTCTACGGTCAGCAACCAGCCGTCGATCAACGTCGGCAGGCTATGGATCACTTGCGGGTCGAAGCCCATTGCGGTGTTTTCCGGAATCAAAGTTCGTCGAGTTCTTCCGCGCTCGAGAGTTCGAGCGCACCAGGCACGTCGTTACCCGCGATTCCGGTGCAACACGCCGACACGATGAACGTCATATCCGTGACGACGCGACACGCGATGAAATCGCCCGCGCGCGTGGTGTTCGGCAGCGGTTCGATGCGGCCGTCGCGATGCAGTGCGACGTGCATGAACAGGTTGACCGGATCGGGCATCTTCGGCGGCTTGAGGCCGAGCGTGTCGATCACCGCGCCGACCGATTCGACGCAACCGGTGAGTCCGGCGTAGCCTTGTTCGGCGAGATACGCGGTCGTGGATGCGGGCAGCAACAAGTCGTGCTTGCCGCTCGAATCCTTGCCGAGCACCATCATCGCGCGACGACGGTTGCTGACGATTCGCATGCCGGCCTGCAACACGTACGAATTGCTGAAGACACGCGTGTGATGGACCGACATATAGACGTCGCTGTTGATGCGGCTGAAGCCGAACATCGAGGCGACCGCACCGGGTTCTTTCGCTTCGATGCGCAGGATCTGGCCGGCCTTGACTTCGATGGCGCCGCTTTCGCCGGCAGGCACGGTGATGGTTTGCGGCGGCAGCGCGGCGCGTGAGGGCGGTTCTTTGAGAAGCAGCATGGTTGAGTCCGTTCAGGCGGCGACGGGCGTCGCGGGCAGGATGGAAATGGCGATGTCGGTGACCTTGAGGCCATTGCCGGGAATGATGTCCTGCGGACACGACGACACCGCGCACACCAGGTCTTCGAGCACATCGAAGGTGATGTGGTCGCCCGGCTTGCTGGTCGGATCGGTGACCTGCATCCGGCAGTCGGCGGTGACCGGGCCGTTCTGAAACAGATTGAACGGCTCGGGCACGTCGAACGGCGACAGTCCGTACAGCGCGAGACCCGCGTGCATGTTGTCGAGACAGTTGCGATGCCCGATCACGTTGAAATCGACCGTGAAACGCGTGTCGTCGCACGCAGGTACGTTGGCATCGTGAACACCGACCGTGTCTTCGACGACCCGCAACAGAGGGCGTCCCAACGACGAATACAGCGCGTCGCCGACATTGAAAAACAGCGTGCGAAGCTGACGACGCGTGTGGGTCGGCGACAGCTTCTCGGTATGGTTCGAGGCGACGACCGCGACGAAATCGGCGGCCTGCTGGCCTTCGACGTCGATGATCGTCAGGCGTTGGCCGGCCTTCACTTCGAAGGTACGGCCATGTCCCGCCTTGACGGTGAGAGTCTGAACTGGATCTGTCATTTGATTCGGCCTGCCTACGCTTACTGCTGGGGAATGAAGTTGGACGTCGGCGTATCAAAGCTCACGCCGAGATTGGCCTTTTGCAGGCGTGCGAGTTCGCCCGATTTCCTCATGGCGATGATTTCGTCGCTGATCGCCTTGTTCAGACGCGTATCGTCCGGGCGAGTCGCCCACGCGATCCATTGCGACGGGCCGAGTTCACCGGTCGACTTAAGCTTGCCGGGGTTCTGCCTGATCACGCCCGCGAGCACGGTCATATCGTCGAACACGAAATCGGCGCGACGCGTCATCAATGCCGCCACCGTCTGATCCACGCTATCCACGCTGATCAGCGTGATGGGCGCGAGACCCTTGGCTTTCAGCGTGTCGTTGAACTGCTTGAGGATCTGCTCGGGCGCGCTTGCGCTCTTCACCGCCGCGGTCAGGCCCGCGAGCGATTCGACGGTGGCATTCGCCGGAATCTTCCTGAAATCGGCGCGAACGAGTGCGCCGTTGACGGTCTTGCTGGTCGGGACGACATACGCGAGACGCTTCGCGCGTTCGGCGGTCACGTTCAGAGCCGACCCTTCCATATCGAACGAATGCGCGAGCAGGCCGGGAATGATGCCGCTGAACGCCATACGCTGATATTCGATCTTCACGCCGAGATGTTTCGCGACGGCCGCCAGGATGGCCGGATCGAAGCCGACGATGTTGTTGCTGGCGTCCGTGTATTCGTATGGCGCGAAGGTCGGATCGATGGCGACTGTCATCGTGCCGCGACTCTTGATGTCGTCGAGCGTATCGGCGCTGGCGGCGACCGGGTGAATCAACGCGGCAAACGGTAACAACGCGGCAAGGGCAAGGCTGCAGAGGTGGCGCTTCGACATCGATGGGACTCCCGTAGACAGGTGGACAATGCACGATGCAATGCATGATCCATACCAGTGGGATGCCTGAAACGCATGTTTCACGAATTTATCTGTGAAAACACATGTTTCTAAATGGATTCGAGAGAAACATCGATTTCACGTTTCCGGCGCCGGACCTATAATGCAGCCGATGCGGGACAGCGCCTACCTGCACCTGTCCCGTGCAGGCAAGCCTGGATGCACGTTTGCGGTGCGGACATCGCACCATCAGGGGCAACCCATTTATCCACTGCCGAAATGTCAAAAGCTCAAGCCAAAAAAGAGAAGCTACCCGCACCGTCGATCGAAAGCCGGATTGCGGAATGCTATGACGAACTGTCTGAAATCGATCAGCGGCTTGCCGATGTGATTCTGAGTGCACCGGGACAACTGGCGATGCAAACCGCCACCGAACTGGCGACGACCGCGCAAGTGTCGAAGGCGACCGCCACACGGTTCTTTCAAAAACTGGGGTATGCGTCTTATGACGATGCCCGGGCGATTGCGCGAGCGGCACAGGTCGGCGGTTCGCCGTTATATCTACAGGACAGGGGTCGCAAGACGGCGGGCTCGAAACTCGACGACGTGATCCAGGCCCATCTGCAGCACGAAGTCGAAAACATGGCGAACACCTACCGTTCGCTCGATAGGCAAGTGCTGAGCGAGGTGGTCGACGCAATCGCGCAAGCACGACGCGTGGCGATCATCGGCTATCGGCATAGCCACACGGTCGCCACGATGATCCGACGCGAACTGATTCAGGTGCGTTCGGACGTGATGCTATTGCCTGCGCCCGGCGACACCATCGGCGAATATCTTGCCGATCTGAACGCGCAGGATGTCGCAATCATCATCGGCTTGCGGCGCCGCGTGCCGGCGGTGGGCGTGACTGCCGCCGCGCTGGCCGAGGCAAGCGTGCCGGTTCTGTATATGTCGGATGTGATCGCGGGCAAACCTGCGCGGCTGGCGCGCTGGGTGATCCGATGCCATACCGATGGCTTGATGCTGTTCGACAGCAAGGCGGGCATGACGTCGGTGGTCAACCTGATTTGCTCGCTCGTCGCGGAACGGTTGCTCGAGCGCGGCAATAGTCATTTGCAGCGCGTCGAAGTTCTGCACGACAGCTTGCGTGAACTGGAGTGAACCGGGCGTCAGTGGAAGCAGGCAACGACCCGAGCGATGCGTCGGGATGAACCTTTCACCCCAGCAAACCCACTACTGCTGCACACCCCATCTCCGCACCGTGACGCGTTCCAGCGTATCGAACACCAGGTGTTCGATCAGCAACCCGATCACGATCACCGCCGCCAGCCCCGCGAAAACCCGGTCGGTGTAAAGCTCATTGCGATTCTGGAAGATGTACCAGCCCAGTCCGCCGTTGCCCGAACTCGCGCCGAACACCAGTTCAGCCGCGATCAGCGTCCGCCACGCAAATGCCCAGCCCACACGCAAACCCGCCAGAATCGACGGCAACGCCGCAGGCACCAGAATCAGCAGCACGTGGCGCAAGCCTGTCAGGCCGTAGTTGCGCCCGGTCATCCGCAGCGTCGCCGGCACGGACTGAAAACCGGAGTACGTATTGAGCGCGAGCGGCCACAGCACCGCATGCACCAGCACGAACAGCAAGCTGCCGGTGCCGAGACCGAACCACAGCAACGCGAGCGGCAAAAGCGCGATGGACGGCAACGGGTTGAACATCGCGGTCAGCATCGACAGAAAATCGCGCCCGACGCGCGTCGACACGGCAAGCGAGGTCAGCACGAAGGCGAGTGCCGCGCCGAGCAGATAACCGCGCAGCAGCACCGACATCGATACCACGGTTTTTTGCAGCAATTCGCCGGACCAGATGCCTTGCACAAACGCGCTGAACGTCGCACCGAATGTCGGCAGCAGCAAATCGTTGTCGACCACGCGCGCGGCGATCTCCCATCCGGCGATCAGCACCAGCGCAATCAGTGCCTTGCGCAACCACCCCTGCGCAAAGACACGTTTGCCAAGCGGCAACGGCGCTTCGAGAACGAGTTCGCCGAGCGGTTCGAGCGGGCGCTCGTACTCCTCGCGAACCGGCGGCAGCAACGTGACAGGCGAGCTCATTGAACGGTCTCCGTCTGCTCGAACAACAGGTGATGAATACGCGCGACGCTGTGCTGAAAATCGCTGCGGCCAAAGCTATCCTGCGAATACTGATGGCTGTTGAGTTCGGCACGTACGCGGCCGGGATGCGGCGACAGCAGCAGGATCCGGTTGCCGACCACCAGCGCCTCCTCGATCGAATGCGTAACGAAGAGCAGTGTGAAGTTCACCTCTTCCCATAGCCGCAGCAGTTCCTCCTGCATCTTGCGGCGCGTGAGCGCATCGAGCGCGGCAAACGGTTCGTCCATCAACAGCACGCGTGGCTGCATCGCCAATGCGCGCGCAATCGCAACCCGCTGCTTCATGCCGCCCGACAGCGTATGCGGATAAGCATTCGCAAACGAAGCCAGTCCGACCTTCTCCAGATAGTGCAGTGCGCGCTCATTCGCTTCGGCGCGAGAGAGCTTCTTCGCGACGCGCAGCGGAAACGCGACGTTCTGCAGCACCGTCTTCCACGGCGGCAACTGGTCGAACTCCTGAAACACGACGATGCGATCGGCGCCGGGGCCGCGCACGATCTGCCCATCGAGCGAAATGCTGCCCGAAGTCGGCTGGATGAAGCCGGCCACTGCCTTGAGCAACGTCGACTTGCCGCAACCCGACGGCCCTAGCAGTACGAAGCGGTCGCCGCCGTAGACGTCGAAGCTGACGCCGTGCGTCGCGCGCACGATGCGCTCGCGCGTGCGGTATTCGAGGTTGACGTTTTCGACCGCGAGCAGTCTTTCGCTGGCTGGCGTGGCGGTCTGTCCGTCGCGGTTCGGAAACAGAAGCGTGGGATTGGCCACCATCAGATTTCTCCGTGTGTGCGGACTAAACGCGCCGGCAAATGTCGCGCAATGGTGAACATATTCAGCTCCCCGTCGCCGTCGCGGGGTCGTCGAAGAAGTAGTCCTTCCATGACTTCGGCTCGTTTCTGATCACGCCCACGCGATACATGAACTGAGCGAGCCCGAATGTGTTCTGCGGTGCGACCTTGAATTGCACCTGCGGATTCTTGATGACCTTCACGAGCAGATTGCGGTCGATCTTCGATTGATTCGTGCGGATATAGATATCAGCAGCGGCTTCGGGATTGGCCGTGACGAAACGCGCGGCGTCGGCCAATGCATCGACGAATGCGCGATACGTCTTCGGATTGTTGCTACGGAATTTTTCGGTGGCGTAAAGCACGGTCGCCGAACTCGGTCCACCGAGCACGTCGTATGAATTCAGCACGATATGCGCTTTCGGATTGCCCGCCAGTTCCTGCTCCTGAAACGGCGGATTGCCGAAGTGCCCGGTGATTTCCGTACCGCCCGCAATGATCGCCGCGGCCGCGTCAGGGTGCGGCAACGCCTGGGTGTATTTGTCGAGACGGTTATAGTCCTTGTCGCCCCAGCGCTTGGCCGCCGCATATTGCAGCACGCGCGATTGCACCGACACGTTGACGGCCGGCACCGCGATGCGATCCTTCTCGGTGAAGTCGGCAATCGTCTTCACGTTGGGATCGTTGCTGACGAGGTAGTACGGCAGATTGCCGAGCGACGCGACGCCCTTGACGTTCTGCTTGCCTTGCGTGCGGTCCCAGATCGTCAGCAGCGGACCGACGCCGGCACCCGCGATGTCTACCGCGCCGGACAGCAACGCGTCATTCACCGCAGCGCCGCCCGAGAGCTTCACCCAGTCGACCTTGATATCGAGCCCCTGCTTACGCCCTTCTTTCTCGACGAATTGCTGGTCACGCGCGACATTCAGCAGCAGATAGACAATGCCGAACTGCTCGGCGACGCGAATCTGCCCTTCGGCATGCGCGGGGACAGTGGCCGCGAAGCTCGCGACGCCCATCGATACGCTCAGCAAAGTCGCGGTGAAACGGCGGGCAAACGACGGCCGCGCGGCGGTCGGGCGAAACCTGGCAAGCATTGGAACTCCGGTCAGCGTCTAGTGCGGTCAAAGCGGGCAACGGTGCCGTCAAAACGGCGCGTCGCCTTCGATCGTCGTGCGATACAGTTTGCGGCGCAGATGGTCCGGCGTGCCGGCCGCGAGATGCATCAGCGAGCGGTTGTCCCAGAACACCATGTCGTGCTCGGCCCACTGATGCCGGTAAAGATGTTCGGGGCGAACGCTATGGGCGAATATTTCGTCGAGCAGCGCCTTGCTCTCGTCTTCCGGCAAACCGATCACGCGGGTCGTGAAATGCTCGCTGACGAACAGCGCCTTGCGGCCGGTCTCGGGATGCGTGCGCACGATCGGCTGCACGACGGGTGTCACCGAGGCGATCTGTTCAGCGGACAGATTGGGCCGCCACGGACTGCGCTTCTGCAATTCCGCGTATTTGGCGAGATACGTGTGCTCGGCCCGACGCCCTTGCACGGCGGTCCGCAAATGCGCGGGCAAGGTGTCCCACGCGAGGTGCATGTTGGCGAACAGCGTGTCGCCGCCTTCGGCGGGCAATTCCTGCGCATGCAGCAGCGAACCGAGACTCGGCTTTTCCTTGTACGACAGATCGGAATGCCAGTAATGACCCGCATCGCCGAGGCCGATCGGCTTGCCGTTCTCGACGATGTTCGACACCACCAGCACTTCCGGATAGCCCGTCAACTGGAATTGATGCAGCACATGAATCTGCAGCGGGCCGAACCGGCGGCTGAAAGCAATCTGCTGATCCGGCGTGATGCGTTGGTCGCGGAACACCAGCACATGGTGATCGAGGTGGGCGCGATGAATGCGCGCGAAATCGTCCTGGCTCAGCGGCTTGCCGAGATCGAGCCCGACGACTTCCGCACCGACGGGACCGTCGAACGCGCGAATCTCGAAGGGCTGGGCTTCAATGGCGTGGCCGTCATGGCCGGCAGCAGTGGGGGCAAAGGCAGTCGTCACAGGAAACTCGTCGTTGATCTGTTCGGAGAACGCCGTCGAGGGCGCAGTCCAATGAATGTACCGGCGCAGGCGCGCGGCGACAACGAAGCAAATCCGATACGTTTATCTGCTGGAGTGATAAACCCGATGCTTTAACGCATTGCGGGCGGCCTTGGCGCTTGACTCGCATGCGCCGCCTCGGCCTTCGCGCCGGCGAACAGACGCCTCATAGCCGTCCGGGGCGCGGATCCGCCACGAAACCCTGCCGGTTGGGCATCACCACTCGCGGCAGCGACGCCGCGTCGAGGCGCGTATCGGCCGCAACGATGCCGTTCTGGTTCAGCAGGAACGCGCTGAGCGCATAGACCTCGTCGGCGGAAAGCGATTCGGGGGCGTTGTAAGGCATCGCGCGGCGGATATAGTCGAACAGCGTCGTCGCATAGGGCCAGTAACTACCCACGGTGCGCTTCGGCTTTGCACTGGTCAGCGTGCCCTGCCCGCCGACCAGCGGGTCGCCGAGCCCGCCCTGGCCCTGCGCACCATGGCACGCCGCGCACTTCGCGGCGAACACATGCGCGCCCGTGGCGACGTCGCCGCTGCCCGCCGGCAGGCCGCGGCCATCCGGCGCGATGTCGATGTTCCAGGCAGCCAGTTCCTGCTCGGTGAGCGGCGCGCCGATGCCGTGGCCAGGTGCCGCGCCCTGAACGTTGGACGCGTCCGGTGCGATCGACGAACAGGAGGCCAGCGCGCATAGCGAGAGCCATGCGGCCAACGCCGTGCGCACTCGCCAGCGTTTCGAATGAGCGTCACGCATTGCGCACCTCGCCGCTCGCGTCCACCCGCCATTGCTGGATCGCGTTGTAGTGGTACTGCGAATTCAACCCGCGGGCGGCAACGAGTTCCGCGCGAGTGGGTTGCACGTACCCGGTCGAATCGGTCGCGCGCGAGAGAATCGCGGCGGGGCCGCCGTCCCAGCGCCAGTCCGCCTGAAAGCGTGTAAGCGCGCGATCGTGAATCGCGCCATCGAGACGCGCAAGACGCCAGGTCGCCCCGCCATCGGTCGATACTTCGACCTTGCGAACGGTGCCGCGCCCGGACCAGGCGAGCCCGGTGATCGGGTAATAGCCGTGCGTGGTGAGGCGATGCCCCGGCGAGGGCCGCGTGATGACCGACTTCGCATCCATCTCGAACGCGAACTGACGGGCGGTACCGTTCGCGAGCAGGCTCGTGTACTTCGAGGTTTCCTCGCGCGTTTGCAGCGGCGCATCGACTACCTTCAGACGACGCAGCCACTTGACGTTCGTATTGCCCTCGAAGCCGGGGACGATCAGACGCAGCGGATAACCGTTCTCCGGGCGCAGACGTTCGCCGTTTTGCGCGTACACGACGAGCCCGCGCTCGAGTATCCGTTCGAGCGGCAAACTGCGCGTCATCACGGCGGCATCCGCGCCTTCGGCGAGCAGCCAGCCGCGCGCCGGATCGATCTGATTCGACAGGCCGCCCACTTCTTCCAGCAAGGTCGACAAGCGCACGCCGGTCCATTCGCAGCACGACAGCAGGCCATGCGTGAGTTGCACCGGCAGGCCGCTGGGCCCGTTCCACTCGTTGCCGGTATTGCCGGAGCATTCGAGAAAATGGATGCGCGATTCGGACGGTAGGCGCAGCAGGTCGTCCATCGTGAACAGCTTCGGCGTGCGCACCAGTCCGTGAATGGCGAGCCGATGCTGAGCGGGGTCGATCTCGGGCACGCCACCATGATGACGTTCGTAGACCAGACCGTTCGGCGTGAGCGTGCCGTGCAGATCGGCGAGCGGCGTCATCGATGAAGCCGCGCCGGGCAGCGGCCACGCCCGCGCACTGCGCCGCACGACGTCCGCCTCGTGCGGCGACGGCACACCATACGGATGCTCGAGTATGGGCGCACCGGGCACGCGGCTCGACGGCGCGATGTCGAGCGGCCTGAGCAGTTCGGCGGCGGCCGCGGCGTGCGAGGCGACGAGGCTGCCCGCGGCGAGACGCCCGAGCAAGCGGCGGCGAGTGCGCGAGGGCGACGGATGCGGCGGCGGGGTGTGGGCGTTCATGATGGCGGCGGCGCTTTGTCGTACTGATGGGCTCGTAGGCAAGCCTGTGATGCTAACAACGGCGCGCGCACCCGCCAAACAATCTATCGTGATATCGATTGCAGCATCCCTGATGTGGGCGTGTCATGAGCAACGCAGCACGTTGCCCGACGAAGGCCACCTATCGAGCGCGATGCGCGGGCCGCCGCAAACCCAGGTTCTCGCGCAACGCGCGCCCTTCATACTCGCTGCGGAACAGGCCGCGTCTGCGCAACCGGGGCAACACGAGTTCGACGAAATCGGTCAGGCCGTTCGGCAATACCGGCGGCATGACATTGAAACCATCCGCGCCGTAGTTCACGAAGCGCTCTTCGAGTTAATCCGGCCGTCCAGCTTGCCATGAAGCACGAGGGACTCGACTGATGAAACGCAGATCCTCGAGGAGCGCATCACGTATTGCCATTCACTCGACCACGAGCGTCGATCTCAACGCAACCGCATTCGCCAGGTTGTAGACGTTCGGAGACGTCGCCATCACCGCGTCATGCACTTCCGCGAATTGCTCCCTGGTGCCGTTGCCCTTGATACGAACGGTGTAACGCAAGCTCTCGTAGCCGTTCGCGACCTGCGGGTCGAGCCCGAGAAAACCTCTCAGGTCGATGTCGCCCTCGGTTTCAATCTCGAGCGATTGCAATGCGATCCCGCGAACCGCGCATTGCGCGACGTAGCCCACCGTCATGCACGCGTTCAACGCCGCGATCAGATGTTCCTGAGGATTCGCAAACCGGTTCGAACCTCCGAGTTCGCATGGTTCGTCGATATCTATCGTGAAACGGCGCGGCACCGGCTGGCCCCCGATCGAGAACCCTTCGACCTCCGCGCGACTGCGCGTCTGGCCCTGCCAGGCGGTCACGACGCGCCAACTGGTTGCGGCTTTCGACGCATCGCGCCTGACGTCGTCGATCAGTGCGCGCAGGTCGTCGACGTTCAGTCCGTTGACGATGTGCGCTTCATTCGACTGTGCATTGGCATTCATAGTGCTCTCTCCTTTAGCTGGATGATTCGTGTGCGTTCGTGCTCGCTCAATGCAGTGTGGCGAGTGCGGCCCGGATACGCATCCCCTGCTCTTCGGAGACGAGCCGATCGAGCACTTCCGCGAAATGGGGGTGATGCATACCGGAATGGAGGTACTGCCAGCGGTAGGCATGATGGAAATTCGCTTCGATCGAATTGGCTTCTGCCTCGACGACGGCACGCCCGCAGTTCGCGATGAAATAACGCGAGTCTGCTATCGCCTGCCCGCGCAAAATTCCATCGATCGCAATCATCAGGTCGATGAACTCGTTGACCGCGTTGTCGCGCGCCGCATCTGTCAGCGTAGCGTCGTGCCGCTTCCATTCCAGCTCATCGAGAATGGCGTGCTGACTTTCTTCCTTCCAGTGGTACAGAAATACATCCTTGAACAGCTCGGATAACTGATCGTCAGGATAAATGCTCTGACGGTAGTGAATTTGCGAGAAGAGTTCAATATGCAGCGTCATGGCCAGCACCGCCCACGTGCTCTTGCCGAGGACCACGGCGGCGAGCGCATCGGGATCGACGTCGAAGCGGTACCCCGCGGGCAGCGTTTCGCCGATCATTTTTTCGATGCGGCGAAACAGCGCCTGGTGTTTAAGCTCTTCGTCGCTGAAACGCACGAGCGCTTCGAGCGCCACCTGATCGCCGAGCCAGTAGTCGCGGCTCACTTCCAGAACCTTGGCGTTAATGAAGCGCTCGACGAGCCCGAAAACGTTCGCGTATGTGCGCCCCTGAATCTGGCTGACGAACCGCTTCTCAGCCTCCGAGAGCATGATGAAATCCGGCACCAACGAGAGCCCGTCGGGCAAATACTTCTGCGACATGTCGAAGGTACGGCCTCCAATCACGTCACGGTCGATGTCCCAATTGACCATCTTCGAAGCGCGAATGCATCGGGCGTAGCGATCGCGATCGGACGGCCGCAATATTGCGTTCATGGAAATTCTCCCAGTATGGACCGCCACGCGGTCTAGCGTTGAGTGTCGATTCACCGGCCAGAGCCAGTCGAATGATCTGGCTTTCCGGCACGCTCAATTTACGTTTGGGAGTCTTGAAGTTCTATGATTGAGTCGCCGGACGATATGACTGAAACGCCGTTTCCTCACGTTGGCCGCACAGGTCGACAATTGAGTGGGTAAACACACGCGCGGCTCGTCACGGCAGGCATCCCTGATCCCCCAGTGCGGCAACGCCACGCGTATGTTGCGCGTGCTGAGCTGACGGCGAAGGCCGAAATCCGGAACTCGCAGAGGCGAGCGGCCCTTCGACGGGGCGACGCCCCGATTGATAGCGGCGCCTGAACACGGGCGACAGCTATCGATGCCTCGACGATGCTTGCCCGTAACGCCGATCACTTACCCTAGCGGTATCGTGTGCATAATGTCATCCATGCGGCCCACCGGCCTCAACTTTGAAACAAAGGTCAATATGGCCGCTCCCTGAAAATATTGCTCAGCACTTTTCCGCGAACCCTCCTTGTGGAACGAGAGGAAGGGGCCGACGTCGAAGAATTGATTTCGCAAAGTGCGAGACCGTGGCGTTGCAATTCAAATAGACAGATGAAAAGAATCTACACGTACAAAGGCTTCGAGATCGCGGTCGAGCTTGAACCAGTGTGGGAAGCATCTGGCAACGTTACATTGGTGCCACCACGCGGGTTCATCGCAATCGTGCACATTAGAACGGCGGGAGCTACTCGGCCGATAATTACGCCAATACGCCTGACAGCAGATAACCAGCAGCCTTTCGCGATGGAAGCCGCTGCGCTCATGGCAGGGTTCAGTGCGGGACAGCGGATCGTAGACGACACACTCGTCCCGTAAGTTCGCCCAATCGCGACCATAGAGACCCACTTGATAGCGCACGGCGAATACGTGAAAAAATGCTACACAGATTGCAATCCCAAACCGCAGGGCCGGGATGGGGACCGACTTTCGGTGTGTTTATGACGGCCGTACGGATCGGCCTTTGGTGCTACGCGGAGACGGCACATACCTCAAACCAGTTTGACGAGTCAGTTGCTGTCGCAGCAACGCTAGTAGGTATGTTTTGCGTCGTATACGCCGGTCGCGAAATCCACCGCAAGAAAAACGATAGCGGCGATTCTCGATCTACGTTTGACACGGACGGGTTCCGCTATGTGACGCTAGCCGGCTAGCAGCCGCCGACGGTGACCGCGAACGACCGGTTTGGCGGGTACTTCCGACCTCCGCCGTTGTGCTCACGGGTCCGATGAGGGTCGGTTTGGTGCGTTCGCCATCGGCCCGCGCTCGGCCACAAGCAGCCGGTCGGCTCTGGGACCGGGATCGTCGACATTCGGACTGCAAGCGCGTAGGCAGCCACGACTGACCCGACCCTTCTCCGGCTTTCGGTTGACGGCTGCCGCCGGCGCGATCGCACTCGCCTTAGAATACGTCGTGAACCAGACCTATGAGGCCGCGCGCAGTGACTCCACTTATCGTCATTCCCGAGGTGTCCGACGCGCAGCAAATGCGCGACGCGGTCAGTGTGCCGCTGCGGCAGTTCAACGAGCACAGGGCTGGTCCGGTTAATCCGCAGCCGCTCGCGGTCATGCTGATGCACCCGGAAACGGAAGCTGTGCTTGGCGGGTTATGGGGCGACACCGGTTTTATGCAGCTTCATGTGGGGCAGCTGTTTGTTCCCGAACACCTGCGTGGCCGCGGCCACGGCAGTCAATTGATGACGCTCGCGGAGCAGGAGGCGCGGCGCCGCCGATGTGTGGGTGCCTGGCTCGACACTTTCAGCTTTCAAGCGCGCGGATTTTACGAGAAGCTCGGTTATGCGGTGTTCGGGACCATCGACGACTTTCCTCCCGGACACAGCCGCTTCTTCATGAAGAAGCGGCTCATGTCGTCCGCTGGTCCGCTGAGACCGACAGTCGAAGCTTCGAATACAACACCGGCCGGCTTTTGAGGGGCGCAGTGCAGCCATCAACGGCCCCTCGCACTATTGGCGAACGCCCGCTGACGAGCGACGAACCGCCATTCGGTAAGGCGGCGACCGATCATGCGTTGGACGAGCCAGCCCCATTTTCAAGTGCTGCGTGCAGCGGCTCAGGTTCGGTGGCCATTCGGGCCGGCGATGATGGCCGCTTCGACCGACCGCGTCCCCCGGGCTTCTCACCAATAAGCAACGTGTCTCACCGCCAACACCAAGATCTGCCAATGATCGGCCGGTACAGAGAGGGTTGAAAAGGTGCCTGTAAAAGTTCCTTGCCTTCGCATACACCGACATTAACGGGGATAACAAGACGCTTCGCGGAGCCACGGCCTGATACTCCCCGGTATGCGCCTTGCTCAATGAGTGCGTCCCCCGGGGGAAATCGCGATGTTGATTAGCTCCCGTCCGCAACGACGGGATTTTCTTACGTCATTTCCTTCCGTGGTTACACGAGATCGGCTCCGGTGCGTTTCCTTCTGGACGTTCGTGACTGACGCCTGGTCCAGCCTCGATGCCCGGCCTGACGTTTGCCTCACGTGCGGACTGTAGGGCTCGCTGCTACCAAACCTGGTGATCGCATCATGGAACTAGTCGACGATGGCGAGAGCGGCCGGGCCAGTCGCGTGCGCAGGCGACGGCGTTCCCGCGTTCTGTCCAGATATGCCGGGCATCCGGTTCGGCTGATCTTGCGCTACGTCGGGCGCCACAAAGCGGCGCATGCCGTGGTCCTCCTCAGTGTCATCTTCGCGGTCGGCTGTGCGCTGGGGTCCCAGTACGGCATTCGCAATTTGATCGACGCGTTGCCGACCGGCCGTGCTCATCCGGAGACCGTGATACGCGCGTTTTCCCTGCTCGTGATGCTGATCCTCGCCGATAACCTCTTCTGGCGGGTCGCTGGTTGGGTTTCAGCACGTGCCTTCGTGGCCGTCACGGGCGACATCCGGCGGGACATGTTCGACTATCTGGCCGGTCACGCGCCCTCCTTCTTTTCCGACAAGCAGCCCGGTGTTCTGTCCAGCCGTATCTCCGCCACCGCCAATGCCGTTTATGTGGTCGAAAACACGGTTGCGTGGACTGCGTTGCCACCGAGCTTGACCGTGGTCGGAGCCATTGGCATGGTCGGCGCGGTCAGCGTTCCCATGAGCCTCGCGCTGGTCGCCATTTCGGCGGCGCTCGCTTACGGCCTGTTCCTCCTCGCGCGCAGAGGCACATCCCGTCATGAGGCGTTCGCGGAAAAAGCAGCATCGATAGACGGAGAACTTGTCGACGTAATCGGCAACATGGGACTGGTTCGCGCGTTCTGTGCGATGCCAATGGAGAGCCGGCGCTTCGACGGCCACCTCGCTGCGGAGACCGATGCGCGCAAGCGCAGCCTGCTCTATCTCGAGAAGCTTCGTCTGCTGCACGCCGGAGCGACCTGCGTCCTGTCGGCGTGCGTGCTCGGGTGGACCGTGTGGCTGTGGAGCATCGGCCATGCGACCACCGGCGACGTCGTCTTGATAGGCTCGCTGGGCTTCTCCATTCTGCACGGCTCGCGCGACATCGCCGTGGCGTTCGTGGATCTGACGCAGCACGTGGCCCGCCTCGGCGAGGCCTCGGTGACGCTGCTGACCCCGCATTCGATGCCCGAGCCCACCAAGGCCGCGCCGCTGGAACTCGGTCACGCGACGATAGACTTCGAAAATGTCACGTTCGCCTATCCCGGCCGGCGTCCAGTGCTCCAGGGGCTGAATCTTCATATCAACGCAGGTGAGCGCGTGGGTCTGGTCGGCCCATCGGGCGCAGGCAAATCGACCGTGCTCGCGTTGCTTCAACACTTTTACGAGCCGAACTCGGGCCATGTGCGAATTTCCGGGCAGGATATTTCGAACGTGACGATGCAAAGTCTACAGGCCGCAATTTCTATCGTGCCGCAAGACGTGACGCTGTTTCACCGTTCGCTGCTGGACAATATCCGCTATGGCCGTCCAGATGCAACCGAGGCAGACGTACGCCGCGCATGCGAAGACGCCCACTGCCTTGATTTCATCGCCGCGATGCCCGATGGGCTCAATACCATCGCCGGCGACCGCGGCGCCAAGCTGTCCGGCGGACAACGCCAGCGCATTGCGATCGCCCGCGCGATCCTGAGGGATTCGCCGATTCTGCTGCTCGATGAAGCCACGTCGGCGCTAGACACGGGATCGGAAATCGCTATCCAGGCGGCCTTGGAACGACTCATGAAAAACCGGACGGTCGTCGCAATCGCGCATCGCCTCTCGACCCTGCAAAGCTTCGATCGCATCGTCGTGCTCAACCGTGGTCGCGTTGTTCAGGATGGCGCGCCGGCCGAACTCGCCGCCGTCCCCGGCATTTACCGCGATACGCTTGCGCGTCAGTTCAGGCGAACGTCGCGTCCGGAACTATAAGTTTGCTGAACCGGTGTTCATCTGGCTGTGCGATAGGCCGCGCCGCGCTCACCGCTCATGACGGCAGCCTGCCACGCCATCGCAGTCCAGCCGAAAACAACAGCGCCGGCGTTAGGTAGCCGGATCGTCCGTAGCGGGTCTACGCTCTTCGTTGCTCGCCGGTCCGTCGGCTGCCTCACGCCGACGCTCTTCAGCCACCTCAGCTTCGACCAAGGCCCGCGCCTTTTTCCAGTACTCATCGGCGCAGCCTTCCATGCTGCCGTCTTCCTGCCAAAGCGCATACGCCTTGGCTCGGATGCGTTGCTCTATTGTTTCTGTTTCCATCGCGAATCCCTCGTGAGCCGCCACCTGCGGTCATGGAAATGTAGACGGTTGGTCCACCCGGTGACTACATTTATTACAACTCGCTCCATCCACCGGACAGCATCGTGGGGCGTCACGGCAGGCGAGGAGCGGATGGTCGGCCAGGGCAGAACACCGCGCCTGCCGCGCAGTCACCTGGCCGCCGGTTGAACGGCGGCGGCGCAGTCGTCTGTGGCCGCTTTCTGCCAGGCCGCAATTGGCGGTACGCGTCTAGCGGGTGACGCAGAACAAGCATCGCAAAAGGCGCAAAAGAGAAAGGCTTCGAAGCCCACCGCAACGGCGTGCTGTTTCGCAGGGAGCGTAATGAGACTCCCTCAAGCTCTAGCACGGTTCTCGATCTTTCCTGTCACAAATTCCCCTTCGACAGGTGAGCTAGGCCTGTCGCGCACCCACGTTGTGCAGCACGGGCTGGTGGCTGACTCGACTCACCAACGTGCAGCAGGGGCTCGGCGCTGGCCACAGGATAGAGATTTATGAAAAATTTCTGTCGAAAACTGAGATCGACGATTTCTCGGGTCGGTATGCTAGTAACGAGCGTCGATATCTTTACAGGACTGAACCAGCGGCAGCGAGCGATCTCGTTCCTCGGTTGGGGAGAAGCATCCCGAGGGATGTCCGCCAGGAAAACGTGGTGCCGTTTGCTGAGCCCGCCGAACTGGAACAGGTACACGAACTCCGTCCCAGCCAGCGACGTTTCTTCTTCGAGCTCGCGCAGAGCCGCTTCCATCGGCGACTCGTCGCGCTTTATCGTGCCGCCGGGTAACGACCACCGTGACCGCGTCCGAGCGACGAGAAGAACCTTGTCGTCGCGTCTGCATACGATTGTCGCTCTGTCTTTCATGCTCTCCCCTGAACGACTGGTTGGCCCCAACGCGGTGGCTCCGAATTATGAATCAGCTCCGGGGCCCTCGCCTGTCGCCAAAAAAGCCCGGGAAGACACTTCCCTTGTAAGTGCGTTATCTGGCCGCCATTCGCGCATGTGGAATTCCTGACGAGCAGTTTCCGGACCTGAACCCTGCCGGGATAAATGGTGGTGAAGAACCTGGTTCAAATTTGCTCACAAGGTGATATAAGTGAAAGGACCGAACGAGCCGTGACCGGGAGATCAGAAAATGAAACCCTCTCGCCGCTTGATATCTGTTTGCCGCTTGCGCTATTCGTTGCGGCACGGGCATTGTCTATTCCAACTCTCGTGATCGCTCTGTCTGGATGACGATCGGGGCGATGGCGCTCGGACACCGCACCTTGGAGAGCTTTCCCACAACTGGCATCCCCAAAGAGTGGCGCAGCGGGTACCGCGCAGCATGCCTGTGGTTCTATCACCTGGCCTGGTGGCCTTGGTATGCGCGATCGTCTCTTCGAGACATCGTGGCTCGGCTTGGAAGGGCGATACGCAGAACGGCAAAACCGCCGCATAAAAAATGGGAGAAACCCTCGGACGCCCAGTCAAACCGCGACCATCGCTAGCGTCCGCGGGGAGGAAACAGGCATATCTGGCCAGGTTGGCCCCGACCTATCAACGCGACAAGCGTCTGTGACGCTGTGCTACTAATGCCGGTCGGGTTTCGGCTGACCGACAAACCGTTTCGGTCATTGATGCCAATGGTGGACGCGGAGCCGCCCCTTACCAGGTTAATCTCAATGGCGCTCATAGGTCCGCTGATCGCCCCCTTACACCCCATTTACCAGTGGAGATGTGTATATGCGACTTGCTGATTTTATCTTGCGAGACATGGAGCCGATTCTGGCGCAATGGGAGACGTTCGCAGGCACGCTCCTGCCGGCGGCGGCCAACATGGAACCGCGGGCGTTGCGCAATCACGCGGAGCAGATTCTGCATGCCGTGGCAAAAGATTTGCGAACTTCGCAAAGCAGCGAAGTGCAGCGCGAAAAATCGATGGGGCGTGCCCCGCGCCTGCTCGAAGCAACCGAAACAGCCGCACAAACGCATGCCCTTTTGAGGGCACGCGCCGGTTTCAATATCAATCAGCTCGCCGCCGAATACCGCGCACTGCGCGCAAGCGTGCTTCGCTTGTGGATGGACCATCGCGCGCCACAAGCGGTTGATCTGGACGACGTCATTCGCTTCAATGAAGCGATCGATCAGGCACTCGCCGAATCGGTGAATTTTTTTAGTGCGCAGGTCGAGCAGAGCCGTAACCTCCTCCTCGGCATGCTGGGGCACGACATGCGCAACCCTCTCCAGGCGATTCAGGTCACTGCATCGTATCTGGCAGCACTGAATGCGGGAGAACGAGTATCGGCAGCAGCCGCCCGTCTGATACGTAGCGGCGCCCGGATGCAGTCACTACTAGATGACTTCAGCGATTTTAATCGGAGCAGGTTGGGCTTGGGGATCAACGTCATGCCCACGCATGTAGATCTGGCGGACGTGCTTGCGGACGAACTGGACGAATTGCGTGCGGTTCATCCTGACAGGAAGCTTGAACTACAGGTGAGTGGCGATTCAAAGGGAATTTGGGACGGTCAGCGCCTGCAGCAATTGCTGCAGAATCTTGTACTCAATGCCATCAAGTATGGGGCGCAAGACTCGCCAGTTCGCGTGGTGGTCACCGGTAATGCAACGCATGTCCGCATTGACGTCTGCAACTGCGGTCCTGCCATTGAGCGTGTAACGCTCGCCCACATCTTCGATCCTCTGACCAGGGGGGCGAATTCTCAAGGCACCAATGACAAGGCGGGCAACCTTGGACTAGGTCTGTATATTGCCAGCGAAATTGCCAAGGCCCATCACGGCGCGATTGAAGCGCGGTCTGACGGAACGGAGACCTCGTTTTCAGTATTGCTTCCGCGAGCAGATTTGGCCATATAGCGCGTTGACCGCAGCCTTATTGCCCGCGAGTCGCCGATCATGGAGCTTGGGATACGGCTTGCACAAGAGTACTGTGCGTCGTCGATATCGACGACGCACCGAGACAGATGCTGTATCGAGGCACGTCCGGGAATACGCACGCAACCTCGAGGCAGTCGCATATGAGGCCGAAGGACGGCGCAAGCACGGCGAACGCTGACACGCGGGTCAGGTGCGCAGCTTGACAGGTGCTTTCCACATTCAGCGGCACAAGCGTCGCAGGCTTGAATACACTGCTGCTGGGAGTGTGCCATTTCATCCTCCGTAGGCTGTGGGACGCTGGATAGGCCAGCAACCGAACGTGCATTCGCCATGCCGGTGCACCGCGCGAGTCGCTTCAATATTCCGGATTCGCAAGGTCCGCCGCGACTATCTCCTCTCCCTTCAATCTGGCGGCCTCGCGGGCGTCGGATGCCAATTCGAAAGGACCGATCGCGGGTGCGCCGTCGAACGGGAACAGCAGCCGGTCGTCGAGCGTTCTCACCACTTTTAACTCGCCCATGAAGGCGCCGCTGCCCGTGCGCCGGTACGTCGCGTAGATCCGGTAGTCGGTCGCGCTGACGGGCAGAGCGACTCCCGCTTTCATCGACAACTTCGCGAATGCTAACTTCGGCCTTGCCATCCTGCTCACTCCTTCCATTGCCAATGCATCAACAACTCACCTGACGAACTTGCCGCCCCAGCATTTGCACCGAAAGCGCTGGGCTTACACGGTCTTGGCCACCATGAACCAGAAAATCGCGACGAACGCAAAAAATGCGACCACACCCAGCCCGATCCACCACGCAAACAGTCGCCAGTACCCGGCCGTGAGCGGTGCGCGCATCTCGTCGCACCGTCGAGCGATCGCTGCAAGCCTGATCTGCAAGCACACAACCGGTAGCCAGCACGCTATTGCGACCGCGTACAAGGCGATTGACCACGCAAGCCACGGACTTGCAATCGACATGCCGGCGAGCTTTACCATGGCAAACCCGGTCAACGGCTGCGCGATGGCGGTCGGCGTCGTGAAGAGCCAGTCGGCCACGACCACTCGCCGAGTGACCCGCGCGACCGTGTGTGTCTCCTTGCCGAGGCTTACCGTCAGCATGTAGAACGCGGATCCGATACCGGTGCCGAACAGGATGGTCGACGACAGCACATGCAGCCACTTGACCAGCAGATACGTCATGGTCTGTCTTTCCAATCCAGCTGCGTCAGGCAGATCAGCGCAGCGATCATCGGCAGGTTTTTCGACAGAGGTCCATACGGGTGCAGCCAGAACTCAGGCAGACGCCAGGTAATCAGCAGCGTATAGAGCACCATCAGCGCGATCTGGCAATACCAGAGCCGCACGCGCGGGCCGAGCCGCATCGGCCACCACAGCGACAGAATGCCAAGCAGCAGATCGAACAGCGACGCACCGTACAGCAGCAACGGCCGCCACATCTGCGGCGCGCCGACCCGCTCGAGCAGCGCATAGCTAGCCGACGCCGGATAAAGTCCCGCCGACACGATCGCCGTCCAGATCCATACCGCCGCAATCGACACCCGTATGAGCGGCATCAGCCATTCGAGTCTCGCCGATGCACCGAACCCTTCGCGATCCGGCGGCAAACCGGATAGCGCACGAGGCGGGCGACCGAGCCAGCGCGTCACTGAATCGGCGGAAGCCACGTTGCCGCGCTCAAGCATGTCGATCGAGTCGGTGCTGATCAGTGAGCCCGGCAAGCGCTCGCCCAGTCGCGCGGCAAGAACGACCCAACTGCGCGGCACCGGAACGAACACAGGCGGCGCGCCCCCCGAGAGCCGGCGCAGCAGAGCCAGATACGCGCGCAATGTGAACGCCTCGGGGCCGACCACGGCCAGGCGTTCGCCGCCATGCGTGCGTCCGGGTGGCAGAGTCATAGCGCCCGTCACGACCACGTCGACGAGATCGTCGAGACAGACGGGCTGAATGCGCTGCGCGCCATCGCCTGGCAAGGCAACGAGCGGAAGAGTCGCCCACATGGTCAGGAAGCGGGTGCTGCGGCCTTGCGGTGCGAACACGAGCGACGGCTGCACGATCAGCGAGGAAACCGGCAACGCGAGCAATGCGTCGTCCGCCGCGCGCTTGGTCAGATGATAGGCACTATGCGCTTGCTCATCGGCACCCAGCGCGGAAATCTGCACGATGCGCTGCACGCCTGCTCGCACGGCGGCCTCGAAGAGACGAATAGCGGCGTCGGTATGGATACGTTGAAAATCGCTGCCTGACGCGTCGGCGAAAATACCAACCGCATTCACCAGCACGTCGGCCCCGCCGAGGAGCGGCACCGCGCTTGCGGGATTCGCCAGCTTCGCGAAATCGAGCGGCATCAGGCGGCAACCGTTCAGCCGATCGCAAGCGGCATCGGGATTGCGTACCCCACAGATGACGGTGTGTCCCAGCTCGACGAATTTCCGCGCAACGGCCGTTCCGATCAGTCCCGTTGCACCTGTGAGGAAGATAACCATGACCATCCGGATAGAAGCGAAAGAAGACATCCTTGCGCCAGGCATAGCGGCGGGCTTGCTGTCCACCGCCGCGCTCGCGCTGTGCGGCAAGCTGCACGGAAAGCGGGCAACCGCGCCAGTCAGTGCGGTGAGTCACTGGCTCTGGCCGCAAGAAGCGCGCCGCACCGCTCACCCGGCTCCCCGGCATGTGATCGCGGGTCTGCTGATCCATCTGACGATGTCGATCGGGTGGGCCGGGTTCAATGCGGTCGCGCTCGCGGCACTCCGGGATGCGCTCGAGCGACATGGCGGTTCGACTCAGGACAGCGCTCTCGCCGGAATTGCGCAGGCGAGCGCCGAAAACGACGCAGAGGAGCGCGGCTCTGAGGTCAGCGCGGACGGCCCGAAGAAACGTGCTGAGACCGGCCGGCAGCGTGGAACCGCCGGCGTGCACCCGAACCGAAGTCGCGAGCATAACCATCGCATGGCGCTGGCCGTGGGAACGACCGTTGCGGCCGCGGTCGGAGATTACATCGTCGTACCCAAACGCTTCACCCCGGGCTTTGAATATCACCTGCCGGCCGCGCATATCACGGCTGTCTATGTCGCATTCGGCGCGGGCTTGATGGCGCCGTTCATGCTCAAACAATGGATGAACCGCGGATCGGCGACAAGGCGTTAGATCACAACGCGCGGGTGCGGCTACGGACGGCGAATTCGCATTGATGGCGACGCCTGAGCCACCGAGGAAACGGTGCGGGTCCCAGCCAGTTGCTTTGCGACGGCGCGCATATCTCTGGGTATGAAGCTTGCTCACTGATGCTTGCCGGGTACATCGGTGTCCTTCGTTTGCATGACCGCCAACGAGGACCCTGCGCGCCTGATTGTCGTCTTTACGGCGATAAGCAGATGACTTTATTCTGTCGTCCGGCGTTATATTGCCCCAGATACACCGGTTCGCGCGTTCGCCGCGATCATGTCACTGGGGCTGTCGGCCGCGTGCTCGCGTAACGACTACCTGGTGCGCGGCCAACCCGGACGGAGGGCATGATGAGAGATATCCTGCAAATCCAGCAAGAACTACAAGAGGCCTATTACTTTGGATACCTGATTTCCTCGACAGCGCAGCCGACTGAAACCGGCGCGTGGGTGCCGTGGGTTGAGGTGACATTGCGAGGTCGCCTTATCAGTGCCGGCCGGGAGTGTCCGAATCTGATCCGGCCCACTCGCGAGGATGCCATGGGCGAGGCGCTCGCATGGGCCCGCAATTTCATCGAGCGACGCGAGGTGCCTCTATCGGCTCAGGGCAACGAATTGCTGAGTGCTCAACGCTGATCAAGCGACGTGGGGAGACAATCGCCCGCCCGCCGAAAGGGCTCAACTCACCGACACAGCATGCGCGGGAACACGCCATGCTGCGCTGACGGCCGTAGCTTCATGTGCTTCGCCCTCCTCATCGGTTTTTACGCATTTCAACGTCTTCAACAGGGGATGAACCATGGCCGACCATCAAGAGGTTCCTTCGGATCAGCAGCCCGCGGCTGAGCCGCCCCCATCTTCGCCTTCCAAAGACGGCTTGTCGGGAACGGGACCCGCGCAGCCTGACCCGATTCCGTCGCCGCCCCCCGGTGCTTCTCCTACGCCCGGCGGCAACAACCTGAATGCTATCGACGATTCCGATGTCGATAAGGTCGTGCCCAAGCGTACGGAAGAAACCGAGCTGCGCGACACGTCATCGCCACCTGGCAGCGGCGGTCGAGCCGAAGATGACACAGGCGCGGCACCTCAACCCTTATGACGCGTAGCGGCGAACTCTGGAGCGTCCCCTGATGCAGGAAATTCATGCCCACCGCGGTTTCAATATCACCGTTCTCGTCGAGGACGACCCTGCTGGCGGTTCCTCGGTGACTACGCGGATCGACCGCGCCGAAGTAGATGCCGCCGAGCGAGCCGGATGGACCGCGCCGCGTCTTGCACGCTCGCCCCTGCGCGGCAAAGCGGCAATTGGCGCAGCCGTGGACGACGCACGCCATGCAATCGATTCCGCGTTGGGTGAAAGGGGCGTGCTGGAAGAATAAGCTCGGACAAGCCCGCTCCTACCTAGGTATCGTGTAAGTTGGCGCCGCGCGTCGGGCATGCTGCGGCCCCATCCGCGTGCTGTGCCGCGGCCGCTTGCGCGGTAAGCATCTAGTTGCTATAGCCAAAACGCACCGCTTTTGCAATGGCAATGGAAACGCCGGCACTGCGCTTCGAAAACGCCGGTCGTATCGACACAACCCCGCGTTGCCGACCGTGGTCTCAGCGGAGACAATGTGCACCGACACGCCACGACGCACGCACCCCGAAATTGCGCGCTGTATGCAGGTGAAATCTATTGGAGGGCTAATTTACCGCCGCGGACGTGTGCCGCTCACCGCGGGCCCCGCATCGACCGTCGGCGGCGACGGCTCGCGCCCACATCTGCGCGAGACAGCCTCTTTCGCGCACCAGGTGACCGGTGTTTGCAGTTGCCCAGGACGGACGCATCTTCGTCAATTTCCTGCGGTGGAAGGAAGATGCGCCCATTTCGATCGGAATATTGACACCGGAAGGCGACGTTCGCCCGTTTCCGGGACGACAGATGGAATAGCTGGCGCAATGCGAGGCGCTATGAGATGAACGCGCAAGAACTCCCGGTCTGCGTGCAGGCTATGTTGTGCGATTCGCAAAACAACTTCTGGGTGCTGGACCCGGGCGCGCCCGCGCAAGCGTTCGTCGTGGCAAGCGCACACAAACTCGTACGCATCGACCTGGCGACGAACAGCGTTGCCCAATGCGCTTCCTCACGGCTATGACCATGGCCTCAGGACTCGATTCGGCATCTCCCTCCCGTGCCGTGAGCGGAAGGACCTCCGCAATATCCGTTGTGGGGCAAGGCGCGCGGCGCTCGCCCAGCCACCGGAAAGCGATGGGGACCAGATACGGTTCGCTCGAACCTTTGCCCCGTTGGACGGGCTTTACAGCAATTCGCTGATGACGCGCAATCGCACTTCAATCGCGCGGTCGTTCGCGAAGAGCTAAGCCGCTATGACGCTGCGGGAACCGCCTGTCAGCGATGCATCGAGCTTGACCCGACGCATGCTGACTCACTTCAACCTCGCCGGCTGAGCAAGATTCGCGGCGACAACAAAGCTCGTTCGGCACCTTGGTGCGGGATCTCGGCACCAGTCGCCGGATTACGACCGACGCGCGCAACCCGCAGCCCGTCCACGATCACTTCTACGGCTTGTTCACACGCGCAGAGGCACTACGGCTTCAACACCACCTTGATGCAGCTATCTTCCTTGTCGCGGAACACCTTGTACATATCGGGGCCCTTTTCCAGCGGCACGGTGTGCGTGATGACAAACGACGGATCGATCTGCCCTTCCACAATGCGTCGCAACAGATCATCGGTCCATCGGTTCACGTGCGTCTGACCCATTCGAAAGGTCAGGCCCTTGTTCATCGCCGCGCCGAACGGAATCTTGTCGATCAATCCACCATAGACCCCTGGAATGGACAGAATGCCTGCGGGACGGCATACGTAGATCATCTCGCGCAACACATGAGGCCGATCCGTCTCAAGCATCACGGCCTGTTTGGCGCGATCATAAATCGCGTCAAACGACCGCGTTGCATGCGATTCCATACCGACAGCGTCAATACATTTTTCGGGCCCCTTTCCCTGGGTAAGTTCTTTCAACCGGTCAAGCACACTTTCGTCGTCGAAATTGATTGGAATAGCGCCGGCGCCGCGCGCCATTTCCAGGCGCTCCGGCACCCGGTCGATGCAGATCACCTGCTTCGCGCCCAGCAGGATTGCGCTTCTTATCGCAAACTGCCCCACCGGACCCGCTCCCCAGATGGCAACCGTGTCGGTGGGCTCAATGTCGCATTGAACCGCTGCCTGCCAACCGGTCGGGAAGATATCGCCGAGAAACAGCACCTGCTCATCCGTCAAACCGTCTGGAATCTTGACCGGCGTAAAATCTGCAAAGGGAACACGCACATACTCCGCCTGCCCTCCCGGATATCCTCCGGTGAGATGCGAATAACCAAACAGGCCGGCCGTGCTGTGGCCGAACACCTTGTCGGCCATTTCCTTATTCCGGTTCGAGCGCTCGCAAACTGAAAAGTAACCCCGGCGGCATTGATCACATTCGCCACACGCTATCGTGAACGGCACGACTACCCGGTCGCCCACCTTCAGACGCTTGTTCTCGGCGCCGACCTCCATCACTTCGCCCATGAACTCATGCCCCAGGATGTCGCCCGATTTCATACTCGGCATGAATCCGTCGAACAGGTGAAGATCCGAGCCGCAGATCGCACAGCTCGATACCTTGATGATGGCATCTCGTGGATGCTCGATGGTGGGGTCCGGGACGTTATCGACGCGGACATCCTTCTTGCCGTGCCAGCAAAGGGCTCTCATTTGGTGCTCCATGGTGAGGTTATTCGTCGAACGCAAAGGCAATGACGGTCTCATAGCGTCTGGGTCCGCACACCGTCTTGCGCGCAAGGACTGAACCCGCTGGCACGGTGTGATTGCAAGAACCCGTTAAGGCAATCGGTCGGGAGCAACCCATGTGCCGCAAGCTGGCCCATTCCTGTTCAACCGTCCGGCGTCGCGCGTGCCGGGGGGTCGCAACGCAGGCGGAGCGCCTGCGGAACGCAGCGTGCGATGTACCGGCGGACCGGTCCTTGCTGCTGCCCTCGCGTAGCCGGTTCACTGCCGGAGACAACCCATGAGTATTCCTATGCAAACGTGTCATTCCTGACGTCGCCAGGCCTGAAACTGGCGACTGCCGAATCGTGCACCGGTGGCCAGATTTCATCCTGGCTCGCGAGCGTGCCGGGCAGCGGCGCGTGCCTCGACGTCGGCTTCGTGAGTTACTCGCCATTGGGAAAAACCGGCTTCCTCGGTGTCAAGGAAGCCGGCCAGGAGCAGCACATTGAAACCGCCGCAGCTATGCGAGTTTTTTGCTGGTGGTTTCGCTCGTCCTCGACGCCGCGATACAGAGCGCAGGGCGTACCCTTCTTTCGGCAGTTCCACGCTGACCGTCATTGCGGGCATCGTGCCGACTATCGTTGGCCCGGTCATACTTGCTTTCGGCCTTGGCGCGCTGATCAAATGGCTATCCGATACGCGAGTCGACTTCCGTCCCGCGCTTATCGGCGGGACAGTCGCAGCGTTGCTGTTTACTGTGGGACGAAACCTGTTCGGCTTATATTTGGCGCACGCTGGAATGGCGGGAGCTTTCGGCACGGCAAGCTCCCCCGCGGTCCCGATGATGCGGCTATAGTTTCGCACTATCGTTTTTCCTTTTCGGCTCGGAGCTCGCCTCTTCGCTTTGTCAGAAGCCACGAGAAGGAGAGGCAACGGATGCCAGGAAGCGCCTGAGTACCTCGCGCTGAACGACCACTATAGACGCACCCGGTGAATCAAAGCCTTTGCGCACTTGCGTTGACAGTGTCGAACCTGGGAAGGCGCGCCACCTGTTGGTCGGCTTCGCACCAGGCACTTGTCAGCCGCGCCGATTTTTCAAGGGAAGCTTCTGCAAGACAAGTTGCGCAGCTTGACCGGACTGCCACCCGTCTGCCCCCGCCTGGACTGGTCCAGCTGATTTAGCCAGATCTTCGCGATTCTGCCGCTCCTTCAGGGTTGAAATACCAAGTTCCGTGTCACGACTTTCTATCATTGCCGCCTCAAGTTGACCGTCCTGAGTGAAGCCCATCATCAACTGCGGGATTCCAAGCGGAAGCGCCGAATCTCGATCGATTTGCCACGTATGCCAGGTTTTGCCGTAAGTGTTGACGAGACTGGCAATCGCGGTGTGTTCCACTTCCATGGGGATGCGGGGCATTACCAGTTCGCCCGACGTCGTCTCATGTCGGTGGCTATGCCAAAGCGGCTTTTCATCAGCGGGCAACGATCTGAAAATCTTCTCCGAAACGATGTATTCGATACCGATGAGTCGTGAGTGAGACTTGTTGCCGTCGTAAATAACGCACTGGAAGAAGTCTTCGTTCACGTGGTGGCAGTAGTGATGCGCCTCGATCTGCCTACCCATATCGTCCGCGTAGAAGTGAAAGCCGTTCAGATACATATTGATGGCAGCGATCGGCGCCTGACTTTGAAGCACATCCGCTCCTATGCCAAGCATTCTGCTTTTCGCCGACTTCTCACCGCCGGCGATTGCGCCCCCTCGTTCCGCTGTTTCGTGTGCGAAAGCCCTTCCCACGCTGGCGCAGCAACAGCTCGTAAGGGCCGCGGCGGAGGCAATGAGCTTCATAAAGCCGCGCCGCTCATGGTCGGTAGGAAGCGTACCCATATTGTCTCCTGAATGAATTGAGGTCGTCCTGAAGCGGGATCGGGACGCGTCGCACCGGCACCGGCAGCGGGAAGCGGCTCTTACCGCCGGCAATGTATCTGTGCGACGCCTTTCATCTGGAGCCTCTCTAGAGTTGTGGCTCGCGACGATAAGAGGCGTCGCGTTAACTCAACGGTAAGGGGAGGCGCCAGCACTTGGCGTACCTTGGTACAGATAAAAGTGGCGTTTCAACTCTCGCGAAGGAGCGCCTTTCTCGGCTTTGCGGGCAGGGCTCCGGTTCGAAGCAAGCGCGATTCGGTCGATCACCATTCTTTGCATAACTTATCGAATCGTGCCGTTTCCGGATGTACCCGCAATGCAAACGCCGCGTTCTGCTGTCGCCGGCGGGCAGCGGCGCACGGTGGCCTTGCGCTGGAATAGTGCTTGTGGTCACATCTTGAGCGACGCAGCGGGCTGCCGCATGGATTGCAACAGCGAACCGATCAGCCCGCGACGCTCGATCTGCCCTCAGTCGACTCGCCACGCAACCCTTATGCTATAGGACCCCGCCCACTTTCCACGTCCGCCTTGGGAACCGGCCGTTGCAATTTTCACGTGTACGGATCGTAATTACGTTAAAGGCTGCCGTCCCGCTCCGCTCAAGGATTGCCGCGACCGATGGAGCCGTCCCGCACTGACACGAAACGCAGGCGCGCCACAGGAAATACACCGTTTGTATCCTCGCTAGTCGCGCATGCAGGTATGGCACTCCATCAGTCTTCTGAGGAAACACGGGATGAAGAATCTGAAGCGTGGCATGCTGGCCTTCCAGTTGGTCATCTGGACAATAGCGCTGCTTCTTTCGTTTTGCGCGTGACGCAACCGCTGCGCGCGAGCCACCAGGGCAGGCGGGGAACAACCGTGCCGAAGCCCCGAATCCGACGATCCAAACAACCACGTCAGCGCGGCCAGTTTCCAGGCAAGCTACTTGCTGCCTGACATTGGAACGAGCAGCGGCTCTGAAAGGCGACAGATGTGACCGGATGGCCATGGCGTCGCCCGCAGCGACAGATCCGCAGATACGTCCAACGACGCTTGCGGAGAGACAAGGATGAACCGCACTTTCTATACGCGAATGCTGACGGGTGCCATCGTAGTGCTAACTGTCGCCCTTTCGGCCGGTTGCAAGCCCAGCGACAAAGCAGGGGGCGCGGCGAATGCCGATTCGGCGGCCAGCAGGCCTGCGTCCGGTGCCAGCCAGTGAATTTCAGCTGCGCCCGAGGTATTCCCCGCAGCGTACAAAACGTTTTCCGGGCCCTCAGTTTGCGGCCACCCTTCCCACCTGCCGTAGTTCTCCAAGCCGCAATTGGCCGCGAAAGTGTCTGCGCTGGCGCAATGAGCGGATGCACGGGGCAAGCCGAGCGAGTACAGGCTTCTCGGGCAGATTGATTCCTCGAATGTGGGGGTTCTCACCCCGAACCGCCATGACCGGATTGAGATGACGCCAGCGTTCGCATGAGAATGGGCGTCGCTCTCTTGCTATTGGCCCCACTGAACCCGCTCAGCAGTTACCGCCGCGCACAAGGTCACGCCGACCCGCCGAGCATCCTTGTGCTCACCGGCAACGGTTAAAGGATATCGGCGGCCGTTGGCCGACCCGGGACTCGACCCGTCTTTATGCGTAACCCGACTTTGAGGCACGGCTGCTGCCGCTTTCAACCGCCGGTTGGTGACGAAAACCGAGTCCTCCTGCGCCGAGCGCTATGACCGCGCCGACGACCAGCGCTGCGACCGAGAACCAGCTCGCGCGGGCCACGGTGTGAGCCGCAGTGTCTGCCGCCTGCCTGGCGTCCGCGTTCGCTCCGGGACTCGATGCGGCAGCCGTGATAGAGGCGACGGCGCTTTGCGCCTGTTGTGAAAGCGAGTTGATCGCGCTGCTACCGGCACCCGTCTGGGCGCTGGCAGCGCCGACGGTTGCACCCGCCGACGCCACGTTTCCTGCCAGGCTTACCGCGCCTCCGATGATCGACGCTAATCCGAAGACGAGAAAAAGGATCATGACGGCCCATGCGAGCAGTCCATGCAACCAGCCGAGAACGGGCGCGCAACGCCCGGCAAAGTACGCGCCCCCAAACACAGAGACAACTGTTGTCACGATCAACCACGCCCCCGATCCAAAGCCGAATGCGCGACTTGGCGTGGGTTGAGACAACGGCGTGAGCAACGACGCGCCGATTGCCATTCCGAGGACACTCATCACAAGATAAGCGATTAGCGAAATAATCACACCCGTGAATACTGCACCCCACGACACGCGTGGTAGTCCCTCTTGAGTTACTAAGAGTCGCATGGTAAGTCTCCGGTTGGTCTGGCTACCAGGAATTCGCCGGAGAAGCCCGGCTCGGGAGAGCCGCAAGCGGCGTTCCACGTCGCGGTGGCCTGTCCGCGGACACGGTGCTGTCCGCGGACTTCGTTACCCCGGCGTGAGGGGCGATTCGGTCGCTACGAAGATGCTGTGCGCCGGCAGATCATTACCAGCCCTATTCGCGGATCAGGGCCTATTACGTCTGATCGCGGCGTCCCGCGGGCTTGTGTTTGCGTGCGGCTCGCGACGGTCAGGCGCCCGATGCCATCGCATCCACCACGTACGTCGCCTGTTGAACGGTCCTCAGCAGAAGCCCGGGGGAAGTGTCATTTTCGATAGCCATCATCTTGGCAAATCCCCTACCCAGCTAGCCGGCGCGCAGTGCCGCCCGGTACGAATCGTGCGGAACATTGTTGCGCCGCGATTCCAACGTCTCCGGAAGGAAACACGCGCGACTGCGCAGAGCGGGCAGCGGCCGCACCGTTGGCTCTCCAGCCGAAATTGCCGACCAGCCTCATAGGCACTGACTTTCGACCCTACCATGACCTCAGTCGATCACACGGGAGCCACGCACCCTCAACGCGGCAAAGTCGAAGGGGGCACCGCTGCGCATTCCTGGGCGGCCGACATCGGTCCCGGCGTCATCACGATGGCCGCCGACAACGATCCGGCCGGCATCGTCACCTACTCGTTGGCGGGCGCGCAGTTCGGGTACGACATGTTATGGACTTGTGTGCTGAGCTATCCGTCGATCGTCGCGTTGCAACTCGTGTCGGCCCGGATCGCGGTCCTGACCGGCAACGGGTTGACGACCAACATGCGCAAGCACTACTCGCGAGTATGGTTCTTACTTGCTGTGGGCCGCTTTCTCATTGCGAACACATTCAATATTGCGGCGGATGTCGTCGCGATGGGCGTCGGCGCGCATTTGCTGTGGGGCGGGTCGATCCCCGGCCTCGCGACCTTCTTTCTCATTCTCTCCGTCGCGCTCCAGTGGTTCGTCCCGTATGCAAAGTACGCGCGCGTGCTCAAATGGCTGGCGCTTTCGTTGTTTGCCTATGTCGGCGTCGATATCGCGCTTCAACTCGAGTGGACAAGACTGACGGCCAGCTTCTTCGTCCCTCATATTTCCTGGTCGGGGCATTATCTGGAGATGCTGCTCGCTGTTCTGGGCACGACGATCAGTCCATATCTGCTGTATTCGCAGGCCGCACAGCAAGTGGAAACGCAGCGCCCGCAAGACGCACGCTCCAACGATGAAAGCCGTCGGGAAGCCGGCTTGAGGCGCTTGCGAAGCATACGTGGCGATACGTTGATCCGAACCGGGCTGTCGAATGCGATCGCCGTATCCATGATGATCGCCGCGGCGGCGACGCTCCGCGCCAACGGCCGAGCTCCTGATTCGGCGGCATCGCTCGCGAGCGTGCTCGCGCCGGTCGCTGGCCGGTTCGATACGCACCTCTTCGGTCTGGCGCTCATCAGCAGTGCCCTGCTGGCGTTGCCGCCGCTCGCCGGCTCGGCGGCACACGCAGTCGCGAGCACGGTCGGCTGGCCGCTCGACCATCAGCACAACCGGCGCATCGCATTCGCGTTGATCGCAATCGTGTCGCTGGGAGGCGCCATGGGCATCGTACTGGCGGCGATGCAGCTAGACCCGATTCGCGTGTTGTACTGGAGCGCTGTGGTCAACGGCACGACTGCGACGCCGGTGATGGTGTTGCTCGTGCTGCTCAGCACGAGGCACTCTTGCGTGGGCGACCTGAGTGCGCACTGGACATTGCGTGCGCTCAGTTGGCTGGCGACTGCGGCAATGGGTGCCGCCGTCGTCGCACGATACGCGTGCAGATTGCTTGGCTGAACGCGAATTCTTACCTTGGGCCATGCACTCTTGCGGCCTCCCCTGTTGCACGGCTATCGCGAGGCGCATCGAGTCGTCGGCGACAGAGAACCTCGCGGTGAGCCGCAACGTAGGCTGGCCACATTGGTTCGCGCGACGACGAACGAACCAGACGTCGCCACCGCCTTCGCAAGCCGCAACCGACTGGCCGGCCCGAACCACGTCTGTCTGCTGTTGCGGGCGCCTCTCGCTACACTGTCTTGCGAAAGACCATCTCGTGTGTGATCGACATGCCGCGCCGATACGCGGCGACTACGGCTGCCCCGCGCCCCCCGAGGCGCCGAACACCTGGCCAGTCACGTAACTTGCCTGCGTCGATGCGAGCTGCACGTACAGCGGCGCGATCTCCGCCGGCTGCCCCGGCCTGCCCAACGGAACCCGCTCGCCAAAGTGCGTCAGGTTCTCCATGGTCTGGCCGCCACTGACTTGCAAGGCGGTCCAGAAGGGGCCCGGCGCGACCGCGTTGACGCGTATGCCTCGTTTGACCATCTGTTTGGCGAGACCCTTTGTGAAGTTTGCTATGCCTGCCTTGGTCAGCGCGTAGTCAAGCAGGTTCTCCGACGGATCGTACGCATTGACCGAGGCCGTATTTATAATCGCGGCGCCGGGCGGCATGTGCGGGATGGCCGCCTTGGTGATCCAGAACATCGCGTAGAGGTTGGTGCGCAGCGTCCAGTCGAAATCTTCCGTACTTATGTCGAGGATCGAGTCGTGACTGTGCTGGCGTCCTGCATTGTTGACCAGGATGTCAAGGCCGCGCATCTGCTGAACAGCGCTCGCAACCAATGCCTCGCAGAATGTCTCGCTACGGATATCGCCTGGCAACGCCACCGCTTGACGGCCCGCCGCGCGAATGATCTGCACCACTTCCCGCGCATCCGGTTCTTCCGCCGGCAGGTAAACGATCGCGACGTCGGCTCCTTCGCGCGCGAACGCGATGGCCGCTGCCCGCCCGATGCCCGAATCGCCACCGGTGATCAGCGCGCGCCGGCCAGTCAGTCTGCCGGTGCCGACATAGCTGGTTTCCCCATGGTCCGGGCGCGGTACCATGCGTCCAGCGAGGCCAGGCCACGGCTGTTGCTGGGCCGGAAACGGCGGGTGAGGATGCAGGCCGCGCGGATCAGCCAGTCCAGCCGCGTCGGCCGTGCCGGTCGCCTCTGGGCCGCTAGCTTGTCCGAACGCATGAGCGGCCACGCCTGTCATCAGTCCCGCTGCGGCGCCTTGCATCAACCTGCGGCGCGCTGTCGAAGGGGTGTCGTTGGATGGCATACAAAGCTCCTGTCAAGGACGGCCCGCCGCGCAGCCGCGGGAAAATCACGGATCAGCAAGCCGGATACCTGTTAAGGAGACCTTGCTTCTCGTGCGATCGCAGTTCACGACGATTCGCTCGGTTCAGCAGTGTGCCGGGCCGAACTGGCCGATGATGTTTTTGCAATGCCTGCTAATTCATTGCGCCCACGGTCGTCGAGGCGGAATCCTTCGCTCGACGGCCTTTTCCTAAGCGGTGCCCTTGCAGCGAATGCCGTTATCGCCGGATGAGGCGCACGGCAAAGCGCGCAGGGCCGGGTGGTTCTGGGCCCTGCGCGTGGCATCCAAGCTGCGTTGCGCTCCCCGCTGCGTTGACGAGCGGACTACTGCGTCACACCTTTTTTCGCCGCGAGATCTTGCGCCATTTTGTAATGTTCCTTAATCGTCGGGAGTCCCTTTTGCGCTGCTTTTTTCAGATCCGCATTCTGTCCATCCGATATCTCTTTCTCAAACGCTGCGATGGTCGACCGATGACCTTCAAGGCCCACTTTCTTTATGTAAGCCTGATCGAACTCCTTCCCTTTCAGTGGCTTCAATGCGTCAAGCACGCTTGTGTCGGAATTGTCTTTCGGCACCTCGACGCCGTGCGGTGCGGCCATCTTCAGTTGCACTGTGAGCTTGGTATGGTCCAGCATCATGTGATGAGCAAACGACTTCACATCCTTGTCGCTGGAATTGCTGGTCGCGAGCTTTGCTGCGTCGATTTCGGTCGACGACGACATGCTGGCCGCCTGAATAAAATCCTTGTCCGCCTGAGGCAAGGGGTTCGCCGAAGTCGTGGATGCGGCTTGGGTCTGCGCGTTGACCAAGGGTGAAACCAGCCCAAAAGAAGTACATAGGGCTGCGATGATTGTGATTCGTTTCATGCGTGACATCTCCAGAAAGGGTAAGTGGGTAATGACGGCCGAAGATTCGTTGCGTCTACTGGCGGTAGCAACCGGCATGCCGGCTCCGCAAGCGCAGGCCTCGTTCACGCGCGATGTCAAGCTCGATGCCGATGTGTCTTCCGGGCCGCAAAGCCAGTCCGCAGGAATACCGGTTGCACACGTTACAGAATGCGACCACGGCCATGTCGTGATCGCAAAACCGTTTCTGAGTCAGCGCCTTCGCCAGAATCTCTCGCTGCAGTGATCCCTGCAAACGGTCTGGGATCTCCAGCCTTCGTGCGTCGTGATCCCGATGGGCCTCTTTCATTCCGATCACAGCGTGGTGGCGAACGCATGCCTCCAGTTAATGCACCGAGCCAAAAATGTCGGAGTCATGCTTATGAGGACGTGCTCTATCGAGCGATGCCCAACGCCGTACCGAACCGGTCGCGCTTGCTGCGCACCGTGACAGCTCCTAAAAGATCGAGAACCGCATGGAAACAAGACCGCCCCGCTCCACGCATTTCCGTTGCAGTCCTGATCTACAACCGCGCCGACGAGTTGATTGCAACCCTCGCGTATGTTCGAGCCGCTCGATCGCCTCCTTGCCCGACGCCCCGAGTCGTACGAACGCGCCGTTCGCGCTCAACACCGCTTCGAGTGCGTCGCGCGCCTCTTCCTGATCGTCGATGGCCATGATTAGCAAACCTTCGAGCGGGCGGCGCGAGCGCCACGTTCGCTTCGGGATCAGCGACGGAGCGCAGCGGCAGGATCGTCACATAGGCGAGCCGCCCGCGCCAGGATATCAGCGTAAAGCTGCCGCCGCGGCTGTCAGCGCCGACTCCCTCCGTTGCGCGGCCGGCTGCGAAAGCTCTGCCGGCCTGTCGCCCATGCCGAACACGCTGACCCATGCGTGATTGTTATGGCGCCCCACGCGCAACGCAATGCGCTGCCCCGCACTTGCGTGCGCGATCCCCGTTGCGGCATAGATCAGCGATGAGCGGCTGGATGACGGTCGGGTCGCCGGTCACGCGCAGATCGTTGTCGCTGAGTTCTGCGTATAACGTCACGCCTGCATGCAAGGAACGCGCAATAAAAGCTCAGGCGAGGTTGATGTCGTGTCCCCGTACCCTTTCTTCCTTGCGACGGGGCAACTCGCGGCAACCACCCCAGGCACCCGACACGGCGCGTCCGACCCTTACTGAGGCACAGGGCTTGCTGCGTCTATAAGCGATACAGACAACACGAACCGAGCCACGTCGATGATCAACCTCATGCCGATTTTCCGTCGCGCGACGGTGTCAGGCAGCGCAGCGGGTTGCGCTGCCGCTGTCACCGCCGCTCTCCGGGCACCGCGGGAAGGCAGTACCCCGTACGCGCCGATCAACGCGATCGCCCACTGTCTATGGCCTCGGACCGCGTTCGCTGAGACTGGACCCAGCGCGCGCTTCACGCTGACGGGGTTGGCGATCAACCAGTCGGCCGCGGTCTTCTGGGGCATCGTCTACGAGATGTTGCTGGCACGGCGACGTCGGGCCGCCCCCGCGCATCTGAAGCGGGCCGCGACGATTGCCACCGCCGGCGCGACTGCCGCGCTAGCCTATGCGGTCGACTATCACGTGGTGCCGAAGCGGTTGACCCCCGGCTTCGAGGCCCACCTTTCCAGCCGGTCGATGTTCTACGTTTATGCGGCGCTGGCGGCCGGACTGGCGTTAGTCGCGCTGAGCCGTGACGAGTAAGTGGACCGGATGGACGTACAACCTGAGCAAGAGCCTGCCCGACTCGTGCTCCACGTCGGATCATCGGTCCGCTTGCACGGTACTGCCGATCCTATCGGCAGATGCGGTAGGAACCCATGTCGACATGAAAGTGTGTCCGGTGCATCGCGTCGTAGTCAGGACTGAGCACCGCATGAAATACCGTGCACGCACCATCGCGAGCGCGCCTCGTGAACGCCCCGGCGCGCGTGTCGCTCGACCAGTCGCGCGCAATGCTGATTCGCGTGCCGTCCATGAGCACGAAACCATTAATGTCGAGCGCATTGGCGAACGCGTGTTGACTCAACGGCCCTTGCGAGGCGTGATCGACGTTGCGGCACGCGTAGCTGCCGACGTGCAGGATTTGCCGCACGCCCTCCCCATAAGTTGCCTGCGCAGCGGGCTGCAGGTAGTGCCGATCGTACATCGCCAGCGCGAGGGCAAGCGGGCACGTCGCGAGAAAGCTGCTGCTCACGCGGGCCTCGTCGAATCGCTCGACGCGCAGTACATCGTGCAGTTGACAGGGTTGGGGGGTGCTCTGATCGGCCACCGGCACGTAGCTCACACGTGCAGTGTCCAACGCGGCGCGACAAGCCGCTGGATCTTGCGTAGCGCGCCAAAACTTCCATGAGGTCAAAGGTCCCACCGGCGCCTTCACGTCCAGCGGCGCAAAAGGATTCCAGCGCTCGGGCAGCCGGATGCGATGCGCGGCAACGAGCCAGGCGCAAACGATCGCTACCAGCGCAGCCAGCAGCAGTGAAATGTGCCGCATACCAACCCTCTACTGTGGACGCAGGCGAATTCCAGCGCCGTAATCCCGCGCTGGCGCGACGACCTTCATGGCGTAACAAAAGCGCGGCCTCGCTGCCGTCAGCGCAGGCGGCGATGCGGGCGCCAATGCGCATATCGTGAAGTGCGCTTAGACATCGCGATCACATAGACCGGGCTCCACCTCAGCAACTGCAATGTCCCTTCCATTGCGAAAGTCCATCCAGGAGGGACATGAAAGGCCGGATCCGTAAAGCGGCGTTCGTGGTGTCAAACCTGGAGCATGCCGTAGGCAATAACAATCGGGGCAGCGCCGGCTAACGTGAGCGGGCAGATCGAAACGCAACCCGTACTTCGCCCTCGGGCAAGCTGTCTCACGATAGGGTAAAGGCCGCACGAAATCGCAGCGCGCGGCTTGCAACGCCCACGCTCACCGATGCAAAGCAATCGCGCGCACGCCATAATTCACGCTTCAGCTTTCTGTGCCATATCGACCACGATCTTGCCGCGCACGTGTCCTTTTTCGAGCGTTGCCAATGCATTGGGCGTGGCAGCGAATGGATAGGTTGCCGTCACCTTGACAACGACCTCGCCTACATCAATCAGGCGGCCAATTTCCGAGAGTTGCTTTCCGTCGGGTCGCGCGGTGTAGCGGGTGGCCCGTGCGCCGTGGTTGGTCGCCTCGATCTGCGAAGGCTCGTTCAGCGTGGAGATCAACGCGCCGCCGGACTTCACTACGGCCCACGAACGCTGCTGCGTTTCTCCGCCGACAAGATCGAACACCAGATCCATATCGCGCGCGATGTCTTCAAATCTTTGCTGCGAATAGGCGATCACGTGATCGGCGCCGAGTGCTCGCACGAACTCCACGCCATCGCCCGACGCGGTGACGAATACTTCTGCGCATCTGTTCTTCGCGAACTGCACCGCAAAATGTCCGACGCCTCCCGCACCGGCATGAATCAGCACACGCTCGCCGGCATTCAGATAACCGTGATCGAAGAGTCCCTGCCATGCGGTGAGCGCGGCGAGAGGCACCGCACCGGCGACCACCCAGTCAACCTTCGCCGGACGGCGCGCCAGCGCGCTCGCCTCGACGACGACGAACTCCGCGTAGGCGCCCTGCCCTTGGCCGACGAAGCCGTACACTTCGTCACCCGCCTTCCATGGCGACGCCTCTTTACCAACCGCCTCGACCACCCCGGCAAAATCGCGCCCTAGCGTGTAAGGCAGCTTGTCCTGGCCTACCAACGGATACTTTCCCGCACGCGTCTTGTTATCGACCGGATTGGCACTCGCGGCGCGCACACGAACCAGGACTTCGTGATCCGCCGGCATCGGCACATCGATCTTCTGCCGTTTGAAAACCTCGGGACCGCCGAACTCGTGAATACGATAAGCAAACATCTGATGCATTGTTAGCTCCCTGAAAGAGCCGCCGCCGGCTAGTAAGGCACGGCAGGGTTGGGACGATGTTCTCTCCCCACCGCGCAAACGGCGTTCCTCGTGGGCACGCGAGAACGCCGACAGACCTGAAAACTTCGATTCTGCCGTTGGGAGATGGAGTTGCAGGCCTCTGCCCGTCGCAATCGAGCCGCCCCTGGAAAAGGCGCGACGCGTCCCACGAACCCCCTTATTGGCTTGCCCCACTTGCCGGCGTGCTCACCACCGGCGATTCACCGCTCGCGGCGTTGGAGCCGCTCGCCGCTGCGCCAGCGGCACTGCTCGCACGATTCGCCGCGTCGCTGCTACCTGGCGTGCCGCTCACTCCCGCCGAATTGCTCATGACGCCGCTGCTGCCCGTGCTCAGAGCATCGTTGCCGTTGTCCGTGCGCTTGCAGGCGGGAGCGGCCGCCGCGAATGCAGCCACAAGAAGCGCGACGAGTGCGTTTTTCAGAATTCGATCCACGATATGACTCCTGTAACTCAACCTTCGTCTCGACGGTTCCGCCGGCGCGACGTTGGATTACCAGCATCAGTCATGCCAAACTACAACCGCCAGGCAGGGCTGAAAATAGCGGGCGAGATGCTGCCGCAGGAACGCAACCGCGTCATGCTCGCTGAGGAAAAGGACCAGTACGGCCTGCCCGTCGCGCGCGTCACGTACTCCTGGTGCGCTAACGACAAACGCCTGATCGACCATTCGATCGGCTTCACGCAATGCATGCTCGCGCCGGGGCGGCTCGGAGATCTGGCGCGAAACCGTCGACACCTGCCATCTAAACGGCACCGCGCGCATGGGCGACGATCCTGCGACGAGCGACGTGGATGCCGACTGCCGCAGTTGGGACATCCGCAACCTGTGGATCTGCGCCGGCTCGGTGTTTCCGACCGTTGGCGGCGTGAATCCGTCGTTGACGATTCAGGCCATTGCGTGCCGCACCGCCGATCGCATCAAGGCCATTGCAGCGCGCGGACAACTGTAGACAGCGCGCGTGCAAGCGGCTTGTCAGGCACTTCGTTTGCTACCGACGAGAGATGATGGGACCGCAAATGTGGTCCGATCGTTTGAGCACGTTATGACATAAGCACGATTCACCCCCGCCAGTTTCCGACCGACCGCTCAGGAGCGAGCGCATGCATTTGCATTGGCACGAGTCCGCCGCCAGCCTCGCGCGGCGCCTAGCGCATTACCGACGACGAGCGGCGTCGTGATGCCGGGCTCCACTCCCCTCGCGTACTTTCTGCATAGCGCCGGACCGGCTTCGCGGCCGGTGCTCGTGCTGGGTTGGGCGTTGGCCGCGCTGTGCGTCGGCGTGTGCATGATCGTCGGCGCGCTGCTGCTTTACGCGATGCTTCATCGACGAGGTGCGAGCGGGGCTCGGATGACCGAGAGCGGCGGCGGCCGTGCAGTACTGACCGGCACGCTGATCTCAACGGTGCTGCTGTTGGCGGCGCTGATCTACATGCTGTGGGTACTCGCGGTGGTCGCATCGCCTTCACGCGAACCGGCGCTGACCATCAACGTGACCGCGTATGACTGGTGGTGGAAAGCGGATTACGGCGCTGACAGTCCCGAGCATTTCACGACGGCGAACGAGATTCACATTCCCGTTGGCGAACCGGTGCAGGTGAATCTGAAAAGCGCGGACGTGATACACGCGTTCTGGGTGCCGGCCCTCGCCGGAAAAACCCAGACCATTCCGGGCCAGGTGAACCGTCAATGGATTCAGGCGGATCATCCGGGCGTCTATCGCGGGCAATGCACGCAGTACTGCGGCGCGCAGCATGCGCATATGGCTTTCGAGGTGATCGCCGAAAGCCAGCAAGACTACGAGAAGTGGTACGACGCGCAAGCGCGCCCCGCTGCGCCGTCTGCGTCCGCCGACGCCACGCGCGGCCAGCATCTGTTCATGGAACACTGCGCGGGTTGCCACACGGTGCGCGGCAGCGACGCCGCTGGCGTGCAGGCGCCCGATCTGACGCATCTGCTGAGCCGCCGTCTGATCGCCGCGGGCGCGCTGGAGAATACACCTGACAATGTGATGAAATGGATCGCGCACGCGCAGGAGATCAAACCGCAGTCGCTGATGCCTGACATCAAGCTCAGCCCGAACGACGGACGCGACCTTGCCGCGTATCTCGCAACACTCAACTGACAGGACCAACATGGCTGCCACTGGAAGCGAGGATCTGGCCGCACTACAGCAAGTCACTTTCCGCCGCGAACCGGAAGTGGGACAAGTGGCGAAGGGCTCGCCCGAGGAACGGCGGCTGCATGACCTGTGGGAAAGCCGCCCCGGCTGGCGCGGCTGGCTTTCGACCGTCGATCACAAGCAGATCGGCTTGCGCTATATCGTCACTGCGTTCTGCTTTCTGCTGCTCGGCGGAGTCGAAGCATTGATCATGCGGCTGCAACTCGCGCGGCCCAACGAAACGCTGCTGACGCCGGACCAGTACAACCAGCTCTTCACGATGCACGGCGTGACGATGATCTTCCTGTACGCGCTGCCCGTGCTGAGCGGCTTTTCGAATTACCTGTGGCCGCTGATGCTCGGCTCGCGCGACATGGCGTTTCCGCGGCTGAATGCGCTTTCGTACTGGGTGTTTCTGTTCGCGGGGATCTTTCTGTATGCGAGTTTTCCGCTCGGCGAAGCGCCGAACGCCGGCTGGTTCAACTACGTGCCGTTTGCTTCGCTCGACTATAACCGCGGCCCGAACATCGACGTGTACGCGCTCGGCATGGTGCTGCTCGGCATTTCAACCTCGGTGGGCGCGGCCAACTTCGTCGTCACGCTGTTCAGAATGCGCGCGGACGGCATGTCGATCAACCGTCTGCCGATCATCGTATGGGGCACGCTGACAGCCTCGTTCGCGAACCTGTTCGCAGTGCCGGCGGTGAGCCTCGCGTTCCTTCTGTTGTGGATGGATCGCAACATCGGCACGCATTTCTTCGATGTCGCGAGTGACGGACGGCCGCTGCTCTGGCAACACCTGTTCTGGATGTTCGCGCACCCGTGGGTGTACGTGATCGTGCTGCCTGCGATGGGCATCGTGTCGGACGCGCTGCCCACGTTCTGCCGCCGGCCTCTCGTCGCGTATGCGGCAGTCGCCGTTTCGACGGTCGCGACGATGCTGATCGGCTTCGAAGTGTGGATCCACCACATGTTCGCGACCGGGCTGCCGCCGCTCGCGCTCGCGATTTTCGGCGCGGCCAGCATGCTGATTTCCGTGCCGAGTGCGGTTGCTGTATTCGCATGGATCGCGACGATCTGGCTGGGCCGGCCCGTTTTCAAAACACCGTTCCTTTACTTCGCGGGCTTCGTGCTGATGTTCGTGATCGGCGGCGTTTCAGGCGTGATGACCGCCGCGGTGCCGCTCGACTGGCAGCTCACCGATACGTACTTCGTGGTCGCGCATCTGCACTATGTGCTGCTCGGCATCAACGTGTTTCCTGTGCTCGGCGGCATCACCTATTGGTTTCCGAAGTTCACGGGCCGGCTCATGCACGAGCGCTTCGGCAAGCTGACGTTCTGGATTGTGCTGATCGGCTTCAATCTGGGCTTCTTCCCGATGCACATCTCTGGGTTGCTCGGTATGCCCCGGCGCATTTACACGTATCCCGAGGGCATGGGCTGGGATCTCAGCAACATGCTGACTACCGTGGGCTCTTTCGTGTTCGGCATGGGTGTGCTGATGTTCGTCGTCAATGCGTTGTATTCGGCGAAACGCGGCGCGCGCGCCGGCGCGAATCCGTGGGATGGCGCCAGTCTCGAATGGTCCGTGTCGTCGCCTCCGCCGCCCTACAACTTTGCCGTGCTGCCGATGATCGCGTCGCGTCATCCGCTGTGGGAAGACCGCATGGATGAGATCACCGGGCGTTCGAGCTTCACCACCGGGTACCTGCTGCATTGCGGCCGCGAAACGCTCGGCGTATCGCCGTTGAGCGGCAGCGCCGACGTGATCCTGAAGATGCCCGACGACACCTACACGCCGTTCTTTCTCGGCCTGTTCAGCGCGCTCTTCTTCGTCGGACTGCTCGTGCACAGCCCTGCGTTCGTCGCGGCCATGACCGTCGCCTGCGCGGCCGCGATGATCGTATGGCTCTGGCCGCGCCGCGCGCTTGCGCAGCGCGAACCGCCGCCGCCGAGCGCGCGCGTCGATACATCCAGGCAAGACCTCGACGCGACGCTGCCGGTGGGCAGCGCGGGCGAGCACTCGGGCGGCTGGTGGGGCGTGCTGACACTGGTCGCGACAGAAGCGTGTCTGTTCGGCTATCTGATCTTTTCGTATCTCTATCTGGAAACGCAAACCCATCTTGCGTGGCCGCCCGAAGGCATGCCGAAGGTCGGCATCGGCGCGCTCAACACGGCGTTTCTGTTGTCGAGCAGCGTGTTCGTGTGGTTTGCGGAGCGTGTGCTCAGGAAGGGCCGCAAACTCACGTCGATCGTCTCGATGCTCATTGCGATCGCGCTCGGCATCGTGTTTCTGCTGATCCAGATAAAAGAATGGAAAGACCATCCGTATGGACTGACCGCGCATCTGTACGGCTCGCTTTACTTCACGATCACCGGCTTTCATATGGCGCACGTCGTAGTCGGGCTGATTGTGCTCGCGGTGATGACGGTGTGGATCGAGCTCGGCTATCTCGACCAGCGGCGTACCGCGCCGATTACGATCGGCGGTTTGTACTGGCATTTCGTGGATGTGGTGTGGCTCTTCATCTTCTCCACGCTGTATCTGTCGCCGTTCATCCTGAGAGGGCGCTAATCATGCGTGTTGGCCATGCCTGAATCGGGACTTTCGACATCGCAGCCGTTCGCCGCGCGGCGCAAACTTCTGGCCGCTTGCGCGATCGCCGGGCTGTTCGGCGCGCCGGGTATCTGGCTGTTGCAGGTGATCGTCTCCGAAGTGCTTTCCGCGACCGCCTGCTATGGCGTTAGCGCGCCGCGCCCCGCGCCGTTGTGGAACGGCTTTACTACGTCGATTTTCGCCATTTCGATTGTCGCGGTGCTGGTGGCCGCCCCGTGTGCGGGTCTCGCATGGTACGGGTTCAGGTTGGCGCGCAGCGGCAAGCGCGCCGAGGAACCGCATCCGCATCACCACGAAGCGCTGCGCTCGCCGAATCAGCTTCGCACCGACGACGCCTTACGCGTGCGCTTCATCGCACTTTGCAGCGCGCTGGTGAGCACAGGCTTTCTGGTCGGTGTGATCTTCGTGTGGCTCGCGCCGTTGTTCGTCGGCCCGTGCGGCGTATGGTACTGACGCGATGAAAACAACGCGCGCTCCGTCATCCACCTTATTGCTGCTCGTCATGAGCTGTGCGCTCGGTTTGCTCGGCGGTTGCAAACGCGACAGCGGCCCGGACAGTTTCGCCGCTATCACGCGCGACTCGCCGGTCGCGACGGACCAGATGCAGATTGAGCGCGGCGCGTATCTCGCGAAGGCGGGCGATTGCTCCGCCTGTCACGACGCCGCCGACAAAACGCCCTACGCGGGCGGCATGCCGGTCAATTCGCCATTCGGTCCGATCTACGCGGGCAACATCACGCCCGACCCGACGTTCGGCATCGGCCGCTACACGTTGCACCAATTCGCCGACGTCCTGCGCGCGGGGAAAACGCCGCACGGCCAACGGCTATATCCGGCGATGCCGTATCCGTCGTTCGCGAAGCTGAGCGACGAGGACGTCACCGCGCTTTACGCGTACTTCATGCATGGAGTGAAAGCATCGCCGAACCGCCCGCCCGTCACGCACTTGCCGTTCCCATTCAATCAGCGATGGGCGATGTTCTTCTGGAGTCATCTGTTCGGCAATCACGAGCGCTACGTCGACGATTCGCACCATAGCGCCGAATGGAATCGCGGCGCGTATCTCGTGCAAGGCCTCGGACACTGCGGCGCATGCCACACGCCGCGCGGCCCCGCATACAACGAGTTGGGCTACAACGATCGCAGCGAGCGCTACCTGACGGGCGGCATCAATGACAACTGGGCCGCGCCGAATCTGACCGGCGATCCCGCGAGCGGCCTCGGCCGATGGTCGCAAGACGAGATCGTCGCGTTTCTGCGCGGCGGACACGGCGCGCGTGCAACCGCGTTCGGCGCGATGGCGCCGGTGGTCGAAGAAAGCACGCAGTACCTGAGCGACGCCGACCTGCGCGCTATCGCGACCTATCTGAAATCGCTGCCCGCGCGCAATCCGAGCGGCACGTTCGACAACAACGAACACGCGAAGATGTTGACGACAAGAGCCGTCGATACCGGCGAGCTTGAGCGTCCCGGCGCGGGCCTCTATCTATCGTATTGCGCGCGCTGCCACCGCATGGACGGCAAGGGCGAGTCTGGCAAAGCCCCAGCGCTTGCGGGCAATGCGCTCGTTATGTCGGCCGATCCGACCTCGATCATGCGCATCGTGATTGAAGGCAGCGAGAGCCCGAAGACCGACGATCAGCGAAAGCCGAAAAAAATGCCCGCGTTCAACGATCAATTGACCAGCACCGAAATCGCGGACGTTATCAGCTTCATCAGGAACACCTGGGGCAATCACGCCGCGCCGGTGTCCGATAGAGACGTGCGCGAGTTGAGGTCGGCGATTCATAAATGATCGGTGTCGTACGTTTGGTCGTCGACCGACTGCTGTTGACCCAGGCCGTGTGGAAACTCGGCGGAGTTGCAATCCGACGGCGAAACCTGGCCCGTCGGCGCGTTTGGCTGTCTTTTTGAGGTGTCCCGGCGATGACGGGATGCTGAACGTCTCTAACGCGCTCCAAACAAGTTCAAGGGTCCAGGCAGCATGCCTTTATATGGACGCCTCCCTTTTTGCGAAGGTATTTCGTGTGCACGACTTGATGGGCGGTTGCTGCTTTTACATGGCCTCGTCCCGTTTGCCAAACGATCTGTTCTACAGCGAGCAGGTGCAGGATTGCATATATCCATTCGCCTTTATGTGGCACGCCTGTGCCCGCCCCCAATGGATTTCGCCCAACGACTCTTACTTATATCCACGGCTTCGAGAACCCTAAGGCTGCGCAGGTTTTGTCACCGACGGTCCGACCTGTTTGCCATTGAGTCAGATCACTCGTGCAACCAATGAAGAGGCAAAACAATTTCCGCCATCCGATCGTTGCTCCGTTCATACCGGCGGTGCATCGAATATCCATCGGGAGAGCGTATCGGTATGCTTTATGGCTTGCTGGACGATCGATCTGGCGCCGTGTACCAGCAGCATTCGCAGATATCCGTAACCGCGCCTCGTGATACCGAACAGGCGATCCTTGCCGCCTGGTGAGTGCTGGCGTGGCGTCAAGCCCAGCCACGCCGCAAACTGTCTGCCGTTTGACAATTCAGCGGCACTCCCCGCTGCAGCGCTGACAGCAGTTGCGATCAGCGGCCCGACGCCTCGAATCTTCTCAAGCCGCTGACTTGCAGGGGATGTCTTGTGCACTTGATGGATTAACTCATCATACCGGGCGATCTGCTTATCCAGCAGTACGAGTCGCTCGTACATATCTCGCATCATTGACCGACTCAACCCCGTGAGCTCGTTGCGTTCGTTGTCAACAATTGCCGGAAGCAGGCAACGGCAAGCCAAGTGAAGAACCCGACACATTCCAGGAATACGTGTCGCCGAAGCGCTGCGCACAGGAAAAAGGTCGACCTTCGCCGATGCCGACGACAAGATCATCTTCGATTTTGCCACCGAGCTCTACGACGCGAAGCGCGGAAGCGCTGCCACGTACGACGCCGCTGTCGCGCGCTTCGGTCATACGGTCGTCGTGAATCTCGTCGGGTTGCTGGGCTACTACGCGCTCGTGGCGATGACGCTCGACACGTTCGGAACGCGCGCTGAGGGGCAGACCGATCTGCCCTTCGCGGAGTCACGCCGTTTCGCCCACGCGTTACTCGAATGCCTTGTCGTTCGGCTCGGCAAAGAGCTTCTGCATCGTCCCGCTCATCGGGAATTCAAAATTAATGTTCTTCGGCGGCACCGGTTTCGTGAACCACTTGTCATACAGCGTCTTGATCTCCGGGCTTCTCATCACCTGGCTCATTGCATCGTCGACGAGCTTTTTGAACTCCGGGTCGTCCTTGCGCATCATGAAGCCGTAAGCCTCCGATGACTGCGGCGTGCCAACCAGCACCCAGTCCGAGGGCTTCGCCGTCAGGGAGCGCGTGCCGGCCAGCAGAACATCGTCCATCATGTAAGCGACTGCGCGGCCGGTTTCAAGCGTCGCGCGTCCCTCGCCGTAGTCCTTGGCGCTGATGATACTCATGTCCATTTTCTTTTCTTCGTTCATCTTGCGAAGAATGCGCTCGGACGTCGTGCCCTGATTCGTCACTACGGTTTTGCCCGCGAGATCGGGAAAGTCCTTGATGCCGGAATCCTTCCTCGTGAGCAGACGCGTCGTCGCGACAAAGAATGTGTCCGAAAACGCGACCTGGTTCTGGCGCGCCGTGAGATTGGTCGTCACGCCGCATTCGAGATCGATCATGCCGTTCTGTACAAGTGGAATGCGGTTCTGCGACGTCACTGGAATGAAGCGCACGCGCAGATCGGGGTGCTGGGTCTTCACCTTCACCGCGTCGATTACCTTGTTGCACAAGTCCTGCGAAAACCCAACGACATTGTTGTTGGTATCGACATACGAAAACGGCACGGATGTTTCTCGATGGCCGACCGCGATCAGATTCGTGCTTTGAATCTTGGCAAGTGTCGGCTGCCTTCCTTGGCCGTGGCTCGTCCCCGTGACGAGCGACAGCGCGGTAAGCGCGAAAGCTGATGCGAGCAGCGGCTTCGTTTTCATAGATTACTCGTCTGGTGTGAATGATACATATGTTGCCATGAAAACAAATACCGCTACATATGTATTTACCCATGGTTCCACGTTAGGTCCGACTGTCCTAGGGGTTCACCTCAATGGCACGCCGGCGGCGCTGCTCGGCCTCGTCGAGATCACAAGAAGTGTTGCTCAGTGGGAAGGCAACGAACTGGCGTGTGTTCACCCGCGCGCCAGCTCAACCGCTTGAGTGATTGAGACGCGCTGGAAAGCGTCCGCAGTGCTTCCTGCATGCAGACTGCGTGGGATAGGCTTTTGAGTTGCGCAACGCCGTAATGACCGTAAGCATCCGGTTGCGGCCACCAAAGTTGGGCGGTTGCAGCGGGCACTTAAGGGTCGGGAGTGTGAATTCGCTGATGCAGGAAGCTGCAGTCCGGCTGCTCCAGGCCGCCACCGTCAGCAGTCCGCCACACTGCTGACGTAGAACCCGGGGTACCCCCAATGTCGGCAATGGCCGAGGAGTCCGCGTTGAGTATGCGGGTCACGAAGGCGGATCCAGTCGCTGCTCGCCGACGAGCAGGTGCTGGCGTAGAAGTATCGCGGCACGCGCTTCGACTGCGGCAGCAAGCTGGGCTATCTGAAGGCGACCGTCGAGTTCGCCTTGCGCCACCCGCAAGTGGCCGCCGATTTCGATGAGCATCTGCTTGTGCGCTCGCCAAGACCCGGATGCTGACAAACTGATCCGTCGCGGATACGGCCAACACGCCACCGCAGGTTTTGCGACAACACGAATGGGATTCGGCCGACGGTCGGTGAATCTTGACGAAATCGGCCAAGACTATGGTCCATTCGGCCGCCCCTCTGTGGCGCTGGCGCGGCGTCGGTAATATCGAAACCTGTCGGCTCGTTCCTCGACGTCGAAGAACGATTACCCCAAGGCAGTCGACCGTCCGACCGCAAAGTTCGAACGGATGGATTTCAATTTAAGGCGGTTAAACGTAGCGGGTGCACAGGAAGTTATGGGCGAGTTTATTCCAGAGTATCTGGTCCGCGAACAGGCAGCCGTGGGTGCGCTCGTATTGTTCGCCATTCTGCGCATTGTCTGCGCTGCTGTCGCCATCGAGAAGGGCTGGCGTATATCCGTCGTGCAATCTTATTGCATTGCGATTGCAGTATTTTACTGCCTACCCCAGTTAGTTGATCTGTTCATGCATTCGTATGGAATGCAGGCCGCGGCTGCGGCCGCCGAACTCGAAGGTAAGGCAGCGGGCTCTGCGATTGCACTCTTTTTCGCGCCCATTCTGAGTCACAGGCTCGGCTACGAATAGTCACCCCTGCCGTGCTTACGCAGCGGGCCACATGCCGGTAATCGAACGGCTTACCACTGCCTTGCTCGACCGGTGCTGCAGCGCGCACACGTCGTGCAAATCGAAGGCGAGAGCTATCTGCTATGCGAAAAACCACGCGACCAACGGAAGCGGTAGCACACTCCCCATCGCGATCAGCGCCGCTCTGTTCGCAACCCTGTTCTATGGATTTGCAGTGAACTATTCCAAGCGCCCCCTCTCGCGGGCGTGAATCCGTTCGTTGTGGCCTTTGGCAGCCAGGTTTCTGCGTCAACCCTGCCGCGTCCGACCTCATTGCTCTTCCTGCCGAAGCACTCCGTCGCGCGGTCAACATGGGTTTGCGTCCTAACACTTGATGTCTTCTGCGCAGGCTTTGCGTACGTCCAGTTTTTCAGACTGGTCGAACGTGCCGGTGCCTCCTTACCAACTCCCCTTTCGAATACATCGACATGTCCGTGAAGGAAGCAGATGAGACGGACTGGAACACCAGTAGCTTGTGCTTGAGCAGTGCCGCACGCAACGCCGCGTACTGGCCGTCGTCCAGCGGCGCGCACAGATCGATGTTGCCGATTAGCAGGCGCTGATGCAATTGCGCATTGCGTTTCAAGTCGTGGTCGCCACGATGATCAATGCAGCGCTAAACGATCCGGGCCCTTGCATCGACGACAGCGAGATGACGGACGCTCTCTCGCAGATGCTCGTTTCCTATGCGGGAAGTCAATCTAACGCAAGCCGATAAGCGCCTGGAAAGCGGTCATACTCGTTCGGCTACTGGACGAGCTGTCGCACAGGAGACCGCATGCTGATAGACCCTTGCGCGCTCGGCGGCCACGAGCGCCGTTTTCATCTTGCGCGTTGGGCGGGTGTATCGCGGGTCGCCCAAGGCCAGAATATAGTCGGCAAGCCGGCGCCTCCGGAAGCGCAGAAAGAAATCTGAACCCGGCATCCCGCTATCCAGTGCGAGGAGCACACCGTAGTCGCAGATTTCGAGGTCCTCGAGTTTTTTTGCAGCCGCTTCGAGCACGTCGTAGCGCAAGGACACAGGCAATTGACCCGGCAGCATCGCGTGAAGGCGTTGGTACGGCAAGAGCGTGCGATTGCGCGCCGCTTCTTGCAACGCGAGTGCTATTCGCTTCACCAGGTTAGCGTCCATACGGCCTCCAAAGAAAAAACTCAATTTTCGCAGGCACCCAGCTGCGATCCCGACAGTTCGGCGTCGCCACTGTGCTTCGAAGCGAGCGACTTTCCACCAATCATTCAGACTGCCTTGCCAACTGTCTGAGAGCGGGGCCCGCATAGTCATGAAAGCGACGAATGCCCCAACATAGATAATTCAATCCGGGCTCGCCGTCTGGGCTGCGCACGAAGCGATTCTTCGGACACTCCCCCCAGCAGAGTTTGAGGTGCTTGCACTGTCGGCAAAACGCTGGAAGAGAATTTCGCTTGGCGTAGCCGAAGGTTTGCTGCCGCGCCGAGAATGCCATCTCGCCGAGGTGCGTTGCACGGATGTTGCCCAGCGCGTAGTCGGGATAAACATAGTGATCGCACGAGTAGACTTCGCCGTCATGCTCGATGGCCAATGCCTTGCCGCAAAACTCCGCGGTCACGCAG